>NZ_MJEJ02000032.1 GCF_002095435.2 Williamsia sp. 1138
AAGTTGCTCCTATGTCAAGCGGCGGCTTGTTCGGTCGGTGCGGGGTGCGTGTGGGCGTCGGTGGTGAGTCGTTGGTAGACGGTGCGGATGAGTCGTCGTCGCAGGCACCGTAGGGCTGAAGTTTTGGTGTCGTTGGCGGCGAGGCGGTTGCGGTAGTAGGTGTAGCCGTCGGAGTCTTCGAGGCGGATTTGGGTCAGGGCGATGCGGTGCAGTGCGGTATTGAGCTGTCGGTTGCCGTGTCGGGGTAGTCGCACGCGGCCGGCGCTGTTGCCGGACCAGACGGGGATGGGTGCTGTGCCGGCGTAGCTGGCGTAGGCGTCGGCGGAGCGGAAGCGGGAGATGCCGGCGGTTTCGCCGACGATTTTGCCGGCGGTCAGTTCGGCACAGCCGGGCAACTCGAGCAAGGTCGGCACCAGTTGGCGTACTCGCTTGCCGATCTCGGTGGCGAGCTTGTTGATCCGGGCTGTCAGCGAGATGATGTCGTCGAGTTCCGCGCGGGCGATGTCGGCGAGGAGGCTGGTGTGGTTCGCGAGATGGGTGGCGAGTATTTTTTGGTGCTTGTTCATGCTCAGCGACCGGGGTTTGGGAGCGTAGGCGGGATTGATCTCATGGACCCGCCACAGCAGTCGGTTGATTGACGCAGTGCGTTGGGCGACAGCGACTTCCCGGTAGTCGACGAGGAGCCGTAACTCGCGGGATTGGGGGTCGGCGCCAGCGGCGGGCAGGTCCGGTTCGCGTAGTACCGCTCGCGCCACGGCCAGGGCGTCGATGGGATCTGACTTGCCGCGGGTGCGAGCGCTGGAGCGGGCTTGGGCCATCAACTTGGTGGGTACGCGCACCGCGGTCTGGCCGGCGCCGAGCAGGTCGCGCTCGAGGCGGGTCGACATCTGCCGGCAGTCCTCGATACCCCACACCAGATCGCCACCGAACTCGGTGAGTGCCCAGTTGATCGCTGTGTGGTGCCCTTCGGTGGTGGCCGCAGAGGTGAGGTGGCCTAGCTTCTTGCCGACGGAATCGACGGCGACGAATGTGTGAGTGGACTTGTGTACATCGACTCCAACAACAACCATGGTGGTTGCCTCCTGATTCAGAAACAGGGACAGGGACGGTTGGGCCGGCCGGTGGGCAATCCTCAGTTGGGGGCGGTGCCACGCTCCTATCAAGCCACATCGGTCGGTCCATCACACCTGGTGTTGGCACAACTTTTGGAGACCAGACCTCACCCTTTGATGGTGATGCCGGTAGGCCCATCAAGAGCCAAACACCAGGTGATCAGGACCCAACCACCGCCAGAGCGGCAACACAAGAGTCACACTGAGGCCCCATCATCGGAGAGTTGTCAGACTGCTGCGGTCGCCGTGCGGGTGCCGTAGATGAACTCTTTCGGCAGCACCTTCATGCCGACCATGTACATCACGAATCCGATGGCGGCACCGATGAACCAGGTGAAGCTCGCCTGGTACGCGGTACCCCAGATGACGACGCCGATCGGGATCAACGCGCCCACGACGGTGGCCACGACTGCGACCGGGTTGACGCCGCCCCGGAAGTAGTACGTCGACGTCTCATCCATGGTGAACAGGTCGTCGACGATGATCTTCTGCTTCTTGATCAGGTAGTAGTCGGCGATCAGAATGCCGAACAGCGGCCCGATGACGGCTCCGAGGGTGTCGAGGGTGTAGTGGATCGCGTCGGGATTGTTGTAGAGGTTCCACGGCGTGATCAGGATGGAGCCGACGGCGGCGATCATTCCGCCGGTGCGCCAGGTGATCTTCGTCGGCGCGACATTCGAGAAGTCGAATGCGGGGGAGACGAAGTTGGCGACGATGTTGATACCGATGGTGGCGATGGCGAAGGTCAGCACACCGAGCACCGCTGCGGTGGTGTTGTCGATCTTGTCCACGATGTGCACCGGGTCGGTGATGATGTTGCCTTCGCCGTCTTTGCCGATCACGGTGGCGCCGGCCGACACCGTGCAGACCACGAGGATCGAGAAGAACAGGAAGTTCACCGGCAGGCCCCAGAAGTTGCCCTTCTTCACGTCGCCGTAGGTCTTGGCGTAGCGAGAGAAGTCGCCGAAGTTCAACATCGGTCCCGAGAAGTAGGACACCACAAGGGCTATCGCTGAGATCAGTGCGGTGATCGATGCCCAGCCTGATTTGCTGGGTCCGACGGAGAGGTCGAAGCTGACGTTGTCCCAGCCGGCTTTCCAGATCAGGTAACCGGCGAGGATGACCATCACCACATAGACCGCGGGGCCACAGAAGTCGATGAACTTGCGGATGGTCTCCATGCCGTTCCAGAACACGACCGCCTGTAGGACCCACATGAGCATGAAGCCGGCCCAGCCGAGCGGGGACAGGCCGAGAAATGCCATATCGCCGCTCTCGCTGTACTTTTCGAGCGACGGCCAGAACTTGAGTGCAAGCAAGCCGAATGCCACGGAAGCCAGATACGTCTGGATTCCGTACCAGGCGACGGCGATCAGGCCGCGAATGATCGCGGGTAGATTCGCGCCGCGAACGCCGAATGCCACCCGGGTCGTGACGGGGTACGGTACGCCCGCCTGCTGTGATGGTTTGGCGACCAGGTTGCACAGTACGTTGACGATCACGATGCCGATGACCAATGCGACCAGCACTTGCCAGGCGGCGATACCGAGCGCAAACAGGCTGCCCGCGAACACATATCCGCCCACGCTGTGGACGTCTGACATCCAGAACGCGAAGATGTTGTACCAGGTCCAGCTCTGGTTCTTCAATGGCGCGAGATCTTCGTTGGTCAGGCGTTGGTCGTAGCTGAGCTTGATCACGCTCTCGCCCGCACCGTTGTTGTGGCTTGTCGGTACCTCGGGATCTGATCCCGACGTCTTGACGTCTGTCATGGGCTTTCCCTGCTGTTGATGTGGACCGGTCGCCCGGTTCTTCAGTGGCTGAGAAAAACCTAAGTCTCCGATGTTGCCCGCTGATTACATGCGTAACAAATTGCCCGCGACAAGTGCAGGGAACCGGATATATTCGCAGAATATATTCTGCGCGAGTGGCGATTTCGCCCGTTTGTATTCAGGCCCTAAGCGGTGGCAGGGTCCTCGCCGGCGACATTGAGTTCTGCCGCGGTCTCGATGATGACGGACTCCAGCCGCAGATGGTGGGCCTTGGCCACGGCGATGAGTTCAGCCGGGTCCCGGCGGGCCATCGCGTCGATCATCTTCTCGTGGTCGCCGTGCAGCTGCAGTTGCGTGGGGCCGGTGGCGCCCTGCATCACCTGGAACGGCTCGGTGATGTCCCAGGTGGAATCGAACATGTTCAGCAACCGGTGCATTCCGCAGGGATTCGCGAGCGCTTGGTGAAACCGACGGGAATGTACGTGATAGGCCCGGTGATCGCCGGCGATCGTCGCCTCTTGGAGAGCTTCGTGTTCGGCGCGTGCCCGGTCGAGGTCAGCGTCGGTCGCCAGTTCGCAGGCGCGTCCCAGCGCCGCCTGTTCGAGCACGCCCCGGACGAAGTAGATCTCCCGCAGTTCGGTCAAGGTCAGCTGGGCGACGAAATACCCGCCGCCGGTCCGGTGGCCCACCAACCCCTCGCCGATGAGTGTCTTGAGCGCCTCGCGGACCGGGATCGCGCTGATGCCGAACAGGTCGGCCACGTCGCCGACCGGAATGGGCGAGCCCGGTGCGGCGCTGCCGTCGAGGATGACCCGCCTCAGTTCGCCGAGCACGCTCGCGTGTGCGCTGCCGGAACGCTCGCCGTTCAGGTAGGAGACCAGCGGGCGATGGGGGTGGGGAGGTGGCACGACTTCCTCTGCGCGATCGGGCGACGACGATGTGCAGAAAGCGTAGGCCCAATCCCGGCACTCGGCCCGTCGAGTGCGCGCGTACCCCTGCTACGCCGGAGTCACCCAGGTGGTGATGTCACAGTGCACGACCTCGACACCGCGTTGGTCGGTGATGGCGATGTTCACGATCACCTCGCGGCCCTCGGTGATCTCCGCCCACTCGATCGGCTCGGCGATCGTCGCCACCGCGCGCAATCCGGTCTTCGCCTTGGTCAGGTACCGGGTTGTCATCGCCTTCGGAATCCATCGATGGGTGGTGGGGGCGGTTGCCTCCATCAGCATCCCCATGGCGGTCTCGGCCAGATTGCACGCCGCGATCGCGTGGAAGGTTCCCAGGTGATTGCGGATGCCGAACCATTTCGGTGCGGTGACCTCGCAATACCCGGGTTCCATCGTCTTGACGTAGGGCAGGATCGTCGCGAAGTAGGGGACCCGAACGCACATGCCCACAGAGAAGAGGGCGGCTCCGAGTCGCCCTGCCGGCAGCTTCTGCCGGAAGCGATAGGTGGGGCTGGACGGAGCGCTGGTGATGGTCATGGGCCTTGATCTTACTGCCCGGTAAGTTACCTCGGTGCGCAGGTTGAGAATGTGCCCACCGAGGCGAGTCGCAGGCCCTCGAGCTGCTCTTTCGCCTGTGCGCGCCCGATGTTGGCATCCATGGGACCGCTGTCGGCGCGCACGTCCCGGGCAATGGCCCGGAGCACGCAGCGGCGGAGGTCGGCGGGCAACTCGAGGAGCGCTCCGGTCGCATCCGGGGAGAGCTGGGACAGATACCCGAGGTCGATCTTTCCGGTCTTCTCGAACCGGTCCACATTTGCCTGCGCGATCCGGTGGTCGGGGTTGTAGACGGCGAAGCTCAGCGCGGCAGCGATGGTCAGGACGCCGATGACGCGGGGGAGATGGCGCGCACCCAGGCCGATGCCTGCGGCGATCAAGACGACGAGGATCGCGCCGAGCCACAGTTCGGCGGCCAGGACGCTCACGCGGAGCCGGGTGGCGCCGAAGGCGTCCATGTACAGATCCATCCGGTGCAATGCCGACGCCACGACCGCCAGCGCGCACAGGCAGAGCCCGCCGAGGATCGTCCGCGCCAGGGCTCTACGGCCCGCTGTGTTCCGATCTGCTCGCTGCCAGCCGATCGACACCACCACGATCGTCAGAGCGGTGATCGCGAAGAGCTGCCAGAATCCGGACCGCGCGTATTCGGCGTAGGTCAGGTCCGACGTGCGCTGGACGTAGTCGTCGCCACCGAACATCGCCCGGGCCTGAGTGAGCAGAAAGGCCACGTAGAGCGCCAGCACGGTGCCGGTCGGGACAGCCCACGTCCACGCGTCACCGAGTGGGCGGCGAGGCCGCGGCGCCACCTGCGGCTCCGCGAACCTGAGATAGCACCCGAGGGCGGTGAATGCGGAGATCAGCACTCCCAGAACGATGTTTGGGCCGACGCTTGCGTCGCCCAGGTCTGGTGCGAGGGTGCTCAACAGTGCCGCGAACGTGGCGTCGGCCCCGGCGAAGAGCGCACCGAAGACCACCAGCAGGACGGCTGTCGTCGCACCCACCCGGATGATCGTCCCGAGGTTCTTGATCGGCTTGTCGGTGCGTGCCGTCGCCACACCGCGGTACAGCCAGCTGATCGTGCCCAGAGACAACACGATCGGCGCGGCGAGCGTGAATGCCATGTCGCGGATCGAGCGGCCATCGATCAGCAGCACGCCTGTCGCGAGGGCGGCGAGCAGGATGCACCACCCCGACAGCCATTCGGCACTACGCCACCCGGCAACCATCAGCAGTGCCAGAATGGCTGCGGCGGCGAGTAGTTGCGGGGGAGTCGGACGCTGCGGTGAGCCGACGAACAACGCTGCGAACACCGTGATCCCGATGAGCACGATGCCGATCCCGACGAGTGATGACGGCAGCAGCATGGGTGTGACGAGGGCGACGAGAGCAACCACCGCGAGCACCCTCGACGGTGCTGCGCCTGGAAGTGCGGCGGACACCGTCATCCTGGAGTTGCGTGGGACCTTCTTCTCCAGTGAGACCGGAGGAGCCTGGGGCAAAAGGATTTTGGGCATGGGGTATCGCCTCTCGTGGGTGATGATGAGCGTGTTGGAAGGAGAAGGGGTCAGCGCACGGCGCGAACCGGCAGGCGGATCCTGATCCGGCATCCACCGGAGTCGTCGACGACCGCGATCTCGCCGCTGTGGAGGTTGATGACCCACTGGGCGATCGCCAGACCCAGCCCGGTGCCGCCGTCTCGAGACCCGCCGCGGGTGAACCGGTCGAAAATCCGCGTTCGTTCGGCGGGCGCGATGCCCGGGCCCTGATCGGCGACCTCGAGGACGATCACATTCAGGTCCTGCCGCCCGACGACCCGAACCACACCGCCGGGCGGGGAGTGGCGGGCGGCGTTGTCGAGCAGATTGGCCAGCACCTGGTGCAGCCGAGCCTGGTCGGCGACAAGGGTGAGGTCGGGCGGGATGTCGGTCTCGAACCTGATCTCCTGGCGCGATCGCAACATGCATTCGGCGACTGCATCGGCGGCGAAACGCAGGACGTTCATCGGTGCGACGTCGAGCTGGGCGACACCGCCCTCCACCCGCGAGAGGTCGAGCAGCTCGTTGATCAGACGGCCCAGACGATCGGTCTGCGACAGGGTCAGCTCCAGGGTGTCCTGATCGGGTGCGCTCACCCCGTCGACAAGGTTCTCGAGGACGGCGTGGAGCGCCGCGACGGGGGTGCGCAGCTCATGAGCGACGTTGCCGATCACCTCACGGCGGTACTTGTCCTCGTCGGCGAGGTCGTCGGCCATCTGGTTGAACGCGGTGGCCAACGTCCCGATCTCGTCCTTCGACGTTGCGCGCACGCGCACTGTGTAGTCGCCCCGCGACATCCGCCGCACGGCTCCGGTCATCTCGCGTAGCGGCGACGTCATGCCGTGGGCGAGTACCAGCGTCACCAGGAATGCCACGAGCAGGGCCACGAGCAGGGCATACCTGAACTGCCATTGGGCGGTGACCCAGAACGAGACGCTGGAGAGGGTCAGTGCAGAGCCGACGACCACCGCGGTCTTGAACTTGAACGAGTGCAACGCATCGAGAGGACGCGGGAAGTCGAGCGTCATGGCCTGCCGCCCTCGAGTGCGTAACCGATGCCATGGACGGTTCGGATCCGGTGGGCTCCGACCTTCTGCCGCAGTGATCGGACGTGGGAGTCGACGGTCCGGGTCTCCCCGGCGCTCGGCCACTGCCAGACGGTCTCGAGCAACTGGGTGCGGCTGAGCACCGCGCCCGGGTGCCGCGCCAAGGATGCAAGGAGATCGAACTCGGTCCGCGTGAGATGAACCGGCGCCCCATCGACGACGACCTGGCGGGCGGAATGATCGATCTGCAGGTCTCCGACCACCTGGGCTGCCGGGGGCTCGCCGGCTGCCTCGGGCTCAGGTGCCCCGTAGCGCTCGGCCCGCCGCAGCAGCGCCCGGGTCCGTGCGACGAGCTCGCGCATGGAGAAGGGCTTCGACAGGTAGTCGTCGGCCCCGACGCCGAGCCCGATGACCAGGTCGGTCTCCCCGGACCGGGCGGTGAGCATCAGGACCGGTGTGGGCGACTGCGACTGGATCCGGCGACAGACCTCCAATCCGTCCATACCCGGGAGCATGAGGTCGAGGATCACCACATCGGGCCTGCTCTCGGAATGCCGCGCCACTGCGGCGGGGCCGGAGTCGGCGGTGTCCACCTCGAACCCCTCTGCCCGCATCCGATCGGCGATCGAGGTCCTGATCAAGGGCTCGTCGTCCACGATCAACACGGACGGAGGTCGATCCCCGGATGGCTGTGAGGTCATGAAGGCGACGTTAGCTTCGGAATGTCGACGGTCAGCGCAGATGTTGTGAAGAGACTGTGCGGATCCGGCGCAAGATTGCTGCTGGTCGGGGCAATTTGGACCTACGCCGGATCTGTTGCATACTTGTCGGGTTGCCCTGATCGGCAGCTGGGCTGTACGCGCCTGTCGATCAGAGAGCACCACCGGACGAACCAAGCGGTTTCCGAACTGGTTCGAGCATCCGTCGTGGCGCACAACATGCAAGCAAGACCCCCGCGTCCGCAAGGATGCACCCGGTACAAGCGGTAAGCGTATGCGTACGTGTGTGTAGAGATCGCGACACGCCCGAGCGCGTGGACCGGAGGCCCGCCTCGGCGGGCATGTACGAACGGCTCGCGCAAGCGGGCTTTGAACAATGACAGATGAACAGCGTCGATCACCACCGCGAGGTAATGGTCACGAGGGTGCGGCCACTGCGTCGCGACCACGAGGTGTTCATCTGTGCAGCCGAAAATGACGGAAGAGGACACAGCGTGGCGGGACAAAAGATCCGCATCCGGCTCAAGGCTTACGACCATGAGGCGATCGACGCGTCGGCGCGGAAGATCGTTGAAACCGTGACCCGTACGGGTGCACGCGTGGTCGGCCCTGTGCCGTTGCCCACCGAAAAGAACGTGTATTGCGTCATCCGCTCGCCGCACAAGTACAAGGACTCGCGCGAGCACTTCGAGATGCGTACACACAAGCGACTGATCGACATCCTCGATCCCACGCCGAAGACCGTTGACGCCCTGATGCGCATCGATCTGCCGGCCAGCGTCGACGTCAACATCCAGTGAGTGGCGGGATTTAACAGATGACTCAGAGAAATGTGAAGGGAATCCTGGGCACGAAGCTCGGGATGACCCAGGTCTTCGACGAAGACAACCGGGTGATCCCGGTGACCGTCGTCAAGGCCGGACCCAACGTGATCACCCAGATCCGTACCGAAGAGACCGACGGCTACACCGCCGTGCAGCTCGCCTACGGTGCCATCGATCCGCGCAAGGTCACCAAGCCAGTCGCCGGACAGTTCGCCAAGGCCGGGGTCACCCCGCGGCGGCACGTGTCCGAGATCCGCGTCCACGACGTGTCCGAGTACACGGTGGGCCAGGAACTGACGGCCGAGATCTTCGCCGACGGTGCGCTGGTCGACGTGACCGGCACCTCCAAGGGCAAGGGCTTCGCCGGTGTCATGAAGCGTCACGGCTTCAAGGGCCTGGGCGCGAGCCACGGCGTGCACCGCGTGCACCGCTCGCCCGGATCCATCGGCGGTTGCGCCACCCCCGGTCGCGTGTTCAAGGGCATGCGGATGGCCGGCCGGATGGGCAACGACAAGGTCACCACCCAGAACCTCAAGGTTCACAAGGTGGATGCCGAGTCCGGCCTCCTGCTGATCAAGGGAGCGATCCCCGGTCGCAAGGGCGCCATTGTCATCGTTCGCGACGCAATGAAGGGTGGTGCATAGCCAGTGAGCGTCAACACTGAAAAGCAGCAGACCCGCACGGTCGACGTGAAGGTGTTCGGCGGCAAGACCGACGGCACCGTCGAACTGCCTGCCGAGATCTTCGATGCACCGGCGAACATCTCGCTGATGCACCAGGTCGTCGTCGCGCAGCAGGGCGCCGCACGTCAGGGCACCCACGCCACCAAGACACGGGCCCAGGTCCGTGGTGGCGGTGCGAAGCCTTACCGCCAGAAGGGAACCGGCCGCGCCCGTCAGGGTTCGACCCGGGCACCCCAGTTCGCCGGTGGTGGCGTCGTACACGGCCCGCAGCCGCGTGACTACAGCCAGCGCACCCCCAAGAAGATGAAGGCCGCCGCCCTGCGCGGAGCCCTCTCGGACCGGGCACGCAACGAGCGCATCCACGTGATCACCGAGCTGGTCGCCGGACAGGATCCGTCCACCAAGACGGCTCGTCAGTTCCTCGCGGAACTGTCGGATCGCCGCAAGTTCCTGCTCGTCGTGGGCCGCGAGGACATCGCAGCCTGGAAGAGCGTGCAGAACCTGCAGCACGTCCTGCCGATTGCGCCGGATCAGCTGAACACCTACGACGTGCTCGATGCGGACGAGGTCGTCTTCAGCCGTGAGGCACTGGGCACGTTCATCGACGGTGCTTCCAAAGAGCAGAAGGAGGCCTGAGAAACATGACCGTTCAGGCAAACCCACGCGACATCATCTTGGCCCCGGTGATCTCCGAGAAGTCCTACGGACTGATCGAGGACAACGTATACACGTTCTTCGTGCATCCGGAGTCGAACAAGACCCAGATCAAGATCGCCATCGAAGAGATCTTCGGTGTGCAGGTCACGAGCGTGAACACCGCGAACCGGCAGGGCAAGCGCAAGCGCACCCGCGCCGGCTACGGCAAGCGCAAGGACACCAAGCGCGCGATCGTGACCCTGGCAGCCGACAGTAAGCCCATCGAGATCTTCGGAGGCCCGGTCGGCTGACCGCCGCCCGGACTCAGAAGAAGTAGAGGACAAGAAGACTCATGGCTATTCGTAAGTACAAGCCGACGACTCCTGGTCGTCGTGGCGCTTCCGGCGCGGATTTCGCGGAGGTCACTCGTGACACCCCGGAGAAGTCGCTGGTTCGCCCGCTGCATGGTCGCGGCGGTCGAAATGCCCACGGACGTATCACGACTCGTCACAAGGGTGGCGGCCACAAGCGGGCCTACCGCCTCATCGATTTCCGTCGCCACGACAAGGACGGCATCAACGCCAAGGTCGCTCACATCGAGTACGACCCCAACCGCACTGCGCGGATCGCGTTGCTGCACTACGTCGATGGTGAGAAGCGCTACATCGTTGCACCCAAGGGCCTCGGCCAGGGCGCAGTGGTGGAGAGCGGCCCCAACGCCGACATCAAGCCCGGCAACAACCTGCCGCTCCGCAACATCCCGACCGGTACTCAGATCCACGCGATCGAGCTCCGTCCGGGTGGCGGCGCCAAGCTGGTTCGTTCCGCCGGAGCCGGCGCTCAGCTGCTCGGTAAGGAAGGCGCCTACGCCACGCTGCGTCTGCCGTCCGGTGAGATCCGTCGAGTCGACGTGCGCTGCCGCGCCACCGTCGGCGAGGTGGGCAACGCCGAGCAGAGCAACATCAACTGGGGTAAAGCCGGCCGTATGCGGTGGAAGGGCAAGCGCCCGACCGTCCGTGGTGTCGTGATGAACCCGGTCGACCACCCGCACGGTGGTGGCGAGGGCAAGACCTCCGGTGGACGCCACCCGGTCAGCCCGTGGGGCAAGCCCGAGGGCCGCACCCGCAAGAACAAGCCGAGCGACAAGCTCATCGTCCGCCGCCGCCGCACCGGCAAGAACAAGCGATAACCCAGGAGGGAGTTAGAGAATGCCACGCAGCCTCAAGAAGGGCCCGTTCGTCGACGACCACCTGTTGGGCAAGGTCGATGTTCAGAACGAAAAGGGCACCAAGCAGGTCATCAAGACCTGGTCACGTCGTTCCACCATCATTCCGGACTTCATCGGACACACCTTCGCCGTCCATGACGGTCGCAAGCACGTGCCGGTGTTCGTCTCGGAGTCGATGGTTGGTCACAAGCTCGGCGAGTTCGCGCCGACCCGTACCTTCAAAGGTCATATCAAGGACGACCGGAAAGCGAAGCGCCGGTAATCATGAGTACTGAAACAACGAATCCGACCGCCAAGGCAACCGCGAAGTTCGTTCGCGTCACGCCGATGAAGGCGCGTCGTGTCATCGATCTGGTTCGCGGCAAGAACGTGGACGAGGCCCTCGACATCCTGCAGTTCGCTCCGCAGACCGCGAGCGAGCCGGTTGCCAAGGTGCTCGCCAGCGCTGTGGCCAACGCGGAGAACAACCTCGACCTCGACCGTCGCACCCTCGTGGTGGCACAGGCGTTCGCCGACGAGGGACCGACCATGAAGCGGTTCCGTCCGCGTGCCCAAGGGCGTGCGTTCCGGATCCGTAAGCGGACCAGCCACATCACCGTCGTCGTCGAGAGCATCGCCGACAAGGGTGCGGCCACCAGCCGCAACCGCCGGAAGGGAGCTCAGTAGTGGGCCAGAAGATCAACCCGCACGGCTTCCGTCTCGGTATCACCACGGACTGGAAGTCCCGGTGGTACGCAGACAAGCAGTACGCGGAGTACGTGAAAGAGGATGTTGCCATCCGCAAGCTCCTGGCCACCGGCCTCGAGCGCGCCGGCATCGCCAAGGTGGAGATCGAGCGCACCCGTGACCGGGTTCGCGTCGACATCCACACCGCCCGTCCGGGCATCGTCATCGGTCGCCGCGGCGCCGAGGCCGACCGGATCCGTGGCGACCTGGAGAAGCTGACCGGCAAGCAGGTGCAGCTCAACATCCTCGAGGTCAAGAACGCCGAGTCGGAAGCTCAGCTGGTGGCACAGGGTGTCGCAGAGCAGCTCAGCAACCGCGTGGCTTTCCGCCGGGCAATGCGTAAGGCCATCCAGTCGGCCATGCGTCAGCCCAACGTCAAGGGAATCCGGGTCCAGTGCTCGGGTCGTCTCGGCGGTGCGGAGATGAGCCGTAGCGAGTTCTACCGCGAAGGCCGTGTGCCGCTGCACACCCTGCGCGCTGACATCGACTACGGCCTGTACGAGGCCAAGACCACCTTCGGCCGTATCGGCGTGAAGGTCTGGATCTACAAGGGCGACATCGTCGGTGGCAAGCGCGAGGCTCTGTCCTCGGCCGCTGCTCCCGCCGGAGATGACCGTCGTCCGCGTCGCCCCGCACGTCCGAAGCGGAGCGGTTCGTCGGGCACCACAGCGACCAGCACCGAAGCTGGACGTGCGGCCACCGCAACTGCGGATGCACCCGCGGCAGCCGACGCTCCAGTTACCACGCCTGCGCCCGCGCAGGCCGAGAACCAGGAGGGCTGAGGCATGTTGATCCCTCGTCGGGTCAAGCACCGCAAGCAGCACCACCCCAGCCTGAAGGGTCAGGCCACGGGCGGCACCAAGGTGACGTTCGGTGACTACGGCATCCAGGCTCTGGAAGCCGCCTACATCACCAACCGTCAGATCGAGTCAGCTCGTATTGCCATCAACCGGCACATCAAGCGTGGCGGCAAGGTGTGGATCAACATCTTCCCCGACCGCCCGCTGACGAAGAAGCCTGCCGAGACCCGCATGGGTTCCGGTAAGGGTTCGCCCGAGTGGTGGGTTGCCCCGGTCAAGCCCGGTCGCATCCTGTTCGAGATGAGCTACCCCAGTGAGGAGACTGCTCGCGAGGCCCTGCGTCGCGCACAGCACAAGCTCCCGATCAAGACCCGCATCGTGACCAGAGAGGAGCTGTTCTGATGTCAATCGGAATCGCCGCCGCTGAGCTCCGTGAGCTCAACGACGAAGAACTGGTCGAACGTTTGCGTGAGTCGAAGGAAGAGCTGTTCAACCTTCGGTTCCAGATGGCCACCGGTCAGCTCGACAACAACCGCCGGCTGCGTACCGTGCGTCGCGAAATCGCGCGCGTGTACACCGTCATGCGGGAACGCGAGCTCGGCCTGGCCGCCGGACCTGAAGCAAAGGACGGTGACGACGCATGAGTGAGGACCAGAAGGTGACAGAAACGTCCACCACCGAGGAGCGTGCGAGCCGCAAAGAGCGGATCGGGTACGTCGTCTCGGACAAGATGCAGAAGACCATCGTGGTCGAGCTGGAAGATCGTGTGAAGCACCCGCTTTACGGCAAGATCATCCGCACCACCAGCAAGGTCAAGGCCCACGACGAGAACGAGACCGCCGGTATCGGCGACCGCGTTCGTCTGATGGAGACCCGCCCGACCAGCGCCACCAAGCGCTGGCGTCTGGTCGAGGTCCTCGAGAAGGCCAAGTAGAAGTTCGACACCTCAAGCGGCCCGTTCCCTTCACCGGGGGCGGGCCGCTTTTGTTTTCACCACATTCGGTCCCATCTGGTGTCACCGAGGGCATATAACCCTCGGCGGCCCCTCTACGGGACGAATATGGTGTAAATCAGCGAGTGTCGCCTTCACTGTCCGACTCGCCACGAAGTCGTAACAGCTTCTGGCGTGCGGTTTCCATGATCTCAAGCGCTTTTTCGTTCTGTTCGAGCTTCTTGGCTAACGCATCGTTCTGAGCCCTTAGACGTTTCAGTTCTGCGCGTTCCTCTGCGGTGAGTGGTTCATCGCTCACGTTGACCTCCATCTCGATCGATTTGCTTCGAAAGTTCCTATTCCCGGCTAAGGGCCAGGACTTCCTCGTCGGAGAGGGGGGAGGCGGGGTGGTAGCTCAGGCACATTGGGGTGTTCACCTTCTGGAACGACGCGCCATCGGGGGCGACGTAGAACTCGCCGGTTCCGAGGCGCCCGATGTCGTTGATTCGGCTGCCCTTTGCGGAGGCCATCTCGTTCGCAGCGTTGATCTGCACCGGTGTGTTGAGGCGGCCGAAGAATTGCGTGGAGGCATTGCCGACGATCTTGGCGTCGATGCCTTTGGGTGCTTGGGTGGCGAACACCAGGCCCAGTCCGTACTTCCGCGCTTGAGACGCCAGTGCAACTGTGCTTCGTGTGCACGGTGTGACTCGGCCCGACGGAACCAGAGTCTGGGCCTCGTCCATGACGAACAACGCGCCGAGCGGGCGATCGCCTGCCGGGTTCTTCTTGATCCAGGCGAACAAGGCGAGCTCGAGCTGATTCACGAATCCCTGGCGGTTGCCTTCGTCGGGGAGACCGATGAGGCTGATCACCGAGATCCGGGCGCGCTTGCCGGCCGTAGGCGTGAGCAGGACCGAGGGGTCGACGGGTGTCCCACCACCGCCCAACATCGGGTTGATGATCATCGCGGCCTTGAGATTCTCGGCCAAGATGCCCGCGAGCTTCTCGGTATCGGTCAGACCACTCATGTCGTCCGTCATCTCCGACAGCAGAGCGACGTACCCGGCGAGTGAGCCGCCGCCTTGCCGACCGTACAGCGCCATCGAACGCTTGAGAATGGCTTCTTGGAGCGACGCTTTCGTGCCGCTGACCCCGGCATAGGGTTTCAACGCAGACACTGCTGCGTCGACGGCCAAGTCGAACTCGTCCGGGTTCTCCTGGACGGCGACGAAATCTGGGAGGGGCTGAAAACTCAGCGGGCGACCGCCGCTGAGCCGTGGCGTCCAGATGACGGTTTCGACGTTTGCGATGTAGTCGGCGGCTTTGGCGGCATCGTCGCCCGTCCATGCCGACGGAGCTTGGGGCCACGCGGTCCCCAACCGGGCGAGGTCGTTGTTGGGATCGAGGACGATCGCCGAAACACCCTGCAGGGCGCACTCTTCGATGAGCCGGCGGATCATCACTGTCTTTCCGGAACCCGATCCGGCGAAGATGGCCGTGTGTTTGCGGAGGGCCTCGAGTTCGACGGTGGCCTCCCGTCCCGACCGCGCAACACCCAGTCGGATACTCGTTGATGGGGGAGTCGACGCGGCGACAGGGGAGGACGGTTGCTCGGCATCGATCACCGGGATCTCGGCGGTGGTCTCTGCGGACAACTCGGCCGACGCGGGCGCGGGTGATACCGCAGGTGTGTACGGTTCGGGCGCAGACTCTTCCGTTGGTGAGACCGGCGGCTCGACGACGTCGAGCGGCGCGTCCACCTCGTCGCCGGCTGTGCCCAGGGCGGCACTCAGGAACTCGATGTCATGAGCGGGTTTGCGCTCCTGGAGCCAGCTGTCCAGACCGCCGGGCATCTTCTTCAGCATCTCGTTCAGAGCACTGAGTTTCGAGATGTCGTCCGTGGACAGGGACAGTACCTGGCCACCGTTGGCGGTGAACTCGCTGACGATCTGCGCTGTCTTCGGGCCGCTCGGCCAATCGATGTTCCGGAGGATGAACAGTTGGCGTCGAGAGACGTTGGCGTCGAGGCCGGCTTCGATTGCGGCATTGCGCAGACGTGATTGCACCGCAACGGCATTGGGCGATGAGATGGCGCGGAAGGCCCAGTGCTGTTCGTCGTCGATTTCGGAGTCGAGTGTCAGCCGCAGACGCGCATGCAGTCGGAACTGGCCGCCGACCGGATCGATCTCGAAAGCGTCGGAGCCAGCTTCGATTGCCCAGGCCCGAAGTCCCGCATTCAGCAGATCGGGGACGAGGTCGTCTTCCTTCTTCGGGTCTACGACGGGCGCTGTGATGGCGTTTCGAATGTGCCGCTGGTAGACCTCGTCCAGGTCACCGGCGGGTGCCTCATTGCGGTCAACGATCTTGGGGCGGTGTGGAGCGTCTACGACAGTCTTCGGCTGATCGACCAGCGATTCCAGCTCAATCACTTCGTCGTTGTCGAGACAGTCGTTGATGTGGCGGTCGATGCGCTTGATCAGCAGGCGCGCGTTGAGCTCAGATGCCTGAGTGAATGCTTGATCCTTGACCGGCCAGGTGGCGTACGGCGGCGTGAAGTTCGACTTCGCAAGGGCTTTCGATAGGCGGCGTTCGACAAGCGCGCGGGCGAAAGCGCCGTCGGGTAGTCCTTCGAGGACGAAGTTCGCTCGGAATCGATCTTGGACTGTGCTGGTCGCCTGAGATTCGATGATCGTCCAGATCTTCGGCAGGCAGGAGATCACACAGACTGTGCGCAACAGCACCTCACGGACTGACATCAGACCGTGCGCCAAGAGGTCGATGATCGAGTTGGCGTAGGAATCCGTGGCCGAGGCGTCCGTGCTCGAGCGCGATTGCGCAACAAGTGTGTCGATCTGATCGATCGCCAAAACCGACGGCCCGGTGGCGGCCATGAACTCGGAGATGGCGCGGACGGTCTGGTCGTGAGGCATCGCTCGTGGGGGCAAGTGCCACTCGTCCCGGTCCGCCGACTCGATCTCCTCGATGTTGTTCTCCAGGTACGCGATACCCAGATCGTTGAGGCGCGAGTTCGGGGCTGCGGTGAGAACGAGAGCGCGGAGGGTGGCGTGGTGGCTACGAATGAGCGCGGGGAGGGGCTTGCGCAGCCCGTTGACGAACTCGTCCAGGACTTCCGGAGTGATGGTCGTGTCACCGGAGATCGCGCGCCGCGCACTGCGGGTGGTGCCGGCAAGGTCAGCCAGTTTCCGCATGACTTCGTGCAGTTGGGTCTTGTCGACCGGTGGTTCGATCTGCCGGTTCAACGAGTCGAGGAGTGAACTGAGCAGCGTCCGCCAGAAGTCGCTCGGGTCCAGGAGATCGAGCATGATGAAGTAGCCGTCCTTGGCCTGGACGTATTCGCGCACCTGTCCGAGAAGGTGCGTCTTGCCCGAACCTGCAGGACCCTGCAGCACTACCCCGAGCGGACTCGGTCCTCGGCTCTCTTGCGCGTCGGCGACAGCACGTTCGATGGCACGCCAGGCTTTGGAGTGAAGTCCGTTGACGTGAATGTCGTTGTTGGAGACCCATACGTCGTCGCGGGTATGGGCGGAGTTCGAGAAGCCACTGCGAGCTACGGCCAGAGCTTCGAGCGGGGATGTCGAGGTCACACGGTCTCCACGTAGATGAGGTGTTTGTTCTGGCCGCCGATCGACACCGCAGCGGCGCGATCTTCCGGGGTCAACGACTTCTGGTTCTCTTCTGGGATCAGCGTGATCCCCGGCCGGGTGTAGAGCGATCTCAGAGCGTCGTCGAGAACATCTCGCTCGATGTCCCCGAGGGCCGGCCGAAGTCGCCGGAGAGATACCCACGCTCCGGGTTTGGCCGCCAGGGATCTGTAGGCCTCGACAATTCGGATGTCAACGGCAGGCTCGAGCTGGGCGGCGGCGTCGGGGACGGGTTCGTCGACAACCACCGGGTCTTGGGGCGGCGCGAACACGTCAGCCAGACGCAGGTCGCTGGTGTGAAGATGGCGTCCGAGCCCCGCCAGCACGGTGAACAGCGCTTTGCCCTGCGGGGTGGTTCCGGCCGGCGGCTGCGTTCCGAGGAGTTCGTTGCACCGGGCCCATCCGCGATCGGACAGTGCGTGCCGGTGGGGTCGCGCGGAGGTGTCGCTCTCGATGAGTCCCAGTTCGTTCAGCTTCTTTCGGGACGGGGTGGCACGGAGTTCGGGCCCACGCTCCTTGATCTCGGCGTTGGTGAGGCCACGTGCTTCAGCCATCAAGACGAGTAAGACGATCATCTCCGTACCGGTGAGGTCCGAAGTGGTCACGGGAGCTCCTTTGCAGCCAAGCGGTCAAAACGCAGCCTCTCGATTATGTCCGCAACACGGGGGGTGTCGCTCAGTACCTGTTCGTTGGTGAATCGGACGACCGTGTACCCGGCCAGTTGCAGTGCGACATCGCGTCGGCGGTCGTCCGCGTACTTCGCGGCGGTCCGGTGGTCGGCGCCGTCGATCTCCACTACGAGCGAGGCCTCCGGCCAGAGGAGATCCGCTCTCACATACGGCGCGAGATCGCCGGTCGGCACTCGCTGGTTCCACCGTCGGCTCCCCGCCCAATGCTGCCGGGCGAGGTGCGATTCGAGCTTCCCCTCTGCGGTGCTCGATGGATGCGGCCGCCCGGCGAGGGGAGGGAAGGTCAGAGCGGGAAGGGTCCAGGGTTGTTCATCTGCCACCTGGGCATCGCCGGGTTCGAGGCTCCGGATCGGGTAACGGTCGAGCGGAGACGTGATGTCGTCGAGCAGCCAGACGCCGACGTAGGTTGCCAACCAGTCGCACGCGGTTGCCAGCTGCTGCTGCTGCGCGGCGGTGGACACAGCGGCAGGGTAGAGGGCGAGTACGACGGCGTCCCGGGCGAAGCTCTCCGAGATCACCCGCACGAGCCCGGCCATGAGAGTGCCCGAGGTGTACTTCTGCGACAGATCCGACGACACGCCGCTGCCGTGCGCGGCAACGGCATTGGTGGTCAGGTCCATGAGGAACGGACGGTAGTGGGGCGACGATTCGGCCATGGTTGCGGCCAGGGAGCGGGCGGCGACCCGGTCGATCGTGCTTCGCCTCGGCGACACCTCTGCGCCCGGGAGCCAGGCCGGGTAGAGGTCGTAGGCGATGCGTTCGAGGCGGCCGATCAGGTCGTCGATCACCTGGGATGCTCCGCTGATCTGATCCACGCGTGTCAGCAGGACAGCAGGTGCGTCATCGGGTAGGTCGTCGAGGGCCAGTGCGATGGCGGCGACGCCGACACCGGTGAGAGAGACCACGCCCGAGGAAGGCAAAGCGGACCAGTCCATGGGGAAAACGTACTCGTCTGCGATGTCGCGGCAGTTCGTCATCTGTTCGAATTACAGACCGCTCAGCGGCGGGCACACTAATGTCGGCCAGATCTGCCTATGGTCGACCCTCCGACTCGACCACCCGAAAGGTTTTCGACATGAGCGATCCATACGACCCGACGCAGGCCTACCGGCCGGATCTGAACAAAGACGGGAGTAGCGGTCAGGACAGCGGCGGATATGACAACGGGGGATACCCGCAGCAGGCATACCCGCCGCCGCCCGCCTACGGCCAGACCTATGATCCCTACGCCGGTCAGTACCCTGCACCGGGATTTGGCTACGGCCCGCCGAACCAGGGGGTTGGGCACCAGCAGTTCGGTCAGCCGGGCTACCCCCAACAACTTCCGGTGGCCGGGCAACGCACCAACGGGCTCGCCATCGCCGCGCTTGTGTGCGGATTGCTCCCGTTCTTCTGCGTCACGTCGATCATCGCGATCATCCTGGGGCACATCGGCCTGAGCCAGGTCAAGAACAGTGGCGGGGCCGAGAGCGGTGAGGGTCTTGCTCTGGCCGGACTCATCCTGGGGTACGTATTCGTCGTCGGCTGGGTCCTCTACTTCTTCATCTCCATCGCCATTGCAGTAGGTAACAGCTGATCGTCAGCACGTCGTCTGATCAAACGACCCCCTGAGCGGTAAGATTCATTCAGGGTCGGGCAGTCCTGTCCGCGGTTGACGCCGCGGGGAGCTACCCGAAGGGCGTTCGATCTCATGACCGACAACCAAGTGCCACAACCGGGATGCCGGTGGGGCCGCAGTGCATTTGTCTGTGACGTCTCGTCCGGGTGGTGGACGCCGTGAGCGTCGTCCGCGCGACCCCGCCCGTTCGCCACGACCTCGGCAACACACGCCGAGCGCGTCGGTCGGGGGCTGCCCAGACGGCCTCAGACGTACGGTTCGCCGACGCCGACGAGATTCGGCGTTGGGACGAGTTGATCCTACGAAGTCCGGACGAGGGCAACGTCTATCGCGGAAGCGACAATATCGCCGGCATGGTCGTGGGCGGGGGGACGCCCGTCTACCTGATCGTGGGCGGTTTTGCAGTCATTGCTTTTCAAGTCCGAGTTCCGGTGTCAGGTCCCCTGTGGGTGCTGATCGGACCGCCGGTTGCCGACGTCCATGACCTGATCGCTGCCGCGCGTGAGGTAGCAGCATTCGGAGCGCGACACGGGATCACCGCGGTGCGATTACGCACCCAGCTCAGAGCGAACGCAAACGATGAGATGGCGCTTCGCGCAGCAGGGTTGAGACGCACCCCGACATGGCTCGACGACAGCACGGTGCTCGTCGACTTGCGAGGCTCTGAACACGATGTGCAGGCCCGGTTCAAGAAGCGCGCGCGGAAGTCGATTCGTCGCGCCGCCCGCGAGTTCGTCGTCGTCGATCGCGTGCCGGCGACCGACGACAACTGTCGAGTGCTGTACGAGATGCTCGACGCGACCAGCGGAGGCAGATTTCACATACCGAGCCTGGCGACGACCACCGCCGTCTTCCAGCGGTACGAGCAGTCCGGTCGCGGCCAATTGTTTCTGGCGCGACATTGCGGCGAAGTGGTGGTCGGTGCGTTTGTGACGACCTTCGGAAAGACTGCGTTGTACTTCGGGGCGGGTTCGGTGCGCAAGCGGCCGGGTGACCCCACCGAGTGTGGACTCGGCGGGAGCCGTGCGGCCTACGCCTTGCAGTGGGAGATCATGCGTTGGGCCCGTGAACAGGGGTGCGAGTGGTACGACCTCGACGGCACGCCGTCGTCGGCGACCATCACCGACGAGTCCCACCAGCGCCACGGCGTGGGCCAGTTCAAGACCGCGTTCAGCGAAGAGATCACCGACTACCTCGGTGCCTACCAAATCGACATCCGGCCGGGACGGGCGTGGACGACGCGACAACTCGAGATCTGCGCGGGGCGTGTCGATGAGTCACCGTTGTTGAACCGTCTGCGCCGGCGGCCGGTGCGGCCGAACCCGGATTATGTGTGGCTCCACCCGAGGCGTCGGAGCCGATAGGTGCGATCAGTTGGCGCCGATGACGAGCGGGAGCAGCGTCCACGGACGCTCGGTGAGCCAGTCGATCGCGGCCTTGAGGTCGGTGAGATCGTCACTGTCGTAGTCGGAGTCGAGTAGCGGATCGTCAGATTCCACAGGTGCGTCGTATGTATCGGCGTTCGGTGAGGGTTCGTCGCAGACGATCATGGTGTTGTTCGCGTCGCCCCACGCCTGTTCGAACTCGTCGAGGGGGACCTCCATGCGGTCGCCGTCCGGGTGCCCCGGGTCGCTGAGATAGACGACGCCCTTCTCGTAGTCGATCTCGCTGATGACCACGCAATGGTCACCGCCCTGATCGCGTCCGGCGGACTCGTCCTTCGCTTCCTGCTCAGGGTCCCAATACTCGCCGGAGTCGACGTACAGCATCACCCCGCGACCCTCGTCGAGTGCGACGGAGAGGTCGTCCATGTCGCCTGTTTCGACGGTCGCCGGAATTCCGTTCTGTTCCAGTAGGTCTGCGGCCGCGTAGATCGACATCCCGTTGTTGATCTCACCGTCGACGAAGTATCCGTTCTCCTGCGACAGTTCGACGAACGCGTCTTCACTCTGGATGTCCTCGCCGGTGTACTCCGCGACGATCTGCGCGACACTCGCCGGAACGCAGGTGCCGTTCTCCGCCTGCAGGAACCAGTGGTCGGAGTATTCGTCGGAGTCGCCGGCGCTGTGACCGGATTCGGGCTCGTCCGACGAGTCGTCGGTGACGGGATCGTCGAGCGAGATGTCGAGGTCCGACCAGCCGATCTGAGCCGTGTTCTCCTGCTCCTCGGCCGGGCCGGTGTCGTCCGGGATCGATATCACGTCGTGCGAGTCGAACTCGGCTCCGGCATCCATGGTCGTGTTCCTTCTGCAGTGTGCGGCTTGGTGTCGATGAGAGTCGCGAGCGGGCACGAATGTTCCCGCACTACGTGCGGTCGTTGACAGCAACTTCACAGGCTGACCATGGATGCCGGTAAGTTTCGATCCCTATCGTTGAACGCAGTCGGTTGAGGTGTCGCCGATGTCAACGAAGGAGTGGGCACATGGAGGTCAGGAAGGCCATCTCAGCGGCCGCCGTCACCGGTGGAATCAGCCTGGCGGCGTTGGGAATCGGGACCGGTACGGCGACGGCGAACGCAGCTGTTGCGCCTGAGGGAACAGCTGTCGGCCAGACGTCGCAGGTTGTTCCTGCGCTCGGCGCGGTGAAGCGGCCTGATCTCGAGACGTTCGACTACCGTGGCCAATCGGTGACACCGGTCTTCGACGATCGCAAACAGGGGTGGGGATTCTGGTTCTTCGGACTCTGGGTACCCGTGGTGCTCTGACACTGGACGCCCGCCATGGATCGTTCGACACCACTTCGGGCCCCGGATGGGCACGCCGAGGGCACTGCTCCCTCGGCGACCTCAGGCGGGGACGGATGTGGTGGACACGCTCTGCTGTGTCAGTACCAACGGTTCGCCATCGGTGATGGCGATGGTGTGTTCGCTGTGAGCTGTTCGGGATCCGTCGGCAGAGCGGATGGTCCACCCGTCGTCGTCATAGACGATCCTGTCGGTGGTTCGGGCCAGCCAGGGCTCGAGGGCGAGGGTCAAACCTGGTTTGAGTTTGAGGCCTCGTCCCGCGCGTCCGGTGTTGGGCACGTGCGGATCTTCGTGCATGGTGCGGCCCAGCCCGTGCCCACCGAACTCGGTGTTGACGGGGTACCCGTAATCGGCAGCCACCGCGCCGATGGCCGCGGAGATGTCGCCCAGGCGGTTGCCGGCCCTCGCGGCCGAGATTCCAGCGACCAACGCACGTTCGGTGGCCTCGATGAGGCGTTCGTCCTCGGGGCGCGGGGTGCCGACGATGATGCTGCGCGCGGAGTCGGCAACCCACCCATTGATCGACACCGCGATGTCCATCGTCAGCAGGTCGGAATCGCGAAGGACGTAATCATGCGGAAGTCCGTGCAGCACTGCGTCGTTCACCGACAGGCAGATGACGTTTCGGAACGGGCCTCGCCCGAACGAGGGGGAGTAGTCCCAGTAGCACGACTGCGCGCCGCGATCGTCGATCAACCGGCGGGCGCGGTGCTCGAGGTCCAGTAAGTTGACCCCGGGCTCGGCTCGGTGCGTGAGATCGTCGAGCAGGTCGGCAATGAATGCGCCGGTGACCCGCATCTTTTCGATCTCTGTGGGCGTTTTCAATTCGAGCACGATCGCTCCCTTCCCTCGGCCCGCGTGGCCGGTATTTAAATACCACTGTAGCCGACATGGCCGGTATTTTCATACCGCACCGGATTGTGACAGTCGGATGGTCGGGAACGATGAAATAAATCGGACCGCGGTCCGGTTAGTGTGATTGTAGCTTCCAACCTAGGAGGTAGGCATCATGCAATTCGGAATCTTCACCGTCGGTGACGTCACCGTCGACCCCACCACCGGCCTCGAGCCGACCGAGAACGAGCGCATCAAGGCGATGGTCGCGTTGGCCAAGAAGGCCGAGGACATCGGACTCGACGTGTTCGCCACCGGCGAGCACCACAACAAACCGTTCGTCCCGTCGTCACCCACGACGATGCTCGGATACATCGCTGCGCAGACCGAGACCCTGCAGTTGTCGACGTCGACGACGCTGATCACAACGAACGACCCGGTGAAGATCGCCGAAGACTTCGCGATGCTCCAGCATCTCGCCGACGGCCGGGTTGACCTCATGCTGGGCCGCGGCAACACCGGTCCGGTCTATCCGTGGTTCGGCAAGGATATCCGTCAGGGCATCCCGCTGGCCATCGAGAACTATCATCTCCTTCGCCGATTGTGGCGTGAGGAGAACGTGGACTGGCAGGGCAAGTTCCGCACCCCGCTGACGTCATTCACCTCGACGCCGCGTCCACTCGACGATGAGCCGCCGTTCGTCTGGCACGGCTCCATCCGCAGCCCGGAGATCGCGGAGCAGGCAGCCTATTACGGCGACGGCTTCTTCGCGAACCACATCTTCTGGCCCACAGAGCATTACAAGCAGTTGATCGGGTTCTATCGGGAGCGCTTCGAGCACTATGGTCACGGCACCGCTTCGCAGGCGATCGTCGGGCTCGGTGGTCAGTTCTTCATCCGCCCGAAGTCGCAGGATGCGGTCAACGAGTTCCGTCCCTATTTCGACAACGCGCCGGTCTACGGGCACGGGCCCTCGCTCGAGGAGTTCACGGAGCAGACCCCGCTGACCGTCGGTAGTCCGCAGGAGTTCGTCGACAAGACGCTGACCTTCCGCGAACACTTCGGCGACTATCAGCGTCAGCTGTTCCTGGTCGACCACGCGGGTCTGCCGCTGAAGACCGCTCTGGAGCAACTCGACCTTCTGGGTGAGGTATTACCTGATCTGCGTGCAGGATTCGCCGAAGGCCGGCCCGCGGATGTTCCCGATGCCCCGACGCACACATCGTTGGTGGCAGCCCGGACGCTCGCCGGCGTCGAGGCGGTCGGTTGATGAGCATCGTGCGTATCGCGGTTGTCAGTGCGGGTGTGAGCGAGCCGTCGTCGACGCGACTGCTGGCTGATCGTCTCGCGAATTCGATTGCCGGGCAACTGGAATCCGTGCAGGTGGACGTGATCGACCTGCGGGACATCGCGGTGGACGTGGCCCAGGGCATGCTGAGTGGTTTTGCGATCGGTGGTGCCCGGGACGCGGTCCGTGCCGTCGAGGAGGCGGATGCGGTGATCGCTGCGACCCCGGTGTTCAACGCCTCGTACAGTGGGCTGTTCAAGTCCTTCTTCGACATCGTCGACAAGGACACGTTCGTGGGCAAACCGGTACTGATCGCCGCCACGGGCGGTAGTCCGCGGCATTCGATGGTGCTCGACCACGCCCTGCGACCGCTGTTCGCCTACCTGCGCGCGGTGGTTGTCCCGAGCGGCGTCTACGCGGCATCCGAGGACTGGGCGGCAGGATCAGGCGATACGGCGACATTGGCAGATCGGGTCGAACGGGCGACCGGCGAGCTGGCGGCGCTTCTCGGCGGGCGGGTTCGTCGGGCCGAGCAGGTGGATACCGAGGAGGCCGGGATCTCGAACTTCGCTCGGTTGTTGGGCGACTCGCTCTCGCAGAGTTGAACCTCGCAGGTCAAGAGCTCGGGACCGAGCTGTCGTGTCATTGACTGACTTCTGGGGAGACATCGTGCGCGGATATCGGCGAACGCGGATACCTGGGCAGATGCAGGGCAACAATGCTCCTGGGAGTCGCGACTGACCAGATCCTCGCCGTCAGCGGTGAGAGGAAAATTGGGATCGGTAGCCGAGGGTGCGGTTTGTACTTCTCTCATGACGGCGCCACTTCAGGCGACGCATCAACGAAAGGGAAGACCAATGAAACGAGTCCTCGCAGCCACCGTCGGACTGATCGCCGCAGTCGGAATCTTGTCGGCCTGTTCTGATGACAGCAGCAGCAGTGACAGCAGCCCCGCCGCTACCCCGGCAGCGAGCACCGCTCAGACAGGCGGAACCGAGATCTCGACCAGCGGCAACACCGAGGTCAAGGTGGAG
The DNA here is from genome assembly GCF_002095435.2 of Williamsia sp. 1138. Taxonomy (GTDB): domain Bacteria; phylum Actinomycetota; class Actinomycetes; order Mycobacteriales; family Mycobacteriaceae; genus Williamsia. The sequence continues at coordinate 25,389 of NZ_MJEJ02000032.1, forward strand.
GGCAAGGACCTTGCGGGTGTCGATCTGGACTCGGTCACCTGCGTCAAGCAGGCCGGCAAGATCAACGTGGCCAGCGGATCCTCCGGCGGCCAGCAGGGTGTCGCGGTCGTGATGACCGACGAGGCCACTCCCAAGGTGGAGTCGCTGGGTCTGGTCGTCGACGGCAGCGCGCTGGCGGTCTCGGACAGCATGGGTATGGCGGTCGGTTCCGCCGAGGTCTCGGTCGACGGTGACACCTACACGATCACCGGTGAGGCCGAGGGCGCGGACATGAAGAACCCGACCGCAGGAATGATCAAGAAAGAGTTCACGATCAAGGTCACCTGCAACTGATCAACTCTTCTCGGGTGGCGGCGGGCGTGCAGTGCACGCCCGCCGCCTTCTTGTCCCGGTGATCCCGCCCTCAATAGGATGCCTTCATGTCGGTTCCGGGTGAGCTCGAGCGTGCACGCCAGCTGGCGTTTGCCGATGATCAGGCCGGCGCACAGGCTCTGTTGTTGTCGCTGATGCCGCAGATCGTGGAGTTGGACAGAGATGACCTGGCGCTCGAAGTGTTCGCGCAGCTGGGCGAGGTGTATCTCGTCCGAAGCGCCTACGACGGTGTCGCAGAATGTGTTCGACGAATTCGAGACTGTGTCTCGATCTATGTTCAGATCGCCGCGGACCCGTACTCGAAGGACGCGGCGCAGGTGACACTTCCTGCTGCGGTCGTCGACGAGATGGTCATCCGGTACACCCGTCGGGCAGATCACCTGGAGATCGGGCTCGCCGCCGCGGCCGGTGACCACGAGGCGGCGGCTGCGGGTCTCGCCGAGTTGATCGGACAGAGCAATTCCGGCTCCGCTCCCAATCTTGCCGGCGAAGCCCTCGAACTGATCATGCGGGCCCGCATCAGCTGCGCAGTCGCGCTAGCCGACGACGACGATCACGTCAGCGCGGAGATCCTGTGGGACGCGGTGCTCGCCGCTCTCGACGAGAGCGAGCGGACCGCCGAGTCCGACCACCTCTGGGTACTCGTCGGAATCGGATATGGACGGTTCTGTGTGGAGACGGGACGCCTGCACGAGGCAGAGCCGTACCTGCGTCGCGCAGGCGCCAGAGCGGAGCGGCGCGGATGGGGCTTGGCCTCGGCGCGAGTGCTGTTGGAGCGGTCAGCGGCGGCGTGGTCGCGATCTGATGTCGTGGACACCGAACGTCTTCTCACGCTTGCCTACCCGGTCATCGCACAGCATGCAATCGCCCATGATGTCTCACGATGCTGGCTGTACTTCGGGCTCACCCGGATGGCGGCGGGCGCACTGGAAGCGGCCGACGAGTGCTTCCAGCACGCCCAACGCCACTGGGAAGAACTCGGCAGGCCGCTGCACGTAAGTCGGATACTGCTGCAGCGCAGTTGGATCGACATCTTTCGCGGCCGCTACGCACAGGCGCGCGACGCCATCGAACAGGCCCGCGCCATGCTCGACTCGAGCCCGCGATCCACGTGGCTCCAGTACGCTAGGCTCGACGATCTGCTCGGTTCGGCATGGCGTGCGGAAGCACTGGCGGACATGGGATTTGATGGGGCGGGTGAACCCGACGAGGGGTGGCGCGAGCTGGAGGCGAGACTGGCCGGATCGCGTGGCGTCGTAGACGCGGCGCCCGGCACCGAGGGTTACGACAGGGCGATGCCGAAGTTCGAACGTGCCGCGGACCTGAAGATTCCCGCGGCTCTGGCGGTCGACAGCGTGCGGCACACCCTCGCTGATGCGACTGCCCGGCTGCGCTGGACAGCGGCGGTCTCGGCCCCGGTGCTCGCCGGGGCGTTTGCCGTTGCCTGGGAGTGGGAGAACGTGGCACTGGTGGCAGAACTCATCGAATACCAGAGTGCTCGAGGTACTTTCACCACCGAACCTGACCCCTCGATGGTTGCCGACTGGGAGGTGACAGCGACCGCCGCGACCCCCGCAATGGCCGACATCTCCGAGGCAGCGTTCGCGGGGGGTACTGCCGTCGCCACCCCGTCGGCGTTGACCAGGCTCGGGCCGTTGCCGTCACTGCAGATGGATCCGGCGGGGCCGGCCGTGCTGGCGCGATATCGCGCGCTGGCGCAAGGGCGTTATGGCCGCGTGGTCACCAGCTCCGACCCTCTCTGGGCGACGTGGCCGTGAACGGCGTCGGTGGTGTCACCCTGGTGCTCAGGTTTGCCGATGTGGGGGTCGCGACCTACGGCAGTCTGCGGGTCGTGGGCGATCCCACGCGGACGGTGACGTGGGTGGTGGCGGACTCGCACCTGACCGCGGTGGCGGAGGAACTCGATGCGGCGTTACCGGTACCGCATGGGGAAGAGACGACCGAGGACGCGGTCGGCAGGGCGTTGACGGCCGGTCCGCTGGCGTCGCCCGACGCAGAGTTGCGTTGGTCGTACCACCTGGGATCGCTCCTGCTCTCCGAAGAGGCGTGGGCATTGCTGTCGGAATGCGTCGCGGATCCGCGGCCGACGCTGTTCGTCACTCCCACTGCGCGTCTCGCGCAGACGCCTTTCGCGATGCTTGCGGTGCCGACTGCGTCACCCGTGACGAACGGGTCGGTCGAGACCGCGCCCGCCGAATCAGGTGTCGGCCCGGAACTTCCGGACATTGCCGAGCTGACCGATGGTTACCGACTGATGGAGATCGCCGATGTGGTGATGGCACCGCCCGTCAACATCGTTCGGGCGCCGCGGCGCGCAATGAGCTGGGAAGACCGGTGCCACAACCCGCCGGTGTTGATTCTTGATCCGCGCGTGCCCGGTCAGCGCCCAGATTCTCCACTCGGGTCGGTCCTGGGACGACCTTCATCGTCAAGTCCTGTCGCGCAGCATTTCGCAGGGATCCTCGAGTCCGAGCCCGCCCTTCCTGATGTCGGGTCTGCAGTGGAGTTGTTCCGGCGCAGCGACATCGACCGGAACTGGTTGTCGAGAATGTTGAAGGACGAACCAAGCCGCCTGCTGTTCGTCGGACACGCGAGTGCGGCGCCCGGCGACGCCGGGTACGCCGAGCGCGCTGCGATCCACCTGGCCTGCCCCGAGGCCATTCCCGGATACGCCGATGCGGTGGGAACACACCGCCCGTTCACCGCGGCCGATCTGTTGGCGGATACGTCTCGGTGGCCGATGCCGCCGCGGGTGGCCTTGGTCGCCTGCGCATCTGGCAGTGACTACCGGTTCGACGAAGCGACGGGCATGGTTGCCGCGGTGATCCTCTCCGGCGCGGAGGTCGTCACGGCCACCCTGTGGTCACTGCCGACGAATGCCGGTTACCGGCGATTCTCACGGGACGCAGCCACCGAGGACACCGACCTGATGGCGGAACTGATCGTCGCGGTCGATACCGCACACCGGGCCGATGACGCGGCACGCTCCGTCGGTCGCTGGCAACGGGCGCAGATGCGGCGGTGGCGGGAGGGGGATCAGAGCGCCCACCCGATCTACTGGGGGGCGCTCGTGACTTTTGTCGTGCGCGCGAATCAGACTCTGCCGTCGTGATCACCGTCGACCGTGCCGAAACTCGCGCCGAGCGTGCCCTACCGAACGCCGAGCGTGCCGAAACTCGCGCCGAGCGTGCCCCTTTGGACATCGAGCGTGCCCTTTTCGCTCGCGCCGACGATGTCAGACCCCTTTGATATTCTGGTTGCGGGCAGTCCTCTGAACATCGAAAGACGTTGCAACACAATCTAATAAACAGAATCGAACACTTGTGCTAACCCAAAAAGCGCGGTACATTCATCCCATGGACTTCCGGGGGCTGTTCGAACACCTATCAACAATGGCGGCAGATCCACTGCTGCTCACCTCACTCGACGATCTGGCATTGTCTGACGAAACCGTCTTTGCGTTGCGGGCCAAGAACGTGCTCGATGCGTTGTTGTTTCGCTTCACCGGCGACCTCGACAAACGGGGGGTCGCCAAGACACTCGGCGCGGACTCGACCGCGGCACTACTGCAGTCGGTGCAGGTCTCACCAGCCGTCGCGCAACGCTATGTCCGCGTCGGCCGCGCCCTTGTCTCCGTCCCCTCGGTCGCTGCGTACGCCGTGGACGGGACCCTGTCCGCAGAACACGTGGACGCAATCGTGAAGGGATTGAACCACATCGACCGACGCGACCCGGACCTGTCAGAGGCTGATCGTGCTGACTGCATCCGTGGTTTGTTGACCGAAGCCCGTATCTTCACGCCGGCCGCGGTCGTCGAACGGGCCCACGACATGGCGATTGCCCTGTCCCCGCCGGATAAAGAGATCCCGGACGCCGAGAACGACGAGTTAAATGAGGTGACGTTCGGGACTGGTGATGATGGGCGCACCCACGGCACCCTCGATCTCGACAAGACTGTCGGGGAGAAACTGGCCACCGCATTGCGACCGCTGGCCAAGCCCGTTCCCGAACCCGACGGATCACCCGATCCCCGCACCACACCGCAACGTCTCGCCGAAGCGCTCGGCAAGGTCCTGGACTCTTTCTTCGCCCATCAGGACCGGCCCACCGAGGGTGGCGTGAAACCGCGAGTGACGATGACGGTCTCCGCTGAGCAACTGCTGGCGTTGCAGTTGAACGGCATCCCAGGCGCCACGACACCCACGCCAGCGCCGTCGTTTGAGTGGACCGGGCCGGTCTCGACCGCCACCGCGCAGACAATCGCCTGTGATGCGGTGATCACCAAGATCGTGCTCGACAACAACGGGGTGCCGCTGGACGTGGGACGTGAACACCGCACTGTCACAACAGCAATCAGAAAAGCACTTACGGTGCGGGACAAGGGATGTGCGTTTCCTGGCTGCGGCTGCCCCGCCGGTTGGACGGACGCGCATCACATCAAGTTCTGGAGCGAAGGCGGCGAGACGAGCCTGGCCAACACCGTTCTGCTGTGCCGCCGGCACCACAACTATATCCACCACAAAGGCTGGGCCGTGTTCATCGGCCACGACGGACACCCCTGGTTCATCAAACCGGGCACCACAGAACCGCTGCGCTCCCATGCCCGCCGCACCATGACCACCGAACCACTCGCCGCCTGACGGCCCACAGATTTACGAGAAACTACGTCGACGACGCAGTCCCAAGCTACTACCGCAGCACCGGTGAACACTTGTGCAGCTAGAACATTGACAATTCCATAGTGTGAGCCTTGGGCGACGAACTCCGAAACTGTTCCCGTGTGCGACATTCAGCCAGCATCTGGTGTCAGGCCTTGGCGACGGTGATCGCGATCGTCGATTCGTCTGCAGTGCGATAGTAGACGGCGACCACGCTCCCCGGCGTCACCGCATTCACGGATGTGGCTGGAATGAAGGCGGTTTCACGGGAGGCGAACTGTCCGCCGTCGGTCTTGCTGACCATGAGGTCGACAGTGATCTCCCGATGGTCCTCGATCACGGCGCCGGTGACACGCATTGCGGTCACGACGCCCTGGGATCGGTTTCCCCGTCGAACGAGGTCGATCTTCTCGGTGGTCGTCAGTCCTTTACGGATCAGCATGTGGTCGAACGCCGCACGCGCTGCGATCATGTCGTCGGCGAGGGCGAGATCGGTGGGCCGGTCTGGATCGAACCTGACCGCGACCACCACTCCGGGCCTCAGGTCGAGCGGAGTGCCGTGGCAGGTGGAGGTTGTGAGAGCCCCACGGAACCGCTCGCCTGAGACGGTTTCGACGTCGACGGCCACGGCGGCGCCGGGAGATCGGTCTGCGGTGCCGGACACCGTCCCGACGCCGATCACGAGAGCGCGCTCATTTGCCGCGGTGCGGCGGTGAGAGATCGGGGTCGTCACAGTGGTCTTCAGGTGAGAAAGTCGTGTTCGCATGAGACAAGGTTCTCGTCCGCCGGCGGCTACCGATCCCAAGTTCGGTACTGGTCCGCCCGGCGGCCTCGGTCTACGATCGCCTGATGAGTACGGGGCTGCAAGTGTCGACCGACGTGTCGGTGGCCCGTCCGCGCAGGGCGGTGATCGACGAGGCATGGCGTCGCATCGGTCCTGGGCTCGATGTGCTCAGTAGTTCAGACGGGGGACCGCTTCGTCGCACTGTCAAACGCATCCTCGATCCGCTGGTGTTGCGGCTGCGCGTGAATCCGCAGTTCTCCACCCCGATTCTCACGGGCGAGGCAGCGGTCGATGTCGACGCATTGATCGCAGCCCATGGCCGCGAACTATTGCTGACCGCTCGGTGGTTCACCCACCTGAAGAAGGCGCGCAGGCGGCTCCGGATCACCACCGGTAATGCCCAGGAGATGTACTTTCCGGTCTGTTTCGAACTCGCCGTCACCGCGGGGGAGCCGCCGGCCGATGCAGATACCGTCGCAGAGACGATACTGCGCGAACTACATGGGAACCGGGACCGAACTGCTGGTGCGGTTCTCACCGATCACCTGTCGGATCCGGTGGTGGTGGACAAACTCGCCCGGCAACTGGAAGACAGCTGGAATGACGTGTCGCCGGGCGGCGCTATCACGGGGCCGTTTCTCTCGGGTCTGTCCGCAGTGCTGGGGCGTGCAGACGATCACCGCTCCCGCGGCGCCCGGCAGCGGGTGTGGTCGGCGCTCATCGCCGACGAGACACCGTTCAACCTGGGGGCGTTCGCTCGGGACGAGGTGGCAGTGCTCCCGTGGTCTATCGTCGACGTCGGTCTGAGTTCGTCTGCCCCACAGCAACGTCCGACCGTCATCGGAGAACAGCGAGGCGAGCGGCCGCTCGATCGCACGGTTGCCGAGCGGGTCCGCGCCACCCTGCGCCGCGGTCTCGACCAGACGGAGCTCCCTGACGTCCCACTGCTGTGCGACGAGGAGGTGGATCGCGCTTGTGCGCCGTGGGGGCTACTCGGCGAAGATCGACAGGCCACGTTGATCGCCGGCATCGAGGTCGCTGTCGACCTGGCACCCCTCGATGAGAAGCACGGTCCCACCACTGATTTGGCGATGCAGATCCAAGCGCGGTTGCGCAAAGAGGCGTACGTGCTGCATGCGCGGCGCTGCCTTGCCGGGGGAGCGGCATTGCACCCGCGCCAGCAGCGGGTGGTCGATGATCTCCGGGCCTTCGCCCGTCCCTACCTGAGCCGGCTGTGGGCCAGATTGCATGGTCGCGACGTGTGGCAGGAAACATGCGCCGACGTCGACGATGTCCGAGCGCTTCTGGATGGGGTGGCGCGATCGGCGAGTCTGGACCAGCGCCAGCGCATCAAGGCGATGCTGGAGAATGAACTGGCCCCGGCTTCGGGTGCGGCGGTGATATGAGGCTGCACGTGCAATCGGGACTGTGGACAATCGGTGCAGACACCGAAGGGCCGCCGTTGGTCGCCGTACTCGAGGTCGGTGACGCAGTGATGTCATGGACTGTTGATGTGACAGGCCCGCCTCAGATCACCTTTCTCGATCACGATCAGGCGGATTGGCTGTGGCACGTGGTCGGGGAAGCCGGCCACATCGCCCTCGCCGCGGGCATGGCAGATCCGGCTGTCGGGCCCGGCTCCCTCGAGATCGGTGGCGTCGAGATTGTCGCAGGCGCACTCGAGGTGCCGCAGCGGCTCGCGCTCGGGCACTGGCTGCGCCGCTGGTGGCCGACCAGTGTTCGCGACGCGATCGGACCGCTGGACGCAGCCCTTCTCGATGCCGAGGTCGCAACACTCACGGCGGATGCCCAACATTTCTTTCCTGCCGACACCTTCGACTCAGATGTGGCCGCATTGCTGGCGCCGCACGCGGCAGCCCTGACCCGGCACGTACGCGGCGGCGATCACCGGGTCGTGCAACTTGTCTCGCGTGCGGTCGAGTTGGTGGAAGAGACGGGCGCCGCCGCGGGCCCTGACTCGGCGCTGTGGCTCGATCTCGCGGACGCGCTGGACAAGTCGGATCTGCACGCACCGGCAGGAGTCGGCCGACAGGACGAGTACGCCCTCGCGGCCGGCAACCCGACCGGCTCGAATCTCGACGGGATCGCGCGGGGTACGGCCACCATCAAATGGGGCGCGGTTCCGCCGCACACCTTCGATGCCGCCGAGAACACAGCGGAATGGCTGGTCCCGAACGATTTCGGCGACGCCACGGCAACAGCGGTCGTCCGGACGATGGTGATCGGAGGCGACCCTTCGGGTATCGCCGTCACGTTGCGGTCGGGTGGGATCGTCGGCGCAGCCGAACTGGACGGCAGTGGTGCCGCCAGAATCGCGCTCCGAACCGGTGAAGACACTCCATCGGAGTCAGAGTTGTGGGGCCATGATTGGTCGTCGACCGCACTGACGGTGGGGGCGGCGGTATCGGAACCGGTACAAGCCCGCGAACGGGCGCGGGCCTTCGTGCGGGCGCGCCTCGCGGCCCCGCCCGCCGACGCCTTCCTTGCCGAGATCGTGGCGGCCGAGTCCGACTACTGACCTGCCCGGGCACCCGGAATTGGTGGGTTCTGGTGATGCTGACCTGCGGAAATGGTCGCCAGAACCCACCAAGATCGGGCTAGTGGCTGGCGACCGAGCGGTAACGCCACAGCGACAGCGGCACGAACACGAGCAGGATCGCGGCGCACGTGAGCACTGAATAGAGCACAGCATTGTCGGCAACCCAGCCCGTCGCCTGCGGGAAGTCGGCGGGTGCCGCGTTGCCGAGCAACTGCCGAGATGCGGTGGCCACGGCGGTGATCGGGTTCCACTCTGCGATTGTCTTGAGCGGCCCGGGCAGGCTCTGCGCCGAGATGAACGCGCTCGAGAGGAACGTCATCGGGAACATCCACACGAAGCCGACGCTCTGCGCGACCTCGACATTGGGTGCCATGAGGCCGGAGAACGCGCCGACCCACGACATCGCGAAGGCGAGCAACAGGATCAGGCCGAGAGCGATCAACGCGTCGAGCGCGCTGCCACGGATCCTCCAGCCGATGACCAGACCACACAGTGCCATGACCGCGACGCTGACGATGCTGACCAGGAGATCGGAGAGTGTCCGGCCGAGAACTACCGCCAGCGACCACATGGGCAGCGTTCGCAGACGATCCACAATGCCGGACTGCAAGTCTTGGGCAAGTCCGACAGTGGTGAAGGCGGAGTTGAAAACAACTGTCTGCGTAAAGATTCCCGCCATCAGGAACTCGCGGTACGACGCGCCACCCAGGGTTGCACCGAACACGTACGCAAACAAGAAGACGAACATGAAGGGCTGCACCGTGGCGCTCACCAGCAGCGTCGGCACCCGGCGGATGGTCAGCAGGTTTCGTCCCGCCATGACCGAACTGTCGGAGAACAGCCCGCCACCTTTCGCGGGAAGGAAGTCCTCAGAGCCCATCGACGTCGCGGTCACCTTGTTCGGCTTCTCCTGCTTCTCTTTCGCCTTCTTCGTGGCGTCAGGAGTCGGCTGTGCAGATGTGGTCGTCACGCAGCACGCTCCTCGTTCTTGTCGGGGGTGGTCGACGTCAGGTTCAAGAAGACGTCGTCGAGCGTGGGGGCATCGACGGTGAAGTCCGATACGGTCACGCCCGTCTCGGACAGCGCCTGGATGATCACGGCTGCGCTGGCGTTGCCGTGCGCGACAGGAACATGCCACGCCATCGAGTGCGCGTGACTGTACGGTTCGCCGGATCCGTATTCGGTCAGCACCGAGATGAGCCGGTCACGGTCGTAACCCTGAGAGACTTCCACCGTCAGCAGGGTGGACTGGGACGCGGCCTTCAATTCGGCGGCGGTTCCCTTGGCGACCACCACTCCCTTGTCGATGACGGTGATGATGTCGGCCAGGGCATCGGCCTCTTCGAGGTACTGCGTGGTCAGGAGCACGCTGGTGCCCGTACTGACGAGGTTCTCGATCAGTGCCCACATCTCGCGGCGTCCGCGTGGGTCGAGGCCGGTGGTGGGCTCGTCGAGAATGACGACGCCGGGCCTCGCGATCAGTGAGCCGGCGAGGTCGAGCCGCCGACGCATGCCTCCGGAATAGGTGCGCGACGGTCTATCTCGTGCGTCGCTGAGCCGGAAGTCGTTGATCAGTTCGTCGGCGCGGGCGCCCGCGGCCTTCCGTTTGAGGCCGTACAGACGCGCGACCATGCGGAGGTTCTCCCAGCCGGTCAGGTTCCCGTCCACCGCGGCGTACTGTCCCGATACCCCGATGCTGCGCCGAACCTTGGCGGGATCGGCCAGCGCATCGGTGCCCAGCACGGTGACCGTGCCCTCGTCGGGTTTGAGCAGGGTGGAGATCACCCGCACGGTCGTGGTCTTGCCGGCCCCGTTGGGTCCGAGGAGAGCGTGTACGGTACCCCGCTTGACCTGCAGGTCGACGCCCCCGAGGGCGCGATGGGGTTCACCGCGACCGAACTTGCCACCGAAGGTCTTGGTCAGCCCGGAGACCTCGATCGCATGTTCATCCATTGATCCACCACTTGTCGTCGCGAACCGCGCGGGCTCCGTGCTTGCGTTCGGACATGGACTGCTTGAGGCTCGTCGGCGCGATGTCGCGCCAGTTGTCCTCGACGTACTGCAGGCAGTCCTCTCGGCCCGAGGGCCCGTGCTGCGAGGTCCAGCCACCGGGTACCGGCGCGAAGTCCGGCCACAGGGAGTGCTGGCCCTCATGGTTGACCAGAACGCGGAACGTACCCCGCTCGTCATCGAATGGATTCATCATGATGTGTCCTCTCCCTGGCTGATTCGTACTTGTCGGCACTGTGGAACTTGTCTGTGGTCGCGTCGTGGGCCCGGTGTGCCCCGGAGAGGGCATCGAGGTGACGGCGCAGAGCGTCGGCCACCGGGGCGACGTGGTCGGAGTCGAGGAGCTGGCTGTGCCGGCACGGCGCGGTGATGTGATCGATGCCGCCCGAGACATGCTCCCGCCAATCCTCGATCGCGGGTTGCCCCGCAGGCGGATCCTCTGCTGCAGTGACGAATACGACGTCACCGTCGTAGCGCCGCGGTGTCCACTCCCGGGCGACTGCAGTCGCCGCCACGTATGCCTCGTACAGCGATTCGAGAGCGGCCACCGACAGGTGGGCCAGTGGTCCTTCGGCTTTGTGGACGATCTCCGTCGCCTGCTCGATGCTCAGGTCGGCGTCCATGTCGTGACCGAGGGCCTCGCGGACATCGGAGAAACCGAACTCCTCGAGTAGTTCTCCGACCGAAGGTTCGACGTTGAGCTCCGGCCTGCCCGGGATCACGTACGAGTCGAGCAACATCAGCAGGTCCACCCGTTGGCCCTGTTCACGGAGCTGAACCGCCATCTCGTGGACGATCGAACCACCCAGCGACCAGCCGACCAGATGATAGGGCCCCTGGGGCTGCACCGAACGGAGCTGCTGCACATAGAAATCCGCCAGATCCGGCACCGAGCGCAACCTCGGCCCACCGGACAACGCGGGGTTCTGCAACCCGTACAGCGGCTGGTCGGTATCGAGATGCGGGAGCAGCGAGGTGTAGCTCCAGGCGACGCCCAGTGCGGGATGTACGGCGAACACCGGATGCCGGGTGCCGGTGGCACGCAGCGACAGCAGCGGGGCCAGCGCCGGATCATCGGCGGGTTCAGCCGGCGCCGCATCCGGCTCGTTCGCTGCCCGGTGTCGTTCACTGTCGATGCGGGCTGCGAGCTCCTCGGTGGTCGAGTCACTGAACATCCAGCCGACGGGAACCGCGATGCCGGCTTCCTCCCGCAGCGTGGCGATCACCTTGGTGGCCAAGAGCGAGTTGCCGCCGAGGTCGAAGAAGCCATCGTTAGCGGTGACCGTCTCGAGATCGAGCGCCGTCGCGAACGCGGCTGCCACGAGGGTCTCCGTGCCGGGTGCGGGCGCGCGCCCCGTCGTGGTCGACACCTCAGGTTTCGGCAGAGCAGCTTTGTCGAGTTTGCCGACCGGCGTCATGGGGATCTCGTCGAGAACCGTGATCGCCGACGGCACCATGTGCCGAGGAAGTTTGTGCGACAACTGCTCTCGCAGCGACGCGGTGTCCACGTCGACTCCGTCTGTGGTGACGATGTAGCTCAGCAGACGTGCCTGCCGGTCCGAGTCGCCGTCCACGATGGTCGTGGAGTGCCGGACCTCGTCGAATCCGGCGAGAACTGCATCGATCTCGCCGAGTTCGATGCGGAAGCCGCGCACCTGCACCTGATCGTCGCTTCGGCCGATGTACTGCAGCGTCCGGGCAGCGGTCCACCGAACGACGTCACCGGTGCGGTACATCCGCTCGCCGCCCACCCCGGTCGGATTGGCGACGAACCGTGCCGACGTCAGATCGGGACGACCGAAGTATCCGCGGGTCACCTGATCGCCGATGAGGTAGAGCTCGCCGGCCACGCCGACGGGGGTCGGATGCAGTCGGTTGTCGAGCACCAGTGCCCGGACACCGCGGTTGGGAGAACCGATCGTGATCGGTCCCTCGGGGGTCAGCGGGTTGCTGCAGGTGGTGATGACAGTCGTCTCGGTCGGCCCGTAGACATTCAACATTGTGCGGCCGTCCGACCACTTTCGGACCAGGTCGCGTCCGAAGCTCTCGCCGCCGACGGCAATCGTCCGCAGGCCGCGAACTCGACGGTGGTCGAGACTCGCCAGGGCCGCCGGGGTGATGAATGCGTGCGTCACCGCGCTGAGTTCGAGGAAGTCGGCCAGCTGCTCGCCGCCGTAGATGTCGACCGGACTGATGACCAGCGCTGCACGACCCGAGATCGCCATCAGCATCTCGAGTACCGACGCATCGAAACTCGGTGACGCGAAATGCAGTACCCGCGAAGCGGATTCGGGGCACATTTTGGCCTTGAGCTCATCGTGCACCGCGGCGAGACCGCGATGGGACACCATCACGCCCTTCGGCCGGCCGGTGGACCCGGACGTGTAGATGATGTAGGCCAGTTGCTCGTGCCGGATCCCGTCGCCGATCTCATCACGCGTCAGTGGCAGTGCCGACAGCGCGGTGGTGGCGCCGTGCACTGCGGAGTCGTCGAGGACGAACCAGTCCACTGCCGCGGGCAACGACTGTGCGTGCTCGGCCATCGTGATGCCGACGCGAACCCGGCTGTCGGACAACATGTGTTCGATGCGGGCGGACGGGTAGGACGGGTCGACAGGGAGGAACGCCGCACCCGTCTTCGTGATCGCCAGCGTCGCGATGATCGAGTCCACAGAACGCGGGATGGCCATGGCCACCAGCGAGTCGGGTCCCAGGCCCCGACGGAGCAACAACCGGGCCAGCTTGTTCGACCGGTAGTCGACCTCTCGATAGCTGACGCTGGTGTGCGCATCGATCAACGCCGTGCCGTCGGGATTGTCGCGCACCGCTGCGGCGAACAACTCGGCCAACGACCGCGGCCGGGGCGCGGGTAGGCCGCGTACCGGTGCCAGGGTCGCTTCTTCGACGAAGTCTGTGACCGGGGTGTCGCCGATCGGCCGTTCGGGGGTGTCGGTGACGGCACGCAACACCCGCACGAGGCGCCCGGCAATGGCTTCCGCGGTCCGCTCGTCGTAGAGCTCATTCGCGTAGGTCATCTTGATCCGGGCCTGACCGTCCGCACCGGGGTTGATCCCGGTGACGGTGAACTGCAAATCGAACTTGACTGTCGGGGTGTCGACCTCGGTGACCTGTGCCGACAGGCCGGGGCCGGCGTCGAGGTCGCCGCCGAGGCTGCTCTCGGACCAATCGTGTACCGACAACGCGATCTGGAAGAGCGGATGCCGGCCGACCACGCGCTGCGGATTCACCGCTGCGACCACGTCGTCGAACGGTACGTCCACGTGTGCAAGAGCTTCGAGGTCGCTTTCGCGGATCTCCGAGAGCAGGGTGGTGAACGACGAGGTCGGGTCGAGCGAGCTACGCAATGCAAGGGTGTTGACGAACATGCCGACCACCCGTTGCAGTTCGGGTTCGAACCGTCCGGCGACCGGGGTGCCGATGAGTACGTCGGAACCCGCTCCCATCCGGTACATCAGCACGGCGAGCGCAGCGTGCATGAGCATGAACGGGCTGACACCTTCGTGCCGGGCCAGGTCTGCTATCGCACCGCGCAGATCGTCGTCGATGGTCAGGACGGTGTTCCCGCCACTGCGATCGGGTTCGGCGCCGGCTACTCCCATCGCGTTCTCGGTGAGGGAGGGGATCGTGGAATCGGTGGGAGCGCCCTGCAATACGCCTTGCCAGTACTCGAGCTGACGGTGCGCGGCGCTCTCGGGGTCTTCGGGCGATCCCACGGTGGCGTGTTGCCAGAGCGTGTGGTCGATGTAACTCACCGGCAGCGGTTCGAATTCCGGCGCGGCATCGGCGATACGTGCCCGGTACGCGGTCATCAGATCGCCCAGGAGGGTCGGGAGTGACCAACCGTCAGCGGCGATGTGATGCACCACCACCACCAGGGTGTGACTCAACGGCCCGGTGCGGAGCAACCGGAAGCGAACCGGGGCCTGCGTGGCCAGGTCGAACCCCTGTGCGGCCGTGGCCAGCACCAGTTCGTCGCGATCTGCGTCGTCGTGGTGCTCCACCGGGAGGCGATTGCCCACTACCTTCGCGGCGTCCGGTTCCGGAACCTGCACGGCCTCGCCGCCCACCTCGGGGAACAGGGTGCGCAGACTCTCGTGCCGGTCCAGCAGGTCGATGAGGGCCGACCTCAGGGCGTCCACGGACAGTTCGCCGTGGAAGTCCACCGCGAACGGGACGTTGTAGGCAGCGGATTCGGGATCGGTGCTCGCGAGGAACCACAGACGACGTTGGGCCAGCGACAGCGGCGCGCTGGTCACGTGTTCGGCTGCGCCGGTCAGCGGGGTGCGTTCGGCGCCTGCAGAGGTGTCGCCCTCGGAAGCGAACTGGGCAAGATCGCTGACGGTCGGGTGATCGAAGACGACCTTCACGGGCAGGTCCGTGCCGAGCGAACGATTGATCCGGCTGATCAGCTGGGTGGCGGTCAGCGAGGTGCCGCCGAGTTCGAAGAAGTCGTCGTCGGCCCCCACCTGGTCGGCCGGAACCCCGAGAACGTCGGCGAACAGCTCGGCCAGCGACTGCTGGGTGTCGCCGGTGACGGGGCGTCGCTCGGTTCGGTTCACCGCCGCAGGTTCGGGCAGGGCCTTGCTGTCCAACTTGCCGTTGGGTGTCAGCGGTACCTCGTCGATGGAGGTGATCGATGCCGGTACCTGATGCCGCGGAAGTCGCGACTGCAGGTGGCGACGGACGTCCTCGAGGTCGAGGGATCCGCCGACGTTCTCCTCGGGTACGACATAGCTTGCGAGGCTTGCACCTTCACCGTGGCCCCGCACGACCGTCACCGCGAAACGGATGTCGGGGCGGGCGGTGAGTGCCGCGTTGATCTCGCCGAGTTCGATGCGGAAGCCGCGCAGCTTGATCTGGCTGTCACTGCGGCCGAGGTAGGTGATGACGCCGTCGGGATCGGACACGACGACGTCGCCGGTCCGGTAGAGCACTTCGCCGGAATCGCCGAACGGGCTGGCGACGAATCGGGTTGCGGTCAGACCTGCCCGTTGCAGGTAGCCGCGGGCAACGCCCGCACCGCTCAGGTACAGCTCGCCGGGGACGCCTGCCGGGACCGGACGCAAGCGGGCGTCGAGCAGGAGTGCTCGCTCGCCGCGTACGGGGGTGCCGATCGGTATGACGGTGTGTCCTGTTCCCTCAGACGCGGTGTGCAACTCAGCCATCAATGAGACGACCGTGGTCTCGGTCGGACCGTAGGCGTTGAGGAACGTGCGGCCGGGCGCCCACTTCTCGACCAGTTCGGGGCCGCAGGCCTCGCCGCCGACGGCCAGTGCCCGCAGCGCCGGCAAATCCGTTCCCGGAACGGTGGCCAGCGCTGCCGGGGTGATGAAGGCGTGCGTGATGCGCTGGTCTCGTAGGAAGTTCTCCAGCTCGGTTCCGCCGTAGATGCGGGGTGCGATGACCATCGTCGCACCGGAGGACACGGCGAGCAGCAGTTCGAGGATGGACGCGTCGAAGCTGGGTGATGCGAAATGCAAGGTGCGAGAATCGGTCCCGATGCCGTAGCGCTCACGTTGCTCGGTGGCGAGCGGAGCCAATCCGCGGTGGGTGACGGCGACGCCCTTGGGTACGCCCGTCGACCCCGAGGTGTAGATGATGTAGGCGATGTTGTCCGGTGTGGCCCAGCGCTGGCGCTTGAGCCTGCGTCCACTCATGGTCTCCACTGCAGCGCCGAGCTGCCCGTCGAGACTGATCCACCGGACACCGGTCGGCAGATCGGGTGCGGTCACCTCGTCGGTGATGCCGACGGTGGCTCCGCAATCGGCGATCATGTGCTCGATCCGCTCGGCCGGGTAGGCGGGATCGACGGGCACGAAGGCCGCACCGGTCTTGGTGATCGCCCAGAGGGCGGCCACCGAGGCGGCGCTGCGGCTCAGCGCGATCGGGACCACATCTTCCGGCCCGATCTCGAGACTGAGTAGGTAGCGCGCCCAGCGGTTCGACCACTCGTCGAGCTCGCGGTAGGTCAGCGCACGCTGATCGCTCGCCGCGCCGGGGGTGGACCACTGACCGGGCTCGAACTCGAGCGCCACCGCGTCGGGGTTACGCGAGCTGGCGTCGGCGAGCAGGTCGGGAAGGAGGATCTCGTTGTCCGACCATGCATCGCCCTGCTCGTCCACCGACACATCGGCCGCGGGCCATTCGGACTCGGCCAGGATGTCGATGTCGTCGACCGAGATACCGGGGTCGGCGGCAACTGCCTCCAGGATCCGGGTGAAGCGCTGCGCCATTGCCTCGACGGTGTCGCGGCGATACTTGCCGCGAGCGTAGGTGAGCCGCATCGATGCACCGGTGACGCGAAGCTCGAGGTCGAACCGGGTTCCGGCGGTATCGATTTCGGATACCTCGGCGCGGAGGTCGCCCAGTGCGAGATCAGGCCCGCCGTCCTCGGCGAAGGCAAGGGCAACCCTGACCAGCGGATCCTGCTGGCGGCGATCGCCCGCAACCGCTGCTGCCAGCTGGTCATAGGGCACATCCGCGTGGGAGAACGCATCGATGTCGTTGTCGCGAACCCGGTCGACCAGGTCGGCGAACGAGGTGTGCCCCGGAACCAGGGTGCGGAGCACCACGGTGTTGACGAACATACCGACCAATTCGGCCAGCTGGGGATGATCGCGGCCGGCGACGGGGCTGCCGATCACGACGTCGGAATCAGCGCCTTCGAGGTGTACGGCCGGATCGGTGCTGAGGCGGTGCAGCAGTGTGGCCAGGGCACTGTGCATGACCATGAACAGGCTGGCGTCGCGGGAGCGAGCAACCTCGTTCAGGCGCTGCACGATGGCGGGGTCGACACTGAAATCGACTGTCCCGCTGCCGTTGAGGCCGGTGAAGGTCTCGGGGAGCATCGACTGCCTGCGGACCCCGGCCAAGGTGCCGCGCCACCAATCGAGAAGTGAGTTGACCCGACTGTCCTGATCGTGATCGTCACCCAGAGCTGCGCGTTGCCATTCCGCGAAATCGCGGAACCGGACGGGCAACGGCGTGTACTCGGGCGCCTGACCGCCGCTGCGCGCCTGGTAGGCCTGAGCGAGGTCTGTGGCGAGGGGGCGTAAAGACCAGCCGTCGGCGGCGATGTGATGGATCACCATGGTCAGCACGTGGTGCTGATCGCCGGTCTTCGCCAATTCGGCCCGGATCGGATGCTCACTGCGGAGATCGAATCCCTGTGCAGCCAAGCCGCTCTGGTGATCCGCCAGCTCGGTGGGGGCGATCTCGCGGGCGGTCAGATCGAAGGTCGGCGCGGTCAGCACGCGGACCTGCGGCTTGCCGTCGTCTTCGGGATAGATCGTGCGTAGCGGTTCGTGACGGTCGGTCACATCCGACAGTGCCTGCTGGAGGGCCTGCACGTTCAGGTCGCCTTCGAGGCCGACGGCGAACGCGATGTTGTAGGCACCGGATTCCGGCTCGAGGCGGTTGAGGAACCACAGGCGTGACGCGGCCAGCGCGGGCACCGAGTCGAGACCGGTGTCGGGCCGATCACGCGCGACGAGTTCGGGCAGTGGCGCGATCTGCTCACTGTCGGACGACGAGCAGGCGCGGGCCAGCCGCGAGATGGTCGGATTGTCGAACAGGGTGCGGACCGGTACGCGTCGGCCCATCGACGTCTCCAGTCGCGCGACGACCTGAGTGGCCATCAACGAGTTGCCGCCCATCTCGAAGAAGTCTTCGGCGCGGCCGATCTGAGCAGCGTCGCGGCCGATGACCTCGGCGAATATTGCTGCGACCTCCAGCTCGCGCCGACCACGAGGGCTGCCACCGTTGTCGGTGGAGGTGTCCCCGGCGCCACGCGACGGTTCGGGCAGTGCGCGGTAGTCGATCTTGCCGCTCGGGGTCACCGGCAGCTTGTCGATGACCATGATGATCCGGGGCACCATGTGTCCCGGTAGCTGGCGGGTCAATCGATCTCGGAGGGAATCGGATTGCAGGGTCTGCGCGCGGGCAGGGCTGACATACGACACCAGTTCGGTGGAGCCGTCCCGGCCCGGGCGGGCGATGGTCACCGCCTCGGCGACGAGGTCGTCGCGGACCAGAGCCGCGTCGATCTCGCCGAGTTCGATGCGGAATCCGCGTACCTTGACCTGGCTGTCCGCCCGGCCCAGGAACTCGAGTTCGGCTGCCGACGTCCAGCGCACCAGATCGCCGGTCCGGTACATCCGGTCGCCGTCGCGTCCGAAGGGGTTTGCCAAGAACGATTCCGATGTGCGGCGGGTGCGGCGATGGTAGCCGCGGGCGAGATGGCCGCCCGCCAGGTAGAGCTCGCCGACTGCGCCGACGGGTACCGGCTGCAGTCGCTCGTCGAGCACCAACAGATCCATGCCCCGCACCGGACCGCCGATGCTGAGCGCGCTCTCGGGGACGATGGGGGCCGAGATGGTGGCGGCCACCGTCGCCTCCGTCGGACCGTATGCGTTGAACAGACTGCGATCTCGTGCCCAGCGGGACACGACTTCCGGGTTCGGATGTTCGCCACCGATGATCACGGTGGACAGGGCCGGCAGAGAACCGGGGTCCATTGTCGCCAGGACGGACGGGGTCACGAAGGCGTGGGTGACCGAGGCGTCGGCGAGCACCTCCTGCAGTTCGTTGCCGCCGAGGATGTGGGGTGGAGCGATGACCATCGTCGCGGCTCCGCCTACGGCCATCAGTACTTCCAGGACTGATGCGTCGAAGCTGGGTGACGCGAAATGCAGTGTGACACTGTCTGGTTCGACCCGGAATCGCTGGACCTGCTCCGTGGTGAAATCGACCAGTCCGTGGTGGCTGACCACCACGCCCTTCGGGGTGCCGGTGGTTCCGGAGGTGTAGATCAGATACGCCGGGTTGTCCAACGTGAGCGTGGCGGTCCGATCGGAGTCGGTGACGGGACGGGCGGACGCAGTGCGCAGTCGCTCGAGTAGCTCGGGATGGTCGACCGCCATCGTGGGGGTGTCCCCAGGGGTGACCGGTGCTTCGCTGATCGTCAGGCACAGTCGTGCACCAGAGTCGGAGACGATGTGGTTGATGCGCTCCATCGGGTACTTGGGATCGACCGGCACCCAGGCAGCACCGGTCTTCGCCGTTGCCCAGAGGGCGACGATCCAGTGGATCGATCGCGGGATTGCCACCGCGACAAAGTCTTCCGGACCGATGCCTTGGCCGATCAACAGATGGGCGAGCGCATCGGAGCGGGCGTCGAGCTCTGCATAGGTGAGTTGATCGCGCGTACCGCGAACCGCGATGGCGTACGGATTCTCCTCGACTGCGGCAGCGAGGATTCCGGGCAACGTCCGCGGACGGCGCGGCGTGGGTCCGGTGGCAGGCACCAGAGATGCTTCCTCGCCGCGACCAAGAATGCCGATGTCGCCGATCGGACGCGTCGGATGTGCCAGGATTCCGCGGGCGAGTCGCTGCAGGCGTTTACCCAGTGCTCGGATGGTCGAGTTGTCGAACAGATCCGAGGCGTACTCGATCTCGACCTCTACGCCGGCCGGTTCACCTCGATCGTCGAGGTGCTCGGTGATCGTGAACTGCATGTCGAACTTGATCAAACCGGTCGGGATGGGCGCGGCATCCACACTGACGCCGGGCAACTCGATGGTGACGCGTGAGTTCTCGTTGACCGCGATGCTGACCTGAAAGAGCGGGTGGGCGGGATTCGACCGGTCCGGGTTGACTTCTTGTACGACCTGCTCGAACGGGGCGTCGGCATGAGCGAGCGCGTCGAGGGTCACCGCCTGCAGCCGGGTGAGGAGGTCTGAGAACGTATCCGACTTGCTCACCGGCGCCCGCAACACCACGGTGTTGACGAACATGCCGACGAGTTGGTCGAGGGCGTCGTCGCCGCGGCCGCCGACCGGGGTTCCGACCGAGATGTCATCGTCGGCGGCCATCCGGCGTAGCAGGGTGGCGATCAGCGCGTGGACGACGGTGAACATGGTCTGTTCGCCGGGGGCACCCGACAACGCGAGCAGGCCGCGGTGGACCCCGGCATCGAGTGTCACGCTGTGGCCACCCGCGCGCATGGTCGGGTTGGCCGGGCGTGGCCGGTCGATGGGCAGTTCTGTCTGCGCAGGGATGTCGGACAGGGTATTCACCCAGTATTCCAGTTGCGCAGCAATGGAATCGGCGTCTCTTGCATCGGTCAGCTGGTCCTGCTGCCACACACTGAAGTCGCTGTACTGGATCGGCAGGGGTGCCCACTCTGGGGCCTGCCCCGCCTGCCGCGCTGCGTAGGCGACGGAGATGTCGTGGGCCAGCGGTGGCAGGGACAGCCCATCCGCGGCGATGTGGTGCAGGACGATCACCAAACGGTGCTCATCATCGCTCACCTGAAGCAACGTGACCCGAAGCGGGATCTGTTCGCTGAGATCAAAGCCTTCGCCGGCGATATCGCGGGAAACGCGTTCTGCCTGAGCCGGTTCCACTGCGACCGGCGTCACGGTGAGTTCCTTCGACACCTCATCTGTGGACAGAACTCGCTGGAAGGGGCCCTGTTCGTCGAGGGGAAAGACCGTGCGCAGGATCTGCTGCCGCTCGACGACGTCTCGCAGCGCCAGACCGAGGGCGTCCACGTCCAGTTCGCCGCGAAGCTTGAGCCGGAACGGGATGTTGTACGCGCCCGATTCCGGGTCCGATCGGTTGATGAACCAGACCCGCTGCTGGGCGGCAGACAGCGGGATGCGGTCGATGTCGGCCGGCGCCAGCGGAATCGCGCTGCGCCGATCGGGAGCGATCTGCTTCTCGTCGATGCCCATCTCCCGCAGCGCCGCGGCGAGATCGGCGGGTGTGGGTGCGTTGAAAAGCGTCTTGATCCCGATTCGTGCGCCCACCATCGCGCTGAGCCGGGAGACCACTTTCGTGGCCAGCAACGAGTTGCCACCGAGGTCGAAGAACGACGTTCCCGCGCCGGTGCTCTCGCGTCCGAGTATGGACGAGAACAATTGGCACAGGGCCAATTCGAGGTCGTCGGCCGGCTGCTGGTCGACGAGTTCGGCGGCCTCGAACTGTGGCTCCGGCAGTGCGCGCCGGTCCAGTTTGCCGTTCGAGGTGGTGGGTATCTCGTCGAGTTCGACAATGGCGGCCGGAATCATGAACTCGGGCAGGGTTTCACGCAGGGCCGCGCGGATGGCCCAAGCGTCCGGCATCGCCGAACCGGTGACATAACCGACGAGCATGGTATCCGCGGTGGCCGCGTCGGTGCGGGCGATGACGACGGCCTCGTGGACTCCGGTCACCGCATCGAGGGCGGCCTGGACCTCGCCGAGCTCGATGCGCTGCCCGCGGATCTTGACTTGGAAGTCGCTGCGTCCGATGTAGTCGAGGCTGCCGTCGGCGCGCCACCTGACGAGGTCTCCGGAACGGTACATCCGGCGGCCGGGCTGATGAGGATTGGCGACGAAGCGGTCGGCGGTCAGGTCGGGGCGCTGTACATACCCGCGGGCGAGCTGGTCGCCGGCGAGATAGAGCTCGCCGATGGCGCCGACGGGTTGCGGGCGCAGCTGTTGGTCGAGCACGTAGACCGCGGTATTGGCCACCGGTCGTCCGATGGGGACGGACGAACCCTCGGATGCGGCGCTGTTGTTCTGGAAGGTGACGTCCACTGCAGCTTCGGTCGGGCCGTAGAGATTGTGGACCGGGGCCGAACTGATGGTGCCGAAGCGGACAGCGGTGGGGGTGCTGAGGGCTTCGCCGCTGGTGAACACCAGGCGCAGGGATTCGAGGGTGCCCTCGTCCGGCCGGACTCCCGATTCGAACGCCGAGACGAAGGTCGCGAGCATCGAAGGGACAAAGTGGGCAACGGTGACGTGGTGCCTGCTGATCACGTCGCGCAGGTACCACGGGTCGCGATGGCCGTCCGGTGTGGGAACGACGAGTGCGGCGCCCGTCATCAGTGGCCAGAAGAATTCCCAGACGGACACGTCGAAGGTGGCCGGGGTCTTCTGGATCACGCGGTCGTGCCGATCGAGCCCGTATTCCGCCTGCATCCACTGCAACCGGTTGGCGATGGCAGCGTGACTCACGCTGACGCCCTTCGGTTTGCCCGTCGAGCCCGAGGTGAAGATGACATACGCGGGATGGGCCGGCCGCAGGGGAGAGATGCGATCGGCGTCGGTGACCGGATCACCCGGTGTTGCGCGGAGTTCGTCGACATCCACTGTGACGGCCTGCACCGGGAGGGCCTGGTGGCCGGGTCCGACGAGCGCCAGCGCCGGGGTGGCCGTGGTGAGGATGTGTTCGATTCGGTCAGCCGGATCGTCGGGATTGATCGGCAGATAGGCGGCGCCGGCCTTGATGACGGCGTGTATCGCCACCACCTGTTCGAGGCTGCGCGGGATCATCACCGCGACCACCGACTCGGGGCCGACGCCCAGACCGATCAGACGCCGGGCGAGAGCACTCGCGCTGGATGAGAGTTCACCGTAGGTCAGCGCGGCACCGGCGGCATCGGCGTCGACCAGCGCCGGGGAGTCGCGGTGCAGAGCTGCTGCGTCGTCGAGAAGCTCGGTGAGTGTGCCTGCGGAGAAGTCGGCGGCGGTGGCGTTCCAGTCGGAGAGCACCTGCCGGCGCTCATCGGGCCGAACGATGTCGAGATGCGCCACGGTGGTCTGCGGATCGCTGGTGACCAGCGACTCGAGCAGTGCCTCGAGCCGACGATGGTGTTCGCGCACCTCGTCGTTCGTGTAGCGGTTGGGGTTCGCCTCGAGGTCGAACATGATCTCGTCGCTGCCGAAGTTCTCGTACACGTTGACCGAGAGGTCTTCCACCGGCCCGGTCGAGAGCAGGTGCACCTCGCCGCTGACCGGTCCGAAATCGATGTGGCTGAAGAACAGCATCACGTTGACCATGGGACCGAAGAACTCACGTTCCGATCCGTTGTCACCGAGGAGGTCGCGCAAGATGTCCTCGTGCCGGAACCGCTGGTGCTTGAGGGCATGCTTGATCTGGAAGTTGGCGTGGGTGAGCAGCTCGGCGATCGTCATCTGCGGGGTCGCAGAGACGCCGATGGGCAGTACGTTGGACGTCATCCCGGCGCTCGTACGCATCAGATCCGACGTTCGCGCTGCCACCGGCAGACTGATGACCGTCTGGTTGCGGCCGGTGTAACCCGCGAGGTACAGCGCTGCCGCAGCGGTGATCACCGATGCGGGCCTGACGCCGTTGTCGGCGGCGACCGCCCGCAGCGTGGCGGCGAGCTCCGAGCTCAGTTGGCCGTACTCGATGCGCGCGATGGCAGATGCGGACGCGTCTTCCGCGGTGGCGGTGCCGCGGACCGTCTCGGTCCGGGAGAGCGAGGCGCGTGCGGTCTCGGCGACCTCGGGATCGATGTTGTCGAGCTGCTGCTTCCAGTACTCGCGGTCGGAGGTGAACTCCTCGGATGCGCGATACGCGTGATCGAGCTCTGAGATCTCGGACATGGTCGCGGACGTCATGGGTGTGTACTCACGTCCGTCGAGCAGGGCGCCGTAGCGCTGCCCGACGGCGGTCATCATGAACATCGCGGCGTAGCCGTCGAAGGCCAGGTGGTGGCCCCAGCAGTAGAAGATGCGATGGTCTTCACCGAGTTCGAAGAGGAAGACCTCGAGTAACCGGTCTGTCTGCAGGTCGACGGGCTTGGTGCGGTGCGCGGTCATGAATTCCATCGCGCGTTCATGGGGATCCGACTCGCTCCGCAGATCGATGAACTGCAGCGGAACATCCAGGTCACGGTCGACGTACAAGCGTGGCTCGGCGTCGGTTTCCACCACGCGCAGCAAACCGGATTCGGTCTCGGAAGCGGTGTAGTGCACGGCCTTCGCCAGGGCCTCGAGGTCCATCGGGCCGCGGAACTCGACATAGGCCGAAACCGAAAGCGGGACTTCAGAATCAAACTGGTGCGCGTACCAGATGCCCCGCTGGGCTTCCGTCATCGCGAAGGTGTGATCGATGTCGACCGGCGAATCCAGTTCCGTAAGTTCAGTTGTGGTGATGATCTTGTCGTCCCCGGTATAAGGAAAACTCATATCTGTACTGCTCAAGGCTCGCTTCACAACGCCCCTCCCGTGGTTGTCGTTGTGCAGTCGGTCTGTATCTCGGTAGTCGTTCGGGCTGAAGGCAACAGCGGATGGGTTATCCGTGACATTAAAGATCAGATGACCGTACTTAAATGCGCACAGGGGTTTCATGCTGCATACAGAGATCGGTGATGATCCAGATTTCGTTACCCCGCACAGCGGGGGCCTCAAACCGTAAGTCGACTTCGGTGGAAGTTTGCCTGGCTAAGCGCGTTACAGGAATTGCGGGCTATCAGGCAAATCCCGCGGTCATCATCGCCGTGAGCATGTCGATGATCTCGTCCGGCTCCGAGGCGGACTGCTCGCCGAGTTCTGCGCGTCGCTCGTAGTCCGCGATCAGCGAGAACATCGCGGTCGCGACCGCCGCTACGCGGCGAAGTCTGGCGGGTTTGTCGGCCTTTATCGATTTATTCAGTTGGTCAAGAACTTTCGGCCATTCGGTGTAACCTGTTGGGATTGATTCATCGGGCCAATGCGGGCGGATGGCTTCGAGAAATCGGGCATAGTGAGTGCCCTTCATCTGCAGGATCGGGAGTACCAGCACTTCGATCAGATCGCGAACTGCCGGTTGTTCTCCTTGTGCGGCAAATGCTTCCAGCATTTTGGCGCGCTCGTTCTCCATCGGTCCGAGGCGCCGGGCCACGATCGCAGCGATCAGTCCCTGGCGGTTGCGGTAGTGGTATTGGACGGCCGAATTGTTCCGGTGCCCGGCCGCCACGGCGACGTCCCGGAGGGGCACCTCATAGCCGCGAGTCGCGATCAGCCGTTCCGCGGCGTCGAGCAACTCGCGTTTCCTGTGGTCGGGCCCGTTGTCTGCCATGTGACCTCCGAGCTTATCGTCAGCCCTTCACATCGAGCGTTGACATGGTTTACTTCTCGCCGGTGGCGTATTCGTGAGTCGTGACGTTCAGGGGAATCGCAAGTGAGACGGCAGCTTTCGGTAATCATAACTGCAGTGATCCTCTGTGTCATTTGTGAGCTTGGGGTGATGTCGCGGCGGCCGCCGCCCCTGACGCCCGAGAGTCCGTGGAAACGGCCAGGATGCAGAAGATGGTCATGGTTTCGCCGCAGCGGGCTGCTCTCACGGTCTTCTCGCCGGCCATGCGCAAAGCCGTCCGGGTCGATGTGCTCCTGCCGTCGAAGCGTGCGCCGGGCGTAAAGCGGCCCACCCTTTACATGCTCGACGGGATCGACGCCGGTGTGTACAGCGGCTACACGCAAAGTGGGTGGACGCAGTACACGGGCATCGTCGACTTCATGGCGAACAAGAACGTCAACGTCGTGTTGCCGATCGGCGGTACGGGAAGCTACTACACCGACTGGCAGCGCGACGATCCTGCGCTCGGCAGGAACAAATGGGAGACGTTCCTGACGCGAGAGCTCCCGCCGCTGATCGATTCGACCTTCCAGGGCAACGGCCGCAACGCTGTCGAGGGGCTGTCCATGGGGGCGACCGGCGCGATGATGCTCGCGGTGCGCAACCCCGACCTCTACGCCGGCGCCGTGCTGCTCAGTGGTTGCCTCGACCTCGGCGACCCGGCAGCGCAGAATGCGACCACGGGCTCGGTGCGGACCCGTGGCGGCGAGCCGGACAACATGTGGGGGACGGAATACAACAGAACGTGGGCGGCGCACGACCCGGGCATGAACATCTCGGCGTTGCGCGGAAAGCCCCTCTACGTTGCGGTCGGCAGCGGCCTGCCCGACCCGGCACTGGGATTGGCGGGCCTCGCCTCGCCGGTCGGCGGCGTCCTCGAGGCGGCGGCCCTGGCGTGCACCCGGTCTTTCGAGACAAAGGCGAAAGCCGCCGGCGTGGACATCACCTTCGATTACCGCGAGGGCTTGCACTCATGGGGCTACTGGAACGAAGACCTCCACCGATCCTGGCCCACGATCGCCGCCGCTCTCGACCTCTAGGAGACTCATCAGCTGAGGCGGCCGGGTCCCGGTTAAGCGTGCGTGCTTATATGGTCGCATGACCGATGCCGTGCAGGACCCGGGCATGTCCGCGCTCGATGGAAAGGTCGCGGTCGTCACCGGGGCATCCTCAGGGCTCGGGGCCGCCGTTGTACGTCTGCTCTCCTCTCGGGGCGCGCGAGTGCACGGTCTGGCACGAGACGAGGGTCGTCTGTCCGAGGTGTTCGCAGGCGTGCCGCAGGGCAGGTGGCGTATCACCGACCTCTCCGATCCCGGTGCCTGCGCCGACGCGATCTCCGACACCGTCACCGAGTTCGGCCGCATCGATGCGCTGGTGAACGTCGCGGGCGCACACACCATGCGGCACACCCCGGCGGTCACCGACGACGAGTGGCACCGTGACCTCGCCGTCAACCTGAACGGGCCGTTCTTCTTGTGCCGCGCTGCGCTACCTCATCTACTGCAGACGGCGGGCAACATCGTCAACGTCGCGTCGACCGCAGGAACCCAGGGGCAGGCGTATTCGGCAGGATACTGCGCCGCGAAACACGGACTGGTCGGTCTGACCAGGGCGTTGGCCGTCGAGTACGCCCACACCGCCGTACGGGTCAACGCAGTCTGTCCGGGCGGCATGCTGACCCCGCAGGTCAGCAATTTCGTCGCACCCGAGGGCGCCGACTTCGACCTCATCATGCGAACCGCATCGCCGCGCGGCATGTCTAAGCCTGATGAGGTGGCAAAACTCATCGCGTTCCTGGCCAGCGATGACGCTTCCGCGGTGCATGGTGCCGTATACGCCGCCGACAACGGCCGCTCGGCCGACTGAACTCGAGTG
This sequence comes from Williamsia sp. 1138, assembly GCF_002095435.2. Classification (GTDB taxonomy): domain Bacteria; phylum Actinomycetota; class Actinomycetes; order Mycobacteriales; family Mycobacteriaceae; genus Williamsia. Next base: position 52,600 of record NZ_MJEJ02000032.1, read on the forward strand.
GGCGGTGAGGTCTGAGCTGATCAGCTCACAGCTGCCAGGGGTTTGCGTACCCCCGCGGCACCAGGCCGTCGAACATCGACCGCATGTCGTCAGAGAGCTTCATCAATTCGATGTACGACCCGAGGGCGCCGCCCTCGATATACGCGAATTCCATTCCCACGCCTGCGAATTCGCCGGATTGAACGATGTCGACGCCGGTTGCACGAAGTTGTTCGACGGTGCGGTCGAAGTCCTCCGGAATCCACGCGACGTGATGGAGGCCTGGCCCGTGGGAGCTCAGGAACTCGGCGTATAAACTCTCGCCTGCCACGGGTTCGATGAGTTCGAGCTGCTGTCCACCGGCATAACCGAGAGACACGTGGATGGTGTAGTCGGCGGGCCGTCCTCGGTAGGTGCAACGCTCGGGCGTAAATGCGACATCCGGGATGCGGAGCCAGGATTCGACGCCGTAGGAAGCTGTCAGTTCGTCCTCGGCGGCCGCGATGTCGGCTACCACCCAGGCGAGTTGAAAGATAGGCCCGTGCGCGTACGGCGGCGTCACAGCGCGAAGGCGAACCACAGCGCGCCGATGAGCACGCAGAGCAGGGTCAGCAACCCTCCGACGATGATTCCGGTCCACGCCTGCGCCTCGCCGGATTCGTTCGGCCGGTCCCTGATCTGCCCGAGCCCGATGATCCCCAGGACCACACCGACAGGAGCGAGTGCCGCTCCGAAGCACATGAAGACACCCGGGATGGCGACCAGTGAGCAGACCATCGCCGCCGTCGACATCGCGTTCGTCTTCGGTGGGGCTCCGAGATGCGGGGCCATCAGGTAAGGGTTGGGCGCGTAGGGCCCGGGGAACGGACTCGATGGGTACGCGATCGGATAGGGCGGATAAGGCTGATCGAGAGCGGCCAGGTGATCGGCCTGGTACGGCATGTACGGGTCGTACGGCTGCCAGTAGTCGGCATCGGCTGCGGGCGGTGCGGGGTACTTGTTCAGATCCGGCCCGGTGCGCCGATCCCCGCCCGTGGTCCGATCAGCCCCGTCAGCATCGGTCATCGGTGCCTCTCGTCGAGATGTGTCCGCCAGTTTAAGGGAAGCGGGGCGGGCACCGACGTGATCTGTCCGACGTTCGAAGGACGGGGAACCGTCAGGGCTGCAGGTGGTCGGAGTGCAGATACAACGATGCCCGGCCACGTGAACGCGGCCGGGCATCGCCCGAAGGGTGACCGTCGGATCAGCCGCCGTGGCTGCCGCCCATCGAGGCGAGATCGGCGATCGAGGTGGACGAGAGCTTCCATTGCCCGCCGGCGTTGACGAAGGTGACCGGCATGGCGACGGGCGCGGGTGTGTGCGGGCTGGCGACCTCGACGTTCGCAGTCGCCGAATCGGCCCCGTCGGCCGTCACGGTGGTGACGGTGAACTTGTCGGGGGTGTACCCGGCCGCGGTGAATCCGCGGGCGAGTCCGGACAGCTGCATACCGATCCCGGGGTCGGTCGAGTCGACCAGCTTCGCCGACTCCGCGGGGTCTGTGTCGGGCGAGAGGACGGTACGCAAGGTGGTCTGGGCCTCGGTGGCTTCCAGTGCACTCGCGGTGTCACCGCCGGCGTCCGAACTGCTCGATGTCGAGGCCTCGGCCGAGGTCTCGGTGGCGACAGAACTCGTCGCCGTGGACGAATTCGAGGTGCTGTCGTCACTGCACGCGGCGGCACCGAACGCGGCCAGACCGATCAGGGCCGCCGTGGCCATACTCTTGCGGATGTTCATTTCTCACTCCTCGACACCTGGTTGGTTAGCCAACACTAACCTAGGCGCGACGAGCGATCGCGGCGGCGGCCGAACACGACGTCTTCGTGTTCGCCCGCCGTCGGCTCCCGGCTGCAGTGCGTGGATCGCGGGCATGGGGCCTGCGCTGGATCCTGAGCTTTGCGAAATATATTGCCGTCGAGCGAATTACACGGACACGCGATAGATTCATGTGGACATCGAGGTTGAAGGGGTCTGTGCATTGACGGGGGTGGGTCCGGTGGTTCGCCGGGTGGGGATGGTCGACGATCACCTGTCTCCTGTCTGGGGTATCGAACGAGTGGTCGATCGCGTCGACGACCTCGAGTTCGCAGGTGCTGCGACCAGCGTCGCTGAACTGCTCGGAATTCACCTCCCACTCGACGTCGTGGTCCTCGATCTGCGGCTGACGGATGGCACCACGCCCCGAGAGAATGTCGAACGGCTCAGTGCGCGGGGTATCCACACCATCGTCTACACCTCCGGTGAGTACCCTGACCTCCTGCGATCGGCCGCTCGCGCAGGCACGCTCGGGGTCGTCTTGAAATCCGCCCCTGAAGAGGTTGTGGTCGAGGCGATCAGGCGAGCCGCCGCCGGACACGCTGTGCTCACCACCGAATGGGCTGCGGCCATCGACGCCGACCCGAGGCTCGACGCGGTCGAATTGTCGCCGCAACTTCAGAAGGTGTTGGCGCTCTACGCTTCCGGCGAGACCTCGGCGAGTGTCGGGGAGTCTCTGGGCCTGCAGACCGACACGGTGAACGAGTACCTCAAACGAATCCGGCAGCGCTATGCCGAGGCGGGGCGTCCCGCGCACACCAAACTGGACCTGTTCAAACGCGCGGTGGAGGATGGATGGCTGCCGACCCCGCTGCGCAATCGTTAGCAGCGACCGACGATCCCGGCGACGGCGATCGAGTTCTACGGGTGATGTCGCGATTCATAGGTGCCGGATTCCTGGCCTACCTGCTCGTGGCCCTGCCGGAGATCGGTCCCGATGCCGCGATCGTTGCCGCGTGGTGGACGCCTGTGGCGCTGATCCTCGCATTCGGGCCGGGAATCGCGTTGCTGCTGAGTACATTCTGGGCCGGCCTGCGTTGGCTACCTCGGTGGGGTGCGGTATGTGCCTGTGGGTATCCGATCGCTGTTCTGCTATGGCTGCCTGCGTGGAACGACCAGCTCATCGACTCGTCACGCAGCACGTGGCTGGTGAACTTCTCCGGCCTCACCAGCCTGGCGGCAGCCTTGGCGTGGCGACCGATGTGGACGTTCGTGCATTTGGTGCTCGTCTCCGCCGCGGTTGCTTTCATCAACGAACTCGGTCGGGGTGGTCGCGATGCCATCGGGGTGCAGCTCGTTTACGAGACCACGTGGGCGGTGGCTTTCAGCATGGTGTTCCTGGTCGCCGCGATCATGGCGTTGCGCACGGGGAGGTTGCTCGACGCGACCCGCGCAAACGCTCAACAGGTCACCGCCGCGGCTGCGGCGAGCAAGGCGCAGGCGGCCGAACGCGCTCGCTTCGATTCGCTGACACACGACCACGTGCTCGCGACACTACTGGCCGCCGAGGGTGCAAATGGCAGCGAGAAGCTTGCGAAGCAGGCCGCAGCTGCGCTGTCTGAACTCGATCGATTGTCGTTGCCCGATGATCAACAACAGAACTGGTGGCGGTCGGCCGACGTGGCGGCGAGTCTTCGCGCAGCGGTCTCGGCGGCATCGGATCTGTTCGAGACGGAGGTGCGCATCCACCCTGGAGCGGCCGACATGCAGTACCCGGCGGCCGCGGTCCGGGCGCTCGGAGAGGCGATCGGTGAAGCCTCTCGAAACAGCTCGGTACATGCAGGCCGGGATGCCGATCGTGTGGTGCTGATCGAAATCCTCGAGGCCCAGGTGCGGGCGGTGGTGGCGGACAACGGCGTCGGTTTCGATCCGGTCAGAGTCCCGCCGGGACGGCTGGGCATAAAGGTGAGCATCATGCAGCGCATGATTCAGATCGATGGCGGGTCAGCCTTGGTCGATGCCCGGCCCGGCGGCGGTACGTCGGTTCAGGTGGGCTGGGTGGCGCGATCGTGAGGTTTCGTCAGCAGCGACGTGAGGACGCGTCGACGATCATCGGGATGCAGTCGCGGGGTGCCGTGGTGGTCGCTGCTCTACTGCTGCTCGGATACCTGGTGACCACGCTGGGCACCCTCGAGCAGGTGCGATCGGTCTGGCCGCTCGTCGCGGGGTTCCTCGTACTGGCGGCAGGTATGGCGACCCTGCTGTTCGCCTCGGGTGACCCACTTCCACTACGGCCTGCACTGGTGATCGCAGCGGCACCCACGGCGATGTTCGTCCTTGTTCTGCCGGTCCTGGCCGTGCCGCTCGGGAACAGCCTGCAGCTGGGACCGCCGCTCGGTGGAAGTGTCGTGCTCTGCTCCTTCATGTGTGTGCGGGGCCGGGTGAGACTGGCATGGCTCGCGTTGGGTGGATCATTCGTGGTACTGGCCGTATGGGGGGCGACGACAGGGCAGGGGCCGCTGATTGCCGTGGGCCAGGGCCTCGGGAACGTCGCGGTGATGCTGATGGCCACGTTCTTTGCCTACCTCCTGCGGCCGGCAGCAGCAGCCATCTACGAGCTCAGGGCGCAATCCGTGCGGCAGGTCGCGGTACAGGCTGCGGCGAAAGCCTCGCGTACCGAACGCGATCTCCAGTTGGACAGGCTGAACACGCTGGCCAGGCCCCTTCTCGAGCCGATGGTGAACCGAACCGCGATGACAGACGGGCAACTCGCGGAAGCAGCGCTCGTCGAGGCGAGGCTGCGCGATGGCATCCGGGCGCGCTCATTGGCCGGCCCGGTGGTGACCGCCGCGGCGTGGGCGGCGCGCGCCCGGGGTGTTCGGGTCGTACTGCTCGACGATGGAGGACTCGTTGGTGCGGGCGATTCGACCCGGACGCGTCTGACGGAAGCGGTCGCGCGACACCTCGACGACGCCGTGGACGGAGAAGTCACGGTCCGCGTTCAACCGCCGGGACGGCCGGTCCTCGTCACGGTCATCGTCGACACCGGGGCGCAGGTGGTCCGACACTCCTACAGCGCGGACACTGTCGCCGCCCGATAGGGCGCTCGCTACCCCCAGAACTGGGACTTACCGCAGAGGTGGGGGCTTTCTAATCTTGGTTGGTCAGCAGAGACGCGGAGCGGAGCTCGACGAGGTCTCAGGCGTTTCTTGCGCCGATGACATCACCAGATGACACCGGAAAGAGTTTCAGATGAGTGTGGACAGCTACTTCTCGGCGCCGATGGTCCCGGAGGGCCAGATCCCGTCGCTTTCGGCTCGTGAGATCGAGGTGCTCCTCGCCTGGTTCGCAGCCGAATCGAAAGGGGAGGCGGCCACTGCACTGTTCATCACCTCTGCGACGGTCAGCACGCACATCACCAGAATTCGCGGAAAGTACGATGTGGTGGGCCGTCCGGCCCGGACGAAGGCGCAGCTGCTGGCCCGTGCGATCCAGGATGGGATCACCGCTCTAGACGACTGGTGAACCTGGCCAGAGTGCGCCGTTCGCCATGATTTGGTTTTCCACCAGCGAGTTCCCTACACTAGACCGGTTGCCTGGGCACTTCCGTGTCTCGGGTGGCAAGACCGCGCGCGTCGGGTCGGAAATCCGGCGGGCATATTTGCAAACCAGGTCAAGGAGAAAAAGTGATCCAGCAGGAGTCACGCCTGCGGGTTGCCGACAACACCGGTGCCAAGGAAATCTTGTGCATCCGCGTGCTCGGAGGCTCGTCACGGCGCTACGCCGGCATCGGGGACGTCATCGTCGCCACTGTCAAAGACGCCATCCCCGGCGGAAACATCAAGCGGGGAGAGGTCGTCAAGGCGGTCATCGTGCGCACCACCAAGGAGCGCCGTCGTGCAGATGGTTCGTACATCAAGTTCGACGAGAATGCCGCCGTCATCATCAAGAACGAGAGCGATCCTCGCGGAACCCGCATCTTCGGCCCGGTCGGCCGCGAGCTGCGCGAGAAGAAGTTCATGAAGATCGTCTCGCTGGCTCCGGAGGTGCTCTGACATGAAGGTTCACAAGGGTGACACCGTGATCGTCGTCGCCGGCAAGGACAAGGGCGCCAAGGGCAAGGTCATCGAGTCCTACCCCGCGCGTAACCGCATCCTCGTCGAGGGCGTCAACCGCATCAAGAAGCACACTTCCGCCTCGCAGAATGAACGTGGCGCATCCTCGGGTGGCATCGTCACCCAGGAAGCCGCCATCCACGTCTCCAACGTGATGGTTGTTGATTCCGACGGCAATCCGACGCGCATCGGCTACCGCACCGACGACAACGGCAAGCGCGTCCGCATTTCCCGCAAGAACGGGAAGGACATCTGACATGAGCACCACTGAGAAGATCCAGCCTCGGCTGAAGCTCCGCTACCGCGCGGAGATCAAGGACGCTCTCAACGAGCAGTTCCAGTACGACAACGTCATGCAGATCCCCGGCGTGGTCAAGGTCGTCGTCAACATGGGTGTCGGCGACGCCGCCCGTGACTCCAAGCTGATCAACGGCGCGGTCAAAGACCTGGAGCTGATCACCGGCCAGAAGCCAGAGGTCCGCAAGGCCCGCAAGTCGATCGCGCAGTTCAAGCTGCGTGAGGGCATGCCCATCGGTGCGCGCGTCACTCTTCGTGGCGACCGCATGTGGGAGTTCCTCGACCGGCTCGTCTCCATCGCGCTGCCCCGTATCAGGGACTTCCGCGGTCTGAGCGATCGCCAGTTCGACGGCAACGGCAACTACACCTTCGGTCTCAACGAGCAGTCGATGTTCCACGAGATCAACATCGACAACATCGATCGGCCCCGCGGCATGGACATCACCGTTGTCACCACCGCGACCAACGATGACGAAGGTCGGGCACTGCTGCGTCAGCTCGGCTTCCCGTTCAAAGACCCCAACGTGAAGGACAACTGACATGGCAAAGAAGGCTCTGGTCAACAAGGCCAACAAGAAGCCCAAGTTCGCCGTGCGTGGCTACACCCGGTGCAACCGTTGCGGACGCCCGCACTCGGTCTTCCGCAAGTTCGGCCTGTGCCGTATCTGCTTGCGCGAGATGGCACACGCGGGCGAGCTGCCCGGTGTGCAGAAGAGCAGCTGGTGACTGTGTAGCCCAACGGCTCACAAACGCTTCACTTTTCCGAAGACGCTCCACCACTAGGTGGAGCGTCTTCGTGTTTGCGGAGCGTTTGTCGGACTGAGATACCGGGGGCTGTGGCTACTTTCGGCGCCGGTGTGCCTGCCGTCGGTGGGCTCTGTTGGGTCCACGTGCGTGAATGATGTCGTGAGGTCCGCCAGGTTGCTGCCGCCCCAGTGGAATCACCCCCTTGACCTGTTGGTCATCGGGCAACAGAGCGTAGTCATCCATCCACGGATACCTGCCGTGCTCGTCGGACCAGACGACCTGGAGAGCAGCCGAATTCGGGAACAGTTCGTTGGTGATCAGCAGATCGCTCTTGTCGACGAGTTCGATCAGTCGGACCGGTGCTTGCAGTGCGCGCAGCGACAACTCGATGCCCTGCGCGACGATGGCGCTCCACTGGTACCCATGGAGAAGGTCGCCCAGTTCGTCGAGCACCCGCCCACTGGTTCTCGCGTTCAGTCCGTACACCGCCAGTTCGGGCAGCGAATGCATCACCAGGCCGGTCGTATATGCGAATGAGCAGTCGGGCGGTCGGCAGTCGTCCGAGTCGCATTCGCATTCGTCGCTGACGGCGGTGATGAGCCACCGTTCTGTCTTGACCCTGCTGATCGCCGAATCGACCAGCGGGTGGGGATGCCAGCGCGGAAGGCTCCTGATCGCCTCGGTGTAGTCCGACATGTTCGCTCCTTTGTTCGATGTTGAGACCAGTGGAGCAGTGCCTGCTGACAAGTGGCGATCTTTGTCCCCTCAAGGACAACCGGACGGGAATGTTCCCTCCGTGACTACGGAAAGGGCCGATTTTCACCACGAGTGAACCGGTACCCATCTGCCATGCGTCGGATGGTCATGGATGTTGGTGTCTACAGCCGAAACGAGCTGCGCCGACTCGGGGTCGACGAACCCCACCTGCGCAGGTGCGTGCGGGACGGCTCATTGACCAGGCTGCGCTCTGGCTGGTATGCGACTGCCACGCCGGATCCCGATGTGGCGGAAGCGGTTCGGCGCGGGGGCGTTCTCGGGTGTGTCTCGGCCTTGCGCAAGCACGGGCTGTGGGTCCCGCCCGGCTACGAGCGCCTGCACGTCCGCGCGAGCAAGCACGGCAAGCAGCTACGGGCCGGATCCTGCCAAGGTCCCGGTCGACCGAGGCCGGCGGACGCGGCCCTCGATTCCGTTCCGGTTGCGCTGGGTTGCGCGTCCCGGTGCATGTCAGCCGAGGATTGGGTCGCCGTCTGCGATTCGGTCCTGAACACCCTCGGACTGACCGTGTCGAAGTTGCAGCTGGAGATGGGGACCATCTCAGGGCGAATTGGGAACCTGATGGACAAGTGTGACCCGCGCTCTCAGTCAGGTACGGAGTCGCTGGCCCGTCTCAGGTTGCGCGCCGCGGGGTTCACCGTGCATGTCCAGCCGTCGATACCAGAGGTCGGATGGGTCGATCTGCGCGTGGGACGACTCCTCATCGAATGCGATAGCAAAGAACATCACACCGGTTTCGACAACTACCAGAATGACCGACGCCGCGACCGAAATGCGTTGGTCGGCAAGTGGTTGACCATGCGGATCACGTATGACGACGTGCTGTACGGCTGGAACGAAGTCATGGCTGATGTCCGGGCGATCACCCAGACCGATCGTCACCGGATGCGACAGCGAAATTCGGCCCGGTCAGCACCGGCCGAGGGGAATGTTCCCTCCGCCCCACCTGAGGGGGACAAAATCGCCTGAACCTACCGCCCGAGTAGACCGCCGAGGCCGCCCTGCACGCCGGATTGGCTGCCTCCGCCGGTGCCGCCGATGAGTCCACCTGGCGGGAGTTCGGATGGCTGGACGACGACGAAACCCTGGCCGCTGAACGCAAGGGTGAAACGCTCGCCGGTGCTGCGCCCCATGAGCGTCCCGAGATTGAAGGAGTCGTTGCGTTTGACGCTGGTCTGCAGGCTCGACGACCAGGCGACCGCGGCGTTGGGGTCGGCGAAGGTCTGCTGATCGACGGTGAGAACGACCGGGTTGCCGTCGGTGGTGATCGCGATCCGGCCGCGACCGGTGAAGACGCAGTTGAACAACCCTGCGTTGCCCTGTGCGCCGGCACCCTGGACGCGTTTGACGTCGTAGGTCAGCGTGGAGTCGAACGCGAGGACGTTGGCCCCGTTGATGGTCAGACCGTCGGAACCGTCCAGGTCGATGAGGTGGACATCGCTCGCCGCATCGGCGAGGAAGAGATCACCCTGACCGGTCACCTTCATCAACGGAACACCTTCGCCGGTCAGGGTGTTCCGGATGGCACGGCCGATCCCGCCCGAGCCGAGCGCCTCGAAGTTGAGGTTGCCCTGGTAGGCCACCATCGAGCCGGACCTGGCCATCACCTCGCCGTTCATCCCGACGCGGCACATCTTGCTTCCCTGTTTCTGGATACCGCTGCCAGACACCTCGGCATGGGCGGGATTGAAGAGGTCACTGTTCATGGCGGGGGCTCCCTGTTGCTGGGGCGAAGGTGTGGGCGGTGGCGTCTGTGGGTAGTTCGGGTGCGGCGGCGGTGAGTTCGGTGTGGCCGGGGGTGCACCCTGGCCTGCAGGTGGCCACGGCATCGGATCGGGAGTTTGCGCGGGCGGCGGGGGATCGTCGTCGACCTGGATCCCGAAGGCCCGGGCCAGACCTGCGAGTCCGTCGTCGTATCCCTGGCCGACCGCGCGGACCTTCCACGTATCGCCGCGTCGGTAGATCTCCATACACACGACGCCGGCCTCAGAGGTCAGTTGCCCCGGGGTGAACGACACCGTGGGAGCACCGGAACCGTCGCGGAGCTCGGCCCGCAGCGTGCCCGCCGTCGCGAAGGTGGTGGGTCCGGTGCCGTCGAGGCTGGCCGTGACCGCGACCGTCTCGATGTCGCGCGGGAGCCGGGTGGTGTCGATGGTGATGACGTCTGTGCGGCCGGCACTGCTGTAACTGACACCAGGACCGGAGGCCTGGTTGTAGAAGATCAGGTCGTCATCAGACCTGACCCGACCCGACTGGTTCAGCAAGACGGCCGAGGTGTTGACGGGGGACGCGCAGGTCACCGATACGCTGACCTGCGGCGATGGCAGGGGACTGTTCTCTCCCGGGGCAAGTTCTCTCATGACTTGCTCCATTGTTCCAGTTTCGTCCGGGGCGACGGGCGAACTCACCCATCCGGTGGTCGGCGGGAGTTGCCCAGTAATTTGGCCTGAGCAGCACAGTTCCCTACACTAGAACGGTTGCCCAGGGTGGGATGTGTTCGCGCACGTCCAAAACGCCCCTGGTGACCACCATTTTTCTTGGCCATCGAGCTTTGAAAACTCTCGAGTGCATCCGTGCATTCGAGGGAGCAAAACCCCTGACCGGCAACGGTCGGTCAGGACGCAAAACTCACTTCGTAGTAGGCCCACGATGTGACGTGCAAGGCCCGCAGTCGTTCGGCGAGAGTCGAGGACGGGGAACCGGTGCGCACATGCTGCATGGGAACCGCCGCGAGAAAGGTTGACGGTCTGTTATGACCATGACTGATCCGATCGCAGACTTCTTGACTCGTCTGCGCAACGCCAACTCGGCGTACCACGATGAGGTGACCCTGCCTGCATCGAAGATCAAGGCCAACATCGCCGAGATCCTCAAGCGCGAGGGCTACATCACCGACTACCGCACAGAAGATGCAGAAGTCGGCAAGAGCCTCGTCGTCTCGCTGAAGTACGGCCCCACCCGCGAACGGAGCATCGCCGGCCTGCGCCGCGTCTCCAAGCCGGGCCTGCGGGTCTACGCAAAGTCCACCAATCTGCCCAAGGTGCTCGGCGGCCTGGGCGTGGCGATCATCTCCACGTCCTCGGGTCTGTTGACCGATCGCCAAGCCGCCAGCGCGGGCGTGGGCGGCGAAGTCCTCGCGTACGTCTGGTAAGGGGCAAAACTAATGTCGCGTATTGGAAAGAACCCGGTCGCCATCCCGGCCGGAGTAGACGTGAAGATCGACGGCCAGACCGTCAACGTCAAGGGCCCCAAGGGGACTCTGTCCGTTGACATCTCGGAACCGATCAATGTCGCCGTTGAGGACAACACCATCGTGGTGACCCGTCCCAACGACGAGCGCAAGAACCGCGCCCTGCACGGTTTGAGCCGCACCCTGGTGGCGAACCTGGTCACCGGCGTCACCGAGGGATATGTCCGCAAGCTGGAGATCTTCGGTGTCGGTTACCGTGTCGCGCTCAAGGGCAGCGACCTCGAGTTCGCACTCGGGTACAGCCACCCGGTGCCGATCAAGGCGCCTGCGGGCATCACCTTCGCGGTGGAATCGCCCACCAAATTCTCGGTCTCGGGAATCGACAAGCAACAAGTCGGACAGATCTCGGCGAACATCCGCCGCCTGCGCCGTCCGGACCCGTACAAGGGCAAGGGCGTTCGCTTCGAGGGTGAGCAGATCCGTCGCAAGGTCGGAAAGACGGGTAAGTGACATGAGTGAAGCAACAGTAAAGCCAAAGCGTCTGCCCCTGGGCAAGGACGTCTCCACCCGTCGCCGGGTCTCCAACAGCCGCCGCCACTTCCGGCTGCGCAAGAAGGTCAGCGGCACTCCTGAGCGTCCCCGTCTGGCGATCAAGCGGTCGTCGCGGCACATCCACGTGCAGCTGATCGACGACCTCGCAGGCAACACCCTCGCCGCCGCCTCGACCATCGAGGCAGACGTGCGCAGTGCCGGCGGTGACAAGTCGGCACAGAGCAAGAAGGTCGGCGAACTGATCGCCGCCCGCGCCAAGGCTGCCGGCGTGCAGACCGTGGTGTTCGACCACGGTGGCCACGGCTACCACGGTCGTATCGCCGCTCTGGCGGACGCCGCCCGTGAGGGAGGGCTCGAGTTCTGATGATTGATACGAATACTTGCAACGGAAGGACCATCTGATGCCGGGACGTCAGCGGCGTGACGGCGGTACCGGAAGCGGACCCGCCGGAAGCAACAGCAATGACCCCAACGCCAACAACGCAGGCGGCGACCGTCGCGGTGGCGGCGGCAACCGCGATCGGCGCGACAACCAGCGCGGCGGCGGCAGGGAAGACAAGAACCAGCTCGAGCGCGTGGTTGCCATCAACCGCGTCTCGAAGGTGGTCAAGGGTGGACGTCGGTTCTCCTTCACCGCCCTCGTCGTCGTCGGTGACGGCAACGGACTGGTCGGCGTCGGCTACGGCAAGGCCAAAGAGGTCCCTGCCGCGATCCAGAAGGGTGTCGAGGAGGCTCGCAAGAGCTTCTTCCGCGTCCCGATGATCGGTGCGACCATCACGCACCCCGTGCAGGGCGAAGCCGCTGCCGGTGTCGTGATGCTGCGTCCGGCCAGCCCCGGTACCGGTGTGATCGCCGGCGGCGCGGTGCGTGCCGTGCTCGAGTGCGCGGGTGTCCACGACATCCTCGGCAAGAGCCTCGGCAGCGACAATTCGATCAACGTCGTGCACGCGACCGTGGCTGCGCTCAAGCTGCTGCAGCGTCCCGAAGAGGTGGCCGCACGTCGCGGACTGCCGATCGAAGACGTCGCTCCGGCCGGTATGTTGCGTGCCCGTGCAGGACAGGGAGCATAACGACATGGCAGAGCTGAAGATCACCCAGGTGAAGAGCACCATCGGGCAGAAGAGCAATCAGCGTGACAGCCTGCGGACCCTCGGTCTCCGAAAGATCCGCCAGACCGTCACCCGCGAGGACAACGCGCAGAACCGTGGATTGATCAAAGCGGTTCGGCACCTCGTGACAGTCGAAGAGGTTTAACCGCAATGACAATCAAATTGCATCACCTTCGCCCCGCTCCGGGGTCGAAGACGGACAAGACCCGTGTGGGTCGCGGTGAGGGATCCAAGGGTAAGACCGCGGGTCGCGGCACCAAGGGCACCAAGGCGCGCAAGAACGTGCCTGCTCGTTTCGAGGGTGGGCAGATGCCCATCCACATGCGGCTGCCGAAGCTCAAGGGCTTCACCAACCGCAACCGGATCGAGTACCAGGTCGTGAACCTGGCCGACATTAACCGGCTGTTCCCCGAAGGGGGCACCATCGGTGTCGAGGAGCTCATTGCCAAGGGCGCGGTTCGTAAGAACGAACTGGTCAAGGTGCTCGGCGACGGAGAGCTGACGGTGGCCGTGCAGGTCACCGCCAACAAGTTCTCCGCTTCTGCCACCGAGAAGATCGCCGCCGCGGGCGGATCCACGACCGTCCTGTAGGCGGTCGTAGTCCATCGATCACCCCGGACTCGCTACAGTGGCGGACGGCGCGGCATCATCGCTCCGTCGTCCGTCACTCCGGCGGTCACCCAACGTGGTTCCAACAAGGTGACTGTTAGAGTTCAAGAGTTGTTTGTAGCCCGGTGCAACGCTGCTGCCGGAGCGACATTGCCCAGGAGGAGTTAGTGCGTTCCGCCGTCATATCGGCCTTCAGGACACCCGACCTGAGGCGGAAGATTCTCTTCGTTCTGGGAATCATCATTCTTTATCGTCTCGGTGCGACCATTCCGTCGCCCGGTGTGGACTATCAACAGGTCCAACAATGTCTTGACGATGTCTCGCGTGGAGATTCCGCAGGCATCTACTCCCTGATCAACATGTTCTCCGGCGGAGCCCTGCTCCAGCTGTCGGTGTTCGCGATCGGCATCATGCCGTACATCACGGCCAGCATCATCGTCCAGCTCCTGACCGTGGTGATCCCGCGGTTCGAGCAGCTGCGTAAGGAAGGCCAGTCCGGCCAGGCCAAGATGACGCAGTACACGCGCTACCTCACGGTCGCGCTGGCGTTGCTGCAGTCGACCGGCATCGTCGCCCTCGCCGATCGCGGTGACCTGCTACGGGACTGCCAGAACGGCGATCAGATCCTGCGGGACCAGTCCATCTTCGGCCTCTTCATCATCGTCTTGGTGATGACCGCGGGCGCCTGTGTGGTCATGTGGTTCGGCGAGCTGATCACCGAGCGTGGCATCGGCAACGGTATGTCGCTGATGATCTTCGCCGGCATCGCCGCGCGTATCCCGTCCGAGGGCAAGACGATCCTCGACACCCGCGGTGGCCTCGTGTTCTTCCTGGTCATCCTGGCGGCGCTCGCGATTGTCGCCGGTGTGGTTTTCATCGAGCAGGGTCAGCGCAGGATCCCGGTGCAGTACGCCAAACGTATGGTCGGCCGCAAGATGTACGGCGGATCGTCGACGTACCTGCCGCTCAAGGTCAACCAGGCCGGCGTCATCCCGGTCATCTTCGCGTCGTCGCTGCTGTATCTACCCAACCTCATCCTGCAGCTGACGCAGAGTCAGACCGAAGAGCCATCGTGGTGGCAGCGCGCGATCCAGACCTACCTGGTGGATCCGAGCAACCCGGTGTACATCCTCATCTACTTCCTGATGATCATCTTCTTCACGTACTTCTATGTGGCGGTGACGTTCAACCCGCAGGAACGTGCTGACGAGATGAAGAAGTACGGCGGTTTCATCCCCGGTATCCGACCGGGTCAGCCGACCGCCGACTACCTCGGCTACGTGCTCAGCCGGATCACGCTGCCCGGCTCGATCTATCTCGGCACCATCGCGGTTCTGCCCAACCTTTTCTTGGAGATCGGCAATTCCGGCGGTGTGCAGAACATTCCGTTCGGCGGCACCGCGGTGCTGATCATGGTCGGTGTCGGTCTGGACACCGTCAAACAGGTCAATTCGCAGCTCATGCAGCGTAAATACGAAGGGTTCCTGAAGTGAGACTGGTTATTCTCGGCCCACCCGGAGCCGGTAAGGGTACGCAGGCAGAGCTGCTGTCCGAGAGCGCGGGTATCCCGCACATCTCGACCGGTGACCTGTTCCGCGCCAACATCTCGCAGGGCACCCCGATCGGTGTCGAGGCGAAGAAGTACCTGGATGCCGGAAACCTCGTGCCGTCCGAGATCACCGTCGACATGGTGCGTGCGCGCGTTGCCGAGCCCGATGCGGCAAAGGGATTCATTCTCGACGGTTTCCCGCGTTCCACCACCCAGGCGGATGCGCTCACCGAGATCCTGTCCGAGCTGGACACCAAGCTCGACGCAGTGCTGTCGTTCGGCGTCGATGAGGACGTCGTCGTCAAACGCATGCTGGCACGTGGTCGTGCGGACGACACCGAAGAGGTCATCCGCAACCGTATGCACGTCTACCTCAGCGAGACCGCTCCGCTGCTGGAGTACTACGCCGACACGGTCAAGACGATCGACGCGATGGGCGACGTCAACGAGGTCCATCAGCGCGTACTCCGCGCTCTGGGCGCCTGACGTTCCGTCCCTCGCGGCACGGTACGAGAATGCGCAGGTATGAGAATGGGTTTTCGTAAACCCAAGCCGGTGCCGTTTCGCAGCGCCGGCGAAATCGATGCCATGGCCGCTGCCGGTGCGATCGTCGGTAACGCCCTGGTGGCGGTGCGTGACGCTGCGCGACCCGGTGTGAGCACTCTGGAACTCGACCAGATCGCAGAATCGGTGATCCGCGACGCGGGCGCGGTGCCGTCGTTCCTCGGCTACCACGGCTTCACCGGTTCGATCTGCAGCTCGGTGAACGAGGTTGTGGTGCACGGTATCCCGTCGAAAGACGTGATCCTTGCCGAGCATGACCTGGTGTCCATCGACTGCGGTGCGATACTCGACGGCTGGCACGGCGATTCAGCCTGGACCTTCGGGGTCGGCGAGTTGTCGCAGGCCGATCAGGATCTGAACGCCGCCACCCAGCAGGCCCTCGACGCCGGCATCGCCGCGATGGTCGATGGCGGCAGGCTCACCGACATCTCGCATGCGATCGAAACGGCAACCCGCGCAGCGGAAAAGACCTTCGGCCGTTCTTTCGGGATCGTCGCCGGTTACGGCGGTCACGGTATCGGTAGACAGATGCACCTCGACCCGTTCCTGGCCAACGAGGGTAAACCGGGTCGCGGCCCGGTCCTGGTGATCGGTTCGACGCTGGCGATCGAGCCGATGCTCACCCTGGGTACCGTCGACACCACCGAACTCGACGACGGCTGGACCGTGATCACCGATGACGGGACCAGGGCGTCGCACTGGGAGCACACCGTGGTCGTCACCGGCGATGGTCCGCGGATTCTCACCACGCGTCCGTAGTCGAGGCCCGATCAGGCGATCACGTGTACGTAATGGCGGTCCGCCGGTGCGAGCGAGTTCTTCAGCCGACCATCGAACGTCGCCAAGATCACCCCGCTCGTCGCTGCGAGATTGACGAGATGGAAATCGGTGACCTGTTTGGTGCCGATGAGTGTGGTGACTTCGATGGCAGCGTCCGCCAAAGTGGTTCCGTCTGAGATGAACTGATGCCCGGGCAGCGCTCGGAGGCCTCGCAGTGTCGCCAGGATGTCGATGGTGCGGTATGTGGTCCCGGCCACCCTTGGGTTGAGCATCAGTCGCAGGTAGGACGACTCGGTGACGGCAGCGGTGGCCCATGACGCGATGTCGCTGAACCACTCGTGCGCGCGGTGATGGTGGACATGGTCGGCGCGGGTGAGGGCTACCAGGATGTTCACATCGAGCAGGTAACGGGCCGGAACAGCGTCACGCTTGGTCATCGCGGAATTCGTCGACGAGTTCGTCGGTGATCACATGACCGTCTACCGAGGGCAACATCGGGAAACCGGTGGGAAGTTCGCTGCGGCCACGCAGGCCCTGTAAGGCAATCTCAGACACCTCGAGCGAAATGGTCACCGGACCGTCGTTGACCAGTTCGACCTGCATGTTCGCGCCGAATCTGCCGGTCTCGACGTGGGCTCCTGATGCTCTCAGTGCCGCGACCACGGTGTCGACGAGTGGTTCGGCGACCGAACCCGGCGCCGCCGCATTCCACGACGGGCGACGTCCCTTGTCGGTGTTGGCGTAGAGGGTGAATTGACTGATGACGAGAACGGGTGCGTCCAGGTCTGCGGCGGACTTCTCGCCCTCCAGGATGCGCAGCCGCCAGATCTTGTCGGCGAGTTTGACAGCGGTGTCGGGAGTGTCGTCGTGCGTCACACCGATCAAGGCGACGAGTCCGTGGGAACCGGCAGGGATGGCCAATTCGCCGATCACCGCGCCGTCGACACTCACCGATGCGGACGTGACCCGCTGTAGTACAGCTCTCATCCAGCCAACCTAACGACTGAACAGTTCGTAAGCGACGGCGACCTCGACCGTTCGTGTCGGGCCGGTGTCGTCACCGCCCTGAACCGTCCACCGATCCGACGTGCGGTCGATGACGTTTCGCACCGGATTGCCGATCTCCGCGAGGGGTTCGACGTACACACCCTGGGTCGGGCCGTCCGTGCACCCGTAGACGTGGACGAATTGTGCGTCTCCGGTCGCCATCGCCATGGGGTTGCGGCTCAGGGTGCAGCGCGAGCCATCGGCCAGGTCGAGGCCGGCGGGAACGTAGGGGCTCACGTCGGTCATGAACGTGAGAGTTGCTGCCACAAGGCCGAACTCGGTATCTCGAGGATCGGCGAGACACGCCGCCGTGCTCTCGCCGGCCTCGACGCAGAAGCGAAGACCGCCCGGAGTGTCCGAGCAGCGGAGGCCGCCGGTGATATCGGTGAAGCAATCGAGCGGTGCGAGCGTCGGAATGTCCCGGGCGGTGTAACCGGGCAGCGGGACGCCGCCTGCGTCCACCGGCTCGATCGTCCGGATCACGGTCGCGGAGCCATGGGATGTCTCACTCCGTTCGGCGGAGCCATCGTCTCCGGTCGAGCAACCAACGAGAAGCACAGCAGCGAGTACGACGGTCATCCGCATGCGGCCGACGATATCGACATCTGTCCTGGTCTGGCCTGGTGGCGCGAAAGAATTGCTGCGTGCGAATGACGCCCGGTGGAATGGCCTCCGCCTCGGGGGAGTTGCACTGGAGTATGACTGGATTCGGAACTCATGGGGTGTGGGCCGGCTTTTCGGCGATATCCCCGCAACAGGCACACGAGATCGAAGAACTCGGCTACGGCACCATCTGGCTCGGTGGTTCGCCGCGATCGCTTTCACCGGCGCGCAAGATCCTCGAGGCGACGTCGTCGATCCGGGTGGCGACCGGTATCACGAGCATCTGGAACACCGAGGCCGCGGAGATCGCGCAGCAGTTCACTGAACTCGAGACAGATTTCCCGGGCCGCTTCCTGCTGGGAATCGGGGTCAGCCATCCGGAAGCCATCCAGGAGTACAAGAGTCCCTATGACTCGCTGGTGGCCTACCTCGACGTTCTCGATGAGACCGGGGTTCCCGCTGACCGTCGGGTGATCGCAGCCCTCGGCCCCCGCATGTTACGACTGGCGCGAGACCGCGCGCTCGGCTCGCACCCTTATCTCGTACCGGCAGCTCATACCGAGTACGCCCGCGAAATCCTCGGCCCGGACAAGTTCCTCGCACCCGAGCACAAAGTGGTGCTCACCGAAGACGCCGAACTCGCCAGGTCGGTCGGCCGGCCCTATGTGGACCAGCCGTACCTGCATCTGCAGAACTACACCAACAACCTGAAGCGCTTCGGCTATACCGACGCCGACATCGCCGACGGTGGTACCGACGCGTTGATCGATGCACTCGTCGCGCACGGCAGCGCGGAGGTGGTCCGCGAACAGCTCGATTCACACCTCGGCCAGGGTGCCGATCATGTCGCCATCCAGATCCTGGGTGACGTCGACATCGTCGAGGAGCTCGCGAAACTCATCTGACCCCCCGATCTTGGTGGGTTCTGGTGAGTTCGACCTGCGGTTTTACTCGCCAGAATCCACCAATTCCGGAGCTTGGGTGGCCAGCTGGGCGCGAATCGATTGCTCCAGCGGTGTCACCTCGATGGGAACGCCGGTCATGTTCGCCATGCCGGCGAGTCGTTCGAGATCCTCGGGATCGGACGAGATGAGCGCATTCACGTTCGCCCCTCCGCTGCCGAGGTCATTGGTCGCGGCGTCGTTCGCCTTCGTCCAGCCTCCGCTGCCGTTGTGTCCCCAGCCGTGAGGAATGGCAACGACGCCGGGTTTGATGTCGTCGGTGACGCTGATCGGAAGGGCGATCTGTCCGTGCCGGGACGTCACCGTCACCAGGTCGCCTTCGTCGAGTCCCCGAGCGCCGGCGTCCGTCGGGTGCATGCGGGCGCTGTGAGCGCGCCCGCCGCGCAGGAGCATCGGCGAATTGTGCTGCCAGCTGTTCTCCGACCGGATCTCCCGCATACCGATGAGCCGCAACGGGTACGACGGGTCGGCATCAGGATCGAGGCGGTCGATCTCGGCAAGCAGTTCGGGTGCGTCGAGGCGGATCTTGCGATGGCGGTGGGTGACGAACTTGCGCAGCTGGCCCGGTTCGAGATTGTCGGCGACGATCGTGCCGTGCGGGAACTTGTCCAGCAACGTGCTGAAAGTCAGTCCGCCGCGGCGTAACCCGAAGCGATTCCCACCCGCGCCCAGTCGGACCACCAGATCCGAGAGCCGCGTCGGTGTCCACGGTTTGCCGACCCGTGCGGCCAGCTTGTTGAACAGATGCAGCCCACGGAGCGCCGGTGCCTGGGGAGCGAGTGCGGCGACGAAATCGTTGACGATCTGCCACTCCTCGCGGGCTTCGCCCATGGGCGGGATGACCGCGGCGGTCGCCTGTTTGAACGGTGTGGTGAACAGGGGCTGAAAGGGGATCAGGAAGTCGGCCCGTTCGTACATGGTGGTCGTGGGCAAGATGTAGTCGGCGTGGGCGTTGGTCTCGTTCTGATAGAAGTCGAGCGACACCATCAGCTCGAGCCCACCGAGGGCCTTGACGAGTTCGTCGCCGTTCGGCACCGACAGCACCGGATTGCCCGCGCTCACGAACAGCGCCTTGAGCTGGCCCTTGCCCGGAGTCATCATCTCCTTGGCCATCAGCGACGCCGGAGCGGTGCCGAGAACCTGCGGCAGGCCGCCGATCCGACTGCGCCGGCCGTTCCACGCGAAGTTCGAAACATGCTGCATGGCGGTGACTCCAGCGCGCTGCCCGGGTATGCCGAGGTCGCCGAACATCGAGCCGCCCACGGTGTCGAGGTTGCCTGCGACGAGGTTGACGATGTCGAGCAGCGCAGTGGTCAGGGTGCCGGTCCGGCCGAGTGAGGTGCCCACCCGGCCGTAGAGCGCCGCGCGGTCGGTGAGCACCAACTTGCGGGCGAGGTCGCGCACGGTGTCGGCGTCGATGCCGGTGCTCTCCGAGGTCAGCTCCGGCGGGTACTTGGCCGTCAGCGACGTGATGGCCGCCACCCCGGTGGCCTGTTCCCGCAGTCGGTCGGCGTCGGCGAGCTTTTCGTCGAACATGACGTGTAGCAGCGACAGCAACAACAGGGCGTCGGTGTCGGGGACGATCGGCTGCCAGTCGAACTCGCGGGCCGTCTCGGTGCGACGGGGGTCGATGACGAGCACCTGACCACCGCGTTTGGTGATGGCGGTGAGCCCCTCGCGGATGCGCGGCGAACTCATCACACTGCCGTGCGAGACAACGGGATTGGCGCCGATGATGACGAGGAATTGCACTCGGTTGATGTCGGGTATGGGCGCGGCGACCGGTGTGCCGTAGAGGAAGTGGCTGGCCACGAAGCGGTTGTTCACGTCCTGAGAACCTGCGGAGTAGACGTGGGGTGTGCCCAGCAGCGTGGTGAAGTTGGCGACCCAGAGGGTGTGGCCCGTCGAGAAGGTCGCGGGATTACCGAAATACCATCCGATACCGGATGCCCCGTCCCGTTTGTGTATCGCAGCCAGCTTCTCGGTGATCTCGGTCATCGCCGTTGTCCACGAGACCTGTTCGAACTCTCCGAACTCGTTCTTGCGAAGTGGGTGCAGCACCCGATCGGGGTCGTTGACGATCTCGCTGAAGGCGATGCCCTTGGGGCAGGCGAATCCCTTCGAGAGAGGGTTCTCCTTGTCCGGCCGCAGGGACAGCAACTTACCGTCTTCGACGGTGGCGATCATCCCGCACAGCGGTTCGCAAATTCGGCAGAAGGTGGTTTTGTTCTCGGCCATGAGCAGCTCCCTGGTGATCCGTCTCACATCTGACAACGAGTGTTCCACAATGGTGGTCGGGAACACCAGAGATGGCGCTCGAAAGGCCTCGACGATCCCGGCCCGGTCACCAGGTCAGCCGGGTGCGGTGGAGGCCCGTACGACCAGCTGCGGCTGGAAAAGCACATGCCGAGGCGGGGTCTGTGGAGACCTGGACATCTCATCGACGAGGAGCTCGATGGCGCTGGACCCCAGTTGACGGCTCGGCTGGCTGATCGATGACAGGGGGACCACTGCGGACTGGGCGAAGTCGATGTCGTCGTAGCCGATGAGCGCGATGTCGCGTGGAACCGCGATGTCGCCGAGCATCGTCAGGGCTTGCAGGATCCCGATGGCGAGGAGGTCGTTGGCGCAGAAGACTGCGTCAGGACGTTCGTCCGCCGGACGCCTGCGGATTTCCTCGCCCGCAGCGCGACCTGCCAGCACACTCAGTGCAGGCGTTTCGATCACCTCGAGCGTCGCACCGGGTACCCGGGCGATCGCCTCGCGAGCGCCGCGCAGTCGGTCGGCCACCTGGTGCAGGCCGCGGGGGCCGCCGACGAAGGCGAGCCGGCGCCTCCCGGTCTCGCACAGGTGCTCGCACGCCAGCGCACCACCGGCGACATCGTCGACGGTGACCGAGGGGAACACCGTCCCCTGCCCGTTCCGGTCGACGAGAACCACGGGCGTTCCGCGCTGATGCAACGCTTCGAGCCGGCTCAGGTCATCACCGACCGGCGACACCAGAACTCCGAAAACCCGTTGTTCGTCGAAGGTTTCGATGTACATGTGCTCGCGGGCGACGTCGTCGTCGGAGGTACCCAGCAGGAGGGTGAGGTTGTTCTCCGCCGCCTGCCGCTCTGCGGCCCGGGCGAGATCGGTGAAGAACGGGTTCCCCACATCGAGCACGATCAAGCCGACGCAGCGCGACCTACCAGCTTTGAGTTGCCGCGCAGCGTCGTTGCGTACGAAACCGAGTTCGGTGATCGCCTTGTGCACTCGATCGACAGTGGCCGGTGCGACCTTGTCGGGCGAGTTCAGCACGTTCGACACGGTTCCGAGGGACACCGACGCGGCTGCGGCCACGTCGCGCATGCTCACCGGCATCGCTGTTTCCCTTTCCGACCTTCGGGTGGACACCCGACTCCGCGTCCACCGACAGGCTAGCGCGGAGCGAGTCGGGTCAGCTGTGTGACGTGTGCAGGGGTCAACTCCTCGAGCGAGGTGACACCCAGAAGTCGCATGGTGCGTTCGACCTGTTCGGCGAGGATGTCGACGGCCCGGTTAACGCCCGCTTCGCCACCTGCCATGAGGCCGTAGAGGTAAGCCCGGCCGATCAGGGTGAAACGGGCGCCGAGGGCGATGGCCGCGACGATGTCGGCCCCGGACATGATGCCGGTGTCGAGGAGGACCTCGGTGTCGGAACCGACCTCGCGGGCGACGTCAGGGAGCAGGTGAAAGGGGATCGGCGCCCGGTCGAGTTGCCGTCCACCATGATTGGACAACACGATGCCATCGACACCCAGGTCGACCACAGCATGTGCGTCGGCCACGGTCTGGATGCCCTTCACGACGATCTTGCCGGGCCACTGATCGCGGATCCAGGCCAGGTCGTCGAAGGTCACCGTCGGATCGAACATGGTGTCCAGCAGTTCGGCAACGGTACCCGACCAGCGATCGAGGGAGGCGAAGGCCAGCGGTTCGGTGGTGAGGAAATCGATCCACCAACTCGGGCGCGGCAGCGCATTGAGGACTGTGCCCGGGGTGAGCGCAGGTGGGATCGACATCCCGTTGCGCTTGTCCCGCAGGCGTGCGCCGGCGACCGGCACGTCGACGGTGACGAGCAGGGTGTCGTAACCTGCCTTGGCGGCCCGGTCGACCAGTGCCATCGAGCGGTCGCGTTCTTTCCACATGTAGAGCTGGAACCAGTTGCGGCCCTGCGGATTGGCTTCCTGGACATCCTCGATGGACGCGGTGCCCATGGTGGACAGCGAGAAGGGGATGCCCGCCCGTGCCGCGGCATGGGCGCCTGCGATCTCGCCTTCGGTCTGCATCATGCGGGTGAAACCGGTGGGCGCGATACCGAACGGCAACGACACCGGAGCGCCGAGGACCTCCCAACCGGTGCTCACCTTGGAGACGTCACGCAAGATCGCCGGATTGAATTGGATGTCTGCGAAAGCTTCTCGGGCACGACCGATGGAGATCTCCGCCTCGGCGGAACCGTCGGTGTAATCGAAGGCGGCCTTCGGGGTGCGGCGTTTGGCGATGCGGCGTAGGTCCTCGATCGTCAGCGCGGCGTCCAGTCGCCGCTTCTTGGCGTCGAACTCCGGCTTCTTGAACTTCATCAGGGGCGCGAGGTCGTTGACCTTCGGCAGTTGTCGCTTCATCGGGTTGCCTTCAGGTGGTGTGGGCGGGCCGCGGTGCGCGGCTCGAAACGTTCGGGTGGGAAGGTGGCGGCGACCAGCGCGCGGGCGCTCTCGGGATCGTCGGCGATCAGCTCTTTCGTGCGGGCGGAGATCAGGATGTTGCCGATCGCGGTGGCCTCGACGGGGCCCGCGAGTACCGGTATTCCGAGTCGGTCTGCGGTGAGCTGACACAGCAACCGATTTCGGGAGCCGCCGCCGACGATGTGCACGACCTCGACGGCGGTGCCCGAGAGCGATGCCGCCTCACGAACACGACGGGCGAAAGCTCCGGCGAGGCTCTCCAGGATGGCTCGAACCATCGGGGCGTGGCCGGCCGGGGCGGGAAGGCCTCGGCCGGCGTACCACTGCGCGATACGCGCCGGCATGTCACCGGGTGTCAGGAACTCCGGGTCATCGGTGTCGAAGAGCTCGACCGGAGGGTGTGCCTGTGCTGCCTCGTCGAGCAGTCGGGGCAGCTCGACGGCCGTGCCTTCGCGCTGCCATTGCCGCACGGACTCACTCAGGAGCCACAGGCCCATGACGTTGCGCAGGAATCGTATCCGCCTGTCCGCCCCGACCTCATTGGTGAAGTTGGCGACGCGAGCCGCCGGGTCGACGACCCGGTCGGCCAGCTCGACGCCGACCAGTCCCCAGGTGCCGCATGAGATGTATGCGGCCGATTCGGGGCGCATCGGCACCGCGACGACCGCCGAGGCGGTGTCGTGCGAGGCAACGGCGCTCACTGTGACCGACGACGGCAGTCCGAGCTGCGTGACGATCTGCGGCAGGACCGGACCGAGTTCGGAGCCGGGTTCGATGAGCGCGGGAAACAACCCGGTGGGCAGCCCGAGCGTACGTTCGAGTTCGCTGTCCCAGATGCCGTCCGCGCCGAGCAGCCCGGTGGTCGAGGCGTTGGTGCGTTCGGTCGCCATCTGACCGGTCAGCCAATACCCGATGAGGTCCGGGATCAGCAGTGCCCGGTCGGCGAGCTCCAGTGTCCCGGCCTGCTTTTCCGCCATCAGTTGGTACACGGTGTTGAAGGGCAGGAACTGCAAGCCGTTGCGGGCGTAGAGCACTGCGGGATCGATCCCTTGGTGTACCGCCGAGACACCGGCGTGGTTCCGGTCATCGCGGTAGTGGTACGGCAGGCCGAGCAGGCGCCCGTCGCGCAGCAACCCGTAATCGACTGCCCACGAGTCGATCCCGATCCCGATCAGATCCGTGGCCTGACGTGCCGCCGACGACAAGCCGTCGCGGATATGCGAGTACAGGCCGGGTACGTCCCAGTGCAACGCGGTTCGGTGGCCGTCCCAGATCGGGAGGGGGCCGTTGGGGAATCGATTCACCTCGCGAATGTCCAGTCGGCCGTCGCCGACCTCGGCCAGCATCACGCGACCGCTGGTCGCTCCCAGGTCGACGGCGGCCAGCTCGGCCACGCGTGAGCCCTTGCTCATCGCAGGAATGCCGCGGCCACACCGGCATCGACGGGCACATGCAGGCCGGTGGTGTGCGACATGTCGGAGCTGCACAGCACGAACGCCGCGTTGGCGATGTTCTCCGGCAGCACTTCGCGTTTGAGCAATGTGCGCTGGGCGTAGAACTCGCCGAGATCTTCTTCGGCGACACCGTAGACGGCCGCTCGCTTCGCGCCCCAGCCGCCGGCGAAGATGCCCGATCCGCGGACGACGCCGTCGGGGTTGATGCCGTTGACCTTGATGCCGTGCTCGCCGAGTTCGGCGGCGAGCAGTCGAACCTGATGTGCCTGATCGGCTTTGGTGGCCGAATACGCGATGTTGTTGGGGCCGGCGAACACCGAGTTCTTCGACGAGATGTACAGGATGTCGCCGCCCATCTGCTGATCGATGAGTGCCTTGGCAGCGGCCTTGGACACCAGGAACGATCCGCGGGCCATCACGTTGTGCTGCAGGTCCCAGTCTGCCGCGGTGGTGTCGAGAAGCGATTTCGACAGCGACAGTCCGGCGTTGTTGACCACCAGGTCGATACCGCCGAACGCGAGGACGCACGCATCGATCGCGGCCTGCACCTGCGCCTCGTCGGTGACGTCGGCGCGGATTCCGATGGCGACGTCGGAGCCTCCGATCTCCTCGGCCGCCGCTGCTGCCTTCTCCGCGTCGAGGTCGGCGATCACGACGCATGCACCTTCGGCGGCGAGCCGGGTCGCGATGGCCTTGCCGATGCCCGAGGCGGCGCCGGTCACCAGAGCGATGCGGGTGGCCAGTGGCTTGGGCTTGGGCATCCGGGCGAGCTTGGCCTCTTCCAGGGCCCAGTACTCGATGCGGAACTTCTCGACTTCGTCGATGGGCAGGTAGTGCGAGATCGACTCTGCGCCGCGCATGACATTGATGGCGTTGAGGTAGAACTCGCCGGCCACGCGGGCGGTTTGTTTGTTCTTGCCGTAGCTGAACATGCCGACGCCCGGGATGAGCACGATTGCGGGGTCGGCCCCGCGCATGGCGGGGGAGTCCTCGGTCGCATGCCGGTTGTAGTAGGCGGTGTAGTCATCTCGATACGAGCGGTGGAGCTCTTTGAGACGTGTTATGCAGTCCCCGATGGGCGCGTCGGCCGGCAGGTCGAGCACCATCGGCTTGACCTTGGTGCGCAAGAAGTGATCGGGGCACGACGTCCCGAGCGAGGCGAGCCGGGGATGCTCCGCGCCGGTGAGGAATTCGAGGACCGGGTCGGTGTCGGTGAAGTGTCCGACCTGGGCGTTGTCGGTGGATGCCAATCCGCGCAGGGTCGGTGCCAGCGCTGCGGCCTTCGCTCGACGCTCCGCTGGACTGAGCGGGCCGAAGCCCCGTAGCGGCGGACCGAACGGCTGCGGCCGGCCGTTGGCCGCGATGAATTCCTCTGCGGCGGCGATGATCTCGAGCGAGTTTGCCTCGGCAGCCTCGGAGGTGTCGCCCCAGGCGGTGATGCCGTGACCGCCGAGGATTGTTCCGATCGCCTGCGGATTCTGGCGCTTGACCTCGGAGATGTCGAGCCCGAGCTGGAAACCGGGTCGCCGCCACGGAACCCAGATCACCCGGTCGCCCCAGATCTGCTTGGTGATCGCTTCACCGTCGGCGGCGGTCGCTATCGCGATACCGGAGTCGGGGTGCAGGTGGTCGACGTGGGCGGCGTCGACCAGGCCGTGCATGGCGGTGTCGATCGAGGGCGCCGCGCCGCCGCGACCGTGCAGGGTGTAGTCGAACGCTGCGACCATCTCGTCCTCGCGGTCGACGCCGGGGTACACGTCGGTCAGCGCGCGCAGACGGTCCAGTCGCAGTACCGCGAGGCCGTTCTCGGTGAGGGTGCCCAGGTCGCCGCCCGAACCCTTGACCCACATCAGGTCGACGTCCTGACCGGTCACCGGGTCGCGGTCGGTGCCCTTGGCGGAAGTGTTGCCGCCCGCATAGTTGGTGTTCTTGGGGTCGGCGCCGAGCCGGTTGGAGCGTTCGATCAGTTGGTTGACGGTTTCATTGGTCATGGTGTTGTTCCTTCGGAAATGGTGATGCGGGAATGCTCAAGCGCCCCAGGAAGACTGCGTACCGCCGACGCGGGCGGCGGCGATCTCTTCCTGGTATCCGGAGTCGGCGAATGCAGCCATCGGATCGGCCGGGAGGCCGCGCTCGGTTCGCCAGGTCGCAAGATCGGGCCGGATGTCGGTGTAGAACGCGTCCATGAAGATTGCGTTGGCGCCCAACACATCTCCCGCCTCCTGGGCGGCGGCCAGCGCGTCGGTGTCGACGAGCAGCGCGCGGGTGGTCATCTCCTGCACGTTGAGCACCGATCGGATCTGGCCGGGGATCTTCTCTTCGACGTTGTGGCACTGATCGAGCATCAGGGCGACCGGCGACCCGGTGGCGAGGCCGCCGCCGCGGATGACCTCGAACATGATGCGGAACAGCTGGAACGGATCGGCCGCGCCGACGATCAGGTCGTCGTCGGCGTAGAACCGGGAGTTGAAGTCGAACGATCCGAGTTTCCCCAACCGCAGCAACTGCGCCACGATGAACTCGATGTTCGTCCCCGG
Source organism: Williamsia sp. 1138 (assembly GCF_002095435.2). Classification (GTDB taxonomy): domain Bacteria; phylum Actinomycetota; class Actinomycetes; order Mycobacteriales; family Mycobacteriaceae; genus Williamsia. Next base: position 79,966 of record NZ_MJEJ02000032.1, read on the forward strand.
CGCGTGGTGGCCGGTGTCGAGGCAGACCAGGGCGCGTTCGCCGAGAGCGCTGACCTGGGCGTACGAGGTACCCCAGTCGGGCACATCTGTCATGTATGTCGCGGGCTCGAAGAACTTGTACTCCAGCACCATCCGCTGCTCGTGACCGATGTGCTGGTAGATGGTCGCGAGTGACTCCGCGAGGCGATCCTGCCTGCCGCGGATGTCGCCCTGGCCCGGGTAGTTCGTGCCGTCGGCGAGCCAGATCTTCAGGTCGCGGGAACCGGTCTCGTTCATCACCTCGATGCATGCGAGGTGATGATCGATCGCCTTCTGCCGCACATGCTTGTCGGTGTGGGTCAGGCTGCCGAACTTGTAGTCGTCGTCCTGGAAGGTGTTGGAGTTGACCGTTCCCAGGCCGACTCCCAGGTCGGCGGCATAGGTTCGTAGCGCCCCGAAGTCGTCGACGAGATCCCAGGGGATGTGGAGTGCGACCTTCGGTGCCAGTCCGGTGAAGCGGTGCACGGTCGCGGCGTCGGCGATCTTCTCCTCGACGGTGCGCGGGGTGCCGGGGGTGCCGAAGACCTTGAACCGCGTCCCGGAGTTTCCGAACGCCCAGGAGGGGAGTTCGATGGCCAGGTTCTGAAACGTTTCAATTGCGTCGGAGTCGAAGTTTCTCATCTCAGTTTCCTCCTGCGTTTCCTGCTGACGCCGGCACGTTCACCGTCGGGGACGGCTCCTGCCGAACCGGATCCCGTCGAGCTGCAGGTGTGGTGGTCGTCAATTCGGGACTGATCGGCTCGCCGTAGCGCTCGATCTCGATGTCCTTGAGTTCCTTACCGCGCGTGTTGGGGGCCCAGACAACCCCGACGATCAGTGAAGCCGTCAGGCAGATCATCAGGATGAGTCCGACCCAGGCCAGACCGGTGGCGGCGAGCAGGGTGGGGAAGAAGTAGCTCAGCAGGCCGGTGGCCGTGCGGACCACGAAGAACATGATGCCCTGGGCGCTGGCCCGGTACGGGGTCGCGAACAATTCGCTGGCCCAGAGGCTGTAGAAGGCCTGCGCACCGACACCGCTCGAGATGCCCCAGCAGATCGCGAAGATGAGAAGGGTGGTCATGCCGCCGTCGGTGAACAGGACCAGCACGCCCCAGGCGAAGATGCCGGGGATGGCGCCGAGTACGAACAGCAGGCGCTGCGACATGTGGTCGGCGAGACGCATGAAGACGAAATACGTGGCCAGTACCGTCATGCCCCAGACCAGCACCTGCAGCAGGTTCTGCTGGACCTCGCTCTCGAGGCCTGCGGTCTCGTACACCCGGGGCATGAAGATGCCCGCCTGGCCGGCGACGGTGTTCCAGAAGCCGTAGATGCCGATGAGCACGAGCAGGGCAGTGATGTTGACCTTCTTCGAGAACAGGCCACGCAGGCCTTCTCCTCCCGAGGCGGACGCCTGCGGTGCGTCCGCGTTCTCGCGGCCCTCGTCCTTCCAGATCTTCGACTCGACCAGCCCTTGACGGATCCACCAGACCACGGCGGCGACGACGAACAGGTGGAGGAAGATGATCCGTGATCCCAGGAGTCCCAGCGGGGCGAGCGCGGCGGCCAGCGCGAAGCCGACCAGCGGTCCGACCGACCACGCGAGCTGGGCGGTGCCGACGTGCTTGGCGCGAGCGCCAGAAGGGGCCTGCTCGGCAATGTAGGTCCACGACGCGGGGACGCCGGCGCCGACCGCGATACCGGTGACCACGAACGCGATCATCAGCATTCCGAAATTCATGGCGAACGCGGCCAGCAAAACGCCGACCATGTAGACGATCAGGTCGTAGGTGTAGATCGCTTTGCGGCCGTAGCGATCACACAGCGGACCGCCGATGGCGGCGCCGATCGCGGCTCCGAAAGCGTTGGCGCTGAGTGCGGCGAGCAACCCGACGGCGAAGTTGCTGATGCCGAACTCGTCTTGCCAGAAACCGAGGCTGGTGGCGATCGCGATGATCGATCCGGCCTCGATGTAGTTGGACATGGCGACCGAGATGGTCGCTTTCCAACCGGTGGTCTTCTTCGCCCCGAGCTTCATGGGGTCTCCTTCAGGGGGTTATGAGATGGGAGGGTACTGCGGACTAGCGAGGGGTGGAACTAACTAGGGGAGGGTCATGCGAGGTGGAAATAGTCATCGAGAACGGTCATCGCGGTGTCGGGGTTGGTTCCGGTGTCGAAGTACTGGGCCATCTGGCCCTGCCACCGTTCGTTCACCTCGGTCCGGGCCATCAGCTCCCGGGCCCGCTCGAAGTCGTCGGTCTCGAGGTAGCCGACCACCAGGCCGTCGGTAGGGCGTAGGAACAGCGAGTAGTTGTGCCAGCCGGACGAGCGAAGGGCCTCGAGCATCTCGGGCCAGACATTCTCGTGGGCGGCGAGGTAGTCGTCGATGCGATCTGGTTGCAGATTCATCGTGAAACACACTCTGTGCATGTGGTGCCTGTCAGTGACGAAACGCTGTTGAAACGTTTCAATTTGTGAGTGGAGTCACGGTAAACCGGCAGATGTGATCGCGTCAAGGGGCAGTTTCGAGCCGGGCGGGTTGGCCGACGGTGGGGGATATCGGACTTATTTGTCCTGAGCAGCGCAGCAGCGTAAAGTTGATCAACGGTGCACCCGCGCCGGGTTGTCTTCGTGCCCAGATCCGCAGAACTCTGTCGAGTCCTCTGCCAGCTGTCACTCGAATATCCGGGACACGGGCGTGCCATGAAGGTAATCGAACAGAACTGTTCAGGTGTGGTGAACACACCAGAATCGTGGAGGCTATGGCCAAAGAAGGCGCGATCGAGGTCGAGGGTCGAGTTGTCGAACCCCTGCCCAATGCAATGTTCCGCATTGAGCTGGAGAACGGCCACAAGGTGCTCGCCCACATCAGTGGCAAGATGCGGCAGCACTACATCCGCATCCTGCCCGAGGACCGCGTGGTCGTGGAGCTGTCGCCCTACGACCTGACCCGCGGCCGCATCGTTTACCGGTACAAGTAAAGGCTTCCCGGACACCTCCGGGTAAGAACACCAGCTGTGGTGCAGCTTTGCGCTGCGCCTCGGGGCTTTGAAGGAGATCGAGACGTGAAGGTTCAGCCGAGCGTCAAGCCGATCTGCGAGAAGTGCAAGGTGATCCGGCGTAACGGCCGGGTCATGGTGATCTGCGACAACCTGCGTCACAAGCAGCGTCAGGGCTGATCAGCACCCTCGCAAGATCGCTTGCAAGAGCGAGACACAACTGAATACAGGCTAGAGAAGACCTCCCAGCACCAGCGGCGATAAACGGATCACCGCCTACCCCCGGCACGGAGGCCGGGGCCCCTCGCAGAGCAGGGGACGGACTGGGAGCAGACCTCCGAGAACCAAAGGAAACGCCACATGGCACGTGTTGCTGGTGTAGACCTCCCGCGCGAAAAGCGCCTGGAGATCGCACTGACTTACATCTATGGAGTTGGTCGTACCACCTCCAAGGAGATCCTTGCCGCGACCGGTCTCAGCGCCGATCTGCGGGCCAAGGATCTCACCGACGAAGACGTTCTGAAGCTTCGCGAGTACCTCGAGGCCTCGGTCAAGGTCGAAGGTGACCTACGCCGCGAGGTGCAGGCCGACATTCGTCGCAAGATCGAGATCGGCTGCTACCAGGGTCTGCGTCACCGTCGTGGACTGCCTGTCCGTGGACAGCGCACCAAGACCAACGCCCGGACCCGTAAGGGCCCGAAGAAGACCATCGCCGGGAAGAAGAAGTAATCCATGCCTCCTAAGTCACGTAGCGCCGGCCCCAAGAAGGGCACTCGTCGTCGCGAGAAGAAGAACGTCCCGCACGGCAGCGCGCACATCAAGAGCACGTTCAACAACACCATCGTCTCCATCACCGATCCGGCCGGCAATGTCATCGCCTGGGCGTCTTCGGGCCACGTCGGCTTCAAGGGTTCGCGTAAGAGCACCCCGTTCGCCGCGCAGCTCGCCGCCGAGAGTGCTGCCCGCAAGGCGCAGGAACACGGCGTCAAGAAGGTCGACGTCTTCGTGAAGGGCCCGGGTTCGGGCCGCGAGACCGCAATTCGATCACTGCAGGCCGCCGGCCTCGAGGTCGGCACCATTTCCGATGTCACCCCGCAGCCGCACAACGGTTGCCGTCCGCCCAAGCGGCGTCGGGTCTAACGGGAAAGAAGAGGACTAGAAAATGGCTCGTTATACCGGACCCGCAACCCGCAAATCTCGCCGTCTGCGCGTCGACCTCGTCGGCGGAGACCAGGCGTTCGAGCGTCGCCCCTACCCGCCCGGCCAGCATGGCCGCGCGCGGATCAAGGAGAGCGAATACCTGCTCCAGCTGCAGGAGAAGCAGAAGGCTCGCTTCACCTACGGCGTGATGGAAAAGCAGTTCAGTCTCTATTACAAAGAAGCCAATCGTCGCAACGGCAAGACCGGTGACGAGCTGCTGCGTCTGCTCGAGACCCGTCTGGACAACGTCGTGTACCGCGCCGGACTGGCTCGTACCCGTCGTCAGGCCCGTCAGATGGTCAGCCACGGACACCTCACCGTCAACGGTGTGAAGGTCGACGTCCCGAGCTACCGCGTCTCTCGCTACGACATCATCGATGTCCGCCCGAAGTCGTTGCAGACCACGCCGTTCCAGATCGCCAAGGAAATCCAGGGCGATCGTCCGGTGCCGGGCTGGTTGCAGGTCGTGCCCAGCACGCTGCGCATCCTGGTGCACTCAGAGCCTGAGCGCGCACAGATCGACGTGCCGCTGCAGGAACAGCTCATCGTCGAGTTCTACTCGAAGTAGTCCACGAACCAGCCCAGCGCTGATTCGGTTTCCGCGGCAACCGCCGCACAGTTTCATTGTCTAGGACGTCATATAGCGGGCGTTCAAGAGGAGAAGAAGATACATGCTGATTTCACAGCGACCCACACTGTCCGAAGAGATCATCGCGGAAGACCGCTCGAAGTTCGTCATCGAGCCGCTTGAGCCAGGATTCGGTTACACCCTCGGTAACTCGCTCCGTCGCACCCTGCTCTCGTCGATCCCCGGCGCTGCTGTCACCAGCATCCGGATCGACGGGGTGCTGCACGAGTTCACCACCGTCCCGGGAGTCAAGGAAGATGTCACCGACATCATCCTGAACCTCAAGGGCCTGGTCGTGAGCTCGGAAGAAGACGAGCCGGTCACCATGTACGTGCGCAAGCAGGGACCCGGCGCGGTCACCGGCGCTGACATCGTGCCTCCGGCCGGTGTCACCGTGCACAATCCGGATCTGCACATCGCCACCCTGAACGACAAGGGCAAGTTGGAGATCGAGCTCGTCGTCGAGCGCGGTCGCGGCTACGTCCCCGCCGTCCAGAACAAGGCGTCCGGCGCCGAGATCGGCCGTATCCCGGTCGACTCGATCTACTCGCCGGTGCTCAAGGTCACCTACAAGGTGGAAGCCACCCGCGTCGAGCAGCGCACCGACTTCGATCGGCTCGTTCTCGACGTGGAGACCAAGAACTCCATCACCGCGCGGGACGCGCTGGCCTCGGCCGGCAAGACCCTGGTCGAACTGTTCGGACTCGCACGTGAGCTCAACGTCGAAGCAGAAGGCGTCGAGATCGGCCCCTCGCCCGCCGAGGCCGATCACATCGCGTCCTTCAGCCTTCCGATCGAGGACCTGGAACTCACCGTCCGGTCGTACAACTGCCTCAAGCGTGAGGGAGTGCACACCGTCGGCGAGCTCGTGGCCCGCACCGAATCGGATCTTCTCGACATCCGGAACTTCGGGCAGAAGTCGATCGACGAGGTCAAGGTCAAGCTGCACGCACTGGGCCTGGCGCTCAAGGACAGCCCGGCCAGCTTCGATCCGTCCCAGGTGGCCGGATATGACGTTGCCACCGGCACCTGGTCCGACGACGCTGCTTTCTCCGATGACGCTGCCGGCGAAGACTTCGCGGAAACCGAACAGCTCTAACCAGACCCCCAGCTCACGACCGAGAGGTCGAGAGCGAACCCTAGGAGTTCGAAATGCCCAAGCCCACAAAGGGTACCCGCCTCGGCGGGTCGGCTTCGCACCAGAAAGCGATGCTGGCGAACCTCGCCACCTCGCTCTTCGAGCACGGCCGGATCACCACGACCGAAGCCAAGGCGAAGAAGCTGCGTCCCTACGCGGAGAAGCTGATCACCCACGCGAAGGCCGGTAACCTGGCTCACCGTCGTGAGGTGCTCAAGGACATCCGTAACAAGGACGTCGTGCACACCCTGTTCGCCGAGATCGGGCCGTTCTACGCGGACCGTCCGGGTGGCTACACCCGCATCATCAAGACGCTGCCACGCAAGGGCGACAACGCCCCCATGGCAGTGATCGAACTGGTGAAGGAAAAGACCGCTTCGTCGGAGGCCGACCGCGCTACCCGCGCTGCCGCTTCGAAGAAGAAGGCCGATGAGGCTGTCGTCGAAGCCGATTCGGCTGACGACAACGTGGTCGAGGCCGTCGAGGCCGACGCCACCGATGCCGAGGTCGAGAACGCCGAAGCAGTCGCCGAGGGTCTGACCGATGAGACGACGGCCAAGAGCGCCGCCGAGATCGTCGACGAAGACAAGAAGTAAGACGCCTGCGCGTCAACGTTTCTGACGAGCCCGCCACCCGGTATTTCCGGTGGCGGGCTTCGTCATAGAAGAAGGGCCGCTATGCGGTTGCGGATGCAGATCGGCTACGACGGAACCGACTTCGCCGGATGGGCCAGACAGCCGGGGCAGCGGACGGTGTGTGGGGTTCTCGAAGAAGCGCTGAGTACGGTGCTGCGTGAGCCGGTCACCCTCACGGTTGCAGGCCGCACCGATGCGGGCGTCCACGCGACCGGGCAAGCCGCGCATTTCGACGTCAGCGAGGCATCGTTTCAGACCCGGTCGATCGCGGGGGATCCGGGCAAGCTGGTGCGCCGACTGGCGAAGATGCTGCCCACCGATGTGCGGGTCAAGGACATCGAAGAGGCCCCTGTCGAATTCGATGCCCGGTTCTCTGCGCTCCGCAGACACTACGAATACCGGTTGGCCGATGACCCGTGGGGCGCCGAACCGGTGGCGGCGCGGACGACCGCGGCCTGGTCTCGCCCCCTGAATGCCGATCTACTCGAAGAAGCATCGGCTGCGCTGTTGGGGCTCAACGACTTCGCCGCGTTTTGCCGCCGGCGTGACGGGGCCACCACAGTGCGCGAGCTACAGCACTTCAGCTGGATGCGCGACGACTTCGGGGTACTCGTCGCCCACGTCAGCGCCGACGCATTCTGCTGGTCGATGGTGCGTTCACTCGTCGGGGCAGTTGCGACCGTGGGTGAGGGGCGCAGATCAGTGCAGTGGTGCGCGGGACTGCTGCAGCAACGGAGCCGCTCGAGTGAGGTCCCGGTTGCGCCGGCCTGCGGTCTGAGTCTCGTCGGTGTCGATTACCCGGCCGACAGCAAGTTGGCCCTGCGTAATGCCGTGACCCGTGAAACCCGCACCGCTATCGACCCGAACGGCTGCTGCGGCGACTGACCCTCCCCGATGATGTGCTGTTCTGGCGAACAAAAGCACAGGTGGGGCCCGCCAGAACAACACACTTTCGGGGGCTGGGCGTCAATCCCTGAGTTTGAGTCCGCGGGAATCGCGGACGCTGCCGGTGAAGATCATGATCGCGTCGACGATCACCCAGATGCCGAGCCCGAGCAGGATGATGTATCCGATCAGGACGATCGCGAGGACCCATCCCGCGATCAGAGCGCACAACTGCCCGATCGCGATGCCATTGGAGCCGATGTAGAAGCGGCCGGCGCCGAAGCCGCCGAGGAACAGCTGCAACAGACCGGCAACCACCTTCGACTTGTCCGAAAGGGGTTCGCCCGAGTACGGATCGCGTCCGAAAGGTGCGCCCGGATCGCCGGAGAATCCGGCGACAGGCCCGAACGCGGCAGGCCCATATGCGGGTTGTCCGTAGGGGGCAGGTGCCGGATAAATCGGCATCGGCGCCTCGTAGGGTGCCGGGTATCCCGGTGAACCCTGTGGTGGCTGACTGCTCTGCCACTCCGGTGTGCCCGAATTCTCGTAGGGCCCTGGATAGCTCATCTTTTTACCTTACCGGTCGGCGGGGAAAGTTCAGGAATTGGTGTACGGCTCGTTGCGCCTGATCGTGGTGGACGGGAAGTCGTCCGCCACCGTGGCAGCCATTTCCACCAGTGCCCGCCGGGTCTGTTTGCCGAGGAGGTCGAGGTCGACCTCGGCGCCCTCGGCGAGATGATCGTCGAATGGGATCTGTTGTACGGCCCGACATCTGGTCAAGAAGTGTGCGCTGAGCTGATCTGTGTCGATGGACGATGCACCCGGACGTGATGAGCTCAATACCACCACTGCACTGCTGACGAGATGCCCGAAACCGTGTGCCTGAAGCCAGTCGAGCGTGGCCCCCGCACTCCGGGCGCCGTCGATCGCCGGCGAGGTGACCAGGATGAGTGCGTTGGCCATGTCGAGAACACCATTCATTGCCGAATGGCTCAGACCGGTGCCGCAGTCGGTGATGATGATGTTGTAGAACCGCTGCAGCACAGTCATCACGCCGCGGTAGTCGGTTTCGCTGAAAGCTTCGGCAACTGCCGGATCACGCTCTGAGGCAAGAACTTCCAACCTGCTCGGCGCCTGTGAGGTGTGGGCGCGCACATCGGAATAGCGGTAGATCGACTCATCGGACAGCAGATCGCGCACCGTGGAACGGGTTTGCTGCGGAATGCGCTGGGCCAGTGTGCCCAGGTCGGGGTTGGCGTCGACGGCGATCACGCGATCACCCCGCAAGGATGCAAAGGTCGAACCCAGTCCCACTGTGGTCGTGGTCTTCCCGACCCCGCCCTTGAGGGAGAGCACCGCGATGCGATAGTCGCCGCGGACGGGTTGGTTGACGCGCTCCAGCAATTGTTTGTAGACCAGGTCATCTGGCGACTCACCCGGATTGATGGTGCCCGCGGACAGTTTGTGGACCGTACGCCTCCAGCCGCTCGCAGGGGCGCGGCGGGCTTTACGGAGGAGGGCGACCTCATCGAGGCTCGCCGGGCCGTACCCAGTGTTGCCGTAGGGCGGGGGCTGGCCGTACCCGGGCTGCTGCAGTCCGGGTTGGGGTGGCCCGGGCTGGACCGCGGGATACTGCTGTCCGGGAACGGGTTGCGGCGGTCCGGGCTGCGGCAGCCCCTGCTGGGCGGGTCCGGGCGGTGGGGCATAGGCCGCCGGCGGCGCAAAGCCCTGGCCGTGCCGGGGTTCCGAGGTGAACTGAGCCGGACTCCCCGGTGGCGTGGCGGGCGGCGTCACTTCTGCGTGAAGGGGTGCAGGTGCGAACGGCGCGCCCGGTGACTGCGCAGGAATTCCGTAGGACTGCGGCTGTGGGTACCCAGGTGGTGCGTGCAAGGGCGGACCCGGCTGCGGCGGAACGGGTTGTGCATCCGCCTGCGGAGCGGCGGTGGATGGCTGACGCTCGACCGCATTTCCCTGCGGCGCGTCATCAGTGCCGTGCCGGCCTGGGTCGGCCTCGATGTTCGGCAATGCGGACGATGGATCTGGTTGTCGCGCTGGGATTCCCGATCGTTCAAATTGCGAAAGATCTATGTCGGCGTCGGCCTGCAACCACGGCGGCGGCGCCGGCACATCGGCATTGTTGTAGCTCACGGAACAGCCCCCTGTTGGCACGCTCGGTCATCTGCGGCAAATCGACGCAGGCAAACTGTCCACTTTCTAGCCGCCCCCGACCGTTTGTTATGGGCAGCATAGACCAAGGGGAGAAGTGGTGGATGTCTGAGCACCACTTCGCCGGTGTTATGGGTATTGTCTCGATCCAGGGGTCGAACAAGGGGGGACATCCATGGCTGCGGCGACTTCGCGCACCGGGACCATCACAGTGGTGACGACAGACCAGGGTTTGCCGACGGCTGTTCGGTTGGAACCGACGGAACTACGCAAGGATCCATCGATCCTGGCCGCAGAGGTGCTTCGCCTGTGTCAGCAGGCATCGATGCATGCGGGGGTGGCGCGTCGAGAGGAGCTCAAGGCAGCCGGTGTGAGTTCCGACATCATCGACCAGATGAAACTGCCGAGGGCCGACGATCTGGCGCGGGCCGAGTACCGGGACGATGCCGACGCCGGCGCGCCGAGCAGTTGGATGAGGTCGGTATGAGCTGGGCGATGGATGAACTGGAGGCCAGGGCCCGGCGACAACTCGACGGACTGCACGAGGTCAACGAGCGCCTGGCCGCGATCTCCGCGCGCGAGACATCGCCGGGCGATCACGTCACCGCTGAGGTCGACGGGGTGGGGACGCTGACGGGATTGTGGTTCGCGCCGTCGGCGCTGACCCTCGGCGCCGGTGCCCTCGGCGAGCTGATCGTGGCCACTGCCGGGGTCGCAGCAGGTCGGGCATTCGCCCGCCGCGCCGCGATACTCGAGGACTTCAACACCTCGTTCGCCGAACTCGTCGAGTCGCGGCCGGCATCTCTGACATCGACTCCGTCGACGCGGGGAACCGGATCGGCGTCCTAGGCGTCAGATACCCAGATGCAGCGGCCGGCGGGTCCTGGCGAGCGGTATCTGGGAACCACTTCATCAGCTGTTCCGGGTTCACATCACATGGGGGAAGAATGTCCGAGATCACTGCGGTGCCAGCCGCGATAGAGGCCTACGCAGACACTGCCGCGGTGATGTCCGCGGCGGTGGCCTCCGCCGGGTCGATCAATGCGGCCGCCAATGTCGCGACGATGGTTCCGGTGTTCGGCCTCATCGGCCAGGAGTTCCTGCTCGCTTTCGCGCAGGCGCAGGCCGGCCATCTGCTGGCGGTGGGCCAGCTTGCGGCCGTGCACGCGGGGACTGCAGCCGCCGCCCTGGCGACCGCCGCCGAATTCACCGAGACCGACGACGGAGCGGGCGGCCAGTTCAGGGCCATCGAGTCAGCGCTGTAGCGACCGGTCGGGGGACCACGTGAGCACACCGAACTTCACACCGAATCCGGCGGCGGCGCCGCTGGATCCGACCATCCGCGATCTCGTCGAGTCGAGTCCGTTGGGTCCGACCGTCGAATCGCACTCAGAGCGCCGTCGTGCCCGCCGGGATGGGGGGTCCGATGGCTCCGATGGGAGCGATGGGAGCCGGACGCGGCGCCGGTGCGTCAGATGATCAGCACGAGACCGCCGATTACCTGGTGACCGAGCTAAACGGGAGCCGCATCATCGGTGAGATCTCGGACGTCGCACCTGCCGTGATCGGCGAGACGCAGACACCTGATCCCGCACCATCGCCGGATGTGCGGCTGCGGCTGGGGCAACCGGCCCGCGATCAAGAAGTCTGACCAAAGAATTTTCTGACCGAAGAGCAACGGGGGGCAACAATGGGCAACGATCAGTTGAATGTGGATTCCGACGAGTTGTTGAGGGCCGCCGGCGAGTTGGACACCTTGGCCGACGGTCTGGAAGTCGCGCTGGCGCAGGAGAAGCCGAACTTGTCGGTCGACCCGGCGGGCCGTGACGAGGTGTCGGTCGCGGCGGCGACCACCTTGTCGGCGGTCGCCGAGACCTTTGTCGGGGGAGCCTCTGCCGGCGTACACGAGCTTCGGAAGATCGCCGCAGTACTGCGTGCGCAGGCCGTCGGATACCGGGGGGCCGAGGAGACGATCGAGGAGGCCTTCCGCCTCTGACCAGGCGGTGAGGACAGACGATGACAGGTTTCACCAATGTGGTCTGGCAGGCCAGACCGACCGAGCAGTTGGCGAGGGATCTCGGCGACGGCGCCGGGGTGGGTTCGCTCGCAGATGCCGGCGTCGGCTGGACCCGATTGTCGGCAGTCCTCGCCGACTCCGGTGCCGACTATCTGAAAATCTTGGCCAGGCTGGGTATCTCGTGGGAATCGGCGCATTCGGATCAGGCGTTCGCGAAGCTCGGGGCACTTGCCCCGTGGTTCGGCGACGCGGCCACGGCCGCGGCGGACAATGCGGGACGGGTCGCGGCTCAGTGCGCGGCCACCACAGTCGCCCGGCTCGCCATGCCGAATCTTCCCGAGATAGAGGTGACCACAGGAGTGCGGGACACGGCCGCTGCTGTCGGAGCAGTTTTGGGGACACCTATCGGAGGTGTGGCAGCCGACGCCGAACGTGCCCTACACGACCAGAAGCAACGAGCCGCCCGCGTGATGGAGACCTACGAGTCGGCGTCGGAACCGCTGGCCCGTCCGTGGACGAATCACTCTCCACCGGAGGTCGTCTCGCCGACCGCCCTGACATCGGAGGAGGCGTTCAGGCAGCACCGCGCCACCCCCACGGCGCCGGTGTCGCCGGCGGTGCCAGGTGGATCGGCAGGGATGGGGCCTGTTGCGATGCCGGTCGCCGTGACCGCATCTCGCGAGAAGTCTCGATTCGCGGCCACGGTGGTGGCAGGATCGAGTGCCGGGCCGATCGTCGCGGAGCCCGCGGCTTCCACCACACCAGCCAGGCCGACGTCTCCCATTCCGCCGATGGCTCCGATGGCGGGCGGTCTTGTGCCGAACAGTGAGACACCAGTGCGTCAACCGCGTTCGGTGCCGGCGGCCGGAATCGATTCCGCCGGAACCGAGGCCGCGACGACCACGATCGACTGGGCCCATTTCGATCAACCTGCCGCTGCCGCCGTCGAGCATCCTGATCCCCGGTACCGCAGCGGTCTGCTCGACCTGCCGGCGGCCACGTCGATACCCGCAGTGCTCGGCGCGGGGAATCAGGACCGGTGAGCGACATGTGGACGATGGAGACCGCGCCCGGTTATGAACTGACCGACGACCACCTGGATCATCTCGGATCGCTTTTGGGACATCAGACGTGGCCTGTGGTCTTGGCCATCGGACCAGGACACGAACATGTCCCGGCGCGTGATGCCGCACTGTTGTCGGCCGCGGACCAACTGGTCTCGCTGGGGATCCTGTGCGACGACCCGCATGCAGACCGAGGCGTGGCCGAACCGCTGGCGGACGCGCTATCGGTCCTCGCAAATCCGGAGAGACTCATCGAGATAAGGGTTTTCGCTTCCGTAGGATGTGCGCGATCGTGTCTCGCCCGGCAGGGTTCCAGGCATGTACTGGCCAGACGCACGGGTGTGGGTGTCGAGGTCCGAGAGGTATCGGTTCATTCCGAGAAGGACGTGGGTGCCATCGTCTCGAAACACCTCGGGTCGGCGGAGACGCCGCCTCTCCCGGCGTTCAGCGCTCCGGCCGACGAACTGCGCATGCGACTCGATCGCGCACGGTCAGCAGCCGACTACACGGATGCGTTCCACGCCATGGGCGCAGGCGATCAGATGGCGGCCGGCTACGCCGCGGCGTTCGAATCATGCACCGGCCATGCCGAGATCGTCGCCATCGAGTCAGGACAAGAGCGGACGGTTCGATCCGCCGGAGCCGTTGCGATATACGACACCGTGCGCGGCCGGATTCTCGCAGGTCCGAGCAAGTCTCCGGACGGAAGGATCTGGACGACGTTGTCGGGTGGTAGTCCGCACAGGATTTCTCAGGCAGTCGAGCTTCTCGTGGAAACACTGCCGTCGGGGAGGTGGTTGCCATGATCCGCAGGACACAGACGGACGCAGGTTGCGAACGCAGTCCTTGTTCGCCGCGTCTGCGGGGGTGCAGCCAGACGTTAGATCCGTGGACATCATCTGATGCCGCGGCAGCCATACAAAAAGGGGAAGAAAGATGACCAACGGTCTCGAACTCGACGTCTCGGCCGGCCTGGCCTCGACAAAATCGGTGGGGGACATCGTCGCCGACATGGGTACGGTGCTCGCCCGTATCACGGCCGACGCCGATGAAGCGCTCGCTCTGTGGAAGGGCAATGCCAGCGGGGCATTCCAGACCGCGGTGACCGCCTGGAAAGACGAGGCAACCCAGCTGCAGACGGCTCTCGAGGGCCTCAAGACCTCACTGTCCACCGGTTTCAACGGCTACGACGCCGAGGACCAGGACACCGCGGGCACCTTCAACAACGTCTCGGGTGGCTCCGGCCTCCGCTTGTAGCGCCCGCGTCAGACACCGACCACCACACTCAGATCGAGAGGATCTACCCATGAGCATCATCCAGTACAACTACCCGCGGATGGAAGAGCTGGCCGCACAGTTGAACAGCAACTTCAACCAGTTGGAGCACCTGGCGACCACTCTGAAGTCAGAAGTCGCCCGGCTGCACGAGAATTGGCAGTCACAGCAGGCCTCACAGGCTTACGGCTCGGCTCAGCAGACCTGGGATACGAGCTTCACCGACTCCCGCACCCTGCTGACCACCCTGTCGTCGAAGGTGACGGAAGCGTCGACCAACATGCAGGCAGCGGATCAGCGGACGGCAGGCTACTTCAGCTGACCACCGGTACCACCGAAACCCGTCGAAGTGTTGCTTCGGCGGGTTTCGGCGTCTGACGGGCAGTGGGTTCGCAACCGACCGAAGCGCGTTTGAAGTCGCTCGGTGCGGGGGATACGACTCGCGTCCTGTGATTGCCTAACGGTTACCCTTCCGGTCCGATAGTTTCGCATGCAGACCCTGCGCACCCCGCAGCGTCTTCCCGTCAAGTGAGGAGCTGTGTAGTGAGCAATCCGCTGACACGGACAAAATCCGTCGAGCAATCCATGGCTGATACCGAAGAACCCGGTTCACAGCTGAAAAAGAGTTTGACCTGGTGGGATCTCACCGTCTTCGGCGTCTCTGTCGTCATCGGCGCCGGTATCTTCACCATCACCGCGTCGACTGCCGGAGACAAGGCCGGCCCGGCGATCTCGCTGTCGTTCGTGATGGCGGCCATCGCCTGTGCGCTGGCCGCGCTCTGTTACGCCGAGTTCGCATCGACGGTCCCGGTGGCCGGTTCGGCCTACACGTTCGGATATGCAACCTTCGGTGAGTTCTTGGCCTGGATCCTGGGCTGGGACCTCATCCTCGAGTTCGCGGTCGGATCAGCCGTGGTCTCCAAGGGCTGGTCCAGCTATCTGGGAACTGTCTTCGGATTCTCCGGTGGGACAGTAGAAGTCGCCGGCCTCGACGTCGACTGGGGCGCGCTGGTCATCGTCGCGGTGATCACGACGCTGCTGGTCCTCGGTACCAAGCTGTCGTCGACGTTCAGCGCCGTCGTCACGACCATCAAGGTCGCAGTCGTACTGCTGGTCATCGTCGTGGGCTTCTTCTATATCAAGGCCGACAACTACAAGCCCTTCATCCCAGAGTCGCAGCCCTCCGATTCAGGTGGTAAGTCGGTCGACTCGACGCTGTTCTCGCTGATCACAGGTGGCGGTGACTCCAGCTATGGCTGGTACGGCGTCCTCGCAGCCGCATCCATCGTGTTCTTCGCGTTCATCGGATTCGACGTGGTCGCCACCACCGCGGAAGAGACCAAGAACCCGAGAAAGGATGTGCCACGCGGCATCCTGGGTTCCCTGGCCATCGTCACCGTCCTGTACATCCTGGTCACGGTCGTGGTGACCGGCATGCTCAACTACAAGGAACTCGCAACGTCCGCGGGTGACGGTGAACCGAAGAATCTGGCCTATGCGTTCGGTGAGAACGGTGTGACCTGGGCCGAGAAGGTGATCTCGATCGGTGCGCTGGCGGGTCTGACCACGGTCGTCATGGTTTTGATGCTCGGTCAGTCGCGGGTGCTGTTCGCGATGGCCCGAGACGGTCTGCTGCCCCGTTCACTCTCCAAGACCAGTAAGTTCGGAACCCCGGCCCGAATCCAGATCATCGTCGGTGTTGCGGTCGCGGTCGTGGCGGCATTCTTCCCGATCGACAAGCTCGAAGAGATGGTCAACGTGGGCACCCTGTTCGCCTTCGTCGTCGTGGCTGCCGGCGTGATCGTGCTGCGCAGGACACGGCCCGACCTGCAGCGCGGCTTCTCGGTGCCCTGGATGCCGGTGATCCCGATTCTGGCGATCATCTCGTGCGTCTGGCTGATGTTGAATCTGTCGGCTCTGACCTGGATCCGTTTCGTGATCTGGATGGTCATCGGTGTCATCGTCTACTTCGCGTACAGCCAGCGGCACTCGCTGGTCGGCAAACGAGAGCGCGGCGAGTTGTCGGACGAAGTCGGCGACGCGACGCGTGCCGCAAATCTGGAGAAGCGCGGCAAAGGCTGACCTTTCTACGGCCAGAAGGGCCCCCTGCTGAGGTTCTCCCTCGGCGGGGGCCTTTTTTGTGAACTGGGGCACTTTACAAATATGCCTATATGTATAGACATACGACGAAGGCGGCGGTACTGTCCATAACAGGTTTCAGTTAGTCGTGTTCAATCCCGCAAGGAGGCAGTTGATGAGCACCAATCTCACGACCGGGGGTGCCGGTGGCCCCGACACAGGGCCGGCGCCCGAACAGTGGCGCGACAAGAAGCGCCACTTGTGGCTGCTGGGTCTCGTACCGCCGACCGCACTCTTCCTTGCGACCGCGTTGGTCGCGGGGTTCAACGGGCTCGGACTCGACACGGTGTCACCGGTCTGGTGGTGGATCGGGCCGATGCTCGTCTACGTCCTGCTGCCGATCCTCGATGTGTTCTTCGGCCCGGACGGCCAGAATCCGCCAGAGGAACTGATGGAGCAGTTGGAGAACGACAAGTACTACCGCTACTGCACGTACGTCTACATCCCGTTCCAGCTGGCAAGTCTGATCTTCGCCTGTTACCTCTGGACCGCCAGCGATCTGAGTTGGCTCGGGATTGACGGCGGTCTGGGGATCGTCTCCAAGCTGGGGATCGCGCTGTCGATCGGGGTCATGGGAGGCATCGGGATCAACACCGCCCACGAGTTGGGCCACAAGAAGGACTCACTCGAGCGCTGGTTGTCGAAGGTCACCCTGGCGCAGACGTTTTACGGCCACTTCTACATCGAGCACAACCGCGGTCACCACGTGCGGGTGGCGACGCCGGAGGACCCGGCCAGCGCGAAATACGGTGAGACCTTCTGGGCCTTCTTGCCGCGCAGCGTGTGGGGGAGCCTGAAGTCGTCGTGGAAGCTCGAACGCACCCGGATGCAGCGACTCGATCATTCGGTCTGGAACATCCGGAATGACGTACTGAACGCATGGCTGATGTCCGTCGTCCTGTGGGGTGTCCTGACGGCCGTCTTCGGTTGGCAGATCCTGCCGTTCATGGTGATTCAGGCTGTCTACGGTTTCAGTCTGCTGGAGACGGTGAATTATCTCGAGCACTACGGATTGCTCCGGCAGAAGACCGAGAGCGGCCGTTACGTGCGAGCGGCCCCGGAACACAGCTGGAACTCCGATCACATCTGCACCAACATCTTCCTCTACCACCTGCAACGGCACAGCGATCATCACGCCAATCCGACCCGGCGCTACCAGACGCTGCGCAGCTTCGACGAGGCACCGAGCCTGCCGAGCGGCTACGCAAGCATGATCACGTTGGCCTACTTCCCGCCGATCTGGCGAAAAGTAATGGATCACAGGGTGATCGAGCATTACGCAGGAGACCTCGGGAAGGCCAACATCGTGCCCCGGCGGCGCGAGAAGATCTTGGCCAAGCATGCGGGCGGTGCCCGGTGAGCGCCTTCCGTTGCCCGGTTTGTGACTACGAATACGACGAGGCCACCGGAGCTCCCCGGGAGGGGTTCGCGCCCGGAACCAGTTGGCAGGACGTGCCCGACGACTGGCCCTGCCCTGACTGTGGCGTCCGGGAGAAGGTCGATTTCGAGCCGAGTGTGAAGGAAAAGCGATGAACTTCAAGTTGTACGTCTGTATGCAGTGCGGGTTCGAGTACGACGAAGAGAAAGGGTGGCCGGAAGACGGCATCGCCCCCGGCACCCGGTGGGATGACATCCCTGACGACTGGAGCTGCCCGGACTGTGGGGCGGCGAAGGCTGACTTCTACATGGAGGAAGTCACCCGCTCGTGACCGGAGACGCAGCGGAGCGGAGCTCGACCCGGGTGACCGGAGACGCAGCGGAGCGGAGCTCGACCCTGTTTACCGGAGACGCAGCGGAGCGGAGGTCGACCAGGTGACCGCTACGCTGGCCGGTATGCCTGATGTGTCCGCCGGTGTGGTGTCCGCTGCGGGTGGACCGGCATTGCCCTATGCACAGGCCACCAAGAAGCTGCTCCGGAACAGTCTGCTCGACGGTATGCGCGACCTGCTGCGTACGCGGGACTGGTCGTCGGTGACGATGGCCGATGTCGCCCGTGCGGCCGGCGTGAGCAGGCAGACCGTCTACAACGAGTTCGCTTCTCGGCAGGGGTTGGCCGAGGCGTATGCACTCCGACTCACCGACCACTTCGTCGATCAGGTCTCTGATGCGGTCCTGGCCCATGAGGGCGAGGCGAAGGTGGCTCTGGCTGAGGGGTTTTCGAGGTTCTTCGCGATCGCGGCGGACGACCCGTTGATTCAGTCGTTGTTGACCGGACAGGCCAAGCCCGACCTGTTGCGGCTCATCACCACGGACGCCGACCCCCTCATCACCACCGCGAGCACCCGGATAGTCTCCCTGCTGCGGACCAGCTGGATTCAGGCCGATGAGACCGCCGCCATCCTCATCGCCAGGGCCATCGTGCGGATGGCGTTGAGTTACGTGTCGATGCCCCCCGAGGCCGACCGCGATGTCGCCGACGATGTGGCCGAGATCTTCGGGCCGGTCGTCGATGCCGCAGCCGGGGGTGGGCGCCGGGAGTCCACCGGTTAGCCTGGTAGGCAACATTCAGGTGGGACTTTGAGGAGTGGTATATGACATCGGTCCAGAACGGCCCGCTCACCGCGGAAAGCCGCAACGGCATCGACTTCAAGGTGGCGGATCTCTCGCTGGCCGAGTACGGCCGCAAGGAGATCGGGCTGGCCGAGCACGAGATGCCGGGTCTGATGGCCCTGCGTCGTGAGTACGCAGATGTGTTGCCGCTCAAGGGCGCTCGCATTTCAGGTTCGCTGCACATGACTGTGCAGACCGCAGTCCTGATCGAGACGCTGGTGGCGCTCGGTGCCGAGGTCCGTTGGGCGTCGTGCAACATCTTCTCGACCCAGGACGAAGCGGCCGCGGCCATCGTCGTCGGGCCGTACGGCACGGTCGAGGAGCCGAAGGGCGTCTCCGTGTTCGCGTGGAAGGGCGAGAGCCTCGAGGAGTACTGGTGGGCCGCCGAGCAGATGCTCACCTGGCCCGGTGAACCGGCGAACATGATCCTCGACGACGGTGGAGATGCCACTTCGCTCGTCCTGCGCGGCGCGCAGTTCGAGAAGGCCGGAACCGTCCCGCCGACCGACGACGACCTCGACTCTGCCGAGTACAAGGTCTTCCTCGCGCTGTTGCGCGAGCGTTTCGAGACCGACAAGGGCAAGTGGTCGGCGATCGCGGAGTCGGTCCAGGGTGTCACCGAGGAGACCACCACCGGCGTGTTGCGGCTCTACCAGTTCGCCGCAGCGGGTGAACTGGTGTTCCCGGCGATCAACGTCAACGACTCGGTCACCAAGAGCAAGTTCGACAACAAGTACGGCACCCGCCACTCGCTGATCGACGGCATCAACCGCGGCACCGACGTCCTCATCGGCGGCAAGAAGGTCCTGATCTGTGGCTACGGCGACGTCGGCAAGGGTTGCGCTGAATCCCTCGCGGGACAGGGCGCGCGTGTGCAGGTCACCGAGATCGACCCGATCAACGCTTTGCAGGCACTGATGGACGGCTACGACGTCGTCACCGTCGAGGACGCGATCGGCAATGCCGACATCATCATCACGTCGACCGGCAACCTCGGGATCATCACGTTCGATCACATGAAGCAGATGAAGCACCAGGCGATCCTGGGCAACATCGGTCATTTCGACAACGAGATCGACATGGCGGGCCTCGAGTCCTCGAAGGACATGACCCGCATCAACATCAAGCCGCAGGTCGATCAGTGGGTGTTCCCGGACGGCAAGGCGATCATCGTCCTGTCCGAGGGCCGGTTGCTGAACCTCGGCAACGCCACGGGTCACCCGTCATTCGTGATGAGCAACAGCTTCTCGAATCAGGTCATCGCCCAGATCGAGCTGTGGACCAAGAACAACGAGTACGACAACGAGGTCTACCGCCTGCCCAAGGTGCTCGACGAGAAGGTCGCGAAGATCCACGTCGAGGCGCTCGGTGGAACGCTGACCAAGCTCACCAAGGAGCAGGCCGAGTACATCAACGTCGACGTCGAGGGTCCGTACAAGGCGGAGCATTACCGCTACTGACACCCGGCACACCTGAAATGGTGGGTTTTGGCGACCGCGACCAGCGGAAACACTCGCCAGAACCCACCATTTTCGGTTTCCGGGGGCTAACCGGTGATGATGTCGTCGCCGCCGGTACTCGGTGCCGCACTGGAGCGTCGCTCAGACAGGCTCGGGCAGAACCGCCACTCACCGTCTTCCTTTTTGAACGCCCAATGGATGTCGCCGGTCTCGCTGTCGATGGCCATCTCGCCGTCGACCTTGCCGACTTTGCCGTCGACGTTCACATCTCGGACGTCGATGGTGGCGAAGATGCTGCCGTTGCGGTCGAAGAGTTCTTCGTAACCCGCTCTCGACTCGGTGCGTGAGTCGGCGTCGCACGCCATGTCGTGCAGCCCGGCAGCATCCTGATCGTTGATCAGCTGGACGCGTTTCTCGGCGGCGGCCTGCACGGCGTTCTCGTCGGTACTGCCACCACCTGCGTCGCCCGAGGTGGTCGTCGCCGAGACCGAGGTGGACGGATCGGCGACCGTATCGCTGTCACCCGAGCCGGTGAGGGTCACTGCGGCGACGGTGGCCCCGGCCAGCACGACCAGTGTCGCGATCACTCCCGCGATGATCAGACCGGTGCGAGTCTTTCGAGGTGGCTGCGGTGGCGGGCCCCAGGGGCCCTGCGGTCCGGGCGGGCCGGGAGGAAACCGACCTCCGGGCGGGCCGAAGGCACCCTGCGGTCGCCCCGGCCCCTGAGCGCCTGGACGCTGAGCGCCCGGGCCCTGAGCACCCGGAGCTCTGCCATAGGGCGGCTGCTGTGGCGGACGGCCCTGCGGCCAGTACGGGTTGCCCGGACCCTGATCAGGCTGCTGTGGCCTGCCCTGTCCGGGTTGCTGTGGCGGCCGGCCCGCGGGACCTGGCTGCCCGGGAGTGCCCCATCCCGGCGGGCCGGTTGGCGGATAACTCAACAAGTCCTCCCTCGGACACCGATCAGATCTTGCGGGTGGTGCAGATCTTCCAGTCCCCTAAACGGTTTTCCATCTCGAATGTATATCGGTTGGTCTCGAGAGCGGCCTGGTCGGCCGGGTTGACGAAGGTCAACGAGACGGTGGCCTCGGCCGAATCGCCGGTGACCTCGATACCTGTCACGGAGTTCAGCTTCATCCCCGCGGTGTCACTGTTGTCGGTCTGGATCTCTCGCACGGTGGCCTGCTCGGCGCCACAGGTCACCGAGATCGCGGTGTCCCAGTCCCGGTCGGTGAATGCGGTCGTGTAGGTCCGGATGGCCGTCTCCACCTCCTCTTCGGCCTGCGCCACGGATGACTGCGACGACGTCGTCGTCACCGAGGAGGTGGTGTCGGTGGCCCTGGTGTCGGACGAGTCGTCGCCGCCGAGGACGACGAACAGCACCACGGCGAGCACGAGGACGACCACGGCGGCCGCCGCGATCCCGATGATCCACGGAGTCTTGTTCGACTTGCCACCGCCGGGAGGTGGTCCATAACCGCCGGGGCCACCCGGCCCACCGGGCGGCGGGTTGTTCCCATATTGCTGGTAGCCGGCGGGATACTGGCCGGTCTGTCCCGGCTGCGGGTAGTCAGAGGTGGGCGGGAACTGTGGCTGCGGCTGGTTGCCCCAGTCGGGGGCGCCGCCGGGCTGTCCACTCCAGGTCGGCTCGGACGCGGACTGACCACCCCAGGTCGGTTCCGACGCAGGCTGGCCACCCCAGGTCGGTTGGTTCGGCGTTCCGCCCCACTGGGGATCTTGCCCGGGCGGTCCACCCCAAGGGGGCTGCTGTGACCCGTCGCCGGGCCCCTGGCCCCACTGGGGGTCGCCCTGGTTGTCGCCGGATCCGTAGGGACCTTGTGGTGGTTGCGTCATTCGGGACCTCCGGCGAGAACGTGAGCGATGGACCACTGCTCGGGGCGAGTGTGAATAGCGTTTGGGCAGCGGTGCTTTGCTGCTGATCGAACCTTACTGTCCGCTTCGGACAGCCAACAACACCGCCCGAAATCAGACACGAACACTGATGCTGACATGTGATGTTCACGCGAGTCACGGTGCCGGTCGTGGGCGCGGCGATCAGACGTGGAGAAGATCAGTCGACCCATCACCCGGATCGCACATCTGCCAGCCGGTTTCGCCTTTGCGGAACGTGCTGACCGTATCGGGCCGCAACTCGATCGCGGCGAGGTCGGCGCCGGTGAATTCGACCTGGACACGGGCCGTCGCCATCGTCGAACCGATGCGCTGAATGTCGGTTATCCGGGCGACACGCAGTGTTCGGTTGGCGGTGCGGGGACCGAGCGCCTCGATGATCAGGCCGGCGACCTCGCCCTGCCGGCTGCAGTACGTCAGTTGCAACGCGGCGGCGTCGCGAGCGTTCAGCGCGTCGATCTGCTGCGCGACGACGGTTCGGATCGCAGTGGCGTCGTCGGCCGGATCGGACCGGATGCTCAGCGCGAACCAGACCAACGCGAGATTGGCCAGCAGGACCGCCATGGACAGGACAACGGTCTGCCGGACCGGTACGTGGTGAACCGGGTGCAGCATGAGGTGACTCATCGACCGACCTCCCACCGGGCCGGCGGTCGTGGCCGGTCCAACGTGTGCGTCGGGTGTGACGCTAGTTGCCTGCAGCGGTGACGGGCGCACATAACGGTGGCCGTCGCCGAGTCTTGACCAGGTCGTTACCCCGGGTCAGATGGCGATGAGTCGATCCGCGAGGTCCGGGTCGGGTTCGGTGCCCAGTCGCGACCACGGAGACATCCATCCGCGTTCGGCGAGTGCGCGGTAGACGACGCCGGTTCGCTCCTGCAGGTCGTGGTCGCGCTCGTAGTGGTCGCGGCTGCGAGAGGCGTCGTTCTCGGCGCGCGACTGTGCGCGTCCGATCGCGACATCGGTCGGTACGTCCAGCAACAGATGGTGATCGGGGACCGGTAGACCGAAGCGTTCGAACTCGAGGGTTGCCACCCAGTTCACGACCTCACCGTCCGCGTCCTGGCCCAGTCGGGCGGCGCTGTAGGCGGCATTCGAGGCGACGTACCGGTCGAGGATCACCGCGTCGTTGGCAGACAACAACTTACGGAGCTCGGTGTCGGCGTCTCTGCGATCGAGTGCGAAGAGCAGTGCCATGGCGTGAACGCTCGAACGTAGGTCGCCGTGCTGTCCGTGCAGTGCCTCGGCGGCAATGTCCGCGGTGACCGACTCGGAATACCGCGGAAAGGTGAGTGTCGCGATTCGGTAACCCTGTGCGGCCCAACGGTTGACGAGCCCGGTCACCAACGTGTGCTTACCGGCTCCGTCCACACCTTCGACTGCAATCAATACGCCCACACTCGAAGGGTAACCGCGTCCGATGGATAACCGCCGCAGCCGAGCCGCTCCGCGGTCGGCGCGTCAGCCACAATTAATCACGATTCGGTGACACCATGAGCCCATGAAACCCAGGATCCTGGTTGTCGACGATGATGCTGCATTGGCGGAGATGCTCACCATCGTGTTGCGCGGAGAGGGCTTTGAGCCCTTTGTGGTGGGCGACGGCACCCAGGCACTGACCGCGGTCCGCGAGATCCGTCCCGACCTGGTGTTGCTCGATCTGATGCTGCCCGGGATGAACGGAATCGACGTGTGCCGGGTGCTCCGTGCCGATTCGGGTGTGCCGATCGTGATGCTCACCGCCAAGTCCGACACCGTGGACGTCGTGCTGGGCCTGGAGTCGGGTGCCGACGACTACATGATCAAGCCCTTCAAGCCGAAGGAACTGGTCGCCCGGGTCCGGGCGCGTCTGCGTCGCACCGAGGACGAGCCCGCCGAACTGCTGTCCATCGGACCGGTCGAGATCGACGTCCCTGCGCACAAGGTCGTCCGCGAGGGTGTGCCCATCTCGCTCACCCCGCTCGAGTTCGATCTGCTGGTTGCACTCGCCCGCAAGCCGCGGCAGGTCTTCACCCGCGACGTGCTGCTGGAACAGGTCTGGGGTTACCGGCATCCGGCCGACACTAGGCTGGTCAACGTGCACGTACAGCGCCTGCGGGCCAAAGTCGAAAACGATCCGGAAAACCCTGAAGTGGTTCTCACGGTGAGGGGGGTCGGCTACAAGGCCGGACCACCGTGATCGGACGCCCTCGGCGTCGTATCAATGGCACTTTCGGGCCATCGATGCGGCGCGTGGGCTCGGTCGGTAGAGCAGTCGGACAACTGTGGCGTCGTTCGCTCCAGCTGCGCGTGGTGGTGTCCACCCTCGTGCTGTCGTTCGTCGTGTTGGTGATCCTCGCCTTCGTGCTGACCAGCCAGATCACCGACCGTCTACTCGACCTCAAGCTGCAGGCCGCCACCGAGGAGCTCGAGCGCACGCGGGTGACCGTGGAGCGCGACCTCTCCGGCGCGGACGGCAACACCTCCCTGACGAACCGATTGCGGCAAACCCGCTCGATCCTGACCGACCGCGACGTCGACTCCGGCGACACCTCCGGTGTGGTCGGTACCTTTGACACAGTGTTGCTCGCACCCGGATCCGGACCCGCAGGACCAACCGGTGTGGGTCCGATCGGTGAGATCCCCGAGAATCTGCGGCAGATGGTGCAGGGCGGTCAGATCGCCTATCGCTACTCCTCGGTGACCGGCTCCGGCGGAGCTCAGAGTCCGGCCCTGATCATCGGGACCCCGACGAACTCCGACATCCCGGGGCTGGAGCTGTACCTGGTGTTCCCCCTGACCAACGAAGAGAACACCGTGTCCCTGGTGCGCGGCACGATCTTCACGGGTGGTCTGGTCTTGCTCGGATTGCTGGCCGCGATCGCGATCCTGGTCTCCCGGCAGGTGGTCATACCAGTACGGTCGGCCTCGCGGATCGCGGTGAGATTCGCCGACGGCCGGCTCAAGGAACGCATGCCGGTACGCGGTGAGGACGACATGGCCAGACTCGCCATGTCGTTCAACGACATGGCCGAGAGCCTGTCGAAACAGATCACTCACCTCGAGGAGTTCGGCGGTCTGCAGAGGCAGTTCACCTCCGATGTCTCCCATGAGCTGCGTACCCCGCTGACCACGGTGAGAATGGCTGCGGACGTGCTGTTCGAGAGTCGCGAGGACCTCGAACCGGTGCTCAAACGTTCGGTTGAGTTGCTCGACATGGAACTCGACCGATTCGAGACCCTGCTGGGCGAATTGCTCGAGATCTCGCGCCACGACGCCGGTGTCGCTGAACTCGCCGCAGACAGGCTGAACATGACCATCCCGATCGATGCGGCGGTCAAGACGGTGCGGCACCTCGCGGACGAGACCGACACCGAGTTGATCCTCGATCTGCCGGCGGAGCCGGTGATCGCCGAGATCGATCCGCGTCGGGTGGAGCGGATCCTGCGAAATCTGCTCGCCAACGCCATCGACCACGGGGAGCAGCAGCCTGTCACGCTGACGATGCGCAGCGACGGCGATGCGGTCGCGGTGACCGTCCGCGACCGGGGCATAGGACTGCGGCCGGGCGAGGAAAAGTTGGTGTTCAACCGGTTCTGGCGTTCTGATCCGTCTCGGTTCCGCCGCTCGGGTGGTACCGGGCTCGGTCTGGCGATCAGTGTCGAGGATGCGCGACTGCATCAGGGCCGGCTCGAGGCCTGGGGCGAACCCGGCAAGGGCGCCTGCTTCCGGCTGACGCTGCCGCTGGTCCGTGGCCACAAGGTGCTCGGCAGTCCGCTGCCGCTCAAACCTCCGGGCCGGGGCAGGGCCGCGCGAGATCAGGGGCAGGGCAATGGCTGAGGGACGGTATGGCCGGGCGCGTCGGCCCATCGTGTTGCTGGTCGGCCTCGTCGCGGTGGCGTTGCTCTCGGCGTGTGTGTCGATCCCCAACAACTCGAGCCCGCAGCCTCTCGGATCGCTCGAACGACATCAGCCGACCCGCAACGTTCCGACCCCGCGTCCCGGGATGGACCCCGAGACCCTGGTCCGTGACTTCCTGAAAGCGTCGGTGCAACCCGGTTCGGGCCACTTGGCAGCGCGGCAGTTCCTCACCCAGGACGCCTCGAACTCGTGGGACGACCAGGGCGGGGCGCTGCTGCTCGACGAGATCAACGTGCTCAGTGACGACCGGACCGACGACACGATCACCGTTCGGGTCAACGGTGAGAACACCGGCGAACTACAACCGAGTGGGCAACTGATCCCCAGTTCCGGACGTATCGAGACGCGGTTGTCGCTGCGCCGCGTCGACGGCCAGTGGCGGATCGACGGGCCGCTCCCGGTCGGGGTGATGATGGACCGCGAACAGTTCGAGGCCTCCTACCGCCCACACGTTCTCTACTATCCGAGCACCGACGACCAGCATCTCGTCGCAGATCCGCGCTGGTTGTATGCCGGGGCCGACCAGCTCTCCGACCAGCTGATCGGGCTGCTCATCGCCGGGCCGGTCGAGGATCTGCGGGGTGCGGTGACCAACGAGTTCCCGGCCAGGTCGTCGCTGCACGGTTCCATCGAGTCGTTGCCCTCGGGAGGCGTCCGGCTCGATCTCGCCGGGCTCAACGGCCTCGGCGATGCCGACCGCAACCGGCTCGCTGCTCAGATCATCTGGACCTTGAGCGACTCCGACATCTCCGGTCCGTATGTCATCGACGCCGATGGTGCCCCGCTGAACGAACGCCGTGCCGCCGGTTGGCAGACCCGCGACGTCGAATCACTCGACCCGAGTCCGCCGGCCGGGGCCCTGGGACTGCACATCGTGCGCGGCGGATCCTTGCAGGCCGTCGCGGACAACACCGTCGCGCCGGTGCCCGGACCGCTGGGTTCGACCAGGAGCCTTCTGGCGGCCGACATCTCCGCCGATGCCGGCCGCGTTGCCGCCGTCTCGCAGAATGTCGTCCCGGGGCCGGCTCCGCGACTGTCCCTGACGATCGGCGACTACGGCGCCGACATGACACCGGTATTGGAAGGCGAGACGATCACTCGTCCGTCGTTCGCAGGCGACAGCCGGACCGTCTGGGTCGTGGTCGACGAGGACCGGGTCACCCAGGTGACGCAGAGTTCTGGCGCCGGCCAGGTGACCGAGGCCGAGGTGGATTCGACCGCCATCAGGTCGGTGGCCCAAGGCGCGATCACCGAACTGCAGATCTCGCAGGACGGTGCCCGGGCGGCGATGATCGTGGGTGGCCAGGTCGTCCTGGCGATCGTCGAGCGGCGCGCGGACGGCAGGCTGGTGCTCTCGAACCCGCGCGGCGCTGCTGCGCTCAACATCGCGGGCGCGGTGTCCCTGGATTGGCTGAGCAGCGAGACCCTGGTCATCGCCCGTAACGCCGCGGACGGTCCGGTGGTGCAACTCCGTATCGACGGGACGCCACCGGGGGCGCTGCCGAGCGGCAATCTCACCCCGCCGGTCACGTCGGTGGTCGCCGGGCAGTCGACGATCTACGCTGCCGACAGTCGCGGCGTGCTGCGTCTGGGCAGCACCAACGACGAACCGGATCAGTACTGGAGCGAAATCACCCCGACGATGGGTTCGAACGCGATACCTGTTCTGCCGCACTAGGTCCGACGCATTCGGTGCGCGCGAGGGCGCGGGCCTTGTGGATGGCGCGGTGAGATGTGGACAACCCGCCGCGACACCCGGCTGCGCCGTCGGCGAGGTCCTTCGCGGGGTGATGATGAGCGGATGCGTTTTCACGACGCCGGCGCCAGGGTCGCCGGCGCAGTGGTGGACCTGGTGATCCCGACGATCTGTGGGGGATGCGGGGCGCCGGGCACGCGGTGGTGCCGCCGATGTGCCCTGGTGTTCGCCGACACCCCGATCGAGCTGAGGACGAGCGTGGTGCTCCCTGTACCCGCCTACGCGCTGGGCCGATACACCGCAGCGCGCAGACGGGCGATCCTCGAGTTGAAAGAGCACGGGCGCACCGATCTCACCGTCCCGATCGGGTGCGCGCTGGCAACAGCACTGCGGACGCTGGACCGGTGGGCGGAGTTGCCGAGGTCGGCGCGCCTTGTCCTCGTCCCGGCGCCGACCCGATGGTGGGCCGCGCGCCGCCGGGGCGGCGACCCCGTGACCGCGCTCGCGGCGGCCGCCGCCGGTGAACTCGGTTCCGGGGTCTGCGTGATGCCCGCGTTGTTCACCTCGTCCTGGGCGCGGGATTCGGCAGGGCTGTCGGCGCCTGCGCGTGGTGAGAACCTGTCCGGTGCCGTCCGATTGCGACGGGGTGCCGATCTCTCCGCCTGCGGTGGGGGAGCCGCAGTCGTGCTGGTCGACGACGTGCTCACGACCGGCAGTACCGCCGCACACTCGATCGAGGTGTTACGACGCGCCGGGATCCAGGTGCACCTCGTCCTGGTGGTGGCCGCCGCGTGAGCAGCCGAAGGTACCGAAATGATTGGCAGGCATAGCGATTGATGAATACCGGCCGGCGCGGTGGCCGACCCGGTACCGGTTGGACGCGTAAGTGAACATGCGTTGTCGAAAGTGTGGCGAACACCTGCCCGGCAGACTAACGTCGGGGGTGCACTCTCGAAAAGCCAGAGGTCAGATCACCCATCGGGTGACGTGGGGAGGTGAGGCCCAACTCTCAGACCGGTATGTGGCCGAGTGCGGTCGCGGTATCGGAAGTCCTGTTCACCAACCCAGGAGGTACGCCGCAGTGACGACAAGTGTCGGCAAGAATGCCGTTTCAGCCAACAGTGTCAGCCCCGATCCGGGTTCAGACCCGACGACGAGCGCCGATCCCTTCGACCCGGGCATATACGTCCGATCCGACTCAGATGAACTGTCCCGACCCGACGCCGAAGTGCAGGTCAGTGGCCGGAACGTCGAAATCCCCGAACATTTCCGAATCCACGTGATGGACAAGCTCTCACGTGTCGAACGCTTCGACCCGTCGATCTTCCGGTTCGACGTCGAACTTCATCACGAAAAGAACCGCAGACAGTCGAAGATCTGTCAGCGTCTCGAGATCACCGCCGTGGGTAAGGGCCCGGTGGTGCGAGGCGAGGCGTGCGCCGAGAACTTCTACGCCGCCCTCGACGCGGCCCTGAACAAACTGCAGTCCCGACTCCGCAGGACCAAGGACCGCCGCAAGGTCCACCACGGCTTGCGTACCCCGATCTCGGTGGCGGAGGCCACCGCCGCGGCCGACCCGATCCTCAACGGCGAGGCCTTCAAGCAGACGAACTCCGCAGACGACGATCGCTGGGCCGATCATCTTCCCGAGGCCGCTGGTCCGGGACAGATCGTGCGCATCAAAGAGCATGAGGCGATCCCGATGACCGTCGACGATGCGCTGTACGAAATGGAACTGGTCGGTCACGACTTCTTCCTGTTCCATGACAAGGAGACCGACAAACCAAGCGTCGTCTACCGCCGACACGCCTTCGACTACGGATTGATCCGCCTCGCCTGAGGGCTCGGTGCAGGGCTGATCGACCTCACCGGGCGATTCCCCGGCGGTTGATCGGCCTCACTGGGGCACCCCTGCCACGAGCGTGGCTACCATGGAGTCCGACCTGCGGGGATCTGTAGGTCGGATTTCGTGTGTAGTCGATCGGATTGAGGATAAAACCAGTGCTCAACAAGCTGCTGCGCGTCGGTGAAGGCCGAATGGTCAAACGCCTGGATGCGATCGCTTCGCACGTGGAGACGCTCGACAAAGAGACCGAGGCTCTGTCCGACGAGGAATTGCGGGCAAAGACCGACGAGTTCAAGAAGCGGATCGCAGAGGGTGAGACCCTCGACGAGCTGTTGCCCGAGGCTTTTGCGGTCGCCAGGGAAGCCTCGTGGCGCGTGCTGTCCCAGAAGCACTTCCACGTGCAGATCATGGGCGGCGCGGCACTGCACTTCGGCAACATCGCCGAGATGAAGACGGGTGAGGGCAAAACGCTCACCTGCGTGCTGCCCGCCTACCTCAACGCGCTGGCCGGCGACGGCGTGCACGTGGTGACCGTCAACGACTATCTCGCCAAACGTGACTCCGAGTGGATGGGTCGCGTGCACCGCTTCCTCGGACTCGAGACCGCTGTGATCCTGACCGGAATGACGCCGGACCAGCGGCGCGAGGCCTACAACGCCGACATCACCTACGGCACCAACAACGAGTTCGGCTTCGACTACCTGCGCGACAACATGGCGCACTCGCTCGCCGATCTGGTGCAGCGCGGGCATCCGTTCGCCGTGGTCGACGAGGTCGACTCGATCCTCATCGACGAGGCCAGGACGCCCCTGATCATCTCCGGCCCCGCCGACTCGTCGAGTAAGTGGTACGCGGAGTTCGCGCGGATCGCCCCGCTGCTGAAGAAAGACGTCCATTACGAGGTCGACATCCGTAAGAAGACCATCGGTGTGCACGAGGAAGGTGTCGAGTTCGTCGAGGACCAGCTCGGTATCGACAACCTGTACGAGGCCGCGAACTCGCCGTTGGTGAGCTACCTGAACAACGCCATCAAGGTCAAGGAACTGTTCGAGAAGGACAAGGACTACATCGTCCGGAACGGTGACGTGCTCATCGTCGACGAGTTCACCGGCCGTGTCCTCGACGGACGCCGTTTCAACGAGGGACTGCATCAGGCGATCGAGGCCAAGGAACGCGTCGAGATCAAGGCCGAGAATCAGACGCTGGCCACCATCACGCTGCAGAACTACTTCCGCATGTACGAGAAGCTGTCCGGCATGACCGGTACGGCCCAGACCGAGGCTGCCGAGCTCGACCAGATCTACAAGTTGGGTGTGCTGCCGATCCCGACGAACAAGCCGATGATCCGGGTTGATCAGACCGACTTGATCTACAAGACGGAAGAGGCGAAGTTCGACGCGGTGGTCGACGACATCACCGAACGCCATGAAAAGGGTCAGCCGGTGCTGATCGGTACCACCAGCGTCGAGCGGTCGGAGTACCTGGCCCGCCAGCTCAAGAAGCGCGGGATCCCGCACAACGTTCTCAACGCCAAGTTCCACGAGCAAGAAGCGCAGATCATCGCCGAGGCGGGCCGCAGCGGTGCAGTGACGGTGGCCACGAACATGGCCGGCCGCGGCACGGATGTGGTGCTCGGTGGTAACCCGGACATCCTCGCCGACATCCGGCTGCGCAAGGCCGGGCTCGACCCGGTCGACACGCCGGAAGAGTACGAGGCCGCATGGGACGAGGTGATCGCCGCGGTGAAGCAAGAGGTCGCCGACGACGCGGCCAAGGTTCGCGAATCCGGCGGTCTGTATGTGCTCGGTACCGAGCGTCACGAGTCGCGGCGCATCGATGACCAGTTGCGTGGTCGTTCCGGCCGTCAGGGTGACCCCGGTGAGTCCCGGTTCTACCTCTCGCTCGGCGACGAGCTGATGCGGCGGTTCAACGGCGGTGCACTCGAGTCGATCATGAACCGGGTCAACCTGCCCGACGACGTACCGATCGAGGCGAAGATGGTCACCAAGGCCATCCGCAGCGCGCAGACGCAGGTGGAGCAGCAGAACTTCGAGGTCCGTAAGAACGTCCTCAAGTACGACGAGGTGATGAACCAGCAGCGCAAGGTCATCTACTCCGAGCGCCGGACCATCCTCGAGGGTGAGGACCACAGCGAGCAGGTCAAGCGCATGATCGACGACGTCGTCGGCGCCTACGTCGACGGTGCGACAGCGGAAGGCTATGTCGAGGACTGGGATCTGGAACAGCTCTGGACCGCGGTCAAGACGCTGTACCCGATCGAACTCGATTACAAGGAGATCCTCGAGGAGAACGAGTTCGGCGAGCGCAAAGAGATCACCGCCGAGGAACTGCGCGAGACCCTCGTGGCCGATGCCCATGCGGCATACGACAAGCGCGAGAAAGAAATCGAAGCCATCGCAGGCGACTCCGCCATGCGGCAGCTCGAACGCACGATCCTGCTCAGCGTGCTCGACCGCAAGTGGCGCGATCATCTCTACGAGATGGACTACCTGCGCGAAGGTATCCATCTGCGGTCGATGGCTCAACGTGATCCGGTGGTCGAATACCAGCGTGAGGGCTTCGACATGTTCACGGGCATGCTCGAGGGCCTGAAGGAGGAGTCCCTCGGATTCCTCTACAACGTCAGTGTCGAGACCACGCCTGCGCAACCGGCTGCCGCGGCGCCCGCGGTGTCCACGACGAAGGCCCCGGCCGCCCCGGCACCCTTGCCGACCGAGCAGGCGGCGCCGAAGCAGGCTGCACCTGCTGCGCTGCGGGCCAAGGGGATCGACGACGACAACAATTCTCGCCTGACGTACAGCGGCCCCTCGGAGTCCGGTGGCACGTCGGTCCGGCAAACGGGTGGGGCGTCGAACGGTCAGGCCGATGGGACCCGCAAAG
The DNA here is from genome assembly GCF_002095435.2 of Williamsia sp. 1138. Taxonomy (GTDB): domain Bacteria; phylum Actinomycetota; class Actinomycetes; order Mycobacteriales; family Mycobacteriaceae; genus Williamsia. The sequence continues at coordinate 112,391 of NZ_MJEJ02000032.1, forward strand.
AGCGGCGTGCGGCGGCCCGGGCAGGGTCCAAGGGGTCGGGCTCGAAGCCCCCGAAGTCGCGCAGAAAGCGCTGACGCTCGCAGCAAACGCTGACGATCTGAGTTCGAAAGGGAACCCGGGTGCCGCGGTACACGTCGTACTGCTGGTACCCGGGTTCTCTTGGTACCGGGCCGGCGATGCCGGTCGGTGTCGCGAACTCGCCGGGGGGCGTAATGACTTCAGCTCGCAGTACCCAGATGACTTACCTCGACCAGCCGGCCGAGCGTCTGCGGGTGATACCGGTGCCGCGGTACGAGCCCGAGGCCCGCGAATCGGGTTCGCGGCTCCGCGAGCCTCTCATGGCGCCCATCCGGCGACGGACGGCGCCGCCGCGTCCGGAGGCCGTGAACGTCGAGATCCGGCAATTCGCCACCGGGGCAATCAAATTGGTTCTGGAGGTCATGGATCGAAGGCGGCCGATCGGCCATCTGGCCCGGGTGGCGCTGCCGCACATCGCCGACCAGTTCCGCGTTGTACTGAACGCCGGCGGTACCACCAGGGCGCCTGCGACCTCCACCCTGCTGCGGGTGCACAGTCAGAGTTCCCGGCCGGACGCAGCGGAGATCACCGTGGTCTATCGGCGCGGGGAGCGGGTGCACGCGATGGGCGCGCGAGTGGAGAGGCGTCGGATCACCATGCCTGCCGCCACACCGACCGCACCCCGTCGCAAACAGTGGCGCTGGATGCTGGTCGCGATCACCGTCGAGTGAATCGCCCGGCGCCCACCTCGCCACGCCCTTGCCGTGCCGCGCCGCGAACTCACCCGGCGGCTACGATTGCCGATGTGAACCGGCTGTCGCCTCAGGACTCGATGTTCTACTACCTGGACGAGCGCGGCGCCACCACTCAGGTGGGATCGCTCCTGATCCTCGAGCGTCATCCCGGTGGTCTGGACTACCCCACGTTGCTCAGTACTGTCGAGAGCCGCTTGCAGCTGGTTCCGCGGTACCGGCAGAAGATTCGTGAGGTGACGCTCGGTCTGGCCCGTCCGGTGTGGGTGGACGACCGCGAGTTCGACATCACTTATCACGTCCGCAGATCCGCGCTGCCGAGCCCGGGCGCCGACGACCAACTGCACGACCTGGTCGCGCGTTTGATGTCGCGGCCGCTGGACCGTACCCGGCCACTCTGGGAGATGTATTTGGTGGAGGGGCTCGCCGACGATCGGATGGCGATCCTGACGAAGACCCACCGGGCGTTGGTCGACGGTCACGAAGCGCTGGAGATCAACCAGATCATCGTCGACGACACCCGTGAGCCCCCGGCAATGCCCGAAGACCTCTGGTTGCCCGATCGGGAGCCCGGCAATGGGGAGCTGGTGGTCGGTGCGATCACGGACGTGCTGACCAGACCGTGGGAGATGGTCGATCAAGTCCGCGCCGCGACCAACCAGGTCACCTCGGTGGGCCAGGCGCTCCTCGGTGCTGCCCGACGGGTCGAGACCGTCATGAAGATGGCCACCAGTTCGGCGCCGCCGAGTCCGTTGAACGGTGGGACCGCACCTGCCCGGCGGTTCACGGTTGCCTCCTGTTCCGCCGATGACTGTGTCGACATCGCAGAGCGCCACGGGTGCGCCCCGAACGACGTCATCCTGGCTGCGATCGCGGGTGCACTGCGACGTTGGCTGTTGTCTCGCGAGCGAGCCGTAGATCAGGTGGAGACAGTCCGTGCCATGGTGCCGATGTCGGCGTATCCCGCGGACGATGAGGCCATCGACTCTGGCGCGGACCTCGATGCCCAGGGTTCCGGAGCCCCGAGGGACTGGATGGCGGGTGGGCTGTACGGCTTCGTCACGGACCTTCCGGTGGGCGAACCAAATCCCGCGGTGCGGTTGTCGCAGGTCGCCCAATTGGCCGAGCGACACTCGCACTCGAACCGTCGTTCGCCGGTCGGTGAACCGTGGATCCCTGAGATCGGTCCGGCAACACTCCACGCGATGACAGCGCGGGTGGCCGCGTCGTTGTCGCGGCGGTCGTTCAACGTGCCGATCACCATCGCCAGGGGGCCTCGGACTGCGCAGTATCTCGCGGGCAACGAGATCTTGGCCGTCTATCCAGTGCCGGTCCTGGTCCCCAATCGTGCGTTGTCGGTGGGACTCACGTCCTACAACGGCCGGATCTACTTCGCCTTCAACGCCGACCGGACGGTGATGTGGGACGTGGGTGCGATGAGCGAGTATCTCACTGATTCGTTCGAAGAATTGCTTCCCCGCACGCGGTGATCCGCACCCGCCGTGCCCCGAGAAAGGTCACATGAGAATCTATCTGCCCGCCACGCTGTCGATGTTGGTGGCGCTCAACGAATCCGGCGACTTCAGGCCGGTGGGTGGTACGGCGTTCGCGCTCACCCCCGCTCTGCGTGAATCGTATGTAGACGGTGACGACGAGGAGCTCGCCGAAGCCGCCATCCGCGAGGCGGCGCGGGCGTCGTTGCGACTCATCGCCGCCGACAGCGACGACGAGCCCGCCGAGCCCACGGATACGCCGGCGTTGCCCGCGCGTCGAGTGGTGATTGCCGCCGACATCGACGAGGTCAAGTTGCGCCCGGATCTCGATGCCGCAGTCGTGAAAGTCGGCGCAGTGGTGCCCCTTTCGGCTGTCGCATCGATTCTCGTCGACGGCGCAGACGCCGAGGACAAGGTGATCCGGGCCGTCGCGTTGGTCGATTCCGCGGACCTCGGCGACGAGGACTCGGAGCTCGCGGTCGGCGACGTCGAAGACTTCGATTTGGGCTGGTATGCCACCCAGGAGCTACCGTTCCTGCTCGAGCTGCTCTGACCGGGCGACGTCGGCGGTGACTGATGGTCCAGGTGACCTACCTCATCTGGCGCGACGGCGTCGCCTAACCTACGGTTGCGTAGGTTAGCGTGACACTGGCTCGTCGAATGGAGGCATCAAGTGGGTTGGCGTGAACGATTGGAAGAGCCGGTACGGGACGTCGCGAGTCGCCACCGGGCGATGAACACCATTCGCGCGCTCGCGGCCCGGGTCACCACGCCGCTGCTTCCTGACGACTACCTGCACCTGGCCAACCCGCTCTGGTCGGCGCGCGAGCTGCGCGGCAAGATCGTCGAGGTCCGGCCCGAGACCTCGGACTCGGCCACGATCGTCATCAAGCCGGGCTGGGGCTTCTCCTTCGACTATCAGCCCGGCCAGTACATGGGTATCGGCGTGCTGGTGGAGGGCCGCTGGACCTGGCGGTCGTACTCGCTGACGTCGGTGCCGCGCACTTCGGGGGAAGGGCGCAGCAAGCTGGTGTCGATCACGGTCAAGGCAATGGCTGAGGGGTTCCTCTCCGGCCACCTGGTGAACGGACTAGCGCCGGGGACGGTCGTGCGCCTGGCCGCACCGCAAGGCGAGTTCGTACTCCCGGCAGAGCTTCCCGAGAAATTGCTCTTCGTCACCGCCGGAAGCGGCATCACACCGATCATGTCGATGTTGCGCACCATGGCCTCGCGGAGGCAACACACCGACGTCCAGTTGATCCACTCGGTTCCGACCGCCGCTGACGTGATGTTCGGGCAGGAATTGAAGGAGCTCGAGGCAGAGGGTCTGTTGCGCACGCACATTCAGCTGACCCGCACCGACGGCAAGATCGACGGCGCACGGCTGGACGCGCTTGTCCCGGACTGGGCACAGCGACAGACGTGGGCGTGCGGTCCTGCGCCTTTACTGGATTCGCTGACCCATATGTGGACGCAGGCCGGCCTGCGCGACCACCTGCACATCGAACGTTTCGCGCTCGAGCGGGGAGAGGTCGGTGCCGAGGGCGGGACGATCACGTTCGCGACCACCGGCAAGACCACCACGGTCGACGGGGCGACGACACTGATGGCGGCGGGGGAGGCCGCGGGTGTCCAGATGCCGTTCGGTTGCCGGATGGGCATCTGCCAGAGCTGTGTCGTGATGCTCGGCAAAGGCTGTGTGCGAGACCTGCGTAGTGGCGCCGAACATGTTGAGGGCGAACGCATTCAGACGTGCGTCAGCGTCGCCGCCGGCGACTGCACGCTCGAGGTCTGATCCGAACGCACAAACCCACCTCGTCCGGGCAAACCCACTCGTTGCACGGAAGTTGTCAACCTGTCTGAGACAGGTGTGGGTTTTTCGATTGTTCGGCCTGTTCGGC
>NZ_MJEJ02000034.1 GCF_002095435.2 Williamsia sp. 1138
GCTGGCACCTCCCGGACGGCACACCGTCCGATCCCTTCGGCGAGAACGACTAGCAGGCCGCACCGGCCCCACCCGCAAGGGTGGGGCCGCACTGCTGCTCTAGAGGACGTTGATCGGCGCGTTCAGAAACCACGGCGCATTCGAGGCCAGGCTGGGCGCGAAGCACGTCGCCTGTTTCGAGGTAAACAACGGCGCGAGAGCAGGATTCGACCGAGCGAAGTTCGCGCAATGCTCAGGTCCACGGAACGGCCCGTACTCGTAGTAGCTGGAATTATCTGACCAGTACCGCGTCTTTTCGACCACGTGCAGGGTGTCCGCCTGCGCCGGCGCGGCCACACCGAACACGATGCCGGCCGCCGCCGCGCACCCCACCGAGGACACCGCAAATCGCTTCAACTTGCCCATATTTCACAGCCCTTTTGTTTGCCCGACACCCGACCCGAACAGGCCGAGCGGACAGAAAGACCCCGACCACAAATGACGCCGAATGCGCGCACCACAAAGGCACACGCACGCAAGCGCATGCGATCTGAAAAGAGAGTGTCGGACGCCAATCTGACAGAGCCAAGAATAGCCCACTACCAGCACAATCGCCAGGAGTCGCAGCTCACGTAACGGTCATTGCCTGATGCGCCGAGGATGACTGAATCGGGCCTGGCCCCGCGTCAAGCAGCTCCACCCACAAAGACCCACGCGCTACCCGTCGCTGCGCTCCGATCCGCTTATTTCGCGGCCCTTTCTGGCCTCCGCAACTTGAGCACGGAACCACCCCGACAGGGCGGCGCAAATATCAGGAAATGCCACAAACTCAATGACCACAATCATCAAATAGAAGTCACCTAAGAATGGCGAAAAGTATTGCACAACAAACGAATACATCATAGAATGGAACCATCGAAACACTCAGTCGCACATAACTCGGAGAGTCCACAACAATGACTGCAACCACCGTCACCGTCTACACCAAACCCGCCTGCGTCCAGTGCAATGCCACTTACAAGGCCCTGGAGAAGAACGGCATCGCCTACGACGTCGTGGACATCACCGAAGACGCCGAAGCCCGCGACTACGTGATGAGCCTGGGCTACCTGCAAGCCCCCGTTGTCGTTGCAGGAGAGGAACATTGGTCCGGGTTCCGTCCCGATGAGATCAAGAAGCTCGCTGCCACCGCAGCGGCATGAAGGGAATGAACATGACCTCCGAGAACGTGGACGAGATGGATCAGATCGAACAGGACCGTGACCGCGATATCGCGGCCACCCGGGAAGAGCTGGCAGCAGCCTTGCGTGCGGCGGGAGAACACCTCGACCACGCTGAGCGGTTGACGTCAGTGCTGGGCGAGGGCGTGCTCTATGACATCGAATACGTCGACTCCGTTGATAGCCCCGACGCGGAGCTATTTATCGCTGATGCTGCCCGCGGCATCCGGGCCGCCCACCGCATCATCACGGCCCTTCCCTGAGCATCTTTTGTATTCCTGAGGAGCATTCAAATGACCGTCCGCAACAACTACGCCGCCCGTGCCACGCACTACCGGGAGCAGGCGCAGCGTGCCCAGGACGCCGGCGACCCCCGGCAGGCCGGCCGCCTCGAGGAGCTGGCCGAGCGAGCGGAGACAGCGCACCGGATGCGCCCATGGTTGCGCGCGGAGGACCTGCGCTACGACAACGACGAGTGCTGCACCGAATGCAGCGAACACCTGTCCGAGCCCCATCAACCGCACTGCATCTATGCGGACCTGTCCTATGCCACCGCCTGAGCACGACGACCCCACGCCACCGACACCCGCGCGCGCCGATCAGGAGGAACCGATGACCATCACCGCCAGTGACATGGACACCGCCACCCCTGCCGTTGACGACCAGCTCGACGAAGCGGGCCTGTCATCGAGTGAGTTCCCGGGCGGCGTGGGAGCCGATCTGGACACCGAAAGCACCGTCACCACTGGCGTCGAAGCTGCTTTTCTCACCGCACTGATGTGGGCGCCGGCCGGCATGGCCCGGAAGGTCCGTCACATCATGGCAACCGGCGACCGGTGGGATCCGTTCTGGAAGGGTGCGCATCGCGAGATCTTCCTGGCCATCTGCGCGGTCCTCGATGGCGGCGCACCTCCAAACCCGGCCCTGGTCCAGGCGCAGTTGTTCGAGACCGGACGGTTGCAGCGCGTGGAAGCTGAACTACTCGCGATCATTTCCCCTTCGCGAGGCCCGATGGTCGGTGGCGCTGACCTGCCGCACCTGGCCGCCAAAGTCGTCGACCAGTGGTACCGCCGCGGCTACGCCGGCCTGCTGGCCCGGATGTCGCAGATCCGCGAAAGCGTCAGCGTCGAAGAGCTCGCCGGGCACTGGGAAAACCTCACCGGCCACCAGCAACGAGCCGAAGAACTCTGGCTCACCAAGCGCGACCAGCTGGCGAAGCTATGAGCGCCCCCCAGCCAGCGCAGGCGGCCGGTGGGCCGGTGTTGCGGGCCGTTGATCTGCAGCGCATGGCCTGGCATATGCACCACGACGAACACATGAGTTGGGAGCAGATCGCCACCGAACTCGAGGAACCGTTAGCTGCGATAGAGCGAATGGCCGCCGCGTACGAACAGCTCACCAACGATGCAGCCGCCGAAGCCCAACACACCTTGTTTTGACAGTAGAATGAACGCAGACGACCCGAGGAGCAATCACGATGGCCACGACGACTACCCGTACTGAAGAACAGGTTCTTGCCGCGGTCGCTGCTGGTCACGAGATGGCCGGTATGCCGCTGACCGAGGCAGATGAAGCCGCTGTCCGTCGCGTGGCCCGGGGCGAAACGACCGGCGACGAGGAAATTGCCCGTTTGCTGGCGGAGATCCGTTCCCGGTAGATGCCACCCAGTAGCGGCGAGGCGGGGCCGGTTCCGGAGAACCTCCTCGGCATCAGCGACCCGCACCTGTTCCGCGAGTTCGAGCGCGCCGCCACGGCCATCCGGATCGCTGAACTCGACGTCGACCCAGACATCGCGGCCGGGGACTTTGACTTCGCGCACCTGCAGCGCATCCATCACTACATCTTCAAAGACGTCTATCAGTGGGCCGGCCAGCAACGCACCCGCGACACCGGCGCCATGGGCCTGGTGCACTGCCGGCCCGACAACATCTCCCGCGAACTGGACCGGGTCTTCGGAGCGATCGCCACCGACACTCCGCCGTCGACCGACCCCGATGCCGCTGCCGCCACGGTCGCCGACCACTGGGGTGAGCTCACAAGCATCCACCCATTTACCGACGGCAATTCACGCAGTCAACGGGTCTTTTTCACGCGGTATATCCATGCCGCCGGATGGGATATCGACTGGAAGTCCGTGAATGCCTCTGCGATGCACGCTGCGCGGCACGTGGCCATGGCCACCGTCGACTCGAGGTATTTGGCCGCCGAACTACGGCCCGGTGTGGTCCCGGCTGGGACCGCGGCGCCGGGCTCCCTAACGCGTACACAGGGCCAGCGAGATAACCGGACCTCCGTGGATCTGTATTACGCCATGCGAGCACACAAACGGACGGGGCTCCCGGCGACGACGTTTCGGGCAGCGACGGCCGCCGGCGGGCCACTGGCGGCCGGAGGCGACGAGCGGCCCGCCTCGACGAGGGGACGCGCCGACGCTCCGCCTCGAGTGACACGGCCGGGGTCGGTGAGCTCGCAACCGCGGTCAGGGCGCGGCCAAGGGCGCTAGTTCCCGGCTACCACCGATGGGCCGGGCGTGGGCCTGCGGTGTTCTTGGCGGTGCCAGCGAACCCCAAGAGCAACACGACCGGAATGAAGCACAGTCCGAGCGCTGTTGCCAGGAGCGCTCTAGTGATGAGCGGAGCGGCAGAGACCGGCGGCATCCAGATCATCGGCCGGCGCGGGTCAGCTGGGCGTATCCATTGACCTTTGCGGGGTGGGTTTTTGAGCCAGCCGATTGCGAACACGACCAGTCCGATCACGGCTCCGATCCCAAACCATCCGATGATCAAAATCCATGCTGGATCCATGACAGCCTCCCCCTTTCCCTGACCTCTGTGTCAGGTCTTGCTACCACAGAGCTGTGACACGTGCGCTGCGGTTGCGCGGACACGTCTGTTCCCCCGGTCCTGGAATGGACCGGGGGAACAGGCGAATTCGAGCAACCACCGTGGCGATGTGCGAGGCGCTTTTCGGTTAGGCCGCTGGCGCTGGTTGGGTCTGCGGATAGGCGATGTGCAGGCCGTCGACCACGGCGGTGAGTCCGTCGCTGGCCTGCTTGGTCACCGAAGCCACGGCGTCCTTCGCGGGCTGGGCCCACTGGCCCAGGACCTCATACGGTGCTGCGGCCTGCTCGGCGGTCCAGCCACCCGAGATCGGCGGGATACCGGCGATGTTCGTCGAGAAGTTCACATCGCCATCGGTGTTAACGGTGTAGTCCACCGCCGGAAGCCCGGCACCCGATGCTGTGGGTGCGTCAAGGACCAGGTCGTACTGGTTGGCTTCCGGGTTCGGCAGTGGTGCAGGGGCCGGGTCGGGCGCGGATGGCTTGTCCCACGGCGCTGTGGGGTTGGTGTTGGCGTCGCCTGCGCCTAGGAGCCAACCAGCTATTCCGAATCCGAGGGCGGCGACGGTGAATGCAGCTGTTCCGCTGGCGACGCCTGCCGCAGCGGCGGCGCCGAGTCCTGCGGCGGCGCCGAGTCCGACGCCGGCGAGAGTGTTGAGCGGCGGCGGTGGGATGGGAACAGTGGTCCCGATGAGGCCGCCGATGAGTGCCCCCGCTGGCACTGCGAGCAGTGCGGTGGTCAGAAAGACGGTGCCGCCGACGGCGACAGCGACGATCGCGCCGCCGGTGACTCCGGCGAATACTGCTGCAGCGGCGCGGCGGGCCGCCTCGTCTTTGGTGAAGCCGATCGATTCGAAATGGCGGGCGATCTCGGCTTCGGTCCACCCTGTGTATTCGTTGATCGTGACAGCCCATGGTTCAGGCACGACACCGCGGTCCCACACCTGGTTTCCTAGGCGGATTTGTTCGACGGGCACGTATTTCGGTGCCACCGGTGGTGTGGGTCGTGGCTCGTGGAGTGGACCTTGAGGTAGCGGGGTGTACGGGGTCTCCGCCGAAGGGCCGGAGGGTTCGGTCCAGATCACCGGGTCCGCGCCCGTGCTGGGCGGTGATGGGAGGGCGCCTTGTGGATACTCCGGGGCTGGGGCTGGGGCTGGGGCCGATTCGGGAGCGGGAGCCGGGGTTTCGGGCACGTTGGTCACGCCGCCCTGTCCGGGGTCGGGGGTGGGTTCTTCGGTGGTGACTCCTCCTTGTTCGGGTTCGTCGGCGAATGCTGGGCCGGCGAATGCTGGGCTCATCGCCATGACAGCGATGATGCTGGCCGCCATGACTTTTCCGCGTGCGTGTCGGTCGGATGCGCGGCGGTTCGGTGGGGTGTGCAGTGACATTGTGTGCTTCCTTTTCGGTGGGTGTCGGGCGGTTTAGGAGGTGGCGTCGGGGTCTTTGACGATGGAATTGATGAAGGTGCGACCGTCTGCGTCGATGGTTTGAATGAGTTGGTGGTAGGTGATGGGCTCACCTCCCCGTGGGAGTAGCTCGGTGAGTTCGACTGCCCAGAGGCCGTTGCCACGGTCAGTGATCTTCACGCAGTGAAGGGTGTCGGGGTCGAGTCGGTCGATGAAGGCCTGCATCTGATCGGCCCGGTTTGGTTTGCCGAGCGGGGCCACGAGTTCTCGTGCCGCTACCCCGGATCGCTTCACGTAGTAGGCGTATTCGAAGGCTTTGATGACCTCGGCGCCGCCGACGGTTCCGCCCGCATCGCGGCCGGTGGTCACGGGGCCGTCGGTGGCGTCGGGGCAGTCTTCGTCGGAGGGGGCTGTGGCGACAGGCGGTGGTGCGGCCACGGACGGTTCTGCTGCTGGTGGTGTAGTGTCGCCGGCGCCGGTGAGTACTGACGCCCCGATCGCGCCGATCACCAGGACCACGACCACCAGTGCGCTAGCGATGATGTAGCCGCGCATGTTCCGTCGATGGCCGGGCTGGGCCGGCGGCGGGGTGGCCGAAAGGGGGAACTCGGTACCGGGGCGGGACTGGTCGCTTGATGAGGATTCGGGTGGCTCGCTCGCGGATTCGTACCCGTCAGGCGGGATGGGATTGATGACGGTGGTGTCGGCGTCATAGGGGCCCGGGGTGGCTGTTGGTGGTGCGTCGGGCTCGACGTTCCAGGGTTCGGCTGATGCGGCCGGGATGGGTTTGTTTCGCCTCATCGTGGGGTCCTTTGCGTCGTGGGATCGCGGTCAGGGGTGGCGGCGGCTTTGGTGGACATCGCGGTCGATATCCAGTCCGAGAGGTGGACGATGCTGTCGCGTTCGGTCCACCAGGCGTTGCGGGTGTCAGCCCAGATGTGCGGTTGGCAGGTGAAAGCCCGGCGGGTGCGCGACGGTGCATCGGCAGGGGCACTCTCGCGGCGGCCCGGCGGTATGCGGGCCGGGGCGGTCGCTAGTTCCCCGTACTGCTTTCGTGTCGTGGCGATGGCTTCGGCGAGAGCAGCTTCGAGCCATTCGGTCCAGGCGGGGTAGGTGTTGAGGTCGCTCATCCAGGCCTTTTTGGCGGCGTCCCAGGTTTCCTGTGTGCACGAAAAGCTGTGCCGTTCTCGGGTCCAGGGCGTGTTCTGATCGTCGGTCATGGGGTGCTCTCCTCAGTACGGGCGCGGTGCGCGGGTAGCTGTGAGTCTTCCGGTTGTGGCGATCAGAGCGACTGCTGCCCAGCCCAGGACGAGACGGATGACCAGTGGGCCCAGCGTTGATTGCCAGGGGCGGGTGCCGCTGAGGACGTCGAGCAGACCCGACGCCAGAAGCACGGCAACGACGGCCAGTCCGCCGAGGGTGAGGAAGAAAATGTGCGGAGCTGGCGTGGTTTTGATGAGGACGACCAGCAGCACCGCTGCGGCGAGAACAGCGGCAACGCTGCCTGCGACGGTGGCCGCGGTCTGGGTCGTCGGTACTGGCGCGATCGAGTTCTGGGCCCAATAGGTCGGCGAGATGTTGTTGTAGATGCTGGCCAGTGCCACCGCGCACAGCAGGTACGCCAGCAGACCGATGACGGCCGCGCTCGCGACTACTCCCCCGGCGAACATCGACAGATGCACACCGAGATCCACTGGGCGCCGACGCGTGTCTTTCGAGTCGTCTGCGTCGATGAAGGAGCGCTCCGGCTCGGGCGGTTGCGGCGCGACCTCATAGGCCCGGGTGGAGTCACCGGCGCTGTCGCGCTGGTATCCGGTGTACGGGTCGAGATGCGGATTGCGGGTGTAGGGATCCTGGTTGTAGCCGTAGAACCGGTCGTCGCGCTCGTGAGGGCTGCTCATTGGAGGTGCCTGTGGGTCTTGCTGCTGTTTTGTGCGGCGCGGTCTTGGCGCGTCAGATGGGCCGGCCGCTGCGCTGAGACGGCTGTCTGGGTGGGGCTGCTTGCCTGATCTTCCTTCGGGCCGGGCGACAAGGGACCGGCCGCGCGATGCGCTGGATCTAGTCCCTTGAGTTGGCGGTTCTCTTGCCGTGCGGCAGCGACATTCGCGGAGACAGTGGAATCGACGTGTCCGTTGAACTCGTGCTGAAAGCGATGGAAGTGTTCGATGGTGGACTGGTGCGCTGAGGAGCCTTGGTGTGGATGGAACTGTTCTTCGCCCAACGGATACGGCGGCATCGAGTTGCGGTCGGAGAACCATTGGGTCACTTCGGGTGAGCCCGGTCCGTGTTTGCTGAGCAGTTTCCAGCCATCTGTCAGTTCGCTCAGCCCGAACTGTTCGTCGTGCTGTCCGTAGGTGGCCATCTCTGTGATGGCGGTCTTGAACCACTGGTACACGTTGTCTTGAGGTTCCACGTGGGACAGCTCAAACTCTGCGTAGCGCAGCTGGTTCGCTGCGGCCGACTGGTTGTTGGGGCTACTCATATCCGCCTCGCATTCGTGTTTTCGCTTGCTTGGTTTGTGCGCCTGACGTGACCCGGCTGGGCTGGGGTTGCGGCGGAGGCAGGAGCCCCGGCACGCGGCTGTCCGGTACCGGCATCGAGCGGCCCTGCCGCCCGATTGACCGGGCTCCGGTCGCGTCCCGGCGCTTGCATCGCGCGGGCGTCGGCGTGGTAATACCCGGCGTATTCGCGGTGTCGGTCGGTCGCGGCCGGGTCGAGAAGCACCGTGTTGGCCAAGCTTTCGGCATGGTGGGCGGCTGAGCGTTCACGTTCGGAACCGGGTTCGGCGGCGACGGCCTCATGGATGGCTTGCCGGGCCTCTTCGAGGATCGCGCCGACGCCGTCAGAGGGTGCGCGGTCTGCGCTGCTCATGCGCTGACCGCGTCAGGTGCTGGTGGCTGCAATGACTGTGCCCCGAGGTCGTCGCTGCCGCCGGCGGGGGTGGGAACGTCAGCCTGAGGGATGGTCTCGGCATCGGAAGTTTGTTTGCGCCGACCGCGTGCGGCGACCAGAGCGCCTTCGGGTTTAAGACCGATCTCGGAGAGGATCGAGGCCTTGGCCCCGTGCGTCTTCGCCAGTTCGTAGGCATCAAAGACCGCGTCCTCGTCCTCTGTCTGCCGTTGGGCGAGGGCCCGTTCCTGCGCCGTGCGATCGGCCTTATTGCTTTCGTAGGTGGCTACGGCGGCGGCCAGGTCTGCGATCTTTTGTTCGGTATCGGTCGGAATGATCTGCTGGCGATAGGCGTCGAGCACGCTGCTCGATGTCACCTTGCTCTTGCTGGTGGCCACTGCTGCCCCTTCCGGTTTTTTGGTGAAAAGTTGCCGAACCTCCCGGCGATGTATCTAATGTATCTAATGTTTCTAATTCCGCAAGGGAGGCCGACATGGGCGTGGCGACCGAAGGCATGACCCTGGTCCTGAGCTTCGGTAGACCGAGCCAGATACGTCCGCAGTACGACTGCGAAAATGGCAGTGCGCGTGCGTTTTTTTGGTCTGAGCCACTGAGAGTGGCGGCGGGACAAGAAAAGTGCCAGAAGCGGGAGCAAGATATTCCAAAACCCAATGGTTTTGGCTTGCGCCTGCTGCGAGCACCCGGAAGAATTCGAGGTACAAGGTCGGCCGGTGACGGTGGACCGGTCGACTGGTTACAGGGTCGCGGGCGGGGACGCGACCCACGAGATGACGGGGGCAGCAGGTGCCGACAGTGAGCAAGGGCGGGTACCGCGCCCACACCTCGGGGCAGCCGCGTAAGCCGCGCCAGGTGTGGTTGTCGGACGAGGAGCGGGCCGTGATCGAGCGGGCCGCAGCCCAGATGGAGTTAACGCCGATGGCGTTCGTCGCTGCTGCCGGCGTGCGGGCCGCGAAGGCCACCACCGGTAGCGATGCGAGGGACACCGACAGCGATGCGGGCGCGGTTCCGCTTGATGTGGCCCAAGCCCGGGAGTTGCTGGACGAGGTCCGGCGGCTACGCCGGTTGATGGGCAACGTGGCCGGCAACCTCAACGATGTGGCCCGGCACGCGAACTCCACCGGGCAGCTGGCTCCCGAAACTGCTGCGGTCCTCGACTTCGTGCGCCGGACCAACGAGCGCACCGACGCCGAACTCATGGGTTTGCTGCGGAGGTTGCGGTGATCGACAAGATTGGGCGCGGCTGGGACGCACCCGGTCTGGTGTCCTACCTAATGGGGCCGGGCCGGACCAACGAGCACACCCGCCCCACGGTGATCGCGTCCTGGCAATCCGATCCGGGCGCGCTGCAACCGGCACAGATCGGCCCCGACGACTTCGACTTCGACCCGGCGGGCATGGCCGCGTTGCGCGCACATGTGCAGGCCCCGGCCGACGCTGCGGGTCTCCCCCGTCGCCAGCCCGCCGAGGGCGAGCCGGGATTCACCAAGCACGGCTATGTCTGGCACTGCTCGATCGCACTGCCCGCCGCCGATGGCGCGTTGACACACGAGCAGTGGGGCCAGATCGCAGCGCAAGTCATGGACCAGACCGGAATAGCGCCGGCCAATGATCCGGGGGGTTGCCGGTGGATCGCTGTGCACCACGGCACCAGCGCCCAGGGCAACGACCACATCCACATCGCGGCCACCCTGGTCCGCCAGGACACCGGGAAAAGGTTCTACCCCAAGAACGACTTTCATGTGGTTCGGTCGGTGTCACGGGACTGGGAGCGCAAGCTGGGTCTGACCGAGACGGGGCAGGACGATCGCAGCGCCGACCGTGCGGTCACGCGCGGCGAACAAGAAAAGACCACCCGGCAGCGCGCCGCCGGCCGGTTGCGCGATCGCCCGCGCACCGATGCGGCCGAGACGATCCGCGGTCGGCTACAGCAAACCGTTGCCGAAACTGCTGCCACCGCAGGATCACCCGATGAGTTCCTGGCCGGTCTGCGCGATCACGGAATGCTGGTCCATCTGCGCCGCGATGGCGCCGGAGCGGTGAGCGGCTACGCGGTGGCCGATCCCGAGTTCACGACCAAGGCGGGCAAACCAGTGTTCTACGGCGGAGGCAAACTCGCTTCGGATCTGTCGTGGCCGAAGATCACCGCCGGACTGGCCCGCCACGGCGGTCCGCTACCTGAGCGGCCGGCGGAAAAGATCACCTGGGACCTGACCTCACAGAAGCTCCGCGAAGCCGCCGGGGCCGTCGTCCTGGCGCGCAGCGAGCTGCGCTCCACAGGCGCCGATCGGGTCCGCGGCGACATCGCCGTGGCCGGACAACGGTTGATGGTCGCCTACTCGCGGGTCACCGACGGCGCGCACCCGGAACCGGGGCGGCCCCGCACCGCAGCGGTGTGGCACGGTCACCGCTCCGCCCGCGCTGCCCGACCCCACACCACACAGACCGGACCGGCGGCAGCGGCAGCCGATGCACTCAACGACGCCGCCCGAAACCTGCTGGCATTGCGGATGGTCGCCGAACGCGGCCCGTCCCGTAGCGCGAGTATCGAACTCGCCGTTGCTCTTGCCGGACTCATGCTCGAAATCGCCGCGTGGCACGAGCAACGCCACCAACCCAACGCAGCCAACGCCGCCCGCTCGAGCGCGCACCACGTCCGCGCCGGCGCACCGCAGACACTCACCCCCGCCGCGCCGGCCCCGGACCTACGCACCGATACCGCCCCGCGCACACCGGGCGTCGCCGCGCGCCCCGGTCTGCCTCAGCACCAGGGCCGATCCCAGCAGCCACCACCGAAAGGACCGACACGATGACCGCACCCGAGACCGAAGTCCCCAGCCTGTCTCTGCCCCGCAGCGAACTGCTGGCCTATGCGATGGCCGCACGTATGGTCTCGGGCGCTCTGCGCGCCCGCCGCGAAGCCAACGGCCGCGCCGCGTGGGCTGACGATGAACACGGCGCACGCATGGAGCTGGCCGCTGACGCCGCCGCGATCGACCTGCTCACCCCGACACAAGCCGAGCAGTGGAATCGAATCGTCGCTGACGGGGACGCAGACTCAGTACGCCATGACCCCGCAGGCATGGTCGTCTCCCACGCCGACCTCCCCGACGGATCGCAAGTCGTTCAAGGCGTCCTCGGTGATCGGGTGGTCACTGTCGCGGCCGGCAGCGCCGAAACCGGCCAGCACGTCCGCGAATGGCTCGCAGACTCCCCCACCCACGACCGGCTCACCGATCTACGGGCGGTGGCTAAAGACATCGCTGACGACCGGGCCGCCGCCCTCGCCCTGGACACCGACTCCAAGGTGCGAGCCGATGACGATCTGCTCACCGGGGCCACGCCGCATGCCGACCAGGATCAAGAGCAGCAGTCGCAGACGCTGGCCGACAGGCTCGACGGCCGCATACCGGCACGAGTGTTCGACGACCCACGATGGGGCCTGGCGGAGAAACGCTTCGCCGAGTACACCTCGGCCGGCGCAGACCCCGACGCGCTCGCTGACGCGGTGGCAGGTCTCAGCTTCGACGCCAAAGTCCGCACTCCGGCCGGACTGGCCGCGTGGCAGCTGCACCGCACAATGAAGGGGATGAAAGAGCCCGCGACCGAAGACCAAGCTCGCCGCGAAGCCGCCGTCGAATGGCTGGCCACCGAGGCCGGCAACGGTCCTGACGACCGAGCGCGGGCCGCCCGGCTCATTGGACAGTTCGATGAGGCCTTCGACGCACAACTGGCTGACAAATACCCCGGGCTGCTCAACGCCGCCGATGCCCAGCTCCACGATCACAACGGGCGCAGCGCATCTGAAGACGATCTCGCCGCACAGCACGAGCAGACCGCAGAGCGCGCCGACGACGAGCACCTGGCCGTAATCGCCAACCCCGACGCCGACGAGCACCGCACCAACTCCCCCGAGGGTGCGGAGCTCGCGGAGGACCGCGACAGTGACTACGGCATGGCCGTCGACCATGAGCACACCGCGGCCGACGAACAGGCGAATGCTCAGCAGACCGACTCCGATCGCAGCGAAATCGCCGCCGAGCCTGTGCATGCCGCAGCCGCTCCCCTGGCGACGGTGGGTCCTGCCGCATCGCAGGGCCAGTCACGCGCGAAAGCGATCGCCGCCCGCCCAGCCCGCACGCAACAGAAGACCCAGACCCGCGCACGGCCACGCACATCGTGACCACAACAGACCAGCTGCGCCGTGCCCCGGACAAGAACCACACAGCCCATGCTGCTAGCAGTCAAGCCTCTGCACACGAACTGGTATGCCTATCAGCATGGCGATAACTCTGGAAGACACTCTGGCTGCGATCAGCCTTCTCCAAAACACCGAGACATGTACACGAATATCCGGAACCGCCGAATACAGGTCGTGGGGAAAGACCGACCTGTCCGGCCCTCCGAAGACGGTGCAAAGGGTGGAGTTTGTCGTAGACAACGAACTTCACTCATGGTCGGAGCGCAACACTAAGTTCCGCCAGTCTCGTCGCTTTACCAGGAACGCAGGACAAGAGTTGGTCGACGACAGTGGGCAGTTGATCCCCCCGAAATCACCGCCAGGATTCACGCACTGGCCCCTGCTCATCAAGATGCTGACGCCGAGCAGGTTCCCGATCTGGGGACGCCCAGGCGATAAGTGGCAGATGAGGGGCGCCGAATCCACCGAGCATGGCTACCTCATGCACTTGAACCGCGATACATCCCCCGCAGTGGCTGAGCTATTCATCGACACCACGTTCTCCCTTCCTATCCGCTGGACCGAGGTCAACCAGATCAGGCCAGACCTTGGAGCGAAGCAAGAGGTTGAGATCTTGGGGCTGCACGTTCCCCCAGAATGGAAGCGCCTTACAGGCATGGACATGTCCGAAGAAGGGGAGGACATGGCTGGATAGGACGGTCAGTCGGTCACGAACCCGTTGGCACTTTCGATGTCCGATGCTTGCGCAACCAGTCGTTGCAGCGGTGGTGTAGGCGAACCACCGCGCCCGACACCAGCACTCATTCCCCGCGGTGCATTTTCGGGGTTAGGCAGGTGTGCTCCCCGTCAGGTCCTCGCCGAGCCCAGCGATGAGAACGTCACACAATAGGACTCGTGTTAGACCGATCCGCAAACAGTTTCAACACGTCCTGGAGCAGATGAAGCGCCTGCAACGCCGGATATAGAACGGTCGTCAGGCTGCTCGTCAACCGCAGGTGTTGGACCTGGGGGTCCTCTGTTTCGAACTGCTCGCGCGACGAAGCGCCGAGATAGGCCCACGGACGTCCATGGGCGAAGCCTGAGCAGAGCTGCCACGGAAACAACACCCTGACTGAAGAATGCTCCTCGGCATATTTCACTGCTGCAGTACTCGTATAGCCGTCTCGAATAGATTTCCGAGAAAGGCCGTGTGCATCTGAGATGCGGTAGAGCTTGGCGTATTTTGCCTTAAGCGTCGAGTTTTGAACGACGTCGGGCAGGAGGTCGACTGCTGAGTGCATGTCGTTGAAGTTTTTCGCGTGCCAGCGAAGACCGTGAGCGATCCGGTCACCTGGGGCTATTGGGTGCAACATCCAGAAGGCCGCCGAGAACGTCTCTAACGCGCCGCGTGAGAGCGAAAACGGCGCAGCAACGTGCAGCACTTGACTGTCCATCACCAACCGTTTGACGGAGTGGAGGTGATCGACGCCGGCGGTCATGCACAGCCGCACCGAGTGTGAGAGCTGGTAGGGATTAGTCAGCGCATCGTCGGACGCTAGGGATGAACCGGCAGCGACTTTAAAGTCATCTCGATCCCCAATGCGTTCGGACATGCGGTCGATCAACGGCGAAATCTCGTGCCACTTCGCCGCAACCTGGTCCTCGGTGACTTCGCCTTGCACTCGTCATGCTCCGAAGGTCAGATCGGTGTTCTCAACCTGGTCGGCAGAATCGCTGAGGTGGATGGCTTGATCATGCCCAACCTTGACCCACTGCCCGCCGTGCAGCTCGCCGAAGTCCACGTAGATGTTGTGATCCAATGTCGGAGAGTCATCCGGAAGTAGACGCGTCCAGTCGTGATGAATCTTGACAATACGGCCGGTAATAGCGAAGTCCGGCCCTGTCAATTTCACAAATTGCCCGAGGTCACTGCCGTCAAGGCGGCTACCAGACTTCATTGGAACCACAGTCTTCCCCGTTCGGGTAGGTTGCGGCGGCCCACGTGGACCGCCAGCCACACTATAGAGCTGACGTGCGGTAGCAGGCGTGCACTGAGTTCACGTACCAAGGTTTCTCGCGTCGGCCCTGCCCGTGAGGGCAGGTCAGAATTCTCACTAGTCTGAGGCTCGTTGGGTGCGGGCAGCGTCGAGGAGCCCGAAACTGTGGGGGTCAGAGATGAGGCGGTCCACGGTGTGCTCAAGGGCCGCCGGCCCGAAATCCCTGCTGGCCGTCAGGACGATGGCCGCGCGGTCCCCTGCGGGTTCGATCACGACTTCGAGGTCGACCCCGTCGAGCTGGTCTGTCAGATGCGCGGTCCACTCGGCCGCGGTCCGCTTGTCGCCGCGGAGTTCGACGTACACCGCAGCCATCACTGGCTCATGAGGGTTTGGGTTGCCGCTGAGGGGCATGACTACAGCTGCGCGAGTCATTGGTTTCTATTGCGCGGGAACGGCGTTGGTGAACACCGAGCCCACGCCCTTGCGAAGGTTGGGGTCATCGACTCGTGTCAGTCCGCCTCTATACGCCGCTGCGATAGATACCGGATCGGTCGGGTGGCCGGCGGCCCTGAGGTTGGAAGCCGTAATGCAGTCCAGGCGGACGAGGGCTCCGATGGCGTCGGCAATGTCGAAGGGTGAAGCGACGCCGTTGCTGTCGTCGTCGGCGCCGTAGATCGCGAACACGTGAGGCAGCAGCTGGGCTGGACCTTGGGCGCCTCCTGGGGAGGTCGCGTCGATACGCCAGCGGGATTCAGCCCATACCTGCGCGGCGATGAAGTCTGGGGTGATCTCGTGATGTGGGCACTGCAAGGGACCAGTGTGTATAGCGTGCTGGTACGCGGCAGGAACATCTACCGGGGCGCTGTGAGCTGCCCCTGGGTCGCTGACAACAAGGGTGGTAGCTGAGCCGCATATTGCTGTGATCACGGCTGCGAGTGAAAGTCTCATTGTCGACCATCTCTTCGGGTTCGGGTTCGGGTTCGGGTTCGGGTTCGGGTTCTGGGAAGTGGGTGTGGCCGGAAGGTGCGCCGCCGGGGAGAAGCGCGCTTCCGGCCACACCCGCGCCGCTGGTCAGCGAAGAGTCTGGGAGTGTGCCGACCAACGACGGGCATGGGGACAAGGCCTACTGCTGCGGTTGGCCGCTATAGGCACTGCCGGGCACCTCGGTAGTGAGGTAGCGACGGTGGGGTTCGTGAAGGTCGGCGGTGCAGCGATTGAACGGCCCTGTTGGTGCGATCAGAACTCCTAGATGGTGATCGAAGTGATCACGCAGGTATGCCGAGACTGCTTCTGGCCCTTCGCTGGCGGCAGCGATCTGCACTGACCGCAGCACCCAGAACCGGGTGATGGCTTCGGGGTGTGCGTACCAGCGGGTGCACCACCGCACGTCGCCCTGTCCGGAGTTGCTGAGTTTGCGTTCGCACCAGCCCGAGACGTTGGCCTGGACCCAGGGGATGAGTACAGCAAGGTCGGGTGGTCCGGACTCGGCAGCAGGGGCCGGCGGTTCGGGCGTGGTGTCCGGATCGGCCTGGTCAACGGCGTCGGTGGGTGGCGGGGTGTCGGCGAGGCGTTCGAGGGAATCGAGCGCTTGTGCGTGCAGCGTCGTGCTTTCGCTGACTCGTGCGAGCTGGTCCTGCATCGTTGCCAGAGCTGCGCGAAGATCGGCAATATCGTTGGTAGTCATGCACTCTGGGCTTTGGTGGTGTTCTCGGTCGCGGCGATCTGGTGCAGGTGTCGGCCCAGGGAGTTCGTGGTTCCCAGGGCGGTCATGGCGCTGTCGCGGATCTCGCTGGTGGCCCGGCGGGCGATCTCTTTGATCTCGCGTGACTCGTCCTCGGTGTACCAGGGCAGTAGGTCCATCAGGACCGGCCGCGATCCTTGGCGGATGAGCAGTGCGTGTTTGCGCGACATGGCGGCGACTTCTTCGGGCCGCATGATCGGCTCGTCGACGAGCGAGCGGGATTTTCCTTGCGGTCCGTTGGAGTTGGTTTGCCAGATCTTGTGCGTGCCCACGAGGTCGGAGATCATCCGGGCGTCCTCGATGTTTTGCAGACCGGCCCCGATGACGCGGCAGGTCGATGCGCCCCACAGTGCGCCCATCTTCTCGCGGCCCCAGACCCCCATCCCTTGTTGGTAGGACTGCAAGATGACGTCGACGAGAACGCCTTTGCTGCCCAGGTGCGACGCTTTGGCGGGGAGGTCTTTGATCTTGCAGATATTGGCTGCCTCATCGAGGACCAGCGTGACGGGCGGGTCAGCGCGGCCACCTTGGGCAGAGGCGGCGAGATCTGCGAGTTTGAAGATGTGATCGACCATCGCTGCCACGACCGGGCCGGAGCTTTCGGCTCCTTCTTGGGTCATCAAGTACAGGGTGGGGGCGTCGTCGGCGGTGGCGGTGAACAGCGTCCACAAGTCGAGTTCGGGGACGTCGTGGTCGGGCTGGTCGATCCAGGTATCGGGTGGGGTGATCCACGTCAGGGCCGATTCGTCCTGGATGCAGGCCAGCGCTGCGGCCGCGCCACCCTGGATTCCGCCGAGGGTTTCGTGGGGTAGTTCGAGTTGACCTTCGAGCGCGTCGGCGGCCCGGTTTTGTCCGTGCTCGCGTAGCAGTTCCACGGGCTTGCGGGAATAGGTGTCGATCCACAGCACCACATCGCGCATGGTGTGCCCAGATAGCGCGGCGGCGAGCAAGTTTCGGGCCAGCATGAACTTGGCTCCGGAATCGAAGAAGCCGGAGTTGCCACTCTCGGAGTTGTCTGAGCCGACCCCGGCCATGAAGTGGGTGGCGATCCGCATCGCGGAGTTAAACGAGGTGATGTCGCGCAGGATGTTCCACCACCACATCTGTGTGGCGAATGCGATCTGCCCAGGATCGTAGGCGTAGATGGGTCCTCGTAGCTTGCGCATCGCGGCTGTCAGGATCCAGAGATCAGGTTTGTTCGAGGTCGCCACGACCGCGCCGAGCGCGGCGAGGATGCGTGGCACCGCTTGTGAAGAGGTCTTATTCGACCGCGGACCCATGATGACGAGGCAGAAGTCTTCGAGCGTTTTGTACAGCAGCTTCTTGCGTCCGGCGACCTTACCGATCACGGTGGCCAGCTGCGCCATGTCTTGATCGTGGTGGTCGTCGAGGCCGCGTAGCTCGGCACCCTTTTTCGCTGCCCCTGGGCCTATGACGTCCCCGAGGTCCTTGGTGTCACGGAGCTTGCGCTGCGCGGGGGTCAGACCCCACAGCGGGTAGGTCACCGTGGCCAGGGCCGTGATCGCTGCGCCGATCACCAGGCCGGCTCCGAGCACGATCCATTGCGGCCAGCCGGTGACCATCTGCACACCGGTCAGCGCGCCCAGATACGCCACAGCCGCGATGATGCCGCCGGCGATGATCTGCCCCGCGTTGTCAGTGCCTGCGGCGCTCATGCCGCTGTCTCCTGGCGGCGCAGCCCTGCGGCGCGCGCCAGATAGCGGCACCGATCGGCCACCACCGCTCCCAGCGTGGAGCTGGCGTCGATGCACACCGCATCGGTGCCTGTGGGGCAGCGCAGTTCGTAGAACGGGCCCGGACCCCGGCCGCCGCTACCTGGGCCGCTCACAATGCTCTGCTCGGTCACCAGTGGCATCACTGCCGCGGCGGCGGCGGCAACGACCGCATCGCGGCCAGGGGCCAGGTCTCCGGCTACGGCCGCCAGATCGAGGGTGAGATCCTCGGACCCGCTGCCGGCGAGCAGCTCGGCGAAGGTGGCGGTCGATCGGGAGTCGAGCAGGTGGGCGATGGTGATCGGCGGCCAGTCGACCATGGACGCCGCGTGTAGCGCCGCAGCGACCACCACCGACGCTTCGGGCACGACCGCACGCATAGCGGCGGGTAGCGCGCTGGTGAGTTGCTCAGCGACCGCACTGGCCACCCGCACGTCAGAGCTCAATGAGATTGCTGGCCACCACGCGCGCCGCTGCCCCTGGGCCGGTGCAGCGGCACTGATCACAGCGGTCTGCGGGGACTGTCGCCACACGGCGGTGAGCAGGTCGGCGGGAGTGTGGGTGATCATCAGCTGCGTGTGCGGCGCCGTCCACAGCTCCATGCCAGGCTGCCGGTGCTGTACCGGTGTGTGCTTATGCGACATGACCTTTGATCCCTTCCCAGGCGGTGTCGGTGTTGTAGATGTCGAGTTCTTTGGGGGTCAGTTCGAGCATCACGGGCAGGCCCATACGGGCTCCGGATTTGACGAGGTATTTGCCCCGGCCGGGGTGGCGTTGGCCGGGAACCCAGGTCGGTGGTGCGGACCATTTGGTCACCATCTGCCGTTCCCTGCTGGTGAACGGCGTGATTTCGTGAAGGCGTCCCATCTCGGCGTTGTCGAGGCCGCCGAGGATCTTGACGCCGTTGCGGGCGGCCATGCCTTTGGCTTTGGCGCGGTCCTGCTCGGTGGGCAGGGCATCGAGGTCGGTGGTCGAGTGTGTCGATTGAGCTGAGACGATGCCGCGGTGCCGATTGAGGCGGGTGACGCGGTCGGACTTTTCCACCAGTCCGGGTGCGGCCCGCAGCGCTCGCCACAGCTCGTCTTGGGGTTGGAAGATGTTGCGGCGCACTCCGCTGGCTTGCTGTGCCTCGACGACCGACGTGGCCCAGGTCCAAGCGCACATCATGGCCGCGGACACGACTGCATCGCTGTCGTCTTCGATGGCTGAGAGGGACAGCGACACTGCCGGCACGTCTTTGGGGACCTTGAAGGTTGAGGGTCGGTCGAACATGCCGTTGATCGGCCCATCCGGGCTGCACAGCAAGTCCATGGTGTTGCGGAAGTCGCGGATCTCACGGGCATAGGAGAGGTCCTCGGCACCGGCGCTCGCGAGTGGGGCCACCGCCATGATCTTGCGCAGCGGATCGCTGCCGTCATCGATGGCGCGTAGCACATCGGGGATGGTGGGATCGTTGTCGCGGCCGGCGGCATCGGCGGCGATGGCCGTCGCTGTGCCCAGCAGCAGACGTTCGGTAGGGCCCAGCTCGTGGCCACCGGCGATGGTGAAGAGCGATTCAAGTAGCGCCAGGCGACGACCGTTGGCCATGGCTAGCAGTTGTTCACGCTCAGCCCCGGTGGAGGCGTTGATGACCGCACGCAAAGGCCCGAGATCGAGAGGGTTGAGCGAATCCATGCCCACTCCCCGGCCGACCCGGAACACTGCGCCACCCATGGCGTGCACCAGTGGGGTGTATTCGTCTTTGAGGTCGCCAGGTATGACGCCAGTAAATCCGAAGCCCACCAGGCCCATCAGCAGCCGTTTGATGGCGGTGGACTTGCCGACCCCGGGTTGACCCTGCACCCAGATTCCGGTGTTGGTGACCAGTCCGTCGATCAGCCATTGCGCGGGATCGAGGCCGATCGGTTCGGCGGTGTGCAGGTTCCGGCCGAACGGCACCCCACGGACCTGAGCGCCGGCGGGAGCGGGAAACGGGTAGAAACCGGGCATCTGCGCGGTCGTGGATTGCCAGAGCTGCCCGGCCTCGACGTTGGCCGCCCATCCCCCGAACTCGCGGCGATCGCCTTTGGGACCAGGCACAGGCCCTAGCGCGGCATTGAGCACCTCGAACGGCATATGCGGGTCGAGGTGGTCGTAGGAGATGTCCTCGGCTTCGGGGTCGTCGGCGGCGACGGACCGTTTGCCCAACCCCAGCGCCGTTAAGATGCGCTCACCCATGCTCACCCGCACCCCTTCGGCGGCCACGCCCTCTTCGGCAGGGGCTTGGGGCCGTGCGGCGAGGGCAGTCAATGCGCTGTGATGTCCCATGTCAGCTTCCCCATCGTTCGGTCGAGATCCGCGAGAGTCCGGCGCTCGGCTCGATGCCCACACCCAGAGAGGCGGCGAAGGTCGCGGCCATCGCCTTGCGGGCCCGGCGGAAGTGAATCTTGGCCTGTCCCATGCGCTCCTCGACATCGGAGCAGGCCGCAGCGAGGGTCTGTTCGTTGCGGACCGTGGTAGTCACATACATGGTGAACCGTCCCAAACCGGCACCCAAGGACTCTTCCTGCGCTGCCCGGCGGGCTTTGACCCGATCGTCGTGATCACGTTGCGTCTCATCCTTTTTCGTTTTGTTCGCCCAGATGCGGCGGAAGGTGCCGGCGTTCACCTCGTCTTCGACCTTTTTGGAGGCTTCGCCTGCGCTGTAGGGGCGGTAGACCAGCGAGACCCGGCGGTGATACCGCCCTGGTGACACCAACGGAATGAGCTGGCGGTAGCGCACCACTCCTCGAGGCGGGGCCTTCATCAGCCAGGACACTGAATAACCCGAGTCGTGCGAGTACACGTCCGCTGACTCCTCGGTGCGCAGTGGCCCGGCATCAGCCCACTCCCACAGCTCGTCGTCCTGGGAGAAGTCGGCGGTCCGCACGGCGGGATCGAATGCGGCGCGCAGGTAGCGGATCGTTTGCCCAGTGCTGGCACGGTTGGTGACCGTCATTCCTGATGCGGCCAGGGAGCTTTCGAACCGGGGCAACATATTGACTACCTCCGCGGCCCCTTCGGCGAGGGTCTTGGGTTCGGGGACTGCGTTCTTCAAATCGAAATTGATCGTCACCAGGCAGGTCACCTCGGCAGTGGTAGCGCGGCTCTGGGACACCAGCTCGGTCAAAATCTCCCGGCACACCTGGGGTGAGTCTTTAACCAGGCGGCCGTCTTCCCAGTTTTTGGCAGCTGTCCCCACGGTGTAGGCCCGCTGGTTCACTCCCCCGCTGGGAGCGGACTCGGCGGTGAACGCGATCGCTGAGACCAGCGGCATGTGCCCCAGATCAGCCAGCAGGCCACCGAAGTTCGTCACCCACTGCAACGCGTCGTCGTCGTCAGCGAGGGTCAATCCGACCGGGGAGACGTGCAGACGGGCCGAGAGGATCCCGGTCCGCCGGTTCCAGATCAGGCACTGGTAGCCGCCGCGCCCGTCTTCCACCTTGATCGGGCACAGCGGGGCCAGGACACCAGGCAGGTTCTCTCCCCGCGCGACTTCCTCG
The DNA here is from genome assembly GCF_002095435.2 of Williamsia sp. 1138. Taxonomy (GTDB): domain Bacteria; phylum Actinomycetota; class Actinomycetes; order Mycobacteriales; family Mycobacteriaceae; genus Williamsia. The sequence continues at coordinate 21,524 of NZ_MJEJ02000034.1, forward strand.
AACACATCGTCGGCCCACGCGGTGGCATTGCCCGCGCTCGCCCATCGCCCGTGATGGGCGATGTGACCCATCGCGGTTCGCTCCCCAAAAGGGATGACCGTCAGAAACAGAGTGGGTATCGCCACCGCAACCAGCACCAGGGTGAAGGAGAGGCTGCCGAGCATGGGGGACATGCAGATCGCGAAGATGCTCACGAAGACCGCGATCGTGCCTCTGGTGCCGAGTTTGCCCACACCCCAGCCGCGGGATTTGCGGAAACCGGTGTACGCCGGGCTGCTGCTACTCATAGTGCTGTTCCTTCTCTGTCCTGATCGGCAGGTCGTGGTCGATATGTTCTGAGTGGTGTCATGGCATGTCCGGGCCGAACTCGTTCTCGCCGCTGCTGCCGCCAGTGGATTCGGTGGCCAGTGAATCGGCTCCGCTTTGTACCTGTCCTGCGGCTTCGCCGACGGCCATAGCTCCGGCGACGTACGGGTTGGCTGCGGCGGCACCGCCCCCGGCGGCTTCGGCACCTGCCGCGCCGCCTTCTGCCGATCCCGCCACTGGCACACCGCCGCCCGAGTCCGCTCCGATGCCGCCGCCGGCGTCGGGACTTTCTTCGGCTGGCCCCGGTCCCATGTCTGCTCCGGACATATCCCCGCCGGACAGGTCGCCTGCTTCGCCTCCGCTAGTCCCGTCGCTGCCACCGCTGCCGTCGCCCTTGCCGCCGGAGCTGGGTCCGCCGGTGCTGTTGCCGGGGCTGGGATCTGCTTCGGGGCCTTGCGGAGTGCTCGCCGGGCCGGTGGAGTCCATGTAGTTCGATTGCGCGTCACCGCCGCCACCCAACGAGTTGGACAACTGGCTCGCGCCCGCGCCGCCGGCGGCAGCCCCTGCCAGGACAGCCCCCGCCGATCCGCCGCCAGCAATACCCGGCGTGAGGAAACTGAAGAACGCCAACATGGTGGGCAAAGACAGGATCGCCAGCGCCAGGACCATCAACCCGACCATGACCGCCGAGAGGGACTTCTCAGTACCCATGAGCTTCCAGGCCAGCGAATACAGCATGGCGGCAGCAGGTTTGTAAAGCACCAGGGCGGTGAGCATCCCGACGATTTTCGGGAACCACGCCCGGCCCCACGGAGCGAGCTGCCCCGCGGCGGCGAAGATCAGCAACGCGAACAGCACCACGATGCCGGCCTGGCGGGCGAAGCCGATCACCCACTGAATGAAGCTCAGCACCACCGCGACAATCCCCAACAGCAGCACCCCGCCGGGGTTGGCGATGGTCTGGATACCTAGCATTTCCCGCATCCGCGGCCCGAACTCCTCAGCGCCTTTGGCGGTGATCTGCTGGGCGAAGTCGTCTCCGGCGTGCAGCGCGCCGGCCAGGACGACCATCGACAGGGACGAGATTAGGATGAACTTGAGTGCGCCGATTGCGAACTCGGCGGCCGGGCCGCTGCGACGCATCATCATCATGCCGATCGCTGAACCGATGATCCCGGCCGCGATGATCATCATGGCGACGGTCTGGATGGGCTTTTCGCCGTTGAGTGCGCCGGCGTAGGAGATGTCGATCGAGTCGACTTTGAGCCACCATGACATCGACAGCACCAGCAGGTCGCCGGAGAACTTACCGACCGATTCGCAGGCTTGTGCAAACCAGTTGTCCAGCATCTCCTTTCCCGCATTGAGCGGGTTCAGTTTGCCCAGGTCCACTTTCTCGTCGACATCGCCGGCACCGGGAGTGACAGTGCCGCCACCCTCGGTGAGCTTGATGAACTTGCCGCCCTCGTCGTACTGAGCGGGCGCAGGATCGCCGGTGGGGTCCGAGCAGATCGGGATCTTGTTTCGTGCCTTCTCGCAGTCCAAGACGCCGTTCTCGTCGAGCAACTCGATGTGCTCGGGAGCGAGTTGCTGCGGCAAACCGGTACCGGCCCCGGTGGTGCCGACGTAGTTGCCCTCTTTATCGAAGATGTAGGCGTACATGTCTTTCGATTGCTCACGCAGCCCGTGCTCTTCGCACTCACCGAACTCTCGGTGATCGCTGCACACGATCACCTGGTATTCGTCTTCGTGGTCTTTCATCGGCGTGAGCCACGCCTTTTGCTCGGCGGTCAGCGTCGGCTTGGGGGGCATCCAACCCGGCGCGGTGGCAGGATCGGCAGCCGAGAGACCGGCCCCGACAGTGAGCACTGCCAGCATCGCCACCAGTGCGGTCACCAGTGGGCCGGCGAGACGGCGCAGCGCAGCGGATTGGTTCATTGCAGTGCTCCTTCGAACAGGTGCCATCCGCGTTCGGCGGAGATCTCCGCCTGCGGCACCTCGTCGGCGGGGGCGTCTCCGTAGAGGCCGGGTTGTAGCTTCCAGTCCCCACCGATCCACACGACCGAAAAACGGATGACGGTGACCGCGTCGTCAGAATCGGTGGGAACAGCGAAATCGGTACTGGCGGCATAGTCGCTGTACGGGCGGGCCGACCGCCACGCCACCACCCGGGGCAGCTGTTGATCGGGCTCCAACGATGCTTGGAGATCGGCCACCGACAACCGGAACGCGTCGACCGCCTCTCGATCCCCGACCACCTGGCGCTCGTAGATGTCGTCGGTGCCTGACAGGACCGACAGGCGCAGCGCGATCTGCCACGCAGCGAGGACCGCGCCGATCTCGGTGTGCGCGAAGCCACGGGCGCTGACTCCGTCGAGCTCGTAGGGTCCGGCTGCTTCGGAGAAGGGAAGCTCCGCGCGGCCGACGACCTGCCAGGTGATTGCGGTCGAGGGGGCTTGCGTCACTGTCTCAATGCTGGTGCCGCCACCGTCACCATCGTTTGTGTCGCGCTGTGAGACCACCACTATGGTCGCGACAAGGAACGCGACAAGGACCGTGCACACTGCGACGAGGGCAAGGATGGTGCGCCGCGGGCCGGTGGCCTGTGGTCGGCGGAACTCTGGGGTGGTGAACGACATGGCGCAGCGCTCCTAGATGCGGGTGAAACCGTCGAGTGACGGTGAATCGGGAAGATCGGTGGCCATCGGAGAGAACTGGTCGCTGTACTTCCAGTCGCCGTCGACCCAGGTCAGTGCCGCGCGGGCGAACCGGAACTGTCCGCCCTGGCCGGGGAAAGCCAGCCACAAGCTGGCCGCGGTGTCGTTGTAGTCGGCGATCTTGAACGCCATAGGGGCAGAGGCATATTGACTGATTAGCTCGGGATCGAGCGGATTAGCCGAGCGGGCGTCGATCAGCTGTTGACGGGTCTGTTGATCAACCGCTGTCTGGGCGTTGACCACGTCGGTGAAGTCCGGTGACCAGGCGAGGCGGAACGAGATTTGCGCTGCTGCCATCACTGCTCCTTGTGGGGTATGGCTGTAGCCACTGGCGACCGCCCCTCGGATCTGCGCGGGACCGTCTGAGGAGGAGAACGGCAGTGGGACACCGTCGACGCGCTGCCACGAGATGTCATGTGGCGCGCCGGTGAGCCACAACGGATCGGTTGGGGTACGCACCAGTGCCGGTTGCTGAGGTAGCACCGACCCCTTCCCGGTCGTCTGCGTTGCGCCAGGCACCTGGGCCTGCTGGCCTGGTTGGTCGGTGGGTTCCCCGCTACGGCTCACCACGATCACGGCTGCGACAACCACCACAGCCGTGATCGCGGCGGCCAGCCACCGCCAGTCGCGGGTGCGGCCGGCGAACTCCTTTGTTGTCAAAGCCATTGCAGTGAAACCTTTCTGAGAATTTCTAGTTGGTGAGCACCAGGAGGCCGCCGATGGAACTGAAGGAACCGCCAATAAACAGGCCCACCCACAACCAGATGCTGCTTTCCAAGGCGGCTTTGGCGACGGTCGATCGTCCACGCGCGCCGACGATCATCAGTCCGCACACCGTCATTCCGCTCATCACGGCCACGATCCCGAACCCGGTCAGCAACGTCCCGATCACGAAATCGCTGAACTCGTCCAGGGTCTTCGGCGCGTCATCGGCATCACCACCGAACTCTTCCCAGTTCAGCTGACCCTCCTTGGGTGTGCCGTACTTGATCTCATCGCCGCCGGACTCGGCCGAGTCAGCCCCCGTCTCGGGTGCCGCGGACTCGCTTCCTGCCGGCGCGCTGGGCGCCGGTGAGGGCGTGTCCGACGGCGTTGCGGCCGCCACACCAGCGCCCACCATCAGCGCTAGCAGCGCCGCGAGGACGCACAGCACCCGCGCGGCGCGGCAGGGTCCGGCAGCCATTACGAGAGCATGTCGAACAGGCCGACCAGCGAGGCAGCCGAGATCAGGCCGCCAAAGATCCACGGAAAGTGCATGACCGCGTCTTTGGCGTAGTTGGATCGCCCGCGAGCACCCACCACCATCCCGACGGCGACGAAGAGGCCGGCGGCCACCGCGCAGACATACAGGATTGTTTTGCCCATACCGAGGAAGGTGTTGACGCCGTTCTGAGCCTTCTCCGGCAGTGGTACCGGTTCGGGGTCGGGGAAATTACCGTCCGCGAGGACCGTCACTGCGTGATGCGGTCGGGGTAGGGAGTCGATGAGTGCGGGTCCTTGAGACCACAACTCGAGTAGTGCAGACATGGGCAGGTGTTTCCTTTCAGGAAATCCGGCGGAGACGTTCTCCGACGGGTGCTTCGGTGGTCGATGCGGTAGCCCGAGGCGCGGGATCATCGACGGGCTGGGGCGCGGTGACCAGAGGCAGCACCGCGGCGAGCAATGCTTCGCGGTGCCGGCGGGCCGGCATAACCCACTCCGGCGGCGCCTCGGCTACCACTTCGTGGCGCATCGCCTCAATGGGTGTGGCCAGGGCACGGAGCGCCTTGACCCACGGGAACCAGAGCACAGCAGGAACATTGGGCTGCATCATCCGCGCGCGGTCTCGGACCTGTGGTGGTGGTTTGTCGGAACAATCGGCGTTGATCACGACCACCGGATGTGGCATGAACACTGCTGCCAGTCGAGTAGCGGCAGCGAGGTCGGAGCTGACCGACCGGCAGACCAGCACGTCAACCGGCGGGCTCTGGTCGTCAACGACGCCGGCGTCCTGCGCACCGATCAGGGCGGCGATCAGCGAGGTTCCCACTCCCCCGGCGACTCCGCCCACGACAGGCTGGCGGGCGCTCACCGGGTCACCACCCCGCAACGGCCCTGCACGTCGGAGGTCACCGACCACTGCCCATCGCTGCGAGTTTTGATCAAAGCGATCTGTACGATCACCCGGCGCGGCGCCACCGGCGCGGTGGCGTCCCAGCGTTGGGTCACCGCGACAAGCCGGACCGCGCGCGAGTCACCGTCGCGGGGCTGATCTTCTGCGCCGAGCTGCGCTTCGACGCGGGCCCGAGCGCGCACTATCGCCAGATCCGTCCAGTCTTGGCCGGGTGAGCCGGTCGGGGGTGAGCTGGCCAGACGCTTAGCGCACGCGCCGGTCAGCAGCGGCGCTGTGCGTAGCGCTGCCTGATACGGGCTGGTGTCGGCCGTAGTGTCCCACCCGAACCAGATCCGGGCCGCTGCCAGCGCCACAGAGGTGGGGTCGAGGCGGTCCACTGATACCCCCGCCGGCAGCGATGACGGGACACCCGCCGAGGTACTGGGTTGCTGGGGAGGAAGATCCCACGACGTGGCGGTGGGCGGGGTGAAGGCCGGCAGCGATTGCGTCGCCATGGTCGTCGAGCGAGCGCTGCGATCGTCGGGTGCCCCGCCCATCCCGCACGCAGTGGCAACTAACGCCACAAGCGCCAGTGTCGCTGAGTATCGAATTCGTTTCATAGTCACTTCCTTTCAGTGCGTCACCAGAACCGGCGGACGTACTGTTCCTCTCCGTCGAAGCCGCTGAGTGGGCTGATCTTGACGACGTCGCCCGACTGGGGAGCGTGCAAGATCATGTCCTGACCGTTTTGCTTGCCGTAGTAAATGGCCACGTGATGGGTGTTTCCGCCCGGGCCGAAGTAGATGAAGTCGCCTGGCAGTTTGTCCGCTGATGAGATCTGCTTTCCCCGTGAATCATTGAGTTGCCCGGGGTTGGAGTTGTCGCCGGTGTAGTGCGGCAGCACGACCTGCTTGCCGGTGGCTTGGGCCAGCCCGTACAACGTCAGGCCCGAGCAGTCGAAACCGATCTTTTCGGTGTCACCGTTGGCGTCGGCGGCACCACCACCATCGGAAATGCCCTTCGTGGGACCGTCGGCGTTCCCGCCGCCCCACGCGTACGGGGTGCCCAGCCAGCGGGCAGCGGCCTGGATAATCTTTTTGGCGACCGGCCCTGAGAGCTTTCCTCCGCGGCCGCCGCTGCCGCCCTGTTCGAGTGAGGAGTACTTCGGGATCAGGCTTTTGATCTTCGGCGCGTACGACTCGGTTTCACCGTTGTTGATCTTCGGTCCGCCGTTGGCGAGTACGCACCCGTACCCGCAGTTGTAAGCCGACAACACGATATCGAGATCGTCACCGGAAATTCGGCCCGAAGCCTTGTCCTTCTGCGCCTGCTCGAGTGTCTTGCAGTCGAATTCGGCCTGCGCCATGATCGCATCGGGCGGATCGAACGCTGAGGCAGTGCCGTTGCCGTTGGCGTCGACCGCATACGAGGGCCAGGTGTAGGGCATGAACTGCGACAGACCCTCAGCACCAGCCGGGGACACCGCATTAGGGTTCCATCCCGACTCAACCTCGATCTGTGCCGCGATGACCGGTGCGGAAATCCCCTTGCAGCGCTTGCCGGCTTTGATGACCCACGGCTCGAACTCCGGAGGCACCACGCCGGTCTTGAGTCCGGCCTGGCTGCTGTAGCCGCCGGTGTCGTCGTCGGGCTGCTGATATGACGCAGCCGCGAAGAACATCACAAACAGGACCGGCACTAGGAGCAGAACTCCTAGCAGCAAACCCAGTGATTTCTTCACGGCGGGTACACCTTCCCCAGCTCAAACATGTTGTTCGATAACGGTTTGTCGTACGTATCTCTGGTTGGGGTGCACTCCCATACGCCCCAACCAGAGGCATGACGTGCCTGCGGCCTAGTAGCCCTGGGCTTCGATGCGGCCCAGTAGCCACTTGGCGAGCCACAACGTGGCCGATTCCCCGCGTTGGTCGACGGGCGTCTTGTTGTAGGCCGTATGCGCGCCGAGCAGCGCATACGAGGCCACTTCGATCGCCTGCGTGGCCAGCTCGTCGGGTTTAGTCAAACTCAGAAAGGCGTCGTACTCGGGCATCCGGACCACCTGGCCGATGTCGTCGAGCATCGAGGAGGAGAACACGACCCGAGCCAGCTCCAGCGGCAGTGACGCCGGATTGACCGACGCAGCCAACGAGACCCGTGCCACCTCCGTGCTCACCGAACGGACCGCCTTGATGATGTCGGCCGGATCAGCGGTAGCCACATTCGTCAGCAGCGTCACCGCACGTTGGGTGGCGTACGGCCCAATGTCTTCCTTCTTGAGGTTGAGCAGCGGGACCACCGCTGCGATGGCCTTCGACTTGCTCGACAGCGCACAGATACCGTCGCCGGTCCCGCAAAAGCTGGTGACCCGATCACTGAGGACTCCGAAGCCATCGGGTCGAGCTCCCACGACACCTTGGCCACCAGGGTTGGGGCCGACAAAAGATTCGGCGCCGGGCAACTGGATCGCCGGACTCGACGTGCCGGTCTCGGCGTCGGGGTCGGCGGTGGTCGGGGTACGGGCCGGATCGCTCAACAGTCCCGCGGCCAGGATGTCCTTCGCGGGGAATGCGCCCTTGTTGTTGCCGATCTCCGAAAGGACGTCGCCGGCGATTAAGGCACCTTGTGAGTAGCCGAGGATGGCGACTTTCGATGACGGGCAGTCGCTATCGATCTGCTTGAGACGTTTGTTCACGGCTGCCGTGCCTTGCGCCCGCGATTCGCCTAGCGTCAGCGGATCGCCATGAGCGACTTGACCTATGGGTCCGCCAACCTGAGCGACATACGGGACCTGTTCAAAGCCCACCGAGAGCCCGACCTCCCCGGACCCGGTCGTCGGTGCAGCCGAGACGGTCGGTGTCGCGAACGGTGCCGAGCTGGACGTGGACGGTGAGTCCTCACCGTCCGAGGGGCTTGTGTCGGGCCATAGGTCCGTTGCCTCCGAATCAATCGTCGGCGCGGCGGATCCACTTGTTGTAGTGGGAGCCGCCGTTGACCACAAGGGCGCGGCTGGGTCTGCGCCGGCGTCCTGGCCGTACGTTGCTGTGGCGGCGGGAGACTCGATTCCTGCTGGAACAGACGATGGCCCTGGGATGGGAACGCCGCGTTCAACAGCGGCTTTCAGTGGGTTGACTACGTTGCCGAGCATCCCTGGAACGATCTTGGGGTCCGACTTGTTGGTCGTCTCCCATGTTCCGGGCACAGCTAGAACGAAGACGTCCTTGCAATCGGCGGCTGCGGCGGCCGGGCCAGCTGCCGACAGGGTAATGACGCTGGTGGAGGCGGCGACAGCGAAAGCGGCCACACCCGCAACGCAAGTACGGGCAAACCGCGACGACGTTGATCCGGAGGAAGTCGGTGGAACAAAATCAGTCATGAGAAGACCTCAAAGGTGTCGTGAGGTGGTCGGACCACCTACCCTTGAAGGGTCGGCAGCCCGTTTCAGCGGGATGTGTGACAGACCGCTGGTTCTTCTCAGAGACGCCAATCTTCATCGAGAACCACGGTCAACAAGCTCAGGGTGGTGACAGCACAGCTGCACCACCCTGAGTCATGTTGTGGCCCAATTGCACAGACGGCAAGTCGAACGCCGGGTGCCGGCCCTGGGTTCGACTTGCTGCGGTTCTGCTGTGCATTGAAGTGGGTTCCTCCCAGTTCACGAATGAGCCAGGTGTAAGTCTATAGCAGTAATCTACTAAAGCAACCTGTGACGGCACAGGAGATGGTGAGGCAAAGTGATCCGTCATGTACGGGTGCCTGGGATGAGCAGACGCATCCTCCGTGGCTTTGCTCCCGACCAGATCGCCGCCCATCGTGTGGCCCGCAATATGTCTCGTGGAGAACTGGCCAGGCTTATCGGTGTCACGACCGGTGCTGTCGGAATGTGGGAGCGGGGAGCAACCACGCCGCAGGTTGACACGCTCAAAAAGGCGGCTGACCTGCTTAAGGTGCCTATGGACGAGTTCATTCAGATCCCGCCTGACGAGCGTTTCCTGGGTGATCTGCGGGCTTTGCGTGGTCTGACTCAGCCGCAGCTCGCCACATTTCTGCCCGTGTCGATGACTACGCTGGCGCAGCTCGAGCGAGGGGAGGCGAAGCTCACCGATCCCGTCGCGAGCAGTATTGCGAAAGCGCTTGAACTTCCAGTGAATACGGTGGTCGAAGCGTACGAGCGCGTGAGAAGTCGCCCGGAGAACACCCGGCCGTGAATCGTCTAGTTGATGTTGCATACTGCCCCCTGGTCGTCTGAACGCGTTGGATCAAAGACCCTGGTTGCGCGCCGAGAGACGCCAAAACCGGGATCTAGCCAATAACGCGGACAACTAGGCAAGGGGCCTGTTGCAGATCCACCGAAGTGGTGCGTACTACCTCGAACTGGACCTGTCGCAAGTGGGCGACGCGGGCGAGTGTTCGTAGCAGTGGTTAGACCCTAGCAGGCTAATTTCTGACCGTCGCGGTCAGGCGACGATGGGTGTGTTCCAGGTGTGTCGTGCGACGCAGGGCAGTTGGTATGAATGGTGCGTGGACACCAATCCTGTTCAGTACCTTGCCCATCAGCTTGCACACCCCTCGGGGGTTGCCGGGCACGTGGTCGCGCCACTACTCAACTGGCGTAACGGCACGCTCATCAAGGCGGCGGCCGATCTACTGAGCGCGCGGCCCGGCGAGGTCGTGGCTGATGTCGGCTTTGGCGGTGGGTTAGGACTTGAGTTGCTGCTCGAAGCGGTCGGTTCAGCGGGGACCGTGCATGGCTTCGATAAGTCCTCGACGATGGTGACCAGGGCTGCCCGCAGGTGGGGCGCCCAGGTGGCCGCCGGCAATCTAAGGATTCACGAGCGTTCCATGTCGGACATGGCAAGGGACGCGGAGCTCGGGCTCGATGCCCTCATGACGGTCAATACGGCCTATTACATCGACGACCTTGGAGGCGCATTCCGCAGTGCAAGAACAGTCTTGAGGCCAATCGGGCGGATCGTCGTGGGCGTCGGAGACCCGCACTACATGCGGAGGCTACCCGTCAGTCGATATGGCTTGCATTTGCGTTCCGTCGGTGAGGTGGCAGATGCCTTGACGATGAACGGCTACAAACTATCCGATCACGTGCGTGTTGGCGGTCCGCCGACCGAAGATGCATTCCACTTGCTCTTCGCGTCCGCCGACGGTTCCTGATCGCTGTCGTCCGTCTTCTCCCGGGACCGACGTCCGCGAGAGCCAAGATAGGCACCGGCACCGAGCATGACGACACCAACAACGCCCAGTGCACCTGGTGCCCCGATCGATCCCCAGAACAGCAACCGTTTATTCCGCGCGGCTTCTTTAGCATTCTTGGTTACCGTAGCCTCGGAGAAGTGCAGGTCAGCTTGTAGCGACGTGACACGAAAACCCTTGCCGTTGCCTAACTGCCGGTGGACGTCCTGTTGCTGGTCGACGATCATCCCCGTGTCCGGTTCCACCCACAGGTCTCGGACGACTGAGTAGTACAGAGACATTCTTACGGGAGTATTCGTGTCCCCAACGCCCCATGCGCGGCTGGGCATCTCAAGGCTTGCGACATCGCCTAGACGTTCCTGGAGGTTGAGTTCGTCGATGCGCTGCTGGAAATGCAATAGTTGAACGCCTTCGACGACCCGGTCGTCATCGATGTACTTCGCGGGTGTCGTGAGCTGGGCTTCTGAGTCGTAGACGGGGTACTCGTGGCGATCCACGCCGAGCGGAAAGTTGTACTGAAACCCCGTCCGGGGCGTCTCGGTGGCTACTCCCGAGGCTTCATGGATCGTGAGAGGTACTGGGTTCGTTTGCGGCGCTGCAGATCGCCTATTCAGGGACACTCGATCGACGTATCCACTGACAATGCCGGCGAGCCCGGCCCGATCAGTTCGATTGGTCCGAACAGCTGCCACGAGTGTGACCGTTTCACCGGCAGTGGGCGGCGCGCTCTTGACGCTGACGTCGACCTGGAGTGGCACGTTGTCTTCGGATTTGACGACTCCGGACGCCAACGATTCGCTGTCAAGAACTGTCGCGTTCTGCGCGGTGAGCGTCACCGATTGGGAAACGTGCGCAGGCAACTGCTTAGCGTTGGGAACAATAACGGTAGTTAGCAGGACTGCGCACGTTGCTAGCAACGCGCCGAAAAATACTAGGCCCACCACAAACGTGAACCGCCCCCGATGACCTGGACTCACGGTTGCAAAACATACTTGAAGACCCGCCTGCGCGGGCAGGGAGCCCGTTCAACAGGCAGGATGGTCTCTCGCAGGAACCCAACGAGCCGCCTCGTTATCTAAGAAGGTGGCCGGTTGGGCCGGGGAAACGGAGCGAGAATGAACGCGGGACGCACACAGAGCGACGATTGGTACCTAGTCCGCCGTGATCATGACGGATCTGCACGAGTCGTCGCCAAAAACGGTGAGCTGCAGGGTTGGCGGAAGCTGGGCAGCGTGTATCGCGGTGCAACCTTCAAGGCTGCTGAAAAGGTTGTTGGGCAGGTTCTTTCATCGGGAACCGTCGGAGTCGAAGGTGGTGTTTTCTGTGCACCTGTCGCTGGGCCTGACGGCTTGCCGCACGCGGTCCTTGTGTCGACAACTGCCGATCCGGGCGAGATCCCTGAGGTCGGAGTTTGGGAGTGGAGGTTTCCGCTGACGGCCGATGCACCGCCCGTCTTGCACGTCACCCCGGCTGCACTGGATCAATTCGGCGTAGGGATCGAGTCCCGTGATCGAACGGTCTACGGACCGGCCGATTTTTTCACTCGCGCAATGAATCTGAGCGAGATCCTGCCGCATCTCGGGTTTCTTTATGACAGCGACGAAGGCGAGCAGCGGGCGGCTCGCACAATGATGAAAGGCGACGACGGCGAGGACCGCGATCTACATTTCGTCGAGCAGGTCGGTTCAGGACCAGCTGGAGAGCGCGTGGTCCGAGGTCTTTGCTGGCCAGCCGCGTATGACCCGAGAGCGTTGGCCACCAGAACACTGGACATCGAGCTTGCTACCGCATTAGCTGTGGCTGGCGATCAGTTCGTCGCAGTTGGAGACATTCGATTCCCGTACGCCCCCTATGTTGTGAAGTGGGTCACCTCCCACCCCCCAGGCCTGGGACATGGGTCCAGCACTGGTCAAACGCCAGGAATTCATCCCGACGACTTGGGTCGGCTCCTCGAATATGTGATGGAACTGGGCAACGTGGGACCAGGTGATCCGGCACCGACACTTGCCGGCATTCGTGCTCGACGAGCGGGTGGTGGCTGGATTAGTGGATCTGGCAAGGGTTTTAGGCTCAGTGAACAGTTCTATCCGACCATATGGGTAGCGCTGATCACGCCAGATCATCCTGAGCTTTAGCTCGGACCAGTCGGAACCCGCTGCCGCTCACGGAGCTCAAGCGGAGCATCAGCATGTGGTTTATCTGGAGTGGGACGAATTTTAGGTCACCAAAATGCGCCTTCCCGGCGTGTCATACAGGGAATAATTTTCTGTGCCCCCAAAATCAACGCCATGGCCACCACACCGCGGAAAAGAGGACGCCCCTCCAAGGGGCCGCGTGAAGAGCTGAAGTGTCGAGTTCACAAAGCTCTGAAGAGCGATACCGCTGCGGTGGCCGGCGAGTGCGGGATGACAACACAGGACTGGCTTGAAGCGGTAATCAACGCTGCCGTCCGTGATCGCGTCGATCCCCGAGACCAGGAGGTCCTGTTCCCTAGAAGCGCATGACGATGGCATACAAAACATCTTCATAACGCGGATCATCTCGTCCCTTTGAATACGAGAAAACCCCCTGGCTGCCGGGCCAGAGGGCTTCTCTTCAAAGTTTTGAACACAGAGCGCTAACTCTGCGTCAGGACGGTTTGAGGCCGCCCATTCCCCGAAGGGACTGTCTTGACTGGACAGCCTCAGGGTAGCGCGCACCCTAAAGGGTGTGCAATCCCTGCACATCACGTGTCGGATACAGAATCCGACCTCACTTCGATTACCCGTCGCTACTGCGGGTCTTCGCCCCTGCGCCGACGGCGGGGCCGTGCCACGACTGCGCACGGTCGACTGTTCGCGATCATCGCGCAAGCTGCCCCGGCAGCTGACGCCCAGAAGATCGTTCAGAAGTTGCGCGTGCGCGACGGCATCGCCCTTGACCTGGGCAAAGACGCCTACGCCGGGGTCCCCTGCTGGAACAAAGATGATCACTGGATCACCTGGGCGGTCCCTATCGCTTACGCCCAGCACTACAACCAGATCCGGCACCTCATTGGTGCCCACAGCACCAAACACCGCAAAGACGACATCTCCCTCAAAACCCTGATCAAAATCGCTGCCGCCCATGCAGTCCACGCAGACTTCCGCACCGGCCGTAACTGCCGTCCCACCCTCGACCGACTCATCGAAATCACCGGTTACGGCGAACGCACCATCCAACGAGCACGCCACGTCCTCCGACTCCTCGGCGTGGCCACCGAGATCGTTCGCGGCCGCCAACGCACCCTGGGCGAACGCCTTGCCTCCCACCGCGTCGGCAGCCGCGCTCGAGGATGGGCCTCGGTCTATGCCCTGCACAGCCCGCAGCTTGTGGATAAAACCGCACGTCATACCGCCGCGGCACCCCACCCCGAAGGGCACCCTTTAGGGTGCCTATCCCACCTTGGTAACTACTCACTAACCCCCACCGGCACAGCCGGAAAGCTCAAAGGCCGCGCTGCGCGCGACCGAGCTACCGACAGACGCAGGTGGGCCGGGCCCGAACCCGACCAGAAAGGGCTACTGCTGGCCTCCAGATGGCGTCAGGACCCACGAACACCAACTTGGGCTCGACGGTTTACACCCGCAGCCTGGTCACACGTTCTGGCACAACCAGCTAGACATGGTTGGACCTTCCGCGACCTCAACCAACTCCTGCACGACTACACCCTGCCTGGCAACGGCAACTGGATCGCACACAAACCCCACAAACCCATCGCACTGCTCGCCGGCATCCTCAACCACCATGGAGACCTGGCAAACCGGCCCGGAGCCCTCGACGACGCACGCCAGCTCGAATACGAAGACAAGCAGCAGGACATCGCCGGTTGCCAGACCTGCGACGACCACGGGTGGCGACTCCCCTACGGCGACGTCGCCGTACGTTGTACCCATCAGTGAACACGTTGGAGCAACCCATCGATTCGAGCATCCGGAAGCGAGACCCGATTATGTGTGTTGCATTCCTGGCCTGGAAGGCGCACCCCGACTACGTGGTAGTTCTGGCGTCCAACCGAGATGAGTTCTTCTGGAGGAAGTCCGAACCAATCCACGTTTGGCCCACAACCCCGAAGATTGTCGGCGGCAAAGACATTGCTGGCGGCACCTGGCTTGGGGCAGACGAAACTGGTCGCTTCGCCCTGGTGACCAACGTGAGAGAAGGGCTCCCACGACGATCAAAGTCCGACCTCCACTACCGATCGCGCGGCCTCTTGCTTACCGACTTCCTGACGACCCACCAGACGGCGCGCCAGTGGTCTCTCGATGTCCTGGCAGACGACACCAGGTACCGCCCGTTCAATCTTATTTTTGGGGATGCCCACGACTGCTTCTACCTAACTAACCGGTCCGCGCCGAGGTTGGTCGAGATCACCAAAGGCATTCACGGTCTATCGAACGGAGGTCTGGACGAGCCGTGGCCGAAAGTAGCCGACGGAGTGAATCAGTTCACCTCCGCGGTGGCCGCGGATCCAGGAAGTCCTGAGTCTGCACTCCCCTACTTTGATGGCTTGTCAGACTCACAGGTCGCTGACCGCGCGCGCTTGCCTGACACGGGCGTGGGCGCGGTCCTGGAGCGCCGTCTTTCCAGCCGATTCGTCAAGCTGGGCGTCTACGGGACTCGCTCAAGCTCGTTGCTACGAATCGCCAGAGCAGGTCCTGTTGATCTGGTCGAACGCCGGTTTGGAGTTGGCGGCCGGCGCACCGGTCAAACTGATCTTCGACTCCCAGAGGCGGCTAGGCGAGCCCGCTAGCTTTGACTTCTACCGGTCTGCTGACGAGCTGTCTTTCTGTGCGAGTGTCGTAGCTGCGCGCTGCGTACGCCATGCCCGTTTGATGTCATCTCGCCTCCACACAATCATCATTAGCGCGAAAATTGCGATCATCCCCGGCGCACCGAACACCCGGTAGTTGACCCATGTGTCGAGTGAGAAGTTGTAGGCGATCACTAGGTTTAGCGCTCCAAGGAGTGTGAGGAATGCTATCCACAGCCAGAGAACCTGCTCCCATGCGCGGCTGGCCATCGGCACATGACTGTTCAGTACTGCTGCGATCGGATTCTTCCGCATCCAGAGCCGTGTGCCGGCCAGCGCGATCGCACACAGCCAGTAAAAGCCGGTTGGCCTCCACTCGATGAACAAGGCGTCGCCCAGGAGCAGCGTTGCGGCTCCCAGCGCAATGACAAGAGCCAGCCCAACCCACTCAAGCTTCGTCGGTCGGCGACCCGATACGAAGATGTAAGCGACTTCAAGTGATACCCCTGCCATCAGGACGGAAGTAGCAACATAGATTCCGCCCAACCGGTAGGACACTAGGAACGCCAGCGCGAGCACGACGTTATAAGCCAGTTTAAGTATCAATTGGAGACCTCCCCGATCCACGATGACTTGGCTCGTAAACATACCGATGAGCCATTGGTGTGTCGGTTCCGGTGCGTGCAGCGGCTCGTGATCCGAACCGCTGGTGCCTTGGAGAGCGGAACTGACAGTGAGGCTAGACCGCTGAACTCCACGTTCGTCCGGGTGCGAGTTCTGACATGTGAGCGGCCGTGCGGGTAGCCGCGTGGTCCTGTCAAAAGGGTCGTATCTCCTGGTGAAAGGGTGGATAGCGCGCTATCCAGTATGTATTTACAGTATTGTATGTATGGTCAGTCTGTACTGTCTGTACAGCATGCGCGGTATGCGATAGCCTGTCAGTAAATACAATGTTGACAAGCATGACAACACAGCCTGCATTGACAAGCCAGTCCATACCGCATGGCTTGTGAGTCGAGATGAGGAGAGTTCTAGCGATGGCAGTCATTGCCTTTTGCAACCAGAAGGGTGGATCGACCAAGACGGCAACGACGATCGGGCTCGCAGCAGCACTGTCGGCCGCAGGCAAGTCGGTGTTGTTGGTGGATCTTGACCCTCAGGCGAACCTGACGACTGGCCTGGGCATCGAGCCGGCCGAAGCCGAATACACGGCCAACGACGTCTTCACCGAACAAACGACCCTCGATGAGGCGGTCGTTGCGACCACCTGGCCGCACATCGACATCCTGGCCGGAACACCGGCGCTGGCCAATAGGGAAGCTGACGCCGCCCTCGACATCCACTACAGGCTCAGGAACGCACTCAGCGATGCGTCCAGGTCTTGGGATCACATCCTGATCGACACCTCGCCGTTCGTCGGCAAGCTGATGGCTAACGGGCTGGCCGCGGCCGACAGTGTCGTCATTCCTACTGACGCGAGCCCAGACGGTGCTAGAGGCGTGGACGCGATCAGCGAGTCGGTCATTCTTGCCCGCCGAAGCTTTAACGAGCGACTTGAAGTGGCGGCAATTGTCATCGGGCGGCGTGAGCGCAATGGAGAACAAGACTTCCGGGAGCAAGAGCTGCGCAGCAAGTACGAAGCATTGGTCGCGAAGACCGTGATCCCGAAACGAGCAGCCGTCGTCGACGCCCACGGTCTCGCAGTACCCATCACCACACTCAAGGGGTCCGGAGCATTTGCAGTGACCAGTGCCTATCGCGATCTGGCACTCGAACTTGACCTCATCTGACAAGAAGGCGGAACAGTCCCATGGCCATAGAACGAAAAACCGTGACAAAGGCGCCTGAACAGCACCCGTTTGAACGCATGGGAACCGAAAAGGTGCCCGCGGCCCCCGAAACAGCGTCAACTCCAGCCGCTGCCCCAGCGCAACTCGCAGAACCCTCAACCCGAACAGCTACGCCACCAAAGCGGGAGACCCCAGCGAAGCGGTCGGCGCAGGGTAGGGGAGTGGCACCCGCAGCAAGAGACGAGGCAGCCCCCAAGGATCCGCTGATCACTCGGACCTACCGGATCCCCCAAAGCCTCGACGAGAGAATGCAAGCCGCAAGCTTGCGGCTCGGCGTGGAACGGGGTCGGGTCGTCAACAAAACCGACATCGTCCGAGAGGGTGTTGAGAAGTTGCTCGACGAGCTCGGTCTCTGACGCGTCGCTTGTAAATACGCGCAATACGAGACATACAGACAATACGTGCAGGCAGAGTGCCCGCGCCCACGGCCCTGGCTGGTGATTGCACCCACCAACCAGGACCTCGACCACAGATAGGACCTGTGACCGTGGTTTCCAACTCTAAGCGTCCCCCGATTGAACGTGTTGCTGTTGCGACGGCCATCGCTGTCACAGTCGTTCTCGCACTGGGCAGCTTCGCGCTGAGCTTCTCCGCCTTGTGGGACATCGCTACCGAGATTTGGCCTCAGCGTGAACTCTCATGGATCGCGCCGGTTCTGATTGACGGAACGATCCTGCAAGCCACGATCTCGCTGGTCGCTGCCGCCGGAGATCCGACGCCGGCACGTCGCCGCTTCTTCTGGCTTCTCCTGGCCGTCGCGGCCGCGATCAGCATCAGCGGCAACGCGCTGCACGCTTACGTCACCGGGACCGGATCACTCTCACCTGTCGCCGCCGTGATTGGCGGAACGATCCCGCCGGCCTTCCTGCTGCTCTCGACCCACGGCCTTGTGCTCCTCATCAGGCCCAACGACCGACGAACCGCGGCGGAACCGTCTGAGGGTGATCTTGCAGGTGTTGCTCTGCCATCCGTTGAGGTGGGGGCCCCGACTGTTCTTGCTGACGCCGAGGTGGACCAGGTCGAGGAGCGTGCGGTCAACGAGTATCTCGAACCGGCCCGGCATCTGAGAGAACAGACGAACTCTGTCACCGAGACCCCGACGATTGCCCGCATCCTGTGGCTCGCGGACAACAAGCCGTCGCTGTCCAGGCGCGCTATTGCCACGGACGTGAACGTGCACCACAACACCGTGACCCGGATCCTCGAGGCGTGGGCCGAGTATGCCCCGGTCTATTGGGAAGCAGAGCGGGTCGGCGAGCTGGCCCCGGCGTAACCGCCGCCCAGGTTCTTGGCGCCGGTTACAGCACCCGAATGCGGTCCGGAGGTAGCCAGAACTGGCTTTGCACAGAGCATTTGCGGTTCGAACTTTCCACCTCGCAGATCACCAGGCCGATCCAGGCCCCAGAATTTGCTCGAATCCACGCCAGCTGACGGCCTGGTTGAGACCGTTCGACTCGAAGGCCGAATGCTCGGGTCTCTAAGGAGACTGGACTGCGGCCGGCGGTCATGAATGCCCAGCTCAAAGTAGGTAGCAGGTCTTGTGCACGGTTGGTCATCTGTCCACGTAGTGTCCGACCGTGCGAAGGTCAGCGTGGCGAGTGTGCGTCACCCCCGGGGAGTTGATGCCGCGTGTGTCAATGGCGGACGTTGCTGGTCTCGCTGTGGATTGGCAGGACTGGTTGCTGCAGTCGGGGCTAGTACCTGGTGCTCCGTTCCTCCTGAGCCCGTCATTCGAGTACAGCATCACCCTGAACGCATTCTTTAGTTCGGCTGAGATGCAGTCCAAGGCGCGTAACACACAGGTTGGGTACGCACGCGATCTGGCGGCGTTCTTGAACTTCGCTTTCGCAGCGCGCGGGCGGCGTGATTGGCGGGATGTGGAGGAGTCCGATCACGTGGCCTATTGGCGATGGCGCCGAATGGATGCGGCCGGTCCTCGTGTGAAGGGTACGACCTGGGACCGCGAGGTCGCCGCGGCAGATAAGTTCTTTGGGTGGCAAGTCGACGCGGGTACGGTGCCGGTCAATCCGGTGCCGCACCGGCTTCGGAGGTTCATGCCGATCTACCCAGGGCCCGGCGGCCGCGAACTGTCCGCGACGACGCCGGCGACGTACTCACACGATCGACAGTCTGAGCATGTGAGGTGGCTGCCGCCGCAGTCCTATCGACGGTGGCGCGATGTCGGCATGCGCGGGTACACCGCGGATGGCATGCCAGATCCACGATTTCGCGGGAGATGGGGTGCGCGCAATGCAACCTTCTGCGATCTCATGGTGCGAACTGGTCTGCGGCTATCGGAGCAGGCGGCGTTGACGGTATTCGAGGTCCCACTGGAACGTGGTCTCGGTGGCTATCAACGTTTCTGGCTGCCAACAGCGATCGCGAAGGGTGCTTCCGCCCGATGGGTCTATGTACCGGAATCTGTGATCGCCGATCTGATGAGCTACATGCTGGTGGACCGCGCTGAGGTGATCGAACGGGCCCGTGAAGCTGGCCGGTATGAACGGTGGCCCGCGCCCCTAATAGTTCCAGATCCGTCGAAACCAATAGCGGTGCGAACAGACGCAGGCACGCGCGTGCGCATCAAGGTGCACGATCTGACCGCAGAAGAGCGGCGCACGCTGCTGGTCGATGGACCGAACGGGTTGGAGCCGGCCGCGTTCTGGTTGTCAGAGTTCGGCACACCGATCGCAGTGTCGACGTGGAAAGATCTGTTCACCACGGCGAACAAGCGATGTCAGATAGCGGGGGTGTCGCTGAGCGCGCACGCGCACTTGCTGCGGCATACGTTCGCGGTCGTGACCTTAGAACAGCTACAACGAGGCCACATCGCGGCACTGGGGGAGCTGAACGTGCACCAGCGTGGACAGTGGACCCAGATTTTCGGTGACCCCCTGGACTGGGTGCGACGACGTCTCGGGCATCGATCGGTGGTGACGACTCAGATCTATCTACATGCGTTGTCGGAGTTAGAGATGCACACGCGGATGGCGTTGGTGCCTCAAGATTGGGAGGACCTGCGTCACATCCCAATAGAGGCGATCGATGCCCCTCTTGAGCGTGGTGCTGTCGATGACTGAGCGTGGCCGCGGCAGCACAGGATTGGGTCGCCGGGCATCTCTCCCGCCGCAGGGATACGAAGCAGCCGAAGCTGCCCCCGGGGCTTTGGGCGGGCTCGACGTGCTGTTCGACGGGGAAGACGAACGCTCGACCACCTTCGCGGTCGCTGACTTCCCGCTGCCGGGCTGGCACCCGGCAGTGGCAGATGCTCTACGCCGAGTATTGGGGCCGTTGGGCTCGATCAGAACGCTCGGATCGGCGAAGTCGTACGTTCGCTCAGTCCGCCAGGCATTGCTAGTGCTGTCCGGCCTTACTGATCCACCTTCGAGCCCAAGGTCTTTGACGATTGCACATCTGGAGTCAATGTACGACCACCATCGCGGCCGGGGACTGCACGAATCGAGAGCCTGGAGCCGTGTAGCTGAGTTCGGCCGCTTCCTCTCTGTCAGCCCGCTCGTGGAACAGGTGGCTCAGGACGTCATCGACCACACCTGCCGCCGGGTTGGTATCCAGTATCGAGGCGGCCGACCAGGCTATTCCGACGGCGAGCTGACCCGACTTCTCGCGGCCGCCAGAACCGACGTGGCGGCAATCCGTGATCGCATCCGAACCGCCGAGTCGTTGGTTAGCGCGCACGAACAGGCATCGGGCTCACTGGCAGATGGCCGCTACGAGGCCTTGACGTTGGCCGACATGGCGCGCAGCGGCGTGGTGCCCCGTCCCCCAGGGATCGACGGCGAGTTCCGGGTAACGCGCCGCGCGTTGGCAAGTCAGCTCTTTCTGACAATCCCGGACCTCGCACCATTGATGGCGCTGCTCGTCGCCGTCACCGGACGCAACGTCGAAACGATCAAAGAACTCCCGCACGAACATAGGATCCTCGAATCCCGCGCGGTCGAAGTCCGCCTAGTCAAACGACGCCGCCGCGGCCGATGGTTTGATACCGCCACGTGGGACATTGGGCCGCCCGGGAAAGAACTGGACTACCCCGGTGGCCTATATCTGCTACTTCACGAACTGACCGGCCGCAGCAGGACATTCAGCGACAGCACCTCCGTGTGGTCGCTGTGGCGCAACGGACACCTGCGCGGGCTCCAGGGTGTAGAGGAGCACTACGATCCGTTCGCGCGGGACCTGTCGGCGTTGGCGATTCGATGGACAGTGTGGCGCGATCGGCACCACCTCGAGGCAGATGCGCTCGAGGGCGCAGAACCCGAGCCACTGGAGGTCTCGACCAACAGGATCAAGACCAGCACGGAGGTTCGCCGCACCAAACAACTCGGTGGGCACCTGCCCTCGTCGGCCCGGAGCAACACCGTGCCCGTGCTGTTCGGTAACTATTTGCGCGGCGATCCCACCGTGGCTGAGTGGGCGCAGGACATCGTCGCTACTGCAGTCAGTGAGGCCGAGTCGAAGGCCCTGCAGGCGCATCGGCGGGCCCTGCAAATCGCTGGGGGAGCACTGCATGTGCGTTCACCTGCATCGGGGCCCGAGGACGACGACATGCCTGCGCCCCACCCCGCCGCGGAGGCCGCATGGACCACCTGCATCGACGCAGATAGCCATCCCGCGACTGGTAACACGTGCCGAGCATCGTTCCTGGACTGCTTTCATTGCGGAAACTGTGTCATCACACCCGATCACCTCCCAGGGCTACTCGGGCTCCTCGACGCTCTGGTCGCCCGCCGCCAACAGCTCCCCGAGGCCGATTGGTGGAGGAAGTACGGTCCGACGTGGGCGGCGATTCACCATGACGTGCTACCCAAGTTCAGCCGATCCGAGATCACCGTCGCCGCCCGTAACAAAGCTACCGACAGTCTTCTCGATCTCGTTGAAACACCCTGGGAGACAGCATGACAGCCAAACACGACCGACCCGCAAGCGCGCACCCCTTCCGCGACAGACTGATTTTCGACGGCCGGCCGGTGCGGACAGAAACGGACCGCCAGCAGGCGGCGCGCTTTATCGACGACGTCTGGGACCTCGCACCAGGATCATTCCAGCAGCACCACGTCAGGATCATCCTCGACTTCACAACACTGCCGACGCCCTACCGCCTCATCGCAAAAGAACTGGCACTCACCCTGCTTAGCGGCCCGGTGCCCACCCGGGAACTCGGACTCCCGAAGGTCGGCACCATCGTGTCCCTGTTCGCCTCCATCCGCAGCTTCCTCATCTGGCTCAACACCCAAGCCGTACACGGCAAAGAACCGTTGCCACTGTCAATGGTCACGTCCGACGACTTGCTCACCTACCAACAGCATTTGATGGCAACACAACTTAACCGCGCTGTCCGCGACAACCACCGCGTCGCGATTCGCTACTTCTGGCGCTATCGGACGGTACTGGTTTCCGATCAGCTGACCTTCGATCCCCGGCGTATCAAGGGATGGGGCGAGACCGGTGCTCGCAGTAACACCGAAAACATGACCGCCAGGATCCCGGAAGCGGTCCTGGGGCCACTGGTGGCGTGGAGCCTGAGATTCATCGACGACTTCGCGCCCGACATTCTGGCTGCCGATCGTGAGTGGTGCCGACTCCGCCTAGGGGAAGGAAGAATAGAACCCGACACGCGGCGCTGGGTCCAGCCCGCACTCGAACAGCTCCTCGTGCAACACCGCGCTACCGGCAGACCACTCCCCGGCCGCAACGGCCGACCCAACCGCAGGCATTTGGCGAACCTCCTCGGGTGCGACGCCTCGACTCTGCTCCGCCCCTCCTACCGCGAACTCATCGACCACACAGCCCGCGAAGTCGGGGTCTGCGACACCATCGCTCTGAACATCACCATCACCGGGCGCCTCGACGGCGCACCATGGATCGACGAAATCACCACTGACCGCACCGACCGCGCCGCCGGCGGCACCCATCTGCAGACCGCTCTGCGAGCCGCCTGCTACGTGGTCATCGCATTTCTATCCGGCATGCGGGACAGCGAAATCAAACACCTACGTCGTAGGTGCGTCACCGTCAAGCGAGATCGACACGACAGGCCCTACCGGTGGCTCATCACCAGCCTTGCGTTCAAAGGCGAACACGACCCCACCGGAGTACAGGCAACCTGGGTGGTCGGTGCCCCCGTCGCCCGCGCGGTTGCCATCCTCGAGCAACTACAGCCCGACGACGAACCACGACTGTTCGCGCCCACCATCCAAAGCCCTGCGGTGCGTCGAGGCCAGGTCGCCGACCACGTCACCCTCACCACTACCACCAACACCCACCTCAACGACTTGATCGAATGGATCAACGACTACTGCCGAGTCCATGGGCGCGACGATGCCCTCCCGGACGTACACGGAACACGGTGGCGGCTGACCACGCGACAATTTCGGCGCACCCTGGCGTGGTTCATCGCCCGCCAGCCAGGCGGATCCGTCGCCGGGGCGATCCAGTACCGGCACCAAGCCATTCACATGTTCGAGGGCTACGCGGGCACGTCCGACAGCGGGTTTCGCGCAGAAGTCGAAGCAGAACAGGCCCTGGCCCGCGGCGAACACCTGATGGCCATGACCGACGCCCACCACCACGACGGGTTAAGCGGACCCGCATCAGACGAAGCCCGCCGCCGTCTCACCGAGTACGGCGTCAACATCGGCTATCAAGGGCACATCATCACTGACCGCCGCCGCCAATGCCGACTGCTGCGCCGCCACGACCCGGCCATCTACCCGGGCCGGTATGCGACATGCGTATTCGATCCCGACAAAGCCCTGTGCACCCGAACCACAACCAGGGACGGGCGACTCGCACCCACGCTCGGCGAATGTCAGCCGCTACATTGCCGCAACGTCGCACTCACCAGCGGCAACATTGCCGCCCTACGTGCTGAGACCACCACCATCGATACGGAACTAACACAGCGACCGGCACTTCCGCCGCTACTTCGCACGAGGCTCACCCAGCGCCGAGAGCAGATCGTACAGTTCACCGAACGGTACGACCCCACGGATCAACTATGAGCCGTCGCGTAGACATGCCGACCGACGATGACGTTCGTCAAGCAATGCACGAGTACATCGACGACGCTCGAGATGCGGGAACCCGTGCCACCGTCATCGGGCTGGCACGTCGACTGAACCTGAGCAACGGCACCTTCTGGCGACAGTTCCCCGGCATCGCCGCCGAACTCAAGTCCGCAACCGCCAGCACACCCCCGGCCCCTCGGACGGACGACCGCACCGCACTTCGCGCCGACAATGCACGCCTACGGCGTGATAACGCAGCACTGTCGTCCGATATTGAGCTCGCAGTAGCCAGCATCCAACGCCTCACCCTCGAAAACTATGCGCTGCGAAACCAACTCGAAGCGTCAGCGAAGATCGTAGCGATACCACCGCGGCCGTGACGGGACTCTCGCCGGGTAGTACGAGCGCCTTGCGGGAAGCTGCGGGCTAGGACCGGACCAGGCGGGCGATGGCGTCGGAAGCCTCTTTGAGCTTTGCTTCGGCTTCTGGCCCGCCGGTTTTGGCGGCGTCAACGACGCAGTGCTTGAGGTGATCATCGAGTAGGCCGATCGCCACACCCTCAAGCGCTTTGGTCAACGCGGAGATCTGGGTGAGGATGTCGATGCAGTACTGCTCTTCATCAACCATCCGGTGCAGCCCGCGGGCCTGGCCCTCAATCCGCTTGAGCCGAGCGAGGTACTTCTTTTTGTCGTCGATGTAACCGTGCGGAGCAGCGTGCTCCCCGTCGTGGGTGGGTGTGCTGGCAGCCATAAAAGTCCTTCGTTGTGGGGCGTCTGCAGTGTAAGTGGCTACTTGCCCAGTGCAGCAGTGGCGCTGACGTCAGGGCGCAGGTCCAGTCGCCGCAACAGCTGGGCATTGAGCGCCACAACCACCGTGGACGCCGACATCAAGATCGCACCAACCGACATGGGCAGAACGAACCCGATCCCAGCGAGCACACCGGCAGCCAAGGGTACGGAGATCAGGTTGTAACCGGCGGCCCACCACAGGTTCTGCTTCATTTTCCGGTAGCTCGCTCGCGACAGCTCGATCACCGACAGCACCGATCGGGGGTCGTCGCTGGCGAGGATGACACCGGCCGAGGCGATCGCGACGTCGGTGCCGGCGCCGATGGCGATGCCGACGTCCGCTTGGGCGAGTGCGGGGGCGTCGTTGACACCGTCGCCGACCATGGCCGTCGTGCGGCCCTCGGATTGAAGTTCTTTGACTTTGGAGGCTTTGTGTTCGGGGCGGACGCCGGCGAACACGCGGTCGATGCCGAGTTCAGTGGCGACAGATTGGGCCACTGCGTGTGCGTCGCCGGTGATCATGACGACCTGGATACCGAGTTTGTGCAGCGCGTCGACGGCCTGGCGTGATTCGCTGCGCACCTCGTCGGCCAGTTTGAGGGCGCCGATGACCTGCCCGTCGGCGAGGACGTGCAAGATGATGGCGCCGTCGGCCCGCCAGCGCTCGGCGACGTCGAGCTCGCTGTGCTGGTACTGCTCGAGCAGTCGGGGCCCGCCGACCTGAACATGGCGGCCGTCGACGGTGGCCGAGACACCGACGGCGGGCGATGAGGTGAAGTCGCTAGCGGCAACGCGGGTGAGGTGCTGAGTCTGTGCGGCGTGCACGATGGCTTTGCCCAGGGGATGTTCGCTGTCGGTTTCCGCGGCTGCGGCCCAGGCCAATACATCGTCCTCGGAATGGCCGGCGATTGTGTGGACTGCGGTGACGGTGGGTTCGCCTTTGGTCAGGGTGCCGGTCTTGTCGAACAGCACGGTGTCCACGGTGCGCATGCTTTCCAGCGCGAGCCGATCTTTGATCAATACCCCGCCGCGGGCGGCGCGTTCGGTGGCGATGGCCACCACCAGTGGGATGGCCAAGCCCAGTGCGTGCGGGCAGGCGATGACCAGGACGGTGATGGTGCGTACGACCGCGTCGTCGGGATAGCCGAGCACGGTCCAGGCGATGGCGGTCAGTACCGCAGCGCCGAGTGCGAACCAGAACAACCAGCCTGCGGCGGTATCGGCGAGCCGTTGGGCTCGCGACGTCGAGTTCTGGGCGTCGGCGACCAGTCGTCCGATACCGGCCAGGGCGGTGTCGTCGCCGGTGGCGGTGACCTGCACCCGCAGCCCCGAGTCGGTAGCGACGGTCCCGGCGACCACGGCGTCACCGGCGCTGCGGCGCACCGTCTTCGATTCCCCGGTCACCATCGATTCGTCTATCTCGGCGGTGCCGTCGACAATCTTTCCGTCCGCCGGCACGCTGGCGCCGGGGCGCACGATGACGACGTCACCGACCTGCAGTTGCGAGGGCGGCACGGTGACCGTGGTGTCGCCGTCGACGCGTTCAGCTTCGTCGGGTAGCAGCGCCGCCAACGAGTCCAGCGCGGACGTCGTCTGAGCCAGCGACCGCATCTCAATCCAGTGCCCCAACAACATGATCACGATCAACAGGGCCAGTTCCCACCAGAAATCGAGCTGATGGTCCAGCAGTTCCAGGCTCGCACCCCACGACGCCACGAACGCCACCGTGATCGCCAGCGCGATAAGCAGCATCATGCCCGGCGCCCGTGATCGCACCTCACTGACCGCGCCGGTCAGGAACGGCCGGCCGCCCCAGGCGAACATCACGGTGCCCAGAATCGGCGAAATCCATGTCACTGCTTCGCTGTCGGGTAACTCGTATCCGACGAGCATGGCGAACATGTTTGAGAATCCGACCACCGGAATGGCCAGCACCAGCATGATCCAAAACAGGCGCCGGAACTGTCCGACGTGGTCACCATGTCCGGCGTGACCCTGATGCCCGCCGTGTGCACCGTGGTCGCTGTGGCTGTCGTCATGGCCGGCGTGCTCATGCGAGGTGTGCTCCTGCACCGCACCAGCATGGGCGTGCTCGGTGGGTGTCGCGGGTGAGTGCGCCGAGTGGTTGTGCTGTGGAGCGTTCATGGCGTCCATCGTATACCCCCCTGGGGTATTAGTCGAGGTGTGACGATCGGGTGGGTGGGGAAGTGGCTAGGCATGCTGCAGCGGCCGGTGGGTGGGTGCCGATGCGGGTGTGGCCGGCGCCGCCGAGGTGGCGCGGGAGGTGAATCCGCGCAAGCGCAGGCTATTGCTGACCACGAACACACTGGACAACGCCATGGCAGCCCCGGCGAGCATGGGGTTGAGCAGCCCGAGCGCGGCCAGGGGGATAGCAGCGATGTTGTAGGCGAACGCCCAGAACAGATTCATCTTGATGGTCCCCAATGTTTTGCGCGCCAACCGGATCGCGTCGGCCGCCGAGCGCAGATCACCGCGCACCAGGGTGATGTCGGCGGCTTCGATGGCCACGTCGGTCCCGGTACCCATGGCCAGCCCCAGATCGGCCTGAGCGAGGGCGGCGGCATCGTTGACACCGTCGCCGACCATGGCCACTGTTTTGCCCTGCTTTTGCAGGTCGGCAATGACGGCGAGTTTGTCCTGGGGCAGGACCTCGGCGATGACGTCGGTGATACCGACCTGGGCGGCGACGTGGTCGGCGGCGCCTTGATTGTCCCCGGTGAGCAGAATCGGGGTCAGGCCCAGAGCAGTGAACTGGGCGATCGCGGCGGCGCTGGTCGGTTTGATGGTGTCAGCGACCACGAGCACGCCTCGGACGCGGCCATCCCAGGCCACCACGACAGCGGTTTTCCCGATCTGCTCCGCCTCAGTCTTGGCCGCGGCCAGCGTGCCCTCGAGGGGCAGAGACCAGTCGGCGAGCATACTTTCACGGCCCACCAGCACCGCGTGGTCCTCGATGACACCGTGTACACCTTTGCCGTCCACGCTGGTGAACGACTCCACCGACGGTAGCGGCCCGGTCTGCTCGGCCGCGGCGGCCGCGATGGCCCGGGCAATGGGGTGTTCGGAGGCGTGCTCGAGCGCGCCGGCCAGGCGTAACACATCGTCGGAGGACACCTCGTCGGTGGTGATGATCTCGTGCAGGGTCATCGTTCCAGTGGTCACGGTGCCGGTCTTGTCCAGGACGATGGTGTCCACGGCGCGAGTCGATTCGAGTACCTCGGGGCCTTTGATCAAAATCCCCAGCTGGGCTCCGCGGCCGGTGCCCACCAGCAGTGCGGTGGGGGTGGCTAAGCCCAATGCGCAGGGGCAGGCGATGATCAGCACGGCCACCGCTGCGGTGAATGCGGCGCTGAGGGGGAATCCGGCCCCGATCCAGCCGCCGAGGACCGCGACGGCGATGGCGATGACGATGGGGACGAAGATTCCGGAGATGCGGTCTGCGAGTCGCTGGACTTGCGCTTTGCCTGATTGGGCGTCTTCGACGAGCTGAGCCATTCGCGCCAGTTGGGTGTCGGTTCCCACGCGGGTGGCCCGCACGATGAGGCGGCCGCCGGCGTTGACGGTGGCGCCGGTGACTGGGTCGCCTTCGCTGACTTCGACCGGGAGGGATTCGCCGGTCAGCATGCTCGCATCGACGGCGGAGCGTCCGGTGGTGATGACGCCGTCGGTGGCGATCTTCTCTCCGGGCCGCACCACGAACTCATCGTCCACGTGTAGTTCGGTGATGGGGATGCGGGTTTCGGTGCCGCCGCGTAGGACAGCGACGTCTTTGGCTCCGAGTTCGAGTAGGGCGCGGAGTGCGGCTCCGGCTTGGCGTTTGGAGCGTTTTTCGAAGTAGCGGCCGGCCAGGATGAACATGGTGACTCCGGCGGCGACTTCCAGGTAGATGTTGCCCGCGCCGTCGGAGGGGGAGACGGTCAACTCGAAACCGTGGGTCATTCCGGGTTGGCCCGCCGTGCCCCAGAACAGCGCGTAGATCGACCAGGCCAAGGCTGCGAGGGTGCCGACCGACACCAAGGTGTCCATGGTGGCGGTTCCGTGCCGCAGGTTCGTCCACGCGGCTTTGTGGAAGGGCCAGGCGCCCCACACGATGACCGGTGCAGCCAGGGTGAGCGAGGCCCACTGCCAGTAGGTGAACTGCCACGCTGGAACCATCGCCAGGGCAATGACCGGCACCGTCAACACGACCGAGACCCAGAGCCGCTGGCGCAAGGCGGCCAGCTCGCTGTCGGGGCGGGTGCGCTGATCGCCGCCTTCGGCGCCATCGCTGGTGCGCGCGGTGGGCAGGGCAGCGGTGTAGCCGGCCTGTTCGACGGTGGCGATGAGTGTCGTGGGATCGAGATCGCCGGAGGTGGTGGTGACTTTCGCCTTTTCGGTGGCGTAGTTCACCGTCGCGGTCACCCCGGGCAGTTTGTTGAGCTTGCGTTCGATCCGGTTGGCGCACGACGCGCAGGTCATGCCGCCGATCTCGAGTTCGAGTGCAGCAGGAGTCTGAGGTGCAGGTGCAGGTGCAGTAGCCATGGTGTTCCTTCTGAACGGGGTTGTGCGCGTGGGTCAGTGGCCGCCGTGGGCGTCGGTGGGTGCCGGCGCCGGGGGCGGACTGGCCGTAGGTGCCGAGGGGGTGGAGGCCGCCGGACCGGCGGCGTTCAGGACGAACTCGGCGGTGTGCACCTGCCCGTCGACTTTGAAATCGAAATACAGCAAATACCGGCCAGGGGTGGGTGCGGCGGTCGCGAACTGCACCTGCGGACCCGAGAGCTGTTCTGGGCCAGCAGGTGCTGCGCCTTCGGGATGCACGTGCAGGTAGGCCAGATCCCCCTCGCGCAGGGCCACCAGGTGTCCGTAGGCGCCGAGGTAAGGCTCCAGGGTGGTCACTGGCTGACCGTCGCGGGTGATGCGGGCCGTCACCGTCGAGGTGCTGGCGGAAGTAAGGTCCCCGGTGAGGGTGACCTGGTAGCCGGCCACCTCATCGGTGGAGCTCACCGGCCGTGCCGCCGGCGGAGCAACCTCGCCGGCCACGGTCACTGTGCTGGTCAAGGTGATGTCCGTGTCGGAGGCGGCAGGAACGAAATCAGCGAAAACGCGGTAGCTGCCGGCCGCGGGCCACTGCCACGGCAGCGACCACCGCCCATCGGCGCCCATCGTGGGATGCACGTGGCGGTAGTTGGAGCCATCGGTGGCGACGACAATGGCATGGAGCTGTTTGTCGTGGGAGGTCGCAAATCCGGTGACCGGGCGAGCGTCGGGGCCGATGATGGTGAACGCCAGCTCACCGCTTTCGCCGACACGGTTGGGTGCGGCCAGAGCGGTCAAGGCATAGCCACCGGCAGCGATCGACACGCCGCGTACCGGTGCGGCGGCTCCTGCGGGAGCAGTAGTGGTGGGGGCGTGGGCGGTGTGCTCAGCGGAGGTGGTCCAGTCGCGGGCGACCCGATCAGGTACTACAGCAGCGGCCACGACGAATGCGGCCCCAAAGATTGCCACCAGAGCTGCGCCGTAGAGAGCTAACCGGGTCGCGGTGTTCATCATCATTCTCCTTGTTCACGAAACGGATGAGCGGGGGGCAGATACCCGGCGCCGCAGAAACTTCTCACCGGCGCCGGGTACCGCTGTGGTCACTCGGCGACCTGGTACCCCGCCTCGGCCACGGCCGCCTTGACCGCAGCCGGCTCGATCGTGTCGGTGCTGGTGATGGTGACCGCACCGGTGCCCAGATCGACCTCGACATCGGACACCCCAGCCAAGGCGCCGACCTCCTCTCGGACCGAGGACGCGCAATGGCCGCAGGTCATTCCGGTAACGGTGACAGTGGACGTACTCATGACAACCCCTTGCTCTTGTAACTGCAGTGCCGTGCAGGTGGTGACGCACGGAGACCTCATCAAGGCCTACCTACGGTCTACCATACCCCCCTAGGGTATTCAAGGGCGAGGTGTGAGGGTCCACAGGTCGGCGTTGGTGGCGGCGTAGGCAGTGCCGTCGGGTGCGACGGTGATCGCGTCGGGAGCCCCGATCCAGGAATGTTGCAGCCAGGCCCGGCCCTCGAAGCGTTGCCAGGAGTACCCCTCGGCATCGACTGCCCACAGTGTGCTGCCGCTCCCGGCGAGTAGCCCGATGGTGGGTGCGGCGACCTCGGCGAACGAGCGCCCGTCATCGATGCTGTGCCACACCGCGCCTTCGTCGGTGGCCGCCCAGATACCGTCGTCGGTGATCGCCAGGGTGCGTGGAACCAGTTGTGCTCCAGCAGTCCATGTTTCGCCGCCATCATGGGAGACCCGTAGGGGCCCGCCATCGGAGCCGATCAGCAGTCCGTCCGCGGCGGCCAGCACGTGAAAGTCAACCTCTCCAGACAGGGAGCGGTCTTGCCAGCTGCGGCCCCCGTCAGTACTGGCCAGCAGTCCCAGCGGGTTGGGGGCGGTGCTGGACCTACCGGGATGGCCCGAGGCGAAGACCACATCGCTGCCGGGTATTCCGGTCAGGCCCATCAGGTCATCGTCGGAAGTGCCCACCGCGGTGGTCGCCCCGGAGGGATCGATCGCGACCAGCCCGTGGTGGGTTCCGGCCAACAACGTTCGGTCGGCGGACACCTGCAACCCATGCAGGTGTGACACCCCGGGTGAGAGGGCGATGCGCGCGGTGACCTCAGCGCTGGGCTGGGCCCGCTCGGGAGCAGGATCAGCCGAGGTGCACCCGGGCAGCACCAGCATCACCACACTGATGCCGCACGCGGCGGCCACCGTGCGAGGACCCCTCATTGCAGTGCGCTGCCGACGAGCCACTGTTCCCAGGGCACGCTCCAGTCCCCGTTTTGCCAGAGCTCCAGGGGCGGGCCGCCGGTGTTGCGGACTTCCACGATGTCTCCGGGGACCGAGAAGTCGTAGAACCAGCGGGCGTTGTCGGGGTTGAGGTTCAAGCACCCGGCGGACATGTTGGTGTTGCCTTGCTGGGCGATGGTGTCGGTCAATTCGTGCAAGTAGATGCCGTCGTTGCTGATGCGGGTGGCGTAGTTGATCGATTGGCGATACCCCAAGCGCGAGTTCACCGGTAGCCCGTAGGTGGAGGAGTCCATGATGACCGGGTTGGCCTTGTCGAGCACGGTATAGGTGCCCGATTGGGTCCAGAAGTGGATGGTGCGGCCGTTGACGGTCTCGGTGCCCCCGCGGCCCATCGAGGTGGGCATAGTGCGTACCAACTCACCGTTGTTGAACACCGACACCTGTTTGGTGGTGTCGTCAGCGATCGAGACATGGGCATCACCGATGGTGAACGAGGTGCTCACGTCCTCTTGACCGAATAAGTTCTCTCCCAACTGAACTCCGTAGATGTTGGCGCTCACCGACACCGTGGTGCCGGGGGTGTAGTACTCGCGGGGACGCCAGTGCACGCTTCGCTCGTCGACCCAGTTCCAGGACCCGGTCACCGGGGGGTCGGTGCGCACCACCAGCGACCGTTCGGCGGCGGCGCGGTCGCCGATGGGCTCGTCGAACTGGGCCACCACCACGATCCCGACTCCGTAGGTGGCGCCGTCGGTGAGCAGGTTCCCGCCGGTGCTGACAAAGGTCGGTTTGGTCTGCGTGCCTGGGGTGACCGTGGAGAACGAGATGGTGCGTTCGGTGCGCTGGTCCTCGTGCACAGCAGCCGCGGTCAGGGTGTAGGTGCGGCCGTACCCCAGTGGCACAGCTGGCTTCCAGTCCACCCGATCCGGGGTGTAGAAACCGTCGATCTGGGTGCCGGTCTCGTTGGTCAGCACCACCGATTCCAATGTGCCCGCAGAGGTTTGCACCTCCACCCGATCAGTGGGGGTGACGGTGGCGTCGCCGTCGCCGGGCGTGATGGTCAGTTGCGGGGCATCATCGCCCGGCCGGTCGGCCGAGGCGGCTGCCGACGTGCTCGAGGATGGTGTGGACGGGGACGAGGTGCAGGCGGTCAGTGCTGCCACACAGAGCGCCACCACCGCCAGCCCCCACCGGGGAGGGGTTCGCATGAAAACTCCGAAAAGTGATGAGAAAGGGAAGCCAGGCAACGGCTGCGCCCGGGTTGGTAGCGACCAGGACGGTGCTGCTGAAGCCAAGAAAGGGGACACGTGGAACGCCAGACCCCGATCTGGCACCGGCGGTGCCAGACCGGGGCGCTGCGCCAGGCCTACTGCGTTTGCAGCGCCTTCATGGTGTCGATCTCAGTCTGCTGGGTTTGCACGATGGTGCGGGCCAACTGCTTGGCCTGCTCATTCGAGCCGTCCGCGATCTCGGTGTTGGCCATCTCGATGGCACCGGTGTGGTGTTCGATCATCATCGTCAGCCACGCCTGATCGAACTCAGCGCCGTTCTTGGCGGCCAGATCGGTCATGTCCTGCTCAGACATCATCCCGCTCATACCGCCGCTGCCGCCGTGGTCCATACCGCCCATGTCGGCGCCGGTGGTCGGGGCGGGTTTGCCCCACTGCGCCAGCCACTGCTGCAGCTGCGTCATCTCCGGGCCCTGGGCGGACTTGATTGCCGCGGCCAGCTCGATGATCTGCGGGTTGGTGGTGCGCCCTTGCACCAGATCGGCCATCTCCACAGCCTGAGCGTGATGGGGATACATCATCTGCGCGAACATCACATCGGCATCGTTGAACTGTGCGGCGGCCTCGGCCGACGGCGACGGTGCGGCACTGGCCGATGCCGTCGACGACATCGAGTCGCCGCCCATCGAATCCATATCGTGGCCGCCGTCGTCGCTGCAGCCGGCTAGCACCACGGCCGCGGCGACGCCGGCGGCGGATGCAACAACTTTGAGTCGGGTGGTACGGGTCGAAAACATCATCGTCTCCTTGAAAACAAAAGTGGCAGAGCGGAATCTAGAGTCGCGACGCGCCGAGGTAGGCACGTGCGAGTGTCAAACGAACGTGCCGTTGGCACCTCGTCTGTCAGATCCGCAACACCGACAATTTCTCCAAAGATGGCGCCGCCCACGGCGGCGCACGCGAGGCATACCCGCCCATCACCAGCGCCCACGCGGCCGAGCAACTCTCATTTTCTCGTAGATCCAGAAGACGGCGCACCACAATCAACGCGGTCGCGATCGTGATGACGGCCATGCACATCGCCATCCCAACATGCGGCGAACAGCCGTCACTGCACCCCATCTCGAGCACAACACCCGACCCGGCCATCACCGCGGCGGCCAGCTCGTTGGTCTCGGCGTGGTGACCGACGTCGGGGTGTAAAGCGGAGACCGCCGTGGGACCAGCGGCACTATGTCCGCTGGGGGGATGCACCATCGGTACCGAATGCATCAGCAACACACCCAGCAGCACCCCGAACGCGGCGCACGTCATCACCGCCGCGGTCAGCCACCCGCCCTGGCGGGGGCGCGCAGAAAACCCGGCGATGGACCCGCCGTCAAGGCGCGGCAACACTGGCATATGCACCCCCGTCCGTTCTTTGTCTCGCTAGCTCTTTACCCCTGGGAGGTATCACCCGATGGTAGATCACGATCAGATCGGCAGCTGGACACTGGATAGAACAAACCCCGTCTACAAGAGGTCGACCTCCACCGGTCGTGGAGGGTCGAAGACGTGCAGAGTGGGGGAGTGCTGCCACGACTCGAACATAGTTTCGATATAGTAGTACGGTGCGGGTCGGCGGGGCAGAGATGTCCGGGTGCCTAATTGCTTCGTAACTCAGCGTCCTTTCGTTGAGCTACCCACATCGGCTGGCCATACGCCAACGAGCTGACGCCTGAGGGTGCCTGACACTGCACACGCGGACTGTCTCCACAGAGCGCGGCGCGCTTGACCGGCTGTGGTCAGTCGATGTGGTCAGTTTGAAGTGCGAACCGCCGCCGGGTCTGACCTCCTTTTGTGTGTGCCCGAACCTCGAGTTCCAACAGTGTGCGAGGGCCCAGCGGGTTTGGCGTCAGAAATGACTATGTCAGCGGTCACGTAATTCCCCAGGTTGATGGGGTTGTCCGTCACGTAATTCCCCACCTGGCCGTCACGTAATTCCCCACCCTGGGGTGTGTCGGCCGGGGTTCGGGTGCGGCTACAGGTTCGCTTCTTGCAGGGTCTCCTACCGGCCCTGGAAGGGGCCCGTGGTGGCGAGGAGAACGTGGACGATGACCGATTTGATGGAGTTGTTCCGGCATTGGCATGGCGGCCGGTCTCAGGTGCAGATCTCGGCGGCGTTGGGGATCGACCGCAAGACGATCCGAAAGTATCTGGCACCGGCAATCGCGGCCGGCATGACCCCCGGCAGCGGTGAGCGGTTCGACGAGTCGGTGTGGCGGCAGCTGATCGCCGACTGGTTCCCCGAGGTGGCCGATCCGGCGGTGCGGGCGGTGACCAGACCGGCGATCGCGGCCCACCACGCCTGGATCAAGGACCAGTTGGACGAGTCGGTGACGGTCGCGACTATCGCCCAGCGGTTGCGTGATGACCACGGAGTGGATGTGTCCGAGTCGTCGGTACGGCGTTACGTATCAGCAGTATTCGCCGAACAGGTAGCCGAAGGCAAGGCCACGGTGCCGCGTGGCGCAGTCCCGCCGGGCGAGGAGGCGCAAGTCGATTACGGCAAACTCGGCATGTGGCATGACCCGGTCACCGATCGGCGGGTGACGGTCTGGGCGTTCGCGATGATCCTGGCGTGCTCACGGTTACTGTTCGTTCAGCCGGTGCTTCGGATGGATCAATCTTCCTGGTGTGCTTCGCATGTGGCGGCGTTCGACTACTTCGGCGGTACACCCGCCCGGATCGTGTGCGACAACCTCAAGACCGGGGTCGACCGCCCTGATCTCTACGATCCGAAAATCAACCGGGCTTACGCCGAGTTCGCCGCCTTCTACGACGTGCTGATCGACCCCGCCCGCGCGCGCAAACCCAAAGACAAACCGCGGATCGAACGCCCGATGCCTTACATTCGAGACTCGTTTTGGCGAGGCCGAACCTTCGGCTCGCTACCGCAGATGAAGGAGGCCGCCGTGGTGTGGTGCATCGACGTCTACGGCCAGCACGCGCACCGCGGTATCGACGGGATGACACCAGCAGAGCTGTTCGCTCAGATCGAACGATCAGCTCTGAAACCGTTGCCACCAAAACCCTTTGAACATGTCGTCTACCACGTCGGGAAGGTCGCACCGGATTGTCATGTCAAGGCCGGCAAAGCCCTGTATTCGGTGCCGTGGCGATTAATCGGGCACCGCGTCACGATCCGCACCGCTGGCGACATGGTGCAGGTTTTCGACGGCGATGAGGTGGCCGCGACCCACGTGCTGCACCTGGCGGGGCGGTCGACGAACTTCGAGCACTACCCACCCCACAAAGTCGCCTACACGTTGCAGACCGTGTCCTGGTGCCGCCACCAAGCCGAGGAGATTGGACCCGCGGCGGTGGCCGTGGTCGCCGAACTCTCCGAGGTCAACGCGCTGCACCGGCTTCGAGCGATCCAAGGCATCGTGGGCCTGCGCAAGAGCTACCCCGACGACCGGATCAACGCCGCCTGCCACCGGGCCAGCCAGGTCGGTGATGTGCAATACCGCACCATCAAAGGAATCCTGGCCGCCGGCACCGAACACGAAGGTGCACCCGCGCCGGCCGCTGCCGTCGTACCGGCCCTACTTCGCGGGCCGCAAGCTTTCGACACAGCCTCCGGTCAATAAGACGCATCCGCATTGCCATTGACACACAGCATCTTTCACGACTATCTCACTTAAGGAACTAGTGCTATGACCATCCACGATCCCAGCCTGCGAGCCGCACTGAAAACCCTCAAGCTCGGGGGCATGCTCGACACCCTCGACGCCCGCCTGGCCCAAACCCGCGACGGCCAACTCGGCCATCTCGAGTTCTTGCAGGTGCTCTGCGAAGACGAAATCTCCCGACGCGAGCACGCCGCTCTGGCCCGACGCGTACGCCGCGCTCGCTTCGAGCAACAGGCGACCTTCGAAGACTTCGATTTCACCGCGAACCCGAAACTGCCCGCCGCGATGCTCCGCGACCTCGCCGCACTGCGCTGGCTCGATGCCGGTGAATCAGTGATCCTCTACGGACCAGTCGGAGTCGGCAAAACCCATGTGGCACAAGCACTCGGCCACCACGTCGCACGACGAGGCGCGGACGTGCGTTTCGTCAAATGCGCACGCATGCTCGCCGACCTCGCTGGCGGTCACGCTGACCGGACCATCGGCCAACGCATGCGCGAATACACGCGCCCCGCCGTGCTCATCATCGACGACTTCGCGATGCGTGAGCACACCACCACCGGATCCGACGACCTTTACGACCTCGTCTCAGACCGGGCCATCGCCGGCAAACCCCTGATCTTGACCAGCAACCGCGCACCCAAAGACTGGTACCCGCTCTTTCCCAACCCCGTCGTCGCAGAATCGCTGCTCGACCGGCTCATCAACACCAGCCACCAGATCCTCATGGACGGCCCCTCCTACCGACCCCGCAAACGACCCGGACGCCCCGCCAAGAAGACCACCTGACCCCACCCGACCTGCTCAGCTACGCTGACCCCAGCACGCTCGGACATGGGGAATTACCTGACGGAAACCCCTGAGGAATTACGTGACCGTCGACAACTACTGAGATGACGGACCTTCGAGTCCTGCAATTAGGTCGTCGATTGACTCCGACTGGCTCGTGGACCGTGTTGCCGGACGAGGAGAGGTACGTGGAAGTATTTTGTGGAATCGATTGGGCCAGCGACCATCACGACATCGCGCTCGTCGACGCAGAGGGGACTGTGTTGTCCAAGGAGCGCGTAGCGAACGATGCTGCTGGGTTCGCGCGTCTCCTGGAACTGTTGGCTGACGCTGGCGATACAGCAGACAATTTGATCCCGGTGGCGATCGAGACCGACCACGGCCTGTGGGTCGCGAGCCTGGTCGAGACCGGGCGACAGGTGCACGCCATCAACCCGCTGGCGGCAGCGCGGTACCGGACCAGGCACTCGGTATCGAGAGCGAAAGCGGACATCACCGACGCGATCGCGCTGGCCAACATAGTGCGCACCGACCGCCACGCCCACCGTCCAGTCCCGGTCGACACAGAGCTGGCCAAGGCTGTCAGAGTCTTAGCGCGAGCCCAGCAGGACGCGGTGTGGGAACGCTCGGCCATCGGGAACCGCATCGCAGCCCTGCTGGGGGAGTTCTACCCAGCCGCGCTGCAGATGGTGGCGCTACTCACAGGCGGCCTCACTCGGGCCGATGTACGCACTATCTTGCGCCGAGCGTCAACACCTGCGGTAGCGCTGACGTTGACGCCAGTGAAGTTGCGCGGCTTGCTGGTTCGCGCTGGTCGTGAGCGCTATATCGCCGAGCATGCCACTGCGTTGCGAGCAATCTTCGCCACGGCGCAGCTACGGCAACCGGAACTCGTTGAAGAAGCGATGGGTATTCACCTGATCGCTTTGCTCGACCAGTACGAAGCCGTCGACCAGGCAGCACGGCGGTTGGCGGAGGCGACGAGTGAACGGTTCGTCGAGCATCCGGACGCCGCAGTCATCGTCAGCTTCCCCGGGTTGTCCGCGGTTTCCGGCGCCCGGCTGCTGGGTGAACTCGGAGACGACCGAAACCGGTTCACTGACGCGCGTGGCCTCAAAGCCTATGCCGGCGCTGCCCCGGTGACCCGTGCCAGCGGCCGCAAGACCGTGGTGACACACCGCCGCGTCAAGAACAGGAGACTCGAATCGATCGGGTCAAGTTGGACGCTGGCATCGCTGCGGGCCTCGCCCGGTGCGCGCTCGCACTATGACCGACGACGAAGCGTGGGCGACTGGAACCGGGCGGCGCAGCGGAACCTGTACAACAAGTTCCTCGGCCAGCTGTACACCTGCCTTCACACGGGCCAGCTGTATGACGAGGGGCGAGCATTCCCTTCCGAATTGTTGGAGCCGGCCGCCTGATTTCGCCGGGCGGCCTCGTCCCGTGGGTTGGGCCTGACCGAGGCTACGGGCTGGGCTGGCACATGGGACTGCTGGTGACGAGTAGCGGACAGATGGCGGCTTTGCCGATCTTCCAGCTACCTTCGTCGTAGATGAGCGGGATTTCGGCGCTGTAGACGGGTGCGCTTGTCCTGTGGACTTCTACGTTCGCGTGCGCAGACTCGTTCGGTTCGGCCAACGACGTTGGTGCAATGAACCGGTAGGTTGCTGTTCCCTGGTCTGCGATCTTGGTGAAAACGTCTCGGTCGGCATCGGAGTCCTCCACCAGCGCAATCTTCTCGGCGGCAGGTACGTTCGGGTCAACGATGATCTCCATCACCCGGTTCAACGCTGAAGCAGGAGGTGCGGCGGACCCGTTCGCTAACGCATCCTGGTGGTCGGGGCTGAGCAGAGGATCATTCGCTGGCTCATCCGCGCCGCACGCGGCGACGAGAAACGTCGCCGCGATCGATACCCGCCATCCGTATCGCGTTCGACCAGCCATATCGCAACATTCTCACATCTGACGGCACGTGAGGCGGCAAGAGCGATCTCGCCCGAGATTGGGTAGGCAACCAGTGCGTAGACAAGAACTCAACGGCCTCGTCGTCTGAGGATTGAGAGACAACCGGATAAGGCGGTCTATGAAGTCGGTTGCGGTGGTGAGTATGGAGGTGGGTACTCGTCGCCCGGTTGCGGGATCGGGAAGGTCAAAGATGGGGTCTCAGTAGGCGCGGCGCTGGATCTCGGTGCGCCTTGGAGGTTGTCGTTGTGTGCTGCTGCGGCGGCGGCCAGTGGCGGCGAGGAGGGGTCGCGTGCTTGTTGTTCGGTTATTTTGACGTCTCCGTAAATCGGGATGAGGGTGTACCAACCTTCTGACGGCGATGCGTTGGTGGCGAACAGGTACCACTGGCCGCTGTTGAGCGGACGGTCGCCGCCTAGGGACATGTAAGCGCCGCTGCGGGTTCCGCCTTGTTGGTTGACGATCACGGTGGCCGATACCTCGCCCTTGAGCTGAACCCCGGTGGTCACGGTGAACTGGGTTTCGGGGAAACTGCTTCGAGATTTCGAACCAGCAAAGGCGTCGACGCGTCCGGTGAACACGTGGGTCGTCTCCGCCATCAGATTTCGTATGTCACTGAAATCCGTGGTGGCGTCGAAGGGTGAGATCAGGGTTGTTGTCGCCGACTCGGTGGGTGCATTGCCCATGTTGACGGTCGTTTTTCCGCAGCCGGATAGGGCCGCAGCTGCCCACAGCGTCACTACAAGAAGTGCGAGTCCACGCCGGCCGCCGCAGGACGAAGGGTGGGTGCAGGCAATTGTGCCTGGACTGGGCTGTTTCACGGTCTCGTCAGGCATCACGAGGATCGCGCGTTGAGGCGTGTGCCGACCGTTCGTGAATCGGGTCTGGATGCGCTCATGGCACCACCGTCTCACACCGGCACGACCGCAGGAAGTGGCCTTTGACTACTCCCGGATAGTTTCCGGACTTGACGACTTAGCAACCTGAGATGTCTCTGTGTCCTGTCAAGCGCAGGATGTTCGAATCTGCGGCCGACGTACGCCGTGGGACAGGTCAGCGGCAGCAGGTCGGGTCCAACACCTGCCGCAACGCTTGCAGCGCGTCGGTATGGGCGCGGTAGAAGACGTTCATGCCGCGACGTTCGGGGCGGACCATCCCGGCTTTCTTGAGCTGACCGAGGTGATGGCTGACGGTCGGCTCGGATAGCCCGACTGCGGCCGCCAGGTCGCAGGTGCAGACTTCGCCCGCGTCGTCGGTGAGCAGGATCGACATCAACTTGATCCGAACCGGATCCGCCAATGCCTTGAGCCGCAGCGCCACCTCCAGGGCCGCGTCGTCATCCATCGGGGACGCCGAGACCGGTGCGCAGCAGATGGGTGCGGTCATGTCGATCACCGGCAACGTCTTGGGCATGACACCAATCTTACCCACGCTATTGACATATGTCGAAGAGGTCGGCACTCTGGGTGGCGACGGTAGTTCGATGTATGTCTCACAGGTGGAGGTAGTTATGTCCCGTATGCAGTTGGCGCTCAATGTCGACGATCTTGATCAGGCGGTCGAGTTCTATTCGAAGTTGTTCAATGTTGCTCCGGCCAAACGCAAACCGGGCTATGCCAACTTTGCGGTGGCAGAGCCCCCGCTGAAACTGGTCCTGCTGGAGAACCCGGGCCAGGGCGGCACGATCAATCACCTCGGGGTGGAGGTCGAGTCCAGCGACACCGTGCATTCGGAGATCGCCCGGCTCAGCGGCGAGGGACTGTTCACCGAGGAGGAGATCAACGCGACGTGTTGCTTCGCCACCCAAGACAAAGTGTGGGTGACCGGACCGGCCGGGGAGAAGTGGGAGGTCTATACGGTCCTTTCTGACTCGGACACCTTCGGCACCAGCCCTAAGCTGTTGGCGGACAGTGCCACTGAGTCCGAGGAGTCGTCGGTGTGCTGCGGTACCGCCGGCGGGTCGCAGGAAGCGCAGAGCGCGGCGAGTACGACGTCGGCGGCTTGCTGCTAAGGACTTCTGCGGTATCGGTGGGCTCCTACTTTCCGGGACTCACCGACGGGCTCAGGATGTGCTCAAGCGGGTGGTCAAGTCGGTGACCCGGGCGGCGATGTCGTCTCGGATCAGGCGCATGCGCTCGATTCCGTCGATACCTCGCAGCGACGGTTCGTCGGTCTCCCAGACCTCGACGATGACGCCGTCGGGTGCAGTGACGTTCGCGGAGGTACCGAGTACGACGGTGAGGTCGGCGCCGCGCATCAGGTCATCGGTGAGCTGACGCGGTGCGTGGCCACCGATGTCCACGCCGACTTCGGCGAGCACCTGTGCGGACATGTCGTTGACGTTCTTGCCGAGGGCGGCGTCGGTGCCAGCCGAGGAGGCGGTGATCGCCGCACCGGCGATCTTCTCGGATAGTCCTTGGGCCATCACCGATTTGCCGCGGTTGCTCACACAGACGAACAAAATCTGCGGCGGCGTGCTCACAGCACCCCTCGAGTGGTGTGCGCAACGGGCGCGATCTCGGCGAGCAAGTCAACGACCAGGGCCCGGATCTGGTCGCGAATCGGCCGGACCGCGTCGACGCCCTTGCCGGCGGGATCGGCCAGGGCCCAGTCGCGGTAGCTGACCCCAGGAAACACCGGGCAGGCATCCCCGCAACCCATGGTGATCACCACGTCGGAGGATTCGACGGTATCGGGGGTGAGGATCTTCGGGGACTGGTCGGAGATATCGATGCCGACCTCGGCCATCGCCTCCACGGCCGCAGCATTGATGGTCTGCGCGGGCGCCGATCCGGCGGACCGAACCTCCACCTGCCCGCCTCCCAGTGCGGTGAGGAAACCGGCGGCCATCTGGGAGCGGCCCGCGTTGTGCACGCAGACAAACAACACGCTCGGCAGGGTTGTAGACATGAATGTCGCTTCCTTGTCGGTCTTGTGGGAGTGGTTATGCCGGTGTGGGGGTGAAGCGCTTGCGTAAGGCCAGGGACACGTACACCAGGGCGACCAGGACCGGGACTTCGATGAGCGGGCCGACCACACCGGCCAACGCTTGCCCGGAGGTGACGCCGT
Organism: Williamsia sp. 1138; assembly: GCF_002095435.2. GTDB lineage: Bacteria > Actinomycetota > Actinomycetes > Mycobacteriales > Mycobacteriaceae > Williamsia. The sequence goes on from NZ_MJEJ02000034.1 coordinate 63,798, forward strand.
AGGTGGCGATCGCGACGGCGATCGCGAGCTCGAAGTTGTTGCCCGCGGCGGTAAACGCCAGGGTGGTGGTGCGTTCGTACCCCAAACCCATGACGGCCCCGAGGGCGTACCCGCCGCCCCACATGACAGCGAAGTACACCAGCAGTGGCAGCGCGATCCGCACCACGTCCCAGGGCTTGGAGGTGATCTGGTCGCCTTGGAGTGCGAACAAGATGACGATGGTGAACAGCAACCCGTACAGCGCCCACGGCCCGATGCGGGGCAGGAACTTCTCCTCGTACCACCTGCGGCCCTTGGCCTTCTCGCCGTAGCGGCGGGTCAAGAACCCCGCCAGCAAAGGGATGCCGAGAAATATCAGGACAGACTTGGCGATCTGCCAGGGCGAGGTGTCGATGGTGGTCTGTTCCAGGCCGAGCCATCCCGGCAGGACCGACAGGTAGAACCAGCCCAAGATCGCGAACATGAACACCTGGAACACCGAGTTGATCGCCACCAGCACTGCGGCGGCTTCGCGGTCGCCGCAGGCCAGGTCGTTCCAGATGATGACCATGGCGATGCACCGGGCTAACCCGACGATGATCAGTCCGGTCCGATACTCGGGCAGGTCGGGCAGCATGAGCCAGGCCAGGGCGAACATCAACGCCGGGCCCAGGACCCAGTTCAGCGCCAGCGACCCGATCAAAAGTTTGCGGTCGCCGGTGACGGTGTCGAGGCGGTCGTAGCGAACTTTCGCCAGGACCGGGTACATCATGATCAGCAACCCGATCGCAATCGGCAGCGAGATGCCGTCGATCTCGACCGCGCTCACCACGTCGTCCAGGCCCGGAATCAGTCGGCCCAGCAGCAGACCGGCAACCATCGCCACCCCGATCCACACCGGCAAGAACCGGTCCAGGGTGGACAGTTTGCCGACCACGGCCGGCTGGTCCGAGGTGGCCGCGGCGGTGCTCATGCGGTCACCAACGACGTGTCTGCGGTGGGATCGGCGGCACTAAGCACCGACGACAACTGTTGCAGGGCAGCAGGAATTACCCAGTAGTACACCCAGGTGCCGCGCCGTTCGCAGTCGAGCAGGCCCGCCTGACGGAGCACCTTGAGATGGTGCGAGATCGTCGGCTGCGACAGATCGAACGAGTCGGAGATGTCGCACACGCACGCCTCTCCGCCGGCGTGACTGGCCACCAGGCTCAACAACCGCAACCGCACCGGATCGCCGAGCGCTTTGAACATCACCGACAGGTCGCCGGCCCACTCGGCCGATAGCGGCTCACGCAGCAGCGGGGAACAGCACTGCCCGCTGGGCGCATCGGAGGGCGGGAGATCTTGTTTCGACATACGTCTATATTGACGCTTGCCGAATCAGCGGTCAAATGAACAGCTCCTGAACGCAAAATGGCTGGCCGCGGGGGCGGGGGGAGGCGGCTCGTCGGCCACTGGGCCGGGGTTAGGTGGGAACAGGCTCGGCGCTCGGTATCAGCCGGGGTATCACGCGGACGTAGATGACCATCCCGATGACTTCGATGAGGGTTTGGGTGACGACAACGGCGGCGGCGAGTTCGAGACCGTCGGGCAGCGCCAAAGCCAGCGGCAGCACGACCAGGGAGTTGCGGGTGGCGCCGGAGAACGCGATGGCGCGGCTGCCCCCGACATCGAGACGAAAGGCTGCCGATAGGGCTTTGCCGGCGTAGGCCATCACGATCAGGAACACGATGTAGAAGGGGATGACAGCAGCGACGTCGGTGAGGTTGTCTCTGATGGCAGGGATCTGCGAGGCGACGACGATCGCGAGGACGGCGACCATCAGCGGCACCATCAGGGTGCTCGCCCCCGCGGACACGGCGCGGCCGGCGGGCCGGCGTGCTGCCCAGGCCTGGGTGGTCCAGGCCAAGATCAGGGGGATCACGATCAAGATCAGGAACGCTTCGAGGAACGGGCCGACCTCCACGACCTCGGCGAGGTCTGAGCCCATGAACAGCAGCAAAAACAGTGGCAGCAATATCATTTGGGCAATCAGCAACAACGGTGTGGAGGCCAGGAGGCGGTCACTGCTGCCGCCGGCGAGACCGGAGAACACGATGACGTAGTCCACGCACGGACACAGCAGCACCAGCAGCACCCCGACGCGGACGGCCTGATCGGTGGGTAGCAGGAAGAACATCGCAGCGACCACCACCGGAACAACAACGAAGTTGATGACCAACGCCGCCGACAGAAACCGCCCGTCGCGTAACGACCGTGCCAGATCGGCGGCCGGTACCTGCAGGAATGTCACATACAACAACGCACCCAGGACCGGGTTGATCGCGTGCTCAAGAAACGGGGCCAGGCCGGGAGCAGCCAGGCCGATGCCCGCTCCGGCGACCATCGCCAGTAGATAGATCACCACCTGATGGTGTTCCATCCGATCAACCAGCCTCACTGGTGATGTCGACACGCGTCTCCTTCGAGGTCTCTGTGGAATGAGCAGGTTTTTTTCGATCCCCGACGCCGGTGAGCGCGGGGCCGTGCATCGCCGGGTGGTTCAGCGATCACGGGTGGGGATTGTGGGCGAGTCGAGGTCAACCGGGCCCGCGGGCGAGGAGGTGCACGCCCCGGCGCGGCGCCGGCGGCCTAGCTCGAGGACGATGCCCGCCGCCGCCGCTACCGCGACAACCATCAGCAGGGCAGGGAGCCACAGGGACCCGGCCAAGCCTGCGACGCCGATCCCGCCGAGGATCGCGAGCAGCGGCCCGGCGCAACAGAGAGCGCAAGCGCCCACCAGACCGGCCAAGACCGTGGCCGGTGCCCGCCACGATCGGCTCGGGGCGCTCACGCCACCTCCCCGAACAGCTCGGCCATCAGTGGCTGGGCATCGCGGGGTGCACGAACCTGCACCGAGGCGCCGCCATCAGCGATGCGCAGGGTGAACTCATAGAACGAACAGCATTGTTGCTCTGCGGCAATCAGATACGCGAGCTGACTGATCAACGCGGCATCGGTACCGAAGCCGATCTCCAAACCGACACTGGCCGGATCGGTCTCCACAGGCCGGCGGTAGCGGGCATGACCGAGGACCTCGCGCCACTGCAGCGTCCGCTCGCCCAGGTCATCGCTGCTCAACGTGCACGCGATAGCCGGCCCCACTTCAGCTGGGGACGGGCAAGCAGTGACGCTCACGTCGGTGAGCCCAAGGTCGGCCACCCCCGGCGCTGGCGCCGCCGCCGGACCGGTGTCGGTGATCATGCATCCGCAGCCGGGACCACACCCACCTGCAGGGGCCTGGCCGGCGAGCTCTGAGCGCACCGTGCGCAACCGGTCGGCGAACGCCGAAAGCTCAGCAAGACGATGCTCGGTGTCGGTGATCTGCTGATCAATTAGCGGTGCCAGCTGTGTGCGCACCGATGCGCACACCCCGGACTGCCACGCCCCCAATAGGTCTCGGATCTCATCGAGTGCCAACCCCATCAATTTGGCCGACGAAATGAACGCCAACCGATCGACCGCGCCCTGATCGTAGATCCGGTATCCCGACGGGGTCCGATCAGCAGTCAGCAGACCCGAATCTTCATAAAAACGCAGCGTCGAGGTGGGCACACCCGCCCGCTGCGCCAACTCGGAAATGCGATAGGTCGTCATGGAAGCAACGGTAAACCTTCAACACGAGTTGAAGGTCAAGCCTGCACGGCTGAACACCCCATAGCTAGCACAAGTGTTCGATAATTAATTAGAATCCGACCGGCGGGGGCCTGCGACCTCGTAGCCGTGCGATCGAGGCCACCGTCTCCCTGTGTGTGAAGGACCGTGGCAAAAATTCCCGGCGGGCATAAGAAGTCAAGGAAAACCCCGGTCGTAGATGCGCTCATGTCCCTGTTGAGCCCGGGTCGAAGACGCCCGCGCGGCGGAAAAATGGCAGACCGCGGGGTTTGGTCGGCGGGGCCTGGCACCCAGCGCCGCACCCGCCCGTGCTTCAACTCGTGCGCCCCGAGTTCAGTCGGATGGGCAGTGGGATGCCCTGAGCGCGTGAACATTCGCACAAAAACTATGAGATATAGTAGTTTTGGTTGATGGCAACTGGAACCGTTCATGCTGGCGGGGTACTGGCAAAGGTGGCGGTCGTGCTCGTCGCACTTGTCGCGGGCCTGGGCGGTGGTGCTGGATCAGCCTCGGCACACAGTTCGTTGGTGTCCTCCACCCCTGCTGCCGATGCGGTGCTCGATCAGGTACCCAGCTCGATCGAGTTGGTCTTTAATCAGGACATCTCGCAGAGCTTTGCAACAGTGGTGCTCACCGACAGCTCTGGCGAGCAGCGGCAGTTATCTGAGGTCGCGGTCTCGGGACCGACCGTGAGCGCACCTCTCCAGGCGCCGTTGAAGGCGGGCCGGCACACGATCGGGTATCGGGTGCTCTCGGCCGACGGGCATCCGATCACTGGTGAGGTCCCGTTCTCGGTTATCTCGCCCGCGACCGGTAGCGCTCCAGCCAGTGTCGGTCCGAACAGCCCCGCCGGGCAGTCAGCGGTGCCCAGGATCTCTGCCGGCCCGGCGCCACAGGCCGTCGAAAACTCTACGGGCGGCAAATTGAAGGACAACTGGATCGTGTTTGTGCTGGTCGGTGGGGCCTTGGTCGGGCTGATAGCTATTGGTGCTTTGCTGGTGTTCAGCTCGGACAGGAATCGCGATGATCGGGATCCGTCTTAGAGTGGGCGTGAGTCAGATGTCGCCGACTAGCGTCCGAACGAGATCGACGGTTAGGTGATGAAGATGCAGTACACCGCGGACAGGGCGGCCATGGTTATCACTGCCGAGACGGCCGCGGCTGTGAGAGGCAGTAGAGCTGCGGCGGCGTAGGTCAGGCGGCGAGGGCTCGGTGCGGCGGCGGCGGAGAGTACCTGGAGCCGGCGGTCATTGGTAGCTTCGATGTCGCGCGCGGTGGGGGCATAGCCCACGGCGTGTACAGCAGGGCTATCGCCTTGTTCGGCAAGGACACGACATAGCGCTGAGCGGACGTCGGCGGGGCTCGTTCGGCGTGCGGCGGCGCGATCGGCGTCGAGTTCGACGAGCATGGAGATCGCGGCCGGCGCGCGGGTGATCAGCGGCACCATCGGCAGTGTGCGCGCCAGGATAGCGCACAGCGCCAGGATGCGGTGGTGGCGGCCGTGTAGGTGGGCGCGTTCATGTTCGAGGACAGCGGCGGCTTCTGCAGGGGTCAGGCAGGTGTTGAGGCCCTCGGTCGCAATGACCAAACCGGGGCTGCCGGCGATGCTGTACGCGAAGGGCAGGGGATGGTCGAGCCACAGCACGGGATAGCGGCTGCCGGGGTCGTGTTTGGTGCGGGCGACGATGGTCAGTATGTCGTCGTGATAGCCGCGGACCTTGGTGCGGGATCGGTGCTGGCGGCGGCCGACGGCAGTGAACCGGCCCAGGAAGAATGTTGCGGCGAGAACCGCTGCGCCGAAGGCTATCTCCGATATCCAGGGGGCCATCGTGTGTTGCGCCGAGCTCAGGCAGCGGATCCAGATGTCGGTGATGCCCTCGGCGGGAGCGTGATCGGGCCAGGCGACGACCACTACAGCTGAGAGCGCGAGAAAGATGAATGCGGCGATGCTGGCGAGCCAGCCGACGAGCATCAGGCGCGGTGGGGCGGCGGGCGGATGTAGAGCCAGTACTCGGGGCATGATCACCCCCACCAGGGCGGCCGCCAGGGCCAGCGTCGCCGCAAGGGTCACCGGGCCGCCCGTTTTCTGGGCAGGCTTTTGCGTAGCGCTGCGGTTTCTTCGGGGGTGGCGGTCTGGGCGAAGTGCATCAGGACTGCGGTCGGGTCGTCGCTGGAATCGAGGATGTCGCGCAGGGTTTGCGAGGTCACCTCTTCGCGGGTGTGTTTCGCGCAGTATTGGTAGGCGCGGCTGACCTTGGTCCGGGTTAGAAAACCTTTGCTGTGTAGGTTGGTCACGACGGTCAAGATGGTGGTGTAGGCCAGTTTGCGGTCACTGAAGGCTGCGAGGATGTCGTGTACCGACAGTGCTTCGGGCGCGGCGTCCCACACGGCGTCCATGACGTCTGCCTCGAGTGTGCCCAGCTGCTTCATGACGTCATTGTCCCCAATGGTCGCCGGGTCGTCCACTGGCGGGTCATCCGATGTCGATTCCGCGGTTGCTCAGCCACTGCGCCGGGTCGAGCTTGAGCCCGTCTTGTTGCCAGACCTCGTAGTGCAGGTGCGGGCCCGTCGAGTAGCCGCGATTTCCGACCGTTGCGATCTGTTCACCGGCTTGGACCCGCTGCCCGGCGCTCACCAGGGTCTCGTTGATGTGCCCGTAGACACCGATGGTGCCGTCGTCCTGCAGGACGCGGATCCACAGCCCGAAGCCATCGGCGGGCCCGGATTCGATGATCTCGCCGTCGCTGGTCGAAACCACTGGAGTGCCAATGACGTTGGCGATATCGAGACCGTAGTGTGTTGTGTCCCAACGTGAACCGTAGCTCGACGTCAGGGTGCCGTAGGTCGGTGCAGCGGTCTTCGGCCGTGGCGGCGGTGCAGGCTCCGGAGGCGCTCCGCGGTTCGGCTGAACTAGGTCGCGCATCGCGGTGGTCAGCGCATCGAGTGGAGATGCCGCCGCCGGTGCAGGCGGGGTGGGTGCCGAAGGGCTGCCTGCTTGCGCGGTGACCTGACTGATGGTGGCAGGTGGCGTCGTGGACGAGTCTTGCCCGGCGACGGCCGGATGGCTACCGACCTGCGAGACGGGCGTGATCGCCGGATGTGGTGGATCGGCGAGCGCGGTGGTGGCGGTACCCCCGGCGGCCAGGAGAACTGCGGCAGCGACCAGCGACCCGCTGATGCCGGCGGAGGCGACTGACCGCGCCGACGAGACGGGTTTGTACCCGGCGTCGAGTCGTTCGAGATAACTGAACTCGGTTTCTCTCCGGCGATCGGGCGCCTGGGCGCACAGGGCGCGTTCCCATGGAGCTGCGGGCGCAGCGAAGACGTACCCGGGATCGACGTTCTGGGGACGCGGAGCACGCGGCCGCGGTGAGCCACCCGGATGACCAGGTCGACGAAACTGTGGGAGAGCACGAGTCGGCTGCAGCAGCGATGAGGATGACGCTTCCATCGGTCGATTGCGCGGCGCATGTGGTGGCACCGGAGTCCTCGGTCTCGTGAAGACTGGGACTTCGGGGGCGGCGAAGAGCCGGTGCCGGCCGGACGTCGTCGGCGTCAGCGGTTTCGGGGTCCGACCGGAGATGGCTATAGAACTCATCTCGGGTGCGCAGTCGTCAGGTTGGGGGCCACGGCCATGTAAGCGGGCGCCGGGCGAAATGTCGTGGGGCGAAGCCGTGTCAGGTCTGCGATGCCGTGCCAAGGGAAGTCCTTCAGTCCAATCGGGCCGGATGAAACAGTGTGATAACGAGCAGGACTCAAACAGGTTACTACTATCTACCTTAGTTTTTCATTCTGGCGCCCAAAGTCGCTGTTTATGCTGTTCAGAGGTGCGCGGGTGCAGACGGGTAGCCCTGTGGGTTCCAGAATTCATGGCTACGTCCAATCCTTGCCCCGTGGTCGAGCGGCTGTGAGATACACCCTCCGGTGTCCTCTCGCAGCGGAACTCTCGGCATGGTTTCCGTAAACTACTAAAGGTCTTAGTAGTAGTGCGGTGAGGAGCGTGACCGAGTGCCAGAACGGCATCGTTTTGCTGATGTCCCGATGAGCCGGCGCGGACTGCTCGCCGTCGGCGGGGGTGCGGTTGCGGCCGCTTTCCTGGCCGCCTGTTCCACCGGCGGTTCCTCGGTGTCCCCCTCGTCGAGCTCGCGTCCGTCAGTCGGTGAGGCGGGGCCGCCCGGTGGCGCCGTCAGCTTTGTCCCGGCGCCGGGCACCCAAGCATTTGACCCCCTCGGGGTGGTGACGGTCACCGCCGCCGGGGGGACCCTCGTCGAGGTGACGATGACCAATGACACTGGCCGTGTCATTCCTGGAATCTTCACCCCGGACAAGCTGGTGTGGAAGCCCGATACCCCGTTGGGTTACGGCAGGACCTACCAGCTGTCGGTCGTCAGCCGTGACGATCAGGGCCGTCAGGGCGAGTTCGCCAGCACGTTCGGGACGGTGACACCGGACAACCTCACGACGCCCTCGCTGGTCACGACCGGTGGTGGAGCTCTGTCGGACGGGGCCACCTATGGGGTGGGCGTGGTGGCCGTGGTCAGGTTCGACGAACCCGTCACCGACCGGGCTGCGGCGCAGCGATCTTTATCGGTCCAGACCGAGCCACCGGTCGAAGGCCAGTGGAGCTGGGTGGACGATCAGAATGTGCACTACCGGCCGCGCGAGTACTACCCGCCGGGCACCTCCGTGGCGGTACGAGCCGACGTGTACGGGGTGGACCTGGGCGGCGGACTTTACGGGCAGGAGGACGCGGCAGTGTCCTTCACCATCGGGGCTTCGCACGTGTCTATCGCTGACGACAACACCAAGCAGGTCACGGTGTTCGAGAACGGTGAACTGGTCCGCACGATGCCCACCTCGATGGGCCGCGGCGGCACGGAGACGGTCAACGGTCAAACGATTCACTTCTGGACGCAGCGAGGAATTTATACGGTCCTGGACAAGGCGAACCCGGTGATCATGGACTCCTCGACCTACGGCCTGCCGGTCAATTCGCGACTGGGATATCGCCAGTCGATCAACTACGCCACCCGGATCAGTAACGACGGGATCTATCTGCACCAACTCGAGAGCAGTATCCCTCAGCAGGGCAACACCAATGTCTCGGCGGGATGTCTGAACCTCAATCCTGACAATGCCCAGTGGTTCTACAACTTCTCGGTACCCGGGGACGTGGTGGAAGTGCGCAATACCGGCGGGGATCCGCTGCAGCAGTGGCAAAACGGTGACTGGAGCGTGCCGTGGGACCTCTGGCTGCAGGGGAGCGCTCTGTAGAGTCCTCGGCTGAGATCGACCGTCGGTGCGTCACGGTCTGAGCCAGGGGAGTGAGGCGTTCATCTGACGCCACAACTCAGGTGCCAGGCTCCGCACGAAAGTCGCGCTGAGGTGGTGCCAATCGTTGTAGACCACGGTGTTGCCGATGACAGCGGGACACATGTCTTTGGTGCACAAACCCTCGGATAGGTCCAGCGGCAGGATATTCGGGTTGGTGCCCAGGATGGCCAGTGTTGGATTGCTCGGTTCTAGCGCCATGGATCGGGGCGTGCCGCAGTCGTCGGCGCTGCCACCCTCGGCCAGGCACGAGGGGCTGTCGATGGGGCCGTCGGCGTTGTGTGGCCATACGGTATCGCGCATGCCGAGCACCGGAATGCCGGCTGCGGCGAATTGGGCGAAGATCGGTAAATAGGTAGGGGGGACCCAGTCGCCAGGGGCATTGTCTCTGGGTCGGGTGGTGTTGGTGAATACCGCATCTGGGCGGTCCGCAATGATCTGTGGCATGACCCGTTGCACCCAGTCGAAGCAGCCGGGATAGGGAACGCCCCGCTGTTTGGGTACCGGATCGGTCGAGAGGGGGCACCCCATTTTGAGGTAGGTCATGACCTTGAAATTGTTCTGTTTTCCGAGCGCATCCAAAGCGGTGATCCAGAACTCGGCGTGCGACCCCCCGGCCAGCGCGATGGTTCGGGTGGCGGTGGGGTTGCCATAGGTGCCCACGCGCACTTCAGGGTCGGTGAAATCGCTGATATATCCCTCAAACGAGGTGATGGGGAGGTCTTTGCCCACCTCGAGCGGGGACGGTTGCGGGTCCACGGAGGCCACGGGTGCGCCGTCGAGGAAGGCCCGGGCGCCGGGGTAGACGGTGGGATCGAGGTTGGTGGTGTCGACGCGGAGGTTGCTGACGTGTCGGTTCCAGGCCTCGATGGCGACGCCGCTGACCAGAACTCCGACGAGTAGGACGGCCGCGGTCATCCGCGCTTGTGTCATGAGTTGGCGAGGACGCCGCTCTCCAGCGGTGCCGGTGTCGACAGGATGTGCCGATCGCGTCGCGGTCGGGCTCGCGCGTAGGGGTTCTTCGACGAACCGGTAGGTCGGCCACGCCAGGGCGATCGACACAGCCAGAACGAGGAGACCGCCGATCGCGCCGGCCTTATCGGTGTTGGCCCAGGATAGGTAGAAGATCAGCACCGGCCAGTGCCACAGGTACAGCGCGTAGGCAATCGATCCCAGCCACACCGGAATAGCGGTTGCCAGCAGTCGATTCATGCGCGGGGGTGCGTTGGGGGTGTTCGTGGGCCCCGTGCTTCCGGACAGAATGAGCGCCATCGTGGCCAGGACGGGAACCAGGGCCCACGGGCCGGGGTAACTGCTCAGTCCGTCGATCCACCACCCGCTGCTCAGGATCAGCGCCAAGCCCCCGATCGCCAGCGCACTGCGCAACCAGTAGCGTGCGATCGTCGGTGCCCATACCGCCAGGAGGCCACCGGCCAGCGGTTCCCAACTCCGGGCGATGGTGTCGTAGTAGTTGAAGGGCTGGTTGACCGACATTCGCATCGTCGCCCAGTACAACGAGATCGCCGCCACGCCCACGATCGCGATGCCAGCCACCACGCGAAGAACGACCGGATGAGACAGGGCCGGCAGGACAGTGCGGGCGCCGAGCTTGAGTAGGATGCCGATACCGAGGGCCGTCACCAAGGTGATGACGAAGAACTGACCCTGCACTGCCATAGACCAGACATGCTGCAACGGGCTGTTGACCGAACTCGCTGCGGTGTAGTCCTGGGAATTGAAAGCGAGATACCAGTTTTGGTAGTACAGGGCGCTCGCGACGACCTCACGGCCGGTCGCGAGCCATCGCGTTTGGGGCAGCACGAGCACGGTGCCGATGACCACGGCGATCAGGACGACGGCCAAGGTCGGCACCAGCCGGCGTGCCAGCCTGATCAGCCGGGGAACTGGGGTCGCCGCAGTCCACCACCGCACCGCAGGGTCCTGGGCGGCGGTGATTTGCCGCAGGAGCGATCCGACGAAGAAGTAGCCCGACAGCACCAGGAATACGTCAACACCGCCGGAGACTCGGCCGAACCAGATATGAAAGCACGCAACCAGCATGATCGCGACTCCACGCAGGCCGTTGAGATCGAGCCGGTGGGAGTCGGCGGACGTTCGTGTCACGGATGTGGACCGGCCGGCGTCTAGAACCGGTTGCGCCACGGGCTTACCTCACTCTCCCATCGAGACGCCCGCACCGGTCGCCAGAGCGGTTTGGGGGAACCGGATACAAATACTATTGTGCATAGTAGTTACAGTGGCGGGGTGGTGATGGCGTCGGTGGGGGAGCAGTTCTCCTCGATGGTGGCCGGTGGGCCTCTCATCCTCGCCATCGGGGCGTGCGCGGTGGCAGGGCTGGTCTCGTTCGCGTCGCCATGCGTGATTCCGCTCGTACCCGGATATCTGTCCTATCTTGCGGGTCTGTCCGGGGTCGAGGCAGTGGCCGACACCGCCGCGGCTGCGCGGGCACGGTGGCGGGTTTCCGGCGCGGCATTGCTGTTCGTTCTGGGCTTCACGGTCGTGTTCGTGCTCGCGACGGCCACGGTCTTCGGGGTGACCTCTGCGCTGACGATCAACCGAGACATACTGCAGCGCATCGGTGGAGTGATCACCATCGTGATGGGTTTGGTGTTCCTCGGTGCGTTCCCGGCGCTGCAACGCGACGTGCGGTTCCATCCCCGGCGGGTCTCGGGCCTGATCGGGGCACCGTTGCTGGGCGCTGTCTTTGCGTTGGGGTGGACGCCGTGTCTGGGCCCGACACTGGCCACGATCATTGCCACCGCCAGCGGCACCCAAGACACCACCGCGGCGCGCGGGGTGATCCTGATCGTCTCGTACTGTCTGGGTCTGGGACTTCCGTTTGTGTTGTTGGCGTTCGGGTCTGGGTGGGCGATGCGCGGGGTCGGGGTGCTGCGACGTAACTCGCGGCGCATCCAGATAGTAGGCGGAGTCTTGATGATCGTCATCGGCATCGCTCTGATCACCGGTGTCTGGGACTACTTCGTGGTGTGGATACGGGACATGTTCGTCACCAACACCACCCTGCCCATCTGACCAGCATGGCGCCGGGGGGGTGAACTCGCATCCGTGAACGGTCCATCACAGCAGAGTTGACCAGTACCACCAGAAGCGCTGAGTGATCAGTGCAATCACTGCGAGCACCCACAGCACCGGTACGAGGGAGTGCACGGTCACGACGACGTCGAGACCGCGGCGGGCTCGTCCAGGCGGGCAGTAGTGGTCGGCGTTGCGCACGCTGACGTACCAAAAAGCAACTACGACAACGACCCATACGGCCATGCAGTAGGGGCATAGGGCATCGATGCGATACAGGCTCTGAAAGATCAGCCAGTGCACGAACACCACCGCTGCAGTCAATCCGGCCTGAAGGCCGGCCATCACCCACCAGGCTGGGCGGCGACCCATCATGACAGCGACAGCGAGCAGCGCTGCAAAGCCCGCGATACCGAGCAGCGAGTTGGGAAACCCGAACGCCGAGGCTTGCGGGGTGTCCATCACCGAGCCGCAGTTGACGATGGGGTTGATGCTGCAGGTTGGTGTGTAGCTGGGATTGGTGGCCAGTTCAAACTTTTCGACCGTCAGCGTGAAGGCTGCGAGGAGTCCGACAGCTCCGCTGACGACGAGGATCCAGGGAAGCAACCGCCCGAACAGCACCGACCGCGGGGGTGAGTGTGGTGGGGTTGCGCTCGTCACTGCGCCATCGCGGAGTTAAGAGCGGCGCTCAACTCCTCGTAACTGCCGGGCTCGACCGGCGTGTGATTGATGTAGAGCGTGGGTGTGGCGCTCACGCCCCGAGCTTTGCCGTCGGCGATGTCGCGGTCGATGAGTTCGCGGGTGGCCTTGGAGTTGTAGTCCACTGCGTACTGCTCCATGTTCAGACCGAGTTCTTGGGCGTAGGTGGAGAACAGGTCATCGAGTGGCTCCTGCTGCTCACCCCACTGCTGCTGAGTCTCGAACAATTTTTTGTACATTGCCTCGAAACGACCTTGCTGCGCCGCCGCCGCGGCCGCCCGGGCGGCGCGGTCGCCGTTGACATGACCCGGCAGCGGGAAGTAGCGGACGACGAAGGTGACCTGGTCGCCGTAAGTCTGTCGCAGCCGCTCGACGGTCGGATACATCGCCCCGCACGCCTCGCATTCGAAATCCAAGAACTCCACGAACGTCGCCCTCGAGTCAGCGGGCGCCGAGAGCCGTTGGGAATCGGCCCGTACCGGCGCCGCGCCCTGCTCTGCTTCGCTGCTTCCGCCGGCCCGTGCCACCACGAACACCACCGTCAACGCCAGGCAGAAGACGAACACCACCGCGAGTGAGATCTTGATGTTGCGGCTCATCTGCTGACGCTCTCGGCCGAAACCTGGGGGGTCTGAACTGGCACGCTACTCACTCCTGTCGACGTACTACTAAGATGCCTAGTAGTTTACGTGGGTCCTGTCCCTGCCCGGTACCGCCGGGGTGCCGGGCGAGGGGACAACAGAGTCGGGTGAGGACGGTGACTGCGGTGCTCGAGGTTCCTGATGCTCCGCCGACCATCCTGGGCATGATGAGGTGGGATCTGCCGCCGATCCCGCTGCTGGCCACCCTCGGAATCGTCCTCGCAGCGATCTACTGTCTCGGGTTGGCGCGGCTTCGTCATCTGGGCCGGCCGTGGCCGTGGTACCGCTCGCTGAGCTTTCTCGCTGGCTGCCTGATCCTGTCGGCCGTGACCGGATTGGCCATCGAGGGATACGGGGTCGGGCTGTTCAGTGCTTTCATGTTTCAGCACATGACACTGTCGACGCTGGTTCCACCACTGCTGGTCATGGGTTCCCCGGGGCTGCTCCTGTTCGCGGCCGTTCCCGACGAGGGCAGAGGCCGCCGGGTACGCCGGGCGACGCTGCGCCTGGCACGCTCGCGGGCCAGCAGAATTGCCTTGCACCCAGGGTTCGCGATCCCGGTGTTTTTGTTCAGCTTCTACGGGCTGTACTTCTCGTCGATCTTCGACACACTCAACGACAGTTGGCTGGGCCACACGGGGATGGAAGTGTTCTTCCTGGTCAGCGGATTGCTGTTCATCATCCCGATTCTCTCGATCGGGCCCTTGCCGATGCGCCAGTCCAATCTGGGCCGGCTCCTCGACATCTTTCTTGAGATGCCGCTGCACGTGTTCTTCGGAGTCGTTTTCATGATGGCTCCGACCGTGCTGGTCGCCAGCTTCGCGGACCCGCCGCCGCAGTGGGGCATCAACCCGGTCGATGATCAAGCGGTCGCCGGCGCCCTGGCCTGGTCCTACGGGGAGCCAGTGGCCCTGCTGATCGTGTTGATCTTCGCCTCACGGTGGCGCCGCGACGAGGAGAAATCGGTGACCTCACCCAACGACTACGACGAGGCAAAAGACGCCGAGAAACTCGAGGCCTACAACGACTTTCTCCGCACCCTCGGATCTGGCCGATGAGGCTTTCGCTCTCCATCACGGCAGTGGCTGGATCGATCACACCGACGGCCCACGTTGCCTGCGGTCGCCGGCGACAGCGACGGGACAACAGGTTGAGAAGGCTTCCTGCTGTGGTGATGGTGATCTGTGCCCTCGTGCTGGTGGGCTGTGGTACCGGGGACGACGCAGTGCGCCAGGGTGATTCGTTCGAGTTCGTCTCACCCGGCGGCCAGACTGCCATCTTCTATGATCCGCCGGACTCGCGCGGTCAGGTCGGCGAGCTCATGGGCCCGGACCTGCTCGACGACACCGCCACGATCAGGCTGTCCGATTTCGCCGGCCAGGTGGTGGTGATCAATGTCTGGGGGTCCTGGTGCGGGCCATGCCGCGGCGAGGCCCCGGCCTTGGAACAAGTGTATGAGCAGACCAAAGACTCAGGAGTAGCGTTCTTGGGCATCGACTTTCGCGACCGCAAGCAATCCGGCCGGGATTTTGTCACCGACCGCGGCGTGACCTACCCGTCGATCTACGACTACGACGGACGGACGCTGGCCACCCTGACCACACCGACCTCGGTGGTACCCACCACGGTGGTCCTCGACCGGCGCCACCGCGCCGCGGCTGTCTACCTGCGCGCGATCACCGCCGACGAGCTGCGCCAGAGGGTCGAGCGCATCGCCGCCGAACCCTGACGGTCCGCCGGGCACGAGATGACGACCCGACAACGACCACTTCCTTTCCGCCCCATGACTTCCCGTTCAACCGATAGGGCCACCATGACCACTGACACCAGCGACACCGACAAAAACTGGAGCAACCCCCGGGCCGTCCGCGCCGGAGCGATCTACCTGGGAGCGTTCGTCCTGGTGGGTATCGCCTTCTTGGTGGCCTACCGGCAAACCGACTCCCGATTCTGGGGATTCTGTGCGCCGGCTGTCTTCATGCTCGGCGGGCTCGGCGCGTTCGTCCACACCTATCGCACCTGGCAGCGCGGCGGTCTGTGGCCACTGTGGCAAGGCGTCGGCTGGGCGCTGCTCATGTGCATGCTGATCACCCTGGGTCTGCCCGTCCGCGACCTGTGACACCAGTACAACTATCGACAATAGGAGCCTTTACCCGATGAGCGAATCCGCCACTCGTCGACTGATCCGCGACGTGCTGATCCTCAACGGCGCCCGGATGGCCACGGTTTTTCTGACAGTGATCGCAGTCTATTTCGGTGCCCGGGCACTGAATCTGAACCTGTCCGTTCTCGTCGCCATGGCGGGCGGACTCGTTGTCGCACTGGCTGCTTCGGCAACCATTCTGCGTCCCCTGCGCGTGCGGGTCAACGAGGGCATCGCCGCCGTGGACGCCCAACGCACCGAGCGACGCACCGCCAAAGAGCAGTAACGCACTGAGGTCATGCCGCGGGGGTCACCACGTCAGTTCATGACACCCCGACCCCGATACCGGCTCTATCTGCACGGTCGCGTGCTCGAGGTGGTGCTTGTCAGCGAGCAGCTGCTGGGCCGCGAGCAGCACCGCGGAATGATCAGCCGCCGGGGCAGCCACAACATGGGCTGAGGCCACCTCCATCCCCGACGTCAAGGTCCATACATGCAGATCATGCACCTGCACAACGCCGTCGAGGCGCACCAGATCTGCCCGCACCTGATCAACGTCCACGCCCGAGGGTGCGTGCTGGAACAGGATCCGCAACGCCCCCCGTGCCAAGGAGTAGGCGCGCGGCAACACAAACAAGCCGATCCCGACACCGATGAGGGGGTCGGCATACCGCCATCCGAACAGCAACGTCACCAGTCCGCTGATCAGCACGCCCACCGAACCGATCATGTCGGCCATCACCTCGAGGTACGCACCTCGAATATTGATGCTCTCCTTGGCACCTGACTGCAACAACAGGAACGCGATGATGTTCATCGCCAAACCGACAATGGCCACCAGCACCACAGGAAGGCCAGGCACCTCCGGCGGATCGGAGAGTCGCTGCGCAGCCTCGTACAGAATCCAGCCGGCGGCCACGAACAGCAACGCAGCATTGAACAGTGCGGCAAAGACTTCGGCGCGGTACAGACCGAAGGTCTGATCGGTGCGTGTCGTGCCACGTTTGGCCACCAACACCGCGGCCAAGGCCATGAACACGCCGAGCACATCGGTGAACACGTGCGCCGAATCAGACAGCAGCGCCAACGATGACGTCGCGAAGCCGACGATGACCTGCGTCACCAGCGTGATCAGCCCCAGGCCCAACGCCATCGCCAGACGCCGCACATGTCGCCCCGACGCGCTGGCAGCCTCGCCAGGGGACAGTGCAGCGTGAGTGTGATCGTGGCCGTGCCCCATAGTCATCTCTCCTCAACCCGTACACATAGTGATATGCGCATGTATGCAAGTATGAACGAGGCCGTGCCCAGGGGCAAGCTACTATCTCAGATAGTAGTTACTCGCGGCCGCTCCTTCTTGCAGACTCGGCCCAGCGTCCGGACTAGTGCATGCAACTACTATGATGCATAGTAGTTGGATGTATTCGTGTGATCGCCGGATGAGTTGGGTGGATATATGAGTCTGTTGGATCAGCCGGCGAAAGTGGAACCGGTCCGGCCGTTTCCGGCCCGGACGGGGCCCAAGGGGTCGTTCATCTACAAGATGATCACCACGACCGATCACAAAACCTTGGGCGTCATGTACTTGGTGGTGTGTTTCGCGTTCTTCCTCATCGGTGGCTTGATGGCCCTGCTGATCCGCAGCGAACTCGCCGCACCGGGGTTGCAGTTCCTGTCGACCGAGCAGTACAACCAGATGTTCACCATGCACGGCACCGTGATGCTGCTGATGTATGCCACCCCGATCGTCATCGGCTTCGCCAACGTTGTTCTCCCGCTGCAGATCGGCGCCCCGGATGTGGCGTTCCCCCGGCTCAACGCGTTGAGCTTTTGGCTGTTCGTGTTCGGCTCGTCCGTCGCGCTCGCCGGCTTCATGACCCCTGGCGGCGCCGCGGACTTCGGCTGGACCGCCTACACCCCGCTCACCGACGCCGTGCACTCCCCAGGGGCCGGCGCGGATATGTGGATCCTGGGCCTGGTCGTATCGGGGCTGGGTACCATCTTGGGCGCGGTCAACATGATCACCACTGTGGTGTGTTTGCGCGCGCCGGGTATGACGATGTTCCGGATGCCGATCTTCACGTGGAACATCTTGGTCACCAGCGTGCTGATCCTGCTTGCCTTCCCGCTGCTGACCGCGGCGCTGATGGCGTTGGAGTTTGATCGCCAGTTCGGCGGCAATATCTTTGACCCCGCCAACGGCGGCGCTATCTTGTGGCAGCACTTGTTCTGGTTCTTCGGACACCCGGAGGTGTACATCATCGCGCTGCCGTTCTTTGGCATCGTGTCGGAAATCTTCCCGGTCTTCGCCCGTAAACCCATCTTCGGCTACACCGGATTGATCTACGCCACTCTGGCGATCGCTGCGCTGTCGGTCGCGGTGTGGGCCCACCACATGTACGCGACAGGTGCGGTGCTGTTGCCGTTCTTCTCGTTCATGACGTTCTTGATCGCGGTGCCTACGGGTGTGAAGTTCTTCAACTGGATAGGCACGATGTGGAAAGGTCATCTGACCTTCGAGACACCGATGCTGTTCTCCATCGGCTTCATCGTCACCTTCTTGTTCGGCGGTTTGACCGGTGTCCTACTCGCCAGCCCGCCCCTGGACTTCCAGCTTTCGGACAGCTACTTCGTGGTGGCCCACTTCCACTACGTCCTGTTCGGGACCATTGTCTTCGCCACCTATGCGGGTATCTACTTCTGGTTCCCCAAGATCACTGGCCGGATGCTCGACGAGAAGCTCGGCAAGATCCATTTCTGGCTGACCTTCGTGGGCTTCCACGCGACGTTTTTGGTGCAGCACTGGTTGGGTAACGAGGGCATGCCGCGCCGCTACGCCGACTACCTGGCGTCAGACGGTTTCACCACCCTCAACATGATCTCGACGGGGGGCTCGTTCATCTTGGGTGCCTCCACGTTGCCGTTCCTGTGGAACGTGTTCAAGAGCTACCGCTACGGCGAAGTCGTCACCGTTGATGACCCGTGGGGTTTTGGCAACTCACTGGAGTGGGCCACCAGCTGCCCACCGCCGCGGCACAACTTCACCGAATTGCCCAAGATTCGTTCCGAGCGGCCGGCGTTCGAGTTGCACTACCCCCACATGGTCGAGCGAATGCGGACCGAAGCCCATGTGGGTAAGGGCCACAACAGCAAGAAGGCCGAAGAGGCCCGCCGTGAGCCACTGACGGTGGGAGATCACGAGTCGTCCACCGAATCGAATCCGTAGCAGCCGATGCGCGACCGCACCATAATTCGACGCACGTTTCTGGCCGGTGCCGGCGGGGCCACCGTGATCGCTCTTGCCCTCGAGCCAGTGATCCGGTGGGCACTGCGCGATCGCGACTATGACCTGGGGATGCTGCAGCTCACCCTGGCGTACAACACCGGTGTCGGGTTCAGCGTCGGTGCGCGGCAACCGGTGTGGCTTCTCGTTGCCGTCACCGCAGCACTGACGGTTGCCCTGCTGATCTACGGATGGCGCAGCGCAGGAAAGGTGCCCGTCATCACCACCGGCGGGCTTGCGCTCATGTCCGGCGGTGCTGGTGCCAACGTCATCGACCGGGCCCTGGACGGCCGGGTCACCGACTACTTCCACACTGGATGGTGGCCGACGTTCAACCTTGCCGACGCCTTTTTGTCGGTCGGCGTGGTGTTGGTCATCATCGGCGCGGTGTGGGAGGAGCGGCACAGCGCACCGGCCACGCGCACCGGCCTCGATACCGGCCGATGAGCGCACTGGCTGACCGGATCCGGACGCGACTGGCGATGTCTGCCTCGACGCGGTGGACCATCGCAGCTCTGGTCGTGGTCATCGCGATGATGGTGGCGATCTGGCCCCGCGAAGACCCAGGCCCGGGCCCCGCAGCGAACACCGGCATCAGCGGTTCCACAGCACCTCTGCCGGGCGAGCAGGCCGAGGTACCCGACGAGGATCTCGCGGCCGCTCGGCAAGAAGCCGGCCTGCAACCATGCCCCGCCGCAACCATGCCCCCAGGCTCAGATTCAGAACTGGCCACGGTCACTGTTCCTTGCCTGGCCGACGGCTTCGACGTCGACCTCGGCAGCGCCACCGCCGGCAGTATGTGGGTGATCAACTTCTGGGCGTATTGGTGCGCGCCGTGCCGCAAAGAGCTACCGATCTTCGCCGAATTCCAACGTACTGCCGGCGATCTGGTCCGCGTGCTGACCGTGCAGGGCAAGGAGGGGGCACAGAATCCGTTCCTATCCCTGAACCTGTTGATCGAGACTGGTGTCGACCTACCGACGGTGATCGATACCCAGGGCGCCATGGCCGCCGCACTCGGCGTTCCCCGCGTCTACCCATCCACGGTCCTGCTGCGCGCTGACGGTTCGGTGGCAGCTGTCCTACCCCAGGTCTTCACCTCCACCAGCGATGTGATCGACGCAGTCAACACCCATCTCGGGCTTGCGTTGTGAGTATCACCGCACCCGAGCGGACCGCGTCGGCACCTGGACGCGGGCCGGGTCGTCGCCTGCAGCGGTACCTGCTGTGGCCCGCTCGCAACCTGTGGCGGTCGTTGACCTCCATGCGTATCGCGTTGGCGTTGCTGTTCCTTCTGGCTATTGCCGCCGTGCCCGGAGCCCTGCTGCCGCAGCGGGACCTCAACGCCACAAAGACCAGCCAATACATCGCTGACAACGGCACCGTCGGTGAGGTTCTCGACAACCTTCAGATGTTCGAGGTCTTCTCCAGTATCTGGTTCACGTCCATCTACGCCCTGCTGTTCATCTCGCTGGTGGGATGCCTCACCCCTCGGATCGCCGACCACGCCAGATCCCTGCGGGCAAGGCCGGTCGCCGCACCGCGCAACCTGGCCCGCCTACCCCGGCACGAGGTGCGAGAGACCCACGGCACGCCGGAGCAGATTGCAGACACCATCGGACAAGGACTGCGAGGATGGCGCACAACGGTACGCACCGTCGAAAAACCCACACCGGACGGCGGATCGCTCACTGTCGTGGAGGTCTCCGCCGAAAAGGGCTATCTGCGTGAGTTCGGCAACCTCGTCTTCCACTTCTCATTGCTGGCCCTGCTAGTGGCGATCGCCGCGGGCAAGATGTTCGGCTACGAGGGCACCCGGATACTGGCCGCCGATGGCCAGGAAGGGCTCTGCAACACCTCCACCGCCGTGTACGACTCCTTCCGGGCGGGCAATCTCGTCGACGGCACCAACCTCAACGAGTTCTGCATCAGGGTCGAGGCATTCGACGCCAGCTACCTCGAGACCGGGCAACCTGACATGTACACCGCCACCCTGCAATACCAGAGCGGCACCGAGATTCGGAACAACGAATGGAACCAAAGAGCCCTCAAGGTCAACGATCCGCTCCGCGTCGCCGGTGATCGTGTCTACCTTCTCGGTCACGGATTCGCACCCACATTCACCGTCACCTTCCCCGACGGCCGCACCCGCACCCAGACCGTCCCCTTTCAGCCCGACGAACTCCAGACCATGATGTCGAGCGGAGCCGCACGCTTCGACACCCCGGCCGGGTTGTACCCCGACGAGGACGAACGGCGAAAAAACCAGATCGCGGTGGAAGGACTGTTCGCCCCGACCGCTGTTTTCGACGGCGGTCTGATGACCTCGGCGTGGCCGATCCCGGACAACCCGGCCGTGGCCATTGACATCTATCAAGGCGATACCGGCCTGGACACCGGCCGGCCGCAGAACGTCTACAGCCTCAACGTGGACATGATCAACCAGGGCCGGCTCCTCAAACTCGAACGGGTCAACCTCCTGGCCGGCCAAGACACCCGCCTCGCCGACGGAACAACTGTCCGGTTCGACGGTTACCAGCGGTGGGTATCTCTGCAGGTGTCGCACGACCCCGCCCAGAAATGGGTGCTGGTCGCCTCGATCACCATGCTCGGCGGTCTACTGGTCTCTTTGTTGATCAAACGGCGGCGGGTGTGGGCTCGGATCACACCTCAGGAAGGACGTGAGAGTCCTCGCTGCACCGTCGACATGGCCGGGCTGGCCCGCACCGACCAAGCAGGCTGGGGCGAGAACTTCCCCGACATGGTCGATGCACTCCTGTCGCAATCCGTGCCGACTGATGCGCACCCGACGCAGCCCCGTCGACCTCTATGACGGTCCTGGAACCGAACTCGTTGCGCGAGATGACAGTGTCACCACGGGTGGTTCGGGTGATCGTTCGGATCGTCGCTGCCGCCGGCTCCGGTGGCATCCTCTATCTGAGCTTCCCGCCCCGCCAGCTGTGGTTCCTCGCCCCCGTCGCTGTGGCCGTGCTAGTGGTGACGCTGCGGGGGCGTTCGAACCCGGCGGCAGCCGCCTACGGGTACCTCGCCGGGCTGGGATTTTTCGTCCCGCTGCTGCCGTGGGTGGGCGCCTATGTGGGTGCGGCGCCGTGGCTTGCACTGGCCGCCGTTGAAGCGGTGGCGTTCGGCGTATTTGGCGCCCTGGCGGCGGTGGTCGGCAGACTCCCCGGCGCGCCCGTGTGGATGGCGTGCGGCTGGGTGGCGGTCGAGGCGATCCGTGCCCGGGTACCGTTCGGCGGATTTCCCTGGGGGCGAATCGCCTTCGGCCAGCCTGATGGTCCGTTGTTGCCGCTGGCCGCTCTGGCCGGCGCACCTGGCTTGTCCTTCGTCGTGGTTCTACTCGGCGCAGCACTGGCCGCTGCTGTGGTCGCGCTGCGCACGAAACAACCTCAGATGCTGATCGCACCCGCCACTGCGGTCGCGGCCGTGGCGCTGCTGGTGTGGATCATGGCACCCGCCGGGACAACAGAGGCGGGGGAGAGGTCGGTGACCGTGGCCCTGGTGCAAGGCAATGTGCCGCGGTTGGGTCTGGACTTCAATGCCCAGCGCCGCGCCGTCCTCGACAACCATGTGCAACGCACCCTTGAACTGGCCGATCAGGTCCGCACCGGACAGGTCGCGCGGCCCGAGATTGTTGTGTGGCCCGAGAACTCATCAGATATCGACCCCTTCGGCAACCCCGACGCTGCCGCGCAGATCGACCGTGCCGCGCGGGCGATCGGAGTACCGATCTTGGTAGGCGCGGTGATCGCACAGGACAACGGCACCTCCCGCAACACGTTGGTGGTGTGGGACCCGGCCTCTGGACCCGGACAAGAGCACGACAAACGCCAGCTGGTGCCGTTCGGGGAGTATCTACCGCTGCGAGGACTGATGACGAGGCTGTCCTCCTACGCTGAGCAGGCCGGAAACTTCGTTCCCGGAACAGGTAACGGTGTCGTCGACATCGGTGGCGTCCCGGTGGCGGTGGCCACCTGTTACGAGGTTGCTTTCGACGATTTGGTGACCGAGTCGGTGCGCGCGGGTGCCCAGTTGATCGCGGTGCCGACCAACAACGCCACGTTCGGGCGCACCGAGATGACCTATCAGCAATTGGCGATGTCACGGGTGCGGGCAGTCGAACACGATCGGGCTGTGGTGATCGCGGCGACCAGTGGTGTGAGCGCGGTGGTCAACCCTGATGGCACAGTAGAACAACAGACCGCATTGTTCACTCCGGACGTCCTTGTCGCACGGGTGCCGCTGCAGACGACGACGACTCTGGCGACGCGGATCGGACCGGCCTGGGAGGTCGTGTGTACCGCGGCGGCCGTGGCGGCACTCGTTGCGGCAGCCTTCAGATCGCGGCGCCGAGCATGAGGCCTGCTCGCTACTACTAGCTAGCTGTGCCCGCGATCAGGAGAGGACGCCGCGCTCTGGTGTGCCTTGTCCGGTTCGGCTGGGGGTGCGCAACAGGTGCACCCGGAATCGTTTGCGGGAGAGCTGCTATTGGTGATCGACAGGTTGAACAGCGGTGATGCGGGCATCTGTGGTGTCGACGCTGGCGATGGCAGTTGTGCCTTGTTCGGTGTGGTGGCCGGTGCTGGAGCGCAGCAGCTATCGCCTGGGTCATGCTGGGCCGCCACCGCAATGTTGAGCTTGCCTGTGGGCACCCGCGGCAGCGCGGTAGCACCGGGAAGGGCGCTGGTCCGGGCGGCGCGGATGGCATTGGCGATCACGAGTACTTCGGCGAGTTCGTGGACGAAGACGACTGTGGCCAGACCGAGAATGCCCGTCGCGGCCAGCGGGATCAGGACACCGATGATGGCCAGAGACACCCCGATGTTCTGCAGCATGATTCGGCGTGCACGCCGAGCTTGTGACAGTACCTGCGGCAGGTGCCGAAGATCTTCGCCCATCAACGCCACATCAGCGGTCTCGATGGCGACGTCGGTACCCATCGCGCCCATAGCGATACCCACGTCGGCAGTCGCCAACGCCGGGGCGTCGTTGACGCCGTCGCCGACCATGGCGATCGGCCGGCCACCCGAGAGGGTGCTCAGCAGTTCGGCTTTGTCTTCGGGCAGGAGTTCGGAATGTATGGTGCTGATTCCGGCTGCGGCGGCCAACGCGTGTGCGGTGCGGTCGTTGTCCCCGGTCAGCATGGCCGAGTCGATCCCCAACGCCGTCAGTTGCAGGATCACCTCGGGGGCCTCGGGGCGGAGCTCGTCGCGTACGGCGATCGCGGCAATGACCTCACCTTCGCGTTCGACCAGCACGACGGTGGCGCCGTCGCTCTGCAATCGGTCGATATCGGCGGCGAGCACGCCGGGATCAAGCCATCCGGGTTTGCCCAGGCGCAACTGCTGTCCGTGGAGCTGGCCGGTGAGTCCATGGCCGGCGATCGCCGTGACGGCGTCGGCGGGTGCATCGAGTGCGGGAGCGGCCGCGAGAATAGCGGCAGCCAGTGGGTGCTCACTGCGTGATTCGAGTGCGGCGGCATATACCAGCGCGTCCTCGCCAGTGGTGCCTGCAGTGGTGAGGACCTCGATGACTTCAGGGGTGCCCCGGGTCAACGTGCCGGTTTTGTCCAACGCGACAACCCGGATGCGCCCCAGCTCCTCCAGCGCGGCACCGCCTTTGACCAGTGCGCCGTGGCGGCTCGCGGCGCCGATCGCGGCGACTACCGTCAGCGGCACCGCGATCGCCAGAGCGCACGGAGATGCGGCAACCAGGACAACCAGGCCGCGTTCGAGCCAGAGCACAGGATCGCCCGCCAGTGCGCCGACACCGGCTACCAGCGCTGCCAGCACCATGATCGCGGGGACCAGCGGACGGGCGATCCGGTCGGCGAGACGTTGGCCGGCGCCTTTGCGTTCCTGGGCTTCTTCGACGATGTGGACGATGCGGGCCAGGGAGCTGTCGGCAGCACGGGAGGTGACGGTGATTTCGATCGCGCCGCCGCCGTTGATGGCGCCGGCATGGACATTGTCGCCTGGAACCGCTTCTACGGGAACCGATTCGCCCGTGATCGCCGACAGATCCAAGCTAGTGCTGCCCGCGGTGATGGTTCCGTCGGTCGCCGCGCGCTCCCCAGGGCGGATCACCATCACATCGCCGACGACCAGTTCATCGGGGGAAATCGTGGTTTCGCGGCCGCCGCGGATGACCGCCGCGGTCGGTGGAACAAGCGCGAGTAACGCCCGAAGCCCCCGCCGTGTTTTGGTGACTGCGTAGTGCTCCAATCCTTCGGCGACGGAGAACAGAATTCCCAGGAGCGCTGCCTCGGGTATCTGTCCCAAGGCGACGGCACCGATCGCGGCGATCGTCATGAGCGTTCCGACACCAATTCGACCGTGGCGCAGGTTCTTCAGTGTCGTGGGCACGAAGGTAGATGCTGCGATCACTGCCGCCATCAGCTCAATGGCAATGCCGACGGGTTCCGATACCGTGCGGCCGATGATCCACCCGATGACCAGGACTACCGCGGCAGCGGCAGCGAATTGGAGTTCGCGGACGTGTCGCAATCGGACTGGACCCCGGTCCAGGCCCGCGTCGACCTCAGCGTCGTGATCAGCCGGCCCGCAGCACGCGTCAGCCATGACGAGATCCGGTGGAGTCGACCGCCGGGGACGGTGTCGTGGAAAGCCCCGCCACCGCAAGCACACCCGCGACGAGCGCGAGGCCCGCGGGAGTCAGTGCGTACATCACCAAGCGTCCCTGGCGGCGGCCGGTGACCAAACCCGCCGCCTTCAACAGCCGTAGATGGTGGGAGACGAGATTCTGGGCCAGGCCCACCACCCACGCCAGATCACAGACACACAGTTCCTCGCCCGACAGCAACGCCGTCGCCAGCCGAAGTCGAGTGGGATCGCCGAGTGCTCGAGCACCGGCCGCAGCAGCGTCGACCGCCGTGAGGTCGGGCATCGAGGTACGAATGGTCTCTGCGTGCGGTAGATCCAGACACAACAGTTCGCAGGTGTCCACCGGTTCCGGGCTCATATCAATATCCTTACGTTCATCGATATGATCATCGAAGCACGCCGAACCTCTGATATCAATACCTGTCGATATGTGAGAGGTGAACTCTCCGCGCGGTCGCGCTCAACCTGTGATGGTCAGGTAGATCAGTGCGATGTTCAGCACGATGATGATGGCGGCGGTGAGCCACGCCAGGGATGTGGTGATCCGGTTGTTGATATCTGTGCCCATCAGTTGCTTGTCGCTGGTGAACCGCACCAGCGGTATCAGGGCAAACGGGATCCCGAAAGACAGGACGACCTGGGAGACGATCAATGCGCGGCTGGGATCAACGCCGATGGCCAGCACCGTGATCGCAGGTATCAGGGTGATCAGGCGGCGCAGTACGAGCGGGATCTTGCGCTGCAACAGGCCGTCCATGATCATCGCACCGGCATAGGCCCCGACCGAGGTGGAAGCGAGACCGGACGCGAGGAGCCCGAGCGCAAACAGCAACGCGACAGCCTGGCCCAGCGTGTCGCCCACCGCCGCATGTGCGCCGTCGATCGAGTCGACGCCCTCGCGCCCGCGCAGGGTGGTCGCTGCGACGAGCAGCATGGACATGTTGACCGCGCCCGCGAGCAGCATCGCCAGGCCAACATCGATTTTCGTCACCCGCAGCAACCGCGCCCGAAGGGGTCCTTCAGGTTGATGCCCATGTCGGTCGCGCACCAACCCGGAGTGCAGATACACCGCATGGGGCATGACCGTTGCGCCCAGCATCGCCGCAGCGATCAGCACGCTCTCCGAGCCGTCGAATCGTGGTAGCAGACCGCCCAGGACGGCACCGGGGGGAGGGGGAGCCACAAACGTGCTGGTCAGGAATCCGATGGCGATGACAGCAAGCAGCCCGATGATGACCCGTTCAAACGGACGTTGACCACCCCTGTCCTGCACGAGTAGCAGTGCCATCGATACCGAGCCCGTGATCACCCCGCCGATCAACAGGGGCAGGTCGAACAGCAGGTTCAATGCGATCGCGCCACCGACCACTTCGGCCAGATCGGTGGCCATGGCGACTATTTCGGCCTGGACCCAATAGGACAACCGGGTGCGCCGCGACGACCTCAGCCGCACGGTCTCGGGTAGCGATCTGCCGGTGACCACGCCGAGTTTGGCCGAAAGGAACTGCACCAGCCCGGCCATCACATTAGCGACCACGATGACCCACACCAACAAGTAACCGAACTGCGCGCCGGCGCTGATATTGGACGCCACATTGCCCGGATCCACATAGGCGATCGCGGCGACGAACGCAGGACCGAGCAACATCGACCCGGATCGGGCGCGAGCAAGGCGAGGACGAACCGCTTCTTTCGTGCTGCGCTGCATCACAACCTTCCCGCCAGAGTTCGGGATCCCGAACAAATCTATTCGTAAGACCATAGACCACAATCGTTCGACCTATCGAGCGACTCGTCGCTCGTCGCTCGTCGACACGGCGGCCTGCCGGCCGCCTTCCGCCACGCGGGCGCGGGGTTGCAAGAGTCGAACTTGGCCTCATGGAAACTGGGCGCCGGCCAGGCTGGCCGCTGCACGTCTCGACGATCGGTTATGTTGCGGCGGCGATCGTCTGGCGCATCGGCTCGCAGAAAACGTCACCCCTCGTCGCAACTACTACCCTGTATAGTAATTTGGGCAAGGTGGTGGAAACTTTGGTTCGAGCACGCATTCTGATCATTACCGCGGTAGCGGCCCTGGGCCTTCTCGCAGGCGCCGGCCCAGCATCGGCTCACAGTTCGCTGGTGACAGCCAGCCCGCAACGTGACGCGGTCCTCGACCAGTCGCCGTCGTCGATTGATCTCACCTTCGACCAGGATGTGTCAGACCGGTCGCCGGTGATCGTGTTAAGTGACTCCGCTGGGCGCGACATCGAGGTCTCGCAGCCGTCGGTCAGCGGGCCGTTCGTCACTGCTCCAATCTCATCGGAGCTCGAACCGGGCGTGTTCACCGTCAGCTTCGGTGTCGACTCGGCCGATGGGGATCCCGTCACAGGAGACTTCACCTTTGAGGTGGTGCCAGAAGGGACGGGGCAACTCGACGGACAAGGTCGCACCGACGCCCCGCCCACTGGTCCGGTACTGGCAGATGTATCGGCAGCGATGCACAACGGCTCTGACGGATTGAACTGCGGCTGGCTATGGGGCTCTATCGCCGGGGCAATCATGCTACTGGCAGCGGGAATCGGCATGTTCTATGTCATCGGCGCACGCAAAGCCCGAAACAACGACATATGAACCCAGCATCGGAGAGGTCTAGCAGCCGTCTCTGAACGTGCAGGCGTCACCCTTCAGCCAGAACGACACTCGAATGCCCGATAGTGGTCGCGAATCGGAAGGCTTTTATGCCACAACAATAGTCAAGATTGCGGCAAGGCTCGGAGGAATTTTAAAGGCAGCTGGGGCCAATCGCCTCCAAGGAGGCGATTCTCGTGGGTATCTCTGGCCTAGATTAGCGTAACGTTCCGTTACTAGCTGCGAAAATATTGCGCTGCAATTGATTACATAATACGCCAGGCGGAGTTGGTCAGAGTTCGTTCTGCAGGGCGATTCTGTTGGTGGTAAGGGCGTCGGTGAGCATGGTCGGGTCGCCGCCGTCGGCGGGAGTGACGCCGGCGGCGGTGAGGTGGCGCAGTCCGCGGTCGAGTTCGCGTAGGGCGCGGTGGATTGCTGCTTCGGGGATCGCGATGTCGGGATACTCGCGGCTGGTGGTGTGGCCGGTCAGGGCGGCGCGTTCGATCAGCAGCCCCCAGGCGGCGATCAGGGCTTGGGATTCACGATGAGCGGCTAGGACGTCGCCGGGATCACTGCCGCCCGCGGAGGTCGACAGTTCGACGGCGATCGCGAGTCCGGCGATGGTCCGGGCGGCCAGGGCCAAAGGAATGGTGTGGGTGATGGGTAGGTCGAGCAGGTCCTGTCCTGGCTGCTCTTTGGCGAACGGTTCGACCGCCTGGCCAGCTAGAGACTGCGCATCGGCGATTGTGAAGTTGGTGCGGGCGGTCTTCTCGGTGATTCCCGGCCGGTCGGCCACGGTACGAACATGGTTCTCGATCAGCGCGGCCACCGCGCCCCGCGGCGCAGTCAATCCGTGCTGCCCTGCGTGCTCGCAGAATGCATCGACGTACTCATCAGACCAGCGCCGCTTCATGTTGCTCACCGGCCATTATGGCCACCGGGAGTGGGGACTGACTACACATCTGGGACACCGTCTGCGCACATCCACCGTCGACCGTCGATGCAATGAGAGCCGGTACGGTTCGTCATTAGTGACGAAATACAGTGCACCACATATGATTACGCCGATAGCAAATACTGCGTCGGGTCAGCTTCGATGTCAGGATTGTGCCGCTCGGCGCAGCAGTGACGGGCCGACGGCGGCTATGACCGCAGTGCCCCCAGCGAGTAGACTCCGATTCCGGCAGCTCGACGGGGGACGCCGTTGCGTGCGGCCGCTATCACTACGCCCGCGTCTACGAGGTCCATCGCGATACCGGCTTGCAGTACTGACCGCCTAACGGTCTGATCGGGGTGCAGTGCTGCGGCGCCAAGCGCGATGTCGCGAACGCCGAATGCTTTAATCCAGATGCCGCGGTCTGGTCCGGGGTAGTCGACCCCGAGGGCGCGGTGCACGCGGGCCGGCGCCAGTGCTGTCGTCGCACCCAATACGATTCGGCCGATGCCGATCGCCGTTCCGTTTGGTGGTCGGTATGAGTCCGTGGGCGTCGATGGTTTGGTGTGATTTAGTCCGATCTTGGCCGTGGGTAGGTTGCCGGATGTGTGGGGGCGTTCGAGCGGTCTCGCAGTTTGTGCACTCGCGCGTTCGATTGAGTGATGGGTCTGTTGAGAACGGTGCCAGGCGATGCCGGTTGAGCGCATCGCGGTAGGTGCCTCAATGGCGTTGATGCGTTCGACGATGCCGTTTAAGTCAATGATTTCGCGTGCCGTGTCTATGGACCGGGAACGGTTCTTCCGGGCTGCCGACCGTTCATCAACCGGCTGACGCGCTGCGCGCCAGAAGCTAGTCGTACGGGTCGCGGGTCTGAGTCCGGCCGGAGAGTTGGGCGAGCATCGCGTTGTAGCTTGCCAACTCTGCACCGTCGTCGCGTTCTTCGCGTCGGTCGAATCGCTTCGCCTGCCGTTGATCCTGCCGACTCCACTGCACCAACAACGCGAGCATCACCAAGACCAACGGGATCTCACCCGCCGCCCAGGCGATGCCACCACCGAGGCGCTGGTCACTCATCAGATCGGGGTTCCACGGCAGCATCAGGCTGTTGTAGTAGTTACGCGCGATGATGTTGTCGGTGCTCATCAACGCGACACCGAAGAACGCGTGGAACGGCAAGGAGCCGAACACCATCGCGAGCTTGGCCACCGGTGACAGCGTGCGCGGTGCTGGGTCGATACCGATGACGACCCAGTAGAAGAGATAACCGCTGACCATGAAGTGCAGGTTCATCACGACGTGCGCCGCGTGATAGTCCGCCAGTAGTTCGAACAGGCCGCCCAGGTACAGCACGTAGTAGCTGCCGACGAACAGTACAGACGCCACCAGCGGGTGGGTCATGAACTTCGAGAACGGACTGTGCAGGAGCGTTAGAATCCATTCCCGGGGTCCCGGCGGTGCGCCGCGCCCGGCCGGTGCCAACGCTCTGAGCGCCAAGGTGACCGGACCACCGAGTACGAGAAGCACCGGCACCAGCATCGACAGCACCATGTGCGCGATCATGTGCATGCTGAACAGCGCAGGGGCGTATTTGCCCAGCCCGGACGACGTGGCGAACAACAGCGCCGCACAGCCCAGCATCCAGGCGATCGTGCGGCCGATCGGCCACGCGTCGCCGCGCCGACGGAGCCTGATCACTCCCCGCAGATAGACGACGGCCATCGCGATCGCCAAGGTTCCGAACAGCAGGTCGAAGCGCCAATCGGTCAGCAGGCTCCCGAAGGTCGGCGCTTCGTCGATCCGATATCCGAGCACGAGTTCGGCGGCCGGCATGTCCGCCGGGTTGACGTTGGCAGGTGGCGGGGTACGCGAGAGACCGACTGCGATACCGAAGGTCGCCGCAAACACGAGTAATTCGACGAATGCGAATCTGACGAACGGCTTACGCTCGTCGCCGCCGGTCAAGGCCGGGATGGTCGTGCGACGATGCCAGGCGCCGAACCCGCCGAGGATCACCAACGCGGAGAGTTTGGCGAGCACCAGTTGCCCGTACGTCTCGGTGAAGAGTTGATCGATGTGCACGCGAACGAGAGCGTTGATGACACCGCTGGCTCCGACGACGATGAAGCACCAGAAAGCCACCCGCGAATATCGCCGGGCCGCGAGCGCGGTGAACTGCCCGCCCCCGCGCGCGTAGGCCAGCAGCGCGAACAGGCCACCCATCCACAGGCAGGCGCCGACGATGTGCAGGATCAGGCTGTTGGTGGCGACATCGTGACTTCCGCCGGTCGAAGAATGCCCCGCGATGGCTATCGGCATCAGCGTCAGCAATGCCAAAGGCAAAGTGATGAGGGTCCAGGTCCATCGCAACGCGATCCGGGCGACGATTGCGCAGATCAGAGCGAAGATCGCCGTCCACAACCATGATCGCGCATCGGCCACCTGGTCGAAGGCGGTGGTCATGCGATCGACAGTCAGCGTCTCAGACAACGGGAAGCCGGACGCATCTGAGATCGTCAGCGGGATCATGAGCAGTGCCGCGATCGCCCAGACCAACGCTCCCACCGATGCGAACCGGATTGCGCGGTACCCGCCGACGTCGAGAATCCCGTCGGATTGCGGCGGAACGAAGAACGCTGCGAACAGCGCCCCGCCCACGGCCACCACGGCACCGATCTCACCTATCGTCTGCACGGTGGGCAGCCCGTAGCGTGTCAGCGCGCCGGGGTCACCGACGCCGGCCAGGTCCAGCGCCTTGCTCGCGGAGATGGCGGTGACAGCAATGGCGACGGCGGCCGCAACCCAGGCCAGCACCCAGCCGATGCTCGCCGCGGCGCTACGGCGGATGTCGATCGAATCGGCGCTCGGCGTACTCACCCTTTCAGGGTAAGCAGCGAGCGCTGCGCCGAAGACACTGGCCACAGAGCAGCCCACCGCCCGCGACCCCGAGGAATGCACTCGCGCTGCACCGGGAACGGCTCAGGATCACGAGGGTGCACGCGGCCGACCAGCGTAGACCCACTCGTTCGTGGGCGATAATATCGTTGTATGTCGATCATGAGCGCAGTCTGCGCTGCTACCGGCGAGACGACGTCTGCAAACCCACTTGGTGCGGTGACTATGTGTCCTCGTCTGTCAGAACGCGCGCCCTCCCGGGTTGATGCTGATGGGCTCCTGTGGAGCTGGGCCGTGGTCGCCGGAGTTCATGACGTGACCGATGTCGTCGTTATCGGCACCCCCGGAGGCGAGCCGGTCGGGCGGCAGCACGGGCTGGCCGCCCCGGGTGGTCAGGACCGTGTCGTGGGGGAGTGGCACTGGTGAGTATCTCCCACGAACCCAGCGCCACCGCGACACCACAGCGCCGGGTATTGGTCTATGTGGCAATGGTTTTGACGACTCTTGCTCTTGTTTTTGATCCGATCGCCCGTGCCACGCTTGCCGATGGCCGCATCGTTGACCTTGGCCCGCTGGAGCTTCGGTTGGCGTTCAACACCGGGGTCGCTTTTAGCTTGGGCAATCAACTTCCCGCTGCGGCCCTGATTGCGGTTACCGCTGCAATCACTGTGGGTATTGGCATCTACGCGTGGGTCAGCGCACCGCATCACCACACAGTGCACGCCATGTGCCTGGCCGCCATCTTCGCCGGCGCCACGGCCAACGTCATCGATCGGCTCATCGACGGCAAGGTGACAGACTATTTCCACACCGGGTGGTGGCCCACATTCAACCTCGCCGATACCTATATCACTTGCGGCGCAGTGGTTCTCATCGTGGCTGTGTTCATGGAGCGGCCAGCGGACACGGCAAGCTCATCTCAGTGACCTGGTGGTGGCGCCTCGCGAGTTAGGGCTTTCTAGCGCCGGTGTGCTGCCCCGGGGTGAGGCCAGGCTGGCGGTCTGCTCGTTGGTGTGGTCGTAGCGTTCGGCGCAGTCGGTTGAGCAGAACCACCACCGGTCGGTGCCGGTCTGTCGGTGTGCCGGTGCTGTCGCTGGGTCGATCCGCGCTCCGCATATCGGGTCGCTGGGATGGCGGGCTGGGGTGAGTGCGAGGGCGTGCAGCTCGACGGGGGCGCTGATGTTGCGCAGCCCCCGAGACCCCAGTGCCGTGGTGGGCCATCCGATGCGGGTGGCGGCGGGCAGTACCGGGGTGGTGATGACCGCCTGGCCTGCGCCGGCGAGGGCGGTGATGCGGGCAGCGACGTTGACGGTATGCCCGAACAGATCGCCGTCGCGGACGATCGCTGTGCCGTGGTGGATCCCGGCGCGCAGCGTGAGGAATCCATCGTGGTCGGCGACGGCGTCCGACAGGGTGTTGATCGTGGCGAGCATCGCATCGGTGGTGTCGGCGGCGAGCATCACCGCATCGCCGATGGTCTTGATCACTCGGACACCCGGGTGAAGCGCTCGCCGGGCCTGTTCGGCCAGCGCGAGAGCGAGTTCGGCGGCTTCCTGGTCCCCGCAGATCTCGGTCAGCACGCTGAAGCCGGCGAGGTCGACGAATGCGACGGTGACCTGCACCTGCTCCAGTCCGGCCAGCTCGTTCGAGTTCGCGCCGTGGTGGTGCGGGTGCGACGGCGCGATCATCGGTCACCGCCGCGGCGCGCGCGAAACCGGGTAGTGACCGCATTCTCCCGGATCCGGAGGTCGGTCAGCGGCAGGGTGTGAAGATGCGGGCGTAGCTCGCCACGGCTGATGAACCGGTGCGGTGCACCTTCGAGGCGATGCAGCAGCCGTGCCGGTGCGCTGGCGAGCAGGTCGTAGCCCACCAGTACCCCGCCGGGCGCCAGCACCCGGACCGCTTCGGCCAGGGCCTTCTCCCAGTCGAGCACGTGGTGCAACATGATGAACGAGACAACGGTGTCGAAGGCGCCGTCCGGAAACGGCAACGCGGTGGCATCGGCGACCCGAGCGTGAGCACGACCTCGGAAAGGTTGCATCCGGCGCCCGGCGGCCTCGACCATCTCGGGATCGATATCGGTCACTGTTAGGTCAACTAGATCTGGTGGCGCCGTCGCGAGGATTTGGGTCGCCATTGCACCACTGCCGCCACCGATCTCGAGCACCCGGCCCCGAGGCTCGATGCCCTGCAACGCCCACGGCAGCACCCATCTGCCCGTTGCCGCCTCCCAGGGTGCGCTGCGACAGAACAGTGACTCGATCGTCGACATCGATGGCATACCGGCGGCTCCTTACACACTTTGTCCGGGGCGCGTCGCCCGGAAATGTCGTGGTACTCGATTACACCACAAAATATCGCTATCATCGCCATATGACGATGAATAAGAGTGCGGTGGCGACCGGCGCGGACCTCGATCCGGCGGTGGCGTTGTTTCACAGCCTGTCCGACGGCACCCGGTTGGCGATCGCGACCCGGCTTGCCCAGGGCGGTGAGGCCCGGGTGGCCGATGTGATGGCTGAGCTGGGGTTGGCGCAGTCGACGGTCTCGGCGCATGTGGCGTGCCTGCGGGACTGCGGGCTGGTGGTCGGCCGTCCGGTGGGGCGGCAGGTGTTCTACAGCCTGGCGCGGCCGGAGCTGATGGACCTGCTCGCCGCGGCGCAGACACTGCTGGCGGCGACCGGGAACGCTGTTGCGTTGTGTCCTACGTACGGCACTGACAGCAAGTGTTGCGACGGCCCAGAGCCCGGAGTCGGCGCCCCGGAGGGCAAAGCGACGGTGTGGCGATGAGCGAGGCATGCGGCTGCGGGCACGACGAACCCAGTGAGGAAGAGCAGGCGGTCTGCGCCGCAAGGGATTTGCGGTTCTGATCCTGGTTCGTTCCGGTAATCCGCCGGTGCCTTCTGGCTGCGGCGAAGCGACATCGCTGCCCCAGCGGGTACGGCGTCCTCCTGTGCGGTGTGACGGCGGCCTTCATCTACGACTTCCCGGCTGCACCGAGTCTCGCGGTTCCTGTGGTCAGGCGTTAGATTGGGTGATGAGTTTGTTGAGGGTGGTGCCGGCGCTGCCGGTCGAGCGAATCGTGCTCGGTGTGGAGTTCTATTGCACACGACTTGGGTTCACGGTTATCGCATCAGATGAGGGGTTCGCGAAACTGGTGCGCGAGGGTGCTGAGGTGCATCTATGGGCGGCGTTCGACGACGATTGGCGTGCGCGTTCTGACTTTGTCGCGATGCCGATCTGCAGTGGGGCAGAAAGCTTCATCGCGGGAACGGCTAGTTGCCGGATAGAGACCGACGGGTTGGACGAGCTCTACCGCGAGATGGCGGCGGCTCAGGTTCTTCATCCGGGTGATGCTGGGGCGGGGCCCACGGACACTGAGTGGGGCACGCGAGAGTTCGCGGTACTTGATCTAGCTGGAAATCTGCTGACGTTTTTCTCGCCAGTAGCTCCCGGGACCTGAGCACTCGTGCCGTCGAGCAGGGCAGGGTCGTTGATATGAGGGTGGAGATTCTCTATGTCGAGGGCTGCCCTAACTGGGTAGCGGCGGTCGAGCGCGTCCGTGCGGCGGCGGCCAAAATCGGAAGGACAGATCTCGAAATAGGGGTGCGGCGAATTGGGTCGGATGCCGAGGCGGCAGCGTCACCGTTCGCTGGTTCGCCGACGATACTCATCGATGGCGCTGATGCCTTCGACGATGCCCTTCACGTCGATCAACTTGCGTGCCGTCTCTACCGGACTGAAGCCGGTGCGTCCGGGCTGCCGTCCGTTGATCAACTGGCTGATGTCCTACACGCCAGAGGCTGAGCGATTCACAACTGGTCTGTTGCAGGAGCTCAGGAACGCCTCTGCCACGTCACAGTCAAGAGCTCGAACTGGACTGGCCGGACTGTAGGACTGTATCAGTCTGTATAAGATCTCGCCTTATAGAGACTGATACTTTGCTAGTGTCTGCGGGTGGAATCTGGCCTCAATCCCTTCACGCCCGGTTCGGGTACTCGTCCGCCTGAGCTGGTAGGGCGTACTCGGGAACTGGAGCGTTTCGATCTGCTTGTCGCGCGGGTCAAGCAACGCCGCTACGACCGTGGGTTGATGCTGCAAGGGCTGCGTGGTGTGGGAAAAACGACGTTGTTGGCGACCATGGCTGACCAAGCCCGGCGTAACGACTGGGTCGTTGTCGAAGTCGAAGCACAGACAAGTCAGGAAGGCGCCGAAGCCCTGCGCCGGCGAATCTCCAAAGACGTCACCCGGGCGCTTCGACGCCGAAAGTTCGCCCGGTCGATCGTGGACCGACTCCGGTCGATGACCGAAGAGTTCTCGGTGTCAGCGACCGCGTTCGGCACGGGAGTCAGCGTGTCCAAAGCAGCGCCGCCACCGCAAGCATCGCTGGGGGTGGAGTTCGAAGATCTCGTGGAAGAGCTATGCGATGAACTGCGCAAAGAAGGCAACGCGTTCGGAGTGTTCGTCGACGAAATGCAGGAGCTCGAGGCGCCGCTGCTCCAGGTCCTGCTAGCAACCCAACACCGTGCCGCCCAACGGGGATGGCCGTTCTTTCTGGTCGGGGCGGGACTGCCGAACCTCCCTCAAGTCTTAGCTGATGCGCGATCCTACGCGGAACGGCAATTCGACTACCGCACCATCGGACCAGTGTCCAACGACGAAGCACGGGCGGCGATCGTCGCGCCGATTTCCCGACTGGGACAAGCCGTCACCGACGAGGCCGCTGACTACGTGGTCACTGCCAGCGCCGGCTACCCATACTTCCTGCAAGTGTTTGGATACGAACTATGGCGCGTGGCAACAGGATCACCGTTCAGCGTGATTGAAGCCGAAGACGCGGTGAGCACCGGACATGCCTCCCTCGACTCTGGCTTCTACAGCTCACGGTGGCTCCGCGCCACCGAGACCGAACGGCGATATCTACACGCCATGGCTGTCAGCGGTACCGAGCAACCGCGATCCTCCGCGGTCGCCACAGCCCTGGGTAGCTCCATGCAATCGGTGGCACCGCACCGCGACGCCTGCATCAAGAAAGGCTTAATCTGGGCACCCGAACGCGGGGTCGTAGCCTTCACCGTTCCCGGCATGGCCGAGTTCATTCGCCGTCAAAACAACACTGAGCCAGCAAACTGACCCCCGATGGCAAAGAGTGCCAGGTAGGCGAGTCCGTCGTCGTTGGGCTTGGGCCCGATCGTCTACCAACTCGGGCGACCTACCACTCGTCGCAGCTGCTTCCGGAATCTTCGTGACGTCGAACGCGTGAACCTGTGCACTTACGCACGGCCGACGCTGCGACCTCACTGAGGCGCCGCTACACCGTGGTTCGGGATACCTTTCGTCACTGGTGTCGAAAGGCGTTGCTGCGAAACGGAAGCAGTTAGTGAGACGCATTGGCGTGTAGGACGAGTAAGAATGCTCTTATAGCAGTGATTTTCAACGGGTCGAGATACCACGGACGGTCACTACTGAGAGACTGTTGCCCTGGGGCGTCAGGCCTTGGCAGTCACCTCCGGTCGCGTCGGCGGAAGCTGGCCGTAAGTTCTCATCAGGCCGAACTACGCTGGTCAGATGCGAGTCAAATGCACCATCGTCCTCACCGTTGCGGCAGTTCTGATGACCGCCGCGTGTTCTGCGGAAGAGGACGCTCCGAGAGTTTCCGCACCGCAAGCATTCGTTGATCGCTCGACGCTGCCTAGTTGCGGGGAGACCACAGCTAAAGGGCCCGATTCCACCCTCGCCGAGTTGTACCCGCAGTCAATTGTGGACTGCCTCCTGAGGAGCCGCTACGGGAAGGGCGCGGAGCTGAGCGTCACTGCCTTTACGACCGAGGGTGACCCGATCAGAACGTACTATCGGACGGCTGAAAGCGCCTCAACCGTCGAAGTTTTCCTAGATAGGTCCCGCGACGGCGGCAAAGAATGGGTGCAAATTTCATGCGAGGTACCCACAATCACTGCCGATGCCCTCCGGACGTGTACGAGCAACTACTAGCCGGGATGCGAGCCAGCCCGGATAGAGCAA
Source organism: Williamsia sp. 1138 (assembly GCF_002095435.2). Taxonomy (GTDB): domain Bacteria; phylum Actinomycetota; class Actinomycetes; order Mycobacteriales; family Mycobacteriaceae; genus Williamsia. Next base: position 101,683 of record NZ_MJEJ02000034.1, read on the forward strand.
TATTGTGCGAAGAATCGTCGAACAATGCAGTGACACAGATCTGCTCATGTTTCTGGACTTGTCCTAGTTAAAGCCGAGATTGAGTTTACGTCGGGTTAGCTGCGATGGCAGGATTTGTCCCGGACCGATTGGCGTAGCAGCGAAGGTCCTATGGCTGCCACGACCGCAGTACCACCAGCAAGTAGGACCCCGACTCCAGCGGCTCGGCGGGGGACGCCGTTGCGGGCGGCCGCGATGACTACGCCCGCATCCACAAGGTCCATCGCGATACCGGCCTGCAGTACTAATCGTCTAACGGTCTGATCGGGGTGAAGGGCCGCAGCGCCAAGGATGATATCGCGAACGCCGAATGCTCTAATCCAGATGCCGCGGTCTGGCCCGGGGTAGTCGACCCCGAGGACGCGATGAACGCGGGCCGGTGCCAGTGCTGTCGTCGCGCCCCATATGATTCGGCCGAGGCCGATCGCTGAGGCAACTGTCCGTTCTGCGTCATTTGTCCGATTCACGGTACCTGTTCTATCACTGCGGAGCTAGAGCCATTTGAAGCTGTGCCAGGACCCGCGACGCGCGAGCCGGGCGCAGGTCGGGCAACGCGACTCCCGGATCGCGTAGCGTTTCGTCACTGGTGACAAAATGTACTGTGCCACAATTGATTACGCCGATAATATATATTATGTCAAGTAAACTTGACAAGTGGCTAGTGGGGATAATACGACGGGCCGATGTGGTGGCATGGCGACCTCTCTGTGTCCGACCCATCGATTAGAGTGAGCTAGTTGACAATAAGGAGTCTGCATGTTCCCGAGCATCGAGACGAGCGTCCGAGACATCATGACGGCGACGTGGGACATCACTGAAGGGCGAGTAGTCCCAAAGACCGATGACATCGTGATGAGGAATGGTGGACGCAAGATCGATGCGACCTATGCCTACGCCGATCTAGCAGACTCAAGCACGATCGCTCAATACCTCGATAAAGAAGTCGCGGCGAAGATTATTCGAGCCTTTGTAAACTCCGCCACGCGGATATTGCGCCACTACGGTGGCGAGATCCGCTCGTTCGATGGTGACCGAGTCATGGCGATATTTATCGGCGAGAGAAAGAACTGGAACGCAGTCCGTTCAGCGCTCGCGATTCATTCGGCTGTCGTCGATGTCATCCGCCCGGCGATCGAGAATAACTGGGACTGGTCGAATACGAGTAAACAGCTTTACAGGATTGGCCATCGCGTCGGTATAGACACTGGTGAGTCATTGGTTGTTCGCGGCGGTGCCCGGGACAACAACGATCTCATCTCGATCGGGGGTGCACCGAACATCGCCGCGAAGCTCAGCGACTTGAAGAGCGGTCACGCCACCTATATCACCAAGCGTGTCTACGACGAGCTCGACGATGACTTGCTTACGCATCCTGAAACTGGACGTTTCTGGAGCAGGTTGCCTACTGCAGTAACGATCGGTGGTGTGTCGAACATTGTCTATGGGTCTAACACCCGTTGGGAAGTCTGATGGCTAGCGATCCAGTCGACACCGCCTGGAAAATACATGCCGCTGTGGTGGATTGGACTGGCAAGGTCGACAGCAAAGCGTCCTTCACTCTCACGATTCAAACCGCGATCATGGCCGGCATCATCACGATGTCGACCGACAATCGCGTGCTCGCGGACCTTAGCGGTCCCAAGGAGATCTTCTACACCATCGGTGTGGTCCTCGTAGGTTTGGCGATGCTGGGCTCTGCCGCAGTCGTGATCCCTCAGTTGAGGCGGTCCAAAACGCTCAAGACCGAGTCGTCGAACAACTTCATCTACTTCGGTCACCTGCGACATCTAGATCCAGCGGACATCGAGCGACAGATCAAGAACGCCGACTTGCTGCCGGTCTTGTCACATCAACTGCAGGTAATGAGCAATATCGCTTGGTGGAAACATCGCCTCGCACAAGCGTCAATGATTCTCGCAATCCTAGGCATCATCCCGATCGTCATAGTCGCCTTGGTCTAGCTAGGCTGCTGACGAGTGCCGCCTGGCGCTGTACCGCGTGTTCTCGCGCCCGAACCACATGTCCCCGGTCCGGGATTCGGTTCCTCGCTTCTAACGAGCGGCGGTAGAACAGCAAAAGAGCGACTACTTCTCGACTTCGACACGAACTCGTCGGCAGGCCATCGTCCAGTCCGTGTGTTTCGCAGGGGGGCGGGCTAGTTTGGTTGCACCGCCCGGCCACAAGGAGGATCTTCGATGGCGCTGACTTACCCATCCTTTCGTGTGTTGGCTTGGCTGGCCGGAACTAGCGGCCAACACCCGCCGGTCGAGGTATGCGCTGGGAATGATCTGGCGCTTGCCTATGACCAGCTGCGCCAGGCCGACCTAATACTCGACACATCCGACAAGGACACTGTAGGTGCTGGCCCCTTCGTGCTCAGTGCTGCTGGCCGAGTTGAGGCTTCCTTGGCCGCGGTCGAGTACCGGGCCGAGCTGGCCCGTCGGGGCGTTCTGAGATGGGTCCTTGATGACTATCGGTCGTTGGATGGACTCGAGTCGAGCGACGCAGGTAACGACTACACCGGCCCACTCACCCATCGCGAGGTGGTGGACGCCGCCAACGAACTTGCGATGGAACACCTACTTGAGGGCGAGCGCAGAGGGGACGGCGAGTTCTTCCTGGTACGTGCGACCCCGCGGGGTCAACGTGCGTTACGGGGTCCGGCACCGATCGTCGGGTACCAGTCACCTACAGCAACAAACAATCATCACCATCGGTCCACGGTTACGATCAGCGGCTCTCAGAACCAGGTTGCGTTTGGCAATTCAGGATCAGTTGATCAGCGGTTGAAGAACGTCAACAACTCCACTGCCATCGCTCCCGGCTTCGAAAAGGTTGCTGAGAGCATCCAGTATCTGCTGAACCGCCTCGACGCTTTAGCTCTTAACGACGATGACGATCAAGAGGTACGCGACCATGCCGCCGTCGTGGTCGGTGAGATCGTCCGGGACAACCCCGATCGCACCACTATCAAACGTGCAATCAACTCGGTCCGTGGCGTTCTCGCCCCGATTAGCCTCGGTGTGGCGGCGGCTGCCACCGCTGAATCAACAGAGACAGCGCGCGGGCTGATTGAAGCGCTGACCGGGCTCGTGTAGAGCTGAAACAACCGCCGATAAACCCCAGAGCTACCGCGACACCAAGCCCTACCGCGACCTAGCGCAGCTCCCGCACAGCCAGCTTCCAGCGTCGACGACCTGGAGCCACACACCCACCCCAAGGCCAGGCCACCCCACCAGGTGGCCGGCCTTTCGTTTGTCCGCTGACGCGGCCACGACTGCCCGCTACGCGGTCACCTACTCGGAGCGCCTGCGGCGCACTGTGACCCGGCCCTGGCGGGCCGGGAATCTGTGTTTTGTCCCTTCTGGCCTTCCGAGTGTGACCGGCGTCGACCTCCCGGGCGATACCCGACTCCGCTGCGCTGCGGCCCAGGGGCCCGAAAACTATTTCAACCCGTGCTTCGCAGAAAAACTTTTCGTCCGGGTCCCACCCTCCCGGTCTCCTACCCGGTCCACATCGTGCATGCCAGAAGGGCAAAAAAGTTGGCGGACATCAGGTCTGCCGCACCAATGCAGTGGAGGTCACCATGGACAACAACACCCCGATCACGCTTTCCGCACCGGCCAGTCTCATCGCCGCGCTCCCGGCGTTCCTCGGCTTCATCCCGACCGAGGCAGTCGTCGTGGTCGCACTCAAAGACGACGAGGTTTTGTTCGTCGCGCGCATCGACATCGCCACCATCGGTCAGGGTGCAGTCACGATCTTCGACACCGCCCGCCAGCACCACGCCGCGAGCGTCGTCGTCGTGGCCATTGCCAGCGATCCAGACACCGGTGCCAGCGCCGCCACAGACACCGCGGCAACAGCGGAACTGATGGGCATCGAGGTCACCCAGGTCCTCTACACCCCCAGCTGCGACGAGCAGAACTTCTGGGCTGACCTGCGCACCAACGATGCAGGGATGACCGCGGACTACCGCACCAGCCCCCTCGCCCTCGCCCGCAGCGTCCAGTCAGGGCGGACCATCGCCGGAAGCCGGGAGGCTCTGCGCGAGTTGTTCACCCTCGCCGACACCGCCGACATCGATACCCCACGCAGTCTGCTCGACATCACCCGCGAGCTCTACGCCATCATCACCGGCCACGCGGCCGCCACCGCCGAGCTGGCCGCACATATTGCCAATGCCGTGGCCGAGAACATCAGCTACCGCGACGCACTGATCACCGTCAGCAGTCACAATTACCCGGCCGCCGCCGCGACGTTCATCCAGCTCGCCAACGCGCTGCGCGACGGCAAAAGAGCCGCAGTGCTGACCCTGGTGGTCGCCGCCGCTGCACTCGGTGGGAACGGCGGCCTGGCGAACGTGGCCGTCGAAGACGCAGAACGCAGCACTGCCGAACTCCCCCCGCTGATGACGCTCATCGACCGTGCGATGCGAGCGGGAATCTCACCCGACCAGCTCGCCCACGTCATACCGACCACCGAGGTTGCGCAAGCCACGATCGGAGGTGACTGGACCACCTAAACCGCATTGCCCTTCACCAGTGAGGCCCGGAGACAAGCGCTCCGGGCCTCACTGGTGTCTGCACACGTTCCTAGAGCAGTCGACGGTCAGCGTCGTCGACGGTCACCAGATCAACCCGGCCCGCGGGCCGGCCCAAGACCAGGGCCTCGAGATCGACGGCCTGCGGCCGCGCCCCTGACACCAGATCAACCGCCACACGCTCGGATGCACTGTTCATGCCCACCACCCTAGCGGCCGGCACCCTTACTGTTTGCCCGCTGCGCGGTCACCTACTCGGAGCGCCTACGGCGCACAGTGACACCGGCCTTCGGCCGGGAAACCTTTTGTCCTTCTGGCCACTCGATTTTGACCGGCGTCGACCTGCGCGCAAGACCCGGCTCCGCATTCGCTCCGGCCTGCCAGCTCGGAAACTTTTTCAACCCGTGCTTCGCAGAAAAACTTTCCGACCGAGTCTTGCGTTCCGGTCTCCTATGCCGGTCTGAATCGTGCTTGCCAGAAGGGCAAAAAAGTTGGCGGACACGACAACCCAGGGAGGCACGCCATGTTTTTCGATCCGTTCGTTGCGATCGAGCACGTCTACAACGAGATCAAGACTCCCACCGATCCGGCCTACGCCGACATCGATGACGACACCAAGTTCGCACTGTTCGACCTCGTGGTCTACAGCCCCGAGGCCCAGAAGGCAGCCGAAACCATCCTCGATCCCGCCGACTTCAACCCTGAGAAGCAAAGGAACCCACCGATGAGCATTGCCAGCATCTACACCGACATCGACGCCCTGACCGTCGCCGCCCCCAACCTCGCCGCCGTCCGCATGATCGCAACCCTGCGGGAGATCCCGTTCGAGCAGGCCCTGGTCGAGCAGGCCCGCGACTGGTGCACCGCCCTCGATGAGGCCATTGACCGGTCCGCGCAGGAAGCAGCCATCGCCATCGGTAACGCCGAAGGTGCTGCGATGACCGGTGCGCAGCGCGCGAAGTGGTACGCCGAAGCCCACGACCACCTGGCCGAGGTCTACCGCCTCACTCAGATCAGGAATGTCGCCGCCCAGATGCTCGCCGACGCCGACACCAACCGGCTCGACGGGCGACCCGTTCGCACCGTCGAACTCCCCGACCACCAGTAACCACAAGGTTTCTGGCCCAAAAGAAAAGCAGCCGGGCCGACTGTTACTCGGCCCGGTTGCTTCTCACCCACAGTAGGAGAAAACACCATGACAAACAACACCACTACCGCCACCACTGTCGCCCAGACCGGCGAGTTCGTCGCCGCCGACCCGAACACCCTGGTGATCGATGACAACGTGCGCACCGACGCCACCCTGGACAAGGCATTCGCGGCGTCCATCGCCGCCCGAGGCGTGCTGCTGCCGGTCCTGGCCACCCGCGACGACGACGGCACCCTGCGGGTGCGAGACGGACAACTGCGCACGCTGGCCGCTCGTGAGGCCGAGCTGGCGACCATCCCGGTCTACGTGATCAGCAGCGCCGCCGCCGACGACGCCGCAACCATCGAGCGGATCAGCGACCAGCTCCAAACCAACGAGCACCGCACGCAGCTCAACAACACCGACCGGGCGACAGCAATGCAGCAGTTGCTCGACCTGGGACTGTCGAGGACTAAGATCGCCAAGACCACCCACACGTCGAAAAAGACGGTGGATGCGGCCCTGGCCATCGCCGGATCCGACACTGCGATGGCAGCGGTCAACGACCTGCTGACCCTGGACCAGGGCGCGATCATCGCCGGATTCGAAGCAGACCAGGACACCGACGCCGTCACCGAGCTACTCGACGCCGCCGCGCAAGGCAGGTTCGACCACAAGCACGCCGAGCTGCTCGAAACCGCCGCCCAGCGCGCAGCACTGCGCGAGGGACTGGCGCACTGGCGGGACAAAGGCTTTCACGTCAGCGACGTGCGCCCCCAATCCCGCAGCGCATGGACCGATTTGAGCGAGTTGGTCCACCCTGAGACCGGCGAGCGGGTGAGCGACGAGCAGTTCGAGGACCTCACCCCTGAGCACGTGATGGCGTTCGTGGAGGCCGAGTGCGAAGAGGTTTACCTCAACGCCGCCGGTGAGCATGTCGATGCGTCATCGATCGATTGGAGCGTGCAGGGCGAAGACCCCGACGTCGCCGTGGCCGAGGGGATGGCTGACCCGCGCACCCTCACCGAAGGTGAGGAGTGGAACCACTACGTCACCTGGTACCACAACGATCCGGCCCGCGACGGCCTGGAAACACTCAGCGAGTACCGCAAGCGCAGCAAGGCAGCGGCAGCCGATGCCGATCTGACCGATACTGCTCCCGCTGGTGTCGCCGAAGGTCAGGACGACGTCGAAAGCCCCGAGGACCAGGCTGACCGGCTCGCACGCGAGCGCGCCGAGCGTGAGCGCCAACAGGCCGAGGCCGAGAAGCGCGAACGCCGTAAGGTTCTCACGCTCAACAAGTTGGGTGTGGCGGCGCAGAGCGTGCGCCGGGAGAAGCTGACCGAGGCATTCGCCCGCAAGACCCTGCCCAAGGGCAAAGCCGCTGTGGTCGCGGCGTTCCTGGCAACGACGGTGTGGCGCAACGCCGATCTGTACAACGCCGCCCGCCAGGACGCCGACGCCAAGAAGATCGCCGCCGAGCTGCTCGGTGCCGATCCCCTCGAAGCGCTCGACGGTGCCGCCGCCGAACGGGCCCAGTTGATCGCCCTCGCGATCACCTGCGCCGCACACGAGGCGAACCTGCCCAAAGATGCCTGGCGCGGTGGCCACGCGTACCTGCGCACCGTCGGAGACGCCCGCAGCCGGTACCTGCGGTTCCTCACCGAGACGTTCGGCTACGCCCTCTCGGACATCGAAAAGGCTGTCACCGGCGACATCACGACCGACGACATCGACATCAGCTGACAATCGCCGTGCGGGGCAGATCACACCACGATCTGCCCCGCACGGCAGCGGCCCTGTCCGATGCCACTGCTATCGTCAACGCCGAGCCTGGCCAGCAAGTCCCCCCGGACCAATCCCCCCGATTGAAGCTGGCCAGGTTCTTCTATTTCCCGGCCGCGATGGGGACGGTGCCCCCGGCTCGGTCTCAACCGAGAGCACCTAAGCCGGGGTCAACGCTCACAAGCACCTCGACCTGCTGGCGGGGCTACCCGGCGACTTTCCCGGTCAAACCGGTGTCGGACCTGCGGCCCGAGCTTCGCTCCTGTGGTCACCATAGGGGGCGCGCGCCTTTTCAGTGTCGCTGGCCGGGGGCCCGAGCTGTCAACCCACGCCCCTGCGGTGTCGCCCGTTCTCCGCTGCGCTGCGCCCGTGCGCTCCAACGATTTTCATCCCGCACTCGCTGCGCTCGCATGAAATTCGTCTCCGGCCGCCGGGACTCTTCGGGGTTGACAGCCCACCCCGGCCAGCGCGAACGCAAGGCGTCAAGCGCCACCAACCACGAAGGGCACATCATGACCATCTCACAGATCCTCGAAGACACCCGGCAAGCCATCCGCCAGGCCGTCGCCGCCGAGAACGGCAGCGAGCAGCAACGATCAGCTGCCCACCATGCCCAGAGCCTGGCCAACACCGTCCTCCTGGACTTCACCGCCAACAGCCGGGACCTGGGCAGGGCCCGGTACTACCTCGAGGAAGCCATCGGCATCCAAACCCTCACGACCGACTAACCCGGTCGAGGCCGGCGGGTCACCTCAGACCCGCCGGCCTTCACCGCCGCAGCACACCCCGCCTATAAGGGCGGGGCGCCAATCACCAGAGCGAAAGGCTCAAACATGAACGTCTACACCACGATCGCCGGAATCCAGTACGGGCCACTGGCTGTTACCCAGGCCAGCCTGGTCCACCGCGTCGGGTTGATCAGGGTCGAGATGGCTGACGGATCAATCCCGACCGCCCAGACCTACCTCAGCCCCACCACCACCCAGACCGTCGAGCTGTTCCCGAGGACCATCGGCTACTGGTCCCTACAGGTAGCGCCGTAAGGCCCCGGCGTTGACCGCCTGGCCCACCCCCACCGGGGTGGGCCTTGTCGTGCGTTGACACGCGCATCGGCGGCGAGGGAGCTGTGTGCCCGCTGCGCGGTCACCTATTCGGAGCGCCTGCGGCGCACTGTGACCCGGCCCTGGCGGGCCGGGATCGCATTTGCCCTTCTGGCCTTCCGATTATGACCGGTTCGTCCGCCGCTTCGGACTGCTGACCTGCGGCCCTATCGGGTCGGACACTTTTTCACCCGCACTCGCTGCGCTCGCAGAAAAACTGTCCGATCAGCAGCCACTCCGCTCTGTCCTCTGCCGGCCCAATCGTGCGTGCCAGAAGGGCAAAAAAGTGGTCGGACACCAGGTCTGCCGCACCATGCAGTGGAGGTCACCGATGGACATCAACGACGTAGCCAACCGAATCAACCCGCGCCGCGCGCAGCTGGCCCTGGCACAGATCATTGCTGGACTCGGAGCCCATGAGAGGTGGTCGCGCGATCACCTGGATTGGATTGCCGAGAACGCCAAGAAGGCATGGACCGGAACCGATCTGCCCAGCTTCACCGACCAGGGCAGCGACGCCGCCGAGTTCTGGGCAGCCGTCATCGACACCGCCCCGAGCGCCGAACCCGCCGACCCGCTCACCCGGTGGGCTGAGATCTTCGGTGACCCGGAGCTCGCCGACGAGATCGCAGTCGCGCTCAACTGCACCGAAGCCGACGCGACCGCCGCCGCACTCACCGCCGCCGGGAACCCCCGAGCCGCCGCCACGTTCCTGGCCGCCCACACCGCCCGCGACACCAGCGACGGCGAAACCCACGACTCCTGACACGACCGAAGGCCCGTGCCGTGGGTGTCCCCAGTGTCGGGGACACCCACCGCCCGCGGCCACCCTCCGCGCGGAAATGAGAACGAGATGACGACCTCACCAGAGCTGTTCGCCCGCTGCGTCCTTCCCGGATGCACCCACCCCGCCGACGAGCAGGGCCACCCCTGCCCCGACTGCTCCCGCGCCTTAACCGGGTACCTGCACCCCGCCGCCGCGCCACCGCTGACCGAGGCCGAGCAACACCTCCGCGACGAGCACATTCGAGCAGCGCAGCGCGCCCACCGCACCGTCGCCGCCGCAGCGGCGGCCGCCGATGTCACCGGCGAGGCGTTGACCAGGCCGAACCAACGGTGCTGGCTCTGCGACGAACGCCGCACCTGCACCCGCATCAGCGGGCAATGGGAATGCCGGCAGTGCCAGAGCGTCACCTGAGCTGCGCCCCGATCACCACCGACAACCTCAACCAAGGAGACCCGATGAACTACGCCCACTCCCCCGCCCTCGCGACACTGACCACCCCGGACACCACCGCGAAGATCATCGCCGACAGCGGCGACACCGTGGTTCTCTGGTGGACCGACAACGCCGCCAACGAATGGTCCGAAACCCACGACAACCTCGCGACCGCACTGGCGCGGCTGGCTGTGCTGCAGCACTGCATCGCCCATACCGAAGGCTTCGCCCACACCGATCCGCTCGACTTCGCCAGCGACGCCGCATCATTCCTGGATCGCAGCACCACGATGCCCGCTGCGCGGTCACCTAAGTGGAGCGCCTGACGGCGCGCAGTGTCCCGGCCCTAGCGGGCCGGGAACGCTTGTTTTGTCCCTTCTGGCCTTCCGATCATGAACGGTTCGTCCGCCGCTTCGGACCGCTGACCCAGGCCCCTGCGGGGTCGAAAACTTTTTCAACCCGTACTCGCTGCGCTCGCTGAAAAACTGTTCGATCACCAGCCACTCCGCTCTGTCCTCTGCCGTTCAGTCTCTCCTTTGCCAGAAGGGCAAAAAAGTTGGCGGACACCAGGTCTGCCGCAGTGAAACCGGGAGGACACCATGGCTAAAGGCAAAGCAAAAGCGCCCAACACCGAAGCGCGCCGCATCGAGGGCAGCCGCCCCGAACACACCCCCACCCCGCTACCCCTGCGGACCAACGGCGTCGTCAGCAACGTCAACATCACCGTCTGCGGAGAGCAGCATGGCCGCATCACCACCATTGCCCCAGGCACCGGAACCCCGGTCCTGCAGATCGAGTTCACCGGCGTGACCATGCAGTTCACCAACTGCGAGCAGGTGCAATTGACACTCGGACTGTTCGCCATCGCCCGCCAGGCCCGTATGGGCATGGCCCGGATGCACCAGCTCCCCGGCATCATGAGCGAGAGCAACGTGGGAGTGCAGACCACGATGATGTGGACCAGGCCGCCGAACGGAGCCGCACACCGCGACCAGTTCACCCACCCCGTCACCCGCAAAGTGTCCCCCTACGTCACCTTGCGGATGCCGCCGTTGACGTTCGCCCTGATGGACACCACCGCCATCGAAACCATGCTCGCCACCATGAAAAAGGCCCACAAGCTGGCCGTCGCTTTGTTCGACGACGGCGATACCTACGCCAAGAACTCAGCCGCCGACAGCTGGCGACCCCGCGCCCAACACCGCTTCAAGATCACCGGCACCGGATGGATCACCAACGGCCCCACCCCCGGCAACGGCAATCGCTAACCCCCGGTATCCCCAGACCCGAAGTTATCCACAGGAACGGGTTTGGGGACCCGATATGCCGCGCGGCCCGAGGGGCCGCGCGGCATCCTTGTCACCACAGGCAACCACTCACCGACAAGGACACCCCCGCCATGATCTGCTGGAGCATCACCGCCTACACCGCAAGCGAACCCGACGACGTCCTCATCGACGCCAACGCCGCCACCACCTACACCGAGGCCCACCGCGCGGCCGGCGATGCGGCACTCGCTGCGCTCGACCACCTCGCCGGCGAACAACCCCACGCCATTCCCTTCCTCACCATCAGCATCGACGACGAGCCACTCCTGCTGGCCTGCGCCAGCAAAGACCACAACGGCACCGTCGACCACGCCTCACTCAAGGCCGCCGCCGCCCACGTCCGCGACACCGGACAGGCATACGCACCCACCACCACGCCGTGGTGACTCACGCAGCAGCGTCCACACCGCGCGGGCTGGGCCCGGTCATGTCGGCTCGACCGGCGTCTGCTCGCCGGGAGATCCCCACCAGCTGATTCCATCAGCGCCCGGACGAAGACGCTTCGCGACCGTCCCCAACGGCTCACCAATATCGAAGTCAGCGACATCGCGACCCCACCACTGAGCATCAGTAGCCTCCCCGACCTGAGGCTGGGTCGGTCGCACCCGGCGAAGCCCCAGGGTCGAACCAAAGTCCTTCCACCGGTACACAACGCAGAACGTCTCGTCGCCTTCCGTCCATGCGTCGACCACACCCACACCCCACGACTCGGTCAGGACACTCGACGCCAAACGCCGCAAGCACGCCGACAACGCCGACTCGGCCCACGACGACGACGGCCGCTCGCGCTGCTCTAGCAGCTCCCGATGCCGCGCCGTGAACCGCCGCTTTGACGGCGAATACACCCGAGCGTCGGTAGATCCGTCCGCGAAAAAGTCTTCGACCAGCACTCGCTCCATACCCAGGAGCATAGGGGCGACCTCGGCCGTGACCGGGCGCCTACGCAGCGGCCAGGCGGGCCTGGCCTTTGCCTTGCCCGCTGCGCGGTCACCTACTCGGAGCGCCTGCGGCGCACTGTGACCCGGCCCTAGCGGGCCGGGCTCCGTGTTTTGTCCCTTCTGGACTTCCGATCCTGGCCGGTTCGTCCGCCGCTTCGGACTGCTGACATCGGCCCCTGCGGGGTCGGAAACTTTTCACCCGCACTCGCTGCGCTCGCTGAAAACTTTCCGCTCACCAGCCACTCCGCTCTGTCCTCTGCCGGCCCAAATCGTGCGTGCCAGAAGAACAAAAAAGTTGGCGGACACCATGTCTGCCACCGTCGAGGGAGACACCATGGCCCGCACCGCCACCACCACCGCAGCAGACAAAGCACAAGCCCGCAAAGCCCTTGCCGAGCAGCTCCAGGCATCCATCGTCGAGAAGGTCGCGGCCCTGACCAGTAGCGACCAGTGGACCCGATTTCTCGACCAGTCCGCAGCGTTCCACGCCTACAGCTTTAAAAACGTTGTGCTGATCCTCACCCAGTGCCCCGAGGCCACCGCCGTCGCCGGATATAACCAGTGGCTCGAGCGTGGCCGCCACGTGCGCGCCGGGCAGAAAGCTATCCGCATCTTCGGCTACAGCTCCAAGAAGATCACCGACACCGACCCCGAGACCGGTGAAGAGACCGAACGCCGCGCACCCCGATTCCCCATCCTGTCCGTGTTCGACGAGTCGCAAACCGACCCCAACACCGAACTCACCCCGCGCATGCTCAAAGCCAACCCCAAAGCGAGACTCTGGGCAGACATCGAACAGCACCCCGCCCAGCGCCTTACCGGCGCCGACCCTGACGGCATCTACGGCCAGGTTCGCGACGTCATGACCGCCCGCGGCTGGACCATCACCCATCGCGAGCTCGACGGCCACACCAACGGCTACACCACCTGCGACGGCACCCGCCAGATCGTCATCGAAACCGCGCTAGAGCCTGCCCAAACAGCTAAAACGATGATCCACGAAGCAGCCCACGCCCTGCTCCACGCCGACCTCGCGTCCACCGATCGTCAGCAGATGCACCGAGGCATCCGCGAAGTCGAAGCCGAATCAGTCGCGTACGTCCTCGCCGGCCTCCTCGGACTCGACACCACCAGCTACAGCATCGGCTACATAGCCGAATGGGCCGAAGCAGACACCGACCTGATCACCACCACCGGAAAACGAGTCCTCGACACCGTCCACACCCTCACCAACGAACTCACCCCACAACCCACCGAACAGACCACCGCAGCCTGATCACACCCGGTGGTGTCGGCGGGGAACCCACCCACCGGCACCACCGGCACAAAGTGAGCGGCTCCGCCGCACTGTGCAACCCTTCGGTGTCCAGTGACTGCGCTGCGCTCCACACCGGCCGCCGAAGAGACCACCATGAGCGCACGTCTACCTGTCGACCACACTGTCACCGTGTCGTCCGGCCCCACCGCATCAGACGGAGCGGCTCCGCCGCACTGCACCGCCCGCTACTGTCCAGGCGCTTCGCGCCCGGGCTCATCTTCACGAGCCGCCCTCTCAGCTTCGATATCCGCCAGGTTTGCAAAATATCTGCGATCCGCGATACGCAGGCTCTTCCTTATCGCATGCTTTCCGAACGGCGTCACACGAAGACCTGTCGAGCTATCGTCACTTTCGAACACACCCATTGCTCTTAATCGTGCCACCGCATCGTTGAAATTCTCTGGGAAGTCCTGAGCCAGAACGTCTTGCGATGCGAGATGTTGAATCGCCGCCCGAGGGAAGGTGGCATCGATATGTGCGGCGACACGATCCAACTTCAGTGACTTTCGCTCAGCGCGGAATGCCGCGAATCCACCAAATACGATGCTGATCGTAAGCGCGAAGTTGATGATAAGCGCAGGAAATACGCTCCAAGAATCATTCCTGGCAATTGTCACAACACCGATTGTCAATGGGATTAGAGCTAGTGCGGACATCCCTAAGGTAGCGTTTGTACCACCGACCTGTACGAAACGTTCTTGCACTCCGGCCCAGAATCCACGCTGGTCTGCAGCTACGCGCCGATCGAAATCCACTAGCTCTCGTGCGATCGCCGCCTCGACGACTTTTCTCGAATCCAAACCATCGGGAATCTTTTCGTGAATATCAACAAGGTTCTTTAAACGCTCGTGCGGTGTCTTCTTTGCGTTCCTGGTAGCAACAATGGCCGCGATCGACGCGAGAATTAGAGGTGCTAGAACAAATCTAATCCAGTCCGCCCAGCTAAGTCCCATGCCAGAAGTATCACCCAGTGCTACCGCGACACCAAGCCCTCCCGAACCTGCGCCGCTCCCGCACAATCATCCCGCCAGCCATGTGCGTCTAGGACCAGCATTCTTCGAGGCCAGCCACCGACATCAGGTGGTCGGCTCTATTGCTCGCTACGCAAGCAACCATGTGGAACCGCCTGCGGCGGTGCGGTGACCCGGCCTGCGGCCGGGATCTGAGTCGTTTTCCCTTCTGGCCTTCCGATTGTGACCGGCGTCGTCCTGCGTGCAAGGCCCCGCCTTCGCTGCGCTCCGGCCCTGCGGGTGCACAAACTTTTCACACCCACACTCCGCTGCGCTCCGCGTGAAAACTTTGCGCCCGCGGTCTTGCACTCCGTCCTCCTATGCCGGTCTTTATCTCCATTGCCAGAAGGGCAAAAAAAGCGGGCGGACACCAGGTCTGCCGCACGTAGGCCGGGAGGGTCACCATGAAGAAAACCGCAGCTGTCGACGCCAAGGGACTGACCCTGTCGGTCTACCGGAACGCCGAGTACGCCACCGACTTCACCCTCGGAGGACTCACCGGGCGCCACAACGCGGTGACTCTCATCGGTTTCCAAACCCCAGACGATGAGGACGAAGACCGCGCGTTCTACCCGCTGCTCGGTATGCACGTCACCCGCCTTCCCAAGGGATGCGAGGTGTTCGCACCGACCGAGCACGCCCCGGCCGTGATCTTGCGGTACAGCGCCGCCCTGGACACCCGAGCACCCCGCCAGATGCACCTGGCCCCCGTCGACGCCGGACCCCGGCGCGGCATGGCGGGCGGCAACTACGCCGGAACCTCCGACAGTCGGCTACCGGAGCTGATGGAGCAGCTCACCGGATACCGCCAGCACATCATCTCCGTGCACGACCGGTTCGAGGGATGAGCGTGCCCGGGATCTACAGCGGCACCCCCGCCCAGCAAGCCGCCCAGCGCGCGCGCCTGCACCTGGCCGCCCTCGATGCCGGGATCGCCATCGCCACCGCATGGACCCGCGCCGACGGTAGCCGGCCAATGACCCGCACCGAGTACGCCGCCGCCCTGACCGACGCACTACACAGCTGAAAGGCCCCACCCGTGAACGCATGGATCGCAGACAAAGACCCCGCAGCAGTCAGCGCGATAGCCGATCGCATCGCCGAGAACGAACCAGCACGGATCACCGACGCCGCAGGCGATCGCACGTTCGCCGTGTGGATGCTCGGAGTCGACCGCAAGCTGCGCGCTACCACCGGGTTCAACCACTCCGACCTACCGGACTGGACCTGGCGCAGCGCCTACGACGACGACCTGGCCCCCGACGACGCCGCCGCCGACGCCCTGCAGTTCTGGCAGGAGTACGGCGACCTCTAAACCACCAGGCCCGCCAGGGCCGGCCGCCGCCCCCTCCGGTGGCCGGCCCTGGCCCCCTCAACTTCCCAACCACTCTGAAAGGCAGGCCATGCCATGACCATCACCATCAGCCACACCGCCGCCGACGGAACGCTCGTCGAGGGCACCAGCAAAGGCGACGGCACGAACACCATCCTCAAAGCCCACGGTTTCCGCTGGTTCCGCACCCTCGGACTCTGGGGCATCGCCGCCAGCCGCGACCGCCAACCCAACGAATACAAGATCAACCGCGCCGCAGACGCCCTGCGCGCCGCCGGACACACCGTGACCGTCGACATCGACCGCGACCACCGGCCCGCCGCCGACGCCGAAGCCGACCGCCTGGCCCGTCAAGACGGCCGCGCCGCCGCCCTCGCCGCCAAAGCCACACGCAAACACCAAGCCGCCCAGGCAGCGTGGGACAAAGACAAAGCCGCGACCGCAGCCCTCCCGCCGGGAGGCGAGCCGATCAAGGTGGGCCATCACTCCGAAGGCAGGCACCGCAACGCGCTCGACAAGGCATGGAAAACACTCGGTGCGGCCGTGGCCGCAGAGGCCACCGCCACTGACGCCGACCACCGCGCCCAGGCCGCCGCCGCGACCACCGGCCACCGCTACAACCCGCGCACCGTCGCCAACCGCATCGACACACTCGAAGCAGAACACCGCGCCGATCAACGAGCCCTCGACGGACACACCCGCACCCTGTTCACCGACGCCCACGGACACAAGCGCACCAAAACCACCCCAGCGGCCACCGGCACGCACCGAGACCGCATCATCGCCCGGATGGCCCAGCGCGCCGAGGACATCGCGCACTGGACGAGCATTCGCGCCGACCAAATCGACGCCGGTCAGGCCACCGACTACACCCGCGAGGCCATCACCCCCGGTGACCTGGTGCGCGACCGCTACAACGACTGGCTACGGGTGCGCCGCACCAACGCCAAGAGCGTGACCGTGGAATATCCCACACGCCACGGTGGCGGGATGCTCACCGCGACGATCAAATACCCCGATCTCACCGGCCACCGCGTGGCGACGCCTGCCGCCGACGACCAGGATCCGAAGTCGGCCACGACCCGGCAGGCCGGGTAACTGCCATCGTGTGATCGCGTAGCGGATCTCACTTGCCCGCTGCGCGGTCACACGAGGATTCGGGCCTGCGGCCCGAGCTTCGCTGCTGTGGTCACCAGGGGCGCGCGTCTTCTCAGTATCTCAGGGCGGGGGCCCGAGCGGTCAACCCACGCACCGGCGCTTGTCGCCTTTTCTCCGCTGCGCTGCGCCCATGCGCTCCAACCACTTTCATCGCGCACTCGCTGCGCTCGCATGAAAGTGGCTTCCGGCCGCCGGCACTCTTCGGGGTTGACCGCCCACCCTCGCCCTGAGCGACTGCGAAGCCGACAGCGTCGCCCACAACGAGAGGAACCATCATGATCAACAACCTCACCATCATCGGACAAGCCGACATTCTCACCACCGCCACGTCGCTGGCACGCAGCGCCGCGCACGCGGCGGCCGCCGGCACTACCGCCACCTACGACAGCGGCTGGCACCTCCCGGACGGCACACCGTCCGATCCCTTCGGCGAGAACGACTAGCAGGCCGCACTGCTGCTCTAGAGGACGTTGATCGGCGCGTTCAGAAACCACGGCGCATTCGAGGC
>NZ_MJEJ02000011.1 GCF_002095435.2 Williamsia sp. 1138
GGCAAATTCATACGGTCAACGCAACACTGACTGCTTGGAGGTTGCGATGGGTAGACGTCCGTTTGATATTGCTATTCGGTTTGGGTTCTTCGATCTGCTTTGTACGGGGTCGACGAAGGATTTTGCGGCTCGGGTAATGGGCGTGTCGAACAGCACTGCCGACCGCTGGTGGGCGAATGCTGGCGGCATGACACTGATGAAGGGCGGAGTAGGCGGCCTGGCGGTTGTGGTCGACGACGATGGCACTGAGACGCGTGGGCATCGACTGGGGTTGGGCGAGCGGATCGAGATCCAGTCGGCGCTGCAACGCGATCTGGGCGTCACTGAGATCGCGATACTCATAGGTCGGCCGCGGACGACGGTGTGGCGTGAGATCGGCCGCAACTCGAACGCCGACGGCACGTATCACGCGCTGATGGCGCACCAGCGATCCAAGGTCAATGCGTTGCGGCCTAAAGCATTCAAGCTCGATGGCCACCCCGAACAGCAGATGATAGAAGACTCATTTGACGACGGGTGGAGTCCCAAGCTTGTGTCGCATTCGCTCAAGATTCAGTTCCCCAACGACAAGGCGCATCAAATTAGTTACGAGACGCTGTACAACACGTTGTACGTCCAGTCGCGTGGGTCGTTGCGGGCGGACCTGTACAAGACTCTGTCCACCAGTAGGCCGGCGCGCAAGTCGCGAATCAGCGCGAGTCGACAGGGCAAAATCTACGACAAAGCCCTCAAGATCGTTGACCGCCCTGACGTGAAAGATCGCAAGGTTCCGGGGCATTGGGAAGGTGACCTGATCATGGGGTCCGGTGGCACAGCGATCGGGACGTTGGTCGAACGAACCTCCCGGTTCGTGATCTTGCTGCACCTGCCGGGCAATCACCAAGCCGATACCGTTGCTGGCGCGATGATCACAGCGATGGGAGACTTGCCCGCCCACATACGGCGATCCATTACCTGGGATCGCGGCACCGAGCTCGCCGCCTACGACCGGATTCAGCTCGAACTCCAAGCGCCTGTGTACTTTTGCGATCCACACTCACCGTGGCAGCGCGGTAGCAACGAGAACACCAACCGGCTTCTGCGCCACTGGTTCGCCAAAGGCAGCGACCTGAGCGTGCACACCGCAGCCGACGTCGCCCGCGTCGCTGCGACCCTCAACAGACGGCCGAGGGAAACCCTGGAGTGGAAAACTCCGGCCCAAGCCTTGACGGAACTACTTGCCGTACACGCCGCCGCCTAAGTACATCCATACCCCGTCCCTGCCCTCGAACCGGAAGCAAGAACAACTACCCCAAGCCACTCCACAGGCGACGCGGGTCGATCACCCACGCCGCCAGCCCGGAGTCTTCCAAGCCCATCAAGAAGTCACCGCTAAGACCAGCTCGTTGCGTTGACCACTTGACTTTGCCTGGGGAAACGCTCGCCAGAACCCACCAAGATCGGGTCAGGAGAAGGGTGGGCGGGTGTCGATCTTCGAGCTGACGATGCCGGCGGTGCGCCAGGCGCGGGCGATCAGGTCGGTGTCGTCTTCGGTGATCAGGTTGCCCATCACCCGCACGACCATGGACATCAGAGCCGCGGAGCGGATGCCCGGACGGCCCAGCACCGGAACGACCTTGGGAACCGTCAGCACCGCAGCCAGCCGGCGCGCCGCGGAGAACGCCAGCGAGTACCGCGCGCGGAGCAGATCCGGCCAGAGCCCCGAAAGGTCTTTCTCACCAAGGACTTCCACCGCGAATCGGGCAGTTTCGAGCGCATAGTCGATGCCCTCGCCGTTGAGGGGATTGACACACGCGGCGGCATCGCCGATGAGCACCCAGTTGGCGCCGGCGACGTTGCTCACGGCACCGCCCATCGGCAACAGTGCGGACGCGATCCGCACCGGCGGACCGGTGAGCTGCCAATCGTCGCGCTGAGAGTTGGTGTAATGCTCGATGATCGGGCGCAACGCCATGTGCGCCGGCCGCTTCTCCGTCGCCAGCGCACCGACGCCGATGTTCACCAGACCCGACTCCGCGCCCAACGGAAAGACCCAGCCGTACCCGGGCAGCAGCGCCCCGGCGCCGTCACGCAATTCCAGATGCGAACCCATCCAGCGGTCATCGCACCGGCCGGACTCGACATACGCCCGCGCCGCAACGCCGTAGGCGGTGCCCCGATGCCATGAACGGCCGAGTGAAGTGCCCAAAGCGGACTTCACCCCGTCCGCGACGATCAACTTCTCGACTTCGATCTGAGCCGGTCCCTCTGCCGTATTGATCTGCACGGCAGTGACTTTGCCGCCGATGATGGTGGCGCCCACGGCCTTGACCCCGGACACCATCGCGGCGCCGGCGTCCAGGGCGTGGCGGCGGATGCGGTCATCGAGCTCGGTACGCGCCACCGCACTGCCGTAGTCGGGGAAGTGGTCGGAGGCCTGCGGCCACCGCACCTGCTGTCGTCGGCCCCAGCCCTGCAGGTCCAGACCCTCGATCCGCGGGCCGGTGAAGGCATCGCCGAGCCCGAGCGCATCGAGTTCGGCGATGGCGCGCGGGGTCAGTCCGTCGCCGCAGGTCTTGTCGCGGGGAAACACCGCGGCGTCGAGGAGCGTCACCTCGTGGCCGGCACCGGCTGCCGCAGCGGCGGCAGCCGAACCGCCCGGACCTGCACCGACGACCAAGACCTCTGTCCGCGCCGGAATCTGACTGGGTGCACTCACCCAGCCAGTATCCCGCACCATTAGGCTCGTCCTATGACGGGAGCAGGTCAGGCGTGAAGACGACGTTCGCAGGTCTTGAATTGGAGCCGGAGGCCTTCGCCGCCGATGTGGGTGCGTCGCTCGAGCGTGTCGAGACGTTGCTGCTGGGGGAGCTGTCCTCCGGTGAGGACTTTCTCACCGAGGCGGCCACGCATCTCGCGAAAGCCGGAGGTAAGCGCTTTCGGCCGATCTTTTCCATCCTCTCGGCGCACTTCGGCCCGAACCCTCACGCGGAGGATGTGATCATCTCCGCGACCGTGGTGGAGATGATCCACCTGGCCACGCTCTACCACGACGACGTGATGGACGAGGCCGAACTCCGCCGCGGTGCGGTCAGCGCCAACAGCCGATGGGGCAACAGCATCGCGATCCTCTCGGGGGACTTCCTGTTCGCCAGGGCATCCCGCCTCGTCTCGACGCTCGGACCGCACGCGGTCAGGATCATCGCGGACACCTTCGCCGAATTGGTCACCGGTCAGATGCGGGAAACCGTCGGCGCCCAGGGCAAGGCCGATCCCGTCGAGCACTATCTGCGGGTCGTGTGGGAGAAGACCGGATCGTTGATCGCGGCCAGCGGCCGATTCGGCGCCATGTCCTCGGGTGCGGACGCCGAGCAGATCGAGCGACTCTCCAGACTCGGAGACAACGTCGGTACGGCTTTCCAGGTCTCCGACGACATCATCGACATCACATCCGTGGCCGGGGATTCCGGCAAGAATCCGGGCACCGACCTACGTGAGGGTGTTCACACTCTGCCGGTGCTCTACGCCTTGGCAGATCCGACCGAGACCCGGATCCGTGAGCTGGTCCTCAATCCGGACGGCACGAACCGCCCGATCACCGACGACGCCGAGGTGGCCGAGGCGCTGGACTTGCTCAACTCCTCGGATGGCCTGGTCAGAGCCCGCGCCACCCTGCAGAGTTACGCCGACGCGGCCGATGCCGAACTCGCGCAGCTTCCCGCGGGTCCGGCTCACGATGCGATGAGTTCGCTGGTTCGGTACACGATCGCCAGGGTCGGCTAGACGCCCGATCGTGGTGGGTTCCGGCGAGGTCGACCTGGGCGAACGCTCGCCCGAACCCACCATCTCGGGAACCCTGGTGAGGCTCTCGTTCGTTGCGGCTCCAGTGCAACAGGGACAGGAGTGAGATACATGGGCGGCCATGCCAACGGACTGAAGACGGTTCTTCTACTGGGCTTCATGTCGGCGATCATCGTGGGGATCGGCGCGGCCTTCAGAAGTCCGGCGATCCTGCTGCTCGCCATCGTGCTCGCGGTCGGGTTCAACGCCTACATCTATTTCAACAGCGCAAAGATGGCGCTCAAGGCGATGCACGCGCAGCCGGTGACCGAGGTGCAGGCACCCGCTCTGTACCGGATCGTCCGCGAACTGGCGACCGTTGCTCGTCAGCCGATGCCTGCCCTGTACATCAGTCCCACCGAAGCGCCCAATGCCTTTGCAACAGGACGTAATCCGAAGAACGCTGCGGTCTGCTGCACGGCAGGCATCCTGCAGATCCTCGACGAACGTGAGTTAAGAGCTGTTCTCGGACACGAACTTTCCCACGTCTACAACCGCGACATCCTCATCTCATCCATTGCAGGTGCCATGGCCGCGGTCATCAGCGGCATCGCGAACTTCGCATTCTTCTTCGGCGGCAACCGCAACGGCGGCGCCAATCCCGTTGTGTTGCTCCTCATCACGTTCCTCGGTCCGATTGCGGCGACAGTCATCAAACTCGCGGTGTCGCGGTCACGTGAGTATCAGGCGGACGCATCCGGCGCCGAGCTGACCGGCGATCCGCTGGCTCTGGCTTCGGCGCTGCGGAAGATCTCCGGCGGCGTCCAGATGGCGCCGTTGCCGCCCAATCCCGACCTCGCCGCGCAGTCACATTTGATGATTGCCAACCCATTTCGCACCGGTGAGCGGATGAGCAAGGTCTTTGCCACCCATCCGCCGATGGAAGATCGCATTCGTCGACTCGAAGAAATGGCGGGCGGTCGGCGGTAAGCGCCCGCTCGGCGGTCAGTTCGGCACGATGGGCGGCGTTTTCGGTGCGTCGGCCCGCGTCAGGTCAGGTCGCGGACGACCTCGGCGACCTTTTCGAGCTGGCTGATGTCGGAGCTCGTCGGAATGAGATGGACTTCATCGGTACCGGCCGCGGCGAACGCCGACAAGGTCTCGGCGAGTTCGTTTTTCGAACCCGACCACCCGGTGGTGGGCGCGATGGCGTCGACGAAGTCGGACGGAATCCAATTCATGTACCGCCGCAGGTGATGGTGTATCTGCCCTCGCGCGGCTTCGGCTTCTCCGATCGCGAACCAGAACGATGTCGCCAGATGCGGTGGCTTCTTGCCCGCCTCGGCCCACGCCGTCGTCGCGACATCGAAGAGTTCGCGCTGTTTGGCGACATCGAGGTCGAGCGTGGTGCCCGCGAGCCCGTCAGCCCAGGCGGCCGCGCTGCGTAGGGTCTTGGGTCCGATGGTGCCGACGAGCAGCGGCGGCCCGCCTTCCTGGATCGGCGCCGGCCCGACCGGGAGCACGGAATCGGTCTGGCGCTCTCCGGCCCAGACCCGCTTCATCACCCCGACGCGGTCGGCCATCTGCTTCATGGTCTGCGTCTTCGGGTCGGCGCCCACAGACTTGTAGTCCTCGTGCCGACCACCGACGCCGATTCCGACCGTGAGCCGTCCGCCGCTGATGACATCACCGGTGGCCAGCGCTTTGGCCAGCATCACCGGATCGTGTAACTGCGGCACGATCACCGTGGTGACCAGACGCACCCGCTCGGTCCACGCCGCGACGGCGCCCAGCAGCGTGAGGCTGTCAGGGTTGTCGAAGGCCATCCGCTCGCCCCAGCACAACGACGAAAACGGTCCGTCGTCGATCAGCTCGGCCCAGTTCCGAAGTATGGCGCGGTCGAGGTCTGGTTCCATCACCGGCATCGTCATTCCCACCTGCACGGGGTCGAGTCTGCGTCATCGACCACCCGGGTGTCCCTGAAATCGTCCTCCTGAGGGGTAGCAAAGGGAAATATGCCCTCGGCGACACCTGAGGTGGACGATCTCAGGGAGAAATCACGACTACCGGTAGTTCACGAACTGCAGGGCGATCTCGAAGTCCTTGCCCTTGAGCAAAGCGATCACTTCCTGCAGGTCGTCACGCTTCTTGCTCGAAACCCGGAGCTCTTCGCCCTGGATCTGTGCTTTGACGCCCTTGGGACCCTCGTCGCGGATGGCCTTGGTGATCTTCTTGGCCTTCTCGGAGTCGATGCCCTGGATCAGGGTGCCGGTGATCTTGTACGTCTTGCCCGACCCGATGACCTCGCCGGCGTCGAACGCCTTCAGGGAGATGTCGCGGCGGATGAGCTTTTCCTTGAACACCTCGAGTCCGGCCTGTGCGCGTTCCTCGGCATCGGAGGTGATCACGATGTTCTCTTCACCGGACCATTCGATCTTGGTGTTGGTGCCACGGAAGTCGTAGCGCTGCGACAGCTCTTTGGCCGCCTGATTGAGGGCGTTGTCGACCTCTTGCCGATCGAGCTTGCTGACCACGTCGAACGATGAATCTGCCATAACGGTCAAGCGTAGCCGCGCCGGTGCACCCACTCACGCAGCATGGGTCCAAAACGGCAAAACAGGACCGCTTGTACTGGGCATTTGTGTTCTGGGGCCCTCCCCGATGTAATGTTTCCCGCGTTGCTTTCCGCCGGTCCAAAAGACTGCGGGAGGCAGCTTGCCAGGTTGCCCGAGCGGCCAAAGGGAGCGGACTGTAAATCCGCCGCGCAAGCTACATAGGTTCGAATCCTATACCTGGCACAGCACCAGAGAACTCGGCCTCGAGCTGGCTCGACCAGCCCGGGGTCGTTTGGTGCGAGGAGGATGAGAGAACACGCGATTTGGCACGCACCAGCGCCGCTGTGTAATCTCGTTAAGGCCCTTCGCGAGGGCGCCGGAGGCGGCGTCGACGTGAGAGGCGAACGCCCCCTTAGCTCAGTCGGTAGAGCGTTTCCATGGTAAGGAAAAGGTCGACGGTTCGATTCCGTCAGGGGGCTCGCTGGACTCAGATCTCGATGAAAGCGCCGCCGTTCGCGGCGCGCAGCAGTCGGGGTCCGGGCCATGGCGGTGTAGCTCAGTTGGTTAGAGCGAACGACTCATAATCGTTAGGTCGCCGGTTCGAGTCCGGCCATCGCTACGATGCACACGACGTGCCGCTAACGGCGACACACCAGACGCGACGTCCCTCGGGGGATGTCGCACCACACGATCCACCTGAAAGGCAATCCCGTGGCCTCCTCAACAGACGTGCGCCCCAAGGTCACCTTGGCCTGCGAGGTTTGCAAACACCGCAACTACATCACCAAGAAGAACCGTCGCAACGATCCCGATCGCCTCGAGATCAAGAAGTTCTGCCCGAACTGCGGCAAGCACCAGAACCACAAGGAATCGCGCTAGATCGCCACGGGCGGTCTGCAGACTGCCTGACATGACCGGGGACGCGAGAGTGTGCCCGGTCTTTGGTCTTTTCTACGCACCCGGCACTGCCCAGCCGGCGAGGCGATAGTCGAAAGTTAGAGGTCTTCTCGAGTGACGAATGCGAGCCAGAGCAAGGTAACCGAGCGGGTCGAAGCCCTGCAGCAGGGCGTCAAGCTGACTCCTGAAGAGATCGCGGCGCACACGCAGGAAATGGTCGGCTTCAAGTACACCGTCGACGACCACTACGAGGTCGGCCGGGAAAAGGTGCGCGAGCACGCCCGAGCAGTTCAGGACACCAACCCGGTGCACTGGAACGAAGCCAAGGCGCGCGAGATGGGTCACGACACCCTCGTCGCAGCACCGACCTTCGTCTCTGTCCTCGGCATCATCGCCCAGCGACGTCTCTTCGAGGACGTGATCACCGGCTACGACCTCTGGCAGATCATGCAGAGCGATCAGCGGCTCGTCTTCCATCAGCCGATCAAGGTCGGCGACCAACTGATCTGCGATGTGTCGCTGGATTCATTCCGTCAGATGTCCGGGACCGATCTGATGGTCACCAAGAACGTCATCTGGAATCAGCGGAACGAACCGGTGATGACGACCTGGACATCGCTCGCCGCACGCGCGGCGATCGAGGTCGATCCGGAACTCGTGGACAAGATCGAACACGTGATGATGCAGGAGCCGGCCGGCATCGACCCCGGCAAGACCGTCGCCGGGCCCTTCGCCCGTTACGACGACCCCGACCCCGAGGTTGCCCCGCTGCCGTACGGCGCGATCAACTTCGACGAGTTGACCGTCGGCCAGGAGATCCCGGCCCGCACGTTCAAGCTCACCCGCGGCAACCTCATCAACTACGCCGGGGTGGCGGGGGACCCGAACCCGATCCACTACAGCGACGAGGTCGCCAAGGTCGCCGGACTGCAGGACGTCGTCGCGCACGGCATGCAGACGATGGGACTTGGCGCGAGTTTCATCGGCGAGTTCATCGGCGACCCTGCCGCGATCCACGAGTACAACGTCCGCTTCACCAGCCCGGTGTACGTGCCTGCCGGTGATTACGCCGCCGTGGACTTCACGGGCAAGGTCAAGTCGCTGGACCCGCAGACCCGTCGCGGCCAGCTCTCGATCGTGGCCAAGCAGGGTGATCGCAAAATCTTCGGGCGAGCACTCGCCAGCGTGCAGTTCAACTGATCATGTGCGTCTTCGGAGCTGGTTGGAGTTCCACCCACCCGGTGACGTACACTCGAATAGTCGTCAGCTCTATTTCAACTTGCGCGCTGCCCTAAGGGTGGCGCGTTGGTTTTGTGTAGTGCAGACGCCGGGTCGATGGAGCCCCGGTGACCATCTCGGTGGTCGTCGGCGAAGTCGGCCCAAAGGGGCGTAGCTCAACTGGCAGAGCAGCGGTCTCCAAAACCGCAGGTTGCAGGTTCAAGTCCTGTCGCCCCTGCCCTTGATCGTGTGAAAGCACCTCAGGGCACCCGATGTCAGCTGCCAGGCAGCCGGACCGACTGGTCCACTGCAGGCATCCGACTTCAGCCACGAGAGGAACAAGTTGAGCAAGCGCGACCGTGCCGAACGCGCCAAGAACGCGGCTGAGTCGACCGACGAGGTCGAGCTCGACAGCTCTGTGGACTCCGAAGCGGATTCGGCGGACGAGACCGGCAGCGGCGACACCGCCACCGTGGCCCGTCCCAGCGGGAAGCGTTCGCCCCGTGGCAAGCGTCCGAATCTCGCCAAAGACGACGATGGCGACGATGACGCGGCGTCGACAGTTGCCACCAAAGAAAAGACCAAAGACAAGAAAACCGACGGTAAGCGCAAGCGCGTCAAGCCTGAGGACAGCCGCAACCCGTTCATCAAGTTGTGGGTGTTCCTCACGCAGGTTGTCAGCGAGCTCAAGAAGGTCATCTGGCCGACTCGCAAGCAACTGATCCAGTACACGATCATCGTGCTGATCTTCGTGATCATCATGGTCGCGTTCATCTCCGCACTGGATCTGGCGTTCGCAAAGGCCGTTTTGTGGCTGTTCGGGTGACCAACCCGTCCGGCTGCTTCGAGGAAAGGGAGCGTGGGCTGCAGTGAGCACCCCCGAGAACGACGCTGTTACCAGCGAGACAGAGACCGACGTCATCGACGAGACAGTCGGTGATTCGGAGGCTGTCGACAGTGCCGTCTCCGATTCCGAGGACTCCGATGTGGATGTGACCGGCGAAGCCGAGATCGCCGCCGAGGTCACCGAGGACGCTTCCGGCGAGGACACCTCCGGCGAGGAAGCAGTCGTCGAGCCCGAGGAAGAAGAAGATCCGGTCGAGGCGCTGCGCAAGTCTCTCAAGAAGGCTGCAGGCGACTGGTACGTGATCCATTCCTACGCCGGGTACGAGAACAAGGTGAAGGCCAACCTCGAGACCCGCGTGCAGAACCTCGACGTCGGTGACTACATCTTCCAGGTCGAGGTTCCGATCGAAGAAGTCACCGAGATCAAGAACGGCCAGCAGAAGAAGGTCAACCGCAAGGTCCTTCCCGGCTACATCCTCGTGCGCATGGAGCTCAACGACGAGTCGTGGGGCGCGGTGCGCAACACCCCCGGCGTCACCGGCTTCGTGGGACTGACCTCGCGTCCGTCGCCGTTGTCGATGGATGACGTGCTCAAGTTCCTGCTGCCGCGCGTCGAACCCAAGAAGGCCGCCGGCAAGTCCACGTCCGACGGTGGCGCCGATCTGGCTGCCGCATCGGCACCGGTCATCGAGGTCGACTTCGCGGTCGGCGAATCGGTCACCGTCATGGACGGCCCGTTCGCGACGTTGCCCGCCTCGATCAGCGAGGTCAACGCCGAGCAGCGCAAGGTGAAGGTGCTCGTCTCGATCTTCGGTCGTGAGACCCCGGTCGAGCTCGCCTTCAACCAGGTCGAGAAGATCTGACGATCCGGCAGGTCGAAAAGATCTAACAGATTTTCGCGTCTCCAGCGGGCGCGAAACCGGGCTGAGTCGAGATTTTCAGCCCAAACGCAATCAATCAGAAACAGGGAAAAGGATGCCCCCCAAGAAGAAGAAGAAGATCTCCGGGATCATCAAGCTCCAGATCCAGGCAGGCGCCGCCAACCCGGCACCGCCCGTGGGTCCGGCACTTGGTCAGCACGGCGTGAACATCATGGAGTTCTGCAAGGCGTACAACGCTGCGACAGAAAGCCAGCGCGGCAACGTCGTGCCGGTCGAGATCTTCGTCTACGAAGATCGCTCCTTCGATTTCAAGCTGAAGACCCCGCCTGCAGCGAAGCTGCTGCTCAAGGCCGCTGGTCTGCAGAAGGGTTCGGGAGAGCCGCACAAGACCAAGGTCGGCAAGGTCACCATGGACCAGGTCCGTGAGATCGCCAAGACCAAGCAGGAAGACCTCAACGCCAACGACGTTGACCAGGCCGCCAAGATCATCGCCGGAACCGCCCGCTCCATGGGCATCACGGTCGAGGCCTGAGCCACTTCCTGACCGAAATAGTGGGAGGGCCGGCTCGGTCCGCACCACCAACCCGTACGAGCTGCGGAGAAAGAAAGAGCCAACATGAGCAAAACCAGTAAGGCATACAAGGCCGCTGCTGAGAAGGTCGACAAGTCGAAGCTTTACAGCCCGCTGGAGGCTGTGAACCTCGCCAAGGAGACCTCGTCCACGAAGACCGACGCCACCGTTGAGGTTGCCGTCCGTCTCGGCGTCGATCCCCGTAAGGCAGACCAGATGGTGCGCGGCACCGTCAACCTGCCCCACGGCACCGGTAAGACCGCACGCGTCATCGTGTTCGCGGCCGGCGACAAGGCCAACGAGGCCGTCGCAGCCGGAGCCGACGAGGTGGGCGCCGAAGATCTGATCGAGCGGATCCAGGGCGGGTGGCTCGACTTCGACGCCGCCATCGCCACCCCCGATCAGATGGCCAAGGTCGGCCGCATCGCCCGCGTCCTCGGACCGCGTGGCCTGATGCCGAACCCGAAGACGGGCACCGTCACCACCGATGTGACCAAGGCCGTCAACGAGATCAAGGGCGGAAAGATCAACTTCCGCGTCGACAAGGCAGCCAACCTGCACTTCGTCATCGGCAAGGCGTCGTTCGATCAGAAGCAGCTCGTCGAGAACTACGGCGCAGCCGTGGACGAGATCCTGCGTGCGAAGCCGTCGGCGGCCAAGGGCCGGTACCTCAAGAAGGTCACCGTCTCCACCACCACCGGACCGGGCATCCCGGTGGACCCGGCGGTCAACCGCAATTACCTCGAAGAGGACTGAGCAGTCTTCTTCTAGACCAGGTACAACAGTGCCGGGACTCCGTAACGGGGTCCCGGCACTGTGCTTTACTTGCTCGCTCCCGCTCGCGGGGTCGCCGCGGCCCTGGGCGCACGTTCTTCCCTCGCCGGTCGCATCGCTGCGCTCGCTCCTCCTCAGTCCACAACGTGCGGGGCCGCGAGACCGTTGGGGTCGCCCTGCTTCGCTCGCTCGTCGTCAGTCCAAACAACGCGGGGCCGCAAGCCGGGCGGGTCGGCCGTGAAGCCCTTACGGGCTAGACCTTGGCCGTCTTCATGGCTTCGGCGGTGAGTTCGAGGGACTTGAGCCGACCCTCGGCGGTCACGGACTGATGCGCGACGATGACCTCGTCGGCCTGGGCCAGCTCGGCGAAGTCTTCGAGGAATTCGCGAACGTCAGAGCCGGTGCCGACCCCGGTGTACTTCATCATGTTGGCGATGCCCTGGCCCTCACGGGTGGTGAGGAAGGCATCGATCTCCTCGTCGCTGTAATGCGGGCTCGACGGTCCGCGTGAGATCAGCATGCGGACACGGATCCGGCGCAAGGCTTCGAAATCGCGGGCAGCAGCTTCGGGATCGTCGGCAGCGACAGCGTTTGCGCCTGCGATCACGTACGGCTCCGACAGCTGACGCGACGGCTTGAAGTCGCGGCGATAGAGCGTGACCGCCTGCTGCAGGGCGTCGGGGGAGAAGTGCGAGGCAAACGCGTAGGGCAGGCCCAAGGCGGCAGCGAGCTGCGCTCCGAAGAGCGACGACCCGAGAATGTACAGCGGCACGTCGGTACCTGCGCCTGGGATGGCTTTGATGCCAGGGATGCGGGACTCGTCGCGCAGGTATCCCTGCAGTTCCAGCACGTCCTGCGGGAAGCTGTCAGCCGAACTGTGGTCGCGGCGCAGCGCGCGCATCGTCGCCTGGTCGCTGCCCGGCGCGCGGCCGAGTCCGAGGTCGATGCGTCCCGGATGCAGCGTCTCCAGGGTTCCGAACTGCTCGGCGATGGTGAGCGGTGCGTGGTTCGGCAGCATGATGCCGCCCGCGCCGAGACGGATGGACTCGGTGTGCGCGGCGATGTGCGCGATCAGCACACTCGTCGCCGACGACGCGATGGACTCCATGTTGTGGTGCTCGGCGTACCAGACCCGCTTGTAGCCGTGTCGTTCCGCAGCGCGCGCCAAATCCACGCTTGCGGCGAAACTCTCCCTGGCGTCGTGTCCGGGAGAGATGGGAGCGAGGTCGAGAATGGACAGGGTGAGGGACATACCTATGGGCCTTCTTAATCCGCGAATACGTTGAACAAGATGTACCTCTCTTCCAACGCCGCGGTGGCCGAGTACCTTCCCGCCGGACGGGTCAGGGTCGTTCGAGCTCGACGACCTTGCTCGGCAGACCCCACTCGGTGCGGCCGAGCCTGGCCATCGGGGCGAGCTTGGCGAAGTCCGGGTGACCGTCGGCGGCAGCCACCGCGGGGTCGACCGTGACCGCGACGACCTTGCCCATCACGACCTGTGAGTTACCGATCTGGAGGATCTGGAACAGCTCGCACTCGATGGCGACCGGACTGTCGCGGACCCGTAGGCAGTCGACGACCGTCGCCGGTGCCGAAGCGACGCCGACCGCCTCGAACTCGTTGATGTCCTCGTCGAAGCCGGCAGAGGTCGCATTGACCTGCTGCATCATCGGTTCGGTCGCCACGTTGATGACGTACTGCTTCGTGGCCGCGGCATTGTCGGCGCTGTGTTTGCCGCCGACCGCGGTGAACTGCACGATCAGCGGATCGGTGGAGCTGACGGAGAAGAAACTGAACGGCGCGAGGTTGTCGACGCCAGCGGCATTACGCGAGGACACCCACGCGATCGGCCGCGGGACGATGGACGCGGTGATCAGCTTGTAGAAGTCCCTCGTCGAGGTGTTGTCGTGGTCGTAGAGGATGCGCTCGGCTGCGGCCGGATTCGGATCTGAGGTCACCTGACCAGCATGGCATCCGGGGCGCAGTGCTCAGTCGGTGACTCGGTAGACGGACTGCGTGATGCCCTGTCCCAGCGTGGTCGACCGCAGCAGTTTCAGCGATACGTCGTGATCGATGTCCCCGAACAGCGGTAACCCCGAGCCGAGGATGACCGGGATCGTCGTGATGGTGAGTTCTGTGATGAGACCGCGTTGCAGAAAGCTGGTGATCAAGCGTCCGCCATCGGCGTACAGATGATGGACGTTCTCGGCCGCCGCGGCATCGAGCAACTCGTCGATCGTGCGGTGGACAGTGACGCGATCGTCGACATGAGGGTCCAACCGGGAACTCAGCACCAGCACGCGTCGGCCTTTGTACGGCCACTCGTCGAAGGAGGTACCGATCTCATAGGTGCCCCGGCCCATGGCAATCGCGCCGGTGGTCTCGATGAAGGCGTCGTAGCCGGTCTCGCCGATGTCCTGGCTGCGGCTCAACAGCCACTCGATGTCACCGTCGGTGCGGGCGATGTAGCCGTCGAGACTGGTGGCGATGAAGACTGCGCCGGTGACGGTGGATACCGGGGTGGGGGCCATGGGATTCCTCATTTCCAGGTGGTGGTCAGTCGCTCGAACTCGTCGTCGAGGATCGCGGTGAGAGAGCCGTGCGGTTGCACGGTCCAGGCCAGGAACGTCCCTTCCAACAGGGCGAACAGGGTGCGGGCGGCGACAGCCGGTTCGAGTGTGCGGGGGAACTCTCCCGCGTCGATCCCGCGGGCGACGACGCCTGCGAGTTGCCGACGTTTGCGTTCCCAGCCCAGCCCCAGCAGCCGGGTGAGCTCGGGGTCGCCCAGGTCCATCGCGAGCGAGGACACGTGGTTGGCCGCGTTCGAGATCTGATCGCTGTCGGCGTAAGAACCCACAGACAGCCGTCGGAGGGCGTCGAGGGCGCTTTCGCCGGCGCCGAAGCGGGGGGTCTCGTCGATGGAATCGACCCAGCGCCGGGACGAGGCGAGTAGCACTGCCCGTTTCGACCCGAAGCGTTTGACAAGCGTAGGAGCGGAGACGCCGGCCTCCTGAGCTGCGAGTTCGAGGGTGAACCGAGCGGAGCCCACCCGCGCGAGGACGGCGTCGGCGGCGTCGAGCAGTTGCTCGTCGGTGTGTAGCCGGGGACGGACCATGGAGTTAGTAAACCAGAATTGCCTAACTCGGCCAAGGCCCCTTTCTCCACAGATCTGGTGCCATCCACAGGCTGAGCCTCCGCGTCGGCACAGTGTCGGCCGGGACGCCTAGGGTTGATCACGTGCAAGACGACAAACTCCTGACCCGGATCTCCGGGTTGTTGCGGCAGGCCGAAGGCACCGACAACGAACACGAGGCCCAGGCCTTCATGCAGGCGGCGCAGCGACTCGCCACCGCGGCGTCCATCGATCTGGCTGTGGCCCGAGCCCACGCCGGCGGCAACCGCCGCGTCACCCCCGAGCAGCGCAACATTGCGATCGGTACCGCAGGCAAACGAGGACTGCGCACCTACGTGCAGCTGTTCGTCGCGATCGCCCGCGCGAATGACATCACCTGCGATGTCGCGAGCAACTCGACGTTCGTCTACGCCTACGGGTTTCCCGGCGACATCGACACCTGTGAGGCGCTATACAGCTCGCTGGTGGTGCAGATGGTCGCCGCGAGCGACGGGTACCTGAAGTCGGGTGCGTACAAGGGTGAGACGTTCGCCCGCGTCGTGACCGAGCGTCGCGGCTGGGTGTCGCGGCGGGTCGTCGAGGAGAAGCCGCTCTCGCCGATCACCGCGCGGCTGAACTTCCAGTCGGCCTTCGCCGAACGGATCGGCAAGCGGCTGGCGCAGGCGCGCGACGAGGCCCGGGCGCAGGCAGTCGCCGACGACGGCGGAAAGACCGATTCGGGAACGGCGCTGGTGTTGCGCAACAAGGAAATCGAGGTCCGCGACTTCCATCAAGAGACGTCGACGGCCCGCGGTACCTGGCAGTCGCAGAGCGCGTCGGCGGGTTATTCGGAAGGCGCACGGCGCGCGGGGGACCGGGCCGGGCGTCGAGCGCGCCTCGGCGACGACGCGCAGCTCGACGGAACCCGCGGCGCACTCGAGGCGTGACCGTGTGCCGATGACGGAACGAGACAGCCAGCGGTCGGCGCTCTACGCGGCGGAACGATTGGTGCACAACGTTTTCGAGCGGGCAGCCGCCGGTTCGGGTGCGCTGACGATTGCGGGGACGTCCATGACCTTGCCGCCGGAGGCGAGGTTCGGATCGGTGGAGTCGGTGCGCTCCTACGTCGGCCGGGTACTCGCTTTGCCCACAGTGGCGGCGCAGTTTCCTCGGGCGCAGGTTCCGGTCAGCGTCCGGACCAGGCGCGGTCAGCGCCAGGCCCACTACGAATACAACCCGGGTACCGGTACCGGAGTGATCGCTGTTCCCGTCGCCGACGATCGCTGGGCCATGCGCGAGCTCGTGGTGCTCCACGAGTTGGCCCACCACCTGAGTCCGGGATCGGCGATGGACAAACACGGCCCGCTGTTCGCGGGGACCCTCATCGACCTCGTCGGGCTGGTCTTGGGCCCCGAAGCCGCGCTGGTCTACCGGGTCACCTTCGGCGACAGCGGCATACGGTGCTGAATTTGCTCGCTCCGCTCGCGTGGTCAGAGCGGCCCGCAGCGCGTCGTCTTCCTTCCTCCTCGCATCGCTGGCGCTCGCTCCTCGTCTGTCCAGACAACGCGGGGCCGCTCGACCGCAGTGGTCGGGTTGTCACAACCCCTGGAAGGTCAAGTAGCTCTGGTGGTAGGGGTCGAGGACCACTTTCTGGGACCGCCAGCCCGACTTGATCAGGTCGGGAACCACGGCGAGGAAGCGGGGCATGCTCGCTGCGTAGATGTTGATCCGGAGCCGGTGGCCCTCTTCGATGATCGCGTCGGTGGGGACCAGATCGATGTCGAGATCGATGGGGGAGTTGGGGGTCACCTTCAGCTTGCGCTTCTTGCTCAGCGGGTGGTGGGCCACCAGAAGTGAGCCGTCCTCGGCGTATTCGCAGAGTCCGGGGTCGAGGGACCGGTTCGAGGCGGTCAGCGAACCGTTGGTCAGGACCGTCGACGTCCCGTCGGGGGCGACATCGTTGAGGGTGATGGCCCACAGCGCTTCGTGCCCACCGCACGTGGTGCGCAGATGCAGGTTCATCGATCCCGAGATCTGCATCGCCTCGGTCATCGGCCCGGTCGTGAAGCTCAGTGCGCCGACCTCCTGGAACTTCGCCTTGGTGGTGAACGAGCCGCCGAGGAGCATGGTCGCGCCGGCTGTCACCTGGGTCATGTCGCGCGAGATGAACCCGCGCGCATCCGCCCGGAGCTTCAATTCGCCCGCGGTGGAATTGACCTCGGCGCCGAGGCTGCCGTCGTGCCTGCTGTGCTTCGCGGTGTGCGACGACGCCGGCGACAGATACAGCCGCTGTACCCGAGCGTCCTTGCGGGGGAACGACTCTCCGGACGTCCAGGACCCGCCCTGCTGCTGCAGGGTCACGGGGCCATACTCGTCGACGCCGTTGTCGAGCCCTTTGAGCCACTTGTCGAACCACGCGCGTTCGAGCACGTCGACGCGCGGCGGGGCGATGCGCTTGCCGAATCCGCGACCGGCGTCGAGGTGATAGCCGTCCGCCATGACCAGTTGCTTCTGCCCTGGTTTCAGGTTCAGCTGGTTGTAGATGCGGGTCGCGCTGCGTCCGAACAGATCGTGCCAACCGCCGAAGACGAACGTCGGGGCGGTGATCATGTCGATCTTCGGGTCACGCTCATCGAAGTAGGGGTCGTCGTAGATACGCGGATCGCGGCCGGTGAGGAAACCCCATGCCAGAGAACCGATCTCGGTGGCGGGAGAGGCGACCCGGTCCTTCAGCCAGCGCACGCCATTGGTGTTGAACGCGTCGGCCAGCGCCGCAGACGGGTTGGGGAGCCACTTGAGCATGTTCACCCCGGCCAGCCAGATGGGGATGAACGCCGAAGGAGCGCCGCCGGTGATGTAGATGTCGCGCACGATGTCTTCGCATCCCTCGACCGCGAAGACTGCCTTGAGGTGCGGCGAACCGTTGCCCGCGGCCTGCAGCGAATTGATGGCGGAGTACGACCAGCCGGCCATCCCGACATTGCCATCGCACCACGACTGATCGGCTGCCCAGTCGATGACCTCGATGGAATCGCGCTGTTCGCGTTCTCCGAGGATCTGCCAGCGACCGTGGGAGGCCCCGGTGCCGCGCACGTCGACGACCAATTGGACGTAGCCGCTCTGTACGAGCTTGCGGTTGATACCGAAGACGTCGAGCGTGCCGCCGGAGATCGGAGGCAACGGCAGGTGGTGCGTGGTCTGGTCGATGAGGTCGAGTACGGCGCGGTTGTACGGATTGATCGTCACCACGGTGGGCATCGGTGCTTCCACGATCTGGCCGGAGGCGTCGATCGGCCGGATCAGCGTGGCGCGCAGGCGTACCCCGTCGCTCATCGTCAGATGCAGGGAACGGTCGATCGCGACCTTGGGGAACTCCGGCTGCCCGTCGACCTGCTCGCGCCACCAGAGCGCATTGGCGCCGCCGGTCGGGTCGCCGAGGGGGAGTGTCGGGACGCTTCGCGGCGAGGGTGCTCTGCCCGTGCGTTCGTAAGGACTGACCTGGTAGACCATGGCGCTACCTCTCCGCTGGGGAGTGCGGCCACGCCGAGGGCGAATTACCCGGTGCGAGACCGGGTAATCGCAGGTCGCGGCAACACTCCGTCGTGTTGCTGCCAGTGCTGTTGGTGCTACTAGTGGTTCGTGACCGACCTCACACTGGACTGGTTCGGTTCAACGTACCCGAGCGGGTGTTCGGTCGCGACCTTTGGGGTGTTCCGCCGTCACACCTTGATCCTGACGTGGCTGATTTGTAACCAGCGACCCACTGCCGGTACTGTGAGTGCTTGGTGTTCGCAGGTCATATGCCTGCGGATGTCAGTTCAACCAGAGACCGTTGGTCACCGGGGCGCGATTATCGCGAGCCGGCCGAAGGCCCGACACATCGTCGGCGGCCCACGCAGGGAGAACGAGGAATCACCGCTGCAATGCTCAGCCATTGAAGCTCGTGTGCGCCCCGTGCCCTGTGCCGGGGCGTTTGTCGTTGGTGGGGGTCGGCGGCCGTTCACGAGACTCGCGCTCCTACGTGCCAACCGACACGTCATGAGAGGAGGCGAAGTATGGCAAATAGTGAAAAGGTCACCGCGGTTGCGGAGATCACCGAGCAGTTCAAGGGAGCCACTGCGGCAGTCGTCACGGAATACCGTGGTCTGACCGTCAAGCAGATCTCGGAGCTGCGTCGCTCACTGGGCGAAGGTGCTGTTTACTCCGTCGCCAAGAACACCCTGGTCAAGCGCGCTGCTGCTGATGCGGGCGTGGCCGGTCTGGACGAGCTGTTCACTGGTCCCACCGCGATTGCCTTCATCGAAGGTGAACCCGTCGTGGCGGCCAAGGCGATCAAGAACTTCGCCAAGGACAACAAGGCCCTCATCATCAAGGGCGGATTCATGGACGGCCGCGCGCTGTCCGTGGACGAGGTCAATCAGATCGCTGACCTCGAAACCCGTGAGGTGCTCCTTGCAAAGCTCGCCGGTGCCATGAAGGGCAACTTGGCAAAGGCTGCGGGTCTGTTCAACCAGCCCGCTTCCCAGGTCGCACGTCTTGCGGCCGCACTGCAGGAAAAGAAAGCTGCCTCCGGCGGCGAAGAAGCCGCGGTCGCACCCGCAGAAGCGGCCGAATAAAACCCCCACACCTCCCTGGTCGCGTCACCTTGCGACCGAGGAAAGAACGAAAGGATTGCCCACATGGCAAAGCTCTCCGCTGACGAGCTCATCGATCAGTTCAAGGAATTGACCCTGCTGGAACTCAGCGACTTCGTGAAGAAGTTCGAAGAGGTCTTCGAGGTCACCGCTGCTGCTCCCGTCGCCGTCGCCGCTGCCGGTGCACCGGCCGCTGCTGAAGCTGCTGTCGAGCAGGACGAGTTCGACGTCGTGCTCGAGTCGGCCGGCGACAAGAAGATCCAGGTCATCAAGGTCGTCCGCGAGGTCGTCTCCGGACTGGGTCTGAAGGAAGCCAAGGATCTCGTCGAGTCCGCTCCCAAGGCGATCCTCGAGAAGATCGACAAGGATGCCGCCGAGGCAGCCAAGACCAAGCTCGAAGAGGCCGGCGCCAAGGTTTCGGTCAAGTAAGACCGTTTTCTTCGCTCTACTCTCCACGATGGCCCGCAGCGTTTGCTGCGGGCCATCGTGCTGTCTC
>NZ_MJEJ02000050.1 GCF_002095435.2 Williamsia sp. 1138
GCTGCCGTTGAGCACCCAGGTGTCGCCGTCCTCCTTCGCGCGGGTCTTCATCGACGCCGCATCCGAACCGGCCTCCCGCTCGGACAACGCATACGAGGCCATCGCCTCACCCGAGGCGATCGACGGCAACACCTGCTGCTTCAGCTCGTCCGAACCCTTCAAGATCAGGCCCATCGTGCCCAGCTTGTTCACCGCCGGGATCAGCGACGCCGACGCATCGACCCGCGCGACCTCCTCGATCACGATGCACGCCGCGACCGAGTCACCACCCTGCCCGTCGAACTCCTCGGGCACATGGATCGCGTTGAACCCCGACGCGGTCAGAGCCGTCAGTGCTTCCTCCGGGAATCGCGAGTTCTCGTCGACATCAGCCGCGTACGGCTCGATCTCCTTCTCCGAGAGCGCCCGAATCGCCGCACGCAACTCGTCGTGCTCCTCACCGAGCTTGAACAGATCGAAATCGGGGTTGCCGGCCATCAGAACACTCCTCATATGCGCCAGTGAAAAATCGGACTGCTCGCCCGAGTGGAAAGTCGGGCTCTACACCCACGATCGTAATACCGCGGCCAAACTTAGTTACTGGCGGGTAACTGAAGATCGCGTACCTTCCCACCACCGGAGAACGTGGAAGCTAGCCTTGGCCGCAGACATCCCATTCTGCCCGAAAGGTGATCGCCCATGAGCCCGAAAACGTCGCCGGCCGAAGCACTCGCCGACTTCGAGAAATCAGATTTCACCCACTACGGCCAGACACGCACGATCTACCGGCTCGGCAGCGGTCCCGCGGTGATCATCATCGCCGAGATACCCGGCATCACCCCCAAAGTCCTCCGGTTCGCGCGCAAGGTCGCCGAGATCGGCTGCACCGCGGTGCTGCCGAGTCTCTTCGGTGTCGACGGCCTCGATCCGTTGCACGCCGGCGCGGGTGACGCCCGCAGGATGGCCTCGTCACTGGTACCGCGGTGTATCAGCAGCGATTTCACGGTGCTCGCGACCGGGAAGTCGTCGCCGGTCGTCAACTGGTTGCGGGCGCTTGCCGCGTCCGAACACGAGCGGTGCGGCGGCCCGGGGGTCGGGGCGATCGGAATGTGCTTCACCGGGGGTTTCGCACTGGCCATGGCGACCGACGAGCGCCTCCTCGCGCCGGTCGTCGCCCAACCGTCGCTGCCGTTCCGGCCGCTGAACGCACTTGCGGGCAACATCGACATCTCTGCGGAGGAGCTCGAGACGGTGAAGGGCCGGTGCGCCAAGGGCCTGCAGGTGCTCGGGGTCCGGTTCAAGGGCGACAAGCTGTCCCCGCCGAAGCGGTTCGAGTTCCTGCGCGAACAGCTCGGCGAGGCCTTCGTGGCCATCGAACTCGACGACAGCGATGCCGCGCCGTCTCCGCTACCGCCCCACTCCGCGCTGACCGAGCACCTCATCGACGAACCCGGGACGCCCACCAGAGCGGCGCTCGACGACGTACTCGATCTGTTCCGGCGGAGGCTGCTGACCGAACCGGCCTGACCTCGCGCAGATCCGCGGTCAGCCTCCGAGCAGCTTGTCTTGCAACGCTTGATCTTTGGCGAGAACCATGTCGGCCAGATCGGCCTGGAACTGCTCCATCCGGATACGCAGGGCGGGGTCGGAGGAGGCCAGGATCCTGACCGCGAGCAGCCCGGCGTTGCGGGCCCCGCCGACCGACACCGTTGCGACAGGAACCCCGGCGGGCATCTGGACTATCGACAGCAGCGAGTCCATGCCGTCGAGGTATTTCAGCGGGACAGGGACCCCGATCACCGGCAGCGGCGTTGCCGACGCCACCATTCCGGGCAGATGCGCGGCGCCACCCGCACCGGCGATGATCACCGAGAGGCCCCGTCCGGCGGCATCTCGCGCGTAGTCGAGCATGCGCTGCGGAGTACGGTGCGCCGAGACGACCCCCACCTCGAAACGAACCCCGAACTCGGCCAGCGCAACGGCGGCCGCCTCCATCGTCGGCCAGTCGGAATCGCTGCCCATGATCAATCCGACAAGCGGACCGTTCGTGTTCTCACCCACCGTGCACATCCCATCCGTCGGTCCAGATTCCGTGCGACATCCAATGTGCAGCCCGTTCCGCGACTTCCCGCAACTGCGCGACGTAGTCCGGGTCGTCGACGTCGCCTCCCGGCGCGCCCACGATGTTGACGTGGCCGATCTTGCGGTCGGGCCGTTCGCCCTTCCCGTACAGGTGCACCTTCGCCTGCGGGATCCTCGCGAACAGGTGATGCAGGCGTTCGTCCATGGACATGGACGGCGCCTGCTCTGCCCCGAGGATGTTGGCCATCACGGTCGCGGGTGCGAGCACCGAGGTGTCGCCGAGCGGGTAGTCGAGCACCGCCCGCAGATGCTGCTCGAACTGGCCCGTGACCGCGCCGTCCATGCTCCAGTGCCCACTGTTGTGCGGACGCATCGCCAGCTCGTTGACGAGCAGACCCCCGTCGGTCGTCTCGAACAGTTCCACGGCCATGACGCCCACCACGCCGAGTTCTCCGGCCAGGAACAGCGCCAGCCGCTGGGCGCTCTCGGCGAGTTCGGTGTCCAGCCCCGGCGCGGGTGCGATGACCACCGCGCATTGCCCCTTGCGCTGAACCGTCTCGACCACCGGCCAGACAGCACCCTGCCCGAACGGCGAGCGGCCGACCATCGCCGACAACTCCCGTCGCAGCGCGACCTTCTCCTCGGCCATCAGGGCTGTGCCGGCCGGTGCCTCATCGAGCACCGCCAGCGCCTGCTCCCGGTCGTCGATCAGCCACACACCCCGTCCGTCGTAGCCACCGGTGACCGTTTTGAGGACGATGTCCCAGTGATGTCGCTCACCGAACTCGATGAGCGACTCGCGCGGTGAGGTGGATCCCAACTCGACGTAATCGGGCACCGGAGCACCCAGCTCGGCGAGCTTGCGACGCATCCGGAGCTTGTCCTGTGCGTAGATCAGGGCGGTCGGCGGAGGGAGCACCTTGACGCCCTCGGCGACCAATACCTCGAGGTGCCCGACCGGAACGTGCTCGTGGTCGAACGTCAGCGCGTGTGCTCCCCGGGCGGCTGCGCGGAGGTCGTCGAGGTCGGTATGCGAACCGAACACCACGTCAGGGGTCACCTGAGCTGCAGGTTCGTCGGCCGACGCGGCGAGAACCCGGAGGCGCTGACCCATGGCGATGGCCGCCTGATGCGTCATCCTGGCGAGCTGACCCCCACCGATCATCGTCACCACGGGCATACCTGATGCGGCGGCATCCCGGCTGCCGCCCGGCGAATCAGGTGCCGGTGGCACCGTCGTCGCGGTCGGCGCGGGTACCGCGGTCGAATCACTCGTCACGGCTATCCATGTTGTCACGATCTGAGGTGTTCGAATGACACGGGACCGGCCGAGAACGCGCCGGATTAGTTCACCGGCGATGTTTTTTCGTAGACTGCATCCTTGTGTCATTCATCGACGGGCTGATGGCCCGTACCCCGGCGCCCATCAGGGGCCTGGCGATGAAGCACCACGAGCTCATCAAGTTCGCCATCATCGGTGGTTCGATGATGCTTTTCGACATGGCGATCTTCTATTCGCTGAGTCTGACGATCCTCGAGAACAAGCCCGTGGTCGCCAAGATCATCTCGGGTGTTCTCGCCACCATCGTCAGCTACATCCTCAACCGCGAATGGGCGTTCAAGAATCGCGGAGGACGCGAGACCCACCACGAGGCCCTGCTGTTCTTCGCGATCAGCGGCGTCGGTGTGATCTTGCAGGCCGCGCCCCTGTTCGTTGCCAACAACATCTTCGACATCCGCAGTTCCGTCGACGTCACGAAGCTCGTCGTCATCGACTTCGTCCTCGGATACATCATCGGCAACCTGCTGCAGATGGCCTTCCGGTTCTGGGCTCTGCGGCGCTTCGCGTTCCCGGAATCCGACCTTCGCGGTGCCGCGGCCGGTTCCACGGACCTACCCACCACCGCCGACGAGCTCGCGGACGAGGAACTCGGCCACAGCTGAATCCCCCGCCATAGGGGGAATGGGTCGTTCTGGCGAACAAAAGCGCAGGTCGACCCCGCCAGAACAACCCATCATCGGGTCTGACTAACGGGGTTCGGGGCCCTTGGGAAGCACCTGATCGACATCCGACTCGACTTCGTGTCTCGGCACCACGATCGCAAAGGTCGGTGGTCGTCGCTGCAACAGGTCGAGCCGTCCCCCGTCGGCCTCGATCAGCGCACGCGCCAGCGGCAGACCCACACCGCTGGACCCGCCCTCGGAGTACCCGCGCTGGAAGACGTGCGGGGCGCTCTTGTCGCTGACGCCCGCGCCCTGATCCGACACCGAGATCCGGATCATGCCGCTCCCGGGCAGCTCTCGGGTCTCGATCAGGCAGTCACCCTCACCATGGCGCAACGCGTTGTCCACGAGCACGCTCAGGGCCTCGCGCAGGCGCGTCGGGGTGACGCGCGCGGCGCACTCTCCCGACGCCACGGCGGAGAGCGTGCGGTTGTGCACGGCGAACGCCTGCCCGTAGTCGGCCACCACCTGATCCACCTGTTCGGGCACGGCCACCGGATCGAGCCGCGCCACCTGCTCGCCGCGCGCGGCGGTGATCAGTTCGTCGAGCTCGCTGGTGAGCCGCTCGACCTGGGCGAGCGCTGCATCAGCCTCGTCCACCACGTCCTGATCGGGATGGATGGACAACTCGTCGAGTCGCAATCGGATGGCGGTCAGTCTGCTCCGCAGCTGATGGGAGACCTCGCCTACGATCCGGCCCTCACGCTCGAGACGGACGGTGATCTCGCGATTGGCCGTGTCGAGCGCCGACGACACCCGGTCGAGTTCCTCGATGTCGTAGTGCCTGCCCTCGGTCGCGAAGTCCCCCTGGGCCATCCGCGCCGCGCGCGCCGCAACATCCTCCAACGGGTCCGCCAGACGGCCGGCGGTCACCGCCGCCACGACGAGGCCGGCGATGACCGAGGTCGTCACCACCAGTGACACCACACCGACAGCCGCCCACTGCCGGCTGCGGACCTGCGAGTACGGCACCGACAACGTGAGGGAACCCGCTTCGCCGAGGGTCAGTGACTCGGTGACCGGTTCGTCATCGAAGGCGACGCCGATGTCGACCTGGGCCTGTTCCATCCCGTCGGTGGAACTCACCGGAAAAAAGATCTCGAGGCGGCCGCCGTCGGGGACGAGCAGCCGAAATTTGTCGCGATCGAGGTCCCCGGTGATCGAGCCGTCCGGCCCCTCCTGTTCGAGGAGTTCGGCGGAGATCCGCTTGAGACGGTCGTCGAGGTCCTGGTGCGCGGTGTCATCGACCCACCACCAGGCCGTGAACATCAACGGAACACCCAGCAGCAGCCCGATGCCCATGACCATGGCCATCATGGACCGCAGAATCCGGCGGCGCATGTCTAGTCGGGATCAAAACGGAATCCGACACCGCGCACGGTGACGATCCGCTTCTTGCGGCCGGGCCGGTCGTCGCCGATCTTCCGCCGCAGCCAGGAGATGTGCATGTCCAGGGTCTTGGACGAGAGCAGGTCGGGCGTACCCCACACCTCGGTGAGGATCTCCTCGCGGCTCACCACCTCACCGCCGCGTTCCATCAGATACCGCAGCAGATCGAACTCGCGGTTGGCCAGGGTCGCATCCTCCCCGGCCACGAGCACCCGACGCCCGCGGGCATCGAGATGGATGTCGCCCGCCTCGATCACCACGTCGGCGCTCTGCTTACGTCGCAGCAGAGCGCGAACTCGGGCGAGCAACTCGGCCAGCCGGAACGGCTTGCCGACGTAGTCGTCGGCTCCGGCGTCGAGACCGACGACGAAGTCGACCTCATCGGTCCGTGCGGTCAGCATCAGCACAGCGAGCTGGGGACGCACGGCCCGGATGCGTCGACAGACCTCCAGTCCGTCCATCTCGGGCAGCCCGAGATCGAGGACGAGGAGTTCGAATCGCCCGCTGCGGGCCATTTCAAGGGCTTCGGTGCCGGTGGTGACGACCTCGCAGCCGTACCCCTCGCGGCTCAGGGCGCGGGCGAGCGGCGCGGCG
Source organism: Williamsia sp. 1138 (assembly GCF_002095435.2). Lineage (GTDB taxonomy): Bacteria > Actinomycetota > Actinomycetes > Mycobacteriales > Mycobacteriaceae > Williamsia. The sequence goes on from NZ_MJEJ02000050.1 coordinate 6,049, forward strand.
ATGGCTTCGTCATCTTCGGCCAGCAGAACTTCGGTCACTCTGCCAACTTAGGCGCATCGGGTCCTGAGGCGGTGGCAACCGCCCCGCGCGGTTGTCCACGTGCAGATCGTCCGACCATCACTCCGGCATGTTCGCGAGTTCGACGGCCCGGTTCAGCGTCTCGCGATCGACCACGTCAGCAGCATTCATCGGCTGGGTAAGGACACCCGACTCGCTCGCAATGTCGATCATGAACTTGATGCTGTCGTCGGACAGCCCGCCGTCTTCGGTCCAGAACGGATACTTCTGGATGAGGTCGAACAACTCTCTGAGCGATTCTTCCGAGGGCGGTTCTTCGACGTATTCGTCGACCGCTGCCCGGAACACGCCGAAGTCGGCTTTCAGTTCCTTCATGGCACGCAGCGTGGTGGCGCAGTACCTGGCGGCCAGTTCACGGTTCTGTTCGAGCCACTGGGCCGGGGCGGCCTGAGCCACCTTGATGAATCCGGGGGCGTTCTCGTACAGAGTGGCGATCAGTACCGGTTGGTTCACCGTTTGCGCGGCGCCGTCGTACTGCGTGTCATGGATCACTGTCGCATCCAGCTGCCCGGTCGCCCACGCTTCCGTTCGGGCGCTGGAGCTTTCGATGATCTGCTGATTGGGAATCTCGTCGATGTCACGGGGCTCGCCGACGCCGCTCAACATCGCATTGAGGACGATGGCACCGGCGCCGCCCGGGCTGTCGATGCCCACTCTGGTCGACGGTTCGAACAACTGACCGACGGTGTCCACACCGCCCGCACCGGCAAGGACGAAGTCGTCCATGCTCACGTACGGGCAGAACATCTTGACGTCCTCGCCCTGCTCACGCGCATCCAAGATCGCGGAGACCGACGTCGCCATGACCTCGGCGTCGCCACTGAGCAAGGTCTTCACCGGATCGATGTGGTCATCGAAGATCGTGATGTTCTGCTCGACGCTCATGTCGAGCCCGAAGTCACCTGCGTCTTCGCCCACGCCGTAGACCAGCGGGACCTGCGACGCCTGTGGTTTCGAACCCAACACGATCCGCGGCGACGCCCCCGTGTTCGGTTCGGCTGACTCAGTGCCGGATTCGGCCTGCCCGGTGCTCGGTTCGGCTGACTCGCCGCAGCCGGCGAGTACCAGAGCGCTGATGGTGCCGGCGGCGATCAAACACGTCACCCGGCTCCGACGACTTCTGCTGGACATCTGATCTCCTCATTCGCACTGTTCGATCGCCTGAGCAGATGAGCGGTTGCTGCGGACTCGCACGTGCGGAGACCGGAACCCTCGGCCTCGGGTCCAGCTGACCGTACGCCAGTTGAACAGGCAATACAGGGGAACGATGGGGAAACGGGCCGCCTCCGACCCGATCAGCGGCGGAGGTCGTCGCCGTCCCGGGTGTCGAACACCTCGTGGTAGAGCAGCGAATGTACCCGTTCGACGTGTGGGATGTCGTTGAACTCCAATGGATCCTCGGACGCTGATTCGATGATCAGGGTGCCGGTGCGCAGCACTCGGTCGACCAGTCCGTGCCGGAACTCGACCGAGTTGATGCGCTGCACCGGGATGTCGATACCCGAACGGGTGATGATCCCGTTCCGGTAGGTCACCCGCCGATCGGTCAGCACGAAATGGGTTGTGCGCCAGCTGATGAACGGACGGATGAAGAACCAGATGACGATCACCAGCCAGATCACCCCGATGACTATCCCCAGCACGAGTCTCGCCGTGGAGTTGATGTCCGAGGTCGACAGGTAGCCACCGGCGACACCGGCGAGGGCCGTACCGACGATGAACACAAAGGTCGGGACCAGTAGACACTTCCAGTGCGGATGGTGATGCAGCACCACCCGCTCACCCTGGGCCAGGATGCTCTCGGGATACCCCATCTACCAACCCCCTCCGACTCGCGCCACGCCTCCCGACGACCGTGCGGGCGGTTCCACTGCACCGCAATCAAACCAGATGCCGGGGTCCCGGTGGGCTTCGGCGAGGATTCGCGCGCCACGGCGCCGCTGATCAGTAGACTCACGCGCATAGGGAGGTGCGAGATGTATCCGAACGACCCGAACAAACCGCGTACCGCGCGTTACGACCGGGGCTATGACCCGGACCCACAGGCGTACAGCCAGTCGTACCCACAGCAGCCGGGCTATGACCAGGGCTACGGGCAGCAACCGCCCGCGGACCAGTACTACGCGGCCGCGCCGGCGCAGCCGCCACGCCGCCCCAAGTCGAATCGGCCCCAGGTCAATCCGACCATGTTCATCGGCGGCGTCCTGGCCACCGCGATCGTCACCGGTCTCGCGGCGTGGCTGGTCGCCTGGCTGATCCGATTGGTCATCGAGCGCGTGAACGAGACCGGCAAGTTGGGTGTCTGGAACCCGATGGCCAACGACGAGTACTGGTTCGCCGTGGTGGCCTTCCTGTGCGCGCTCTTCGCCGGAGCTCTCTGGTATGTCCTGCAGTTGGCGACGCCCTCACCCAACCAGTTCTTCTCGTGGATCGTCGGCTTGCTGATCATCGCAGCCGTCCTGATACCGCTGCTGCTCTCGCGGGATTGGACGACAGGTATCTCGACCGCGATCATCCATGCGGTGATCGGCCTGCCGATCCTGTTCCTCGTTCCCGCGATGGGCACGAAGAGCATGGAACGGCGTTAGCGCAGATCCTCAGTCGGCCAATCGCAGGTGGGTGACGTCGCCGGCGGCGACGGCGACGTGCTCACCGCCGGCGACGTCGACCACCACCCGGCCGGTGCTGTCGATCGCGGTGGCCACCCCGACGATCTCGTCGCCGATCGGTAGTTGCACCCGGACCCGGTGCCCGAGCGTCGCGGACGCAGCGCGATAGTCGTCGGCGACGGTTCCGAGATCGGCAGGCCACTGATCGAGCCTGCGCGAGAGTGCGATGAGCAGGGCTGCGGCGAGATCAGCTCTGTCGACCTCCGCGCCTGCCAGGCTCAGTGACGTCGCGGTGGGCACGGGCAGTTCGTCCTCCGACAAGCTGACATTGATGCCGATCCCGATCACGACGACCGGCCCTGCAGGTCCGTGTGTGAGTTCCGCCAGGATGCCTGCGACCTTGCGGCTGTCTCCGTCACCCGGGAGCAGGACGTCATTGGGCCACTTGAGTTCCGGTGTCAGATCACTCACCGCCTCGATCGCCTCGACGACCGCCAGCCCGGTCAGGAGCGGAAGCCACCCCAGCGCGCTCGGCTGATCCGACGTGTCGGCCGCTGCGGCCACCGACAAGGCAACCTGCGAGCGGGGTGGACTCGTCCACGACCGCGAGTGCCTGCCGCGGCCGGCGCTCTGGTGCTCGGCGATGAGGACCGAACCCGTGCTGTCACCCGACCCCGACAGGGCAACCAGGTCGGCGTTGGTCGAACCGGTGTCCTCGACCACCCGGATCGACCGCCATCTGGTGCCCGCCACCTTGGCGATGAGTGCGTCGGGGTCCAGTGGTGGCCGCGTGTCTGTCATGAGGTCACAGCCTAGAGCGGCGACGGCGGATTTATCTGTGTCGAAGAGTACCGGATCAAACATGAGATAAACCTCAGGTTAGCCCGGTCTGCACCCCCGCCAGGCGCTGTGGATAGCATCAAGGCCATGACGAGTGCCCCCCAGGACGCGGAACCGACGCCGGACATCCACACGACCGCAGGAAAGCTCGCTGACCTGCACAATCGCCTTTCCGAGGCGAAGCACCCGGTCGGTGAGGCAGCGGTCGAGAAGACCCACGAAAAAGGCAAGCTCACCGCGCGCGAGCGAATCACCCACCTGCTCGACGACGGCTCGTTCGTCGAACTCGACGCCCTCGCGCGTCATCGCAGCACCAATTTCGGGCTTGCCGAACGACGGCCACTCGGAGACGGTGTCGTCACCGGGTACGGCACCATCGACGGCCGCGAGGTCTGCGTCTTCAGCCAGGACGTCACCGTCTTCGGTGGCAGCCTCGGTGAGGTCTACGGCGAGAAGATCGTCAAGGTGATGGATCTGGCCATCAAGACCGGCCGGCCCCTGGTCGGGATCAACGAGGGCGCAGGCGCCCGTATCCAGGAGGGTGTCGTCTCCCTGGGTCTCTACGGCGAGATCTTCCACCGCAACGTCCGCGCCTCCGGTGTGATCCCGCAGATCTCGCTGATCATGGGCGCAGCGGCCGGCGGGCACGTCTACTCCCCCGCACTGACCGACTTCGTCGTCATGGTCGACAAGACCAGCCAGATGTTCGTCACCGGCCCCGACGTGATCAAGACCGTCACCGGCGAGGACGTGACGATGGAAGACCTCGGTGGCGCACAGACACACATGGCGAAATCCGGTGTGGCGCACTACGTCGCCAGCGATGAGGAAGACGCCCTGGATTACGTCAAGGAGCTGCTGGGCTACCTGCCGAGCAACAACCGGGCCGACCCGCCGCGCCGGCCTGTCGCCGAGCCGGCCGCAGGATCGATCGAGGACACCCTCACCGAGGAGGATCTCGAACTCGACACCCTCATCCCGGACTCTCCGAACCAGCCGTACGACATGCACGAGGTCATCCGCCGCATCCTCGACGACGACGAGTTCCTCGAGGTCCAGGCCGGGCGAGCGACCAACATCATCGTCGGCTTCGGTCGCGTGGACGGTCGCAGCGTCGGCCTGGTGGCCAACCAGCCGACCCAGTTCGCCGGTTGCCTCGACATCAACGCCTCCGAAAAGGCCGCGCGATTCGTCCGCACCTGCGATGCGTTCAACATCCCGATCATCACCCTCGTCGACGTGCCCGGCTTCCTGCCCGGCACCGATCAGGAATTCAACGGCATCATCCGACGCGGCGCCAAATTGCTCTACGCATACGGCGAGGCAACCGTCGGCAAGATCACCGTCATCACGCGCAAGGCGTACGGCGGTGCCTATGACGTCATGGGGTCCAAGCACATGGGCGCCGACGTCAACCTGGCATGGCCGACCGCGCAGATCGCGGTCATGGGCGCCTCGGGTGCCGTCGGATTCGTCTACCGCGGCAAGCTCAAGGATGCTGCAGCCAACGGCGAAGACGTCGACGCGCTGCGTCTGCAACTGCAGCAGGAGTACGAGGACACCCTCGTCAATCCGTACGTCGCCGCAGAGCGGGGTTATGTCGACGCGGTCATCCCGCCGTCGCACACCCGCGGCCAGATAGCCACTGCACTCAAGCTGCTGGAGCGCAAGCTGGTCAACATGCCGCCGAAGAAGCACGGGAACATCCCCCTATGAGCGACGACACGGTGGCAGAGGCCACGGATACCGCACCGGCGAAGCCATTTCTCACCGTCGTGAAAGGCAACCCGTCCGACGCCGAGGTCGCAGCGCTCGTAGGTGTTTTCGCGTCCGCCGGCGGCTCGGATGGACCGGTCGACACCGGACCGCGGAACCTCTGGGGCACTCCGTCCGATCGCCTGCGGGCCGCAACCGGCCTGGCTCCGAGCGTGTTCCCGAACCTCGCGTTCGGCTACTGATACCCGGTGGACGCGCGGTGAGGTCTCGATGACCCGGTTCATCTTGGCATCGGCCTCACCGGCGCGGCTGCGGATCCTGCAGGCAGCCGGACTCGATCCGGCGGTTCACGTGTCCGACGTGGACGAGGATGCCCTCATCGCCGACATCGGTTCGAGCGCACCACCCGCGGACATCGTTGCCGCTCTCGCCAGGGCGAAGGCCGACAGCGTGGTGGCCGCGCTCGATCCCGGACTCCGCGAAGACGCGGTGCTCGTAGGGTGCGATTCGATGCTCCATCATGGCGGTGCGCTCACGGGCAAACCGCATACCGCTGCCGCCGCCCGAGCCCAGTGGCACGCGATGCGCGGCACGGAGGCCGAGCTGTTGACGGGCCATTGCCTGGTGCGGCTGATCGCCGGGGAGATTGCCGCCACCGCGAGCCGAACCGTCGCTACCACAATACGTTTCAGTAGTCCGACGGATGCGCAGATCGACGCTTATGTCGCCACCGAGGAGCCGTTGGCCGTCGCCGGGGCATTCACTCTCGATGGCCGCGGCGGCTGGTTCGTCGATGGGATCGACGGCGACCCGTCCTCGGTGATCGGCATCAGTCTCCCGCTGGTACGCAGTTTGCTCGACGATGTGGGAGTGAGTATCACCGATCTGTGGACAGCGGGCTGACAGAGCGGCCCTCACCTCACCACCGCTAGCCTGTACGCGTGATCAACCAACCACCGGCCGGAGCGGTCGACTCGGCTATAGTCGTGCACGGTCTTGGCAAGAGTTTCGGGACCCACCGCGCGTTGGACCACGTCGACCTGACGGTCGCCCGGGGCACGGTCTGCGGAGTGCTCGGTCCCAACGGCGCGGGCAAGACCACCCTCGTCCGGATGCTCACGACGCTGCTGCGGCCGGACTCGGGTACCGCGCGCATCCTCGGTCGGGACCTGGTGCGCGATGCGCCTGCCATTCGGGCGCTAATTTCCTTGACCGGCCAATATGCGTCGGTCGACGACGACCTCACGGCGGTGGAGAATCTCGATATCTTCGGCAGGCTTCTCGGACTCCGGGGAGCCGCCTCTCGTTCGCGAGCGCGAGATCTCGTGGAGGAGTACGGACTCACCGCCGCGGCCAGTCGGCCGGTCCGCACGTACTCGGGTGGCATGCGCCGACGTCTCGACCTGGCAGCGAGCATGATTCGCAGACCAGAGCTGCTCTTTCTCGACGAGCCCACCACCGGACTCGATCCGCGCACGCGATATCAGTTGTGGGAGATGGTCCGAGGCGTGGTGAGACAGGGAACCACGGTCCTGCTGACCACCCAGTACTTGGACGAAGCAGATGCGCTCGCCGATCATCTTGTGGTGATCGACCACGGTCGTGTGGTCGCCGACGGCACACCAGAATCCCTCAAGCGCTCCGTCGGGAACTACGCCCTGTCGGTCACCCTTGCGACGGCGGCAGATCGTGGCCGTGCGACCGAGATCATCGCGCTCGTCCTCGACGGTCCCGTAGAATACGACGAGCGCACCCGTCAGCTCACGGTCTCGGTGTCGGCCTCGGCCACGTCGGCGCAGGTGATCGCTGCCCTCGCGGAGGAATCGATCGAGGTACAAGAGCTCAGCGTGCACAAGCCGTCGCTAGACGACGTCTTCTTCGCGCTGACCGAAGAACAGAGTCCGGCATGACCATCCGGACGATCTCCGAAGACGACCGCACGCTCGGGCACATCACCGCGCGAAAAGCGTTGCTCGACACCGCGACGATGGCTCGACGTGGCCTGCTCAAGTTCAAACACACGCCGCAACAATTGCTCGACGTGATCGCCGTACCCGTCGTCTTCACCGTGATGTTCGCCAACATCTTCGGCGGGGCGATCGCAGGGACCGTGGATGCCTATCTCCCCGTCCTCATTCCAGGGGTACTGGTGAACATCGTGATCACCAGTACCGTCGTCGTCGGAGTCCAGCTGCGCGTCGACATCGACAAGGGTGTTTTCGATCGCTTTGTGTCGTTGCCGATCTCGCGCATCGCCCCCCTATCTGGATCATTGGTCGCAGCGATCGTCCGTTACGTGATCGCGATCGCCATCACGCTGGCGGTCGGATTGGCCATGGGATATCACCCGGCAAGCGCGCTCGGCACGATGGCAGCAGTGGCGCTCGTGGTCTATGCCGCGTTCTCGTTGAGCTGGGTGTTCGCCTTCATCGGCGTCCTGATGAGCAAGGCCTCCTCGATCCAGGGCATCTCGGCGCTGACTCTAACGACCATCGGGTTCATGTCGAACGCTTTCGTACCGCCCGAGAGCATGCCTGATTGGATGCGGACGATTGCCGAGGTCAATCCGATTTCTCACCTGGTGTCGGCGGTACGTTCCCTGGCAAATGAAGGTCAGGCGGACATGCACATCGTCTGGTCGTTGCTAGGGTCCACCCTGGTGATCGCGGTGATCGCCCCACTGACCGTCAGGACATACCTCCGACGGCTGTGAGCGACGACGTACGAAGGAGTCCCGGTGGGCGATACAAATCCGGTTCAGCGAGTCACGGCTGACGACGACCTGTTCATCCGGATGGACCGCGCGGCCGGGCTCGGGGTCGTCTGCCAGGTCGTCTGGAAACTCGAAACACAGCTGGACCCCGGGGAATTGGAACGATTCGCTCGTGGTCTCGCGTCTAGTCACTTCAGCCGAGTCCTGCGGCGCGGTCGAGTTCCCTTGGCCCGGGACTATTGGGTCAGCGGCGGTGCACCCGGCCAGACCATCACCGACAGCGACGAGCTGTCGGCGGAGCGGGTTCACGCCTGGATCGACGCCGCCGCGACCGAGGTGAGGCTCGATCTCGTCGACGGACCGGCGTGGGAACTGCGCTCCGCCCCGGTTCACGGGGGCGGAATGCTCGTGTCGCTCACGTACCCCCACGCGGTCGCCGATGGGGCTTTCATGATGAAGAACGTCCGTGCCGCCCTCTCCGATCACCGGCCCGAGATCGAACCGTTGCGTCCTGCGCGTTTGTCTGAAGACCTCACCGACGCCCTCGGGCAGATGCTTCGCATGTGTCGCAGCGCGGCGTCTCTGGCAGGTGTGGGAGTCCGGTCACTACGACCCCCCGCTGTCCGCGGCGTGCCGCCGATCACGTCGCAGACGACACCGTTCCCGGGTGAATCGAACTCCGACTCAGACGTTGCATACGTGCAACCACTCGTATCGGCCAGTATCCCGACCCAGCTGTGGCTCGACACCGCTCAACGGCACGGCGGCTCCGCGAACTCTCTCTTCATCGCTATCATCGTCGGCGTGATTGTCGGGGCCGGGCGCGCGGACTGGGAAGACACGATCCGTGTGTCCATCCCGATGACGGCACGGACCACGGACGACGACATCCGGTCCAATGTGACCACCGGCCGTTCCCTCGATCTGCGGGGCACCCTGAGCCGAGACCACGATCTTGCCGGGATCAAAGCGGACGCGAAACGGATGTACACCGAATCTGCAAGCAGGGTAAGCACTTTCACGCTGTTGCAAACACTCGTGCAGGGCATGAGTGATGGCATGCTGATGCGTCTCAATCGCAAGGCCTCCACGCCGCTCGCATTGGCGTCGAACATGGGCGTACTCGATCCCACCTTCACCGGACTCGGAAGCGAGACCCGGACCGGTGTCGTCACCATGCGATCGACCACCCCCAGTGCCGGCAGGCAACGCATGATCGCGCTTCGGGGCGGCATCGTGGCAGGCATCAACCAATCAGGCGCAACGACGACCATCATGGTGACGGGACTGGATCCCGTCGCCATCCCCGACTCTTCAGCGCTCGGGCGGCTAGTCGTCGACGAGTGCGCCAGATGGTCGCTCCAGCCAACGTTGTGGTGACGCGCTGGATCATAAATGATTCCGATCTGAAGCGCACGTCATGAGCCGGTCATATTATGATGACGCAATTGTGCCGTTTGGCTAACGAACCAGCATTAATTCTCGGCAAGACTTTGTTACTTCGACCGAAGGATTCACTAGATGCCCCGTGCCCGTATGGCCACTGTCGTAGGCACCTCGACTCGCCGCAGGCTTGTCCCGCGACTGGTTGTGCTCGCTGCTCTCACGACGTCCGTGCTGGCCATGGCCACGCCCGCCACGGCCGCGCCCTCGGACATCTCGACGATCGAACGGGTCGTCAAGGAGGGCCCGACACAATGGGCGATGTACGTGCACTCGGCCGCAATGGACAAAACGGTCAAGGTACAGGTGCTCACGCCCGCTGCATCGTCGACCCCCCGTCCATCCCAGTACATGCTGAGCGGACTCGGCGAGGAGAACCCCGAGCACAGCATCTGGTTGATAAAGACGGACGCGGTTGACTTCTTCAAATCAAAGAATGTGAATGTTGTTTTGCCATTGGCAGGAAATGGCAGTTTTTACACGGATTGGCAACAGGATGACCCGGCTCTCGGGCGAAATCGCTGGGAGACATTCCTCACCGAGGAGCTTCCTCCGCTGGTCGATACTCAGTTCAACGGAAACGGAGTCCGAGGGATCGCCGGGCTGTCGATGGGTGCCGGCTCGGCGCTGACTCTGGCCTCTCGAAACCCGGGCTTCTACCGGTCCGTGGGTTCGTACAGTGGGTGTTACTCCACCACTGATCCCCTCACCCAGGGCGTATCCCGCGGTATCGTGGCCGCTTTCGGCGGCAATGCCGACAACATGTGGGGGCAGCCGGGCGATCCGGACTGGGCTGCCCACGATGTGCTATTGCACGCCAACGGTTTACGAAACACCGCCGTGTACGTCTCGGTCGGGTCCGGACTACCAGGACCCTACGACGCCCCCGAGTACCCCGGCAACAAAGATCCGGTGGACCGGATCGTGGTCGGTGGGGCGATCGAAGCAGGCTCCCTGTGGTGCACGCAGCGCCTGGCGACCGAACTCGCCAACCGCAACATCCCTGCCACGTTCGATTTCGAGAAGGTCGGAACGCACGCGTGGCCTTACTGGATCGATCAGCTTCACAAGAGCTGGCCCGTGCTGGCTGGCGGCCTGGGCGTCACGCCCTGACCGCTGCTCAACCACGGACATTCGACGAACGACTCAGATTTGGACCAGTGCGGATCGCGCTGCAGTCGACAACAACGGACGGGGACATCCGATGGAATACACAGAATTGGCCGACTACGCACTCCCGAGTGGAGTGCTGACCGAATGGTTTCCATTGGTCCCCGACGATGCGTGGCGTGACGACGATCGGCAACTCTCGTACATGCATCTCGAACACGCGCGCCGCGCGTATTCAGAGGGTGCCGCCTGGTACAGCGAATGGATCGGAACGGCCTTCGCCATCAACCACCGGCTCGACGCGGACGTCTTCGCGCGAACGATGCATCGGTGGTACGGACGTCATGAAGCCTTCCGTGCGTCTGTGGTGCCGTCAGAAGCACACGGCACGATCGACTTCCATCGCCGTACCGTTCCCATCGAAACGATCTCGATCGAGTCGGCGGGGACGTCCGATGTCGTGCCGAGTACCGACATCTTCGGGCGGGTCAACGAACTGTTCAACACCAGGGTGAATCCACTGCACTGGCCGCCGTGCATCGCGGTCACGATTGAACCGACCACCGATCCCGAGTCGTTTCTGGTGATCTTCGCAGCGGATCACACCGTCATGGACGCCTACACCCAGGTCTTCGCCATCAAGGAATTGACCACGATCTACGAGTCAGAACTCCACGGTGTTCCCGACGAGCTCCACAGCTTCGGGAGTTACGTCGACTACAGCCACACCGAGCGCGAACTCGGAGCGCAGATCACGGCCGACGACGCTGTGGTGTCGAGATGGACATCATTCTTTCGCGGCCACCATGATTCGACGCCGGACACGCAGCCGCGACCGATGCCACAGTTCCCGGTACAGCGGCCGTTGCCAGACAACGCGGCGCGTCCGTACGGAGCGATCGCGGCGCCCGGTGACAGCCGGTACCAGTCCAGCCTCTCCTCCTGGTTGTTGAACACAGAGGAAACAGAGCGCTTTCACCAGGTGTGCAAGGACCTCGGGGCCAACATGCAGGCCGGCATCTACGCAGCGTTGGCAATCACCACTTGGAGACTCACGGGGACCGGCGATCTCAGGTTCATCAGTCCTGTTCACACGCGAACGGAAGCCCGGTGGGGTGGATCGGCCGGCTGGTTTGTGGGAATCATACCGGTCCACCTTCGACCCGGTTCGGCGCAGAGCTTCTCCGAAGCGATCGCAAACATCGGTCCCAACGTCAGCGAATACAAAGAACTGGGAACGTCGCCGTACTACCCGATCGCCGATCTGATCGGCGACAAGACCCCACCCCAGTTCGTCATCTCGTACATCGACCTCCGCTTTGCCGAGGGGTCGCAGGACTGGGACACCCAGCGGGCTCGGGTACTGCGCAGTTCCACTCGCAATTCGGACGAGGTCTACCTCTGGATCAACCGAATCCCCAACGGAACCAACATCTCTGCGCGATTCTCCACCGACCGGCAAGCTAGCGAATCCGTTCACCGTTACATCTCGACGTTCCACGAGGTGCTCCGCGCGGTAGTCGAGGACGGCGACGTCCTGTTCGACACCCAAGCAATCAGAGAAAAGGTTCGCAAAGGTGCCTCTCTTCCGGACGCACGCCGGTGAGAGGGTCAACACTGAGCTGGTGGTCGCCCCCGCTCGGTGAGTTGGTGGAGTGGCATCTTCGTGATCGCAGCGCCGCCAAAGATCTGTCTGCGGCAGCCGCGACAGGGCCATCGTTCCTTCAGCGCGACCACCTGATGGCCGCCGTCGCCAAACGTGAGATCGGCGAGACCAACCAGGCCATAGCCATGATCGCCACGACAGTCGACGGACGGTTGCACCGCGAAGCGATGTCGCGCACCCTGACGACCTTCGTCCGGCGACACGACGAACTCCGGTGCTGGTATCAGGTCGACGACGGGGCGCCGACCCGATACCTCATCCCCGACAAGGCCATCGAGTTCACTGCAGCCGCGATCGGCCCCTCCGGTGACCACGACCAGCTGCGCCAGTACGTGAGTTCCCGTATCGACTCCGAAGCAGTCTTCGACCATCTCCCCGGGTACGCGTTCGGGGCCATCGATGCCGGGGACACCTTCAGCTTCTACTTTGTCGCTGATCACTCTCACACCGATGGGGTGTCGCAGGCACTTGCCCTCGACGAGATCTTGGAGATCTACCGACACGAACTCCATGGGGGCGAGCTCGAGCTGCTACCGGCCGGGAACTACGTCGACTATGTCGCCGACGAGATTAACCGCGCAGGCCAGGTCCGAATCGACGACCCGTTGTTGGATGACTGGCGGCGAATCCTCAAGACCCACAAAGGCAAGATTCCCCGATTCCCCCTGGATCTCGGGCTGCGGGACGGCGAGACGATGGCGACGGCCGTCGCAGAACAGTTGGTGATCAACGGTTCCCAGGCCGATCGGCTCGACGAGCGCCTCCGGTCCATGAATCATTCGGGTTCGCTGCAGGGCTGCACGTTTGCGGCACTCGCCGCCGCCGAGAACGTGCTCACCGGCAACGAGAACTTCTTCACCACCACCATTCTCGCCATCCGTTCCACGGAACACCTCGGTACCCAGGGCTGGTTGTGCAATTTCGCGCCGATCGCATTCCCTGTCAACCACGGCGACAAGTTCGACGACCTTGTCCGAATTGCGACTGTCGCGACCCGAAAGGCGCGAGAGATCGGCACAGTTCCCGTACACGCCGCATTGGCGTACCTCGCGGCCGAGGGGTCGATAGACCTCGAGAGCGGGTCTCCGCAGATGGTCTCGTTCTTCGACCTACGGCGGCTACCCCGAGCAGACGATCCGGCGAAGAAAGCTGCACTCATCCTCCCCGGGCGCGGACGCACCCGGAACGCGAACATGTGGATTAACCGCGGCGATTTCGGCATACGTCTGCTGTACCAATTCCCTGACAACGACACGGCCCGCAAGAACACCGCGGAATACTTCTCGATATTCTCCGACTTCTTGCGAGGCTTCGCCGACGGTGACGACCGAACAGTACGGCGAGGACTGGCCGAGTAGCTCGCATATGTTACTCACCACGATTGACAACCTGGTCATCGCCTCCGGATATGTCGACACCTGGACGATCTCAGCCCGCGGTGCGGCCCAACCAAGCCCGATCGGGCCGTCTGAGAACGAACGATTTCATCTTGATTCGGTCCGCGGCGGCGGCATCGGCTGGCTGGCGCTGACCATCGAACTGCCCGGCCATCATCCACCTGAAGCCTTCACCGACGCGTTCGGCGCGCTCCTCGAGCGCCACGAGGTGCTTCGTGGGCACTTTGCCGTCACCGACGGTTCAGACGATGCAGAGGCCGTCGACTACCAGCGGTTCATCTACGAGCCCGGAACTTCGCTGTTGGAGAACGTGTCTCGCACATTTTTCAACGACAGTACTATCGCGGGAGCTCCGGCGTTCAGGTCGGCCATCGACACGACGTGCACACCCTTCCAGCCGTATCCCCACTTCTTTGCCACCGTTGAGCACCGCGAATCGACCACTGTCGTCTGCGCATTCGATCACTGCTTCGTCGACGCGATATCTGTGGCGATCGTCGCCGAGGACCTGTTGCACCACTTTCGCGGGATTGCTGTGCCCGCCGCGGGATCCTTCTTGTCCAGTGGCGGCGCAAGGGTCCCGCAGCCGTCTCGTGTCGACGACCCTCGCCTGACGCCGTGGCACACACTCCTGTCCGCCACCGATTGGTCGGTTCCGGAGTTTCCCCTCGATCTCGGTGTAGCCGAGGGAGACAAGGTGCCGTCCCACATCGACGTCCGTGAAGTCTTCGATGCGGCAACCGCGCATCTCTTCGACGTCGCCGCGCGCGAGCACGGATTGCGTACCTATCCAACGATGCTGGCGTGCCTCGCCATCGCTATCCAGCGATCCGGTGGGCCCGACAAGACAGCCATGATAATTCCCGTACACACTCGTCGACACCCGGATCGAGAACGAGCTGTCGGTTGGTTTGTCTCTAACGGCCCACTTCTCGTCGACGGAGCCGAATCCGACCTGTTCTGCGCTTCGCACAAGGCCATCGAATCGCTCACAGCAGCTGTGTTGGCTGCGGACGTCGGGATATCGTCGGTATACGGTGCATTCGGTGACCGCATCCACACCAGGCGGAGCGACATCTTCATGGTGTCGTACGTCGACTACCGACGCTTCGACCTGCCCGAATCCGTCTCGCCCAAACATGTGTCGAGCTCCGGCAAAACCGACACGCTCCAGCTGTGGTTCTGGCGTGATGAGAGCGGGCTGCATCTTCGTGCGCGATACCCGGCGACCACGATCGCCCGGACGACCGTACCGACGGTACTGCAGACGTTGATCGAACTCGCGAGGTCGGTGATCGCGGTCGCGCGCGCCGGTCACCAAATCCGGTGATCGATGTCCCACGCGGTCAACTCCTCGGCGATCTGGGTGCGCAGCAGCGCAGCGTCTCCGAAGTGGTCCGGATGGATCCCGAAGAATGTGATCGTGACCTTGTCGCCGTACTCGACTGCCCAAGCCGCCACCGCCGGCCCGAGCGTCCGCCGATGCTCCGCCGGGCGACCCTGCATGATCGCCCGGATCCCGAATGATGTCGCAGTCTCACCGCCGAGTTCGAGTACAGTCTGCGGTACGACCCCCAGGTTTGAGACGGTGGTATCCGGACCCGGAATCGACTGCATCATCTTCCCGATCAGACGTCTCGGCAGCAGACGAACCACCGGCTGCAGATTGTCGGCCACCTGGGCCGCACCATTGTTCGCGTAGTCGATGAACGCCTGCTTGCTCAACGCCCTGATCTCGCCGAGGCCCCGTTCCGGGCTGATCTCGCCAGAAACTCGGATCCACACCCCACCTGAGGCATTCGCGCGGTCATCGTCCTCGCCCCGCCTGCTCACTGCGATGCACAAGCGCATCGCCGGGGCAGGGACCGGGTAACCCGAGCGTTGGACCAGGCCGCCAAGCAGCGCGGTGAACAGACTGTTCGATGTGCCACCGTGTTCGGCCGCGCGCGCAAGCCAGTGCTCTTTGTCGACATCGACTGTGGCGAGCGTGGTTTCGGGACCCTCGCGTCCCGTAGTGACGAAAGTCTTCGGAGAGGGGCCAGCACCACCTCCGGCGCCGCGTTGCCTGAGAAGCGCGGTGACCAGGACCGCGGCAGCTCTGGCCGCCGCAACGACTTGTCCCCCGGCGTCGACGAGATCGCTCCGGATTCCAGACCAGCCACGGGTCTCCTCCCAGGTGGGCAGCGTGTTGACCGAGGCCCTTGCGTGTGCCGCTGCCAGCGCCACGTACACCCCCTGCCCGTCCGAGATCATGTGCGAGACCAGCAGCGACAGTGCGTACTTACCAGATTCTGTGGGTACACCGTCTAGCTGCCAACCGCGGCCCGCGGCCGGCCGCAACGCAGAATGACGAACGCAACCGTCCATCCATTCACCGATGTCGTCATCCGCGATCGGTGCTGTGGCAAGCGCAAGCTCACCGATTTCTTCGGAGCGGATCCAACGATCGCGGGCCATCGGCAACCAGGTGCGGCGCACCCGCCGGTTCAGGGGGCCCGATGCCAACTCGTCACGCAGCATTCGCAGGGCCGGCTCTCCCGGATCGCGGTCGAAAACCCACAGGAACTGGATGGGTGCGCCGAGCCCGAAAAGGTCCTCCGCCAACAGATACGATTCATCCGCGCCGGTGACACGGTCTGTCTTTGCTACGTTGAGAGTCATCGCTTGTCATCCCTCCAGTCGATGCATCACCAGATGCTGTGTGGTACGCCCCAGGCGTCGAGTTCGGCGGCGAGCAAGCGGTGCAAGTGCGCCCGATCGGCAAATCGCACTTCGTCAAACGCCGCCACCGAGAACGTCAACTGGTCGCCGACCTCGAGCATCCAGGCTTGCACCCCTTCCCCAAACCGATACCGCTGCGCCGGGTCCACGCCTTGGGCGATACCGCGAAACGCGACGCCCGACGCGGGCACCCCGCCGAGCTCGGACAGCGTCTCGGAGAAGGCCCCCAGATTGGACGCCACCGCATCGGGCATCCCCCCGCCGGAACTGACCGCCTTCACGATCAGGGAAGTCGGCAGCAGCCACATCAGCGGCAGGAGATGAATCATCGCCGGACGTCTGCCCTCCGCCAGGGCGGCGAACGCGGCCTTACACTTGCGCCGGATCGGGCCAAGGTCTCCCCCCGCGATCGGTTCGTCGACCAGATGGACCGAGACACCCGCGGTCGCGTTTCCGCCTTCGTCATCGGGCGTCCGACTGCTCACCGGGATCCCGACCTTGATCGGATGCCCGGTCGGCGCGTAGCCGCTCGTACGCAGCAGCCCCGAGATCACCGCCACGAAAAGGCTGTTGGCGGTGCCACCGTGGTCGTCCGCGACCTTGGTCCAGTCGTCGACGTTCACACTGACGACTGCCCACGGTCCGCGTGCCGCGGGAGCCGTGACGTTCATCGCTGGCCGCGGCGCCCTTGTCGGCGGCGACGGAGCGTTGTCCGAGACCAACGTCGCGACTGTCGCACGGACGGCACCGATTCCCGCAGAACCCATCTGGGCGATCGAGTCACCTGCATCGGCGAGCAGCGCACGGACGCGGCCCATGCTCCGGGTGCCGAGACTGTCGGCAGCGGAGCCGCCGAAGGCGTCGGCGGCCGCCGACACCGTCGCCTTACCGTCGGCGACGAGATGCAGTGCGGTCAACGACAGCACGAAGCCGCCCTCGGTGGTCGCGGACCCCCGCAGTCGCCATTGTTGCCCGTGTTCGGGATCGAGGGGCGTGTCGTACAGCTCGCCGGCCGCCCATTCTTCCACTGCGCCGGCGCTGATCACCCCGTCGTCGATGACCAGCGCCGGTGTCTGCTCTGAATGCACCCAGTGCGGACGGGCAAAGGGGAATCGGGACCCGATCACTCGCCGATTCAGTGGACTGCGGCCCAGCTGGTCATTGACGGCGGCGATGGCATGGGCCGACGGCGGGCGATCGAACGTCCACAGCACCTGCAACACCACCGACCAGCCGAAGGCCTTGCGCACGAACCAGTATGTGAAGTCCTCCGGCGCCAGCCTTTTCATCATCATGCCGGCACCCTGATCGTCCTGCCCTCCACGGCTGCGTCCTCGATCAGATCGACGGCCGTACGCATCGCCTGCTCCGGCGGGATGAGACACGACGCCACGTCGCCTGCTCGCTCCGCATACGCCTGGCCGAGGATCACCTCGAGATTGTCACGGAGGATCTCGGCGTCGAGCGTTGTGAGCCGCGTCGACACACCGGCGCCCATCCGCTCGAGCTGCATGCCCCAGAAGGGCTGGTCCGATCCGAGCCAGCACACGAGTGCCGGCCTGCCTGCCCGAATCGCTGCGGACGTGGTACCTGCTCCCCCGTGATGCACCACCGCACGGCAACGGGCAAATGCCCGGTGATG
This sequence comes from Williamsia sp. 1138, assembly GCF_002095435.2. Taxonomy (GTDB): domain Bacteria; phylum Actinomycetota; class Actinomycetes; order Mycobacteriales; family Mycobacteriaceae; genus Williamsia. The sequence continues at coordinate 23,984 of NZ_MJEJ02000050.1, forward strand.
ATCGATGGCACCAACCACGCGTAACCGCTCGGAAGATCTCTGCTCGATGTCATTCCAGCCCGCGGACACCAGGGCTCGCACGCCCAATGACAGACAAGACTCATCGATGGCGACCAACAGGGCCTCCGGATCACGAACGGGCATGCTCCCGAAGCCGAAGTAGACGGGCGGATCACCACGATCAATCCAATCGTCGGTGTCCTGATCCAGCCGATCCGCGCCGATTCTGCGTCGAAGCTCAACCGGAAGGTCCACGAACCCGACGAGTGGGCGGCGCGCACCCCACACCAGTGGGAGGTCGGGGCAGAACACCGGATCGTATGCCTGGATCTCAATGGCACCCGAGGCATCCATCCGCTGCGGCAGCGGACTTTTCGCCGGCAGGAGTCCGATACGTTTGCGTAGCCGATTCTCCCGTCCCTTGGTCAGCCACCAGAATGCCGTGGTCACCGCAGCCCAGCTCGCGGAGTTCACCCGGGCCGGAAGAGTCAGGGGCGCCCCCGGAAACGGTGAGACATAGGGGTTCTCCGTGATCGGCGCATGGTGCACCACAACGATGGGTATCTTGTCTCGCTCAGCGAAACCGAATGCGATCTGTGCCGTGGTAAATCCGGTCACGATGGCGTCCGCACCGGCGGCCAGTCCGAACATCTCATCGACCATCTGGCTCCAACCGTGATCGCGGATCTCGGCCAACGCACGTAGCCTCTTGAGCGGTCCGCCGGTGCGCACGCCTTCTCGAACCACCTCCGAGTTGATGTGCGCCCTCGTGTCGTATCCGAACGGACGGGCGTCGAGGCCGGCCCTGGACGCGAATTGGACGAGATTGGGCGGCGCTCCGAACACCACCTCATGCCCACGTCGTAGCAATTCGGCACCGAGTACAACCGCGGGCTGAATATCGCCACGCGTTCCGTTGAACGCGAGGACAAACCGCATTTTCGCCTCCCGGCAATGTCATGGCCCCGACCGCGTCATTCACACCGATCTTAGGCGAGACGTTAGGGTCGTGCAGTGTGGCGAGATGCCGCCGGGAAGACAGGCGTCGACCGCCGGCAATAACGACCCATGCCTGAACCGAATGGAGGCGCAGTGAAGTTTGTACTGGCGTTCAACGGAAGTCGCGGCGATGTACAACCCGCGATCGCGCTCGGCAGCGAATTGTCCGTTCGTGGACACGATGTCAAGCTCGCCGTACCACCCAATCTTGTCGGTTTCGCCGCCACCTCTGGACTCAACACCTACGCCTACGGACTCGACACCCGAGATCTCCTTGAATCGGAGGTCGTCTCCCGCGACCTCAAGTCTTCGAATCCGATCACGAAATTGCGTGCGGTGTCGCAGATCACGCTGCGTGGTGGCAGAGCGATGCAACAGGAACTGCTAGACCTCACCGAAGATGCTGACGCCATCATCGGCGGCAGCGCAGGGCAAGAACGCGCGCTTAACGTCGCGCTTGCGCGAAGCATTCCCTACCTTCCTGTCCACCTCTGCCCGATTCGTCGCAACGGCGAGGTGTCACTGCTCACGCAGTTCGGCATCGATCCGCCGAAGTCACTGACCCGCGCCAGCTGGACGATCCTGGAGCAAGTCCTCTGGCGGGCAACCAGATCGGCCGAAGACACACTCCTGCGAGAACTTGGACTAGGAGCGACCGATGCACCTGCGGCAACCCGTATCGGCCGCCAGGGCGTACCCGAGATCCAGGCCTATGACCAGGCGTTGTTTCCCGGGCTCAGGTCTGAATGGGGTTGCGACAGGCCACTCGTCGGATTCCTCAACCTCACGCCGTCGACGAGAAAAAAGATGGGTGACGGTCAATCCGATGAGGAATTACTGATGTGGCTCGACGCCGGCCCGCCACCCCTGTACGTCGGATTCGGCAGTATGAGCGTTGCTGACCCCGACGCACTGACAACCGTGATCGCCTCCGCCACCGAGGCATTGGGCTTGCGTGTCCTGCTGGCAACGGGATGGAGCGGCCTCCGTCCCACCCAGTGGGGAGACCGGATTCACGCGGTGCCCACAGTGGATCACGACACGATCCTGCCGCGTTGTGTCGCGGCAGTTCACCATGGCGGAGCCGGCTCGACGGCTGCATCGCTTCGATCTGGCCTGCCCACCCTCATCTACTGGCTGGGCGCCGACCAGCCGATGTGGGGACGGCAGGTCACCCGTATCGGCGCCGGATACAGCAGTCCACTCGCGAAGATCGATGCCCATGGGCTGCGCAGTGCGCTGGCGGCCGTACTGACACCCGATCACACCCGTGCAGCCCACAACGTTGCGGCGCAACTGGTCTCACCTCGGAAGGCAGTCACCGCCGCGGCCGAGATCGCCGAGAAGGCGGTGCGCGCGTGACACCTCGAGCGGTCACGGCATGATCCGATCGCTTGTCGGGCGAAGCACGTTGCGGACAGCGAACTCTCCCGTCTCCTTGTCGTAGGCGCGGATGACCATCAGTCGTCCGACATGCAGGACTGTGACCATCGGCAGATACACGAGCGCAGCAAGCGCAGCCCAAACGAACCGCTTGTGGAGCATCAGAGTCCTAGGAAGACATAGCATGTAGGTGACAAAGCCGAGCGGGCTGGTCTCCATCCGCCGCGGCGAGACACCGACGGTGAGATCGGCAAGCAATGCGTTGCGTCCGCCGGTCTCCTTCACACAAAGCCCAGTGTCCACGTCCTCGAAGAGGTCACGTCGCGAACTTACCCGGTCCCGCACCTGCAACCACGTCTCGCGGCGGAGCACCATGTTCGACCCATACAACACCGGTACATCCTTGACGCGGTGCTTCTTCCTTCTCGATCGCAGTGGCATGAACCGCTCCTTGAGATCGCTCAACGCGTTCCCGTAAGGCAGTCCATACGCCTCACCCCATCCGCACAGGGCCGCCCAATCGTGCGCGGTGTCCTCCTGCAGGAACGCGACTATCGTCCGAGCCCAGTGTGGCGGCACGAGTGTGTCGGAATCGATCCTCGCCACCGCTGGGCCGACGCTGGCGTCGAGACCGGCATTGCGGGCGAAGACCAATCCCTGCCGAGTCTCGGAGATCATCCTGATCTCGGGATACCGCTCTGTGAACGTGGCGACGATGTCGGCTGTCTTGTCGGTCGAGTTGTTGTCGACGACCACGATTTCAAGGATGTGATCGAGTTGCCGGCTCAAGCGCTCGAGGCATTCGCCGATCACTTCCTCTTCGTTGAAGGTGGGGACCACCACCGACAAACACTTTGAATCCATCACACTCCTCCGATGTCAGGCATCCGCACAGGTCTGTTCGCCACCTGGCAGATCGGTCAGGTCTTGCGCATGTACACCCGCAGGGTCAGCGGCGCAAAGATGGCGAGCACCACCAGGGCTCCGATCAGCGACCACGCGATCTGCGGACCAAAATGTCCGTCGACGGCCAGTTCTCGCACCGCGGAGACAAGATGCGAGACGGGATTCACCGAGGCGAAGGACTGCATCCACCCGGGCAACGTCGTGACGGGCACCAATGCGTTGGACACGAAGGTCAGCGGCATCAAGATCAGCATCGAGACCCCCTGCACTGTGGACGCCTTGTTCATCAGGACACCCATCAGCGCGAAGATCCAGCTCAACGCGAAGGCCACGACGATGACGAGAAGACAGCCGGCGAGGAGCCCGGCGATGCTTCCTGGCCGGTACCCCATCGCGAATCCGACAAGGACGGTCACCCCGGTCGCCACCACATACCGCACCACATCCGCCAGCAGCGAACCGGCCAAGGGCGAGATCCGAGCGATGGGAAGGGATTTGAAGCGATCGAAGACTCCTTTGTCGAGATCTTCGCGCAGTTGCACACCTGTGGTCACCGACGCGGCGACGGCGACCTGGACCAGCACGCCCGGGATGAGCAGCGGAAGATATGCGTTGACATTGCCGGCGATGGCTCCGCCGAAGATGCTGGAGAACAACACCGTGAACACGATCGGCAGGATGACCACGTCGAACAGCTGCTGCGGATTGTGTTTGATCTTGAGCAACCCGCGCTCTGCCATGGTCAGTGCCTGCGAGACCGATCTGCCCATCGAGACGTGCTTCGGGATGTGCCGATCGGCAAGCACCGCCGCGACTTCGGGATTGAACGGGATCTCGGTTCCGGCGGTCATGCGGCATCCTCCCGGATCTCGGGTACCTTGCTGGGCTGCCCGGTGATGGTGAAGAACACCTCGTCGAGGCTGGGCTTCTGCACATTGATCTCCCGGAGCTCGATGCCCGCCGCCCGCAGCGCGAACAGGAGCTCCGGCATGAGCGAGAGATCGCCCAATGGTGCGGCGACTCCTCCGTTGCCTGACACGGTCACCTCCGTGCGCGTGTAGCCGGCGACAATGCCCGCCGCTTCCGCCGCCAGCCCTGGATCACTCAGGGACAACACGAGGGTCGAGTCCCCGACGGCCGCCTTCAGGTCGTCCGCGGTTCCGTCCGCGACAAGCCGGCCGTTGTCGATCACCGCGATGCGGTCGGCCAGTTGGTCGGCCTCCTCGAGATACTGCGTGGTCAGCAGAACAGTGGAACCTGCTGCGACCAGCGCCCGGATCGTGGTCCACATCTGCGCGCGCGTCCGCGGATCGAGTCCGGTGGTCGGCTCGTCGAGAAACAACAACGGCGGGCGCGAGATCAGGCTGGCCGCGAGGTCGAGGCGCCGGCGCATACCGCCGGAGAAGTGCCGAAGAGACCTGTCGGCCGCGGCTTCGAGGCCGAACTCCTCGAGCAATTGCGCCGCCTTGGATTTCGCCGCGGCCCGCGACAAGCCGAGGAGCTTACCGAAGATCATCAGGTTCTCGGCCGCCGTCAGATCTTCGTCCACGGAGGCATATTGGCCCGTCACCCCGATCAGGGAGCGCACCGCCGTGACATCGCGGACGACGTCGTATCCGAACACCGAAGCATGTCCGGCGTCGGGCCGCAGCAGTGTGGCCAGCATGCGCACGGTGGTGGTCTTGCCGGCCCCGTTTGGTCCGAGCACGGCGTAGACGATTCCCGCAGGTACTGCGAGATCGATGCCGTCGACAGCGCGAAAACTTCCATAGGCCTTCACGAGTCCGGTCGCCTCGATCGCCAGCGGTGATCGGTTGCCCATCGTGTTCTCCTCCTAGTGGACACCGATTCTGGTCGCCCTTTTCTTGATCACATTTCGCTATGTGGCCACGGCGCCAACTGATAATGCAGAAGAAATGTCGAACCACCAAGGCATTCCGCCGAGCGTTCACCCCACAGCCGAAGGTTAGTCCCTGCCAACGAATCCCCGCAAGAGTCGGCTCCGGATCGATCGCGCTCCACAAGCTGTCAAAATTACTGTAAGCCAACTTATTTCACACCGATGTCACATGACCGACACCAACTCGCAAAATGTGCTCGACCTCGCCGCGCAGACGCGTCGCCCCGACATTCACCGCGCCCGGCAAAATGGCTGTTAGAAGATTGTTTTCAGCGTTTCCGCAACCTTCTCGTGCGCTTTCGGCAAACTGTGTTGTCCGACTGTTTGCAACGCTAAACGTGATGAACAACACTTTATCCTCGGGACGAAATCGTGAGAGTCCGGCCATACGATTGGAAAGCGCAGTCAGAACCTCTCCGACCATCAGCGATCGCAATTGCACGTCATCACCGGAAACCGGATGCGGGACTATGGAATTCACTGAACTTGCAGATTATCCGCTGCCTTCGGGCAGCCTCACCGAGTGGATACCCACCACCGGAGCCGACGGCGCGTGCTGGTCTGTGGACTCCCGTCCACTGACCTACGACCACGAAGACCACTACACACGCGGGTTGTCGGGCGAACCATCCGACGGTCAATCCGCCTGGCTCGGTGCGGCTTTCGAGATCCACCTGCGGTTTGATGCCGACGCCGTCAGGCGAACACTCCGGGCCTGGATGCTACGGCACGAGGCCTTCCGAACCACCGTGACCAAAACTGTTGACGCACAGGGAAGTACCTGCCTCACCCGGCTCACCAGCACAGGCGAAGTGCTCGACATGGCTCCCCACCCCGTCGGCCACCTCGGCAACGGGTCTCGCGTACGCGCACACCTCATCGATCTGTTGGACACCCAGATCTCTCCGCTGACGTGGCCACACTGCCTGGTGGCAACCGTCTCGGACACCGACGCCCCGATTGCCGGCAACGGCTTTCTCGTCGTCTTCGGCGCCGATCACTCGGTGATGGACGCGTATTCGATGCTGCTGGCGATCAGCGAGATCCAGCGCCTGTACGCGTACGAGCTCCTCGGAATCGATCCGGCGCTGTCGGAGATCGGCAGTCACGTCGACTTCAGCGCGAACGATCGCGTCATCGGTGGCGGGCTCACCCCTGAGCACCACGCGGTCGAGACGTGGCAGCAATTTCTCGACGCCGGCGGCGGGCAGTTCCCACGTTTCGGATTGCCGGTCAAACCCGAGGGCATCAATCCACACGCGGGCCACCAGCAGAACGGGATGTCCACGTGGCTGCTGTCGACCGAGCAGGTCGCTCAGGTCAACGCCCACTGCCGCGAACTCGGCCACAACATGCAGTCGGCCGTACTCGCCTCACTGGCGCTGGCGCACCGCGAGCTGGTCGGCGGCACCACACTCCGGTTCGTGATGCCGATGCACACCCGCCACGAGTCGCAGTACGTCGAATCCGTCGGCTGGTACGTCGGCATCATCCCGGTCGAGGTGGACGTCACCGCCGCCGAGACTTTCGGTGACTGCATGAACGCGGGCGCCGAAGCGGTTGCCGCCACCAAGAGCTTTGCCCGCTTTCCGTACCCTCGGATCGCACAATTGCTCGGAAAACGCGCCGTCCCACAGTTCGTGATCTCCTATCTCGACGTGAGATTCGTTCCCGGCGCGGCGGAATGGGAGCGGTGGCGCGGACGCACCCTGCGCAGCGGCACATTCTCGGACGACGAGGTGTACCTGTGGATAGCCCGGACCCCGATCGGAATGACGGTGTCAGCTCGCTTTCCTGCCACCGAGATCGCCGAGGCGGGAGTACGCCGCTACGTCGATGCCCTCGGAGAACTGCTGCTCGGGTTCGCTCGCGCCGGAGACCATCCCACCGCCGGCCGCTCGCTGACCTCGCTCACGATTCCTTACTCGCAAGACAAGTTCCCGGCCTAGACCGGTCCAGCGGGACGACGTCCCGGTACAGAGAGGCGCTCAACGTGATCATCACCGCGATGGATTGGTGGACCCCGGCCGGTGGCACCCTGATCGAGTGGCATCCGACGGCGGCCGCGAGCGAGCGCGCGGCCGCGGCCGCCCAGGACGCAGGCCCACTGTCGTTTCTGCAGGAGAACCACATCAGGGCCTGCAACGCCGCCCGGCAAGTGGGCAATGATCACAAGGCCTATCTCGGCTCAGGAACCGACATCGACGGTGATCTCGATCGCAATGCGCTGACCCGGGCATTGCGCAACTTCGTCCTGCGCCATGAAGGCCTGCGGACCTGGTTCGACACCGACGGGGTGGAGATCACCCGACACCTCCTCGATCCCGGGGACGTCGACTTCGAGGCCAGGGTGGCCGGAGAGTTCACCGATCACGAGCAATTCCGGGCCTACCTCCACAGCCGTTTCGGAAGTGAGGCGGTGGCAACGAGCTGGCCGGGGTTCGCCTTCGGCGCGATCAGCCGCACCGGCAGCTTCACCCTCTACTACGGGTGCGACCACGCGCTGAGCGACGGGGCCTCCCAGGCGCTGGCGCTCGCCGAGATCGTGGAGTTGTACGACGCCGAGATCACCGGAAATGAACCGGCCCCCTTCGCGAGCACACCGGCCGGCAGTTTCCTCGAGTACGCGCGGCTGGAGAATCAGCTCGCCGCCGGTTTCGACGCCGACTCCGCAGAGATCATCGAGTGGCGCGACATCTTCGAATCACATGGCGGAGTCATGCCGGGATTTCCCCTCGACATGGGCCTGGCGCCCGGTGAGACGGCCCCGGTCCGACCGGTCGAACTCAATGTGCTCGACGCCGACGGTATCGCCCGGTTCGAGCGCATCTGTAAGGAGGCCGGCGGCACCTTCTTGTCGGGGATCTATGCCGCGGTTGCACTCACGGAATACGAACTGGCCGCCCGCGCCGACTATTTCGGTATCTCGGTACTCGCCACGCGGTTGTTCGCCGACTTCGGGATGTCCCAGGGCTGGTTCTGCAATTTCGCCCCGGTCGCGTTCGGTGTCGAAGGTGCCCGATCGTTCACCGATCTGGTGCCGGTCGCGTTGGCCGGTTACACCCGAACGAAGCGTCTCGCTGCCGTTCCCGCACAGAGCGTCATCGCCGCCCTGCTGAAGTCGGGCGCCTCGCCCGCCGATGTCGCGGCAAGTCCCAACCTCTTGTCATACATCGACTTTCGCCGGTTCCCCGGATATGGAGGCCAAGCCTACGACCGCGGCGTGCTCTTCACCGGAGAGGGCCGGACCGCGAATGCCTCTATGTGGTTCAACCGCGACGACGAGCGTCTCTACCTCGGCAGCCAGACCCCGGACACCACCCTGGCGCAGCTCCAGGTCAAGCGATACCACGAACACCTGTGGTCGGTGTTCGATCGAGTTGTCACCACCGGAGACTACGCTGTACCCCAGTCCGGGACCCGCAGGATTTGCGACGGAAGAGATGCGTCTGCCATGAACATCGGATCGAGGTGACCGCGCTTGCACGTCACCACCATTGACCACTACCTGCCCGATCCCGGCAACCTGATGCAGTGGACGGTCGATTCCGGAGCCGTCCGACCTGTCGCCTCGTCGGTACCCCCCTCGTTCAACCAGGGATTCCACCTGAGCGGGTCTGCGGACGAAAGTACCTGGCTTGCAGCAGCTTTTGACATCGATGGGCGCGTCGACGTCAAGGCGCTCGAGCGGGCCTACCGACTGTTGATCGCACGCCACGGCACGTTGCACAGTGCGTTCGTGCGGCGCGACGGCGAGATCGAACGCGAACTCTACGACCCAGCCGAGCTGATCCTGAACCAGGAGCCGATCGCCGCGGCGGACTCACCCGAGGGATTGCGGGATCTGCTGTGGAGCACGCTGAACACGGCGTGCCACCCGTTCGGATTCCCCGCCTACCTGCTGGCGGCGATCGACCGGGCCGAGCGCTCGACCGTCTTCTGCGGGTTCGACCACGCTCATGTGGACGCGTACTCGATGTCGATCATCATCGACGACCTCCATCAGCTCTATCGCGGTTGCCTCGACGAACCCGGCGGCTTTGTCGCCGACACGATGCCGATGGCGGGCAATTTCGTCGATTACTGCGCCGCCGAGGCGGAGGCCGCGGTGATCGGCCCCCGGGACCCGAGGATGCGCGCCTGGCTGACGTTCTTCGACGAGCACGACAACACGCCTCCGGGCTTCCCGCTCGACCTGGGACTCCCGCCAGGGCAGTCGGCACCCCAGGCCGTGGACCTGCGCGACCTGCTCGATGCGGACACCACCGCCGCCTTCGAGGTGTTCTGCCGGAGCAACGGAGCATCGGTGTTCGCGGGCATCCTCGCCGCGATGGCACGGTGCGTCCGGGTTCTCGGGGGCGGCCCCCAGATGTCGCTACTGTTCCCACTGCATACCCGCCGCTCCGAACAGTGGCGCGGCGCGGTCGGCTGGTTCACGACCAACGCGCCGATCAAGGTGGCCGCGACCGAGGACTTCAGCGAGTCCGTTCAGCGTGCCGGTCCGGCACTGCGCGCGGCGGTAGCCCTCGGTGAGGTGCCCGTGCCGCACGTACTCGCCGCCATGGGAGGCCTCAACCATCAGCGCAACGACATCTTCATGGTCTCGTTCGTCGACTACCGCGGACTCCCCGGCGCGTCGGCGCACGAGGACATCGGGGCACACCACGTGTCCAACGTGACCACGGCCGACGACGCGCAATTCTGGATATCGCGGACCGAGCGCGGACTCGCCCTGCGCAGCCGGTATCCGGACACCGACGCCGCCGCGACGGTCGTCACATCCTTCCTCGATGAACTCTCCCGATTCCTGCGGCAACCCTGGTAGCTCCACGAGCACCTCCGGCGCACTACGCTCGTGAGGTATTCGCCCCCGCAACGCCCAGCCGATTTGGAGCAAACCCGTGACCGTGGAGATCGACAACAACCCCGGCTTTGCCGAGTACGTTCACCCCGAGCGCCTGGTCAGTACCGAGTGGCTCAGCGCCCATCTCGGCACCGACGGTCTCAAGATCGTCGAGTCCGACGAAGATGTGCTGCTGTTCGACATCGGGCACATCCCGACCGCGCAGAAGGTCGACTGGCATCTGCACCTCAACGACCCGGTCACCCGCGACTACATCTCCGGCGAGCAGTTCGCAGAGCTGATGCGCAGCAAGGGCATTCGCCGCGATGACACCGTGGTCATCTACGGCGACAAGAGCAACTGGTGGGCCGCCTACGCGCTGTGGGTGTTCACGCTGTTCGGCCACGAAGACGTCCGCCTGCTCGACGGTGGCCGTGACGCCTGGTTCTCCGAGGACCGCGACATCACCTTCGATGTGCCCGAGTACCCCGAATCCGACTATCCGGTCGTCGAGCGCGATGACTCGCAGATCAGAGCCTTCGCCGACGAGGTGAAGGCCGGCATCGGGACCGAACCGCTCATCGATGTCCGGTCGCCGCAGGAATACACCGGTGAGCGCACGCACATGCCGGAGTATCCGCAGGAAGGTGCGCTGCGCGGCGGCCACATCCCCACCGCGGTGTCGATCCCGTGGGCAAAGGCGGCAGCCCCCGACGGGCGGTTCAAGCCGGCGGCAGAGTTGCGCGAGCTGTACTCGGACTTCGCCCCCGACCAGTCGACGATCGTCTACTGCCGCATCGGGGAGCGTTCGTCGCACACCTGGTTCGTGCTCACCCATCTCCTCGGTTTCGACAAGGTTCGCAACTACGACGGCTCGTGGACCGAATGGGGCAACGCGGTGCGGGCGCCGATCGTCACCGGCGACGAACCGGGCACCGCGAGCGGCACGCGGTGACGGCCGCTCTCGACGAGATCATCGAGGACTTCGCTGCCCTCTCTGACTCAGAGAAGATCCAGTTGCTACTCGAGTTCTCCGACGAACTCCCCGAATTGCCGGACGACCTCGCCGAGGCGGCGATGGAACCGGTGCCCGAGTGCCAGTCACCGTTGTTCCTCTCGGTGGATGACACCGATCCCGACTCGGTCCAGCTCTTCTTCAGCGCCCCACCACAGGCGCCGACCACCCGCGGATTCGCTTCGATTCTCCATCAGGGCCTCAACGGGGCCAGCGCAGCGGAGATCCTGGCCGTGCCCGGAGACTTCTACACCAGTCTCGGCCTCGACTCCGCGATAAGCCCGCTGCGCCTTCGCGGGATGGCGGCCATGCTGGCCCGTATCAAGGCACACCTGGGCCCGACGGGTCGATGAAGTTCATCCAGATGATGGACCAGCCCGTCGAACCGGGCGGGCTGGTCGAGTGGTCGCCGTACACCGATGGCGGATTGGTACACTGGAAGGCCGATTCTCGGCCCACGTCCCACAATCACGAGCAGCACCTGCGCTCGGCATTCGAGTACCGGCTACGCCACCGCCGTGAGGGCGGACGCGAATCCTGGCTCGGATTGGCCATCGATTTCGACGAGCCGCTGTCCATCCCTGCGATCCGATCCACTTTCTCGATGTGGATCGACCGGCACGAGGTGCTGCGCAGTCACGTGGTGATCTGGGCCGACCGCCTGGCCCGGATGACGACGCCCCCCGGCTCGGTGAAACTGAAGATGGGCAGGGTCGGCTGGTACGGAGAACCGGGACCGCTCCTCGACCAACTCAGCGGCACCTTCGACCGGGCAACGGCACCATTGCAGTGGCCCGCATACCTTTTCGCAACGGTCGCCCGCGAACGCTCCTTCACGTTGCTGTTCGCTGCCGACCACTCTCTGGTCGACGGTTACTCGCTGATCATGGCCCAGCACGAGTTGGTGTCGCTGTATGCAGCGAGCCGACGCAAGGTTCGACCCGACCTGCCCCCCGTGGGTTCGTACGTCGATTTCAGTGCGTACCAACGCCGTGAGGCGGACGCGGCAGGCAGTGATCACGAGGCGATCGCCGTGTGGTCGGACTTCCTGCGCGACACCGGCGGGAAGCTGCCGGGCTTGGAACTCGGCGGTGACGCCGAGCCGGCTGATGGCGTACCGGGCCACGAGACCGGGCCCGATGAACCCCCCGAACTCACCCCGCAAGGGTCGATCACCGCCGAGCTTCTCGACGACGAGCAGACCAACAGATTCACCGCCGTGTGTTCAGCGGCGGGCGGCTCGCTCTTCGCCGGTGTCATGGCGGCCCTCGGCGCCGTGTACGCCGATCTCGGCGGCGGCCCGGTGATGCGGTGCGTCATCCCCCGCCACACGCGGGGGGACCAGCAATGGTTCGGGGCCCTCGGCTGGTTCGTGGCGACGGTCCCGTTCCGGCTCGACAGCTCCCAGGCAGCAGATTTCGGCCAGGCGATCGGACGTGCCACCGAGGAGCTGCGGCGGGTCCGCAAAGCATCGAGCCTGCCGTTCCTTCGCGTCGGGGAAATCCTCGGAAAAGAGTTCGACTTCCCGGAGCCGAAGTTCGTGGTGTCGTTCATCGATCTGCGTTTCGCTCCCGGCAATGCCGAGGCCGACGCCGGCCGCGCGCGGGTTCTGCGCAGCCACAACTATTCGGCCGACGAGGTGTACATCTGGGTCAATCGCACCGCGTCGGGGTTGCGCATCTCGGCCCGCTTCCCGTCACACGGACGAACCCACAATCAGGTCGGCCGTTTCCTCGGCGCATTCGGGGATTTCCTCACCGCGATCGGCGACCAGAGCACGTACGGAAAAGTTACCCGCGAGTAGGAAAACCGCACCGAGCGAGCGATCTGTGGGTTGGGGTCGAGCCCGGAGAACGAGGTGCTTAGACTCCATTGAGTGCTGCCGACCACGACCCGTGGCCGCGGCGGCCCACGTACCGAGACATCGATACCCGAGACAATGTCGCCGACGCTCATCCACCAGCGCCCAACAGGAGATCAAGTGCCAAGTCACGCCAGCACAGCACTCACGAAAGTCCTCATCGCCAACCGCGGAGAAATCGCGGTTCGAGTGATCCGGGCCGCCAAGGACGCCGGTCTGTCCAGCGTCGCGGTGTACGCAGAACCCGATGCGGACGCCCTCTTCGTGAAGCTGGCCGACGAGGCCTTCGCCCTGGGTGGCCAGACCTCGGCCGAGTCGTACCTCGTCTTCGACAAGATCCTCGATGCCGCCGCCAAGTCCGGCGCCGACGCCATCCACCCCGGATACGGCTTCCTGTCGGAGAACGCCGAGTTCGCCCAGGCCGTCATCGACGCCGGGCTCACCTGGATCGGACCGTCGCCTCAGTCGATCCGGGACCTCGGCGACAAGGTCACCGCGCGTCATATCGCGCTGAAGGCGAACGCCCCCATGGCACCCGGCACCAAGGACCCCGCCAAGGACGCCAGTGAGGTTGTCGCATTCGCGCAGGAGCACGGTGTGCCCGTCGCGATCAAGGCAGCATTCGGTGGTGGCGGTCGCGGCATGAAGGTGGCGTACACGATCGAAGAAATCCCTGAATTGTTCGACTCTGCGACCCGTGAGGCCGTTTCCGCATTCGGCCGCGGCGAGTGCTTCGTCGAGCGTTACCTCGACAAGGCCCGTCACGTCGAGGCCCAGGTCATCGCCGACCAGCACGGCAACGTCATCGTCGCGGGCACCCGCGACTGCTCGTTGCAGCGCCGTTTCCAGAAGCTGGTCGAAGAGGCACCCGCCCCCTTCCTGACGGTTGAACAGCGGGAAAGAATCCACTCCTCGGCCAAAGCCATCTGCAAGGAAGCCGGTTACTACGGTGCCGGTACCGTCGAGTTCCTCGTCGGCGCCGACGGACTGGTCTCGTTCCTCGAGGTCAACACCCGCCTGCAGGTCGAGCACCCCGTCACGGAAGAGACCGCGGGCATCGACCTCGTGCGTCAGCAGTTCCGGATCGCCGCAGGAGAGAAGCTCGAGTTCACCGAGGACCCGACTCCCCGCGGCCACTCCTTCGAGTTCCGGATCAACGGCGAGGACGCCGGTCGCGGCTTCTTGCCCGCCCCCGGACCCATCAGTGTCTACAAGGAGCCGACGGGCCCCGGCGTCCGCGTCGACTCCGGTGTCGTCGAGGGTGACGTCATCGGTGGTCAGTTCGACTCGATGCTCGCGAAGCTGATCGTCACCGGCGAGAACCGCGAGCAGGCGCTCGAGCGCTCACGTCGCGCTCTGGCCGAGTTCCAGGTCGAAGGCCTGGCCACCGTGCTCCCGTTCCACCGGCACATCGTCTCCAACCCCGCCTTCATCGGCGACGGCGAGGGCTTCGACATCTACACCAAGTGGATCGAAACCGATTGGGAGAACCCGATCGAGCCGTACACCGGCGCCCAGCCGATCGAGGAAGACGACGCCGAGCCACGCAAGACTGTCGTGGTCGAGGTCGGCGGACGTCGCCTCGAGGTTTCGCTCCCCGGCGATCTCGCTCTCGGTGGGGGCGGCGGTTCGAACGGCGCCGTCAAGAAGAAGCCGAAGTCCCGCACCCGCGCCAAGGGCGGCGCCGCCGCTGCATCGGGTGATGCCGTGAGCGCACCCATGCAGGGCACCGTCGTCAAGGTCGCGGTCACTGAAGGCCAGGAAGTCACCGCGGGCGAACTCGTCGTGGTTCTCGAGGCCATGAAGATGGAGAATCCGGTCACCGCCCACAAGGACGGCGTGGTGACGGGCCTGTCCATCGAAGCCGGTGCCGCGGTCACCCAGGGCACGGTCCTGTTCGAGCTCAAGTAGGACCGCACCATCGAGGCTGTCGAGATCAACGCAGGGGCGTGGTATCTACGCGCCCTGCGTGATGACGACCGGGTGACCGACCGGCCGGCGCTCGCGCTGGCCGGTGTCACCGACCCTGATTACGTGCGCGCCTGCGAACGCGGGTGGGATGAGGAGACCCGATTCACCTGGGCCGTCTGTGAACCCACCACCGGTGAGATGCTGGCCGAGATCGCCATCGAACCGCTGGGCGATGAAGGCGAGGCCCAGCTCACCGGTTACGCGCGCGACGGCTTCGACGAACCCCTCGCCGCAGCACGCCCGGTGGTCCGCAGATTCGCCGAAGGCGCACTGGGTTACACGATCGTCGGCTAGAGCCGGGGTGCCGGGAAGTCGTGATCGATGCCGGTTCCCAGGTCGGCGCATTCGACGTCGATGACGTCATCCCGTCCGGCGAGGTAAGGCCCGGCCCCGCGATCGCCGGCCAGTGAATCGAGCACGGCGCCAAGGTGATCGGCACCGATGTATGCCGGGTGACCGATTTGCCCGAAGTGGGTCGCGCGGGCAAGTGCCTGTGGCGCAGGTCCTGCCGCGGCAAGCAATCTTTGGACCTGCGGTGCCGAGACGTCCGGAATGTCAACAACGTGTAAAACAACGCCGACCACACCCTCGCAGCCGCGGGCGCGAACAAGCCCGGCACGCACCGACTCACTCAGTCCTTCCCGCCACGTCGGGACCTGCACCGCCTCGGCCCCCTGGGGCATCGCCGTCGTGGCCGCACCCACCGTGACGAACACCCTTCGGCAGCCTCCTGCCATCAGTGCGGAAACGCACAGGCGCAACCATTCGCCTTGTTCTGCAAGGATTTTCGGCATCCCGAACCGGGTTCCCGCACCCGCGGCGAGCAGCACCCCCACGACTGTCGCAGCGTCGTCACCCGAGAGATCTTCCCCGGACGCACCCTTCACAGTCACCTCCCAGACATCATTCCGTCGTCGAGCGGCAACCGCGCAGTCATCGCATCGCACTGCCTGTCCGCGACGATATATTCGTTTTTCTCATCCTGCGGACGAGTCGAGTTGGGGTGATCCTTTCTCTGAGCAATGCGGCCGATCCGAGAAACGTCGACCGCTGTGCGCCCTGTAGGACCCTTTCATCCAAGAGGTATCACGATGAGCAGCGAACCCGAGGCAAACCCCACAGCCACTCCCCCCGTTCCGGCTGTCAAGAAGAAGCGAGTTCATCCCGTCGACGAGGTCCCGCCGGTCGGCAAGCTCGCTGTTCTCGGGTTCCAGCACGTCATCGCGTTCTACGCGGGAGCGGTACTGGTGCCACTCATCATCGCCGGCGCCATCGGCCTCGATGGCGAGGCCCTCACGATGCTCATCACCGCCGACCTCTTCACCTGTGGCATCGCCTCAATCCTGCAAGCGGTCGGCATCTGGAAGATCGGCGTCCGGCTTCCACTGCTGCAGGGCATCACGTTCGCTGCTCTCGCGCCTGTCATCAAGATCGCCAACGACAACGGAGGAGAACGCGTCGGACTGCTGACCGTCTACGGGGCCGTCATCTGTGCCGGAATCTTCACCTTCCTGATCGCACCGTTCTTCGCCAAACTGATCCGGTTCTTCCCTCCCGTCGTGACCGGGACCATCATCACGATCATCGGTATCGCGCTGTTGCCGGTGGGCATCGGTGACGCGACCACCGACCCCGCCACCCACACCTCGGACGCAGGCAACGGCCGCTGGCTGTTGTACGCGGTGGGCACGATCTTCCTGATCGTCCTGATGCAGCGATTCTTCCGCGGCTTCTGGGCGACCATTGCGGTGTTGCTCGGCCTGGTGGTCGGGACCATCGTGGCCTGGATCCTCGGCGACACGAACTTCAGCGCTGTCGGCGAGGCCGACTGGGTCGGATTCACCCCGCCCTTCGCCTTCGGCGCGCCACGCTTCGACCTCATCGCCATCGTGATGATGATCGTGGTCATGATGATCATCGCTGTGGAGTCCACCGGTTCGGTGTTCGCAACCGGTGAGATCGTCGGCAAACGCATCAAGAAGGAAGACATCGCTGCCACCGTTCGCGCGGACGGCCTGGCCACCGTGATCGGCGGCATCTTCAACTCGTTCCCCTACACCGCGTTCTCGGAGAACGTGGGCCTCGTCCGCCTCACCGGGGTGAAGAGTCGCTGGGTGGTCGCCGCCGCCGGTGGCATCATGATCCTGCTGGGACTACTGCCCAAGACCGCCAAGATCGTCGAAGCCATCCCGGCCCCGGTACTGGGCGGCGCCGCGATGACCCTGTTCGCCACGGTCGCGGTGGTCGGCATCCACACCCTGGGAAAGGTCGACTTCACCGACCACCGGAACCTGATCATCGTCAGCACATCGCTGGCCATGGGGTTGTACGTGGAGTTCAGCCAGTCCTCGGCGCCGTCTGAGGTCATCGTCGACGGCAACGTGGTCGAGGTGCCGGGCATGTCAGGTGTCGACCAGGCCGTGCCCGGTGTTCTGCTGCAGATCCCGTTCGGCGCAGGCATCACCATGGGCGCCATCACCGCACTGTTGCTGAATCTGCTGTTCTTCCACACCGGCAGTCGCGGCGTGGCGATCGCGGGCGGCGGCTCCATCCGACTTGCCGAGATCAACAAGATGACGTTGGAGGAGTTCCGCGAGACCTTCGGTGGCCTCGTGCAGAACGTGACGTGGGTTGTCGACGCCGCGTACGAGCAACGGCCATTCGAGAACGCGCATGACCTGCGCGCTTCCTTCCAGGACGCACTGCTCACAGGTAGCGATGAGCAACAGCTCGAACTGATCAGGGCATTCCCGGATCTCGACGCAGAAGACGAGGTCGGAGACATGATCGCCTCAGATCACACCGCATTGTCCAATCTCGAAGAGGAAGAGCACGATAACATCGTCGAGATGGCAAGGGCCTATCGTCAGCAATTCGGTTTCCCGCTGGTGATCTGCGCCAGAGAGACCGAGCGATACGAGCGCGTACTCCGAAACGGCTGGACTCGCATGGACAATGCAGCAGGCAGCGAGAAGTCGTTTGCGCTGATCGAGATAGCGAAGATCGCCAACTATCGGTTCGACGATCTCGTGGCGGACGCCAATCCCATTGTCTCGGCGCGGTTCAACCGTTTCCAAGACGTCATGGGCTGATGAGAGAGGCAGGACAATCGTGCGACGAGTCGATTGGCGTGGTGTCGAGAGTTTCAACGAACTGAGCGACCGCCAGGCCATTCACGCCCTCTACGAGTGCTGCACCTCCAGGATCTGGGCGATCCGGGTGGCGGCAGGGCGTCCGTTCCCCGACGATGAAGCATTGTTCGAACGTGCGGATCTGATCTTGGCCGAGCTCACCGAATCCGATCTCGACGAGGCCCTCGACGGGCACCCACGTATCGGCGATCGCGCCGACAACCCGTCGTCGGCCAGCGAGCAATCAGGAGTCGCCGGTGCCGACGCCGCGATCATCGATGAGCTCAAGAAATGCAACGCCGAGTACGAGAACAAGTTCGGTCATGTATATCTGGTGTTCGCCAACGGCAGGCCGGCAGCCGAGTTGCTTGCAATCCTCAAGGAACGGATGGGCAACGACCCGCAGACCGAACGACGAGTCATGCGAATGGAACTGGGCAAGATCAACCGTCGGCGTTTGCGGGTGATGCTCGAACCCGCGGTCCACTACGTCGACGAGGAGGAAGGTGCTCACCCGTGACCGGATTGAGCACCCACGTCCTCGACGCCGTCACCGGACTGCCCGCGCCGGGGTTGACCGTGACACTGCATGACGATGCCGGAGCCGAATTGGCTTCGGCGATCACCGATTCCGACGGCCGCGTAGCTTCCGTCACCGGCGGCGAGCTACCACAGGGCACCTATCGCCTCACGTTCGAGACCGGTTCCTGGTTCGGCGCGAGGGAGATCGAGAACTTCTATCCAGAGGTGACGATCGCGTTCGCCGTCACCGACACCACGCGACATCACCATGTACCGCTGCTGCTGAGCCCCTTTGCATATTCCACCTACCGCGGCAGCTGACCAAAAGAGAAAGTGACTACAGGCACCATGGGCATCATTCTGGGCGAGAACCAGTACGGCAAAGCCGAGAACCGCGTCGTTCGGATCTATCGCGAGACCCCGCGGCACCAGATAAAGGACATCAACGTCGGCAGTGCACTCCGCGGCGACTTCTCGGCGGCTCATACCGACGGCGACCAGCGTAAGGTGCTGCCGACCGACACCCAGAAGCAGACCGCGTACGCCTACGCCAAGGAAAAGGGCATCTCGAGTATCGAGCAGTACGGGCTCGACCTCGCCTACCACTTCGTCAATGACAACGACCCCGTCGACGGGGCACGTATCGAGATCGAGGAATACGCCTGGGAACGCGCGGTGATCGACGGCAAGGAACACGACCACACCTGGGTACGCAAAGGCCAGGAGGTCCGTACCGCTGACATCACCGTCGAAGGCAAGGGCGATGCCCAAAAGACCTGGGTCATCGGAGGTCTGAAGGATCTGGTGGTCCTGAAGTCGACGGGGTCGGAGTTCCACGACTTCCTCGAAGACGAGTACACCATCCTGCAACCGACCACCGACCGGGTGATGTCGACATCCCTGGTCGCGAAGTGGCGCTTCACCACCACCGACGTCGATTGGGAAGCGGTTTATCCCGCCATCAAGCAGATCATCGTCGACACGTTCGCCACCGTGCAGTCACTGGCATTGCAGCAGACGCTCTATCAGATGGGCAAGACCATCCTCGAGACCTACGACCACATCGCCGAGGTCAAGTTGTCCGCTCCGAACATCCATCACTTCGTCTACGACCTCTCCCCCTTCGGCGTGGAGAACAACAAAGAGGTGTTCAACGCCGACGACCGTCCCTACGGTTTGATCCAGGCCACCGTCACCCGCGACGATGCCCCTGACGCCGGGCCGTCATGGACGCAGCAGAGGGCCTGGCTCGGTTAACCCCCTCCCCATGATGGGTCGTTGTGGCGAACCCCACCTGCGGTTTTGTTCGCCACAACAACCCATTATTGGGGCGTCAGCTGGGTCAGGGCCTCCGCGAGAGTGAGCACATCGGCGTACTTCGCTTGCAGGTCGAGAAGATTGGCATCGTGCAGCTGCGGTTCTCGGTCTCCGCAGGCATCCGAGACCACCAGGGGGCGAAATCCGTGCTGCAACGCGTCGGTGGCGCTGGCGCGGATGCAACCGGAGGTGCTCAGACCACAGATGTAGAGCGTGTCGATGCCGGCCGCGGTCAGGGTCGCGGCCAGTGACGTCCCGAAGAAAGCGCTGGCATACTGCTTCGTGATCACCGTCTCCCCTGGCTCGGGGCGAGGATCCGGAACGAACTCGGCCAGCGGCGATCCCTCTTCGAACACCTTCAGAGCGGGGATCTTCCGCACGAACAATCCGCCGTCGAGTCCGCCGGGCTGATAGCTGACGCGAGTGAAGATCACCGGGAGCCCCGCCGCGCGAGCCGCGCCCACCAGTGCCGCCGATGCCGCCACAGCATCGTCGACCGGCGCCCGCAACGGCGAGGAGTCGTCCAGGTAGGCCATCGCCAGATCGATGGCCAGCACTGCCGGCCTACGGCCCGGACCGAGTTCTCCGGCGAACCCTGACTCGTGGTACGACGCGAGCGTATCGCTCACGCCCGCACCGCCTTCCGCACGTTCACCGGCGGCCTCGGGGCCGGCAATCCGGTCTCAGCCTCGCACCGCTCGAGGATCTCGGGGATCGACGGGCCCATGTCGAAGGTCTGGAGTTCACCGCGCTCGGAGCGGATGGCGTTCCGGCGGGCCTCGGTCGCCGTGCCGTCGACCTCTCCCTTCGCGGTGCACACGACGCCGTAGCCGTCGGCCGCTCCCTCGACACTGACCAGACCACGCCGCACCTCCAGCGCCACGATCTCGGGATCCCGATCGAGCGGATCACCCCAGCCACCGCCGCCCCAGGTGATGAAGTGCAGTACGTCGCCGCGCGCGACCTCGACATCGTGGATCTTGCTGGGCAGCACCTCGGTCTCACCGGAGACACGTTTGATCCATTTCGTCCCGCGCGCACCGGGTTTGCCCCCGTTGACACCCCACGGATAGGTGAGCCAGCGATCGTCGTGTATCGCAATGGTTCCCGGCTCCTCGAAGTAGTACGCGACGTCGACACCGTTACCGCCACGATGCAATCCGGCGCCGCCGGTGTCGGCGATGGTCTCCCAGCGCTCGACCCGCAGGGGGTAATACGACTCGAGGTACTCGCACGGGATGTTCACGAACGACGGCCACAGCGAGTGCCCGTCCGGTCCGTCGCCGATCGGGCGGCCCGGAATCCCGCCGAAACCGATGGAATAGAGCTGGAACCACTCGCCATCCCGCGAACCACCGTCGTAGTGACCGGAATACATGAAGTGTGGCGACGACGAGAACCCCGCGGCATTGAGGATCTCCGGGTTTCCCTGGCCCAGTAGCCCGCCGAACAGGTCGAAGACCCGGCCGATACCGTGGTTGCGACCGTTGAGCGCGGCCGGGAATCGCGGTTTCCAGAACGAGTCCTCCGGAATGGTCACGTCGATGAGCGGATAAAACCCGTCGTTCCAGAGGATCTGGGGATCGGCGATGGTGATCACGTAGATGCCGAAGAACATCCGCACGAGATTCTCGTTGATGAAGTAGTTGATCGGCCCGACCGCCTGCGCCGCGTCGGCGCTGAAGTCGAGATGGATCTTCTCGCCGTGCCGGGTCAGTTTGATCGTCAGCTTGTACGGGCCGTAACCACAGCCGTCGTCGCAGATGTAGTCGCTGAACTCGATGGTCTCGCCATCGACGAACAGCGTCGCGAGAAGCACCTTCATGGCCTGGTAGTTCCTGTCCAGCAACGCGTCGAGCGCGGACAGATAGACATCGACACCGAAACGATCGCACAGTTCGACGATCCGCCTGGAGGCGGTGGTACACGCTGCGACCAGGCCGTTGAGGTCGGCGCGGTTCCAGTCGGGCATCCGCACCTGGTTCAGGATGATGTCGAGCGCGGTGTCGTTGAGTTGGCCCTTGTCGTAGAGCTTGAACGGCGGGATGATCACGCCCTCTTCGTAGATCGTGTGGGCGTCGGCGGGCATCGACGACGGGGTGCTGCCGCCGACATCCGACATGTGTCCGAACATCGACGACCAGCCGACCACCCGCCCGCTGTGAAAGATGGGGAGCACGATGAGCCAGTCGTTGGCATGGCTGATCGCGGCGCCGCAGGCGTAGGGATCGGAGGTCAGCAGGATGTCACCTTCGCCGACGGTGCCGTTGAAGTTGTCGAGAAAGTCGGGGACGGAGAGCCCGAACTGACCCACGACCATTTTTCCGCTCGGATCGGCGATCAGGGGGAACTCGTCGTGCTGCTCACGGATACCCGGCGACAGCGCCGTTCGGAACAGCACCTCGTCCATCTCGTACCGGGCGTTGCGCAGGGCATTTTCGATGATGTCGAGGGTGACCGGATCGACCGGCACCTTGTTCACTCCGGTGGTGCTGGTTTCGATGATGGTGGCCATCAGATCTCCTACGAAGGTGGTGTATCTCGATCAGGTCGGGTTGGGGGGTTCGGGCCTGTGTCAGCTCAGACCGGGCGGATCAGCAGGCTTGCGCTGGTGTGGACGGTGGCGGCGTGTCCGGGCAGGACCAGGGTCGTCGAGTCCATCTCGGTGATCACGGCGGGTCCGGTGACCACGTTGCCTGCCAGCAGCTTTGAACGGTCGTAGATCCCGGCGGAGACATGCGCGCCGTCCATCCAGACCTCACTCGTCCGGGCGAGCGCAGCGGACGCGTCGGCGTCGCCTTCCGGCAACGCCTTCCACGCCACCTCGGGTCGCGGACCACTCACCGTGACGCGCAGATTGATCACCTCGCGCTCGTTTTTCAACAGGAAGGAAAACAGCCGCTGGTGCTCGGCGTCGAAGGCCTCACCGAGTCCGGCGAGGACCTCGCCCCCTGCCAGTACCTCCGGGTCCAGATCGACGGGGATCTCGAATCCCTGGCCGTGGTAACGCAGATCCACCTGATACTTGGCGGTCTGCTGGTCGGCGGGCACCCCCTCGGCCGCAAGTCTGGCGGCGGCGGACTCGGCCAACTCCGCCAGCGCCGAACGCAATTCGTCGTCTGTGGTCTCGGAGAAGGCGCGGATCAGGGTGCGGGCGCTCTCGTCGCGCAGACAGGTTGTGGCGTCACCGTAAGCGCACAGCACGCCCGGCGAGGGCGGCACGATGACGGGCCACGATCCGGTGAGCTTGCCCAGCGCGTTGGCGTGTAGCGGACCGGCGCCACCGAACGACACCAGCGCGAATTCCCTGGGGTCGAAACCCTGCTGAACGCTGACCAACCGCAGTGCACCGAACATGTTCTCGTTGACGATATCGACGATGCCCGCCGCAGCGACCTCGGGACTCTCCAGCCCCATCGCGTCCGCGACCCCTGCGACCGCGGTACGCGCGGCGTCGACGTCGAGCGTGACCTCACCGCCCGCCAATTCGCTGGGCAGGTAACCCAATACGACGTTGGCGTCGGTGACGGTCGGTTCCGTGCCCCCGCTGCCGTAGGCCGCCGGTCCGGGATCGGCACCAGCGGACTGCGGACCCACCCTCAGGGCCTTGGTCAACTCGGGGACATGGGCGATCGAGCCGCCGCCGGCTCCCACCGTGCGGACGTCCACGCTGGTGGCCCTCACCGCGAGATCACCCACCTTGGTCTCTCGGCCGATGCGGGGCTCGCCTTTGAGTACGAGTGCCACATCGGTGGAGGTGCCGCCCATGTCGAAGGTCAGGAAATCGGTGAATCCCGCTTGCTCGGCGAACCAGACAGCGCCCGTCACGCCGCCCGCAGGCCCCGAGAGCAGCAGGGAGACGGGATCCTCCGCGGCCTTGGCCGACTGGACGAGCCCACCGTCGCTGCGCAGGATCGACAGCGGGGCCTCGATCCCCTTGTCCCGCAGGGTTGCGTCGAGGTTGCGGACGTATCGCGACACCTCCGGCTGTACGTAGCTGTTCGCAACCGTGGTCAGGGTCCGCTCGTACTCGCGCATCTCGGGCAGCACGTGACTGGAGATCGACACCGGGATGCCGGGCAACTCTTCGGCGGCCCACGCGGCGACCTGCTTCTCGTGGGCATCGTTGGCGTAGGAGTTGATCAACGAGATCGTGAGCGCCTCGATCCCCGCCCCCGACAATGAGCTCAGTGCCGCACGGGCCTGACCTTCGTCGAGGGCCGTCACCTCCGATCCGTCGGCGGCGAGCCGGCCGACCACCTCGACGGTGTCCTCGAGCTTGGCCAACGGTTCGGGTTTGGGCCAGATGATCCAGCCGGCCAGTCCACCCGGCACGAAGGACCTGGCGATCTGCAGCACCTGTCGGAATCCGTCGGTGGTCACCAGCCCCACCTTGGCGCCCTTGTGCTGCAGGATCGCGTTGGTGGCGACCGTGGTGCCGTGGAGCACCTGACCGACTTCAGAGAAGTCGATACCTGCTTCGGCGCACACCTTGGTGACGCCGTTCATCACGCCGATCGACTGATCAGCGGGGGTCGAGGGGGTCTTGGCCCGGAACGTGGTTCCGGAGGTCTCTTCTAGCAGCAGCACGTCGGTGAATGTGCCGCCGACGTCAACTCCGAGCCGATAACGCATGCGGATCTCCCGTGATGGTTGGGGTGTGGCCAATGATGGTTGGGGTGTGAAGGGCTGGTGTCAGATGGTGCCGCGCTCGGCGAGCGCGGCCTGGTCGGAGTCGGTGAGTCCGAGCAGTGCGCCGTAGATGTCGGCGTTGTGCTCACCGAGTGCGGGGCCGGCGTGCCTGACGGCGCCGGGGGTCTTGCTCAGCTTGGGGAACACTCCGTGCATGGGGAACTCCCCGAAATCCGGGTGGGCCAGCTTCACGATCGCCTCACGCGCCGCGAAGTGCGGATCGGCGAACATGTCACTCGCGGTGTAGATCCGGCCGGCCGGGACCCCCGCCTCGTGGAGCAACTCAAGCAGTTCGTCGGTGCCGCGCTCGACGGTCCACGACGCGATCAACTCGTCCAACTCGTCCATGTTGAGCCCGCGCGAGGCGTGGTCACGGTACCGCGGATCGTCGATCAGATCGGTCCGGTCCATGGCAGTCGCCAGACGCCCGAACACACTGTCCTGGTTGGCCGCCACCAGGATCATGCTGTCTTCCTTGGTCGGATAGACGTTGCTCGGGGCGATGTTCGGTAACACCGAACCCGTGCGCTCACGCTGATATCCGCCGATGGCCCATTCAGGCAGGAGCGACTCCATCATGGCGAGCACGGCCTCGTAAATGGCCGAGTCGACGACCTGCCCGACACCTGTCTTTTCTCGATGGTGCAGGGCGGCCAGGACACCGATCGTCGCGAAGACCGCTGCCAGGGAATCACCGAGTGAGATCCCGGCGCGGGACGGGGCATTCGTCGGATCACCTGTCACATAACGAATCCCACCCATCGCCTCGCCGATCGAACCGAACCCGGCCCGGGCGGAATACGGACCACTCTGGCCATAACCGCTGACCCTGGCGACGATCAGCCCCGGATTGATCTTGTGCAGTTCTTCGACACCGAGGCCCCATCGCTCGAGTGTCCCCGGCCGAAAGTTCTCGACGACCACGTCGGCCTCGGCGATGATCTGACGGGCCAGATCCTGGCCTTCAGGACTTCGGAGGTTGCAGGTCACCGACTTCTTGCCACGGGCGACGACCGGCCACCACAGCGACTTGCCATGTGCCTTCTCGCGGCCCCACTGTCTCATCGGGTCGCCCACCCCCGGTGATTCGAGTTTGATCACCTCCGCACCGAAGTCGGCCAGCAGCTGACCGCAAAAGGGCCCGGCCAACAGCTGTCCCATCTCGACGACCCTGAGGTCGGTCAGCGGTCCGGCGGGTACGTCTGCAGTTGTCATCGCATGAACTCCTCACTCGGCCGGGCATCGACGACCGGCTCGGGATCTACTGTGAGCGCTTGTAACAGCACTGATTTGGCGGCTCGTACGTGTGCTCGCATGACCGACTCGGCCCACACCTCGTCGCGATTGCGTAACGCCGCCACCAGATCCCGGTGGTGAGCACAGCTGCGGGCGAGATCTTCGGGGGCATAACGGTGGAACGTGCGCATGACCAGCGGCAGCTGGATGACGGCACCGAGCATGGTGGTGAGCCGATTACTGGCAGCGGCAGCCCGCACGATGGCGTGGAACTCGTCGTTCAGCTGCGCGACGAGGTCGAGACGTTGCCCGGATCCGGGAACTGCGGCGACCTCCATCAGGTCACACAGTTCGGTCATGCGATCGAGGTCCTTGCCGTCGATACGGCTCGCTGCGCGGACCGCGGCCATGGCCTCGAGGGTCATCCGGAGGTCGTATATCTCCTCCAGGTCATCGGCTGTCCACTCGTAGACCCTCGCCCCGCGGTGGGGCAAGACCTCGACCAACCCCTCCATCTCCAGCCGGCGCAGAGCTTCACGCACCGGCGTCCGGCTCGTATCGGTCAGCTCTGCGATCTCGACCTCACCGAGCCGGGCGCCGGGCTGGTAGCGGCCATCGACGATGGCATCCCGGATGTGCGCGTACACCCGGTCGACAGCACGAGTCATTGATATCTCCGCTTCTCGCTATTGTTCACAATCTAAGTTGAGAAATCGATTCTGTCCCGGTTTCGGGTGTTAAATGTTTATTTCGCGGGACCTATTGCATACAACATAGGCCGCGGGCAAGATGGACCAATGACTGCGACAACTCTGGTGGAGGTCAGCCCGCGCGACGGGCTACAGAATGAGCAGACCCTGCTCTCGGTGGACGAGAAGGTCGAGCTGATCGCTCGCAGCGTCGCCGCAGGAGTGAAGCGCATCGAGGCCGTGAGTTTCGTCAATCCCAAGAGGGTGCCGCAGATGGCGGGCGCCGAAGAGGTGATGGCGCAGGTACCTCGATCGGCCGACGTGTCGTACATCGGGCTCGTCCTGAACCGCCGGGGTCTCGAGCGCGCCTTGGCGGCGGGGGTCGATGAGGTCAACGCAGTGGTGGTCGCAACCGACGAGTTCAGCACCAGAAATCAGGGTTGCACCGTGGCTGAGGGCATTTCGGCCTGGGAGGACATCGCAGCCGACGCCCGGGCAGCCGGGGTCCGCACGACGGTGACCGTTGCGGCATCGTTCGGCTGTCCATTCTCCGGCGAGGTCGATCCCGCGTGGGTGATCGAACTCGCCGACAGACTGGCCCAAGCCGGCCCTGACGAGATCGCCTTGGCAGACACCATCGGTGTGGGGGTACCCGCACAGGTCCGCACCCTGGCGACAGGTGTCGGGCGGGTCGCGCCAGATGTGCCCCAGCGCTGGCATTTTCACAACACCCGCAACACCGGGTACGCCAATGCCCTCACCGCACTCGAGACCGGAGCGGACGCCCTCGACGCCAGTATCGGCGGTTTCGGCGGCTGCCCCTTCGCGCCTGCGGCCACAGGCAACATCGCCTCCGAAGATCTCATCTATGCGCTGAACCGGTCCGGCGTCAGTACGGGAGTCGCCCTCGGGACACTCACCGACGCCGCCACCTGGCTGGGCGCGCGGCTCGACAAGGACGTGCCCGCACTGCTGGGTCGGGCAGGCAACTTCCCGGACGCCTGAACCGGCCGGAGGCCGATAGGGTTAGACTCGCCGGTGCAGTTGGTTTGACGACAACCAGGTCTGGTGCGGAGCCCCGCGGTGACCGACTGTCGTCAGAGAAGCGCCGAGTAACGGCGTGAGAGGGAACCCGGTGAGAATCCGGGACTGTCCCGCAGCGGTATACGGAAACGACCGCCGTCAGAGCACTGGGGAATACCTGGGAAGCGACGGTCAGTAGGTTCGGCAGGTGCGTCCACCGTGGCGCAGGCCGAGTGCCGTGAGTCCGAAGACCTGCCCGCTGTGCCGGACACGCCGTGTCCGGCGGCTTGCTGCCTCGTGGAATGGGCGGGTTGCCGGAGACAAGCCATGGGCGGAGCTGTGCCCACCCGTGGCGGCTTTTGGGGCTTCTTCGGCTGTCCGTCTTCAGGTGGCGACCATTCCGTCGCAATTTTGGAGGACGTCCATCGTGACTGCCGAACTCTTCACCACCACCATCACCGGCGCCGCCCGGATCGGGCCGAACCGGGAACTCAAGCGCGCCACCGAGTCCTATTGGGCCGGACGAATCGACCGCAGTGAGCTCGACAAGGTGGCCGCCGGCCTGCGCCGCGACACCTGGACTGCACTGAGCATGGCAGGACTCGACTCGGTGCCGGTCAACACCTTCTCGTATTACGACCAGGTCCTCGACACCGCTGAGCTCCTCGGCGCGCTGCCGAAGCGGTATGCCGGGATCGACGACGACCTCGACCGCTACTTCGCCGCCGCCCGCGGGACCAGCAACGTCGCTCCATTGGAGATGACCAAGTGGTTCGACACGAACTACCACTATCTGGTCCCCGAGATCAGTGACGAGATCAGCTTCACCCTGCATCCGCAGAAGGTTCTCTCCGAGCTCGAAGAAGCTCGTGCTCAGCGTGTTCCGGCCCGGCCCGTCGTCATCGGGCCGATCACGTTCCTGCTGCTCAGCAAGGCCACCGGAGGCGCTGCCGACCCGACAGGAGACGAAGCGCAGCGGAGCTCGACCAATCCCATGAGCAGGATCGACGAGCTGACGCCGCTGTATGTGGATCTCCTCGGCAAGCTCAAGGAGGCCGGCGCCTCCTGGGTGCAGATCGACGAGCCTGCGCTGTGCACCGACCTGAGTCCGGAGGTTCTTGCCGCCGTCAGCCGGGTGTACAAGGCGATCGCCGCCGACTACAGCCGGCCGGCCATCATGGTCACGAGCTACTTCGGCGACCTGCGTGAGGCCTTGCCGGTGTTGGCCAAGACCAGCGTGGAAGCCCTCGGTCTCGACCTCGTCAGCGCCGATCCCGACGCCATCGCCGCCGTCCCTGAACTCCGGACCAAGCACGTCGTCGCGGGAGTGGTGGACGGCCGCAACATCTGGCGCACAGATCTCGACAAGGCGCTTGCCACCCTGGGCACGCTTCTCGGCTCCGTCGGTTCACTCGCCGTCTCCACATCGTGCTCGACCCTGCACGTGCCCTACAGCCTCGATCCCGAGGACGAACTCGATGAGGAGCTGCGGAGTTGGCTGGCATTCGCGGCGGAGAAAGTAGCCGAGGTGGTGACGCTGTCGCGGGCGCTGCGCCACGGACGCGACACCGTGCGTGACGCATTCGCCGCATCGGCCGCGGCACGTGCCTCACGTGAGGCCGATCCCCGGCTGCGCAACAACGACATCCGTGCGCGGTTGTCGTCGGTGCTCTCCGGTGGACTGACCCGCGGTCCGGCCGCGGAGCGCCTGATCGAACAGACCGAGCGCCTGGGCCTGCCTGCGCTACCGACCACCACGATCGGCTCGTACCCGCAGACGTCGGCGATCCGGGTCGCCCGCGCGCAGCGCCGGTCCGGCGAGATCGACAACGCCGAATACGAGCGGCGCATGCAGTCTGAAATCGCCAATGTCATCACGTTGCAGGAGGAGCTGGGGCTGGACGTGCTGGTCCACGGTGAACCCGAACGCAACGACATGGTGCAGTATTTCGCCGAGCAGCTGGACGGGTTCTTCGCAACAGCAAACGGATGGGTGCAATCGTACGGAACCCGTTGCGTGCGGCCACCGATCCTCTACGGCGACGTCGCGCGCCCGACGCCGATGACCGTCGACTGGATCACCTACGCACAGTCGTTGACCAGCAAGCCGGTCAAAGGCATGCTGACCGGCCCCGTGACCATCCTCGCGTGGTCGTTCGTCCGCGATGATCAGCCGCTGGCCGAGACCGCGAATCAGATCGCGCTGGCGATCCGTGACGAGACCGTGGACCTGCAGTCGGCCGGGGTGGCGATCATCCAGGTGGATGAACCAGCATTGCGAGAGTTGTTGCCGCTCCGCGCATCCGACAAGACGGAGTACCTGGCCTGGGCCGTCGGTGCATTCCGCTTGTCGACGTCGGGTGTTGCCGACTCGACACAGATCCACACGCACCTGTGCTACTCGGAGTTCGGTGAGGTCATCGGTGCGATCGCAGATCTCGACGCCGATGTGACATCGATCGAGGCCGCCCGGTCACACATGGAGGTACTCGAAGACCTCAATGGCATCGGTTTCTCGAACAGCGTCGGACCGGGTGTCTACGACATCCACTCGCCACGCGTCCCGTCGACCGGGGAGATCATCGAGTCGCTGCGCAGCGCACTCGAGGCCGTTCCCGCCCAGCGACTCTGGGTCAATCCCGACTGCGGCCTCAAGACCCGCGGGCAGGCCGAGGTGAAGGAGTCGCTGCAGAATTTGGTGGCCGCCACCGCTGCGGTCCGGGCCGAACTGGCTTAACCGATGATGTGCCCTTCTGGCGGACGCGACCTGGGGTTTTGTTCGCCAGAAGGGCACAGTTCGGGAGTCGGTGAATCCGTTCAAAGAGGCCGACGGTCGCGCGGTCTACTCGAGTTCGATGAGGAGGTCGCCGCCTTCGACGCTCGAAACCGAGCTGATGGCAACGCGTTTGACGGTGCCACCCTGCGGGGCTGTGATCGCGGCTTCCATCTTCATCGCTTCGATGGACCCGATCGCGGCTCCGGCGGCCAGTTGTTCGCCGGGTTCGACGACGATGGTCACGACGCCGCCGAAGGGTGCGGCGATGTGTTTGGGGTTGGCGGCCTCGGCCTTTTCGGCAACGGCTTCGGTGACATCGAGCGACCGGTCGCGGACTTGGACGGGGCGGAGTTGTCCGTTGAGGATGCACATGACCGTCCGCATCCCGCGTTTGTCCGGTTCACTGATCGCCTCCAACCCGATCAACAACTCCACGCCGGGTTCGAGTTCGACGCGGTGCTCATCGCCGTAACGCAGGCCGTAGAAGAACTGGTTCGCCGAGAGCCTGGAGGTGTCGCCGTAGGCCTTCTGGTGCTCTTCGTACTCGCGAGTCGGCCCGGGGAACAACAACCGGTTCAATGCCGCCCGCCGCACGTTCTCCTCGGGCGACTCCAACTGCGCAGTGTCGTCATCCGAGAGCGCGACAACCGGTTTGGGCTCAGCCCTCCCTTCCAAGGCGCGGGTGCGCAGGGGTTCGGGCCAGCCACCGGCCGGGTCGCCGAGTTCGCCGCGCAGGAACCCGATGACCGAATCAGGGATGTCGTAGGCGGTGGGATCTTCGGCGAACTCGGTCGCAGAAATGCCTCGACCGACCAGCGTCAATGCCAGGTCCCCGACGACCTTCGACGACGGGGTGACCTTGATCAACCTGCCCAGCATGTGATCGGCGTCGGCGTAGGCGCCTTCGACGTCTTCGAACCGGTCCCCCAACCCCAGTCCGATGGCCTGTTGGCGCAGGTTCGACAGCTGCCCGCCCGGGATTTCGTGGGTGTACACCCGACCGGTCGGGGCGGGGAGGCCAGATTCGAACGGGGCGTACACCTTGCGCAGTGCTTCCCAGTACGGCTCGAGATCGCACACCGCCGCCAGATCCAGACCGGTGTCGTACTCGGTATGCGCCGTCGCCGCGACGATCGCCGACAACGCCGGCTGCGATGTGGTCCCGGCCATCGCCGCCGACGCACCGTCGACAGCATCAGCACCGGCAGTCCACGCCGCCAGATACGTCGCGAGCTGCCCGCCGGGGGTGTCGTGGGTATGCACATGCACCGGCAGGTCAAACCGACTCCGCAACGCCGACACCAGGATCGACGCCGCCTGCGGGCGCAGCAGACCGGCCATGTCCTTGATCGCCAGAATGTGTGCGCCGGCCTCGACGATCTGCTCGGCCAACCGCAGATAGTAATCGAGGGTGTACAGGTCCTCGGCCGGGTTCGACAGATCCCCGGTGTAGGACAGGGCGACTTCGGCGATCGTCGTGCCGGTCTCGCGGACCGCGTCGATCGCCGGCCGCATCTGATCAACATTGTTGAGGGCGTCGAAGATCCGGAAGATATCGATACCGGTCGCCGCAGCCTCTTTCACGAAGGCGGTCGTGACCGATTCCGGGTAGGGGGTGTACCCGACCGTGTTCCGGCCGCGGAGCAGCATCTGCAGGTTGATGTTCGGCATCGCCTCACGCAGCTCGGCTAGGCGCTCCCATGGGTCTTCCTTCAAAAACCGCAGCGCCACATCGTAGGTCGCGCCGCCCCAGCACTCCACCGACAACAGTTGCGGCGTCAGCGCCGCCACATACGGCGCCACCGCGACCAAACCGCTGGTCCGTACCCGGGTTGCCAACAAGGATTGGTGAGCATCGCGGAACGTGGTGTCGGTGACCCCCAACGCTGTCGATGCCCGCAGATCAGCAGCGAAACCGGCGGGGCCGAGTTTCAGCAAACGTTGCCGCGAGCCATCGGGCGGCGTCGAGATGTCGACATCGGGCAGCTTGTCGCGCGGATACACCGTCGCCGGGCGTTCACCGTGCGGCTTGTTGACCGTCACATCAGCCAAGTAGTTCAAAATCCTGGTGCCGCGGTCCGCCGACACCCGTGAGGTCAGTAGTTGGGGGCGTTCTTCGATGAACGAGGTGGTGACCCGCCCGGCGCGGAAGTCCGGGTCATCGAGCACTGCTTGCAGGAACGGGATGTTCGTGGCGACCCCGCGGATCCGGAACTCGGCCACCGCCCGCCTCGCTCGCGCGACCGCGGTCTCGAAATCGCGGCCACGACAGGTGAGTTTGACCAGCATCGAATCGAAATGCGCCGACACTTCAGCACCCAATGTGGCGCCACCATCGAGGCGCACGCCCGCACCACCCGGGGTGCGGTACGCGGTGATCCGACCGGTATCGGGGCGGAACCCGTTGGTCGGGTCCTCGGTGGTGATCCGGCACTGCAACGCCGCACCCCGGATCTGCACGGCGTCCTGCGACAACCCCAGATCCGACAAGCTCTCGCCGGAGGCGATGCGCATCTGCGACTGCACCAAATCGACATCGGTGATCTCTTCGGTCACGGTGTGCTCGACCTGGATCCGGGGGTTCATCTCGATGAACACATGCCGGCCCTCACGGTCGACCAAAAACTCAACCGTCCCGGCACACGAATATCCGATCTTGCGCGCGAACGCGACGGCATCGGCGCAGATCTTCTCCCGCAACCCCGGCGGCAAATTGGGTGCCGGCGCCAACTCGATCACCTTCTGATGCCGACGCTGCACCGAACAGTCGCGTTCGAACAGGTGCATCACATTTCCGTGTTGATCGGCCAGGATCTGCACCTCGATGTGGCGGGGTTCGATGACGGCTTGTTCGAGGAACACTGACGGATCACCGAACGCCGAATCAGCCTCCCGTGCGGCGGCCTCGATCGCCTCCCGCAGACCCTCGATGGTCTCCACCCGCCGCATACCCCGGCCACCACCACCGGCGATCGCCTTGACAAACACCGGGAAGGTCATCGACTCGGCCGCAGCCATCAACTGGTCCACATCAGCTGAGGCCTCCGACGAGGCGAGTACCGGCAGACCGGCCTCGCGAGCCGCAGCGATCGCCCGAGCCTTGTTACCCGTCAACTCCAAGATGTCCGAGCTGGGCCCGACGAAGGTGATCCCCGCCTCCGCGCACGCCGCCGCCAGGTCCGGGTTCTCCGACAAAAAGCCGTACCCCGGATAAATCGCATCCGCACCCGCACGCTCGGCGGCGGCGATGATCTCGGGCACCGACAGATACGCCCGCACCGGATGCCCCGGCTCACCGATCTGATACGCCTCATCAGCCTTCAACCGATGAACAGAATTACGGTCCTCATACGGAAACACCGCCACCGTGCCCGCACCCAACTCATACGCAGCACGAAACGCACGAATCGCGATCTCACCACGATTGGCCACCAACACCTTGCGAAACATCAACGCTCCTCCACGCTTGCGGACACTGGACAACCTCACCACGACTTCACCCGGCGCGGTGCAGCGAATCGCAGAATGCGACCGCCGACCTCAGGCGGTCGACGTCGCCTCCGCTGGTTTCCTGCACGGCCTGACAACTCTACGACCGAACGTAGAACTCACAGAGGGTCAGGCACTGAGTGTGCGTTGCACGGGGCCGCTGTAGTCGCTCAGTGGGCGGATCAGCGCATTGGCTCCTTCCTGCTCGATGATGTGTGCGGTCCAACCCGTGATGCGGCTCATCACGAAAATCGGGGTGAACGACTCGATCGCGAAACCCATCAGGTGATAGGCCGGGCCGGTCGGGAAGTCGAGGTTCGGCTTGATGCCGGTCGCGGCGTGCATCGCCTCTTCCAACACGTCAGAGATTGCCAGCCAGCGGCCGCCGTCAGTCTGCGCGGCGACGTCGATGAGCGCCGCCTTCATCGTGGGTACGCGGGAATCGCCGTGTTTATAGACTCGGTGACCGAATCCCATGATCTTGTCCTCGTTGGCAAGCTTGGTCTCCAGCCACTCGCGCGCCCGCTCCGGCCGATCGATCTCGATCATGTCGTGCATGACGGCTTCGTTCGCACCACCGTGCAGCGACCCCTTCAGCGCCCCGATGGCCGCCGTGACCGCGCTGTAGATGTCCGACCGGGTCGAGGTGACGACGCGGGCGGCGAAGGTCGAGGCATTGAATCCATGCTCTGCGTACAGAACCATCGACTTCTCGAAGGCACTGACGATGACGGGATCGGGCACCTCACCGAAACACATGTTGAGAAAATTCTCGCTGTAGCCGAGGTGCATGTCGGGCGGGATCTGATCGAGCCCTCGACGGCGCCGCATGTCCGCTGCGACGATCGTCGGGAGCACCGCCATCATGCGTAGCGATTTGTCGAGATTCTGCGCGGCGTTGTCTTCCTCAGGGTCCTCGGCGCCGAGAAAACTGATCGCCGTCCGCACGACGTCCATCGGATGGCAGTTGTCTGGGATCCGGTTGAGCAGACTCAACAGAGATCGATCGGCACGTCGGTAGGACCGCTCGCGTTCAGTGAACGATTTCAGCTGACTGTCGCTCGGGAGCTCGCCGTGCCAGAGCAGAAATGCGACCTCTTCGAAGCTGCAGCGCGCCGCGAGGTCCTGCACCGGGTAACCGCGGTACGTCAGCGAGTTGGTCTCCTGCACCACCTTGGAAATGGCTGTGGTGTCGACGACCACGCCGGCCAACCCCTTGTGAATAGTGGGTGTGCTCATCGAGACCCTCCCGGGATCGTGAAGTCGAAGATGTTCTGGTCGAACTCGTTGTAATCGGGGTAGCGCAGGAGCTCGTACAGTCTGCTGCGGTGCTGCATGGTCTCGACGATCTCTGATTGCGTTCCACTGGAATCGATCTCACGTAGCCCCACCTCGATGGCGTACATCGCCAAACGCAGAGTGGTCACGGGGTAGATCACGGCGTTGAAACCGAGATCCTCGAGTTGGTTGGCGGAGAGCAGCGTGCTCTTGCCGAACTCGGTCATGTTTGCCAGCAGCGGGAGGTCCACCGCCTTCCGGAACGCCTCGAACTCCTCGGGACCGGTGAGGGCCTCGGTGAAGATGAGGTCCGCGCCGGCGTCGGCGTACGCCTTGGCCCGGTCGATCGCCGCGTCCAACCCCTCGATGGCGCGGGCATCGGTGCGGGCACAGATGACGAAGTTCTCATCTCTTCGCGCCGACACCGCGGCCTTGATCCGGCCGAGCATCTGCTCCGCGGGCACCACCGCCTTGCCGTCGAGGTGCCCACAACGTTTCGGATTGACCTGATCTTCGAGATGACAGCCCGCCAGGCCGGCATCCTCGAGCATCGTGATGGTGCGAGCGGCACTCATCGGTTCACCGAAACCGGTGTCCGCGTCAATCAGCGTCGGCAAATCGGTGGCCGCGGCGATCTGCCTGCCACGGTCGGTGACCTCGGACAGTGTCGTCAGGCCGATGTCCGGGAGACCGAGGTCGGCAGAGAGTGCCGCTCCGGAAACGTAGACACCTTCGAAGCCGATGTCGGCGACCAGTTTCGCCACCAGGGGCGAGAACGCACCCGGCATCCGCACGATAGAGCCGCTGCTCAGTCCGCGACGCAGCGCGATCCGACGATTCACGGCGCTCACACTGGAGCCGAGGAGATGACCCGCGCCCGAACCGCTTCGATGGCCCGCCATCAGAAGATCCCGTTCGGGATGACCGGAGCTGTCGCGAGCACCTCTGGGCGCACCAAGATGTTCAGTTCGCCGAGCCTTCCCGCGGGCAGTTCGGCGACGTCCGCGACGGTGGCAAGGAACCGATCCTGCTCCGCCGAGTCGATGACGGGCGCTGCCAAATCGGTGAACTTGCCCTCGTACTGCTTGCGGGCGAACGGTCGGGCGCCCTGTGGATGCGCGTCGGCCACAGCGAGTTCGTCGGTGATCACCTCACCTGACTTCAGCGTGACCACTGCACGGGCCCGAAGGCGCGTTTCTCCGGATCCGGGTTGTGGTAGCGCTCAGTCCATTCCGCATCCTCGACGGTGGAGATCTTGTTCCACAGTTCGATGGTGTCCGCTCGACCGGCACGCTCCGGGGCATACGACGTCTCGTGGTGCCAGACGCCGTCCTGCAGCGCGACCGTGAAGATATACATGACCGAGTGATCGAGGGTCTCGCGAGACGCCTTGGGATCGAATTTCTGTGGATCGTTCGATCCGGTTCCGATGACGATATGGGTGTGATTGCTGGTGCGCAGCACGATGGACTCGATCTGCGCGGTGTCACCGATCCGATCACGGAGTCGGCGGGCCAGGTCTATGGGGGCCTGACTCTGGTACTCGGCCGAGTGCTCCTTCGTGTAGCTGTCCAAGATCGCCCGCTTGGCCTCGCCGGCCTCGGGCAGCGGCACCTCATAGGCGCCATCCGGTCCGTCGAGCAGCCATGCGATCACACCGTCTTCACCCTCCCAAATCGGCGACGGGGCGCCCTCGCCGCGCATCGCGCGGTCTACAGCCTCGATGGCGATCTTGCCGGCATGGGCAGGAGCGAAGGCCTTCCAGCTGGAAATCGAACCCTTCCGTGACTGCCGGGTCGCGGTGGTCAGGTGCACGGCCTGTCCAACGGCTTGATGGATCGTGCCTTCGTCGAGGTGCAGCATGGTGCCCAATCCCGCGGCCGCAGAGGCACCGAGATGTGCGACGTGATCGATCTTGTGCTTGTGCAACGAGATTCCCCGAACCAGATCGATCTGGATCTCGTAGGCGGTGGCCAGACCGCGGATGAGGTCGACGCCGCTGACGCCGAGATGCTGTCCGACCGCGACCAGAGCGGGAATGTTGTCACCGGGATGCGAGTACTCGGCAGCGAGAAAGGTGTCGTGGTAGTCGAGTTCACGCACCGCGACACCGTTCGCCCACGCGGCCCACTCCGGCGAGAAGGCACCCGCGACCCCGAAGACGCCGGCGCCGCCATCGACGGCCGGGTGTGCGAGCGCCTGTGTCCTGGCGACCGTGACCGGTCGGCGGATCACGGAGGCCGCACTGACCGCCGCGTTGTCGATGATGCGGTTGCGCACCATCTCGGCTGTCTCCTCCGGGACGGCAACCGGATCTGCGGCAACCTCGGCGATCTTCTGCGCCAGGTGCTCAGAGCGCGGGAAATCGTCGGCGCTACGACGGGTCCGAACGATGTGTTTGATCATGATTCGCACAGTACGCAGAGCATCGAGCACCGGAAAAGACCTTGCTGATGCGTTTTTTTGTGTAAATCAGCGTTGCTGTTTGCGAACTTTGCGAACACCGACCCGCTACTGTGATGGCCGTGGCAAAGATGTTTGTCGGCTCCAAACTGCGTCGTCTCCGCGAGGAACGATCGCTGACCCAGTCAGCACTCGCGCAGGGACTAGGACTGTCCACCAGCTACGTCAACCAACTCGAGAACGACCAGCGCCCGCTGACCGTCGCGGTACTCCTCCGGCTCACCGACACCTACGACCTGCCCGCACACTTCTTCTCTGCGGACACCGACGCCCGGCTGATAGCCGACCTCGGCGAGGTGCTCGGCGAGCACTCCGAGGCAGCCGACATCCGGCAATCCGAACTCGACGAACTGATCGCCAGGATGCCCGCGGTCGGACGTACCCTGATCGGCCTGCATCGCAGACTCCATGCGGCCCAGACCGAACTCGAGACCTATCGGGCGGGCGCGGCGCCCGATCAGTCGGAGAACCCGGGAGTTGTCTTCCCGGCCATGCCCTTCGAGGAGGTTCGAGACTTCTTTTACGACCGCCGCAATCACATCCCTGAACTCGACCGAGCCGCCGAGACGACATTCGAGGCGCAGGGATTACGCGTCGGAGAACTGGACTCTCAACTGGCCGAATATCTTCTTCTCGAGCACGACGTGCGGGTTGTCATCGACAATGACGACGGCGAGATCGGCTCTCGTAAAAGGGTATTCGACTCAGAAACTCAGCTGTTGCGCATCGCGCAACGACTCGATGCCGGGCAGCGCGCATTCCAGATGGCCACCCAATTGGCGTTTCTGGAGCATGCCGACCGCATCGACTCGATCCTGGCGCAGGACAACACGCTCAGCGAACAGTCGCAATCGGTGGCCAGGATCGGCCTGGCCAACTACTTCGCGGGTGCCCTGTTGCTGCCGTACGACAAGTTCCGATCGGCTGCCGAGACCGAGCGCTACGACGTCGACAAACTGGCGCTGCGGTTTCAAGTCGGGTTCGAGACGGTCTGTCACCGACTCTCCACGCTGCAGCGCAACCGTCAACGCGGCGTACCCTTCATCTTCGTCCGGATCGACCGCGCGGGAAATATTTCGAAGCGTCAGTCTGCTACAGCTTTTCACTTCTCACGAGTCGGAGGAAGCTGCCCGCTGTGGGTCGCGCACGAAGCCTTCGCGCAGCCGGACAAGGTGCTGACCCAGGTGGCTCAGATGCCCGACGGTCGGACATATCTGTGGATTGCCCGCACAGTGCGGACCGCGTCGGCCGGGTACCGTTCGCCGGAGAAGATGTTCGTGGTCGCCCTTGGTTGCGATGTCGCCTACGCCGATCGGCTCGTCTATTCGACGGGCATCGCTGTCGACGATCCCGCCATCACCGTGCCGATCGGCGCCGGCTGCAAGGTGTGCGACCGCCCATCCTGTCCACAACGCGCATTTCCACAGTTGGGTAGGCCCGTGGTGGTCGACGAACGGCAGAGCAGCGATCTGCCCTACCCAGCCACCGTTCGCTGACCGGTGCCGCGTCCGGTCACTTGACCGGGGTGTCGTCGTTCTCGAGCGCCGCAGCGTCTTCGAAACCGGTTCCCCGGTCTTCCATCCGGTTGACCACGTACGTCACGCCCCACAGCACCACGCCCAGCAGCAGCATGACTCCAGCGATCTTGTACTGGATCATCTGGGTGTCGGTGCGAGCCCACGGCCCGGCGAGGAACAGACACAGCACCGCGCCCAGGACGGGGATCCAGACCGGGGCCCGGAAGAATGTCTTGTCCTGGGCTCGTTTGAGGACAAGGCACGCGACGTTCACGACTGCGAACACACACAGCAGCAGCAGGCCGGTTGTCCCGGACAGTGCCGCCACCACCTCATTACCGGACAACTGGTTCACGACGATGATGAGAGCGAACGAGAGGAGCGTCGTGAAGATGATCGCGGTCCAGGGCGAGCGGCGATTCGGCAGGACCTTACCGAGTGACCGCGGCAGGACCCGTTGTTTCGACATTCCGTAGATCAGCCTGCTGGCCATCAGCATGTTGATCAGGGCCGTGTTCGCCACGGCGAACACGGTCAGGTACGGAAAGATCTCATCAATCGGGACCGAGGGTGCACCGATCCGGACCACGTGCAGCAAGATCCCCTCATCACCGGAGTCGTAGTCCAGCGGCAGCACCGCGATCACCGCGACCACGACGAGAACGTAGATCAGGCAGGCAGCGCCCAAACCGGTGAGCATCGTCTTGGGGAAGATCTTCTGCGGTTCCTTGACCTCCTCGACCATGTTCACCGAGTCCTCGAAACCGACCATCGCGAAGAAAGCGATCGTCGTCGCGATCGTGGTGGCCAGGAACCAGCCCTTGTCGTTGGCGTCCTCGAACACCACCAGGTTCCCGATGTCGCCCTCACCGGTGCCGCGGCCGGCGGCCACAAACCCGATGACGATCACGATCATGAGGGCGAGCATCTCGACCAGGGTGAGAACGACGTTGAAACGGACCGATTCACCGACGCCGCGCAGGTTGATCAGCGCCAACAGCACCATGAAACCCAACGCGACAGCCAGTTGCGCACCCGTCCCCGTGGGGACGTTGAACCATCCGAGCCCATCGGCGTCGCTGAAGGATTCGTGCAAACCTTCCAACAAGTTGCCGGCAACGACATTCGACGACGTCGAGGCGCTGGTGATGCCCGAACACACCACGGCGAACGCCACGAGGAACGTGACGAAGTGAATACCGAACGCCTTCTGCGTGTACAACGCCGCACCCGCGCATTGCGGGAACTTGGTCACCAGTTCCAGGTAAGAGAACGCCGTCAACGTCGCAACAGCGAAGGCGAGGATGAACGGCAACCACGCCATGCCGCCGACGTTGTCGATCATCTGCCCGGTCACGGCGTACACACCGGCGCCGAGGATGTCGCCGACGATGAACAGCAGGAGCAGGCGTGGACCCATCACCCGCTTGAGTTCGGGTTCGGCCTTGGGTGGCGGATTGACTGTCGCTTGCGTCATTTCGGATCCTTCCATTGCCTGGAACAGATTCCAGCTAGCCTGTACCCGAATTGCCCGACTCGCAAATGGTAGGACTCCGAGGTGGTCCGCCGTGGCCAGTTGTCATTTTTCTGTAACTCCGTCGTCGTACGGTGGCGCCATGAGCACAATCATCGAGAACGCCTTCATCGTGACGATGGATGCGGGGCGACGTGAGCTGCGCAGCGGATCGGTGGTCGTCGTCGGCAACACGATCTCGGCGGTAGTTGACGGCGCTGTCGACGATGAGCTCCGAGACGCCAGTGAGGTGATCGACGGCACCGGATGCATCCTGACCCCGGGGCTGATCAACACCCATCACCACCTGTACCAGTGGATCACCCGTGGCCTGGCAGCCGATCACACCCTGTTCCAATGGCTCACCACCCTTTACCCCATCTGGGCGGGCATCGATGAGGAGGCCGTGAACGTCGCTGCCACAGGTGCACTCGGCTGGCTCGCGCTCTCCGGTTGCACCACCAGTACCGACCACCACTACGTCTTTCCCAAAGAAGGCGGTGACCTGCTGGCGGCAGAAATCCGTGCCGCGCAGGCCGTCGGAGTCCGGTTCCATCCGACCCGGGGGTCGATGGATCTCAGCGAGAAGGACGGTGGCCTGCCACCGGACAGCGTCGTGGAGACGATCGATCAGATCATGACCGCGAGTTCGGATGCCATCTCGCGGTGGCACGATCCGTCCCCCGACGCGATGATCAAGATCGCCCTCGCGCCGTGCTCCCCATTTTCTGTGACGGCCGACCTGCTGCGCGCGTCCGCGGAACTCGCGCGGGAGCGCAACGTCCGGCTGCACACGCACCTCGCCGAGACTGTCGACGAATCCGACTACACGGCAGAGCACTTCGGTTGCACTCCGCTCGAGTACATGGAGAGCGTCGGCTGGGTCGGTCCCGATGTCTGGTTTGCGCATGGCGTGCACTTCGACGACAGGTCCATCGCCACCCTGGCCGCAACGCAGAGCGCAATCGCGCACTGCCCCACCTCCAATGCCCGCCTCGGCGCCGGGATCGCCCGTACTCGGGATCTGCTCGCGGCAGGGGTCCCGGTCGGCCTCGGCGTCGACGGCTCGGCATCCAACGAGTCGTGCCGACTACTCGAAGAAGCGCATCAGGCCGTGATGATGGCACGGGCGATCGGCGGACCGACAGCGCTGACCACGCGGACCGCACTGGAACTGGCGACTCTCGGCGGCGCCAAGGTGCTGGGCTACAGCAATCTCGGATCCATCGAGCCGGGCAAGCTTGCCGACCTGGTGCTGTGGCGACTCGACGGCCTGGGTCACAGCGGCATCGCAGATCCGGTGGCCGCACTGGTCCTG
This sequence comes from Williamsia sp. 1138, assembly GCF_002095435.2. Classification (GTDB taxonomy): domain Bacteria; phylum Actinomycetota; class Actinomycetes; order Mycobacteriales; family Mycobacteriaceae; genus Williamsia. The sequence continues at coordinate 65,826 of NZ_MJEJ02000050.1, forward strand.
GGTGATGTGCCACCCATCGAACGGTCCTGGGTCAACGGTGAGGTCGTCGTGAGCGGTGGCGAACTGACGGGTGTCGATGCCGAGGTGATCGCGGCGAAGGTGGCTGCGGCGCACATGGCACTGATCGCAAAGGCCGGCTGATGGACCTGCACACCATCGACTCGGTCTCGATGCCACGTACCCGCGCAGATCTCGCCGACCTGTGCGCGACCGACGGATTGATGGCGGGCGGAACGTGGTTGATGAGCGAACCGCAGTTGCATCTGCGCCGGATCGTCGACCTGAGCGGAATGAACTGGCCCGACCTGACCATGACCGACGCCGGACTCGACATCGCTGCGACCTGCAGCATCTCCTCACTCGTGACGGCCACCTACCCAGCGGATTGGGTTGCCACCACCGTGTTCCGGCAGGCCGCGCAGGCGTTGCTCGCGTCGTTCAAGATCTGGCAGAACGCCACCGTCGGCGGCAACATCTGCCTCGGTTTCCCGGCGGGAGCGATGATCTCGATGGCGTCCGCGCTCGACGCCGAGCTGCTGATCTGGCGGGCCGATGGGACCGACCTCCGCTGTTCGACAGCCGAATTCGTGACCGGGATCGCTCACACCATCCTGCGGCCCGGTGACGTCCTGCGGTCGATTCGGCTTCCCGCCACCGCACTACGGCAGCCGACGATCCTGCGCAAGACGGCGATGTCGCCACTCGGGCGGTCGGGGGCCGTGGTGATCGGCCGCGCAGCACCGGCCGGGATCGTCGTGTCGGTCACCGCCGCAACAGATGTCCCCTATGTGATCGCCACCGACTCCACAGCACCCACGCGTGTGCTCGAGCAGGTCTATGCGGCGATTCCCACCGACGCCTACTACTCCGACCCGCATGGCGAAGCCGGCTGGCGTCGGCAAGTGACAGGGGTACTCACGAGGGCTGTGGTCGTGGAACTGTCCGAGCCACGAATGAATGCATGAAGGGCGGTCGACCATGAAGATCAACGGTCAGTTCGTCGACGCCGTTCCGGCGCCAGGGCAATGCCTACGCTCTTTCTTGCGTGAACAGGGCCGGGACGATGTCAAGAAAGGTTGCGACGCGGGAGATTGCGGGGCCTGTTCAGTCCTCGTCGACGGCAAGGCGCAACACTCCTGCATCGTCCCCGCACACCGGGTCGCGGACGCCGAGATCACGACGGTCGCGGGCCTCGGGACACCGGAGAATCTGCATCCGATGCAGCAGAGGTTCGTCGACGCTGCCGGCTTCCAATGCGGATTCTGCACGGCCGGAATGGTTGTCACCGCGAGTGCTCTCGATGAGGATCAGCGCTCGGACCTGCCGAACAGCCTCAAGGGCAACCTGTGCCGTTGCACCGGTTACCGCTCCATCCGCGATGCACTCGACGAAGTGGTGGGCACCGAGAAGGTCGCACCCGGCGATCCCGGGGTGTCGGTGGGCAAATCCGTCCAGGCACCCGCCGCGCCGCGGATAGTGACCGGCACGGAGCCGTACACGATGGATCGCCTCCCCACGGATCTCGGCCACGTCGCAGTGATCGGCAGTCCGCACCCCCACGCCCGCATCGTCGCCATCGACACCACTGCCGCGGAACAGGTTCCGGGGGTGCGTGCGGTGCTGACCCATCGAGACGACCCCGGAGTGCTCTTCTCGACCGCCCGCCACGACAACCGGCTCGACGACCCGGACGACGGACGGGTCTTCGATGTCACCCTGCGCTTCGTGGGTCAGCGGGTCGCCGCGGTGGTCGCGGACTCGATGACCATCGCACGCAGGGCGAGTTCCCTGATCACCACCGAGTACGAGGTGCTCCCGGCCAACTTCGACCCCGCCCTCGCCACCGAGCCGGGCACGCCACTCGTACACGGTGACAAAGGTCCCGAGGCACGGATCGCCGACCCCGGGACAAACCTCGTCGCCGCACTGGACGGCACGGTGGGCGACATCGACGCAGGTATCGCGCTCGCGCGCGACACAGGCGGTGCGGTGGTCTCCGGCAGTTGGCAGACCGCCCGGGTACAGCACACGCACCTCGAGACCCACGGCGCGGTCGGCTGGCGCGATGACGAGGGTCGCATCGTGGTGCGCTCGAGCACTCAGGTGCCGTTCCTCATCCGCGACGAGCTGTGCCACATCTTCGACCTGCCGCGAGATCAGGTTCGGGTGTACGCAGCGCGGGTCGGCGGCGGATTCGGCGGCAAGCAGGAATTGCTCACCGAAGACCTCGTCGTGCTGGCGATGCTCAAGACCGGACGGCCGGTGGTCTACGAGTTCACCAGGACCGATCAATTCACCATCGCACCGTGTCGTCACCCCATGCGGGTCGACGTCACCGCCGCGGCAGGGGCGGACGGCGTGCTCACAGCACTGTCGGTGTCGGTGCTCTCCGATGCCGGGGCCTACGGAAACCACAGCGGCGGTGTGATGTTCCACGGCTGCAGCGAATCCGTCGCGCTCTATCGGAGTCCGAACAAGCATGTCGACGCACGCGCGGTGTACACCAACAACATTCCCTCGGGCGCCTTCCGTGGATACGGACTCGGCCAGGTCGCCTTCGGTATCGAGGGAGCCATCGATGAACTGGCGGCCCGCCTAGATATCGACCCGTTCGAGATGCGCAGAATCAATGTCGTCGTACCCGGTGATGATTTTGTGTCGTGGGAGATCGAGGAGGGAGATCTCGAGTTCGGCAGTTATGGACTGGACCAGTGCATCGATCTCGCACAACAGGCGCTGCTCGCGGGTCGAGCCGACCCGGTACGTGGGGGCGTCGAACTCCGGCAACTGCCCGAGTGGGAGATCGGAGAAGGCATGGCGGCGGCGATGATCGCCACCATCCCGCCACGAGGACACTTCGCCGAGGCCGCGATGACGCTGACCACCGACGGGGAGTACATCGCCGCGGTGGGTACCGCCGAGTTCGGCAACGGGACCACCACCGTGCTGACCCAGATCGCTGCCTCCGCGCTGGGGTGCCCCCCGGGCCAGATCACGATTCGGCAGGCAGACACCGACGAGATCGGCTACGACACCGGCGCATTCGGATCTGCCGGCACCGTCGTCGCGGGCAAGGCCTTGCGTTCTGCGTGTGATCGATTGCGGGCGAGCATGATCGATGTCGCAGCCCGGGCCCTGGACGTGGACCCGACGGCATGCGTACTGGGACCACAGGGCATTGCGGCCGGTTCGGACTTCATCGACCTGGCCAGAATCGCTGCGGCGTACGGCGGACCGGTGGCGGCGGAGGGCAAGCACGACGGTAGCCCGCGGTCGACCGCGTTCAATGTGCACGCGTTCCGGGTGGGGGTGAACACCTCCACCGGCGAAGTGCGGATCCTGCACTCGTTGCAGTCCGCAGACGCCGGAGTGGTGATGAATCCTCAGCAGTGTCGCGGCCAGGTCGAAGGCGGTGCGGCGCAGGCGATCGGCAGTTCTCTCTACGAAGAGATGATCCTGGAGAACGGTCACGTCATCACCCAGGTACTGCGCAACTACCACATCCCGCAGATCGCCGACGTCCCCGACACCGAGGTCTACTTTGCCGACACCTACGATGCGATCGGGCCGCTGGGCGCCAAGTCGATGAGCGAGGCACCCTACAACCCGGTGGCCCCTGCACTCGAGAGCGCCATCCGGAACGCGACCGGCGTGCGGGTGTACGAGCTACCGATGAACCCTCCGAGGGTCTGGCACGCCATCAACCGGTGATTCCGGGGCCGCATCGCCCTCTCCCACCCGTTTTCGCACGGCCCACCCGCGATTGCCGGTGGACCGCACGAAAACGGGTGGTGGAGGGTCGATCAGCGGGTCGAGATCGTCGTTCCCAGGCCGGTTTCCATCCGCCCGGAGACGATCTGCAGGCCGTGGTGAGTACCTGCCGTGAGCCAGGACGTCAACGTCGGGCCGTCCGAGAGCACCGTCACCCGGGCATACCGGGCCTTCCCGGTGAGTTTCGATCCCGCGATGGCCAGCCCACCGGCAGCCGGCTGCGCGAAGCCGATCCCGCCCTTGATCGGAAACGCGGGGCCGCGACCGTCGGACTGGGTCTGGACGGCCCATTCCGGACCGCTCGCGCCGGCGCCTGCGAGAACGTCCCCGGTGAACGTGGCCATCACTTTGGGCAGTTGCCAGTGCTCGCGGCCACCGTGCACCGAGGCAGCGGAGTCGACGGCGATGAAAGGTACCGAGATGCGCGGAAGCGCACCCAGCCCGCCGCCGGGCCGCCGCAACACGGGGCTGGCGAGGATCTCGCGATACGGGCCGACCGGCGAATCGAGGTAGTCGACGACCATACCCAGTGTGATGCCGATAGTGGACTCGGAGTCCCCGGCGGACTGGGCACCGATGTCTCTTGCGGCCTGGGTGCTGCGGTGCCACCAGATGGTGGCACGCACATTCGCGGGCCAGGGTGGCGGCGCGCTGACCGGCACCTCGCCGGGGTCGACGTCGGATTCGGCCACACTCCACATCAGCAGGCTCCCTTCACGGATTCGGACTCGCGGTCGCGGACGAACAGCGGAAGCCGCAGGGCCCCCGGCGCGCGCTCTGGCACAACAGGTGACACCGGCTGCACCGGCGAGATCCGCTGGTATTCGGTACCCAGCTCGGGACGCTCGTCGATCTCCCCCTTGTTGGGCCAGAAAGCGATGGCGCGTTCGGCCTGCGCGGTGATCGTCAGTGACGGGTTCACGCCGAGGTTGGCACTGACCGCCGACCCATCGACCACGTGCAGTCCGGGATGACCGAACATCCGGTGGTAGGGATCGACGACGCCTTCGCCCGGGTTCGCGCCGATTACGCAACCACCGATGAAATGCGCGGTCATCGGGATGTTCACGATTTCCGCCATCGATCCACCGGGGTCTCCCCCGATCTTGTCGGCCAGCAACCGGATCGCCTCGTGGCCCTGCGGTATCCATTCCGGTGGCGGATCGCCTGCGCCCGCCCGGCTGGTCAGTTGCCTGCCGAAAATACCGCGCTTGGAACCCAGTTCGAGAGAGTTGTCGTCGGTTTGCATCACCAGGGCGATCACGGTCTTCTCCGACCAGTGCCGTACAGACAGACTCCGGACGAAAGCTCCGGGATGGCGGAGTGCCACACCCACGGTCTTCAGGATGCGGGGAACCTTGCCCCCACCGTCGGACAACACGGTCTGCAGCAGCCCGATGGCGTTGCTGCCCTTGCCGTAGCGGACCGGTTCGATGTGCGTGTGGTCGTCGGGATGGAACGACGACGTGATCGCCACACCCTCGGTGTAGTCGGTCTTGCGGTCGCGAGCCGTCGCGGCCAGGACCGCCTCGGAATTGGTGCGCACCACCGACCCCAGCTGGTCGGACAGATGCGGGAGCTGTTCGGTCTCCTTCATCGCGAGCAGCAGCTTCTGCGTGCCGTAGGTGCCTGCGGCGAAGATGACCTGCCCCGCGAAAATGCTCTTCTCGCGGCGCCGGATCTTCGCGCCCGTACGACGGGTGACGATCTCGTAGTCATCGCCCACAGGACGTACCGCCGTCACCGTCGTCAGCGGCAGCACCGTGACCCCGGCCTCTTCTGCCAGATGAAGGTAATTCTTGACCAGGGTGTTCTTCGCACCCACCCGGCACCCGGTCATGCACGAACCGCACTCGGTGCACGCGGTCCGTTCCGGTCCGGCTCCCCCGAAGAACGGATCCGGTACCTGCTCACCGGGATTGCCGAACAGGACCCCGACCGGCGTCGTGGTGAACGTCGAGCCGACCCCCATGTCGTCGGCGACTGAACGCATCACCTTGTCCGCCGGGGTCACGCTCGGATTGTCCACCACACCGAGCATTCGCCGAGCCTGGTCGTAGTACGGCGTGAGTTCGTCCTGCCAGTCGGTGATGTGCCCCCACTGCGGGTCCTCGAAGAACCTGGCGGGCGGCTTGTACAGCGTATTGGCGTAGTTCAGGGAACCGCCGCCGACGCCGGCGCCGGCCATCACGAGCACATCGGGGAGCAGGTGAATCCGTTGCACACCATAACAACCCATCCAGGGTGCCCAGAGATACTTGCGGAGTCGCCAACTCGTCTTGGGCAGTTCGTCGTCTGCGAATCGGCGGCCTGCCTCCAGTACCGCGACCTTGTAGCCCTTCTCGGCCAGTCGCAGCGCGGCCACCGATCCACCGAACCCTGAGCCGACGATCACCACGTCATAGTCGTTCATGCGGACTCGCTTTCCTGTGGGCGGCGCGCAGGCAGATCTGCACCACCGGGTGTGTCGTTCGTGTCGAGTTCGTAGTCACCGAGATCGGCGGAGCGCAGCAACTGCCGGAATCCCCAGGTGAACGTCGGCCACATCACCGAGTTTCTGCCGTTCTTGTCGAAGTACCAGCTCGAGCAACCACCGGAGTTCCAGACCGTACCGTCGAGCCCCTCGTCGATCGCCGAGTTGTAGAAGTCCTGGGAACGCTGATTCACGTTGACACTGACCAAGTTCCGGTCAGCCATCTGTTCTAGTGCGGAGCTGATGTAGTTGGCCTGCGACTCGAGCATGTACACGATCGAACTGTGTCCGAGGTTGGTGTTCGGACCGTACATCAGAAAGAGGTTCGGAAACCCGTGGACCGTGGTTCCCCGGTACGCGTTGGGGCTACCGTCCCAGATGTCAGCGAGACTACGACCATCGGTGCCGTGGAGCACCTTCGCGACCGGTGGTTCCGTGGCGGTGAAACCGGTTCCGAAGATCACCGCGTCCACCTTGTGCTCGACGCCCGACGAGTCGACCACACCGTCGGCTGTCACTGCGGACACCCCGTGGTCGACGAGGCTCACGTCCGGACGCGCCAGTGTAGGTAACCAGGTGTTGCTCAGCAGCATCCGCTTGCAGCCGATGGTGAACTTCGGCGTCAACTTCTTGCGCAGCACAGGGTCTTTCACTTGTTTGCGCAACTGGGTCTTCGCCAGCAGTTTGAACAACGGAAGCAAGAACGTGAACTTCGCCAACGCGACGACGTACGCCTCGCGATACAGGTACAGACCCCCGCGAGCGATCTTCTGGGCAGGGGGCAACGTTCGGTAGAGAGCACGCTCGAGCTTGCCGACCGGCCGATCGAGCCTTGGGATGATCCATGCCGGCGTGCGCTGCAATACCGTCAGATGTGCTGCAGGCTCGGCTAATTCGGGAACGAACTGGATTGCCGAGGCGCCGGTGCCGACTACGGCGATGCGCTTTCCGGTCGGATCGAAACTGTGATCCCAGGTGGCGCTGTGGAACATCGTGCCGGTGAAGTCGCCGATGCCGGGTACATTCGGCAGGCTCGGATTCGACAGCGTTCCGGTGGCTGCCACGAGCACCTTCGCGGAGACCACTCCGCGCGAGGTCTCCACGACCCAACGCGCGAGCTGCGGATCCCAGCGTCCGCTCAGCAGCTCGCAATCGAACAGTGTGCGCTCGCGAAACCCGAAGTCGTCGGCGACCGACCGCAGGTATCTGAAGATCTCCGGTTGGCGCGCATAGTTGTTCGACCAGTCCGGACTGGGCGCGAACGAGAACGAGTAGAGGTTGCTCGGCACGTCGCAGGCGGCACCGGGGTAGGTGTTGTCGCGCCAGGTCCCACCGACGTCGCCCGCCCGTTCGATGAGGATCATGTCCGCGTTGCGGTTACCTTTCAAGATCCTGTGCGCGGCGGCCAATCCGGCGAAGCCGGTGCCGACGATCAGGGTGTCCACGTGTGTGGGCAACGCTGCGAGCGGCGCCCTGTCGGTCTTGATAGCGGTCATTTGGTTGTCACCATGGCCTCCCATATCGGTACCAGGCGTTTGCGGAGCTCCTGGTCGGACTTGTCGTTGCGGAACAGCGCCGAGACGGCGAGTCCGCGCGCCAGTTCGACGCTGATCTCTATTGCCTCGGGTGTCATGCGGTCGCCGAAGATCACGGCGCCACCGGTGTTGATGGCCTCGTTGACCCGCGCCTCGAGGGGCAGAACCGCTGCATGCAGCGCAGGGTCGGTGCGGGCGGCGATCCACAGTTCGAGTGCGGCGTAGAACAGGGGCCCGGAGAACGCGTCGAGGAACACCTCCACGCTCGCGTCCTGTCCGGCGGCGTGAGCCTCCAGCAATTCGGCCAACCGCTGCTCGACGAGGTGCTCGACCGCCGCCACCACCAGCGACTCCTTGGTCGGGAAGTGATGGAGTTGGGCACCCCGGGACACACCGGCACGGCGGGAGATCTCCTGCGTGCTGGTACCGGAATAGCCCTTGTCGACGAGGCACGAGATGGCCGCATCGAGCAGGCGCGCACGCATCTGCGCCGTGCGCTCGGCCTGCGTACGGGTCGGCGCTCTGGCCGCATCCGTCTCATGGGTTGTTGCTGTGTTGGTCGCCACACCAAGGAGGCTAGCGGAGAATTAAGAAACAGTCCAGTCTGTTTGTAAGTTCCCCCGCGGGCTGCCCGGACATGCCCCCGAACGCCGACAAACCCAGCAGCCCCGGCTGCTGGGTTTGCCCCGCTCTGTGTGGGTTCTGTACTACGAACTACCTGGCCAGCACACCTTTGGCCACGTGAGTGGTCTGGATTTCGTTACTGCCGGCGTAGATCATCAGGGACTTCGCATCCCGGGCCAGTTGTTCGACCCGATACTCGGTCATGTAGCCATTACCCCCGAACAACTGGATCGCCTCCATGGCGACATCGGTGGCTGCCCGGGAGGAATAGAGCTTCATCGCCGAGGCCTCTGCCAGGTCCAGAGGCTTGCCCGACTGTGCACGCTCCAGCGCGTGGAACACCATGTTCTGGACGTTGAAGCGGGCGACCTCCATCTCTGCCAATTTGAGCTGGATCAGCTGGAGCTCTGAGATCGGCTTACCCCACAGCATGCGCTGCTTGGCGTAGTCGACGCACAAGCGCTGGCATTCGTTGATGATGCCGAGCGACAGCGAGGCGATGCCCACGCGCTCGAGCACGAATCCGGCCTTCGCGCCGTCACCGCCGCCTTTCGCACCGACCTCTTCTGTTTCGCCGAGGAGACGGTCTTTGTCGAGTTTGACGTTGTCGAAGAAGAGCTCTCCGGTCGGCGAGGACATGATGCCCATCTTCTTGAACGGCTTGCCCTGCGCCAGGCCTTCCATGCCCTTGTCGAGTACGAACGTGAGCACCTTGCGACGACGCCGGTCGACACTCGCATCACCGTCGTCGAGCTTGGCGAAGACGACAATCGTGTCGGCGAACGGTCCGTTGGTGATGAAGGTCTTCTGCCCGTTGAGGATGTAGTTCTCACCGTCTCGCTTGACGGTCGTCTTCATGCCGCCCAACGCATCTGAGCCCGAGTCCGGTTCGGTGATCGCCCACGCTCCCACCTTGTTCATGGTGACCAGGTCCGGAAGCCAGCGCTTCTTCTGCGCCAAGGTGCCCTTGGACCGGATCGTCGAGGGCGTCAGCCCGAGGCTCACCCCCATCGAGGCGACGATGCCCAAGCTCACGCCGGCCAGCTCGATGTTGAGGATCGAGCCCATCGATGTCATACCCGCCCCTGGCGAGGGCTTCTTGGGCTCGGCCTCTCCGCGGGCCACGGCCTCGTCGTGGGCGAACTCCTTCTCCAGGGAATCGGTGGCCATGGCGTCGACACCGAAGGTCTTGAGCAGATTCCGGATGATGTCGTACGGCGGTAGCGCGCCCGTCTCGAGTTCATCGACGTGCGGACGGATCTCTTTGTCGATGAACCCGCGTACCGCGTCGCGCACCATCAGGTCTTCTTCGGACCACTCGAACATGCAGTTTCCCCTAGCGTCAGCGATCGTGCTTTCTGCCAATACTAGAATCTGAAATCATTTTCAGGAACAGGTTTCAGATATTGGTCGAGCCCAACTGGAGCCGCCATCGCCCACCTCGGCGTTCGAGATCGATCACCCCGGCAGGGGCGACCTCGACGCCCCAGAAACTCATCCCCGTGGCCGCTGCGACGAGGCCCTGTGCAGTTCCGGACGCGACCACCGCACCGACATCGACGGTCCAAGCGGTCTCCAGCCAGGCACTCAGGCGCGCGAGAAACGCCGTGATGCTCTCGCCACCGTGAGGATTCGCGCCGGGATCGCCGAACCACTCCCCCAGGTCCAGTGGATCGATCTCGTCCGGTGCGAGACCTGTCCATCGCCCCAGATCCAGTGATTTCAGGGCGTCGTCGATGACTCCGTCCGCACCGATCTCGGCGGCTGTTTCGGTCGCCGATCGATCCGGTGCGATACGGACTGTGTCCGGAAACGACAAACGCAGCCGCGCGCACTCTGCGCGACCGCGTTTGTCGAGTGGATCGTCGTGCGCACCGAACCGCAGTGCCGCATTGGGCCCGGTGCGGGCCGCGGTGATCAATCGTAGTTTCAGCGAACGCTTCCCTGAGGTGTTCCGACGGTCTGCTCGCGGGCGGCGCGCTTGCCGATCCAGGTGAGCGACAGCGCGAACCCGAGCCCCAGGACACCCCAGAGAATCGCCTGGTTGACGATCGAGTAGTACCGGAAGTCGCCGACGAGATCAGCCGGGAAGCCGGGGAACACGATGGTGTTGCCGTCCAGCAGCGGTCCGGGTACCTCGTCGAAACTCGGTAGCAGCGCGATGCTGATACCGACCGCGATGAAGTAGGCAACCCCACCGGCGAGCGCCGAGAGCAGACCACCGATTCGCGGCGCGAGCCAGAAGGCGAGCACGGTCGCCGCGATGAGGAATGCCACGGACAGCAGCACGATCGTCAGGTAGGCCCCGCTGCGCGCACCGATGGTGTCGTCGCTGCCGACAGCGGGAGGGTTGGCCGGGTATGCACTGAACGGGACCAGGTACACCGCCACGAATCCCCCGACGGCGAGAAGCCCGGCGACGACGCGAGGATCGACCAGAGGGTAGCGACGGCCGACGTACGACCAGAGAACGGTGAAGACGACCGCGAAGAACGCGCCGATGATCAGGCCGAAGACGACGGTGCCCGTACTGGCACCCCAGTTCTGCTGAACGGCCCTGCTGAACACCTCGCCGTGCTCATGACCGGCGTCCCCACCGGCCAGTTCCAGTTCGGCGTGGCCACGGCCCTCTTCGTAACCGATGGCCCGTTCGACCAGCGGCTCGATGTAGATGCGTGCGAAAACGAACGCGAGAATTCCGGCGACCAGGCCCGAGAGCAGGCCTGCGCCGATGAACTTCTTTTCCATGTACTTCAGTTCCTCAGCGGCTGCGGTGGCTCAGTGGCAGGGGAAGCCGAGGAAATGGCGGGCGTCGTGGATGTACTCGTGAACGTGGGTGTCACTGCCGAAAACGGACACCGCCCCTTGGTCGAAGCCGAGGAAATAGTAGGCGAGAGCAGCAACCAGCGTGGTGGCGGTCAGCCACAGCGCGGCGTTGATCGCGGACACGTCGGGCACCGCTATAGCCAGGGCCGGCTTTGCCGAAAGGGACTGCGCCATTGACGAACTGGACATTGGTATCTCCTCTCGCGGGATTACGCGTCCCGCGTCATGCGTGTGTGTGTCACCAAGTGCCGGAGCCCTGACTCGCCCACCGGGCAGAGCCCGACGGAACTCACAGTGGCGCGACCGTTCCGGATTCACACCGGATTTCCCGTTCACCTGGTCCGCAGTGACTGTATTCCGCTGCGTTTTACCCGGTCAACTGCAGGGAAGATCCAGACCACCGACGATGTCCGACCTCTCGTGGATCATGGAGCAATGGCCGCCCGCAAGTCCTCCCCCTCAGCCCCCGCCGGGCTCGAGCCGCAGCAGGTCATGGGCCGCTTTGCCGCGCCCACCCGGGCGTGGTTCACCTCGGCGTTCCCCGAACCGACCTCGGCGCAGCTCGGAGCGTGGAACGCCATCTCCGCCGGCGAGAACACGCTGGTGGTGGCGCCGACCGGCTCAGGCAAGACGCTGTCGGCATTCCTGTGGGCACTCGATCAGCTGTCGCGGCCGGAGTCCGAGGCGTCGACCACCGTCACCCGGGTTCTGTATGTCTCACCGCTCAAGGCACTGGCCGTGGATGTCGAGCGGAACCTGCGTGCCCCGCTGATCGGCCTGACCCGGGCAGCGCAGCAGATCGACCAGCCGATCGCGGACATCACCGTCGGCGTGCGCTCCGGCGACACCCCGGCCGCGCAGCGCAGACAACTCCTGCGCAAGCCGCCCGACATCCTGATCACCACGCCCGAGTCGCTGTTCCTCATGCTCACCTCGGCAGCGCGGGAGACGCTGGAGAACGTCGAGACGGTGATCGTGGACGAAGTGCATGCCGTGGCCGGCACGAAACGCGGCACCCACCTGGCGTTGTCCCTCGAACGTCTCGACACACTGCTCGACAAACCGGCTCAGCGCATCGGACTGTCGGCAACCGTGCGTCCGCCCGAGCGAATCGCCGGCTTCCTCTCGGGGAGCAGGCCGTGCACTGTGGTCCAACCGCCCGCCGCCAAGACCTTCGACCTGTCGGTCAACGTCCCGGTCGCCGACATGACCAACATCCCGGTGATCGCGGGCAGCGAAGAGATCGACGACGAGGCGTCGGCGCCCGCGGCCGGCTCCTTGTGGCCGTATGTCGAGAGTTCGATCGTCGATCTCATCGAGAAGAACCGGTCGACCATCGTGTTCACCAACTCGCGTCGGCTCTCCGAACAGCTCACGGCCCGCCTCAACGAGGTGCACGCCACCCGCCTCGGCGGGCCCACCGACTCTGCGCCCAACCCCGCGGTTCCCGGCGGGGCCCCGGCGCACATGCTCGGCAGTGGTATCAGCTCCGGAGCCGAACCGCTCCTGGCCCGCGCCCACCACGGCTCGGTGAGCAAAGAGGTCAGGGGGCAGATCGAGGACGAGCTCAAGTCCGGCCGCCTGCGCTGCGTGGTGGCCACCAGCAGCCTCGAACTCGGTATCGACATGGGCGCGGTCGATCTGGTGATCCAGGTCGAGGCGCCCCCCTCGGTGGCGAGCGGCCTGCAGCGGATCGGGCGCGCCGGCCACCAGGTCGGCGAGATCAGCCAGGGCGTGCTGTTTCCCAAGCACCGCGGAGATCTGCTGCGGTGCGCGGTACTCGTCGAGCGGATGACCGACGGACTGATCGAGGAACTCACCGTTCCCGCCAATCCGCTGGACGTACTCGCGCAGCAAACCGTCGCCGCGTGCGCCACCGGAACGATCGACGTCGACGACTGGTACCAGACCGTCCGCCGCAGTGCGCCGTACGCCACTCTGGCGCGACCGGTCTTCGATGCAACTCTCGACCTGTTGTCCGGGCGTTATCCGTCCGACGAGTTCGCCGAACTGCGGCCACGCATCGTCTGGGACCGCGCTCAGGGGACGCTCACCGGTAGGCCGGGCGCCCAGCGACTTGCGGTCACCTCCGGTGGCGCGATTCCCGACCGAGGCCTGTTCGCGGTGTACATGGTCGGCGAGAAACAGACGCGGGTAGGCGAACTCGACGAAGAGATGGTCTACGAGTCCCGTGTCGGAGATGTCTTCGCGCTCGGCGCCACCAGCTGGCGTATCGAAGACATCACCCACGATCGAGTGCTCGTGACGCCGGCGTTCGGGCAGGCCGGACGACTTCCCTTCTGGCACGGCGACAGCATCGGCCGGCCGGCAGAACTCGGCGAGGCCATCGGCAAGTTCGTCGGCGAATTGTCCAAGCCCGGCAAGCTCGGTGCACACGCAGAGCGGCTGGGGCTCAACGAGTTCGCCCGCGACAACCTCGCTCAACTGGTCTCCGAGCAACAGGCCGCCACCGGCCACCTCCCCACCGATCGCACGCTTCTCGTCGAGAGGTTCCGCGACGAACTCGGCGACTGGCGGGTGATCCTGCACTCCCCCTACGGTTTACGTGTTCACGCGCCATGGGCGAGCGCGGTGGCCGCTCGCCTGCAGCAGGACTACGGCATCGACGGTGCCGTCTCGGCTGCCGACGACGGCATCATCGTGCGTCTCCCCGACACCGATGATCAACCGCCCGGGGCTGCGCTCTTCCACTTCGATCCCGACGAGATCGAGCAGATCGTCACCGAACAGCTCGGTGGTTCGGCGATGTTTGCCTCACGCTTCCGTGAATGCGCCGCCCGCGCGCTGCTGCTGCCGCGCCGCAATCCCGGCAAGCGCGCCCCGTTGTGGCAACAGCGTCAGCGCAGCGCGCAGTTGCTCGACGTGGCGCGAAAGTTCCCGCAGTTCCCCATCATCCTCGAGGCGTTCCGCGAGTGTCTGCAGGATGTCTACGATCTCCCCGCGCTCGTCGGCATGCTCACGAAAGTCGCCGATCGACGACTGCGGGTCATCGAGATCGAGACCGAGACACCGTCGCCGATGGCCTCGTCGCTGCTGTTCGGCTACGTCGGCGCGTTCATGTACGCCGACGACGCACCACTCGCCGAACGCCGCGCCGCGACCCTTTCGCTCGACACCGCGTTGCTCGCACAACTGCTGGGTCGAGTGGATCTGCGAGAGTTACTCGACCAGAACGTCATCGCCGACACCGAGGCCAAACTCCAGCGCCTGCACCCCGACCGCCAGGCCCGCGACATCGAGGGCATCGCGGATCTGTTGCGATGGCTCGGACCACTCAGTGAATCCGACGTCGCCGCGCGGTTCACCGGTGATGAACCCCTCCCGTTGCTCGCCCAACTCGTGTCGGCCGGCCGAGCGATCGAGGTGCCCCGCGGGGGCTCCCTGTTGTTCGCCGCCGCAGAGGATGCGGGCAGGCTCCGCGACGGGCTCGGCATCCCTCCCCCGCAGGGACTTCCGATGGCGTTCCTCGAACCCGTCGACGACCCGCTGGGCGATCTGATCGGACGCTACGCCCGTACGCACGGACCGTTCGTGGCCGCCGACGCAGCCACTGCGCTCGGCCTCGGTGTCGCAGTGGTACGCGACACCCTCGTCCGGCTCGCCAGTTCGCGGCGGGTCGTCGAGGGAGACTTCCGGCCCGAACCGGAGGGCACCCTGCGCAGCAGTGAACAGTGGTGCAACACAGAGGTTCTCTCCGGGCTCCGGCGAGCCTCACTGGCGGCGAGTCGAGCCGAGGTGGCGCCCGTCAGCCACGAGACCTACGCGCGGTTCGTCACCGGCTGGCAGCACGTCACCCGGCAGTCGCGGCTGCGGGGTATCGACGGCGTGTCAGCGGTCATCGATCAGCTCGCCGGTGTTCCCATACCGGCGTCTGCGTGGGAGTCCCTGGTCTTACCTGCTCGCGTCGCCGACTACCGACCCGACATGCTCGACGAACTGACCGCCGGTGGCGAAGTCCTGTGGGCCGGGCACGGGAGACTATCCGGTTCCGACGGGTGGATCAGCCTGCATCCGGCCGATCTCGCCGAGGACAGCCTGCCGACCCCCGCCGAGATCGACATGGGTGAGCTGCATCAGCGGGTACTCGACCATCTGGCCCCCGGCGGCGCGTTCTTCTTCCGGCAGTTGAGTGAGTCGATGGCCGTCGGTGGTGTCACCCCGCTCGGCTCAGAGCTCGAGATGGTGCTGTGGGATCTCGCGTGGGCCGGGCTGATCAGCAACGATACGTTCACCCCTGTGCGCTCGCTACTGGGCCCGGGCCGTAAACCCGGTGCGGTCCGAAGCGCGCCGGCGCACCGCGGTCGGCGACGTTTCGCCCGGACCCCACGCACAGCGCCGCAATCGATGACCGGACGTTGGTTCGTGTTGCCGGCACCGATCTCGGATCCCACCCTCGCGGTCGCGGCGCAATGTACGGCGCTTCTCGACCGGTACGGCGTCGTCACCAAGGGCGCTGTGATGACGGAGGGCATCGTCGGTGGCTTCTCTCGGGTGTACAAGGCCCTCACCGGGTTCGAGGACAGCGGGAAGGTGCGGCGCGGCTATTACATTGACGGATTGGGCGGCGCGCAATTCGCCGCGACCACCACGGTCGACAGACTCCGCGACGAGGTCGAGACGATAGGACAGACGGCCATCGCGCTGGCGGCGACCGATCCCGCCAACCCGTACGGCTCCGCCCTCGCATGGCCGCAGCAGTCGGAGGGACATCGGCCCGGCCGCAAACCTGGCGCCTTGGTGGTGCTGGTGGACGGTCATCTCGTGCTGTTCGTCGAGCGAGGCGGTAAGACGGTGCTGACGTTCAGTACCGATTCCGACCAACTGGCGGCGGCCACGACCGCGCTTGCTCGCGTGGTCACCAGAGGTCAGGTGGACCGGTTGTACGTCGAGCGCGTCGACGGCGAACCCGTCCTGACCGGCGCCCTGGCCGAGCACCTGCGAGAGAGCGGCTTCGACCCGACGCCCCGCGGTTTGCGGTTACGCAGAACCGGATGAGCATCGCTTCATCCCCGAGACAAGACAGCCATGTGGCGTCGGCCCGAGCCGCGGCGTCCTAGGCTGTACCCGGGCCCGGGGTTCACATACGCAAAGGAACATTCATGACGCAACAGGCATCGACTACTGCGGCGGCAACGCTCAGTTCGGAGTTGCCCGCCTGGCAGCAGGCGCGCCGTTTGCGAATCATCAAGGCTGCCAACGCTGCTCTCAAGGAGCAGGAGTACGAGCAGATCCAGATCCGCGATGTCGCGCAGGATGCTGGCGTGGCGCTCGGCACGCTCTACCGGTATTTCTCGTCGAAAGAGCATCTCTACGCCGCGGTATTGCTCGACTGGGCGGCACCGGCCTATGCGCGTTCCGGCGAAGACCTGTCCGAGCATCAGATCCGCGCGAAGATGAACGCCGTCATCTCCTCGTTCGAGCGCAGGCAGCACTTCTTCCAGGTGCACGTGATCCTGCAGTCGAGCGCGGACACCAACGCGAAGGCATTGCTCGGCCAATTCTTCACGGTGTGCCAGAACACGCTTGCCGACGACTTCGCGCGACTCGGCCCCGGCGCAGCAGAAGACGCGGCCATCATGCTGTGGTCCATCATTAACACCGCCCTGACCTCGGCGGTCTATCACGACGGAACGATGGAGGACGTCCACCGGCTCTGCAACCGCTTCATGGACTTCATCTTCGGACCCGCAGAACTGGCACCGGTTGAAAACTAGATCCCAGTTCTAGTATGTTTGCGGACGTCCTTCTTATCCGGTAGTTGACGCGCAGGAGTACCCATGGGCTTTCGGGGCGATGCAGCAATCGTTGGGTACACCGAGCTGCCACCGCAGAAAATATCGACCCGGACGCCTCGCTTCACGCTGGAACAGTGGGCCACGCTGTCTGCCTCGGCGATCGCCGATGCAGGGCTGACCGGGATCGAGATCGACGGCATCGTCACCTCGACCCTGCTCGAATCGGAGATGTTCGTCCCCTCGACCATTGCTGAATACCTCGGCGCGCGAGTCAATTTCGCAGAGGTGGTCGACCTCGGCGGTGCCTCGGCGGCAGCGATGGTCTGGCGGGCGGCCGCCGCCGTCGAACTCGGTATCTGTCAGGCCGTGCTGTGCGTGCTCCCTGCCGACTACGGTGTCCCCCACTCACCCAAGAAGCCTCTCCCCGACAGCCTCACCGACATCCTGCTCTACGGATCGTCGTCCAACCGGTTCGGTTCTCCGCAGGCCGAGTTCGACATCCCCTTCGGCAACCTCGGCCAGAACGGTCCCTACGGTCAGATCGCGCAGCTCTACGGTTCGGTCTACGGCTATGACGAGCGCGCGCTCGCGAAGATCGTGGTCGATCAACGAGTGAATGCGAACCACACGCCCGACGCGATCTTCTACGACAAGCCACTGACCATCGAGGACGTCCTCGCCAGTCCGGTGATCGCCGACCCGCTGCACCGGCTCGAGATCGTCATGCCCTGCTCGGGTGGCGCTGCGGTGCTGGTCACATCCTCGGACGTGGCGCGGCGTTCCAAGAACCGGCCGGTCTGGATCAAGGGATTCGGCGAGCACGTCGCGTACAAGACTCCGACCTACGCCCAGGATCTGCTGCAGACGCCCATCACCCATGCCGCCGACTCCGCCTTCGACATGAGCCAGCTCGACCGTTCCGACATGGACATGGTGTCGATCTACGACTGCTACACCATCACCGTGCTGATGAGTCTCGAAGACGCCGGGTTCTGCGAGAAGGGCAAGGGGATGGAGTTCGTGAACTCCCATGACCTCACGTTCCGTGGCGATTTCCCGCTCAACACCGCGGGCGGTCAGCTCGGATTCGGCCAAGCGGGACTCGCCGGCGGTATGCACCACGTCTGCGACGCCACCCGTCAGATCATGGGCCGGTCCGGCGAAGCTCAAGTGCCCGACTGCAATCGGGCCTTCGTGTCCGGCAACGGCGGCGTGATGGGCGAGCAAACCACCCTGGTCCTGCAGGGCGACTAGAAAGCGTGAACGCCATGACATTCACCCCACCCATGCCGGTGAAGACACCGGTGAGTGCGCCCTTCTGGGATGCGCTGCTCGAGCACCGGATCCGTATCCAGTACTCGCCGTCTCTCGAGAACTACGTGTTCTATCCGCGAATCCTGGCGCCCGGAACCCTCGCGGACGATCTCGAATGGCGCGAGATCTCCGGCGAGGGAACGTTGTACACCTTCACCGTCGCCCGCAAGCCGGTGTCGCCGCACTTCGCGAACTCGGTCCCGCAGCTGCTGGCCGTCGTGCAGTGGGACGAAGGTCCGCGGTTGTCGACGGAGATCGTCAACGCCGACCCCTCCGAGCTACACATCGGCATGCGGGTGCGGCCGGTGTTCTTCGACCACCCCGAGGACGAGGTCACCCTGCTCCGATACGAGCCCGCTCGATAGCCGGTGTCTCAGTCCGGAACCGGAACCGGCTCGAGAAGTTCGGACCGGGACTCCGGCGCGGCCGCGCGGAGGGCGTCGGCAGACTCGTCGTCCGGCTGGCGTTGGGACGAGACCTCGGCCTCGACACGCGCCAGGTAGGTCTCGATCTCGAACTCCTTCTTCTCGGTGTCCCAGTCGAGCAGCGGCGCAACGAGTTCGGCCACCTCCCTGGCCGAGTTCACACCGCGATCGGGGTACTCGATGGCGATCCTGGTCCGGCGGGCGAGTACGTCTTCGAGGTGCAGCGCCGCCTCGCTGACCACGGCGTAGACGACCTCGACCCGTAGGTATTGCGGCGCGGCGGCCAGAGGTTGGAGCAGGCTCTCGTCTTTCTTCGCGTACGCGAGCACCTCGTCGATCATCGACCCGTAACGGTTCAGGAGTCGGCGAATCCGATACGGGTGCAATCCGAATCGCTGACCGAGTTGATCGCACTGGTTGATGAGGGCGTGATAGCCCTCGGCCCCTGCCAGCGGAACCTTGTCGGTGACAGACGGCGCGACCCGCACGGGGATGAAGTCGGTGATGGCGTCCACCGCGTCGGCGGCCATCACCCGGTACGTCGTGTACTTGCCGCCCGCGATGGCCACCAGCCCCGGTGCGACCTCAGCGACCGCATGCTCGCGGGACAGCTTCGACGTCTCGTCGTTCTCACCGGCGAGCAGCGGCCGAAGGCCCGCATAGACGCCTTCGATGTCGTCATGACCGAGTGGCGTCACCAGCACCTCGTTGACGCGCTCGAGGATGTAGTCGATGTCAGCCCGAGTGGCCGCCGGGTGCGCGAGGTCGAGGTTCCAGTCGGTGTCGGTGGTGCCGATGATCCAGTGTGTCTCCCAGGGGATCACGAACAGCACGGACTTCGGGGTACGCAGGATGATCGCTGATTCGCTCATGATCCGGTCGCGCGGGACCACGATGTGCACGCCCTTCGAGGCACGGACCCTAAAACGGCCACGCTGCTTCGACAGTGCCTGGATCTCATCTGTCCAGACGCCCGAGGCATTGATGACGCAGTGACCGCGAACTTCCGCGGTGTCGCCGGTCTCGGTGTCGCGGACTCGCACCCCACTGACGCGGTCGGCCTCCCGCAGGAAGGCGGTGACCTGCGTCGACGTACGAATGACCGCACCATAATGCGATGCGGTGCGGGCGACCGTCAAGGTGTGGCGGGCATCGTCGACGACGGTGTCGTAGTAGGTGATACCGCCCGAGAGTGAGTTGCGTTTGAGGGCTGGAGCGATGCGCAGTGCGCCCGAGCGGGTCACATGTCGTTGACCCGGGACCGATTTGGCGCCGCCCAGCGAGTCGTAGAGGAACAGGCCGGCAGCCACGTACGGCCGCTCCCACACCCGGTGGGTCAACGGATAAAGGAAAGGCAGCGGCTTGACCAGGTGAGGTGCCAACGTGCTCAGGGACAACTCGCGCTCGTGCAGGGCTTCGCGAACCAGCCCGAACTCGAGCTGCTCGAGGTAGCGCAGACCACCGTGGAACATCTTCGATGAACGACTCGACGTGCCGGACGCGATGTCGCGGGCTTCGACCAGCGCGACGCGTAGACCGCGGGTCGCGGCGTCCAGCGCGGTACCCACCCCGACGATGCCACCACCTACCACGACCACGTCGAACTGCTCAGTCGACAGTCGCTGCCAGGCATTGTCCCGATAGCGAGGGCCGAGGTCAGCTGGTCGGTCCGGGTCGAATGCAGACGCACTCATCGCAATCTCCTCTGGTCACAGGTGATGTGCCGTGCCGCGAACCACGTTACCCGCTGGTAACTAGTCGGTCAGGGTGAGCGATCCCGGTGTGCCCGGTTTCGCCGGATCGGCAGCGGTGTCGTGGGAAACTCGACTACGTGACCAACAGCACCGGCTACATCGCCGCCATCGATCAGGGAACCACGTCGACGCGCTGCATGATCTTCGATCATTCCGGCAACGTCGTCAGTTCGGAACAGGTGGAACACGAGCAGATCTTCCCGAAGGCCGGGTGGGTCGAGCACGACGGCGTCGAGATCTGGCGCAACACCCGACGTGTCGTCGCGGCCGCGCTGGCGTCGGAGGACCTGCAGACCGCCGACATCAAAGCGTTGGGTATCACGAATCAACGTGAGACGACCCTGGTGTGGGACAGGTCCACCGGCGAGCCGATCCACAACGCCATCGTGTGGCAGGACACCAGGACCGCGAAACTGTGCGAGGAGTTGGCCGGCGACGAGGGCGCGGGACGCTATCAGCAGCGCACCGGGCTGCCGCTGTCGACCTACTTCGCGGGACCGAAGATCCGGTGGCTGCTCGACAATGTCGAGGGTGCCCGCGATCGCGCCGAAGCCGGTGAATTGTGCTTCGGGACAATGGACAGCTGGCTGGTGTGGAACATGACGGGCGGCCCCGATGGCGGACGCCATCTCACCGACGTCACCAACGCCTCGCGCACGATGCTGATGGATCTGGAGACCCTCGCATGGGATGAGGACATCTGCCGGGAGATGCAGATCCCCACCAGTCTGCTCCCTGAGATCTGCAGTTCGTCGCAGGTCTACGGAAAGGTGCGCGAGCGGGGGCGGCTCGCGGACGTACCGATCGCGGGGATCCTGGGCGATCAGCAGGCCGCGACGTTCGGGCAGGCGTGTCTGGAACCGGGCGAAGCCAAGAACACCTACGGCACAGGCAATTTCCTTCTGCTCAACACGGGCGAAGAGGTGGTGCACAGCAGTCACGGTTTGTTGACGACGGTCTGCTACCAGATCGGCGACCGGAAACCGATCTACGCTCTGGAGGGGTCGATTGCCGTCACCGGTTCACTCATCCAGTGGTTGCGCGACAACCTCGGTCTGATCAACTCCTCCAGCGATATCGAAGAGACCGCCAAACTCGTTGACGACAACGGCGGCGTGTATTTCGTGCCGGCGTTTTCTGGTTTGTTCGCGCCCCGGTGGCGTCCGGATGCCCGCGGGGTGATCGTCGGGCTGACGAGGTTCGTGACGAAGGGGCACATCGCCCGAGCTGCGCTGGAGGCCACAGCCTTTCAGACACGAGAAGTCATCGAAGCGATGCAGGCGGACTCAGGCGTGGAGTTGTCGACGTTGAAGGTCGACGGCGGCATGGTGGTCAACGAGATGCTCATGCAGTTCCAGTCGGACATCCTCGGCGTTCCGGTCGTGCGGCCCGTCGTGAACGAGACCACTGCCCTCGGAGCCGCGTACGCGGCAGGTCTTGCCGTCGGATACTGGGAGAGCGAACAAGAGATCCGCGACAACTGGGCGCAGGACAAGCAGTGGGATCCGGCGATGGACGCCGATGACCGCGACGCCCGGTTCGCCGAATGGAACACAGCGGTCGAGCGCAGCTACAACCTGGCATGAGCCCTGCGGCCGGTCATGTCCGGCTGGGGGTGTCGTTGTTGTCAGAATTGTTGTCATCACGACGGTCGTTGTCGCGGTTGTCGGTCGGCGCATCGAGGTTCATCGGCGTCACGTCCGCGGCGCTGGTGTCGACGGGTCGGGCCCAATCGCCGAGAACCGGAGGACCAACCAGCGGCAAAGGCCCGATCATCTCCTCAGCATTCTCCCTGGTGTGCAGATAGGACGCCGCTCGGTGTTCGCCGTTGGCGTCGCGACCGCCTCGTCCGGCTCCGCCGGGTGGGACCATCGGGGAGCCGCCACGCGTGGATGTTGCCGGGCCGGATCCCGGCGCTGCGCCGGTTCCGGCCGACGGTGTCGCGAGCGGAGTGATCGGCCGTCGGGCAAGCGGATTCGGCTCTGATCCGGCGCCGCCGATACCGCCCGCGCCACCTGCGCGCCCGCCGCCTCCACCACCGGAGCCACTGCCACCGGAGCCGTTGCCACCGCCGGTGCCGGCACGACTACCGAGCCCGCTCCCCGACTGGCCGCGAGCCGAGTTCAGCGCCGCATTGGTGGTGCCCGCCCCTGTTCCGCCGGCAGGGATGGGACTTCCGAATGCACCGTTCAGGGGGCCGGATCCCGGGCCCTCGGCGTCCGCGGCCGTCGTTTGCGCTGGGTTACCCAGGGACAGCGGGACGTCTCCGGCTGGGTCTCCACCGTACGAGATCTGCCCGGCACCCGGGCCGCCGGGTCCGCCCGGCCCACCCGGTCCTTGTGGTCCGCCGCCACCGGCCAACCCGCCGACGAGTCCCGAGTTGTTGTCACCTGAGCCGCTGCCGCCCGCACCAGTACCTGCGGTGGAGGTGTTGATCGGCTGGAAATCACCGCCCAACTGCGGGAGGGGCGGTGCCGAGTATTCCGGCATTGCGCTGTTCGCGCCGATCACAGGATTGCTGTAGACGTCCGTCATGGTCTTGGCGAGTTGTTGCTGTTGCTGAAAGCGCTCTGCCGCACTTTGGCTGGTGCCAAACTCGGCATCCAGATCAGCGACGCTCCCCTGAGTCGACGACAGGATGGACGAAATCGCACTGATCTGATCGGCAATCTTGATTCCGACAGCCGCCGAGTCATCCATGTGCCTGATACCGGCGATCGTCGCATGCCGCGACCCGGTGACAGATTCACCATGGAAATCACCCTCGGGGTACAGCGCAGCAAGCTTGGCGTAGTACATATCCGCAGCGAGGGTGATGCGAGATGCAATCAGGCGAATGGCCTCAGCGTCCGCGCTTGCCGAACTCGGGTCCATTCCGGCGCAGATGCGCTTCATCTCATCGATCGCATGACTGATCCAGTCCGTCTGACCTATGCCCTTAGGCGCCATACTGTCCCCCGATTCTCACGGTCAGCGTCTCCGCCAGCGCTTGACTGAGTCTGGAGTCTATGACATCCGCCGCTCAGAAGGCTGGCTGACGTCACTCAGGAATTTTGTCTATGTAGGCGCTGGTGAAATCGATGGCGAGTTTGCATGTATCAATCGTCGTTCCCTTGGCAGACGTCGAAGGAATGATATGGGTAACGACCGCCGCAGAGCCCGATTGAACGTATGTTGAACACGCCTTCGAAGTTCCGTGGACCAGTGAAAAGAACCCAACCACTCTGTCTTCAACCGCGAAGTCTGAGTGCCAGTCATTCTCAATGGTGCCCCTCTTGTAGGCCTCAAGGGATTGCGAATTAGTCACCAACTGGCTCATAGAAAAAGAGTCAGGCATGGTCCAACTGCATCCTCGTATTCCTTGACCGTTCACTAACGCAGCGTCTTCTATCTCCCGCGGATCCACCTGAAATCGGCGCAACTCCTCGTCAGAGAAAGCGACGCAGGGCTCGTACGAAGTACCATCATTCGACGGGTTCCATCGGTTGGGAAAACGATTCTCGAATGGCAAGCTGACTGGTGTAGCCGCCGTTGAGGTAGGTGTCGCGCTGGTACTCCCCAAAAGTTCGGCGGGTACTGCACGCGTATCGGTTGTATCTACCTGACAAGCAATTAGTAGAGGAAGAAGAGCGAGAGCAAGAAGAATCCTACGACGCATCGTGGTAGTCGTTTGTCGATTCCAGATCAGCCGAACTCAAACTCGCCTTTGCTAAACGGCATTGCGTGGCAAGAGACCGCATGTAGTCCGATTCAGACTTAATGGCGCCGGAGAAGGAGCTGACTCCGCCGTCAGCGAGGACCATCCGAAGGTTCTCGATCGTCCCGATACCCTCTGCACATTCGCCAGCCCAATTTGTGGTCAAAATGTTCGCCAGGCTCTCGTGCTCCTCGTCAAGCGCCTTCGCGAACACCTCCGCCGCCTCAGCCAGTGCGTCCCACTGCTCGTTGGTGAACTTCACTTCATCAGTCACGACTCCCCCTCGCTCGAACCCCTGCGATACACCCCACGCCAGAGATAGGACGTTAGCGGATCGCGATCGGTTCCAACAGACAGCACTGAGCGCGACACCAGAAACGTTCTGATGCCGTGCTCAGTGCTGGTGGGCTTTATCAGCCCTGCTCAGGCGGGTCGGCGGCCTTGCCACCATGGCTGCCATCATCGCTGCCGCCGTCGTCAGGCGGGGTGGGCGGTGGTGGGAGTTGGAGTTGGTCTTCGCGTTCTTCGAGTGCCGCTTGGCGCTGGGCGAGGATCTCGATCCAGGCTGCTTCGATGCTCTCGTTGACGTGATGGGCCCGGTTGACCCGGGGTTTTTGCTCCGGATCGACGTAGACCGGTGGTATCCATGCCACCCGGCCTGTGTCGGGTCCTTCGGTGATCATCACTGTCGCCCATTTGCCGGGCCCAATCATCCGGTGATGCGGCACGCAGGCCGGGGTCAGGGAGTCGATATCGGTCAGGCCACCGTCGATCCACGCCAGCAC
The DNA here is from genome assembly GCF_002095435.2 of Williamsia sp. 1138. Classification (GTDB taxonomy): domain Bacteria; phylum Actinomycetota; class Actinomycetes; order Mycobacteriales; family Mycobacteriaceae; genus Williamsia. Next base: position 90,786 of record NZ_MJEJ02000050.1, read on the forward strand.
GTGATGGAACTCGGCCCACGTCGCGGGCATCCGGCAGCCCGAAAAGCTACATCCCCGATCGCGGGCGATGATCGCCAACCTCTGCTCGAGTTGCGCGACCCGTTTGGCCCGCGCGAAGTACAGCACCGCCGCCGAATGGTTCTCGAACACCGCCAGCGACTTGTCCGATCGCGCCGCCAGATCCAGCAGATCCTTGACGGGGATGTCGACCCCGGACGCCGTGGTCGCGACCCCCGCCGCCTCCTCGAGTTGCTGCTTGGTGAGGTTGACGATGATCTGCACCGGCAACCCTCGATGGGATTTTCCGAGCAGGTTGCATTCGAGAATGGTCTTCAGGATCGCTTTGAGTGCGTCGTGGCGCCGCTGCCCGAGGCTGCGGGTGTCGCGTTGGGCGGCGGCCTCGATCAACTGCCCGTCCTGGGCGGGGTCGTCTATCGCACCCGATGGGCTGTCCGGGTCGGCCGGATTGTTCATCCCCGGCGCCGCCCACACATCCATCACCGTCTCGAGCATCGCGTACGTCTGCGGATCAAGCCGACCGGTGACGGTGGCCATGAAGTCCACACCTTGCGACCCTTTGGTGAACGTGCGTTTGCGGGCGCGATCGGCATCATCGGTCAACGACCCATCTGGATCGACCCGCGCGAGGATGTCGCGGCCCGACTCTTTGAGCTCGGTCGGGTCTTTGTCCCTGGCATCGTCAGACATCCACTGGTCGACCACATCGAACACATCCGGACCGGCTTTCGATGGGATCTCCTTGCGCACATCCAAGATCACCCCGACATGGGCAAACCCGATCGCACCCTCCGCCCACGCGCGGGCCGTCGCTGGGCACTTCGCCGGCAGCTGCTCACCCTGCAAGGTATGGAACTTCGCGACCGCTTCCATCGCCCTCGTCCGCTCACCGGTCGCGCCCTTGCTCAGCCGCAACTCCTTGCGCGCGAACCCGAACAACGACGGATACCCCGCCTTGACGAACGACGACCGATCGGAGACCTCCAACAGCCGATCAAGCCCAACGAACTCCAACTTCCGGGAAATTCGTTCATGCACCCGCACAAGCTCATTGAGCTGAACATCATCAAGATCAGACGAACCCGCGTCAGCAATCTCCGCCAACAACACTTCCAGCTCGAGATACTTACCGACCAGGACAGGGACAACCGGTAAATCAGTAGACGAAGAGTCAGCCATCCGAAGTCCCCCCCAGACCCTCGATCGAACGCTTTCTCCAATCATAGCAACACTTTTCGACTCTGACGAATGCTTGTTCGAGTCGTTCCGTTCACATAGTTCGCGCCACCCACACACATACGCGCCACCTACAACCGGCGCGAACGTACGCAAGTGGCGCGAATTTGTCAGTGCGACAAATCCTCTCGGTTCGAAGCCGCGACGGCGACCGCCAGCCGACGCACACCCTCGACGAGCTCTTCGGGCGTCAGCGTTGCAAAGCTCAACCGTAGGCAGTCGCTGAAATCAGCTTCCACACCAAATGCCGCTCCAGGAACGAAGGCGACCCCGGCCGCCACCGCATGCAACAGCAATCCCGAGGTGTCGACCCCAGGCATGCGCACCCAACAGAACATCCCGCCTTCCGGCTCGGCGAACGTCACCCGTTCGCCGAATGTGCCTCGCAGCACTGACGCCAAAGCCGCTGCCCGCGAACCGTACTCCTGCCGAATGACACCGACGTGTTCAGCGAACCACGTCTGGTCACCCAGCAGTTCCGCGACAACCAACTGACTGAATGTGGACCCGCACAGATCGGCGCCTTGGCGTAGGCGCTCCACCAAACGGATCACGTCGGGCGGGCCGCTCATCCATCCCACCCGCAGCGCAGGTGCCAACACCTTCGAGGCGCTACCCAGCAGAACCACCCGATCACTGTGCGCAGCAATAGGTTCGATGCCTTGTCCTGTGAACCTGAGCTGTCCGTACGGGTCGTCCTCGATGATCAGGAAACCGTATTCTTCTGCCAGCCGCGCCAGCTCGATCCGCGTCGATTCGGACGTCGACACACCCGCCGGGTTGTGGAAGTTGCTCACCGTATGGATGATCCGTGGCCGTTCGCCGGCTTCGAGCCATCGGCGCAACAACTCGACGTCGACACCGTGCGCAGTGATCGGCAGAGCTCGTATCCGAGCTCGCACCGACTGGAAGACCTGCAACGCACCGACATACACGGGATCATCGACCACCACCAGGTCGCCGGGGTTCAGCAGAGCGTGCGCCAGCAAGAACAGCGCCTGCTGCGATCCGTGGGTCAACAGCACCTGCTCCACATCGCGCGATCCGACATAGTCGGCCACGACCTCACGGCACGACATCACGCCGGCGCTCACCGTGTATTGCAGTGAGGCCGGATCGGCACTCACACGGGCCGCGGTGTCAGAGATCCGCTGCGCCGGAATCAGTTCCGTCGCCGGCAGACCACCGGCCAGGCTCAGGACGTCCGGCCGCTCGGTCAGTTTCAACAGATCACGGATGGCCGAGCCGCGGATGTTGGCCACTGCGTGGGACGGCGCATATGCAGAATCAAGGATCATCACAACCACACTCCAGAAGAAGACGACGGGAATTACGACAGGAGGTGATGAGTGTGGTCACCGAACAACGGCTCAGGTGTACGCCGCTACTGCAAGTAGGCTAACCCCAGCTGCTCGAAGTATGAAATGACTATCCCACCAGCTGGGATTCGCGAGTGAACCACAAAATACGCGCCACTAGCACGCGTACGCGCCGGTTGTACCTGGCGCGAACGCCGGCAGGTGGCGCGAATTTGTTGGCGGACCGACCTCAGTCCAGGTCGTCGTGCCGAACCAGCTGCCGCGCGGCCTCGGTCACCGATCCGGACAGGGAGGGGTATACCGAGAACGTCTGCGCCAGGTCGCTCACCATCAGCTTGTTCTGCACGGACAACGCGATAGGCAGGATCAGTTCGGACGCGTTGGGTGCGACCACGACTCCACCGATCACCACACCGGTCGCGGGCCGACAGAAGATCTTGACGAATCCCCGTCGCAGACCACTCATCTTGGCGCGTGGGTTAGTAGCCAACGGCAGCATTACGGTCCTCGCCGGGTATTCGCCGGAGTCGATGGCCGCCTGGGTCACGCCGACGGTGGCGATCTCTGGACGAGTGAAGATCGCCGACGCGACTGTTTTGAGCTTGATCGGGGTCACGCCCTCACCGAGCGAGTGGTACATCGCGATACGTCCCTGCATCGCCGCAACCGACGCCAGCGGCAGCAGTCCCGTGCAGTCGCCGGCTGCGTAGATCCCCGGGATCGATGTCCGCGACACCCGGTCGACCTGGAGGTATCCACCGCGCGCCAATTCGATGCCCACAGCTTCCAGGCCCAGTCCGCTGGTGTTCGGCACTGAACCCACCGTCATCAGACAGTGAGAGCCCTCCACCGTCCGCCCGTCGGCGAGATGCACGATCACGCCGTCGGTGGTCCGCTCGACCCGGTCGGCGCGGGCATGCTTGACGAGCTTGACGCCACGCTCGGCGAGCACGTCCTCGAGAACCAGCGCTGCATCCTCGTCTTCGCCGGGCAGAACCCGGTCCCGACTGGACACCATCGTCACCTGCACGCCGAGCTCGGTGTAGGCGTGCACGAACTCGGCACCGGTCACGCCGGAGCCGACGACGACGAGGTGCTCAGGGAAGTCGTTCAGGTCGTACATCTGCCGCCAGTTCAGAATTCGCTCGCCGTCCGGCTCGGCACCGGGGACGACACGCGGCGACGCGCCGGTGGCGACCAACACCACATCCGCCTCGAGGATCTCCTCGGGGCCATCGGTGCCGTCCAGCTCGAACGGGGTTGCCACCACGCGGTGCCTGGCGGCGAACCCGACCTCGGGTTCGGTCAGCCGACCCCGCCCGTGGATGATCCGCACGCCTTCGGTGAGGAGCCTGGACCGGATGTCCGCGGACTGCGCGAAAGCAAGGTCGCGGACGCGTTCGTGAATCTGCGGCAGCGACACCAGCGCGCCGTCGTACTTCAGGTTGATCCCCAGGTCAACAGCTCTGCGCACCTCGGTTCGGATCCCCGCCGAGGCGATGAACGTCTTCGACGGAACGCAGTCCCACAGCACACAGGCACCGCCCATGGCGTCGCTGTCGACCACGGTGATGTCGGCGCCGTAGCTGGCCGCGGCGAGGGCCGCTTCGTAGCCGGCCGGTCCTCCGCCGATGATCACGATCTTTGTCATTTCAGGTCAACTCCCTGGGGTGTCGGATGGGCCTGATGGGCTGTCGGCGGGGGTGTCGCCACGTGTCGAATCTAGTCGATCACCCTTCCCGCTTTCCCGATGGGGAGCAGACCATCTAGGCTCCTCCCGTGCCGATTTATGCCGCGTACGGATCAAACATGCACCCCGAGCAGATGCTCGAGCGGGCTCCACACTCGCCGATGGCGGGAACAGGGTGGCTGTACGGATGGCGGCTGACCTTCGGCGGCGGTGACATCGGCTGGGAAGGCGCCCTCGCCACGGTCACCGAGGACCGTGACGATCCCGACGCCCGCGTGTTCGTGGTGCTCTACGACGTCACCGAGGACGACGAGGGCAGCCTGGACCGCTGGGAGGGATCCGAGCTCGAGATCCACCGCAAGATCCGGGCCCGCATCCACACCGCGAACGGCCCGGTCCTGGCATGGCTGTACGTGCTCGACGCGTTCGAGGGCGGTCTGCCCTCGGCCAGGTATCTCGGAGTGATGGCCGAGGCCGCAGAAATCGCCGGCGCCCCGGACGACTACGTCCATCAACTCCGTCTCCGCGAATCCCGGAATGTCGGTCCCGGCCCAGAATCTCCCTCAGCGGAGTCCTGATCTATCGGGCGTGCAACCCCGCCTGTAAGACGACCCCCGCGAGCGTCCTCACCCCGACGGCCAACGCCCGTTCGTCGAGGTCGAAGTTCGGTTGGTGCAGGTCGACCTGCGGACCGTGCCCACTCCACACGCCCAACCGCGCCATCGCTCCAGGAACGTTCTCGAGGTACCAGGAGAAGTCCTCACCCCCACCCGATTGCGGTGTGTCCGCCAGCGCGTTCGGTCCCACGGAAGCGATTGCCTGACTGAGTAGTTCGGTCGAAACCGCATCGTTGACCACCGGTGGCACACCGCGCTTGTATATCAGGTCGTAGCGAACGCTCAGCGGCGCGAGCAACCCCGCGATGATCTCGCGCACCAGCGGTTCGAGCAACGCCCACGTCGCGTGGTCCCCGGTGCGGACGGTGCCGCGCAGACGGCCCTCCTGCGGGATCGCATTGGGTGCGTCGCCGGCGTTCGCTGCGCCCCACACCATCACCGTGCTGGTCCGCGGATCGATCCGGCGGGACAAGACACCCGGCAGCCCGGTGATCACCGTCCCCATGGCGTAGACCAGATCAGCGGTCAGATGTGGTCGCGACGTGTGTCCACCCGGCGAATGCAGCACCACCTCGACGTGGTCGGCGGCCGAGGTGATCGGGCCCGCGCGCAGTCCGACCTTGCCCACCTCGAGCTTCGGGTCGCAGTGCAGCGCATAGAACTGCGAGACCCCCCTGGTGACGCCCGCGGTCACCGCGTCGAGCGCTCCACCGGGCATCACTTCCTCGGCTGCCTGGAACACCAATCGCACGCCGATGGGCAGGTCTCCGATCGACGCCAATGCCTTGGCGACGCCGAGCAGGATAGCGGTGTGCCCGTCATGCCCACACGCGTGCGAGACACCCTCCACGGTGGACGAGAACGGAAGCCCCGTCAGCTCGGCGATCGGTAGCGCATCCATGTCTGCCCGGAGGCCGACGAGCGGACCTGCCGGCCCGATGTCGCATACGACTCCGACACCTTGCGGGAGAACACGTGGCGACAACCCGGCCTTGAGCAGCTCGTCGACCACCACCTGGGTCGTTCGCAGCTCACCCCGGGACAGTTCCGGGTGCACATGGAAATCCCGGCGCCAGGCCACCAACTGCGCGCTGTTCTCTCCGATCCAGTTGTCCAGCTCTTTCAGAAAGCGTTCCGAATCCACCACTTGCCCACTCATCTTCTGCACACATTCATCGTTTTTTGCCCGCTGTCTGCGGTTGTCCACCCGTTCGTTGTTCGTGCTCCTGCAGCAACTCGTCTCGCAACACCGGATCGAGCGCCGCGTGCACCGCAGTCGCGGTCAGTGCCACCGCCCCGTCGACGACGGCCCGATCTGCCGACCCCGACGCCGCGGCAGCCGCGAACTCGATCTCGTGCGTCCCGGCGCCACCGCTGTCTATCCCGATCAGCGGGTGGATCACCGGCATCGCGTGACTGACATTGCCCATGTCCGTACTCCCGAGAGGCCGAACCCCTTCGAGGCCGGTCGGTATCACGGGCCTGCCGAGTTCGGCGATCGCTTCACGATAGGCAGACAACAATCGGGAATCCTGCCGCAGTTCGAGATAGGTCGGTGACACCGTCGCGACTTCGTAGGAACATCCGGTCGCCACCGCACCAGCCGCGAAGCATCCCTCGGCACGTTCACGCAGATCATCGAGCGACAGCTGGTCACGTGCTCTGAGGTAGTACAGCAGTTCACTGTGTCCGGCAACGATATTCGGGGCGCGACCACCATCGCTGACGATGCCGTGCAGTTGCTGACCGGATTTCAGGTGCTGGCGCAACAGCCCCAGCGACACCTGCGCGACCGTCAAGGCGTCTGCCGCGTTGCGGCCACGCTCGGGAGCGGCGGCAGCATGGGATTCGAGGCCGGTGTAGCGGATCGCCAGATCGGCGAGTGCAAGTGAACTGGCGGCGATCTCATCCGCGCGGCCGGGATGAACCATCATCGACATGGCCACCGGATCGAACACACCGGCCTCGGCCATCACGATCTTGCCACCACCGGTCTCCTCGGCGGGCGTACCCAGCACGAGCACGGTGATGCCCAGCTCATCGGCGATGTCGGCCAAACCGCGAGCGGCACCAACGGTCATCGCGGCGATCATGTTGTGCCCACAGGCGTGGCCCATCCCAGGGAGCGCGTCGTACTCCGCGCACAGACCAACGACCAGGTCTCCGGAGCCGTACGAGGCGGTGAACGCGGTGGGCAGATCGGCCACCGCCGGCGTCACCTCGAATCCGTACCCGGCGAGCAACTCGGACACCTTGGCCGCGCTGCGATGCTCTTCGAACGCCAACTCGGGTTCGGAATGCAATGAATGCGACAACTCGACCAGGTCACCGGCGACCGCGCGCACCGCGCGTTCGCCTTGCCGCCCGATGTGAGTCATCAGGTCATTCTCCCACTCCGCGCCTCACGTGTTCGGTTCGACTCAGCCGAGCAGCGACGGCGGCGTCGGCCGCTCGAGATCGGCCAGCAGCGGTGCCCGCAGACCCTTCTTGATCAGCGCGAGAGTGGGACCCGCGACGGACGCACGACCTGCGGCGATGTCTGCAGCAGCGGGCAGGAGCTGATCGATGTCCACAGCGTGCTCGACGATCCCGGCCCGGGCGGCGTCGGCGCCACCGTAGCGCCGACCGGTGGTCATCGCCTCGGTCACCGTCGCGTCGGGCACACGAACCCGCAGGAGCGAGGCCATGCCCGTCGTGAAGGGCATCCCGAGCAGGATCTCGGGAAGGGACCAGAACCCCCGCTCCGTGCGCATGATCCGATGGTCGGCGCACAGGGCCAGCATGGCCCCGGCCCCGAAGGCGTGTCCGTTGATGGCCGCGACCGTGGGGATGGGCAGGGTCAAGACGCGCACGTACAGCGCGTGGACGCGATCGAGGTAGGCGGGCAGCTTGTCACCGTTGGCCGCGATGTAGTCGACGTCGAGCCCGTTCGAGAAGAACTTCCCGGTGGCGGTGATCACGAGCGCACCCGGCGCGCTCTCGACGACCTGATCGAGCTGGGCGTTCACGGTGTCGAGCCAGTCGATCCCGAACCTGTTCTCCGGGTTCTTCTCGTCGAGTTCGGCGCCCTCAGCACCGAGATACAGGGTGTGTACAGCGTCATTGGTGGTCACGTACGGCATGGAGCGACCATATCGTCTTAAGGTTGTGACCATGCCAGAGCAAGGTTCAAACGCAGATCCGACGACCGACCCCGCGCGCGCCGCCCAGGCGGCTGCCGATGCCATCGCCACAGCAACAGGTGCAGCGAGCCACGATGTGGCCGTGGTTCTCGGCTCGGGATGGGCTCCGGCGGCCGCCGCCCTGGGAACGCCTGCTGCCAGTGTCCCGATGGCCGAGTTGCCCGGATTCACTCCCCCGAGCGCCGAGGGACACTCGGGGACAGTCCATTCCCTGCGGATCGGCGGCCGGTCGGTTCTCGTCCTACTGGGCAGAACTCATGCCTACGAAGGTCATCCGCTCGCGAGCGTGGTGCACGCGGTCCGCACCGCCGCCGCCTGCGGTGTCGGCACACTGGTTTTGACCAATGCTGCAGGTGGTCTGCGCGATGACATGACCGTCGGGCAACCCGTACTGATCAGTGACCACCTCAACCTGACGGCACGATCCCCTTTGGCCGGTGCACAATTCGTCGATCTGGTCGATGCGTATTCCCCACGTCTACGTCAGATCGCGCAGAGCGTGGACCCGTCGTTGGCCGAGGGGGTCTACGCGGGTCTCCCGGGACCGCACTACGAGACACCGGCCGAGATCAAGATGCTGCGAGTGCTCGGAGCAGATCTCGTCGGGATGTCGACGGTCCACGAGACAATCGCCGCCCGAGCGGAAAAGCTTGACGTACTCGGCATTTCACTGGTCACCAATCTGGCGGCGGGTATCACCGGCGAACCTCTCGATCATGAGGAAGTGCTCGCCGTGGGGCGCTCGTCGGCGACCCGGATGGGCCACCTGCTCGCCCAGGTCATCGAACAGATCTGAGCCGGCGATGACCGATGAGCAGGTAGAGGCGTGGATCGACGCAGACCCCGACCCCCGGACGCGGGCCGAGTTGCGAGGGCTCGATCCCGAATCGTTGGCTGAGCGTTTCTCGGGCACCCTGCATTTCGGTACCGCAGGCCTGCGCGGTCCGGTGCGGGCCGGACCGGCGGGCATGAACGTCGCGGTGGTCAGCGGCGCCACGGCGGGTGTCGGGCAATGGCTGATCGATCACGGCCACCGCGGCGGCTCTGTCGTCGTCGGCCGCGACGCCAGGCATGGGTCCGAAGACTTCTTCTCCGCGACCACGCAAGTTCTTGCGGCGCAGGGATTCGATGTGATCGCGCTTCCTGAACCCGGGCCCACACCGCTCGTCGCCTTCGCCGTCCGCGACCTCGGCGCCGTCGCAGGCATCCAGATCACGGCGTCGCACAACCCACCTGCGGACAACGGTTACAAGGTCTACCTGGACGAGGGAGCTCAGCTCATCCCGCCGGCAGACGCCGAGATCGAGCAACTCATCACCCAGGTGGGGCCCGCGAAGGACATCCCCCGGGCCGCGGTCGCCGCGGACAGCCGAGCCCGCGCCAACCTCGAGCGTTACCTCGCGCGCCTGGTCACCACGTTCGGGAGCCGGGAGCGGCGACGCGTCCGCGTCGCGCTGACGGCCATGCACGGCGTCGGCGGGGATATCGCCGTACAGGCGTTGCGGGAGTGCGGGTTTCACGATGTCACCGTCGTCGGTCTGCAACACAGCCCCGATCCCGACTTTCCCACCGCAGCGTTTCCGAATCCCGAGGAGCCGGGCGCGTCCGATCTGCTGCTCGACCTCGCCAGGGACTCGGGTGCCGACCTGGCAATCGCGCTCGACCCCGATGCCGACCGATGTGCTGTCGGCGCCTGCGTGGACGGCGCATGGCGGATGCTGTCCGGTGACGAGACCGGCGCGTTGCTCGGCGCAGAGATCGTCGACGGCCACCGCGGCGAGAACGCTTTGGTGGCCAGCACGATCGTGTCGGGGACGTTGCTCGGCAAGATCGCAGCGGCCGCTGGGACCCGGCATGTCACCACCCTCACCGGTTTCAAGTGGCTGGTCCGTGCCGGCGACGGACTGGTCTATGCCTATGAGGAAGCGATCGGCCATTGCGTGGACCCAGACGCCGTTCGGGACAAGGACGGCATCAGCGCCGCCGTCGCGGTGTGCGTGCTGGCCGAGCGACTCCTCACGAGCGGCCAGGATCTCGGCGATCGCCTCGATGATTTGTTCACCGAGTTCGGTGTGCACGCGACCGCCCAGTATGCGATCCGTGTCGATCATTTGAGCGACATCGCCGACGTGATGACGGCCCTTCGCACCGACCCACCACCGCGCCTCGCGGGCACCGCGGTCTCGGTGGAGGACTTCTCAACCCGGCCGGGACCATCGGCGACCGACGCCGTGCAATTCACCGGTTCGACCGACCACGACCAGGTTCGCGTCATCGCGCGCCCCTCCGGGACGGAGCCGAAACTGAAGTTCTATCTGGAAGTGGCGCTGGCACCTCGCACCGAACTCGGGAACGCCAAGGCCCTGGCACGGGCGCGGCTCGACGCGCTCGGTGCCCAGGTGGCCGAGTTCGCGGCGTCGGTACGCCGGTAGGGTGAGCCCGTGAGCGGCAACTACCCCCCGACACCGCCACCGAAGTCGCCGTGGGCGTCTCCGGTGGTCATCGGTGCGATCGTCGCGGGCGCCCTGGTCCTCGCCGGTGCCGTCCTGCTGGGGTTCCTGCTGATCCCGTCCGACGAGGACAACGCCGAGAGCACGAGTACCACTCCTACCCCGACCCAGCAGACGGCCACCCGAACCGTCACCTTGACGCCCTCCACCGGAGTGCCGACCAGCACCTTGACCTCCACGACGGCGACACCGACCACCACCCCGAATCGCCCCGATCCGAATGTGCCCGGCGCCGACGGCCAAGGTTTTCTCAGCGGTCCACGCTGCAACGCAACCGGTGATCCCGCGGTGATGATCGGACAGACCAACCGGTCGAAAGTTGTTGTCTGCCAGGTGGGCGAGCAGACCGGGCGGTATTACTACAAGGGCCTTGCCGACGGCGGTGCCATCGAGATCCAATATCCGACCCGTTCGGGCAGCCGGTTCACCGCAGTGAACAACAACACCACATACGTGGTGGACGGATCGACTCTCACCATCAGCGAAGGCGGAGCCGTGCTGGCCTCCGAACCGATGATCTACTACTGGGCCAACTGACACCGTGGACACAACTGCTCCACACGAAGTCCTTCACGCCGCTCACATCGATGTGGTCCGGAGTGGACGGTACCTGTTGCGCGACATCAGTTTCACCGTCAACGCTGGCGAGCACTGGGCACTGCTCGGTCCGAACGGCGCCGGGAAATCAACCCTGCTGAACATCCTCGGCGCGTTCGGACACCCGACCCGCGGCACCGTCGACGTACTCGGGCGCCGATTGGGCCGCGTCGACATGCGCGAGTTACGCACCCATATCGGACATGTCGATCCGAGGCATCGCCTCGACCTGCCCTTGACGGCCCACGACGTGGTACTCACCGGTTTGACCAACACCCCGGAACTGGACCATCGACGCGAGTACGACGACGTCGAACATCGGCACGCCGACGAACTTCTCGACTTGTTGGGCATGAGCATGAGGCGAGACTCGGTCTGGACCACCATGAGCCAGGGTGAACGGGGACGAACGCTCATCGCCAGGGCGTTGATGGCCAGGCCGTCGCTGATCCTTCTCGACGAACCCGCCACGGGTCTGGATCTGGCTGCGCGCGAACAACTCCTGACCAGCGTCGATCAACTGCGCCGCGAGGTTCCCGACCTGGCGAGTGTGCTGGTCACCCATCACCTCGAGGATCTTCCCGCGAGCACCAGTCACGCGCTATTGCTCCGCGACGGTGAATCAGTGGTCCAGGGCCACGTAGACGACGCCCTGACCTCGGCGACCATCACGAAGTGCTTCGATCACCCCGTGCAGGTGCGCCGGGAGGGCGGCCGCTGGGCCGCGCGCGCTACCTAGGACCGAACTGGCGATCGCCCGCATCACCGAGACCCGGTGTGATGTAGGCGACCTCGTTGAGTCCATCATCGATGGCCGCGGTCACGAGTCGGACCGGATACCCGGAGTTCTCCAGCGCAGCAACGCCTTCAGGGGCCGCGACGACGCATACCGCGGTGATGTCGGTGGCTTTGCGGGAGACCAGCAACTCGATCGTGTGCAGCATCGACCCGCCCGTGGCCAGCATCGGATCGAGGACGAACACCGGCTGGCCGGTCAGATCGTCCGGCAGTGACTCCAGATAAGGCACCGGCTCCCGGGTCTCCTCGTTCCGCGCGATCCCCACGAATCCGACATTCGCCTCCGGCACCATCGCGTGTGCCTGCTCGACCATGCCCAGACCGGCCCTCAGCACCGGGACGAGCAGGGGCGGCGACGCCAGCTTCACCCCCGTCGTCGCGACCACGGGTGTCGTGATCGGCACCTCGGTCACGGGCGCGCCGATCAACGCCTCGTAGATGAGCATCTGGGTGAGATCGGAGAGTGCACCGCGAAAAGCCGCGTTGCCGGTGGTCTCATCGCGGAGGGTGGTCAGCCTGGCGGCGGCCAGTGGATGATCAACTGCTCGGATCTGCATGGACTCACCTTACGAGGGAACCGACACCCCCGACCACTGCGTCGTATGCACATGAGTTCGGTCTCCGTTGATCCCGCCGCCCTGACCACCGCTGCAGCCGGCACCCGCTCGGTCGCAGCCGACATCGCCGCCCAGGCCCTCGCCGGGCGCGTCGACGCGGCGGTGCTGGCACCGACGTTCGGCCTGATCGGGGCCGAGTTCACCGCGGCCGCGGTGATGGTCACCGACCGGCACTGCCGAGAGATCGACGATCTCGCCACGAGGATGGTTGCGCTCGGCCAGGGCCTGGCACATGCCGTCGACACCTATACGGGCACAGACGACACCAATTCCGCACAGATCGCGGCGACCGCGCGATGATCCCGATCGAGTTGCTCATCATCCCGCTGCGGGCCCTGCTCGCCGCGCTGGGCACCGGCGAGTTGCCTGCAGGTGCCCCCGCGGCCCAGTTACGCTCCACTGCAACTGTTCTCGATGACGCCCGCAATCGGCAGGTGCGCATCAACAGCGAACTCGAACCCGCCTGGACGGGGGTGGGTGCTGCCCGCGCGATCTCAGTTCTGGACCGCGCAGTCACCGATGCAGCAGATTTCTCCGACGACAGCGCCGAGATCGCCGATGTCATCGAGTCTGCGGGCGACAAGATCCGGCGGGCAGCGGGCGAATTACAGGCGATACTCGACTCGTTCGTCGCCGTCACCGCAGCCATGGGGCCGGCCCTTTACACACCGGCGGGTCTCGCGGCCGTCATTCCGGTCGCCATGGCACATCTGCAGCGCGGCATCGACGCCGTCGAGCGCACCCGCGCCGAGCTCAGAACCGACACCGACCGGCTACTGGCCATCGGCCGCACTCCCGCACCGGCGGGGTCGAACCCTGTCGACGCCCAGCTCGCCCGTGTCGGTACCGAGCTGGGCAATCTCGGTAACGCCGCATTCGGTCCGGTGCAGGCCGCCGCCGGAAGAACCGGGCCCGGCGACGGCGAGGGCCCGGCGACCACCGTGCCGGCCGGACTGACCGCAACCAACCCGGGCGGCACCGGGGTCGCGATCACCCTGCCGGACGGTTCGGTCGCTTACGCACCCAATGAACGCGCAGCAAGAGCAGTTCGGGCAGCACTCAGTCAGCAGGGTGTGCCCTATGTTTGGGGAGGTACATCACCCGGGCAGGGGCTCGATTGCAGCGGCCTCACGCAGTGGGCCTATCGGGAAGCCGGAGTCGAGCTGCCCCGGTTGGCACAGGAACAGGACACCGCCGGGGTCCAGGTGGCACAGGCCGATCTACAGCCTGGCGATCTCGCCGTGTGGTCCGGACACGTCGCCATGTACATCGGGAACGGACAGATGGTTGAGGCGGGAGATCCTGTTCAGGTCAACCCGGTACGAACCTCGAACCTGGACCAGACCTTCGAAGGCTTCTACCGGCCGAACTGATCTGCCCGCCCGATCCGCGCGGCGCTGACCTCGCAGTGAAGTCGCCGGGTCGCGACCAGATCAGGAAATCTCGGCAAACCTCGTGCACTTCGGGCGAGGCGAGGTGGCCGACGCTCGGGGTCGGTGACTAGGCTCTGTCCCCATGGCCGGAGACATCGTCCCAATCGAACTCGGAATCACCGAGGGCAACACGTTCACCTTGTGGGCTCCGCGCTGGCGCGAGGGCGACGACGAGTGGGAGGCCTTCCTCGGTCTCGAAGAGGACCTGTACGGGTTCAGCTCCGTCGCAGAGCTCGTTGCGTTCATTCGCTCGGGTACCGACAACGATCTCGTCGAGCATCCCGCCTGGAACACGGTGGTCGGCCTCAAGGCCGACGAGCTCGAGCCGGCCGAGGGCCACTCCTACGACCTGATCGCGGTTCCCGAACTGGCCTCCGAAGATCCGACCCCCGAGGTGATCGCGAAGCTCGAGGACGTCCTCGAGATCGTCAGGATCATCGGGGAAGTCTGCGAGCTGACCGCGATCACCAAGTTCTTCAACGGGAACCCCATCCTCGGTGCTGTCACCACGGGTACTCGTAACTTCGTCGGCAAAGACGGCGCGGAGTTGTGGGAGCGCATCGGAACTCTCATCGACAAGCGCTGGGATGACGTCATCGACGCCATCGACGCCGTCATCAAGACCCCCGAGGTCGACGCGGAGGCTGTCTCCGTCGCCGAGGCCGAAATACTCGCTGCCGCGAGCGCCGAAGACGAAGACGAGCCGGACGACGACGTCGAATTGGTGGCGGGTGACGACACCGACGATGACGATGACGATGACGCGGTCGAAGAAGATGACGATCTCGAGGACGAAGATGACGAGATCGACGAAGACGACTTCTGGGGTTCGGTCGGCATCGATCCGATTCAGATCATCACCAGCGCCGGCGAGTTCTTCTCACTGCGTTGCTATTTGGACGACGATCCGGTGTTCCTCGGCAAGAACGGCAAGATCTTCGCCTTCGGCTCCAAGCGTGCCCTCGAGCGTTTCCTGGCCGACGACAACGAACACGACCTGTCAGCCGTCAGCACGTTCGAGGAGATCCAGATCGCCGCGACCGACGGATCGCTCGAGATCGATGTCTACGACGACAATGTGTATGTACTGCCGGGTCTGACCGACGACATCGCGGACGGCCCGCGCCGCATCGATCGGCGGCAACTCGAACTCGCGGTCGAATTGCTCACCGATGCTGCTGATTTCGCCGACGACGATTCGGTCGCCGAGGCGCTGGGCTCGACCACTCCGCTGGGCTGGTTCGTGAACTACGCACTCAACCCCGACCCGAAGCGGATGGCTCCGAGCGCGCCGTTCGACAACGAGTCCGAGGCGTGGCGCGCGCTCGAGCACGAGTTCGAGACCCGGCTCGAGAAGAAGCGCGACTAGGGGCCGCTCGGCGCGAAGTCCCGCCCGCTCGGCGGCCGTATTGGCAGGCTGAGCGGCAGTATCGGCACGCCGGGCAGATCAGCCGATCAGCACCGCGTAGCCGGGTTTGATGACGTCGTCGATGATCGCGAGGCGCTCGTCGAAATGGATGAAGGCCGACTTCATCGCGTTGACGGTGAACCGCTCGAGATCGGACCATCCGTACCCGAACTGGTCGACGAGCACCTTGCACTCACGACTCATGGTCGTGTCGCCCATCAGCCGATTGTCGGTGTTGACCGTGACGCGAAAACGCAGGCGGGCCAGCACGTTGAACGGGTGCTCGGCGAGGCTCGCGACTGCTCCCGTCTGCACATTGGAACTGGGGCACAGTTCCAACGGGATCCGCTTGTCCCGCACATAATTCGCCACATCGCCGAGTTTCGCGTCCGGGAATGACGCTGCTGCGGGATCCGCGCCGACGGGGAGAGCGATGTCCTCGATGACCCGCACACCATGACCGAGCCGATCCGTCCCACAGAAGCTGATCGCCTCGTGGATCGAGGGCAACCCGAATGCCTCCCCGGCGTGAATCGTGAACGGGGCATTGTTCGCCCGCATGTACTCGAAGGCGTCGAGATGCCGGCTGGGCGGGTAGCCGGCTTCGGCGCCCGCGATGTCGAATCCGACGACCCCGCGGTGGCGGAACCGCACCGCCAGTTCGGCGATCTCGCGGGAGCGGGCCGCGTGTCGCATCGCCGTCACCAGCGTACGCACCTGAATCCGCCGTCCCCGGCCGGCAGCCTGCGCGGTACCGTCCTCGAATCCCCGCAGAACTGCCTCGACGACCTCGTCGAGGGTCAGTCCGTCCTCGAGATGCTGCTCGGGTGCGAAGCGCACCTCGGCGTACACCACCCCGTCGTCCGCGAGGTCTTCGGCGCACTCACGGGCCACCCGTTCGAGGGAGGAGGCGGTCTGCATCACGGCGACCGTGTGCTTGAACGTCTCCAGATAGCGAACCAGGGAACCGCTGTCGGCTGCCTCTCGGAACCAGGCGCCCACGGCGGCAACGTCATCGGCTGGTAGCTCGTCGTATCCGATCTCCTCGGCCAATTCGAGCACGGTCGCAGGACGTAATCCACCGTCGAGGTGGTCGTGGAGAAGCACCTTGGGAGCGAGTGCGATGGACGGAAGATCCAGCGGCGACGTTGTCATGCCTCGACCGTAACGCGATCGATGACCCTCGACAGGGTCTGCGGCGGTGTCGACCCGATCACGGTCGAGCCCGCGAGCGCGGCCCTTCCCGAGGCAAATCTCTCGGGCGTGGCGGTGTACATCGTGAACAACGGATCGCCCGCCTCGACGCGGTCACCCGAACGCACGTGCATCCGGACACCGGCCTCGGCCTGAACCGACTCACCTTGCCGTGCCCGTCCCGCACCGAGACGCCAGGCCGCTCTGCCCACCGACATCGCGTCGACCGACTCGATCACGCCTGCCGACTCGGCGGAGATGGTCTCGGAATGGTCGGCTTGCGGGAGTGCCGCCTTCGGGTCGCCGCCCTGGCCCCGGACCATCGCCTCCCACACATCCATCGCCTTGCCGTTGCGCAGGTTGTCGGTCACGTCGACACCGGTCATCCCGGCAGCGGCCAGCATCTCCGTCGCCAAGGCCACGGTCAGCTCCACGACGTCGGCCGGACCGCCACCGGAGAGCACCTCCAGCGACTCGGCGACCTCGAGCGCGTTGCCGGCTGTCATCCCCAGCGGTTCCCACATGGACGTGAGGAGCGCGGACGTCCGGACGCCCGCCTCGTTGCCGAGCTCGACCATGATCTGCGCGAGTTCGCGGGCATCGGCCTCCGATTTCATGAAGGCTCCGGCGCCGACCTTGACGTCGAGCACCAGGGCCTGCGTGCCCTCGGCGATCTTCTTGCTCATGATGGAGCTCGCGATGAGCGGGATCGATTCGACGGTTCCTGTCACATCGCGCAACGCGTACAACTTCTTGTCGGCCGGCGCCAGAGACGCTCCAGCCGCACACACGACCGCGCCCACGGATTCCAGCAGCGAGACGATCTCGTCGTAGCTCAGATCGCTGCGCCACCCGGCTATCGCCTCTAGTTTGTCTAGAGTGCCTCCTGTGTGACCCAGGCCACGTCCGGATAATTGAGGCACCGCGATTCCGTACGAAGCGACCAGCGGCGCGAGTGGAAGGGTGATCTTGTCCCCCACACCACCCGTCGAGTGTTTGTCGACCGTCATTAGTGGTCTGCCGGCGCGCCGGAGGCCGCTGAAGTCCATTCGCTGCCCCGAGTTGGTCATCGCGGTGGTCCACCGCGAGATCTCGCGACGGTCCATGCCTCGCAACAGTATCGCCATGGCGAGGGCCGACATCTGTTCGTCGTGGACCTCGCCCGCGGTGAACCCATCGATCACCCAGTCGATCTCGGCATCGCTGAGGGCACCGCCGTCGCGTTTGGTCGCGATCACCGAGACGGCGTCGAAACTCTCACCCACGGTGTTCACCTCCAGACGCGAGCCGTCCCGCCTCGAGGTCGGCAGGCCCGAACGAGTCGGGCAACAGCTGTCCGAGCGGTCTCGGTCCGTCGGCATGATCGATCAACATCTCGGTACCGCCGTGCTCGAGAAGAACCTGCCGGCAGCGCCCACACGGCATCAGCACCTCGCCTCGACTGTCCGTGCACGAGAGCGCCAACAGGCGCCCACCACCGGTGATGTGCAAGTTTCCGGCCAGCGTGCACTCGGCACAGAGGCCTAAACCATATGAGACATTTTCCACATTGCAACCTGTCACGAAACGCCCATCGTCGACTAGGGCCGCGGCGCCGACCGGATAGTCGGAGTAGGGCGCATAGGCGCCCCGCATGGCGTCTAAAGCTTTGGTGCGCAACAGTTTCCAGTTGACTTCAGGGGCCATGAGATGACCTTACCGGTACACCGGCGGGCCCGCACGAGGACCGCACTTAACATCGCAACAATGGTAAGGCAACCCTAAATCGAGATGCATTGCAGCTCTTGTCGACTCGGGGAGGATTCCTCCCTGGTTCAGCTTGGGTTTATGGTTTGTTTCGTGGGTCCACGATCGAGCAGCCGGAACCGCGCTCGACGCATCCATCAACGATGTTGGAGGCCAATTTCTCGATGAGCATTCCTACAGAGACCGCGCCCGCGCCGGTGCGCAAACGTTCCCTGTATCGGGGTGACCCAGGCATGTGGTCCTGGGTACTGCACCGGATCACCGGTGTCTCGATTTTCTTCTTTCTCTTTGTACACGTGCTCGACACGGCCGTGATCCGCATCGATCCGGACAAGTACTCGGAGATCATCGAGACGTACAAGAACCCGATCATCGGCCTGATGGAAATCGGCCTGGTCGCGTGTGTCCTCTACCACGCACTGAACGGTGTTCGGATCATCCTGGTCGACTTCTGGTCCAAGGGACCCAAGTACCAGCGTCAGATGCTGTGGACCATCCTGACCCTGTTCGCGATCCTCTTCGGCGCGGCAGCGATACGCCTGCTGCAACTTATCGTGGAACACCTTTAGGAGGCGCCGCAGATGACCACTCCGAACAGCCCCATCCTCGCGAAGGTCGTGGGCACCGACCACGACCGTCCGGCAAGCCTCGACAACCCCCGTTCACCGCGGCGGGCCAAGGGCGGCAACTTCGAGAAGAACGCCTGGCTCTTCATGCGCTTCTCGGGTCTCGCACTGATCATCCTGACGATCGGCCACATGTTCATCATGTTGGCCTGGGACGACGGCGTGCACCGGATCGACGCGTCCTTCGTGGCCGCACGTTGGAAAGATCCCTTCTGGCAGGTCTGGGACATCAGCATGCTCTGGCTTGCCCAGCTGCACGGTGGCAACGGTGTGCGCACCGTGATCGCCGATTACTCCCGTAAGGACTCGACGCGTTTCTGGCTGAACGTGCTCCTGGCACTGTCGATGATCCTGGTGCTGCTCACCGGCACCTACGCCCTGCTCACCTTCGACGTCAACAGCGTCTGATCCGGCCCTGGAAACGGAGCAAGTACACATGCAGGAACATCGTTACGACGTGGTGATCATCGGCGCAGGCGGCGCCGGGATGCGTGCGGCCATCGAAGCAGGCCCCCGGACCCGTACCGCGGTGCTGACCAAGCTCTACCCCACCCGTAGTCATACCGGCGCCGCACAGGGCGGCATGTGCGCCGCACTCGCGAACGTCGAAGAAGACAACTGGGAATGGCACACCTTCGACACGGTCAAGGGCGGCGACTACCTCGCCGACCAGGACGCCGTGGAGATCATGGCCAAAGAGGCCATCGACGCCGTTCTCGACCTCGAGAAGATGGGGCTGCCGTTCAACCGCACCCCTGAGGGCAAGATCGACCAGCGTCGCTTCGGTGGCCACACGCGCGACCATGGCAAGAGCCCGGTCCGCCGCGCCTGCTACGCCGCAGACCGCACCGGCCACATGATCCTGCAGACCCTCTACCAGAACTGCGTCAAGCACGACGTCGAGTTCTTCAACGAGTTCTACGCGCTCGACATCTGCCTCACGGAGAACTCCGAGGGCGAGAAGGTTGCTACCGGTGTGGTTGCCTACGAGCTGGCCACCGGTGAGATCCATGTCTTCCACGCCAAGTCGATCGTCTTCGCGACCGGCGGCTCGGGCCGCATGTACAAGACCACCTCCAATGCCCACACCCTGACCGGTGACGGGATGGGGATCGTCTTCCGCAAGGGACTCCCCCTCGAGGACATGGAGTTCCACCAGTTCCACCCGACCGGCCTTGCCGGCCTCGGCATCTTGATCTCCGAAGCGGTGCGCGGTGAAGGTGGGATCCTGCGCAATGCGGACGGCGAACGGTTCATGGAGCGCTACGCCCCGACCATCAAGGACCTCGCGCCTCGCGACATCGTCGCCCGCTCCATGGTCCTCGAGGTACTCGAGGGCCGCGGCGCGGGTCCGAACAAGGACTACGTCTACATCGACGTGACCCACCTCGGCGAGGAGGTTCTCAACGAGAAGCTCCCCGACATCACCGAGTTCGCGCGCACCTATCTCGGCGTCGACCCGGTGACCGAGTACGTGCCGGTGTTCCCGACCTGTCACTACGTCATGGGTGGCATCCCCACCAAGATCAACGGTGAGGTGCTGGCCAACAACGACGAGGTCGTCCATGGCCTGTACGCCGCGGGTGAGTGCGCCTGCGTCTCGGTGCACGGTGCCAACCGACTCGGCACCAACTCGCTGCTCGACATCAACGTGTTCGGCCGCCGGGCAGGTATCGCCGCCGCCGAGTACGCGCTGGCGAACGAGTTCACCGAGCTCCCGGAGACACCGACCAAGATGGTCGACGAATGGCTCGAGCTGGTCCTGTCCGAGCACGGACACGAGCGGGTCGCCGACATCCGCACCGAGCTGCAGGCCTCGATGGACGCGAACGCCTCGGTGTTCCGTACCGAAGAGACGCTCAAGCAGGCCCTGACCGACATCCACGGATTCAAGGAGCGGTACAGCTCGATCCGCGTGCACGACAAGGGCAAGCGCTTCAACAGCGACCTCCTCGAAGCGATCGAGCTGGGCTTCCTGCTCGAGATGGCCGAGGTCACCGTGGTCGGCGCCCTGAACCGCAAGGAATCGCGCGGCGGGCACGCTCGCGAGGACTACCCGGATCGCGACGACACCAATTACATGCGGCACACGATGGCCTACAAGAAGGGTGACGCCCTCCTGTCGGACATCGAATTGGACTACAAGCCAGTGGTCCAGACGCGCTACGAGCCGATGGAGCGGAAGTACTGATGACTGCCACCACCGATATCGCCGACGTACGCCACGACGATCCACCGTTGCCTCCGGTTCCCGACGAGGCCACGATGGTCACGCTCAAGATCAGCCGGTTCAACCCGGAAGATCCTGACGCACAGGGGTTCGAGAGCTTCCGGGTGCCGGCTCTGCCGACCGACCGGCTGCTCAATCTGCTGCTGTATGTGAAGGGCTACCTCGACGGCACGCTCACCTTCCGCCGCTCGTGCGCCCACGGTGTGTGCGGGTCGGATGCCATGCGGATCAACGGCGTCAACCGGCTGGCCTGCAAGCTGCTCATGAAGGACATGCTCCCCAAGGACAAGTCCAAAGAGATCACCATCACCGTCGAGCCCATCAAGGGCCTGCCGGTAGAGAAGGATCTCGTCGTGAACATGGAACCGTTCTTCGACGCATACCGCGCTGTCAAGCCGTTCCTCATGACCAGCGGCAACGAGCCGACTCGCGAGCGGATCCAGAGCCAGACCGACCGGGCGCGTTTCGACGACACCACCAAGTGCATTCTGTGCGCGTGCTGCACGACGAGCTGCCCGGTGTACTGGAACGAGGGCAGCTACTTCGGACCGGCCGCCATCGTGAACGCTCATCGCTTCATCTTCGACAGCCGTGACGAAGGTGCCGCCGAGCGTCTCGACATCCTCAACGAGGTCGACGGCGTCTGGCGCTGCCGCACCACGTTCAACTGCACCGACGCCTGCCCCCGCGGCATCCAGGTCACGCAGGCAATCCAAGAAGTCAAGCGCGCGTTGATGTTTGCTCGCTGAGCTTCGATCTCTCGTTTCAAGTAATGGCCGTCGCCCTCACCGGGCGACGGCCACTGTGCGCTCTGGGGTCCGGTGACCCACCGCGGGACCGACCCGCGCTAGCCTCTGGCACATGGGTACCGGCAACATCTACGCGGCGTGTGGGCTGGTGCTCGCGGCCATTCTGACCGGATGCAGCACGAACTCGCCGGGCGCACCGACCGCCGAACCCGCCCCACTTCCCGCCGATCAGATCGTGTTCGCGGTGAGCTCTGGACCGGGGTACAGCCCCACGATCATGTTCTCTCTCCAATCGCCGGCGATCGCGATCTACGGTGACGGTCGCATCCTGCTGCGGAACCCGCTCGAGAACTACGACCTCCCCGGCAGTTACTCCGTGTCGCGGGTCGAACCCGCCGAGGTGGCCAGGTTCGTCGCCGCGACCGAAGCGGGCGGGCTCATCTCCCCCTCGACCGACGCCGGCGATCCGCAGGTCACCGACCAGGGCAACACCACGTTCACCCTGCACGCCGACACCGCTCCCGCGACCCTGAGCGTCTACGCCTACGGCTCGCGCTTCACCGAAGGGCTCAGCGCCGACGAGAAGGCGGTACGCGCCCGACTCGCCGAACTGATCGACGCTGCACGAGGTCTCGCAGACGGTCGACCAACCGAAGACCTTGTCCCCGACGAGGTCACCGTCTTCGAACTCGAGGCCGCAGAGGACCCGGCTGCAACGGTTCCGTGGCCGGGCCCCGACCCCGAGGAGTTTCTGACAGGACGGTCCCCGGTGTACGGGGTCGAGCGGTGCGGAGTCCTGCGTGGGCCGGATGCCGCGACAGTCCATTCGGCGTCCCTGGACAACCGGGGTGCGGCCTGGCTCGTCGACGGCGCGAACCGGGTGCTGGTGGTGAACCCGCTCCCCTTTGGCGGCGTGTCCTGCGAATCGGGTTGAGCACTCGCCCCCGATGGGTGTGGGGTCGACGCCGGCCCACCCACTATCTGCTCCAGTTGTAGACAGATGCTCCACTTCTAGCGCTCTGGAAGTGGAGCAGATCCCCGAAACTGGAGCAGATCAGCGGGCGCGGCGCAGTTCGCGGTCCGAGAGGGTGGACCTCAGTAGTGGTACGTGTCCGACGGCGCGGGCATGTGGTCCGGGTCGTCGTACTCCTCGTTGAACTCGATGCCGTAGGCACGGGCGAGGTCGAGGATCTTGGTGCCGCGGGCGATCCTGGGCAGGTCGGATCCGTTGCGGATCTGTCCACCGTCTTTTTCGTACTCGGTGAAGAACTCCAGCGCCCACGCGATCTCCTCGTGCGAGGGTGAGAGGCCCTCGTTCACGGCGGCACACTGATCCGGGGTGAGGCAGATCTTGCCCGTCATCCCGAACTCGGCGCTCACCGCCGTGGCTTCGCTCAGCTTGAGGGCCGACGAACCCACCGTCGGGCCGTCGATCGCGCTGGGCAGGTGTGCTGCCTTGGCGGCGATGGTGAACCGGGAGCGGGCGTAAGCGAGGGTCGCCGGCTGATCGCCGAAGCCGGTATCGCGGCGGAAGTCACCGATACCGAAGGCCAACCGAAACGTTCCCTTCGCGGAGGCGATTTCGCTGATCCGTTCGAGACCGCGTGCTGTCTCGACGAGGGCAACGATCGGCACCCCCGGAAGTCGCTTCGCCGTCTCGGTGACGTGGTCGACCGATTCGACCATCGCCAGCATCACACCGCCGAGTTTGACCTGACTCAGTGCCGTCAGATCGTCGGCCCACCACTGCGTTCCGAATCCGTTGACACGCACCCAATCACGATTTCCCGCAGCGATCCAACGGACGACGTTGTCGCGGGCGAGAAGCTTGTCCTTGGGCGCGACCGCGTCCTCGATGTCGAGGACCACGATATCTGCGCGCGAGTTCGCTGCGGCCTGAAAACGGTCGTACTGCAGTCCGTTGACTAGCAGCCAACTCCGCGCGAGCACCGGGTCGATTCGAGATCCGATGTCGTCAGGGTCGGGCGCGCTGACTGAATTCTGCGAAGGATTCACAACAGGGCATGATCCTCTATCGACGTTCGCCGGGGCAAAGTGCATCGGTAAACGGACCGGAGTACTGTTTGGGGCGACTCGTTAGGAGAACAAACCAGATGACCACTACACGTAGCCGCCCCACCCTCGACGTCGGACTTCTCGCGCTTCGCGTGGGCGTCGGCGGCACCCTGTTCGCTCACGGCACCCAGAAACTCTTCGGCTGGTTCGGTGGCCACGGCCTCGACGCCACCGCCGGCGCCTTCGACGGCATGGGTTTCAAGCCCGCCAAGCCCTCTGCCGCCCTGGCCGGTATCAGTGAAGCCGGCGGCGCCCTTCTGGTCGCGGGCGCCGGAACACCGTTCGCGGCTGCAGGCGCCGTCGGTGCCATGGTGGGTGCCGCTTCGGTGCACAAACCGGCAGGGTTCTTCGCCACCTCAGGTGGCTACGAATACCCCGCGATTCTCGGACTCGCATCAGCTGCGCTTGCCCTGACCGGTCCGGGCAAGTACTCCGTCGATGCAGCCCTCGGCCATCGCTTCACCGGCAGCAAGGTGGCCGTGGGTGCGCTCGCCGCCGCAGGCGCAGGTGCCGGCTTCGTCGTCGCACGTCGCCAGAAGGCCGTTGCCGCAGCAGCAGCTGCCGCACCCGCCGAGTAGGCACTCGCACTCTCCCAGACATCCGCTTCGCTTCCGGTGGCCCATCCAGTTCAATCCCGGCCACGGAAGCGGAGCGGATTGCGGTGTGTGAACCGGTTGGGTGCCGCGTCGGAGTCAGTCCGGGAATCGACTGGCGAGGGCGCCCCCGGGGTGGGACTGTATTAGTTGCGCGACCTCAGCAGATTGATGGCGCGTAGGCCAGCCGCCCGCCAACCACGGCGTCCACCGGCGTGCCCACGACTGATTCAGTCGTCGTGTTACTGAATTGGAAACAAATCCGTCGTTATTGAGCGCCTACACTGGCGAAACCGTACGGTAAGCTAGTTGATCCCCTCACCGTCCGGAGACACCCATGGCCATTTCGGATCCGCCAGTTTTTGAAGTTCCCGACAAAGGCCTGCGCTCAGGCTCCCTAGGACTCGTCGGCAACGTCGTCATCGGCCTCTCGGCCGTCGCACCGGCCTACAGCCTCGCCGCCACCCTCGGTTTCGTCGTCGCCGCCGTCCACGAAAAAGCCCCGGCGATGTTCATCCTCGCGTTCATCCCCATGCTCCTCATCGCCTTCGCATACCGCGAGCTAGGCGAGGACACTCCCGACTGCGGCACCACGTTCACCTGGGGCACCAAGGCGTTCGGCCCCTGGATCGGCTGGATCGGCGGCTGGGGACTCGCCGTATCCGCCATCATCGTGCTCGCGAACGTCGCCGAGGTTGCCGGTGTCTACCTGCTGCGGTTCCTGCACCTGGACTCCTGGGCAGAGAACATCTGGATCAAGGTCGGCCTCGGTTGCATCCTCATCGTGATGATGACCTGGGTCAGCATTCGCGGCATCCTGATCAGCGAACGCATGCAGAACGTGCTGATCGTCATCCAGTTCGGCGTACTGATCGTCGCCAGCGTCATCGCGCTGTTCAAGGTCGGCTTCGACAAGGCCGGCCCCCAGGCCATCAACCCGAGCCTGAGCTGGATCTGGCCGAGCGGGCTGAGCGCGTCGTCCATCGCTGAAGCGGTGATCCTGTGCATCTTCATCTACTGGGGTTGGGACGCCTGCCTCGCCGTCGGAGAAGAGACCAAGGATTCGGCCAAGACACCCGGCCGTGCGGCGGTTCTCACGACACTGATCCTGGTCTGCACGTACGTACTCGTCGCCTACGCGATCCAGTCGTTCGCCGGATTCGGTGAAGAGGGAATCGGTTTGAACAACCCCGACAATGCGAGCGACGTCCTGACCATCCTCGGAGATCCCGTGGCCGGCTCGATCATGGCCTCACTGCTCCTGTTGACCGTGTCCGTCTCGGCGCTCTCTTCGACGCAGTCGACCATCCTGCCCACGGCCCGCGGGACACTGTCCATGGCTGTGTACGGAGCCATCCCGAAGCGGTTCGCCAAGGTCCATCCGCGGTACATGACCCCGGCATTCGGCACGGCGGTCATGGGTGCATCGGCACTCATGTTCTACCTGGTGCTCTCGCTCGTCAGCGACGACACCCTGGCCGACTCGATCTCGTCACTGGGTCTGGCCGTCGCGTTCTACTACGGCATCACGGCCTACGCGTGCGTCTGGTACTTCCGCCGTTCACTGTTCGCATCGACGCGAAACCTGTTCTTCCGCGGCATCTTCCCGCTGATCGGCGCCCTTGCCATGACGTGGGCGTTCGTCCAGAGCGCCATCGACATGTACGCGACCGACTATGGGTCCACCTCGATCGCCGGCGTCGGCGGCGTGTTCATCATGGGTGTCGGCATGCTCGTCCTCGGTATCCCGCTGATGCTCCTGTGCTTCGCCTTCGGCCCCAAGGACTTCTGGAAGGGCAAGACTCTCAACGCCGATACCGAGGTCAAGGTGCCCGATGTCTACTGATTTCGCCCCGACACCTCTCACCACCAGGGCTGCGACGAAAGCGAGTACCACCTCATGAGGCTGACCGTGGGTTATCTCTACACCGACACCGGCGACGACGGGGTGAACCTGGCCATCGCGATCGCGAAAGCGACGGGGGCCGCCATCGACCTGGTGTGTGTCGTCCGCGCAACCGAACCTGACGGCTCCCCTGGCCGGGCCGGATACGAGGCGGCACTGGTGAACAAGGCCGAACAATGGCTCGACGAGGTCGCCGCCGACATCCCGGACGGTATCGAGGTCGCACGGCACACCCCGGTCGCAGAATCGTTTCCCCAGTGCCTGATCGACTTCGCTGTCTCGAGCAAGGCGGCCATGATCGTGGTGGGCGGCACCAGCGATGGCATCCTGGGCAAACACACCCTGGGCACCATCTCCTCTGCGCTCACCCATGCCTCGCCGGTACCGGTCGCACTGGCGCCACGCGGCTACAGCCGCGTCGACATCCCGACCATCACCACGTTGACCGTCGCGGTACCGACCGCCGAGTCGAAGGACACGCCCCTTCCGTTCGCGCTTGCCCTCGCCGGCGAGGGCAAGCTCAATCTGCGTCTGCTGTCGCTGGTCTCGCATGATGATCTCTCCGGCGACGACGAGGAATCCGCCGAGGTCAGGAGTCGTCATATCGCCGCAGCCGAGGCCAATCTCGCCGTGGCCGCGCAGAGCTGCGGTGGGACATCGGGTATCGAATCGCTGGTCGCCGACGGCAACTCCCTCGAGGAAGCACTCGAGGAGCTGCGCTGGGGGCCGGGAGATGTCGTGGTGATCGGGTCAGGCCGGCTCGCTCCCCCACGCCGCGCATTTCTCGGTTCCACCTCCGCGCGGATCCTCAAGAACACCGACGCCCCGATCATCGTCGTCCCCAAGGACTACAAGCCCTGACCCCCGACCCCCGATCTTGGTGGGTTCTGGCGACCTCGACCTGCGAAAACGCTCGCCGAAACCCACCAAGATCGGAGGCGTCAGGAGTCGAAGCCGATACCTGCAGCGTCCATGGCCTTGAGCCAGAGGCCGCGTCTACCCTTGTTGCGGTCTGCGCGGGCGAACTGATGTCGGGTGACGGTGATGCCGAACCACCGCAGCGGCTCGGGCGGGAACGGAATGGGCTTGGACTGCACCATCTTCAGCCGGGTGCGCTCGGTGTCGAGGCCATCGACGAGATCGAGCGCTGTGCGCGCCCCGAAGTGCGAGGCGCCGACACCCAATCCGGTGAATCCGAGCACCGACACCACCTTGCCGCCCATGCTGACGTCCCAGAAGTTGTTGAACCGCGAGCACGTATCGATGATCCCGCCCCACGTGTGCGACGCCTTGATGCCCTCGAGTTGCGGAAACACCTGCAGCAGGTGCTCCGCGAGCAACCCGAACTCACTCGGGCGTTGCGCTCGGCGCGGGTCGGTGTCGCCGCCGTAGTGGTAGACGGCGTCCCATCCGCCGAACAGGATGCGATCGTCGGCCGTAAGGCGGAAGTAGTGGAAACGGTTGCCGGAGTCGGCGAGTCCCTGTCGACCCGACCAGCCGATGGACGCCAACTGTTTCTCGGTCAGCGGCTCGGTCATGAGCGCGTAGTCCCAGACGGGCACCATCAGGTATCGAAGCTTGCGGCGCAGTGGTTTCGACGCCGCGGTCGCGATGACGACCTTCGCTGTGTCGACGCCGCCGTACCCGGTCGTCAGATGAACCCGGTCGCCGACGGACGCGATGGCCGTCACCTCGCTGTGCTCGTGCACACGCACCCCGAGTCGTTCCGCCGCCGCAGCCAGCCCCCAGGCGAGTTTCGCCGGGTCGATCATCATCACGTCGGGGTCGTACACGGCGCCGTGGGCCATCGGGCTCGTGACATGCTTCGCGACTTCGTCGGCATCCAGCAGACGAAGCGGCTGATCGAAACGCTTGCCTTGCGCGTAGGCCTCTTCGAGGTCGGGCACCTGCCAATCGAAGCTCGCCAGATCCAGTTCCCCGGTGTGCTCGACGTCGGCATCGATTCCGAGGCGGGTGATCGTCGACTCGATCTCCTCGAGCGTTGCCACGCCCATGCGTAGCAGTGTGGGGAGTTCGTCTGCGTAACGGTCGATCCCGTTCGACAGTCCGTGAGTCAGGCTCGCAGAACAGAATCCGCCATTGCGGCCCGACGCGCCTTCGGCGATGCGATCGCCCTCGAGCAACATCACCGAACGCGTCGGGTCGGCCTCGGCCGCCTGTACCGCGGTCCACAAACCGGTGAAGCCGCCGCCGACGACAACCAGGTCGGCACTCGCCTGGCCCGCCAACCGCGGTCTGGGCGCGGGGCGCTCCGACCGGTCGAGCCAATATGGTGCCGGCGTGGCGCCTGAGACCATCGCCGTGCCACGGGCGGTGGGCGCCTCCGCCCACGCATCGGATCTGTCTAACGAGGCAGCGTGAAAATTGTTCGGTGCCATGGCTTGTGAGGAACTCCTGTGATGTCACTCATCACGTGTTTGATGGTGAGGTACTCGTCGAGCGAATAGGTGGACATGTCCTTGCCGAACCCGGATGCACCGACACCGCCGTGCGGCATCTCGCTGATGATCGGGATGTGATCGTTGATCCACACGCAGCCGGCGCGGATCTCTCGGCTCGCCCGCTGCGCCCGGTACAGATCCCTGGTCCAGGCCGAAGCGGCCAGGCCGTAAACGGTGTCGTTCGCCCGGCGCACGCCGTCGTCGTCGCCATCGAACGGGCTGACGGTGAGCACCGGACCGAAGATCTCGTCGCGATACACCTCGGCGTGCTCGGGCACGTCTGCCAGCAGGGTCGGTGTGTAGTAAGCACCGGGACCGTCGGGCACAGAACCGCCCGTCACCACCCGGATACCCGCATCGCGGGCGCGATCTACCATTGCGGACACCTTGTCGCGGTGCGGAAAAGAGATGAGCGGTCCCATGTCCGTGGCCGGATCGGTCGGGTCTCCCACGACAACCTTGCTCATCAACTCACCCACGCCGGCGACGAAGTCGTCGTAAAGGGGCCTGGCAACGATCGCCCTGGTCGCCGCCGTACAGTCCTGGCCGGAGTTGATCAGCGATCCGGCCACCGCGCCGTGGATCGCCGCCTCCAGATCAGCGTCGTCGAACACGAGAAACGGTGCTTTGCCACCCAATTCGAGCTGCACGCGAGTTCCGTTGACGGCCGCCTGGGACATCACCTGTCGGCCGACCCCGGTGGATCCGGTGAATGTCACGACGTCGACGCCGCGATGACCCGCGATCGCGGCGCCGACCTCGGCGCCGGTTCCGGTCAGCACGTTGAACACCCCGTCAGGCAGACCCGCTTCGGTCGCCAGACGGGCCAAGGTCAGCGTGGTCAGTGGTGTCAGCTCGGCGGGCTTGAGCACGACGCTGCAGCCGGCGGCCAAGGCAGGCATGACCTTCCACACCGCCATCTGCAGCGGATAGTTCCATGGCGTGATCGATCCGACGACCCCCACAGGTTCACGCCTGATGGACGAGGTGTGGTCGCCGGAGTACTCAGCGCTGGCCTTGCCCTCGAGATTGCGTGCCAGGCCTGCGAAGAACTCCGTGTTGTCGACACACCCCGGAACATCGAACTCGTTCGCCAGCCGGATCGGCTTGCCGGTCTGGGCCACCTCTTCGTCGGCCAGCTGCGCTGAGGAAGCGGCCATTCCCGCTGCAAGTCTTGCCAGGACCGCGCTGCGCTCGGCAGGGGTCGCACCCGCCCACTCGCCCAGGGCCGCGCGGGCCGTGACCACCGCGGTGTCGACGTCCGCAGCGGTCGCGAGCGCCGTGGTCGCGACGACGCCTCCGGTGGCAGGGTTGATCACCTGATGGTCCGGACCGGTACCGACGTGGTCGCCGCCGCCGACCCATCCGGCGGCGAAGTTCGAGTGGTTGCTCATATCTGTCCTCGTGGGCTTCGTCGAACGGGTGGCTGTCATCGTCTGAACTGTCAGCCACAGTACCCAGGGACTGCGAATTCCGCGAGCGAAACCGCCCAATGACGACCAAATCATCTGTTTGTGTTGCGGAAATGTGCGGAATCCGTAACGATGGCAGTGCAACGATCGAACCTGACTGCGCATCGACAAGAATCGGGGCCATGACCGATCAGCAACCGATAGTCCTTGACGACATCTCCAAGCAGATCATCGAGGAGCTGCAGGCCGACGGCCGACGCTCGTACGCCTCGGTGGGCAAGGCGGTGGGCCTGTCGGAAGCCGCGGTGCGCAACCGGGTTCAACGACTCAGCGATGCAGGCGTCATGCAGATCGTGGCGGTGACCGATCCGATGCAGGTGGGCTTCGCCCGCCAGGCAATGATCGGGATCCGCTGCACCGGCGACACCGGCGAATTGGCGGAAGCCCTCGCCCAAGTCAAGGAGATCGATTACGTGGTGCTCACGGCCGGCTCGTTCGACGTGGTGATCGAGGTGGTCTGTGAAAACGACGAGCACTTGCTCGAGGTGTTGAACAAGAAGGTTCGATCGCAGCCAGGAGTGACCGGAACCGAAACTCTGGTCTACCTGAAACTGGTCAAACAACAATACAATTGGGGAACCCGATGACCGCTCTCGAATCCGAGACCACCAGCCTCGGCGCCCGCTCGGCGCGTCACCTGTGGGGACACTTCTCGCGACACGGCGACCAGACCACACCGCCGGTGATCACCCGCGGCGAGGGCGCCAGGATCTTCGACGACCGCGGCCGCAGTTACCTCGACGGGTTGTCGGGCCTGTTCGTCGTCCAGGCCGGTCACGGCCGCGACGAACTCGCCGAGGCCGCCGCCAAGCAGGCCAAAGAGCTCGCCTTCTTCCCCCTGTGGTCTTACGCGACGCCGCCCGCCATCGAACTCGCCGAACGTCTCGCGGCCTACGCACCCGGAGACCTGAACCGGGTCTTCTTCACCACCGGCGGTGGTGAGGCCGTCGAGAGTGCATGGAAGCTCGCCAAGCAGTACTTCAAGCTGACCGGCAAACCCGGCAAGCACAAGGTGATCTCGCGGTCGATCGCCTACCACGGCACCCCGCAGGGCGCCCTCGCCATCACCGGGATCCCCGCACTGAAGGAGGCTTTCGAACCGCTGACACCGGGAGCCTTCCGCGTTCCCAACACGAACATCTACCGCGCCACCGAATACGCCGACGACCCCAAGGCGTACGGACGCTGGGCGGCGGACCGGATCGCCGAGGCCATCGAGTTCGAAGGCCCCGACACCGTGGCCGCCGTGTTCCTCGAGCCCGTCCAGAACGCCGGCGGCTGCTTCCCGCCGCCGCCCGGTTACTTCGAACGGGTACGCGAGATCTGCGACCAGTACAACGTCCTGCTCGTCTCCGACGAGGTGATCTGTGCGTTCGGTCGGATCGGCTCGATGTTCGCATGCGACGACTTCGACTACATCCCCGACATCATCACCTGCGCCAAGGGCATGACCTCGGGCTATTCGCCGATCGGCGCGATGATCGCCTCCGACCGCCTGTTCGAGCCGTTCAACGACAACACCACTTCTTTCGCCCACGGTTACACCTTCGGCGGGCACCCCGTGTCGGCTGCGGTGGCGCTGGCGAACCTCGACATCTTCGAACGCGAAGGACTGACCGGCCGGGTCAAGGAGCTCGCTCCGGACTTCCGCGCGACCCTGGAGCGACTGAACGATCTGCCGATCGTCGGGGACGTGCGCGGTGAAGGCTATTTCTACGGGATCGAACTGGTGAAGGACAAGGCGACCAAGGAGACCTTCTCCCCCGACGAGTCCGAGCGGGTCCTACGCGGATTCCTCTCGACGGCACTGTTCGACGCGGGCCTCTATTGCCGCGCCGACGACCGCGGAGATCCCGTCGTACAGCTGGCTCCACCCCTCATCTGCGGCCAGGCCGAGTTCGACGAGATCGAGCAGATCCTGCGATCGGTCCTGACGGAGGCGTACACCAAGATCTGACCCGGTTACGCCGAGCGGGCCCTACCGGACGCCGAGCGGGCTCTTCCGGACGCCGAGCGGGCTCTTCCGGACGCCGAGCGGGCTCTTCCGGACGCCGAGCGGGCTTTTCCGGTCGCCGACTGTAGCGGTTCCTGCCGCTTACGGTCTACGTCGGCAGGTTCGGCGGCAAGAAAGGCCGAGTCGGCGTCGGAAACGGCCCGGTCGGCGTCGAAAAAGGCCCGCTCAACGTCGGAAACGGCACGGTCGGCGTCGAAAAGGGCCCGGTCGGCGTCGGAAAAGGCACGGTCGGCGTCTGTAAGGGCCCGGTCGGCGGCACGGATGCCGCGGCTTTTCACTCGCCCTGATTTAAAGTCCCCGCCAGTCTCATCGGCGCTCCCCTCAACAGGTACGGACGCATCGATGGGTCCGCCCGCGCCCTGACGAGTCGACCGTTTCCTCACCACACCAATGTTTGATCGTGGTTTATTTGGTCGATACGACTGTTCGGTACGTCGACAAAGCGGCGTGGCGCCCGTGGGGGTCGCAGGACGAGGAAAGCGGGGCCATCGCTTGAACGCGTTGTGGGACTACATCACGTCGCACCAATCCCAGTTGGTTTTCGACTCTTACCAGCACGTCAGTGCGGTCATCCAGAGCGTCATCATCGCCACCGTCATCGGGGTCGTGATCGGTCTGCTCACCTACAGCAACGACATCGCCTCGAACTTGGCGACCTCGATCTCGAGCGCAGTCCTCACCGTCCCCTCGTTCGCGCTGTTGGGCCTGCTCATCCCCCTCGTCGGGCTCGGCGTGATCCCCAGCATCACGGCTTTGGTGCTCTATTCGTTGCTGCCGATCATCCGGAACACGATCGTCGGGATGAACAACATCGAACCCGCGCTCATCGACGCCGCCAGAGGTATCGGCATGGGCCGGGTGATCACCCTCGTGCGGGTGGAGCTCCCGCTCGTATGGCCGGCGATTCTCGCCGGTATGCGGCTGAGCACCCAGATGGCGATGGGCGTCCTCGCGATCGCCGCGTACGTCAAGGGGCCGGGGCTGGGCAACCTGATCTTCGCCGGCCTCGCGCGCGTCGGTAGTCCGACCGCGGTGCCGATGGCGCTGAGCGGCACCCTGCTCATCGTCATCCTCGCCCTCGTTCTCGACGCTCTCTACGTACTTCTCGGACGGCTCACAACGTCGAAAGGCATCCGGTGACAGAACAGTCAGCCGCAGTCTCCAAGAGTCTGCGCACCGAAAACCCCACCGGCGTGCAGATCACGCTGGATCACGTGTCGAAGACGTACCCCGGGTCGAAAACACCTGCTGTAAATGACGTCTCACTGCACATTCCCGCAGGCGACGTCGTGGTGTTCGTCGGACCCTCCGGCTGCGGCAAGACCACGACCATGCGGATGATCAACCGTCTCAGCGAACCGACGTCGGGCAAGATAACGATCGGTGACAAAGACGCGCTGTCCATCAAGCCCACCGAACTGCGCCGCTCGATCGGCTACTCGATCCAGCAGGCCGGCCTCTTCCCGCACATGACGATCCGCCAGAACATCGGGCTGGTCCCGGGATTGCTCAAGTGGGACAAGAAGAAAATAGCCGACCGCGTCGACGAACTCCTCGATCTGGTCGGGCTCGATCCGGCTCAGTATGCGGGCAGGTACCCGCGGCAATTGTCCGGAGGGCAGCAGCAGCGGGTCGGTGTCGCGCGGGCCCTGGCCGCGGATCCGCCGGTCCTGCTCATGGACGAGCCCTTCGGCGCCGTCGACCCGATCACCCGCAGTTCGCTGCAGGACGAATTGCTGAGACTGCAAAGCGAACTGGGCAAGACGATCGTGTTCGTCACCCACGACTTCAGCGAGGCCGTCAAACTCGGCGACCGTATCGCCGTGTTGGGTCAGCAGTCGAAGATTCTGCAGTACGACACCCCGCAGGCCATCCTCGCCAATCCTGCGGACGACACGGTCGCCGGGTTTGTGGGCACCGGCGCCTCACTTCGTCAGCTCGGACTGGTCCGCGTCAAGGACATCGATCTCGAGAGCCGGCCCACGGCCCATCTCGGAGACAGTGTCGACGTGTTGCGCACAGAACTCGCCACCAGCGAGCACGATTGGGCCGTCGTCCTGGACGACCGCGAGCGTCCCGTGAGCTGGGTGCGGGAAGGGCGGCTACGACAGGCGAACACCGTCGACGACGTCGCCGAACCGCTCAACGAACTGATCAGCATCCAGGCCACCCTGCAAGATGCGCTCGAAGCGATGCTTGCCGAAGACCACGCGTCCGCCGTCGTCGCGGGTGCGGGTAACCGCTACCAGGGTGTGGTCACCCTGGAGACGCTGATCTCGACCATCACCCACCTGCGGAACACCCCCGCCGCAGACCCGCCGGCCGGCGAGGTCGCCGATGCCCCGGACCTCACGAAATGACCACGGCAGTCGAGGCGCCGACACCCTCGATCAGCACCGCGGACAAACTGCGTCTGATCATCCAGCCCATCCTGGTGGTCATCGCCGCCGCCGCGGTCATCTTCTGGGCTTTCAGCCAGGATCTGACGGCGACACAGAAGGTCAACGTCAGCGTCGGCAACGTGAGCACGCTGGTGTGGCAGCATCTGCTGATCACCATCACGGTGACGGCGATCGTCGTCCTCGTCGGTGTCCCCGCGGGGATCCTGGTCACCCGCGGTCGCGCCCGGTTTCTGCGACCGCCGTTCATCGGCGTGGCGAACGTCGGTCAGGCGGCGCCTGCCGTCGGTCTGCTCGTGCTGCTCTTCCTCTGGACCGGTGAGACTGGCTTCTGGATCGGTGTCCTCCCCATTGCGGTGTACTCGCTGCTCCCCGTGTTCAGCAGCACGATCCTGGGAATAGACCAGGTCAACAAGTCCCTGATCGACGCCGGCCAAGGCCAGGGGATGTCGCCCTCGTCGATCCTGTTCCGGGTCGAACTCCCGCTCGCCGTGCCGTACATCCTCGCCGGGCTGCGCACCTCCCTGGTGCTCGCGGTCGGTACCGCCACCCTGTGCTTCCTCGTCAATGCAGGTGGACTCGGAGTCCTCATCGACACGGGGTACAAACTGCGCGACAACGTCACCCTGATCCTCGGCAGCGTGCTGGCCGTGTGCCTGGCCTTGCTCGTGGATTGGGTCGGCGCGCTCGCCGAGTACTACCTGGGACCGAAGGGAGTGCGCGCATGACGCACTCCTCACCGCGGCGCCGAGTCTTCCCCGTCGTGATCGCACTCATCTGCGCAGTGGTCCTCGCCGGATGCGGACTGTCGTCCGGTGGCGCGGTTCCACTGAAGGTCGGCCCCGGATCGATCACCGAGAACGAGGGCCTCAAGGGCGTCGAGATCACCGTGGGTTCCAAGGAATACACCGAGCAGGTCATCCTCGGGTACATCCTCGAGTTCACCCTCGTCGCCGCAGGCGCCGAGGTCCGCGACATGACCGGGATCGTGGGCTCGCGCAGTACCCGGGACGCTCAGATCGCAGGACAGGTCGATGTCGCCTACGAATTCACCGGCAATGCGTGGATCAATTATCTCGGGCACGAAAAACCCATCGCGGACACCAGGGAGCAATTCGAGGCCGTACGCGATGAGGATCTTGCCAAGAACGACATGATCTGGCTCGAACCCGGACCCATGGACGACACCTATGCCCTGGCGGCGAGCCAAAAGGTCATCGACGAAACCGGCGTGACCAATCTTTCGGAGTACGCGGAACTGGTCAAAACCAATCCAGCCGCGGCAGCCACCTGTGTCGACACCGAATTCCGGGCCCGGCAAGACGGTTTCCCGGGGATGGCGGCCGCATATGGATTCGATCCGGCCCAGGCCCAGACACCGATTCTTCAGGTGGGAATCATTTATCAGGCGACCTCCACCGGTAACCAATGCAAGTTCGGCGAGGTGTTCACCACCGACGGCCGAATCGCCGGGCTCGGACTCACCGTTCTGACCGACGACAAACAGTTCTTCCCGCATTACAACCCGTCGGTCACGATGAAGGCGAGTTTCTTCGAGAAGCACCCGGAGATAGCGCCGGTCACCGCACCGGTGACTGCAGCACTCACCAACGAGGTCATCACCGAGCTCAACAAGCAGGTCGACGTCGACGGCCGCGACCCCGCCATCGTGGCGAGGGACTGGATGGTGGCGCAGGGGTTCATCACCGAGGGATAGATCCTCACCCAGGCGAACTACTTCCGATCAGCGTGAGTCTAAGGTGTCGAGGATCTGCGGTCAGACGCAAACTGGAGTCATGACCGCTCTTGCCGAATCCCCCGTCGTCACCCCAGATTCACCCTCGCGTCCGGCAGATCTGCTGACGGTGACCAAGCTCGGCGAACACCTCGGGGCCAGGGTGGACGGCGTCCGACTGTCCGCCGATCTCGATGCCGAGACGGTGGAGGCCATCCGCGCGGTGATCGCCACCCACAAGGCGGTCATCTTCACCGGTCAGCAGCATCTCGACGACGACGCACAGTACGCCTTCGCGGCGTTGCTCGGCACCCCCACCAAGGCTCATCCGACAGTGCTCTCTCGCGGCGAAGACCTGCTGCCGCTGGAGGGGGCCGCGAACTCCTGGCACACCGATGTCACGTTCGTCGACCGGATCCCGAAGATCTCCGTGCTGCGGCCCACCGTTCGTCCGAGCTACGGTGGCGCCACGATGTGGGCGTCGACGGTGGCGGCCTACGCGGCGCTGCCGCTGCCGCTGCGGGCCCTGGCCGACCAGCTGCGCGCCGTCCACTCCAATGACTACGACTACGCGGAGCACCTCACGGTCGGCGACAGTTCCGATGCCGCCTACCGCGCCGAGTTCTCCAAGACGGTCTTCCGCACCGAACACCCGGTCGTCAGGGTCCATCCGGAAACCGGCGAGCGTGCATTGACCCTCGGGCATTTCGTGCAATCGTTCTCCGGATTCAAGACGTCGGAGACCGCAGACCTGCTGCGGTTACTGCAGGCACGCATCGAACGACCTGACAACACATTCCGGTGGAATTGGAATGACGGCGACGTGGCCATTTGGGACAACCGGTCCACCCAGCATTACGGTGTCGCCGATTTCGGAAAGCAATTCCGCCGGGTGAATCGCGTCACACTGGCGGGAGACGTACCCGTCGGGGTCGACCGGGTGCGTTCGACCTCGCTGGAAGGTGACGCATCGGGATATTCGATCGTCGAAACGCCGCGCTCGCTCGTTGGATGGGAACCGGCCAGCGACGCCAGCGTCACCGGATTTCTTGCCGGTGGCGGGCTCTGAGCCGAGTTCGCCCTCAAACCGACACGGTGATTTGCGAACCAATTCGATAACCGTGGCGTACTGAAGCGCGGTTCGACCGCAAAAACATTCTGTTTGCTGCTTACTATGACCGTGATGACTCCGGCATATCAGCGGTCCCTTCGCATATTCACCGCGATCACCACAGCTGCAATTGTGGTGATCCCGGCTTGTGCGCTTCCTTCAGCCGTGGCGGCGCCCGGCGACGGTGGATCCCCCTCGCAATCACCTGTTTTGGCGTTGCCCACGCTCGGCGCAGGTGACACCCTGTCCTTCTTCGGACAGCAAGGAACCCAGACGGTCACCATCCCGGTGCCTTCCGGCCTCGCTCCCTCCGAGCTGAGAGCGACCGTCGAATTACCCCCGAATCTGCAAGGCGGCAGCATCTCGGCCGTCCAGCAGGATCGCACGCTCTCCCGGGTCGACGTCCCCACCGCTGACCGGGCACCCATCACGATTCCCCTGCGCGGGGCAACCGTCGTCGAGAACTCTGTCGCGATAACGCTGCAGTCGTTCCTGGAGCCCGCCGGCGGGCTCTGTGTGTTCGACAAGGCAGACCCGATGCGCCTAACCGACGCCTCGGTGGCGTTCACCGGGACCGAAACGGCGCCGACGTCGGTGGCAGAGTTCTTACCGCCCGTTCTGGAGAAGCTCACGGTGTCCGTTCCCGAGACGCCCAGCCAGAGCGAATCCAATGCTGCCGTCGCGCTGTCGTCGGCGGTGGTCGCGTATTACGGGGCTCAGCCAGTCGAAGTTGTGGTGCAGGGACTTCCGGCCGGCCGGAACGCACCCGACACCCCCTCCGCGCCACTCGAGCGCCAGATCACGATCATCGAACAACCGACCAGCGGGGTCACCCTGCTCGAGGGCCCCGGAGTGCCGGCATTGGTGATCAGTGGTCCCGCAGCCGAACTGAGCAACCAGACCCTCCTGCTGACCAGTGACATCTCCCGTCTCGCGGTCAGCTCCAGAGCAGTGGCCGGACCGCTGCGGGTCAGCCCGCAATTGCCTCCCGACTCGACCACCCTGCGCGACCTGGGCGAACCCGGTATCAGCGCAACGGCTTTGACCGACCCCCAGGTGTCCATCGGCATCGACCAGACCCGCCTCGGACGACCGGCCGGGAACATCCGGGTGAATCTCAAGGGTTCGTATACACCGTTGCCGCCCAACTACGGGGGGCAGGTGGTCGTTTCCGTCGGCGATCAGGTGATCTCCCGGTGGGTCGCCGACCCGAACGGGACGATCGACAAGTGGGTCGACATCCCCGACCGGCTGCTGCAGCGCTTCACCGACCTCAATGTCGCCGTCGACGCGGCCGGTGACACCGGTGGATGCGGCCAGAGCTCGCCCATCACACTCACCATCGACGGTGACAGCCCGGTACAGAGCACCCCCGCAGATCCACCTGTTCCGCCCGGATTCCAGTCGATTCCGCAGGCTTTCATGCCATCGGTGCAGATCGGTCTGACCGTGGGATCTCTGGCCGACACGGCGCGTGCGTCCAGCATCGTCACCGGTCTGCAGCGGCTGAGCTCCGTGCCGATCGAGACCACCGTGGTTCCCCTCGGAGAGGCTGTCTCATCGAGCAATCCGGCGATCCTGATCTCAGCCGACGGCTGGAATGAGCCGGGCATCGATCTGCCGGTGAGTACCACCGCAGGTGGCCCGATCGACATCGAGGGAGTCGACAGTTCCGGAGAGAAGACCACCCTGACGCTCGACCCGGCAGTGGCATTCGGATCGCTGCAGACCGTACGGGACGGCGACCGGACGGTACTGGTGGCCTCCTCGACGGGCGCTGCGGGACAACTCGACTCGCTGCTCCGCTGGCTCGAAGCAGACGAAGAGCGCTGGATCACACTGAACGGCAACGCGTTGATCGCGGTACCCGACCGGGATCCGATAGCGATGATCACGGATGCCGACTCCCAGCAATCCACCTCCGGGGACGATGACAACAAGCAGCTGGTCCGTTGGATCGGGGCGGGCGTGCTCGTCGCCATCGCACTTGGCGTCGGATTCTTGATCCTGCGCAGCCGGCGCCGCGAACCAGGTAGCTGATCTCAGGTGGCGGCCGCTGAATTTCCGCTCTTCTCGTCCCTGCACCCGGTCTACCGGATCATCTTCCGCTGGGCGTTGATCGCCGTCCTCACGCTGGTGGCGTTCTGGGATTCTCTGGCGAGTGTGCTCGAGGAGTCGTACTCCGGCAGCCTGATCGGATATGTCCTCGCGATCCCCTGGCTCGCGCTGCTCGCGGCTCAGGGCGTGGCCAGGCGTCGTTCGGGCGAGCTCCCCATTCATGACCGGCAAACCGACTTCATCATCGGTTTCATGGGTTTGGTGCTGGCCCTGTTGATCAAAGGGGTCCTGGTCGGCAGGTACGCCGACCAATACCACCTCATACGGCTCGACCTACTTGCGATGTGGTTGTTCGTGGTCAGTGCCGCTGTGGTGTTGTTCGGGCTGCGTCCCGTGTCCCGCTTCGCGTTGGTATGGCTACTCTTGCTGACCGTCTTCCCGCTCGGGTTTCGGATCATCGTCATCACGCTGGGCGGCACCCGATATGCTGCGGCCGGAGTCATGGTCGTCTTGGCCGCAGGCGCGACCGCTCTGGCGGTGGGCCGCACCCGCAGACGTGGACTGATCGGGGCGGCAGGCACAGTGGTCGTCGGGATGGGAATCCTGCTGGTCATGTACGTCACGTTCCCGACTGCTCCGGTCATGGCGTACACCCAAATTCCTCCACTGCTGGCCACCGCGCTCGTCGCCGAGGCGATGTATCTCTATTCCAGACGCGGGACGGCGAAAACGCCCATGGACCGTCCCATCAATCCACTCTCGGCGAAGACCATCCTGCTGGCCGTCACCATGGTGACCGCGTTCGCAGTGGCGCTGTCGCTCATCAGTCTGCCGCGGTCGACAGCGCCGCCTGTGCTGCGGGACAACGCACTCGAGTTCGGCTCCCCCCTCATCGCCCCAGCAGGGTGGCAGACCACCGATGTCACCGAGTACGACTTCGTCAAGCGCTTCTTCGGTCGCACATCCAACCTGATCCGCCAGCGCCTGCTCGCCGAGGAAGGAAACCCCGCCTGGGACAAACTGTCCCGGCCGAGGACCGTCGTCGTCGACAGCGTCACCACCCTCCGGCCGGTGGCCTTCTCCGTGTACCCCGACAACGTCATCTACAACATGACCGCGACCCGATCCAGCAACGGCCGCGAGATCGATCTGGGCAATGACGTCGTCGGCGAGATCTTCACCGTCGTCGACGACACCTTGCTGGTGACCTGGACCAAGCTGACATGGACCTGGCGCAACAGGTCCGCCGCCCAGCGAGTCACGCTGCTCACCGTCGACAACCATGACGCAGACGCACCGTTCCCAAAACCCGAGGACGCTTTGGTCGACAACCTCAACACCTTGTTCACCGTCCTCATCCGCGGCAATTCGGTGGTGGACAACAACAATCCGAACTTCAAGGACGCCGGGATGCTCACCGTGCTGGGTCGGGAACTGGTCGCCGCACAACTCGAACCCGCAAGGCAGGCCTCATGACAGGGCCCTCCGAACCCGAGGGCTTGCGACGCGGTGCCCCGTTGTCGAACGGCATGAGCACCGACGGGATGGACCCGGACTCCGACGAGTTCAAGACCACCGCCCTGTTCGACGCGATCGAGGGTTTGCGCGCGGTCGACCCGCTGCGATCCGCCTCCACCGCGGTGGTGGGATGGCAGAAGGCCGTGCTGATCGGGTTCTGCGTCATCGTCATCGGTCTTGCCATCTGGCAACCCGTTGCCACCGCGACCTCGCTGATCGGGCTCTGCACCCTCTTCTACGTCGGGTCCCTCGGCGACCGGCTCCTGATCTTCCGGCGCGGGCTCGCGTCCGGCCCCATCTCCATCAGTGACGAACGCGCCCGGGCCGTCCCGGACTCCGAACTCCCGATGTACACGATTCTCGTGCCCGCCTACAACGAGCCCGAGGTGGTGGCCGACCTCATCGGGGCGATGGCCGCCATCGAGTACCCAGCCGAGAAGATGCAGGTCCTGCTGCTGCTCGAAGCGGACGATGACGTGACGATCAACGCGGCCGAGGCGTGCAAGGGCGTCGAGATGATCACCATCGTGCTGGTGCCGCCCGCCGAACCGCGCACCAAACCCAAGGCCTGCAACTACGGGCTCCACCTCGCCACGGGCGAGATCGTCACCATCTATGACGCGGAAGATCTCCCGGATCCGCTCCAATTGCGGCGTGCGGTCCTCGCTTTCGCCGACGGCGACGATTCGATCGCGTGCGTGCAGGCGAAACTCGCGTTCCACAACGGCAGGCAGAACCTGTTGACCGGATGGTTCACCAACGACTACGGACTGTGGTTCGGTTACCTGCTCCCCGGGCTGATGCGAAGTCGCGCACCCATCCCGCTCGGTGGCACGTCGAATCATCTGCGGCGTTCTGTCCTGCGAGAGATCGGCGCGTGGGATCCTTTCAACGTCACCGAAGACGCCGACCTCGGGGTGCGGATCGCTGAAACCGGTTACCGCACAGCGGTGATCGACTCGGTGACCCTCGAGGAGGCGAACAGCGACCCGATCAATTGGATCCGTCAGCGATCACGCTGGT
Source organism: Williamsia sp. 1138 (assembly GCF_002095435.2). Taxonomy (GTDB): domain Bacteria; phylum Actinomycetota; class Actinomycetes; order Mycobacteriales; family Mycobacteriaceae; genus Williamsia. Next base: position 133,123 of record NZ_MJEJ02000050.1, read on the forward strand.
ACAAGGGCTACCTGCAGACCTGGCTGGTGCATGTGCGTCGGCCGGTCACACTGTGGAAAGCGATAGGCGCCGTCAGCTTCATCCGATTCACGCTGCTACTGGCGGGAACCCCCGTAATCGCCTGCCTGAATCTCGTCTTCTGGCTCATCACGGTGATGTGGTTTCTCGGCCAGCCGGCCTTCATCGGCGAGGTGTTCCCCTGGTACATCTACTTTCCGGCACTGGTCTCGCTCATCTTCGGCAATGGCGCCACGATCTACATGAACCTGATCGCCATCCGTGAGGACGACCGTCCCGATCTCCTGCTACCAGCGCTCACCGTCCCCATCTACTGGGTGATGATGAGCATCGCGTCCGCGAAGGGGTGCTACCAACTGATCCGAAACCCCTCGTACTGGGAGAAGACCTTCCATGGCCTCTCGGTCAAGACCGACGTGAACCCCGGCGATGCGCCGACCGGTGCGGAGAGTGGCAATGGGTAGCAGACGCCTCAGCACGATCGTCTACTTCGTCTGCGCCGCAGTTTATCTGGTGGTGGGGTACTACCTGTGTGTCCGTCATGGCTTCATCATCGGCGATGCCCTGTCCAGGGTCTCATCAGCGGAGACGGTGCTCTTCAGCCGCGATCCCCACGTCGCCGCAATCGGTTTCATCTTCACGCCGCTCACCGCTCTCGTGCAGTTACCGGCCGTGGGGTTCAGCGAGATCTGGCAGCCGATGACGGAACTCGCCTACTCGGGAGTGATCATGTCGGCCCTCTTCATGGCCGGCGCCGCGGTACAGGTGCTCGGTATCGGCGCGGATCGTGGCCTCCCACGCTCGTTCACGCTGCTGATCACCGTTCTCTTCGCCTTCAATCCGATGATCGTGTTCTACGGCTCCAACGGGATGAGCGAGGCTCCGTTCGTGTTCTTCACCTGCTGGGCGGTCCGCCGATTGATCGCCTGGGCGACGGACGACGATGTCCACCATCTGGCTGCTGCCGGCGTGGCGCTCGGATTGGGCTACCTGACCCGGTACGACGCCGTCGCAGCCATCGGCGCTGCCGCGATCTTCGTGGCCGCGGTCACGGCATTTCGCAGTGTCCCGCACCTGCGCTGGCGTCGTGCCGTCCTCGACGGCGGACTGGTCGCGGCGCCCGGCTTCTTCGCATTTCTCGGCTGGGCAGCCACCAGTTGGCTGATCACCGGACAGGCGTTCGCCCAATTCAGCTCGCAGTACGGCAATTCGTCGATCATGCAGCAATCGGGGGCCGACACCCCCAGCCAGTTCGTACCCGGCCTCGAGTTCTCGTTCACCTCGACCTTGCTCCTCGCGCCGACCTTGATCCCACTTCTGGTGCTGGCCGGGGTGGCCGGCTGGTGGCGACGCGACTGGATACCCCTGCTCGTACCGGTCTTGATCTTCGGGGCGGTGCTGGCCTTCCAGGCTTACAGCTACGCCAGCGGTTCCACGTTCGGCTTCCTGCGCTTCTACATCCTCGCAGTACCGCTGGCCGCGACGACGGCCATCCTGCTCCTGCCCGCCCGTGCCTGCACGATCACCAAGCGGCGCGGCAAATATGCGCCGACTCAGACGCTCTCGCCATCGCGCCATCCGGCACCCCGGCACCGGATCAGCCACGCCCCGAAGTGGCCCGCTTTCGTCGCCGCGGCCTTGTTACTGGCGGTCACCGTTCCCAGTTCGGCGTGGGGAATGAGCAAGCCGCACTATGCTCCCCAGGAGTACGCGCTCGGAGCTGTGCTCGCGCCCGAACCGGACAACGTCACCGCCCGCAAGGCCACCGAACATCGCATCGCGGCGACCTTCTCGACCGAGCGCGAGATGGCGCGGTACCTCGACGGACTCGATCTGCCCGAGGGGTCGATCCTGACCGACACCGTCTACGGTTTCGCCGTCGTGGTCGCCTCGACGAAACCCAAGACCTTCGTTGTTCCATCCGATCAGGACTTCACCGCCATCCTCAACGATCCCGCGGCCAACAACGTGAAGTATCTGCTCTCGGTGCCCAACACCGGCCGAGGCGAATCAGATGCACTGAACCTCCGATATCCGACGCTCTACGAGACCGGCGCCGATATCGCGACGCTGGCGCTCGAAGTGCCCAACGACGGCGAAAGTCAGCCGGTGTGGCGGATCTACCGGGTCCTCGATTCCGTTGACGACTGATCGACGCGGCGGTAAACCGTCCGACTAGGCCGCCAACTTGCGAATGACGCCGAACATGGGATCGCCGGGCCCGATGTCCAAGGTGCACTCACCGAGTCGAGGATCCGGCACGAACGACCAGAACAGGGCACCTGCCGTACCCGCCTCGCTCTGAGCCGAGACCTTGCGCGCGAGCGTGTCCGCCCGTTCCTGCAAACGGACGCAGCCCCCCGCAGGCTGCCCCATCTCGGCCACGACCAGTGGTTTGCCCACCGCCTGCGCCTGCGTCAACCGAATCGCCAGTCCATCGTGCTGGGTGCCCGGTATCAGCTCCTGCGGACTGTAGTCGTGGTAGTCGAGAACGTCGATGCCCGCCGATGCGGCGACGTCGCCGTACTCGGTGAACTGCGCCCCGCACTGTCCACCGCCGGCGAGTCCGGCCCATACCGGGGTGTCGGGATCGAGCGACTTGAGCCGTGCGCCGGCGTCGTCGAAGAACGAACGCAACACGTGCGCGGCGTCGGCCGGGCAGGTTCGGGCCTGCCAGCTGCACGCCGCGTCACCACAGTTGCTAGCCTCTGGCTCGCCGACGAGTTCCCACCCGGCCAGGGTCGACGAGGAGCCCCAGCGGGCCACTGCGGTGTCGAGCCAGCGTGCATAGGGCATCGGCGCGGTCTCCGGCGGCATGTCGTCCCATCCGGAGGAGTACCACTGATGGTCTTTGAATTTGCCGTCCTCACAGGCACCTTCACCTGAGGCCAGCACGGGTACCAGTAACTGATCGTGTCGGCCCGCGGCGTCGAAGATCGAATCCAACCGGGAGAAGTCGGTCTCGTGGGTGTCTTTGTCGACCGCCATGGAGGCGAAGAGATTGAACCGGGTGACCGAATCCTTCGGTAAGGCCCCGAAGTACGAGTCGAGGTCGACCTGCGCCCCGCAGCCGTTGTTCAGCGTCCAATCGGTACCGAGCTGATAGGCGTTCAGCCCGATCGGCCACCAGGGTCGACCGTCCAGGAGTAGTCCGGCGGCGGTTGTCGACACGCGGGAGGTGTCTTGATCTTCCCCCGAACTGCCTGTCCCACATCCGGCGACAGCGGCAACCAGTGCCACGACCACGGTCGCGACGGCCACCCGCGCCCACCGACGACGGTCCGTCGGGCGCCGCCCGGCACAGGCTCCACGGCTCATCAGGCCATCGTATGCCGCTCCAGCCGAGTAGTCGGGCAGGCATCTGGCCGAATCCCTGCACCAAACGGTCGAATTCCGCCATATGACGACACCTGAAGTGCACTGTGACCGGTACTGTCGCAGTCGATGATCCGACCACTACAGCGTGCTTCGGTCCTGGTGGCCGCGCTGATACTCCTGCTATCGCTCAGTGGACCTGTCGTGGTGACCGCCGCGCCCGTCACGCTGACGCCACCGATCGGCGTACCGGCGCCCGAGACGGTCACCGATGGGTGCCCGTACCAGACCACCCCGGTCCCGCCCGTCGACGAGTCCGAGGTCGTGCCGGCCGGCGTGCCGTCCCCTGCACCGCTGCCGGTACCCGATCCTCCGGTAGGTGGAGACCTGCTCGGAGGGTGCGGGGTCGTCCTCGCCCCTGGAGCCGCTCCCGTGCCTGCAGGCCTGACCGCCGCTGGTTGGTTGATCGCCGATCTGACCGCCGGGAAGGTGCTCGCAGCGAAGGATCCGCATGGCCGCTACCGCCCGGCCAGCACCATCAAGGTGTTGCTCGCCCTGGTGGTCCTCGACGAACTGGATCTGGACGCCACGATCACCGGCACCCAGGAAGACGACGAGGTCGAGGGCGACGCCGCCGGAGTCGGTCCCGGCGGCACCTACACCGTCCGCGACCTGCTCACCGGACTCATGCTGGTGTCTGGCAACGACTGTGCGCACGCTCTGGCCCGCGAACTCGGTGGCCAGGACGCGGCCGTGGAGAAGATGAACGAGAAGGCGGCGGAACTGGGGGCAACCGACACCCGCGCCGCCTCCGCGTCCGGTCTCGACGGGCCCGGCATGAGCAGCTCACCCTACGATGAGGCGCTGATCTTCCGTGCGGCCCTGCAATTTCCCGAGTTCGTCGAGATCTCACGGCATGACGAACTCCGGTTCCCGGGATATCCCGGCATGCCCACGGAGACCACCGACGCCGACGGGACCGAACCGTCGACCGAGACCACGGTGGAAACCACCCCGTCCGGCGACCCTGGTATCGACCTCTACAACATGAACCAGTTGCTCTACAGCTATCCGGGCATGATCGCCGGGAAGACCGGGTACACGGACGATGCCCGAAAAACATTCGTCGGCGCGGCAGAGCGTGACGGCCGCCAGATCCTCATCGTGCAGATGTACGGACTCAACGACGGGCCCGGCTCGTTCTGGCGCCAGGCCGAGGCCATGCTCGACTACGGATACGCCCAGCCCGCCGAGCGAAACATCGGCACCCTGATCGAGGAGCCGGGCCAGCCGACCGAATCCGCAGACGCCGAGCCCCGAGACGGCAATCGGGTCGCCGCCCCCGAGTCCGAGTCCGGCACCGACTGGACTGTTCGACTGTTCATCGGGTTGATCGGTGCTCTCGTCGTCGTCGGCCTCGTGTACGCCGGCCTGCGGATGAACAAACGACACTGACGCCGCTCGCACTCCGGATCACACGCGACTAGGACCGTCGCCGGGTCAGCGCCGCCGAGATACCCACGGCAGCAACCACACCGGTCCCGATGGCTGCCGCGACGCCGCGCGGCCCGAGGCCCTCGCGTACCTGCACACGCGGATCGATGACCACCGGCTCCGGAATCGAGGCCGGTTCGTACTTACGATTGCGCGGATCCGTCGCGGCCCACGCAGTCGCGAACAAGATGATGCGAGTGGTGATGAACGCGAACACCATGATGCCCAGAATGGGGCCGAACGTGGCGCCCGCAGGGCCGGTGATCACCGACTGCAGGTAAAAACTCGCCACGAACTTGAAGATCTCGAACACGACGGCCGTCAGCAGACCCGCCCTCGCCGCGTTCCTCAGGGGCAACGCGATGCGCGGCAACTTCGCTATCACCCAGGTGAAGAGAAGCCACGAGGCGAAGATCGAAAGGACAATGGACACAGCCCTGATCGCTATGAACACTCCCGGAAGCTCGTCGAGCTGCAGCCATTCGAGGATTTTGGCCGTCAGACCGCTGCTCGACAGGGCCGACAGCGCGAAGGTGACCACCATGGCCGCGAACAGCCCGAGCAACGCCGCGAGATCGGCCAGCTTGGTCTTCACCACGCCGTCGGACTCGGGCTCATCACCCCACTGCACCGTCAGCGCCATGCGCAGATTCGCCATCCAGCCCAGTCCGGCGTACAGCGCCACCACCAGACCGATGACACCGATCGTCGTACGGGAGTCGATCGCCTGATTCATCAGATCGGTCAGCTGGTCCCCCATGCTGCCGTCCACCGACTCCGCGATCTTCTCCTTCGCGCGGTCCAGTAGATCGGGGTTGTTGACGAAGACGAAGCCCGCCACGGCGAACCCGATCATCAGTAGCGGGAACAAGGCGAAGATGCTGAAATACGTTGTCCCGGCCGCGAAGTAGTCACCCTTGCTGCCCTGATAGCGCTGACCTGCCTCGACGAGGTGGTCCAACCAGGGACGAGCCGCGCGCTGCTTGTCGAGAAAGGATGGCTTTTCAGCGTTGTCTTCGGTCGCAGGTGTGTACTTGCGCTCCGGCGCCTTGGTGTCGACGTTCGTGGAGTCGCGACCCCCGATTCGCGGGTGGCGCGCTGGTGACATCGGTTTCCCCGTTCGGTAGGTCAGTCCATCTCAGCTGGGTGCTACGAACCCAACTTTGTCATAAACCATCTGCAATGTTCGGGAAGCGACCTCTCGGGCACGCTCGGCACCCGCTGCGAGCACCCGGTCGATTTCGGCGGTGTCGCTGAGCAACTCGTCGAAACGCTCGCGCAGCGGCGTGACGAACGCGGTCAGCGCATCCGCGGTGTCGACCTTGAGCTGGCCGTAACCTTGCCCCTCGTACCCCGCGACCAGATCGGTCACGGAGGCACCCGTCAATGCCGACTGAATGGTCAGAAGGTTGCTGACGCCGGGCTTCTCCGCCCGGTCGAAGACGATCTCGCGCCCGTTGTCGGTCACGGCAGAGCGCAATTTCTTCGCCGACCGTTTGGGATCGTCGAGCAGGTTGATCAGTCCTGAATCGGACTCTGCGGACTTGCTCATCTTGGCGGCCGGATTCTGCAGATCGTAGATCTTCGCGGTCTCCTTCACGATGAACACCTCCGGCACCGCGAAGGTCTTCCCGAACCGGGAGTTGAAGCGCTGCGCAAGGTTTCGGGTCAGCTCCAGATGCTGACGCTGATCTTCGCCCACCGGCACCGAGTCGACCTGAAAGGTGAGGATGTCGGCGGCCATCAGGATCGGATAGGTGAAGAGTCCGACACTCGCGTGGTCGACGCCGGCCTTGGCCGACTTGTCCTTGAATTGCGTCATCCTGCTCGCCTCGCCGAAACCGGTGAGACACGAGAGCACCCAGGTCAGCTGCGCAATCTGCGGGACGTGCGACTGCAGGTAGATGGTCGCGCGCCCGGGATCGACCCCGAGCGCGAGGAGCTGGGCGACGCTGCGCCTGGACCGCTCCCGCAGCGCCTTCGGATCATGCGCCGTGGTGATGGCATGCATGTCCGGGATGAAGTAGAACGCTTCGTCGAACTCATCCTGCAACTTCACCCACTGCTGCACGGCACCGAGATAGTTCCCGAGGTGGAACGAATCGCTGGTCGGCTGGATGCCCGACAAGACGCGTTTGCGCCGCTGCGGTGGGCTGGTCTCGGTTGTCACGTCACTCACCGGTGAATTCTCTCATCCGGCCGCGACCGGTTTTACGAGTACTCCACTGTGACCGGCGCATGGTCGGACCACCGCAGGTCGTATGCGCCGGCGCGGTGCACATAGGACTTCGTCGCCTTGGCGGCCAGTCGCTTGTTGGCCAGCTGGTAATCGATCCGCCAGCCCGCGTCGTTGTCGAATGCCTTGCCGCGCCAACTCCACCAGGAATACGGTCCGGCGACGTCCCCGGCGAGCTCCCGCGCGACATCGTTCCAGCCGCTCTCGAGAAGACCGGCCACCCATGCCCGCTCTTCCGGCAGGAAGCCCGGGTTCTTCACGTTTCCATTGGCGTTCTTCAGGTCGAGTTCGGTGGGCGCTATGTTCCAATCACCGCCGACGACAACGTCGCGACGCTTACGTGCGACCTTGCCGAGATGCGCGGCGAACTCGTCGAGAAAGCGGAACTTCTCGTCCCTCTTCGGCCCATCACCGGCGCCCTTCGGGAGGTACAGGCTCGCGACCGTCAAGTCACCGAAGTCGGCCTCGATATAGCGACCGGTGGAGTCGAACTCGTCGCTTCCGAAGCCCCGCCGGATCTTGTCCGGTTCGGTTCTGGACAGGATCGCGACCCCGGAGTGCCCTTTGATGGCGGCTTCACTCATACACAAGTGCCACCCGGCTGCCAACGCCGGAGCCAGCGCTTCGAAGGTCTGCTCTTCGGTGGCCCGAGTCTCTTGCAGGAGAACATAATCGGTGTCGGTGTCGCGCAGCCAGGGCAGCAATCCGAGATTGCGTTCCGACCGCTCTTTCACTGCCGCGCGGATGCCGTTTGCGTTTATCGTGGTCACGATTGTCGTCACGTCCGCCGAGCCTACGGGCGGGCACCGACACGAGATCGAGCGGGACTCGCGGCAAAGGCGGCCAGACCACCGCTGCGATTACGGCGTGGCCGACCCGCCGGCCTGCGACGTCATCGCGCGTCTGCCGTGACCAGCTGTTCGACGACGGGAGCCGCTCGCCTCCTGGTCCGCCGGGCATAGAGCAGAGCCATACCGAGAACCACCATGCCCGCCACGGCGAGGCCCGCACCGAGCACCGACGGCGCGCGGTATCCGTAACCGGCCGCGATCACGAGGCCGCCGAGCCATGCGCCACCTGCGTTCGCGATGTTCAGCGCCGAGTGGTTGAGCGCGGCCGCCAGCGTCTGTGCGTCATCGGCGACGTCCATCAGCCTGATCTGCAGCGCAGGGGTCAGAGCGGTCCCGCTCAGCCCGATCAGGAAGGTGAGCGCCAACGCCGCCCAGGCGTTCGAGGCGAGCAGCGCGAAGAGCAGCAGCATCGCCATGATCGCCACGAGGCCGATCGCGATGGCGCGGACGACTCCGCGGTCGGCAAGCCAACCGCCTGCGAGGTTGCCGGCCACCATGCCGAGCCCGAAGAGCATCAGCGCAATCGGGATGAGCGACTCGGACACGCCCGAAACGCTGGTCAACGTCGTGTTGATGTAGGTGTAGAACGCGAACATGCCGCCGAATCCGACGATCCCGATGAACAGGGTGAACCACACCTGTGGACGCACGAGCGCACCGAGTTCTGTCATCGGATTGGTGATCTTCATGCCGCTCAGAGACGGCAGATACCACCAGAGTGCCGCGATGGTGAGCAACCCGATCACGGCGACGACGACGAAGGCCGCTCGCCAACCGAGTGTGCTGCCGAGCCAGGTGGCAGCGGGCACCCCGACAACGTTCGCCACGCTCAGGCCGAGCATGACCTGCCCCACCGCCTTGGCCCGGGACGACGGTCCGGCAAGGTACGCGGCCACGAGCGACGCCACCCCGAAGTAGGCACCATGCGGCAGACCCGCGATGAAGCGGGCGAACATCAACATGCCGTAGGACTGCGCGAAGACGGTGGCGGCATTGCCGACCGTGAAAGCGATCATCAGTGCGATCAGCAGGGTGCGCCGAGACATCCGAGCGGTCAGGGCCGCGATCAGCGGGGCACCGACGACCACACCGAGCGCGTAGGCGGAGATCACATGACCGGCGGTTGGCTCGGTGGTTCCCAGCGACTGCGCGATCGAGGGCAGCAGGCCCATGGCGACGAACTCCGTGGTACCGATACCGAAGGCACCGAGGGCCAGGGCGAGGATGACGGTCCGTCTGCTGCCACGCATCTCCCCCGTTGGAGCTGGGGCGGTGGCACTGACTGCAGACATGGACCATCCTCTCGGGACGTTCGGGGTGACGGCTCCGTTGCCGAAATGACTAAGGTGCAAACCGTCGCAGGCGCCGCACCATTCCGCAACTGGCCGTGAACTGCCACACAGAGGACACGAGCCCTGGGCCGACGCGGATGCGAACGGCCGTCGCCGACCGGGGTCAGCCCGCCTTGATGGCCGCTTCGAGATTCTCGTCGATCGCACCCAGGAATTCCTCGGTGGTGAGATAGGCCTGGTCACCGCCGACGAGCTGAGCGAGATCCTTGGTCATCTTGCCGCCCTCCACGGTGTCGATGACCACGTCTTCGAGCTTCTGCGCGAACTCCCGGACCTCCGGGGTGTTGTCGAGCTTGCCGCGATGATCGAGGCCACGGGTCCACGCGAAGATCGATGCGATCGGGTTGGTCGAGGTCGGTTTTCCCTGCTGATGCTGGCGGTAGTGCCGCGTCACCGTTCCATGGGCGGCCTCGGCTTCACAGATACGGCCGTCGGGGGTCAGCAGGACCGAGGTCATCAGGCCGAGCGATCCGTACCCCTGCGCAACGGTGTCCGACTGGACGTCACCGTCGTAGTTTTTGCACGCCCAGACGTAGCCGCCCTCCCATTTCAGGCTGGAGGCAACCATGTCGTCGATGAGGCGGTGCTCGTAATGGATTCCTGCAGCATCGAACTCGGCCTTGAACTCGGTGTCGAAGACATGTTGGAAGATGTCCTTGAAAGCGCCGTCATAGGCCTTGAGGATGGTGTTCTTCGTCGACAGATAGACCGGGTAATTGCGCTGCAGGCCGTAGTTCAGCGAGGCCCGTGCGAAGTCCTCGATGGACTTGTTGAAGTTGTACATCCCCATCACGACGCCGCCCTCGGGGGGCATCTGGACGATCTCGTGCTCGATCGGCTCCGAGCCGTCGTCCGGCGTGTAGGTGATGGTGACCTTGCCACCCGAAGGGACCTTGAAATCCGTTGCGCGGTACTGGTCGCCGAAGGCGTGGCGCCCGACGATGACCGGTTTCGTCCACCCAGGAACCAGTCTCGGGACGTTCGAGATGATGATGGGGGCACGAAAGATGGTTCCGCCGAGAATGTTCCGAATGGTGCCGTTGGGCGAACGCCACATCTTCTTGAGGCCGAACTCCTCGACGCGAGCCTCGTCCGGTGTGATCGTCGCGCACTTCACCCCGACGCCGTGCTCGAGGATGGCGTTCGCGGAATCGATGGTCACCTGATCGTCGGTGCGATCGCGCTCCTCGATCCCGAGGTCGTAGTAATCGAGGTCGATGTCCAGATAGGGGTGGATCAGCCTTTCTTTGATGAACTGCCAGATGATTCGCGTCATCTCGTCGCCGTCCAACTCTACGACTGTTCCTTCGACCTTGATCTTGCCCATATGGCTACGCGTCCTCCTGCGATGTGCTGCCCTGCGAACGGGGCTTGTCTACTGCGACCTCGTCCGGTCGCGCGCACGTCCGACGCATCCGATCTGACACGGCGCGAGGAAACCGGCCGCACCACCCAAGAAAATATGACGGGCGTACTGCTAAATCAGCATACCCGTAGTCCGAGCGTCGAGAGCATCGGTTCTCGTGCTGTTCCGCGCAGACCACGCCGGCCACACAGACCCATGTACCTCAGACAAACCCACGTGCTGCACCGCTGGGTGTGTATGAGGTAGGTGGGTTTGTGGTTCCGTCAGGATGCGGCCGCCGGTTCAAGCTCTGGTTCCACAGCGCCGCCACCGGGCTCCTCTGCCGGGGCGACGTCAACCGAGGTGGGCGCAGAAGAAGCGGGTGCCAACGTGCCTGCCGGTGACCAGTCGGGCGCGGCCGACTCATCGGTTGGCTCGGCGGTCGCAGGGGTCGCCGCGGCCGGCTTCGACGCCACCGGCTCGGTCGCAGGCGGCGGGGTCGACACCCACGCAGGTTCAGGTGCGGCGGTCTGCGGGAGATCTTCCGGTTCGATCCAGACCCGGCCCTCCGGCGAGACCTCCGTCGCGGTTTGTTGCGTCGCGGACACGGGCGCCTCCGCGCGCGGCTCGGGAACGATACCGAGCCTGGTGCCGTCGAGTTGGTCGAGCTGCCGGTCGATCTCGGCAATCCAGTCGCGGACGAAGTTCTCCGGGTAACGCAGGATGCTGAGAGCGCTGTCACCGATCGCCTGCCAGGCACCGGGACTTCCTGACAGGGCGTCGCGAAGAACCCAGAGATCCGGTAGGTATGCGCCGTGTCCGAGATGCGGCAGTGGTGCCACCAGATCGTTGAAGGCATGGAACAGCGGACGAAGCACCGCGAGTTCCGGGAACTGCAGTGGATTGTCGACAGCGACGTACCGGTACGGCAGGCCGAGACTCTTGAGGATGACCCCGATCGCAGGGTCAGATGGGATGAGCACGTCGTCTGCGGGCCCGCCGCTGACGTCGGGACCGTTCTCGATGTCGTCGTCATAGGTGACGTGTTTGACGAAGTAGCCCAGCAATCCGTCGATGGCCCTGAACGGGTAATGCAGTGGATCCTGCAGGTCGCAGATGGGGTCGCCTTCTACGCAGAACTGCGTGACGCTCGCGCCGCCGAAACCTTCCCGCGGACCGTTCATGGTGATGCCGGGGAGTACTCCCGGGAGGATCAACTCGATGCCGCGACCCTGGGCGTCTCCGGTGCGACGCGGGTCGGAGTACAGCTCACCCGATACCTGCGCCGGATCGATGTCCACCGAGCTCTGCCGACGGCCGATCTCCGACAACACGTCCCCGGCGATACGGGCACCCTGGGAGTACCCGACGATCACGACCGGCCGCTCCGGACACGCTGCGTGATACGCCGCCACCGCGGTCTCGAGGTTCGCGATCCCCTCGTCGACACTCTGGTCGTACGACGTCGCACCGAGGGGCCACAGCACACCTGGATACTCGACGACTTCGATCCGATAGTCCTTGCCCTGCGTTCCGTAGCGCGTCTCCAGGCCGGCTGTGTGCAAGGAGTTCGGATCGGCGGTTCCGGGCACGACGAACACGCGACCTTGCGCGCAATCGACCGGATCATCGGCCGCGTTCGCCGGCTGAGCCAAGAACCCGACGACCGGCAGGGTCACCGCCACGGTGGCAGCGGCGGCCATCGAACGACGCCCCGAACTCGTCCGGGCACGAGCCCGCTTTCTGTGCGAACCCATACCGGCCCCTTGGTGGTCGTGACTGCGAGCGGTCGAGGTATCGCAGAAGAATGATTGCTACTGGCGAAGAAACAATCATAAAAGCCCACCTCCGATCACAGCTATCCATCGAACGTGTGAACCACCGGGCACGTCCGCCATGTGCCGTCGTCGGCGGGGCAAGAACGATACGGGAATCCGGGAGCCGGAAACGGAGAGGAATCGAGGTGCGCGAGAGGGTTCTCAGCGACTCCCACGCGTGTTATATCCTCTACTGCGAAAGGTCATGAGTGTCAGCAACAAGCCCCGGCTCGCTGACCGGCAACCCTCCAACCGCGGTGGGGTGCTCCGGGTGATGACCTGGTTGCGGTTCGCCGCAGCAAGCGCGGGTCCGCAGGTCGGGCCCAATTTCAATTGGATGTTTCACCGACCGAGAAAGAGAATTCTTGCATGTCTGACAACGACGTCAATCCGGCTGACAACTGGAGCTTCGAAACCAAGCAGGTCCATGTCGGTCAGGCCCCCGACTCGCAGACCTCTGCGCGGGCCCTCCCGATCTACCAGACGACCTCGTACACGTTCCGCGACACAGAGCACGCCGCGAATCTCTTCGGTCTCGCAGAGCCGGGCAACATCTACACCCGGATCATGAACCCGACGCAGGACGCGGTCGAGCAGCGCATCGCCGCGCTAGAGGGTGGCGTCGCGGCATTGCTCGTCGCGTCAGGTCAGGCCGCAGAGACGTACGCGATCCTCAATGTCGTGGAGAACGGTGGCCACGTCGTCTCGAGCCCCCGCCTGTACGGCGGCACCTACAACCTCTTCCACTACACCCTGCCGAAGCTCGGCATCCAGGTCAGCTTCGTCGAGGATCCCGAGGATCTCGACAGCTGGCGCGCCGCCATCCAGCCCAACACCCGCGCACTGTTCGGTGAGACCATCTCGAACCCGAACAACGAGATCCTCGACCTCGTCGGTATCTCGGGGGTCGCGCACGAGGCCGGCCTTCCGCTCATCGTCGACAACACTGTCGCGACGCCGTATCTGATCAACCCACTCGCCCACGGTGCGGACATCGTCGTCCACTCCGCCACCAAGTACCTCGGTGGCCACGGCACCTCGGTCGGTGGCGTGATCGTCGACGGGGGCACGTTCGATTGGCGCGGGCAGCGTGACGGCCAGGACCTCTTCCCCGGCTTCACCACGCCGGACCCGAGCTACCACGGTGCGATCTTCGCCGACCTCGGTGCGCCGGCGTTCGCACTGAAGGCCCGGGTCCAGTGGCTCCGGGACACCGGTGCCGCCATCTCGCCGTTCAACGCCTTCCTCATCGCGCAGGGCATCGAGACCCTGAGCCTTCGCATCGAGCGTCATGTGTCGAACGCGCAGGCCGTAGCCGAGTACCTGTCCAAGCACGCGCAGGTCGAGTCTGTTGCTTACGCCGGCCTCGAATCCTCTCGCTGGTACAAGCGCGGCCAGGAACTCGCGCCCCGCGGTCAAGGCGCGATCATCGGTTTCGAGATCGCCGGTGGTGTGGACGCGGGCAAGAAGTTCGTGGACGCACTCACCCTGCACAGCCACGTCGCCAACATCGGCGACGTGCGCTCGCTGGTGATCCATCCCGCGTCGACCACCCACTCGCAGCTGATCCCGGAGGAGCAGATCGCCGCAGGTGTCTCCCCCGGCCTCGTGCGCCTGGCCGTCGGCATCGAGAACATCGCCGACATCCTGGCCGACCTCGACACCGGCTTCGCCGCGGCCAAGTGAGGTGAGTATCGACCCGCACACGCCACCGCGCACTCATCCGGACTGGGAATCCCTTCCGGATGGGCAGTTGACCAGTGTGTCGGTCGGTCCTCTCGAGTTGGACAACGGTCAGCGCATCGACAACGTGACCCTGGCGTTCCAACGCTGGGGCACGTTGTCGCCGGCACGCGACAACGTCGTGCTCGCTCTACACGCACTCACCGGCGACTCCCACGTCACCGGACCTGCCGGGCCCGATCAGCCCTCCCCCGGTTGGTGGGATGGGCTGATCGGGCCCGGCGGTCCTGTGGACACCGACGAGTGGTGTGTGATCTCGGCAAATGTCCTGGGCGGCTGCCGCGGCTCAACAGGGCCGGCATCGTTGGATTCCGAAGGGCGCGTGTGGGGTTCGCGATTCCCGCACATCACCGTGCTCGACCAGGTGCGCGCTGAGGTCGCGCTGATGGACACCCTGCAGATCGACTCGGTCGCGTCGGTCCTCGGCGGTTCGATGGGTGGTGCTCGTTCACTCGAATGGGTGATCGGCTTTCCCGACCGGGTCCGCAGCGCATTGATCCTCGCTGTCGGAGCTCGGGCGTCGGCCGATCAGATCGGCACTCAGACCACTCAGATCGCGGCCATCACCTCGGACGCGAATTGGCAGAACGGCGACTACCACGGCTCCGGCCGTGCCCCCACCGCTGGGCTCGGCATCGCTCGACGCATCGCCCACATGTACTACCGGCACGAGCTGGAACTGGACGAGCGTTTCGCGAATTCGCCTCAGGGCGACGAAGATCCACTCAACGGAGGCCGCTACGCGGTGCAGAGCTATCTCGAGCACCAGGCCGACAAGTTGGTGCATCGATTCGACCCCGGTAGCTACGTGGTGCTGTCCGAGGTCCTCAACCACCACGATGTGGGGCGTGGCCGCGGCGGTGTCGAAGCGGCGCTGCAAAGCTGCCGGGTCCCCGTCGTCATCGGTGGCATCGATTCAGACCGGCTCTACCCCTTGCGTCAGCAGGTCGAGCTGGCCGAACTCATGCCAGGATGCGTCGGCGGGTTGCACGTGGTGCATTCGGACAATGGCCACGACGGTTTCCTGACCGAGTTCGACGCCATCGCAGAGCTTCTGAAGAAGACCATAGATCTCGCTCGGCGCTAGCCGCCGGCTTCAGGCCACGGCGTATCAGCTCGCGGGCTGCGTGGTGGGCACCGAGTCCTGCTGTGGCGCAAGCGGTGCGGCCGGAGCACTCTCCGCAGGCGGCGTAGTGGGCAACGGCGACGAGGAGGCCGGCGGGGTCGTCGTCGCGGTGGCGCCGGGCGCGCTCGACGGCAGCTGACCCAGCGGTGGTGGCCAGGTGATCGACGGGATCGGGAACGGCCACAGTGAAGTACTCAACGTCGAGGTCGACGGCTGCTCGGTCGGTCCGCTCGGCGCGGGCAATTCCGTTGTCGCCCATCCTGGATCCTGATTACCGCTTCCCGCTCCGATCCCGCTGTTGTCCCCGACTGTCGCCGGAGGCAACGCCGCGGTGACCGAGACCTGCTGCTGCGGCGAGGTGACCGCGGGCGGCACGCGCGACTCGCCGGTGGAGGGCGGCGGTGGTGACGTGGTCGTCGCCTCGGCCTCGACCGTGACCGACGACGGCGTCGAGGGAGTCGACGGATTACCCGCCAGCGAGGACCCCACGGCGTACACCGTCATCAACGCTCCCGCGAGTAACGCGCCGAAAACCGCCAGGGGTGCTGCCGACAGCCAGTCGCGACTGCGTCGTCCCCCGATGAACGCCAACGTCGAGGTCCTGGTTCCGGCCGCGGCGAGAGTTGCGGCGCCGCGCGCGGCGACGGATTCCGGGGCCTGGGGCAAGATCGGTTCGAGACCGCTGCGCTCGATGACCAGGTCGCGCAGCAGTGGGATGTGGGCCAGACCCCCGACCAGGACAACCGCCTCGGGACGCGCTGCACGCGGGGTCGCGACGTACGCGGCGACCTCATCCGCGGCGGCAGTGGCCATCGGCCGCAGAAGCCGCTCGAGTGCCGTGCGGGTCACCGGCACGGGCAGTGCGGGGTTGCCGATCATGATCGACGTTGATTCGTTGACGGACAGCTCCTCTTTGGCCGTCCGGCACGCGCTCATCACGCTGGACTTGCGACGGCCGCGGACCCTTCCCGTACTGGTGAGTTCCGAGGTGAGCAAGGCGTCGAGCGTGTTGCCCGACACCGCTGTACTGCGCTGGTGATGACCGATGCGCCTGGTCGCGGGATCAACCGTGTACAAGCTCATCCCGGTGTCGCCCAGATCAACCACCACGACGGACCCGAAACGGTTGATCTCTCCGGTGGAGATCAGGTGGTGCGTAACCGCCTCGGTCTCCGCGACGAGATGGATCTGGCGTTTCGCGCCGGTACCGCGTGAGGCGATTTCTCGTGCCTGCTCGTCGGTTCGATACGCGACCCCGATCGCGCCCACGTTCGTGTCGTTGTCACGCGCTTGCCCCAACATGAGGTCGATGCCGGAATTGACCCGGCCGGCCCGGGTGAGTCCGTCCGTGGGGTCGACGTCGATGACGCGGTTGACCGTGTGAGTTCGACCGGCCTCATCGGTGGTCAGCAGTACACAGTGGATCATTCCACTGCCTGCGGACAAACCCAGTGAGGTGGTCATGACTCTCTTCCGGCTCGATGATGGTCTCGGTCGTCCGGGTTGCGCAGTTGCTGCCATCCCCCGGCGGGGCCGCTCTCACCACCCCAACACTGCCCTCTGCGAACTGCATCGCCCGTAAGGATGAAAGTGTTCCATCTTTACTGGCTGCAAGTTCAAGTTGCAGTACCACGAACCATTGTAATCAATCTGTGCCCAAAGGGTCGATGGAGGTCGCCAACCAGAGGATCGCCACGCCGGCGAGTGTCATCGAGACCACGTCTGAAAAGCGACCGCGGACTTCGAGCAGTCCGACCCGAGATGTCGGTATCAGCGCGCGCAACAGGGCCGCGAGCAAGGCCGCCGATCCGAAGACGAACGCGCCGCGCCGCCAGCGATCGACGATGAGGAAGATGGCCGCCACGATGACAACCGTCATCACCGCCAAGAACGGTAATTGGACCACTACCCAGCGCAGTTGCCGAACACGATGCAGTCGCCGCGCGCGAGCGCGACCACTGCCCGGGGTGGTCGGCTCGGTGGCCGAGGTACTGGGCATCGCGATCAGGCGCGAACCAACGCGGCCTCGGCGCGTTCGACCACGTTCGCCAACAAGAACGCCCGTGTGAGCGGGCCCACTCCCCCCGGATTGGGTGAGACATGCCCGGCCACGTCCCAGACGTCCTGTGCGACATCGCCGACGAGCCCGTCGGCCGTTCGACTGACACCGACATCGATCACCGCGGCGCCGGGTTTGACCATCGCCGCCGTGATGAGTCCGGGGACCCCTGCCGCCGCGATCACGATGTCTGCCCGCGAGACCTCGGCGGCCAGGTCGCGAGTGCCGGTGTGACAGAGCGTGACGGTGGCATTCTCGGTGCGGCGGGTCAGCAGCAGCCCGATCGGACGGCCGACGGTGACGCCGCGGCCCACGACGACGACGTGAGCGCCCCTGACCGGCACGTCATACCGGCGCAACAGATGCAGGATGCCGCGCGGCGTGCACGGTAACGCGCTCGTACCCGTCCCGGCGCCGTCGAGCACAAGTCGGCCGAGATTGATCGGGTGCAGGCCGTCTGCGTCTTTCTCGGGGTCGATGCGCTCGAGGGCCGCGTTCTCGTCCAGGTGCTTCGGCAACGGCAGCTGCACGATGTAGCCGGTGCAGCCCGGATCGGCGTTCAGCTCGTCGATCGCGGCGTTCAGCTGCTCCGTGGTGATGTCCGCGGGGAGATCCTTACGAATGGACGCGATGCCCACCTTCGCGCAGTCGTTGTGCTTGCCGCGCACATAGGCCTGCGATCCCGGGTCGTCACCCACGAGGATGGTGCCGAGACCGGGCGTGACGCCCACATCCCGGAGCTTGTCCACACGCTCCTTGAGGTCGACGAAGACCTCGTCGCGGGTGGCTTTTCCATCAAGTACGACTGCGCTCACGACGCCATTGTTTCAGGTTCCGCCCGCCGGCCGCGCCTGCCCCGTCACTACACCATGTCGAACCACGCAACGCGCGACGAACCGATGCCGCCGATCCACACTCGCCCGTTGCTCTCGACGACTCCTGTGCTCTGACCGAACCCCGGAAGATCGACCCGATGGTCGGCGACCACTCGCCCACTCGGCAGGTGGATCTTCAGCACCCACAGCGGTGCGTCCGGTTCCGGGAGAAATCGATCCGGGATCGTCCACACGAATCGCCGGAGACGTGGATGACCCGCCAGGAGTTCCAGCGGGCGGCTGCGCAGGCCCGCCATCGCGAGCCACAGATGCTCACCGTCCGGAGACAGTGAACAGTTGTCGGGATAGCCCGGCAGACCACCCCGCAGCACGTCACTCTCGCCTGTCAGCGGGTGGTATGAACGCAGACTGCGGTCGCCGGTCTCGGCGATCACCAACCGGCCGTCATGGCGCACCAGCCCGTTGGCGAATTGCAGGCCGGTCAGCAGAACGGTCGCTTGCGGCGGCCGCACCGCGTCCCCGAGGTCCACCCGGATCAGTCGTCCCGACCCGCCGTGCTCGATGATGTCGGCCTTGTAGTCGTCGAGGCTGAACCGGGTCGTCGACTGGGTCAGGTGCAGCTCGACCGGTCGTGGTGCCGAACCGCCGGAATGGCGGGTGACGATGACGTTGGAACAGAACGTCAACGGCACACCGTCGATGTGATCGAGGACGACCTCGATCTCCCCACTGCTCAACTCCATCGAGAGGAGACCGCGCCTGCTGTCACAGATCAGCAGCGTCTCACCGATGACCTCGAGCCCCAACGGCTGCCCGCCGGTGTTCGCGACCACTTCCCACCGGCCGGTAGCGGCGTCGATGGCGATGATGTTCCCGTCGACCGTCCCTGTCCAGATCCGGCCGCGATCATCGGCGACGACGTCCTCGGGCGAGGGCGAGCCGACGTCGATCACGGTGATCTCCGGTGTCAGCGGCGTGGGCCAGCCTGCGGTGTCCACCGGGGTCGGCGTCCACTTGACCGGTGCGATGGCCGGCTTTCGCCCCGTCGATCGAGCGGTCACCCCTGCCCTCCGATACGCAGGCCGTGGGCCGCCGCGAATTCCAGCGCCTGGCCGGCGTCCACCAGGGCATCGACCACGGACGCCTGCAGCCAGAGCACCGGGTCCACTCGCGCACCACGCAGATCCGCCTTGTCGAGTTTCGTGCCGATGGCGCGCACCCCGGTGAGGTCGGCCCCGGACAGGTCTGCACCGATCAGCGTCGAATCCGACAGGTTGGCCTCACGGAGCCGGCAACCTCGTAGCACCACCCCCGACAGATCGACACCACCGATCGACGTCAGCGACAGGTCGCAGTCGATCAATGTCATCGGCCGAACGCGCGAGTTCGTGATCACGGTGCCGAGCAGGCTGCAGTCGGTCATCTCGACCTTGTTCAGATGCGCCCGTTCGAAGTGGCAGTTGCGGAATGCGCTCGCGCTATGACTCGATCGGGAGAAGTTGGCCCCGCTGAAGTCGCAATCGGTGAATGTCACACCGCGCGTGCGCAGTTCACTCAGATCCGATTCAACAAAGCTGCAGCCTACATACTCGCGCTCGGACCAGTCCTCATTGGAGAAGTCAGCGAAGTCGAACCGTTCGTCGGTGGAAACCTCAACACTCATGTGCCCATGTCTACACGCCTCACCCGTGGCGATCAGTCGAGCACTGCGGTCGCCTCGACTTCGACCATGAGGTCGGGTTCACCGAGAGATGCGACGCCGAGCAGGGTGATGGGCTTCACCGGATCGACACCTAGCTTCGCCGCCGCCCTCGCGACGCCCTCACCGAGCAGAGGGTACTTGTCCTGCGACCAATCCACCACGTAGATGGTCAGCTTGGCGACGTCGTCGAACGAGCCGCCGATCTCCGTCAGCGCAGTTCCGATGTTGAGGTATGCCTGCTCGACCTGCGCAGCGAAGTCTCCCGCGCCGACCTGGTTGCCCTCGGCATCCCTCGCCACCTGTCCGGCAAGAAACACCAGCCTGGATCCTGTCGCGATCGAGAGCTGGCGGTACACATCGGGTTTCGGCAGTCCTTCTGGGTTGATCAGCTCTACGGCCATGGGGTTCCCTTTCGGTCGTCGGCGCCGCCCGCGGGTCGCCGTATCGTAAATATAGCAATGTTATGTATTGTGGTGCCATGGTTCGGACAAAAAATCCTCAGACCCGGTCGATGCTGATCGAACGCGCAGCACAGATGCTCCGTGCGCGGGAATCGGTGACGTTGCGTTCTCTGGTGTCGGGGACGTCGGTGTCGACGATGGCGGTGTACACCTACTTCGACGGCATGGACGGCCTGTGGAAGGCGCTGCGCCAAGAAGGCTTCACTCGCCTCGCCGCCAGACTCTCCGACCTGCAGATGTCCGACGATCCGGTCCGCGATCAGACCATGATGGGCGTCGCGTATCTGTCGAACGCGCTGCAGAACCCCGATCTGTACCGGGTCATGTTCGACACCAGCGCGGATCTGGAGGACGCGGCTGCAGCCGAGGCAAGCCTGCACCATCTCGTCATCGGCGCCGAACGCTGTTCGAGCGCAGGACGATTCCGGTCCGATCTCGATCCGACCGCGCTGGCGACCCAGCAGTGGATGATCGGGCACGGGCTGGCATCTCTGGTGGCAGGCGGTCCCCTACCCGAATCTGCACTCGCCCACGCCGTACCCATGCTGACAGCGTTGTTCGTCTCCGCGGGGGACGAACCGAGCCGGTGCGCGAGGTCCGTGGAGTCAGGATGGGCACTACCGGGCTGACACCGGTTTGTCGACGGTGCGACCCGTGCGGCAAGCTCAGGGGGTGTTTCGACTGCTGTTCCATGAACCTCGCATCCCACCGAACACGGGAAATGCGATCCGGCTCGCCGCCAACACCGGGTGTGAATTACACCTGGTGGAACCGCTCGGCTTCGACTTGTCGGAACCAAAGGTCAAGCGAGCCGGGCTCGACTACCACGACATGGCTTCGGTGACCGTCCACCCCGACCTGTTCGCCGCCTGGAAAGAACTTGCCCCACAACGGGTCTATGCGTTCACCGCTCACGCGGACACGTTCTATACAGACATCAGCTACCAACCGGGCGACGTGCTGCTGTTCGGTCCCGAACCGACCGGGTTGTCCGACACCGTGCTCGCAGACCCTCACGTGACCGAGCGGGTTCGCATTCCGATGCTGCCAGGGCGGCGATCACTCAACCTGGCGAACGCCGCCAGCATCGTGATGTACGAGGCCTGGCGACAGCACGGGTTTCCTGGCGCGGTGTAGCCGGTCTGCGCATCAGTCGATCGGCAGTCCACGCATGATGAACTTGCGCAGCATCGCGGTGGTCGGTTCCTCGATATGCAGTTCGGCATTGTCTGCCGCGGTCGGGGCGACCACGTTCAGCAGCAGCTGACCGCCTGCCAGGATGTCTGCGGAGTAGGCACTGCCGTCGCGGCTCCATTCCATGTGGAGCCCCCCTTCAGGGGTCGCGGTGGGCGTTGATTCCGCCCAGTACGAACTCTGTAGCCCGTCGAAATATTTCTCGAAGAATTCCTTGGCAGCCGAGGTCGGGGCCAGTGAGCCGGCACCCTGCCAGCCGTCCTCGAGTCCGAGAACGTGCTCGAGTTGGGCGTCGAGATTCTGCTTGGTGTCGCTGGGGTCCGCAGCACCGGGCGTTTGGCGGTCGAGATTGCTCGAATAATTGCTCAGGCTCATTTACCGATGTTAGGCGCCTTCCGCTCGGAGGCATAGAGCGGTCGCGGGGTGTTCATCTTCAGCGGTCCCAGTCCACGTGCTCCGCCAACGCCAGCAAGATGTTTCGGCGCCGCGGGCTGGTCGCCCCGATCCAGGCGATCTTGCCGTGGACATGCGCGTGGAAGTTCGGGTGCGCCGACCTGTTCTGCCCCTGCGCGCCGGTACGAATCGCGTTGTGCAGCAATGCACGCAGATTGTCGTAGTCATGTCGGGCGACGCGCGGTTGATCGTTGACCACCAGCCCGGCCAACTGCTGGCGTTGATGCGCACGCATCGTCTTCGTCTTGTCCGGATGCACGGTGAACCCTTCGTCGGCGATGATGCGGTGTACCACCCACAACACTGCTTCCGGGTTCATGTGATCGCCTGAGATCGCCAGGTCATCGCCATACCGGCTGTAATGCAATCTGTTTCGCTGCGCGTATCCCCAGATGCGGCGATCCATGGCACGCATGACGAGATTTGCCAACGCCGGAGAGGTCGGCGCCCCCTGCGGTAGGTGCCGCTGCCTCAGCAGCGTCGCCTGCCGATGATCGATGTGCCGAAGATGGCTGATGGGCGTGGTGGTCGTGCACAGTTCTGCCAGGACCCTCGCGGTCCTCTCGTAGCCCACCGCGTCGAAAACAGCCCGTACTCTGGCTGTTCCGATCGAGGTAAAGCAGTCCCGCAGGTCGAGCCTGACCACCACCGGCCGGTCGGTGTGCGGCCAGGCGAAGCTTGCGGTCGAGGTGCCGGGTACGAACCCCTGGGCAGCCCGATGCGGTGGGATGTGGTCGACAATGGTGCGCAGCATGCGCCGTTGGATTTCCCGAAGGTGGGGTTTGGGGGCCTCGATCATCCGGGCGCCGTGGCGTTTCGGCACCTGCCAGTACCGGTAATGCTGTAGCGGGCCGTCTTTCGTACGTAGCCAGTGACCGCGATCAGCGAACCACTCCAGTTCGCCGACAGTCAGGTTGAGCCAGCGGGCCACGTCCGAGTAGTCATGTAACCGGGGCAGGTCGAAGCGCATGCTCGGCTCGTCCGGATCCTCGAACGCGCGTCGGCGCGGCGCGCCTATCAGCGGCGTGAGGAAGGTGCGGACAGCGGCCAGATCGGTGGGCCGCTCGGGGAATCGTTCGAGCAGCATTCCGAGTAGCTCCGTGACCACAGCCTGTTCCATCGTCGCCACGAGCATCTCCACGATCGCTGAGACCGTCCACCGTGGATCGACCTCGAGCCTGGTCAGCAGCTGCTCGACCGAGTCGGCGGACAGGCGCAAGTCAGGACCCAGACCACCCAGGGAATAGCTGTCGGTCATGAAGCGGGGCCGGTCATGAGTCGGATACGCGGCGGGGAGGTGACCACGAACCTGTGTCGGCGGCGCCGCGCAGCACGCGGAGCGTGCCCGACGGCGTCGGACGCTGATACCAACTGTGAGATGTACCCAGGGGTTGCCCCTGAGACGGGTTCGAAGAACCCACTCTCACCTCCCCACCGCGCACAGGTGCCATCGTATCGACTATCGGTCGATACGAAACCTTTTCGTGCGAGCGGTCGCACCACCGGTGAGGATGACGCGAGACCTGGCCACGCCGAAATGCTTCGCCAACACGAGCGCAACGGCGGCATTGGCCTTGCCTTCGGTGGCTGGTTCACGCACGAAAATCGTCAGAGCACCGTCGTCTGCAACCTCGACCAGCGGCCCCTTGCGACTGTTCGGCTTGACGGTCACCACGATGTCGTCCACAGAAGCGATTATGGGCCCGCTCGATGCGAACAACGGCACGGTCAACGACTGTTGCGGCACGCTCAACGACTGTTGCGGCACGGTCAGCGGCTGTTTCGGCACGCTCGACGGAACCACACGCATGAAGGTCTGAGCGAGCGCAGCGATGCGAGGACCCGGCGGTCGGCCCCGCGTTGTCTGGACGGAGGAGCGAGGGAGCGCAGCGACCGAGTCGACGAAGGAAGACGACGCGCTGAAGGGCCGACAGCCCGCGAGCGGAGCGAGCCAAACCAGCACCTCTCAAGCCCAGTCCCTTGACCTCGTCCCGACTCTGAGGTCCATGCGTTGGAGGCGTTCTGCCACCACGGTCACGGCTCCTTCAGCGTTTTGCACCCGGCCGCGGATGAGCAGGGCCGGGGCCGTCTGGGCGAGTTTGCGGTACTTGGCCCACAACCCCACCGAGCAGACCACGTTGATCATCCCGGTCTCGTCCTCGAGGTTTACGAAGGTCACCCCTGACGCGGTGGCGGGCCGCTGCCGGTGAGTGACCGCTCCCCCGACGAGCACCCGCGAGCCGTCGGGTACCGACAGCAGATCGACGGCGGCGATCACGCCCAGGGCGTCCAGTTGTGGCCGGATGAACTCGGTCGGGTAGTTCCCCGGGCTGACCCCGGTGGCCCAGACGTCCGAGGCGGCCATCTCGACATCGCTCATCCCCGGCAGCGTGGGCGAGGTGTTGATCTCGTGCAGCGGGAGCCGGTCGGACTTCTCCTGCGCTGCCGCACCCGCATCCCAGAGGGCTTGGCGCCGACTGGTCCCGAAGCATTCGAGCGCACCTGCGGTCGCGAGCGCCTCGAGCTGCCGGGTGTTGACGTCGCAGCGCCGAGAGAGGTCGGCGGCATTGGTGAACGCCCCACCTGATTCGCGTTCGGCGACGATCGCCTCGGCCAGGTCGATACCTATGTGCTTCACCGAGCCGAGCCCGAGCCGTACGTCCAAGCCGGCGTTCTCCAGGTCCGCGTGCGGTTGCGACAGGTTGACGTCCGGCCCGTGCACCTTGACGCCGTGCCTCCGGGCATCGGCGACCAGTGACTGTGGTGAGTAGAAACCCATGGGTTGCGCCTTGATCAGGGCGGCGCAGAATGCGGCGGGATGGTGGAGTTTGAGCCAGGACGAATAGAACACGAGCGAGGCGAAACTCTGCGAATGACTCTCTGGGAAGCCGAAATTGGCAAACGCGGCCATCTTCTCGAAGACACGGTCGGCCACCTCACCGGTGATGCCGTGCAGCTCTTCCATTCCTTCGTAGAACCGTGCCCGCAGTCGCTCCATCTTCTCCGGGGAACGCTTCGACCCCATCGCCCGACGCAGCTGATCGGCCTCTGCGGACGTGAAGCCCGCCACGTCCACCGCCAGTTGCATCAGCTGCTCTTGGAAGAGGGGCACCCCGAGCGTTCTGCGCAATGCCGGTTCCATCGAGGGGTGTTCGCAGGTGGGCTCTTCCAGGCCGTTGCGGCGCCGGATGTACGGGTGCACCGAACCGCCCTGGATCGGACCCGGCCGGATCAGCGCGACCTCTACGACGAGGTCATAGAACTCACGGGGCTTGAGCCGGGGCAGGGTCGCCATCTGCGCCCGCGACTCCACCTGGAACACCCCGACGGTGTCCGCCTTGCAGAGCATGTCATAGACGGCGGCCTCGGTGAGGTCGATCTTTGCCAGATCGACGTGGATGTCGCGATGCTCGGCAAGAAAGTCGATGGCGTAGTGGATGGCCGAGAGCATACCGAGACCCAGCAGGTCGAACTTCACCAATCCGATTGCCGCACAGTCGTCTTTGTCCCACTGCAAGACGCTGCGATTGGGCATCCTCGCCCATTCCGTGGGGCATACATCGGCGATCGGGCGGTCGCAGATCACCATCCCGCCGGAGTGGATCCCCAGATGCCTGGGCATGCCGTTGATCTGACCGGCCAGCTCGAGCACGTCATCGGGGATATCACTGTCGGTGGGCTGGGCCTTGTCGTATCGCTGCACCTGTTTGCTCCAGGCATCCTGCTGTCCCACCGAATAGCCGAGCGCACGGGCCATGTCGCGGACCGACGACTTGCCGCGGTAGGTGATCACGTTGGCCACCTGTGCGGCGTTCTGTCTGCCGTACCGCTGGTACACGTACTGGATGGCTTCTTCGCGGCGGTCCGATTCGATGTCGACATCGATGTCCGGCGGGCCGTCCCTGGCCGGGGACAGGAATCGTTCGAACAACAGGCTGTTCCCCACCGGATCGATCGCGGTGACCCCGAGGGAGTAACAGACCGCCGAGTTCGCCGCACTGCCCCGACCCTGACAGAGGATGTCGTGGGTGCGACAGAACGAGACGATGTCGTGTACCACCAGGAAATAGCCGGGGAATCCGAGCGAGTCGATCACGTTCAATTCGTGTTCGATCTGCTGATATGCCTTCGGGTGACTCTGGGGTGGGCCATACCTCTCCAGCGCTCCCCTGGCCGTCAGTTCACGTAGCCACGAACTCTCGGTGTAACCCTCGGGCACATCGAACGGTGGCAGTTTGGGCGCGATCAAGTGCAGCCCGAACGCCAGATCCTGGGCCAGCATCGCGGCGTTGTCGATGGCGTCGGGATGCGCGCTGAGCAGTCGCATCATCTCGTCACCACTGCGCAGGTGCGCCCCGCCCAGCGGGCCGAGCCAACCGTCCATGTCGTCGAGGCTGCGCCTGGCACGGACCGCGGCCATCGCCATCGCCAACCGCCTGCGATGTGGCGCCGAGAAATGGGCGCCGGTGGTGGCCACCGTGGCGACGCGGTTGCGCCGGGCCACCCAGGCGAGTGCGGCATTGCGCTCATCGTCATCGGCGGCGCCCTGCGCCGTCAACTCCATCACCACGTTCTCGCGACCGAACTTCTCGATCAACGCCCGTAGTGCCGCTTCCGCAGCGGACGGACCGCCGGTCGACAAGGCTTGTCGCACACTTCCTTTACGGCAGCCGCTGAGGATCAGCCAGTGCCCGGCAGCGGCCTGGGCCAGGGTGTCGATGTCGAATCGGAGCAACCCCTTCTCGCCCGCCGCCATGTGCCCGTCCGCGAGTTGCCGGGACAATCTCCGGTAGCCCTCCTGGCCGCGGGCCAGCACCAGCAGATGCGCACCATCCGGGTCGGCCACCCCCGTGCGGGCCGAGTCGTGTTCCAGCGAGAGTTCGGACCCGAAGACCGTCGGCAGTTCCCACTCCAGGGCCGCCTCGGCGAACCGCACCACGCCGTAGAAACCGTTGTGGTCGGTGATCGCCAGCGCTTCCAGCCCGAGCCGGTAGGCCTCTTCGGCCATCTCTTCCGGACTGCTGGCGCCATCGAGAAAACTGTAGGAGGTGTGGGCGTGCAATTCGGCGTACCGAGTGTCAGAAACACCGCGATGAAGAGCACCTGCCTCGTAGGGCCCCCGCTTGCGCGACCAGGCCGGACTGTCACCACCGTCACCGGCGAATGTCTCACCCGGACGCCCACCAGCAGTCGGCCGTCCGGAAAGAACGCGCTCCATCTCCGACCAGGTCGGAGGGCCATTGTGCCAGCCCATACCTCACTATATCGAACATACATTCGACAGACAAGTTACCTGTTACCCTCGTTACATCAATGTCGGTTCGCGGGTGGGGACAGCGCCTCTGGCGGGGCTTCACCTTTCAAGGAGGAGCGCATCAATGTCCGACTACTTCATCACCGGTGGCACCGGCTTCATCGGCCGCCGTGTTCTGCGCCTACTACTCGCCGCACTCGAGGCCGAAGAGTCACCCGGGGGCGACTCGACGGTGTTCGTGCTGGTCCGGCCGGGCTCTGTGCAGCGATTGACCACCGCGAAGGCGCACTGGCCTGGCGGCGATCGCATCACGGCCGTCGAGGGCGACCTGACCGCGCCAGATCTCGGCGTCGACACCACCGCACACGACCTGTCGAACATCGAACACGTTCTGCACCTGGGTGCGATCTACGACATGGCCGCGAGCGCCGCCGATCAGCAGAGCGCCAATGTCGACGGCACCGCCCGGGTCATCGCATTCGCACGCGAGCGCGGCGCGATGCTGCATCACGTGTCGTCGATCGCGGTCGCGGGCGACCACGCCGGCGAGTTCACCGAAGCCGATTTCGATCTGGGACAACAATTCCCGTCTCCCTATCACCGCACCAAGTTCGAATCCGAGAGACTGGTCCGTGATGCCGAAAACCTTCGCTGGCGGGTATACCGACCTGCGATCGTGGTAGGTGATTCTGTCACCGGCGAAATGGACAAGGTCGACGGTCCGTACTACTTCTTCGGTTATCTGCGCGAACTCGGCCGGCTCCCCTCCCGATGGACAGTCCCCATGCCCGACATGGGTCTGACCAACATGGTGCCCGTCGATTTCGTCGCCGATGCACTCGTGACCCTCATGCGGCACGATCTGGCCGAGGCACCGCCCGGCACCCCCGATCCCGGCGGTGAGGTGTTCCATCTCGTCAGTCCGCATCCCCAGACGATCACCGAGATGTACAACGCGATCGCGCCTGCCTTCGCCGGACCGCACGGCCGCGACCTGGTACCCCACCGATTCGTTGCGCCAGTCGTCGACCGCAGCTCACACGGGGTGATCCGGACCGGACGGGATCTCATCGCCCGGCAGCAGGGCATCCCGCCCGCCATCCTCGACACCCTCTCGATCCCCACGATCTTCAAGGCCGACAAAACGTTCGGAGTACTGGCCGGTTACGGGGTGGCCCTACCCGACCTGGCCGACTACGGACCCGGCCTCTGGCGGTACTGGCATGAGCACCTCGACCCCAGCCGGCACCGCCGGCGCAACCCGGCAGGGCCGCTCGCCGGATCACACATACTGATCACCGGGGGCTCGGCGGGTATCGGCAAGGAGACCGCCCGGCAATGCGTACGCAAAGGCGCCGTGGTCTTCCTGCTGGCCCGTGGCGCCGACGAACTCGAGGCGGCGGTCGATGAACTGCGGTCCGAACAAACCGCACAGAACGGACACCGCGGCGAGGCCTACGCCTACCCCTGCGACATCACCGACAGCGAGGCGGTGAACCTCACTATCAAGGCAATCCTCACCGAACACGACCACGTCGACGTTCTCGTGAACAACGCCGGGCGCTCGATTCGACGGGCGACCATCGACGCGGTGGACCGCAATCATGATTACGAACGGACAATGGCTGTCAATTACTTCGGCGCGGTGCACCTGACTCTGGCATTGTTGCCTCATATGAAGGAGCGCAACGTCGGGCACATCGTGAATGTGTCGAGTATCGGTGTGCAGGCGCGCGGCCCGCGCTTTGCCGCGTACGTGGCGTCGAAAGCTGCCCTGGAGGCGTTCAGCGACGTCACCGCCACCGAAACGCTCTCCGACCACATCACCTTCACCAACATCCACATGCCGCTGACGCGGACCAAGATGATCGCGCCCACCGAGGCGTACGACAATGCGCGGGTCCTCAGTCCACAGACGGCGGCGGCGATCGTGGTGCGGGGCATCGTCGAGAAGCCACGACGTATCGACACCCCACTGGGCACCCTCGCGCAGATCGGCCAGTTCCTCACGCCGAAGCTGACCGGCCGACTGCATCACCAGGGTTATCTGCTCTTCCCCGATTCCGCTGCCGCCCAGGGCAAAACCGACGCCGCAGACGCCAATCGGGAAACAGGTGTGATCTCACGGGCGCACGATGTACGCGACCGCGCCCATGCACTCGCCCGACCAGCCCGCGTGGCGATGGTCGAAAGTGGCGCCCGCCGGGCGGCCCGCAAGACACTGAACCGAATACCAGGGATTTCGTGGTAGCTCCTTCGGAAGATTCCCACAGCGGCGACGACACCGACCGCATCTCCAGAGTCCTGGCTGCGACCGCAGGACTCGACACGCCATTGGCCGTGGTGGACGAAGTGGTGCTGAACGCCAACCTCGACCGGATGGCCGAGTTCGCCTCCGCCGCCGGTTTCGCGC
Source organism: Williamsia sp. 1138 (assembly GCF_002095435.2). Taxonomy (GTDB): domain Bacteria; phylum Actinomycetota; class Actinomycetes; order Mycobacteriales; family Mycobacteriaceae; genus Williamsia. Next base: position 162,792 of record NZ_MJEJ02000050.1, read on the forward strand.
TGAGACCACACGGGAAGACCCACAAGAGCCCGGAACTGGGGGCCCGTCAGATCTCCCGCGGCGCAATCGGCTTGACGGTGGCCACCGTGGGCGAGGCAGAGATCTTCGCAGCAGCCGGGGTCAGCGACCTGTTCATCGCCTATCCCCTGTGGCTCACCGAGGGCAAGGCCCGCAGGCTCCGCGCCATCATGGAACACGCAGACGTTCTACTCGCGGTCGATTCCACTGCCGGCGCCGCCCGTCTGGCGCATCACCTGCCACACGCACGAGTCGTCGTGGAGGTCGACAGTGGTCAGCACCGCACCGGTGTTCATCCGCAGCGGGCGGGCGACATCGGGCACAGCGCCGCGGCGGCAGGTCTACAGGTCCTCGGGATCTTCACGTTTCCCGGACACAGCTACTTTCCGGGCCGACCGGTGGCCGTCGGGGTCCAGGAGGCCAACGCACTGGCGATGGCCGCCCAGTCACTGCGGGCAGTCGACATCGATCCGGTGATCCGAAGCGGTGGATCGACACCGTCGGTGGCCCACGCCGATCCCACCGTGCTCACGGAGATCCGGCCCGGGGTCTATCCCTTCAACGATGCCCAACAGGTGGAGTTGGGTGTGTGCTCCTTGACGGATGTGGCACTGACCGTGGTGACCACGGTTGTACATCTCGACGGCAACAAAGCCGTCCTCGATGCGGGCAGCAAGGCGGTCGGAGCTGATCACCCGGCCTGGACCACCGGGGGCGGCCGGTTGCCGGAGTTCGCCGACGCCCGCGTCTCGTCGTTGTCCGAGCACCACGCGACCGTCGACTTCACCGATTCCGCTGAGCGACCCGGGTTGGGCGACCGGGTGCGACTGGCTCCCAATCACGTGTGTACAGCAGTCAATCTGACCGACGAATTGGTGATCGTCGACCATCACGGCACACTGACCAGATGGCCGGTGACCGCCCGCGGGGCGAACGCATGAAGCCGATCTGGGCGGTGGTCATCGCCGCCGCACTGACTGTCACCGCGTGCGCGCAAGGCGCGGAGGCGACTTCCACTGCGCAACTGACCAAGGCCTCCGGAGTTCGTTTCGACGAAATCGGTATCGACGAAGTACGCACCGCCGCAAACGAACTGGTCGAGGGCACCACCGAGTTCGGTATCGACATGTTGCGGCAGACCGGGCTGGATGTCAACAAGGTGGTTTCACCGTGGGGTGCGATGCTCGCACTGCAGATGCTGCGCGCCGGCGCGGGTGGCACCACCGCCGCCGAACTCGATGCGGCGCTCGGCGCGACCGATGACGACGCCATCGCGGCGATGATCGGTCAGCTCGACCGGATCGACGGCAATCCCGGCGACGTCGACAAAGAGAACCCTCCGACGCCACCGGTGTTTCACGAGGCCACCGGGATCTTCATCGACGAGTCACTCGATGTGGGTCAGGACTACCTCGCGACCCTGGGGCGCGTGTTCGACAGTGGCGTCTACCCGGTCGATTTCGCGGCGTCGCAGACGGAGGCGGCCATCAACAGGTGGTTGTCGATCAACACCGGTGGCCAGATCTCCGAAACCCCGACGACCTACGATCCCGACACGGTGATCAGTCTGCTGTCCACCGTGTTCCTCGCCGCCGCGTGGGAGCAGCCGTTCTCCCCGGCATCGACCGCCCCCGCTGATTTCACGTCCGCGAACGGCGAGATCGGTGAAGTCGACATGATGAACGCAGTTGTCACCGTGCCGTTCGGTCGTGGAGCAGGCTGGACCGGAGTGCAACTGCCGTACTCGGCCGGCCTGGCGATGCAGGTGTTCCTGCCTGAGGCGGGCATGGACACCTTCTTCACCGATGCGGCACTCTCAAACGCCTCCGATGCCCTGCGGGGGGCGCCGCAGACGTTGACCAAGGTGAGGCTGCCGAAGTGGGATATCAAGACATCGGTGGACCTGAAGGCCGTTCTGCAACAGCTCGGTGTTCGCGATCTGTTCGGTGACGCAGCCGATCTGACAGCGATCAGTCCGCAACTCGCGGTCACGGCAGCAGCTCAGGACAGCACCATCACTGTGGGAGAAAAGGGAACCCTCGCGGCATCGGTCACCCAGATCGACGTCGGCGTCACTGCGTTGCCGCCGCAGGAACCCGCCGAGTTCTTTGTCGCGAACCGGCCTTTCGTCTTTCAGATCATAGACACCGCAACAGGTTTACCACTCTTTCTCGGTACGCTCTCTCGGCCCGACAGGCAGTGATTTCTCAAACGCTCCAGAATTACGAGGACGCTCCACATATTTGTGGCGCGTCTTCGTAAAGCTGGAGCGTCTTCGTCGGGGGGCTACTCGTACACCCCTTCCACCGTCCACTGCCCCTGCTGATAGTGCAGTAGCAGCGCCCGCGAATCTTCGAGCAGCACCTGAGCTCTGGCATACGAACCACCGTGTGAGCCTGCTTCCGACTCGGACCACCATCGCTCGTCGGTGGCCCAGGGACCGGCCCACCAGTTCAGCCGCCAGGTCCGGCTGCCCCAGGTGAGACTGGCCGGTTCCCCGGTGAAACCACCACGTCCGGTGACCTCCACCGGATGATCCTCGGCGTCTCGCACACTCACCGGCGCCATCGGCAGTATGGATGGGGACGGACCCGGCACCCGTCCCGGCCACGGCGCCTGCGGGTCTGCCGCGGGTACGAGTTCGTCACCCAACGGCACCAGGGTGATCTGTTGTCCGGGACCACGGCCACCACTGCGCAGGGGTATCTGCACCCGATCTCCACCGAGCAACCCCTGCACCCGCACGAGAGCCCGGCGCACCCGTTCGGCCACTTCCCCGTCCCCGCCGGTAAGTCCACCACCTGTGAAACCCAACTGCAATGCGCCCGAACTGATCACCTCCACCGGGTCGAGACGCAGCAACACCACCGGCCCATCCGGCCGGTCCGCGGCATTGCGCCCGGACAGCCAGCCCTCCAGTTGCCAGCGGATCCTGTCGGCCGTCGCGTCGGGAGTGAGCGGATTGGCACAGCGCCAGGTTCGGGAGTACTCGCGGCCACTGTCGGTGACCGCCTGCACGGTGAGCCGGGTGCAGGCCACCGACGCCGCCGCCAGCACATCGTGTAGCTGTGCCGACAGCCGGCGTCCGATGAACGCCGCAGCGTCCACCCGATCCACGGGCGGGTCGCACTGGTGCTCCACCACCAGGTCCGGTGGGGGCGCCTGACCGGACGGCGGACGCTGCGGCATGGCCCGGGCCGTGCGGTGGGCGTAGATGGCGTCGGCCCCGAATCGGGTGGCCACGTCCGCGGCCGACAGACCGGCGAAGTCGCCGATTGTCCGAAGTCCCATCCGCCACAACAGGTCGACCAGCGCGAGGCGATCATCTGCGCACATGCTGGGCTCCACCGCCAATTCGGAGATGCGCAGTGGAGCAAGGAAATCAGCGCCTGCACCCACGGGGATCACCATGCCCCGCCGGGCGGCGATGATCGCGGTGAAGAGCTCGTCGGCGATCCCGACCTGGGATTCGATACCGCACGCGGAGACGATGTCCGTCAGTTTCTCTGCGGCGATCTCCTCACTGCCGAAATACCGTGCGACACCGCGCGCAGGCAATACCAGCAGACCGGGTCGCAGGACCTCCACGAGAGGAATCAGCTCGGCCACCGCTGCCACCACCGGCTCGAACAACCGGGCGTCACGGCACTGATCGTTGTCGGCCACCGTCAACTGCGGACACCTGGCCTGGGCATCACGTTTACGCATGTCCCGGCGCACCCCCAACGCCCGCGCCGACGCCGAGCACGCGATCACCCGCCCTGCCCCCAGCACCGCGACCGGCTGATCAGGAGAGAGGTCGATGTCCGACGCCGCGGCCACCGCCGGCCAATCCGGACACCAGAGACCGAACACCCGACCGCTCACAGCGCCACCTTCATGGTGTCCGACTCGCGCGACGCAGCAACCGAATCATGCTGCTCGGCAACGGCGTCCACCAACTGCACTCGTCCCCCGCTGTCGACCACATCGAGTCGGGTACTGGCACCGGAAAAGCCACGCCCCACCGAGCGCACCGTCAACGACACCCCACCGAGGCGGCCGTAACCACGCCGCCGTGCAACAGGCTGATGCCGGTAATCGCAGACCCTCGACTGCAGCTTGACATGCGCCCCCGACCAGGTGCCGTCGGTGACCACCAGGACTGCGCCTTTACTGCGCGCACGAGCCATCACCACGCGACTGCGGGACGGCGGCACCGAGATGCCACCGAGTCCGGCCACCACCAGATCGAGCCCGTCGAGCAGCACCGCGGCGATCTCGACGGGATCTGGGCCGGGATCTGGTATCACCGCGATCCTCGACAGATCACCACCCATCTCCACCACCCCCAGCAAGCACAGTTGCGGCTGTCCGATCACCGCAACATGTCCGCCGTCAGCACTCACCTGGGCGATCAGTGAGAGCAACAGTGAACGCGCTCCTTCCAGCGCCACCACCGTGCCCCTCACCAACCCCGCCGCAGGCAACAACTGTTCGAGCGCAGGCGGGACAGCAAGCCGATCCCGATCGGAGTACTTCTCCTGCGGCGTCGTCACTGCCGACATCTGACGTTGTGGCACAATTGATTCCGGTCGCGCCCTGGTGGTTGCCGAAGCCAGGGTCTGCCGCAACATCGCCAGCTTCGCAGCCTTGTCCGGGACTGTCTCCATCACCCGCATCGCACCTCCAGATCACTCCTCACCGAGATGAGGAAGCGGCTCAGGGAAGGTGGGCCACCGTCAGAACTCGAACACATTTTCGAACTTTCTGAGCGTAGGACAGCCCTCCGACAAGCGTCAACATCGACCGGCGCGTCGGCCAGATTTGTCTGGGCGAGTCGCACACACCAGGCACACCGTCCACTTGAGCCTCATCAGTCCACTAAGGTCGGACACGTGAGCGCCTCCGCATACCGCGTTCCCGGCCCGGACTATCTGGTCGCCGGGCGCTACCGGCTGCGCTCGAAGATCGGTGGCGGCGGCATGGGCGCCGTGTGGCTGGCCCACGACACCTTGCTCGACCGCGAGGTCGCCGTCAAACAGGTCCTCTCGGTGGCAGGCATGACCGAGGACTCAGCCGCCCAGATGCGCCAGCGGGCGATGCGTGAGGGCCGGATCGCCGCCAGGCTCAGTCACCGCAACGCCATCGCCATGCACGATGTGGCCCTGGAGTCGGGCGAACCATGGCTGGTGATGGAGTACCTGCCCTCGCGCAGTGTGGCCGAGATCCTTCATCAGACCGGCACCCTGCCCGTGCACCAGGTCGCGCAGATCGGCGCCCAGATCGCGGATGCGATGACAGAGGCACACGCCGCCGGGATCCTGCATCGCGACATCAAGCCGGGCAACATCCTGATCGCCGAAGGCCGCAATGCCGGCCTGGTCAAACTCACCGACTTCGGCATCTCCCGATCCAAAGACGACGTACAACTCACCCAGACCGGGGTCATCACCGGCACCCCGGCATATTTTGCGCCGGAGGTCGCCCGCGGCGACGATCCCTCCGAGGCATCAGACGTCTATTCGCTCGGCTCCACGCTCTTCACCGCCACCGAAGGTGAGCCACCCTTCGGCATCGACGACAATTCGCTGGTCCTCCTGCACCGGGTGGCAAGGGGCGAGATCAACCCGCCGAAACGGTCGGGTCACCTCGAAGGCGCACTGCTCGCGATGCTCGAACCCAGCCCTGCCCGCCGCCCGACCATGGCCGAGGTTCGCGACCGGCTCGCACAGGTGGCCGCGGGCGACAACGGCAACACGGCGATGATCCTGGCAAGTCCGCTCGATCGCACCTCATCGAACCGGCCGCAACGCCCCCCGACCCGGCGCATCCCCACCACCACCGAGTCCGGCCTCCCCGCTGTCACGCCATCCGGCGCAGCACGGCAGGATGCCCCGCACCCCTATCCACCCGTCGCCCCCGACCCCTGGCAGGTCACCCAGCACTCGCAACCGTCGTATCCCGTCTTCGGGCAGCAACCACCACAGCAGCAGTCACGGCACCTCGGCCTCGCCGCCGCGGTGTTCCTGGTCTTCGTGGTGCTCGCGGCGATCGCCATCACCTTGATCGCAGTCATCCGCTGAACAAACCCAGCCGACCCAGGCACACCCAGGTGTTGCAACACCTGGGTCTGCCTGGAGTACCTGGGTTTATGCGGAACTAACTGATGTGGCGGTTGGCAGCCCAGCGGGTCAGCGCATTTCGGTTGGACTGCTGAGTCTTTCGCAGCACATTCGATGCATGTGTCTCGACCGTCTTGATGGAGATCACCAGATCCTCGGCGATCTCACGGTAGGTGAAACCGCGGGCGAGCAGTCGCAAGACCTCCATCTCCCGGGGCGTCAGGGAATCGAGTTCCGGGTCGAGATGGGGTTCGGGTAACGGAGAACGCCCTGTGAAGGAGTCGAGTACGAACCCGGCGAGCCGCGGGCTGAACACCGCATCCCCGTCGGCCACGCGCCGCACCGAATCGGCGAGCTCCGGACCACCGATCGTCTTGGTCACGTAGCCGCGTGCCCCGGCCCGGATCGTCGCGATCACGTCTTCGGCGGCATCAGACACACTGAGCGCCAAGAACACCGGGGCCTTCTCGGGGGCTGCGTCGGCAATCCCCCGGAGCACCGCGATGCCTCCGCCGGCGGGCATGTGCACGTCGAGGAGCACCACATCAGGACTCGACTGCAGGATCCCGGTGACTGCATCGGCCACCGCACCGGCCTCGCCGACCACCTGCATGTCGATCTCCGAGGCAAGCTCGGCTCGCACCCCCGAACGGAACACACCGTGGTCGTCCACCAAGAACACCCGATACGGCTCGCTTCGCCCGGTCATCTCTCCCGCTCTCGGTTCACCGTTTCCCGGATGGACTCGGTGTCCTCGCCACCTTCCGGAGGGCCCGAGGGCTCGCTCCCGCGCGGCATGGCCATCCGCACGTCGACCCCGCGACCCGGCGTCGACTTGATGTCAACGGTACCGCCGTGTCGCTGTACCCGGCCTTTGATGGAGCCCGACACCCCGCGCCGATCCTCCGGGACCTGGTCGGCATCGAAACCGATGCCGCGGTCGCGGACGAACACCTCCACCAGATCACCATCGACCTCGGCGTAGACGTCGACCGATCGTTCCCCGGAATGCTTGGCGGCGTTGACGAGGGCTTCCCGCGAGGCGGCGATGAGGGCGGCCCATCGGCGTTGTTCGGTGCTCCAGGAAGGGTCGTCGGCAGTGACATCCCCGACGGTCACAACCTCGACCTCGACGCCGTAGTGGTCCTCGACCTCGGCTGCCACCGACTTCAACGCGGCGGTCAGCGATTCGCTCTGCGGGCCCACACCCCCGAACAGGTAGTTGCGCAACTCCCGCTCCTGGCTGCGCGCCAGCCGCTGCACCTCGTCCCCGTGGGCAGAACGCTTCTGGATCAACGCGAGCGTCTGAAGAACCGAATCATGAAGGTGTGCAGCGATTTCTTCTCGCTCCGCGGTGCGGATCCGGGCAGCCCTTTCGGCGCCGAGCATCCGTGCCATGCGCAACCACAACGGGATGGTCAGCAGCAACACACCCAGGACCGTCGCCGCGACCGCGAGCAGCGTCGCGCTCAGCCCACCGATCCGGTTGTTTCCCGCCAGGACGACAACGACGAGACCCACCACCACAAGTGTTGCGCCACCGGCGATCCGGGTCCAGGTCAGGGCACGCGCCGACCCTGATCGCGGACGCCAGCTGGAGTCGAGTTCGCGCCAGACCAGCGAGGCGCCGACGGCGACGACGACCAGCGGGATGAGGAACTGCGCAGGCGTTCCGGATGCCACGAACCCCACCGACACCACGGCGACCACACCGACGATGGCCAGACCGATGCCCTGCCTGCGTTCAGAGCTGCTCGGCGGTTCGGTGTCGGTGCCGGGCGGGCACATGAACCAGAGCAGCCCATAGGCACACACACCCGCCCCGGCCAGCGCACTCAAGATCACGAAGACGACCCGCACCCGAAATGCATCCATGCCAAGGTGATCGGCCACGCCACCGGCAACACCGCCGATGACACGGCCACCATCGCGGCGGTGCACGCGTTCGACTGTGGGCATCACTCGATACTTGCATGCGAGGACCGCTGTGCACATCAGGGTTGTTACCCAGATCGAAGTCCAGGGGGCAGATCAGGGTGAATCCCGATGGTCAACCCTCCGCTCGGTGCCCAGAATTGAGGCATGAACTTCAGGCCGGCTCGACCATGAAGACGGAGACGAAGCGGAGCGGAGCTCGACCATGATGACGTATAAAAAGCGAAGCGGAGCTCGACGATGACGAATACCGAGCATCAAGGCACGAAGAGTGGTTCGCCGTTCAATTCGGACGAGCTCCACAACATCTGGCGTACCCGACCTGCCCGTGCGGCGGCGGGCTCGTCCATCGCGGGTGTCGCCACAGGCATCGGCCTGCGGTACAAGGTCGACCCGACGCTGGTCAAGGTCGCTTTCATCGTCTCGGCTCTTTTCGGTGGCGCAGGCATCCTGATCTACATCGCCGCATGGATCCTGTTACCCGAGGGCTCGGCGTCGGCCGGAGCTGCCGCGCAGGACACCCATGCCAACCGCCTGCTGCACGGATTCCGGCATGCTTCGTCGCATCCCCCGACCATCGTCGGCATCGTCATCGTCGTGGTCGTCGCGTTGGTCGCCGGGCCCCATCTGGCCTGGAGCGGCGGCGGCGTCGCCGGACTCGCACTGATGGCTCTGGGATGGTGGCTGTTGTACCAGCGGACCCCTATTCCGGAACCAGGCACCAGTGCCGACACGGTGGGTCAGCGACCCGTCGCACAGTCCGCTGCGCCCGGGTCCTGGTGGCAGGAGACGACCGGCGGGATCGATGAGGCCGGACAAGCGTTCCAGCGCTGGACTCCACGGGCGTGGCTGAAGGACGCGCCGGCGAGTGATGGCACCGTCGCTCCCGAGGGTGCGACAGAAGACTCACCCGGCAGCTCGCAGGACCCGCTAGTCCCGACACCGCCGGCGTGGGATCCGTTGGGAGCCGCTCCCTTTGCGTGGGACCTACCCGAACCCACAGAGCCGGAAACCGACGCCCGTCCGCGCTCGAGGTTCACCCCGGTGGTACTCGGTCTCACCGTCATCGCCACCGGTGTGGCTGCAGCGATCTCGGTCGGCACCGACTGGCTCGACCCGGTCAAAGTGGCCTCGATCGGACTGGCGGTGGTCGCTGCGGGCCTCTTGGTCGGCGCTTTCCTCCGACGAGGCGCGGGGTTGATCCCCGTGGCGATCGCGATGGCCGGCTTCGTCGTGGTGGCCTCGCTGATCGACGGAATGCCGTCCGGCCCGGTCGGCGACCGCGATTGGAAACCACTGACGAGCGCCGATATCCGGGACGAGTACACACTGATGATGGGGTCCGGCGAACTCGATCTGACTGCAGTCGACCTCACTGCGGACAAGAAGGTTTCCATCGACCTGGGCGTCGGAGAGTTCAAGATCATCGCGCCGAAAGACATGAATCTGCGCACCACGTGTGACGCGGCGATCGGTGAGGCGAAGTGCCCCGACGGCCTCGACGGCGGCACGGACGGGACGGCAGGTCCGGTGCTGACCATCGACGCCGACACGACCATCGGCAACGTGGAGGTCATCCGTGAGTAAGTTCTCACCCACCCAGGCCCTGGTCGGCATCGGCGTCGCGCTCGTCGCGGTCTGGGGACTGCTCGGCGGTCCCGACATCGACGGGTCGGGGGCCGGTCCGTGGGTCATCCTCGGTGTCACGGTCATCGTCGGACTCACCCTGATCTTCAGCGGTGGCCGCGGCAGGGGTCCCGATGCGAAGAAGTCGACGACCGCATCGCCGCCGGACAGTTAGCCGATCACTCCCACTCGATGGTGCCCGGCGGCTTGCTGGTCACATCGAGCACCACCCGGTTCACCTCTGGCACCTCATTGGTGATCCTGGTGGAGATGATCTCCAGAACTTCATAGGGAATCCGCGTCCAGTCCGCGGTCATCGCATCCTCGCTCGACACCGGCCGCAGCACGATCGGGTGACCGTAGGTTCGCCCGTCGCCCTGCACGCCCACACTGCGCACATCGGCGAGCAGAACCACAGGGCACTGCCAGATCTGGTTGTCGAGTCCGGCGGTCGTCAATTCCTCGCGGGCGATCAGATCGGCCTTGCGCAACAACGCCAACCGTTCACCGGTGACCTCACCGACAATTCTGATCGCCAGGCCCGGTCCCGGGAAGGGTTGCCGCGCAACGATTTCCTCGGGCAGACCCAGTTCCCGGCCGACCGCCCTGACCTCGTCCTTGAACAACAGGCGCAACGGTTCGACGAGGCTGAACTCGAGATCTTCAGGCAGCCCGCCGACGTTGTGGTGACTCTTGATGTTGGCTGTCCCGCTGCCCCCGCCGGACTCCACGACGTCCGGGTACAGGGTCCCCTGCACGAGGAAGTCGACCTTGTCGCCGTGCGCCGCCCGATCGCCGAGGACATCGGTGATCGCGCCTTCGAACGAGCGGATGAACTCACGGCCGATGATCTTGCGTTTGGCCTCCGGATCGCTCACCCCCGCCAGTTCCCGCAAGAAGGTCTCCTCGGCGTCCACGGTGACCAAACGCGCGCCGGTGGCAGCGACGAAGTCCTGCTGGACCTGCTCGCGCTCTCCTGCCCGCAGTAGGCCGTGGTCTACGAAGACGCAGGTCAGTCGATCGCCGATGGCGCGTTGAACCAGCGCTGCCGCCACCGCGGAATCGACACCGCCCGACAGCCCACAAATGGCCAGGCCGTCCCCGATCTGGGTCCGGACCTGTTCCACGAGCGCGTCGGCGATGTTGGCCGCCGTCCAGGTGGGTGCGAGGTCGGCGACCTCGTAGAGGAACCTGGTGAGGATCTGCTGTCCGTGTGGCGTGTGCATCACTTCCGGGTGGTACTGGACGCCGGCCATCCGCCGCTCGAGTGACTCGAACGCGGCCACCGGTGCACCCGGGGTCGACGCGGTGACGGTGAACCCGGGCGGCGGCTCCTGCACGGCGTCGTTGTGACTCATCCAGACCGGCTGCTGCTCGGGGGTTCCCGAGTGCAACACTCCGTCGCCTGCGGTGGTCAGAGTCGTCCGCCCGAACTCACGGCCGCCGGTGTTGGCGACGACGCCACCCAGGGCGTTGGCCATGGCCTGGTAGCCGTAACAGATCCCCATCACCGGGATACCCAGGTCGAAGAGGTCGTGGTCGATCCCCGGCGCGTCCTCGGAGTAGACCGACGCTGGTCCGCCCGAAAGAACCAGCGCCACAGGGTTCTTCGCTTTGATCTCTGCGATGGACGCGGTATGCGGGATCACTTCGGAGAAGATCCTCGCCTCACGTACCCGTCGGGCGATCAACTGGGCGTATTGAGCGCCGAAGTCGACCACCAGCACCGGTCGCGGGGCCACTGCTTCCACACCTGAATCTGCGCTGTCTGTCACCGGACCAGTCTAAACGCGCCGCGACTATGCACTGACCTCGGTGGGGCTGGGCACGACCGTCAGCGGCAGACGCAGAGCGCCCGGCGCCTCGGCGGGCACCACCGGGGCATTGGGACGCGTCGGTGCGATCCGGAGATACGGAGCGCCCTGCTGCGGCCGCTTGTCGTCCTCACCCTTGTTGGGCCACAGGGCGATGGCACGTTCTGCCTGCGCACAGATCGACAACGACGGGTTGACACCCAGGTTGGCCGAGATCGCCGCCCCGTCGGTGATGTGCAACGTCGGGTAGTTCCACACCCGGTGATACGGATCCACGACACCGGTATCCGGGTTGTCGGAGATCACACAACCGCCGAGGTAGTGTGCGGTCAGCGGCATGTTGAAGACATCGCCCCAGGTCCCACCGGCCAGTCCGTCGAACTGCGCTGCCGCTCGCTCGGTGGCCTCGTTGCCGGCCGGGATCCACGTCGGATTGGGCTCGCCGTGCCCCTGCTTGCTGTTCACGAACTTCCACGGCCCGAACTTCTGCACGAAGGTCGTCAACGAATTGTTCCGGTTCTGCATGACCAGCAGGATGACCGTGCGCTGGCTCCACTTGCGCAGCTTGAGCAGGAGCAGGAGACTGCCCGGCCCCTCTTCGCGGACCTTGTCGAGGAACTTGAGCCGCCGCGATCGACCCGGCTCGCCATCGGTGAGCAACGTCTGCAACAGCGCAATTGCGTTGGACCCCTTGCCATACCGGACCGGCTCGATATGCGTGTCGGGAGCCGGATGGAAGGACGAGGTGATGGCGATGCCTTCGGAGAAGTCCTGCGCCGGGTCGTACTCGCGACGCATCGCTCCCAGGATCGACTCGGAGTTGGTGCGCGTGAGCAGCCCCAGGGTGTCGGAGACGTCCCGAAGTGACCCGCTCTCCTTGCCCAGATGCATGATCTTCTGCGTATTGAACGTACCCGCGGCAACGACCACCTGGGCTGCGGTGATCGTTCTCTTGCGTGCCCCGAGCCGCCCCCACGCGGCAGACCTCGACGTGCGCACCCGCCAGCTGCCGTCGGACTGGGGCTCGAGGCCGGTGACCGTGGTGCGATCGATGATCGTCGCGCCTGCGGATTCGGCCAGCCCGAGATAGTTCTTGAGCAAGGTGTTCTTCGCCCCGACCCGGCAGCCCGTCATACACGAACCACACTCCGTGCAGACCGTGCGGTCCGGACCCGCCCCACCGAAATAGGGGTCAGCCACCTGCTCGCCGGGCGCACCGGTGCCGCCCGACTTCGCGCCGAAGAACACCCCCACCGGGGTCGGGCCGAACGTGTCCCCGACACCCATGTCGTCGGCGACCTTGCGCATCACCCGGTCGGCGTGGGTCTCGATCGGGGTCGTCACGACGCCGAGCATGCGACGGGCCTGTTCGTAGTAGGGCGAGAGTTCGCCCTCCCAGTCCGTGATGTGCGCCCACTGCGGATCCTGAAAGAACGGTGTCGGCGGCTTGTACAAGGTGTTCGCGTAGTTCAGCGATCCCCCACCGACCCCCGATCCGGCCAGGATCATGACGTCTTTGAGGAGGTGGATGCGCTGGATGCCGAACATCCCGAACTTGGGTGCCCACAGCCATTTGTGCAGTCGCCAGCTCGTCTTGGCGAACTGTTCGTCGGTGAACCGTCGACCTGCTTCGACGACGCCGACCCTGTAGCCCTTCTCGACCAGCCGCAAGGCACTGACGCTCCCGCCGAACCCCGATCCGATGATCAGCACATCGAAATCGTGATCCGCGCCGGGAACGGTTTGCTCGGGCTGTGAGTAACCGTTACCGCGTGATACAGACACCTTGACATCGTACCTTGTCACATACGTGCGATGTAACGCCTGTCACTCACGACGATTCGGCGGCTCCGAACAGGGCGTCAGTTGCAGGCTGAGAGCCCGACCTTCTGGAACTCCTTGAGGTCGGAGTAGCCGGCCTTGGCCATCGAACGGCGCAGCGCGCCAACGATGTTCAGGTGCCCGAACGGGTCGTCGGTGGGTCCGTGCAGGACCGTCTCCAGCGAGGGGCGCCCCGCATCCGTCGAGACCGGGAGCAGCGCACCTCTGGGCATGGATGGGTGGGCAGCAGCTGCAGGCCAGTAATAACCGCGACCGGGGGCCTCCGCGGCCGAGGCCAGCGGCGAGCCCAGCACCGCAGCATCGGCGCCGCAGGCAATCGCCTTGGCGAGCTCACCGGAAGTGTGGATGTCACCATCGGCGATGACGTGCACGTACCGGCCACCGGTCTCGTCGAGGTACTCACGCCGGGCGGCGGCGGCGTCGGCGATCGCCGTGGCCATCGGCACCCCGATACCGAGCACCTCGCCGGTGGTGGTCGACCCGGCCGTGGACCCGTAGCCGACGATCACGGCCGCAGCTCCGGTGCGCATCAGGTGGAGGGCGGTCCGATGGTCGTGGACGCCTCCGGCGATCACCGGTACGTCGAGGTCAGCGATGAACGTCTTGAGGTTCAGCGGCTCGGAACCGTCGTTCGAGACGTGTTCGGCCGAGATGATCGTGCCGTGGATGACCAGCAGTTCGACGCCCGCCGCGACCAGGACCGGCGTCAGCTCGGCGGCCTTCTGGGGACTGACCCGCACAGCGGTGGTGACACCTGCATCGCGGATCGTCGAGACGGCAGCCGACAGCAGATCACGATCGATCGGGGCGGCATGCAATTCCTGGAGTTTGCGTACTGCCGCGGAAGGATCGACGTCGTTCTCCGCGATCTCGACAACCTGCGCGATCTTGTCCTCCACGTCGCGGTGCCGGGCCCACAGTCCCTCGCCGTTGAGCACTCCGAGTCCGCCGAGCCGACCCAGCTCGATGGCCGATTGCGGAGAGATCAGCGCATCGGTCGGGTGGGCCAGGATCGGGGTGTCGAAGCGATAGGCGTCGAGCTGCCACGTCGTCGTGACCTCGCTGGACGAGCGTGTCCGGCGAGACGGAACGATGTTGATGTCACTGAGCTCGAAGGTCTGCCGGGCTGTTCTGCCCATGCCGATATCGACGTGATCACGCACGGAAGTGCCTTTCGTAGCTGCTGGTCTGTCAGAGACGGGACGACGGACTCAGCGGGAAGTGTAGTTCGGTGCCTCGACCGTCATGGTGATGTCGTGCGGATGGCTCTCCTTGAGCCCGGCCGCGGTGATCTGCACGAACTGGGCGTTCTGCAGATCTGCGATGGAACTCGAGCCGGTGTAACCCATGGCAGCCCGCAGTCCGCCACCGAGCTGGTGGATCACCTGCGACAAAGGACCCCGGAACGGCACCCGGCCTTCGATACCTTCGGGCACGAGCTTTTCCTCGGACAGCACATCGTCCTGGAAGTAGCGGTCCTTCGAGTACGACTTCGCCTGACCGCGACCCTGCATCGCGCCGAGCGACCCCATTCCGCGGTAGCTCTTGAACTGTTTACCCGCCACCAGGATCAGCTCACCGGGGGCCTCCGCTGTACCCGCGAGCAGGGAGCCGAGCATCGCGGTGGAGGCACCGGCGGCCAACGCCTTGGCGATGTCACCGGAGAATTGCAGTCCACCATCGGCGATGACGGGAACACCGGCGGGCTTGCAGACCGCCACCGCCTCCATCACCGCGGTGATCTGTGGAGCACCGACGCCCGCGACCACGCGAGTGGTGCAGATCGAGCCGGGGCCGACGCCGACCTTGACCGCGTCTGCGCCGGCATCGACCAATGCCTGCGCGGCCGCCCTGGTCGCCACGTTGCCTCCGACGATCTGGACCTTCGACCCGATCTCGGCCTTGAGCTTGCTGACCATCTCGAGCACCAGCCGATTGTGGGCGTGCGCCGTGTCGACGATGATCACGTCGACACCCGCGTCGGCCAGCGCCATGGCGCGATCCCACTGATCGCCGCCGGTACCGACCGCGGCCCCGACGAGCAACCGCCCATCGGCATCCTTGGTCGCCAGCGGATGCTGTTCGGTCTTCACGAAGTCCTTGACCGTGATCAGCCCGGTCAACTTGCCGTGTCCGTCGACGATGGGGAGTTTCTCGATCTTGTGCCTGCGCAGCAGTCCCAGAGCCGCCTCGGCGGACACGCCTTCCTGCGCGGTGATCAGCGGCGCCTTGGTCATCACCTCGGCGACCGGACGATCCTGGTCGACCTCGAAGCGCATGTCGCGGTTCGTGATGATGCCGACGAGTTCGCCCGCGTCGTCGGTCACCGGAAGTCCGGAGATCCGGAAGCGAGCGCACATCGCGTCCACCTCGGCCAGAGTCGCAGACGGGCTGCAGGTGACCGGGTCGGTGACCATGCCGGCCTCGGATCGCTTGACCGTCTCGACCTGTCCGGCCTGGGCCTCGATGGACAGGTTGCGGTGCAGCACACCCATGCCGCCGGCACGCGCCATGGCAATGGCCATCCGGGACTCGGTGACCGTGTCCATCGCCGAACTCACCAGCGGCACCCGCAGGGTGATCTCTCTGGTGAGTTGAGACGAGGTGTCGACATCGCTGGGGATGACATCGGAGGCGGCGGGCAGCAAGAGCACGTCGTCGAAGGTGAGGCCGAGCATGGCCACCTTGTTGGGGTCGTCACCGCCGGTCCACACCGGTCCACGCGCCGGGGATGTGCCGACAGTCGGGTTGTTCATTCCGGGCACACTCATTCCGGCCGGGCCTTTCGCATGATTTGATCGGGGCGAGTTCGTTTCGATTTGTCCATCCTATCTGCTCTGCGGCAGCCGCCCGGACGGCCTGCGACCTGGGCTGGACGAGACGACCGGCGCCGACGGGGGCGCAGCGTCCGGTCATTCACCCAGGACACAGAGTGGCGCCGGTGGGGTGAGGCTGACTACCGTGGTCAGCGTGCGAGATCATCTGCCTCCGGGACTACCACCGGACCCCTTCGCCGACGATCCCGGAGGGGACCCGTCCGCAGCGCTCGACGCCGCCCCACCCGGTGAGCCCTTGGACGCCAATGAGCGGATGGCGATCGAGGAAGACCTTGCCGATCTCGCCGTCTATGAGGCCTTGCTCCACCGCCGCGGAATCCGCGGGCTGGTGGTCGTCTGCGACGATTGTCAACTCGATCACTATCACGACTGGGACATGCTGCGCGCCAATCTGCTGCAGCTCCTCGTCGAGGGCACGGTACGGCCCCATGAGCCCGCCGTCGATCCCTGCCCCGAGGCATATGTGACGTGGGACTACTGCCGCGGATACGCCGACGCGATGATGCACGCCAGAGACGACGACTGAAACCTACGTTCGACACCCCGAGCAGCGCCGCGATTGTTCGCGGCGCTGCTCGTGTGTCGGACTCAGTTCGGGGCGGGAGGGGGCGGCAGCGGAACGCTACTGCTGCTACTCGACTGGTTCGGCTCCGTCGACGGCGGCTCACTGACGATGGTCGGGCCGGACGGCGACGTCGAGATGGGGGGCTCGGACGCCGAGGTCTCGGGTGGGGTGATGGTCACGGTCTCTTGCGGGACCATCACCGTCACCGTCGGCTCTTCCACCACAGTCGTCTGCGGTGGGGGCGTCGAAACGCTGGTCGACTTCTCGGTGGTCGTGGTGGTGGTCGCCGGGACCGCGAGCTTGCCCCGGACGTCATCGATCCTGCCCTGCAACGCTTTTCGCTCGTCTTCGGCACGGACATCGCCGAGCTGCGACTGGGCGCGATCGAGGAAGGTCGTCGCGGCCGGCTTGTCACCGGCGGCCAACGCCTGCTCTGCGCGGTCGATGTCCGCCTGCACATCGGCAACCGCTTGGGTGGCCGAGGCATCGGCCCCGAACATCACCTCTTTGACGCCCCACAGGGCGTCGCCGGGTGCTGCATTGTGGGCGACCACGCTGACCCCGCCGAACAGGATCGCGAAACCCGCGGCCGCACCAGCGGTGAACCGCACGAGTCGAAGAGATCTGCGGCGCGAGTCGGCCCGGCGCTGCGACTCGATCCCGGCTTCGACCTCTTCCAGGGTCGGACCCGCCGGCAACGGCTGCGCCATGATGTCGCTGCGCCAGTTGGACAGCAAGGACGCCAATTCGTAGTCGACAGGGGTCTGTGCGGGAACGATCGGCTTCGACAGCAGCGCGTCGATGAACTCGTCGTCGGCGCGCACTGCGCCCAGGTTGACGGGGATCGAGTCTTCGTCGATCGAATCGGGGCGGGGCGAGGGCACAGCCGTCACTCCCCTGTCAGCCCGTCTGTTGCGGTCTCTGCGTCGATCACGCCCACTGCTCATTGCCCTCACCACCTTTCGAGATCTCGTTCTTCAACTTGCCCAGTGCCCGGTGCTGGGCCACCCTGACCGCACCGGCCGTACTTCCGACGGCTGCCGCCGTCTCTTCCGCCGACAGACCCACCACCAGTCGCAGCACGAGCACCTCACGCTGCTTCTCGGGGAGCTTGGCCAGCAGTTCGTCCATCCGCCTGCCGGCGTCCGAATCGAGTGCCCGCTGCTCCGGGCCGTCGCCGGTATCCATCCGTTCGGGCATATCCTCCACCGGCTCGGACTTGTTACGTCCGGCCGCGCGGTGGGCATCTGCCACCTTGTGCGCCGCGATGCCGTACACGAACGCCATGAACGGTCTGCCCTGGTCCTGATACCGGGGCAGCGCGGTCATGACCGCCATGCAGACCTCCTGCGCCACATCGTCGGCGGAGAGCGAATGCCGCTCACCACCTCCGACCCTGGCCCTGCAATAACGCACCACCAGTGGTCGGACACTCTCGAGAACATCGGAGAGAGCTGACCGGTCGCCCTGCGCCGCCGCAGTCACCGCCCGATCCAACTCGTCACCTGTAAAAATCATCGCTCGCTGATGTCTCCGCGTTACCTTCGCCAACTGGTGCAGGCCACGCAGGGGCGATTTCCCCCGCGGTAAGTCGCTAGTAGCTTATCCAGCAAGCCACTGGTGGCTCACGTGGTGGCTCGTGCGGCTAGTCCATCGCGGCACCTTGTACCTTCAGTCGCGCCCCGAGTTGCTGCGCTCGCCCCGACCACTGTTCCCCGGCACCGATCCCGTCCAGCAGTTTGGCGGCGGCCCATTCCAACGGGAGCTGTCCGAACTCGATCGCCTGGTCGGTCACCCGCGACGCACGCTCGCCGGCCTGCCGGACATCGCCCGCGGTGGCGGCCGCGGCGGCTGCGATGAGATCGGTCTTGATGACGTGCCGGATCGAGGGACAGGCAGCAGTCATGGCTTCCGCCTCCCGGGCATGTCGCCCGGCCCCGGCCGGGTCCCCGGTGAACATCGCCAGCTCGGCCCGAACCCAGTGCGATCTGAGCTCCGTTCGCCCTCCCCACAGCCAGTCGCGGTCGGTCCCCCGGCCACGTGTTTCCAGGATCTGGTCCACCCTGTCCAGCAGACGGCCGGACGCCCCGAACATCCCGCGACCCAGATTGTCGGCAGCCAGACCGGTGAGGGCATCACAGAGCGCCGCGGTCCGGCGCTCCGCTACGTCGGGCGTCGGATCGGCCCGGGGTTTCCCAGCAGCCAAATACAGCGCTCTCGCGTCGTCGGCAACGGCGTGGTGATGGCGGCCCGCCTGCCTGCGGTGCGCCGCTCTGGTGGACAACGCGAACGATCTCAGGACGTCATCGACACCCGTCACGTCGAGTCGCCCGAGTTCTGCCGCAGCCGCGGCGTAACGCCCGGCACCACCGAGCGCCACGGCCCGAAACCAGGTCGCCCAGGGGTCGGGTGCAGCGGGAATCGCGTGCGCTCTCGCGCTGCCGCCGAACGCGATCGCGGGTAGTGTGACCTGCACCGCACTCCTCACATCACACTTCTGACATCCGAATTAGCCTGAATTTAACTTACCGAAAAGTGCCGAAACGACTCCGGGATGTCAATTCCAGATCAACCAGACGTGTCCGCCAGGTAAATTGCGCACCATGGGTCGGTGCGCTCCGACCGCCCGTTCCTGGCCTTGAATACGTGTAGAGATCAGCGGAAAAATACGACCTGAACTGCAACGATACTGACCAGAGCAATTCCGGCTGAGTGCGTTGACCGCACCGCAAACGACGTGTCGTCCATTAAACAATTGGTTAACATCGCCCGAAATCGACGTCTTCGAATGGCGAAATAACGGGCTGTTGACTCCATTTCCTGGATTTGCATACGGTAAGTGAGACACCGGAAAACAAAGTCGTTTCCGGTCGCACTGGTCTCAATTACGCCTCGCGGCACGTTATAGAGGAGCACGCAGATGCCTCAGCCAAACCACCTACCCGGACCGAACGCCGACATCTGGGATTGGCAGATGAAGGGCCTGTGCCGTGGTGTCGACTCATCGATGTTCTTCCATCCCGACGGCGAACGCGGTCGAGCCCGTGCGCAGCGTGAACGGCGTGCCAAGGAACTCTGCCACCAGTGCCCGGTGGTCGCGGCGTGCCGCGAGCATGCACTTGCCGTCGCCGAGCCCTACGGCATCTGGGGCGGATTGTCGGAGTCCGAGCGTGGAATCCTGATGAAACGTGGCGTGGGCCGCCGTATCGCCAGCTGACGTCGCGTCGTCGGCAATTCACAACCATTCGGCCCAGTTCTCACTGAAGGCGCCGGCATCTCACTAGATGTTCGGCGCTTTCAGTCTCGAATGAGGCCTGCCACTGCACGATCGATCTGAAAAAGCGGCGCCTCGACCGAGTGGTCGAGGCGCCGCTTTTCGAGACGGTGCAAACGTCAGTGAGCGTGTCCGTGCCCATGCCCGTGGTCGTGGGCCTCAGGTGCCTCGGCAGGCTTCTCGGTGATGGTGCTCTCGGTGGTGAGAACCATCCGCGCGACAGAGGCCGCGTTGACGATCGCCGAGCGGGTCACCTTCACCGGGTCGACGATTCCGTCGGCGAGGAGATCCCCGTAGGTCAGCGTGCCGGCGTTGAAACCGTGCCCGCGTGGCAGTTCGGCAACCTTGGACGCCACGACAGCGCCATCGGCGCCGGCGTTCGAGGCGATCCAGAACAGGGGCGCCTGTACTGACTGCTTCACGACCCGAACACCCAGTGCTTCGTCGCCGTCGAGGCTGTCGGCCAGATCGTCGAGAACTGCGGCGGCAGCCTGCACGATCGCAGATCCGCCACCGGGGACGATGCCCTCTTCGACTGCAGCCTTGGCCGCAGCAACGGCATCTTCGACGCGGTGCTTGCGCTCCTTGAGTGCTGTCTCGGTCGCCGCACCGACGCGGATCACCGCGACGCCGCCGGCGAGCTTCGCCAGTCGTTCGGCCAATTTCTCGCGATCCCAGTCCGAATCACTCGACTCGATCTCCCGACGCAGGTGCTCTGCGCGCTGAGCGATCGCCTCCGAGGTGCCTGAACCTTCGACGATGGTCGTGGCGTCCTTGGTGACGACGATCCGCCGCGCGCCGCCGAGGAGTTCGAGTCCGGCGTCGGCGAGAGTGATACCGATGTCAGCGGTGATGACCGTGCCGTCGGTGACGATGGCGAGGTCTTCGAGGAAAGCCTTGCGACGATCGCCGAAGAACGGCGCCTTGACCGCAACAGCCTTGATGGTCTTGCGGATCGAGTTGACGACGAGCGTCGAAAGCGGTTCGCCCTCGATGTCTTCGGCGATGATCAGAACCGACTTGCCGGACTCTGCGATCTTCTCGAGCAGCGGCAGGAACTCGGGCAGCGAGCTGATCTTGTCGCGGTAGATCAACACCAGCGCGTCTTCGAGGACGGCTTCCTGGCTGTCGATGTCGGTGACGAAGTAGGGCGAGAGGTAGCCCTTGTCGAACTGCACGCCTTCGGTGATCTCGAGATCGGTGATCAGTCCCGAGCTCTCTTCCACTGTCACGACGCCGTCTGCGCCCACGCGCTCCATGGCTTCGCCGACCAATTCGCCGACCTCGGGGTCGCGCGAGGACACGGTGGCGACCTGGGCGATGGCTGCAGCGCCCTTCACCGGGGTCGCGGCGGCGAGCAGCGACTCGGACAGCGCGTCGGCTGCTTTGCCGATGCCGATGCCGAGCGCGATCGGGTTGGCGCCGGCGGCGACGTTGCGCAGGCCGGCCTTGACGATTGCCTGGGCGAGCACCGTCGCAGTGGTGGTGCCGTCGCCTGCGACGTCATTGGTCTTGGTGGCAACCGACTTCACCAGCTGAGCACCGAGGTTCTCGAAGGGATCTTCGAGATCGATCTCGCGAGCGATGGTGACGCCGTCATTGGTGACGCTGGGTCCACCGAATGCCTTGGCCAGCACCACATGCCGACCACGGGGTCCGAGGGTCACCTTGACCGCGTCGGCGAGGTGATCGACACCGCGCTCGAGCGACTGCCGGGCCTTGTCGTTGTATTCGATCTGCTTGGCCATGGGTTGTTGTGGCTCCTAGAAATATGGAAAAAGTGAGGGAAACAGAACCGCCCCGGCAACCCCCGCATGGGGACGCCGGGGCGGTTGTCCAACTCGTTTCTCGATTGCTCGAAGAACCGAGTTACTTGGAGATGACTGCCAGCACGTCGCGTGCCGAGAGAATCAGGTATTCCTCGCCGGAGTACTTGATCTCGGTGCCGCCGTACTTGCTGTAGATGACGGTGTCGCCTTCTTTGACGTCGACCGGGATCCGGTTGCCCTGCTCGTTCACGCGTCCTTCGCCAACGGCGACAACGGTGCCCTCTTGCGGCTTTTCTTTGGCCGTATCGGGGATGACCAGGCCGGACGCAGTCGTCGTTTCGGCCTCATTGGCCTGAACGAGGATCTTGTCCTCAAGCGGCTTGATGTTCACGCTCGCCACGATGTGAGCCCTCCACTTTCGGGGTAGTTCGGGTCCGGTGTCCGGACCCTGTCAGCTGCTGATGCACGTATACGGCGCCTGGATCGGTCCCGTCGTCGCGGGTGCCGGAACCTCACTGGGTGCCGACTAGCACTCTATACATGCGAGTGCCAGCACTCAAGGTCGGAGGGTGCAAACGTCTCATCCTGAGACCGCCGACGCGGACGGTTGGCTGGTGCCGCGACGGCGTTCGAGGGCCAGGACCACGACCGTTCCGAGCAATGCGACGACGGTGAGCGCCGCGATCACGGTGATCGCCGGGACCATACCGCCGATCAGCTCCCCCGAGCCGGCGGGCTCGGCACTGCCGAGGATGGCGGTGATCACCGCCATCATGAGCGCGCCGCCGATCTGGATGCTCGTGTTGACCAGTCCTGACGCCAGGCCCTGCTCGTCGTCGGAGACCCCGGCTGTCGCCTGGGAGTTGACGGACGGGAAGGTGATGGCGAATCCCAGACCGAGGAAGACGATCGTCGGAAGCAGGAACACCACGTAGCTCGCGCCCGGTTCGACCCGCAGGAACCACAGGTACCCGACGAGGAACGCCACGAAGCCTGCTGCGATGAGGATGCGCGTACTGACGCGGTCCAGGATCCGGTCCATGAAGAAGGCGCTCGCGACGACCAGCAGACCGGCCGGCAAGAAGCCCAGGGACATCTGGATCGGCGACCATCCCAGCGAATCCTGCAAGTAAAGGGTGACCACGAACTGAAACGCGACGTACCCTCCGAACATCGCAGCCGCCGACAGGTTGGCGTGCACCAGGGTGAGCGAGCGCAGGATTCCCAGGCGCAGCAACGGGTGGCGGTGCCGGACCTCGACCGCGACGAACGTGGCCGCCAGCGCCACCGCGACGAGGAACAAGACGATCGTCGACGTGGCCGCCCATCCGACCTCGGGTGCTTGCACCACCGCGTAGACCAGCGTCAGCAGCGCGGCAGTGCTCGTGATCGCACCGATGGCGTCGAAGTGCGCCCAGCTGAACGGTTTACGCGACGATTTCGGGATGACCCGCGCGCCGACGACCAGCAGTGCAATGGCGACCGGGCCAGGGAAGATCAGCGTCGCACGCCAGGACAACTCGGTGAGCAACCCGCCGAACACGAGGCCGAGCGAGAATCCGCTGGCACCACAGACGGTGTAGATCGACAGCGCCTTGTTGCGTGCGGGACCCTCCGCGAAGGTCGTGGTGATGATGGAGAGTCCGGCAGGGACGGTGAACGCCGCGGCCACGCCCTTGACGAAACGCAGGGCGATGATCAGGGAGTCGATCTCCGTGGCCGCACTGACGACCGACGCGATACCGAATACCGCCAATGCGGACAGGAAAACCGTCCGGCGCCCGAGTAGGTCGCTGGCACGGCCGCCGAGCAGCAGCAATCCCCCGTATCCAAGCACGTAGCCGCTGACGATCCACTGCAGCTGGGTCTGGTCCATTCCGAGGTCGCCGCCCATGGACGGCAGTGCGACACCGACCATCGAGACGTCGAGACCGTCGAGGAACAGGGCGCCGGCCAGCACGACGAGCAACAGCCAGATCTTTCCGCTCCACCCGCCTGCCGAGGTGACGTGTTCGGTTTCGGGCACGGAGTTGGCGGACCCGTCGGGCGGTCGCTTTCGATTCAGATCAACAGTCATGGACGGAACTATATGCATACGCATCTAATGTGTCTACATAAAATGCAGACGACATTAATTCGATTGCATCTGATACGATGCCCTCATGTCCGACCCGCAGCGAAGCGACGATGACCTGGCCAAGGCCTGGCATATGCTCTCGGTGCGTTACCACCGCCTCGAGTGCGACCTCGATCGCGCGTTGCAGTCTTCCCACGAGATCTCCAACAGCGAGTTCGAGGTGCTCGAACTCCTGGCCGCTGCCGACAACGCGAAGATGCGTATGAGCGAGCTCGCCGGACTCGTACACCTGAGCCAGAGCGCACTGTCCCGCCTCGTTGCGGGTCTGGAAAAAGACGGGCTGGTCGAGCGATCGATGTGTGCCGGAGACCGTCGATCGGTGTTCACCGAACTCACTGCCGAAGGCCGAAACCGTTACGACTCGGCAAAGCCCGTACAGCGCGCGATCCTGCGCGCAGAGGCCGACGGTTGCACATCGGGATCACTCTGCGGCGCAGCAGAACTGGGCACATCTACCGCCGCCTCGCATTGAGGACGGCCCCACGAGCTCAGTCTCGGTGTGCGGAGGCAACCATTGCCAGTCCGGGCAATTCGACACCGGCATCGGTCTCGTAGGGAGCAACAAGCTCCCGGAGCCGTCCGGTCAGCGACTCTGCCATGTCGGGATTCATCGCTTTCAGCATGGTCGCGAGCGGGCCGGACATCGCCGACACCCGCACCCACCACGATTCGAAGTCAGGGGCGACGAACGGGTCGTATACCTCGGTGATGGTG
This sequence comes from Williamsia sp. 1138, assembly GCF_002095435.2. Lineage (GTDB taxonomy): Bacteria > Actinomycetota > Actinomycetes > Mycobacteriales > Mycobacteriaceae > Williamsia. The sequence continues at coordinate 187,427 of NZ_MJEJ02000050.1, forward strand.
ACGTCGAGAAAACCTGCAGCGACGAACAATTCACGCAGCCGGCCCGGATCAGACAGCGAGAACGGCCCCGGCAGGCCAGGTGGCGGTACCGCGAACCCCAGCTCTGCGCTGACCGCATCGAACAGCACCCCGAGCCACGGGTTCTTGTCGCGCGCACCCCAGACCGCCACCGACACCGGGCCCCGCGGCACGAGGACGCGACGGATCTCGGCGAGCCCGCGCCCCGGATCCACCGCGAACATCAGCCCCTCTCGGCAGAGAACCGCGTCGAACACCCCGTCGGGCATCTCGATCTGCTCGATGTCGAGCACCGTCGTCGCGACGTTGCCAACACCCTGTTCCGCGGCGCGCTCGGCGGCCACCGCCACCATGTCAGGCGCCACATCCGACACAGTCACCATGCTCCCGGGACCGAACCGGCGCGCCGCGGCAAGACCGGTGGCACCGGTTCCGCACGCGAGCTCGAGAATGCGCCGGCCGGGCTCCGGTCCGATGGCGTCGAGCATCAGGTCCGTGACCCTGGCGCCTCGCTGCTCGATGTGATCGATGTTGGCCGCCCAACCCGACGCCACCGAGTTCCACACCTCGTGCAGCTGGGTCCTGAGTTGCTGATCGCCTGGTGTGTTCGTCATCGCCGGCCTCCGTGGTCTGCCTCGAGCATGCGCCCACCACACCGGCGCTGTCAGGGGTTCACCTAGAACCAACCCGGGGTCAGTAACTGCTGACCTGAACCGACAACCCGGGATCTGTGGCGACGGTGAGTTCGGACGGCTGTGCGCCGCCGGCGATCACGTGAGCACCCAGGGTTGCGATCATCACACCGTTGTCGGTGCACAGCCGCGGCTTCGGAACCCGCAACGTGATGCCTGCCGCCGCACAACGCTCCTGTGCCATCGATCGGATGCGCGAGTTGGCGGTGGCCCCGCCCCCGAGTACCAGAGTGTCGACGCCGACGTCCTTACAGGCGCGAACGGCCTTCATGGTCAGCACATCGGCGACCGCTTCCTGGAACGACGCAGCGATGTCGGCGACCGGCGGTTCGATCCCGTCGCGCCTGCACTTCTCGACGTGGCGGGCCACCGCGGTCTTGAGCCCGCTGAACGAGAAGTCGTTGCGGGCATCTCGCGGGCCGGTCATACCGCGGGGAAACCTGATCGCATTCGGATCGCCTTCTCGCGCTGCAGCATCGAGTGCGGGTCCGCCGGGAAAGCCCAGCCCGAGCAGTCTCGCGACCTTGTCGAACGCCTCGCCCGCAGCATCGTCGACCGTGGTCCCGAGTTCGACGATCGGCGCGCCCAGGTCGGTGACGTGCAGCAGATGGGTGTGTCCACCGGAGACCAGCAGCGCCACACACGGCGGCATCGGCCCGTGTTCGAGTGTGTCGACCGCGACGTGTCCACCGAGATGGTTGACCGCGTACAGCGGCACATCCCAGGCTGCGGCATAGGCTTTCGCCGCTGCTACGCCGACGAGCAGCGCTCCGGCCAAACCCGGGCCGATGGTCACGGCAATGGCGTCCGGAACCGTGATATCGGCCGCTGCCAACGCCCGGCGCATGGTGGGGACGATGGCCTCGAGATGCGCACGTGACGCCACTTCGGGCACCACTCCGCCATATCTGGCGTGTTCGTCGACGCTGGATGCGACCTCGTCAGCAAGCAGCGTCGTCGTCTGGTCGGCGTTCCACCGGACGATCCCGACTCCGGTCTCGTCGCAGGAACTCTCGACTCCGAGAACGATCATGCGAGATGCTCCTTTGCCGCAGCGACTCCGACCGCGGGCCGGCGCATCGTGTAGGCGTCGGCGCCGCTGGGCTGGTAATACCTCTTGCGCACGCCGACCTCCTCGAAACCGTTGCGGCGGTACATCTCGATCGCCGTCTCGTTGTCCGTGCGGACCTCCAGGAACACCTCCGCGTGATGCCGGTCGGCGACCGCGAGGAGAGCCAGCAGGAGCTCGCGCCCGTGACCGCGTCCCTGGTAGGTGGGATCGACTGCGATGGTGTGGATTTCGCACTCAGGATGGTCGGTGGGACCCAGGACAGAGATCCCGGCGTATCCGATGAGCGTCTCGCCGTCCCGAACCGCGAAGTAATGATTGTGCGGTGCAAGCATTTCTGCACGAAACGCTTCGGCGGGCCACGGTGAGTCCCCAGCGAAGAGGATGGCCTCCAGTGCGGCACAGCGTGCGGAGTCCCGAGGTGCGAGGTCGCTGATCACTTCTTACGATCCTTGAGTTCGACGGCGTCGGGACGGCGCAGGTAGAGCGGCGTCAGCGGTCCCGGGACCACACTGGCGACCAGGTTGGGCAGCGCCACCTGCACCAGCGTGAGTGCCGTGGGCACACTCGCGCTGCGAATCGGGAGATCGAACAGCGCAGCGTGACCGGGTGAGCCCGCCACGGCATCGATCTTCTCCCCCGCCAGGTGCTCGCCCAATTCCCCAGGTGCCAGCACATCCGGGCCGTGGGTGCGCACGCCATCGGTGTACGTGGCCCAGTAGACCTCACGACGTCGTGCGTCGGTCACCACCAGCAGCGAGCGGGTATCGGGTTCCTGCAGGGCGATCGCGTCGAGGGAACAGACCCCGTGCACCGGGATACCGAGGGCGTCAGCGAACGCCGCGCCCGTCGCCAGTCCGACCCGCAGACCGGTGAACGGCCCCGGACCCTGACCGACGACCACCGCGTCCAGGTCAGCGCGTGTCACCCCGGCCTCGGTGAGGCACTCCAGAATCCGGGTGGTGAGGATCTCTGCGTGGCCGCGGGTGGTCAGTTCTCTGCGCTCGGAGCGGACGGCCTGGGCGACATCGTCGGTCACCTCGACAACGCCGGCGACGATTTCCGGGGTTGCGGTGTCAATGGCGAGCACAAGCACGGTGAGCCAGCCTACCCGTACCCGATGATGTGCTGTTCTGGCGAACAAAAGCCCAGGTCGAATCCGCCATAACGACCCATCATCGGGGGAGCCAGCCGTAGTCGACGGAGCGCTCGTCGGTGTCGAGGTCACGGGTCAGCCGGATCAGCAGGTGCCGTCCGGCGAGCCGCTCGGCGACGCCCTCGCCCCATTCGACGACGACCACCGAATCGGTGAGGTCGGTGTCGAGGTCGAGTGCGTCGAGTTCATCGAGATCGCCGAGCCGATACGCATCGACGTGGATCATCGCCGGTCGTCCCGGACCACCGGGACGATGCTCACGCGCGATGATGAACGTGGGCGAGGTGATCCGCCCCTGCACCCCGAGGCCTGCACCGATCCCCCGCGCCATCGCTGTCTTGCCTGCACCCAGCGGACCGTCCAGGATCACCAGGTCTCCCGCCGCGAGTTCGGTCGCCAGCTCACGACCGAAGGCTTCGGTGTCCTCGACGGTGGGCAGATTCCGACGATGAGGCAGCTCCACCTGGCGCTCCGGATCTGAACTCACTGCCGTGGAACCCGCTGAACCAGAGCGTCGATCGACTCGGTGATCACCGCCGGATTCTCCAACATCACCATGTGCCCGCAGTCTGCGACCCCGACGAGTTCGCACTTCGGACCCAATTTGTTGTGCAGCTCAACAGAGTTCGGCAAGGGCGTCACCTTGTCCTCGTACCCGCACGCCACCATGGTGTCGATCCCGGAGAGCACTGCCAGGCCGGCCGTCTCGTCGTGCTCTTCCAGAGCCCGCAGGAAGTTGACGACGGTGTCGATGCGGGTGCGCTGGATCACCGATTCGGTGAACTCGGCGACCGCCGGAGAATGAAAGGTCGAGCCGAAACTGCCCGCGGTCAGCACGGGCGCCATCAGCAGCCTGGTCAGCCCGCGGCCCGCCTCCACCGCCCGGGGCGCTTGCCGCACGGACAGCCGGAAAGCATCGACGAGTGGATTCTGGAGTCCGCGACCCAGGCCCGCCTCGGCGATACCATGCGCCGCCGATGCGACCAGACCCACGCCGATCACCCTGGAACCGAACAACTCAGGACGTCTGCTCGCCAAGGCCATGATTGCCATACCGCCCATCGAGTGCCCGACCAGGACGACCGGCCCCACGGGCACCACCGAGCGCAGGACGGCTTCGAGGTCGGCAGCCATCTGCGTGATGGTGCACGAATTGGGTGAGGCCTGCCCGGACTCACCGTGGCCGCGGTGGTCGAAGAACACCATCCGCACGTCGTCGCCCCACTTGACGGCGAGATCACGACGCTGGAAATGCCACGTCGACATCCGCAGGCAGAATCCATGGACGAAGACGACAGTCAACGGCGCATCCGAGGGTCCGACCTCCCGGACGGCCAGTGGCACACCGTCATCGGCGACGACGATACTCGCGTGGTCGTCGTAGATCAGACCGAAGTCCTCGATGGAGTTCGGATCCACAGATGTGGGTGTGCGACGGGTGATCGAGCGCACGGCAGCGCCCACCGCCAGGGCGCCCAGAGTCGCGACGCCGGCAGATCCGGCCAGGATCTCGAGCCGTCCAGAACGTTCCATCTATGTTGCCCCGATGTCGTGGGTGCTGCGTGGTCCGGTGGGTGCGGGTTCACTGCTGTACGTACGGATCGTGCGGCCCCGGATGCCGGACACGATCTCGTAGTCGATGGAACCGATGGCTTCGGCCCAGTCCAGCGCGGTGGGTCCACCACCGGCACCCGTCCCGAAAAGGATGGCCCGATCGCCTTCGGCGACACCACCACCATCGGGTCCGAGATCGACCACCATCTGGTCCATGCAGACACGGCCGACGCCGGGAAAGCCGCGGCCGTTGATGTGCACCCGGAGTTGGTTCGACACCAGCCGCGGCACCCCGTCCGCGTAGCCGGCCGGCAGCAACGCGACTGTGGTGTCCCGCGGGGCGACCCACGTGTGACTGTACGAAACCCCTTGTCCCGCCTTGATCTTCTTCAGTGAAAGGACCTCGGCGGAGAGGGTCATGACCGGCACCAGCCCGAAGTCGCCGCGGTCGGGTGCCGGAGAACGACCGTAGACGGCGATGCCGGGCCGGACCAGGTCGCGGGCGAGATCGGGTCTCATCAGCGTCGCCGCCGAGTTCGCGATGTGCTGCACCTGCGGACGCGCACCCACCCGAACCAGGTCGGCCACGGCCTCGTCGAAGCGGCGCGCCTGCAGATCGTTCTCGGGGTGCTGCGGCTCGTCTCCCCGGACCAGATGGGTCATCGCACCACGGAGGACGATCGACTGCTCGGCAACGGCTTTCGCCAGCCCGGCGGCGATCTCATCCCATTCCGCAGGCGCGACACCGTTCCGGGCCAGGCCGGTATCGATCTTGAGCGTCACCGAAGCGCTCCGCCCGACCACGCGGGCCGCGGCGACCACCGCGTCGAGTTGTCTGGGCGAGGAGACACCGATCTGGACGTCGGCGGCGATCGCGCCGGCGAAATCGGACCCGCGACTGTGCAACCAGGCCAGGATGGGAGCGTTCACCCCGTCGCGGCGTACTGCCAACGCCTCGTCGATCGTCGCGACGCCGAGTTCGGCCGCGCCGGCCGCAAGGGCGGCCCGCGCAACCCGCGCGGCGCCGTGCCCGTACCCGTCGGCCTTGACGACCACCATCACCTGCGCGGTCGTGTGCGACTGCAAGATCTCGATGTTGTGGGCCACCGCGGAGAGATCGATGTGTGCCTCGAGCGCCGGAGAGTTCATCGCTGGCCATCTTCCCATCCGGTCAGCGCGGCGTCGCCACGAGTCCGCTCGGCGAGCAACGCGCGGAGCGTCGGTGATACGGCCCGTACCAGAGCGGAGGCCCCGATCGGCGCAGCCCCGGTATTCGCCGACGTCGATCCCGCGGACGCGGTGATCGCGGCACGGGCGTGCACCCGCGCGGCAGCGGCAGCGGCGAGGGGGGCCGCGATACCGGCGGCGAGCAGGCTGCCCGCGATGCCCGAGAGCACGTCGCCCGCCCCGGCGCTCGCAGCCCACGACGACCTCGCGTCGTTGACCAGCACCTCGCCGTCCGGGGAGGCGATCACGGTGGCCCGGCCCTTGAGCAACACCGTCACACCCAATTCGGCGGCGAGTCCGCGCACGGCCCCGATCCGGTCCGCGCCCACCTCGGCGCCGGTGATGCGGGCGAACTCCCCCGCATGCGGGGTGAGCAGCGTCGGCGCGCTGCGGCCGACGACGAGCTCGCGATGCTGCGCCAGCAACGTCAGGCCATCGGCGTCGATGAGGACCGGCACGTCGGTGTCCAACACGTGCCGCAGCCGCCGCAATCCGGTGTCCTCGGTGCCGGCACCAGGTCCGACCACCCAGGCCTGCACCTTGCCCGCATCTTCGGGTTCTTCGGTCGCGATCACCTCAGGATAGTGCGAAAGGACTTGCGGCCCAGCAGTACCGGCGTATCGGACCATGCCGGATGTAGCCGCGACCGCTGCGCCGCTACACAACACACCGGCTCCCGGATACCGCGCCGACCCCGCGACGATGCCGACCACACCCTGGCTGTACTTGTCATCCGACGGGCCCGGAACAGGCCACAGTCCCGCGACCTCTGCGTCGGTCAGCTGCCGGAGCGTGGGCTTGCACGCCTTGATCCCGATGTCGGCCAGCACCGTTCGACCACACTGCGGCGCCGCGAGTACATGCGCTATCCGGAATGCCCCGAAGGTGACGGTGACCGCCGCGCGGACGGCGGGGTCGTTGACCTCGCCGGTGTCCGCATCGACCCCGGACGGCAGGTCCACCGACACGATCGGCACGGTCACAGACTCGACGATGGCTGCCGCCGCGGGTCGCAGGGGCCCTTTCCCACTCAGTCCGACGATTCCGTCGACCACGAGATCGATTCCGGCAGAGAATGTCTCGACGACGCGTCCACCGGCGCGCCGGAAGCTCTCCAGTCCGGCGGCATGCGTCCGCTCACCACCGAGCAGAATTGCCTCGGCCCTCACCCCGCGGCGCCGGAGCAGCGCTGCCGCGTACAACGCATCGCCGCCGTTGTCGCCGGCACCCGCGAGCACACCGACGCAACGACCGTAACAACCACCGGTCCGCGAGCGCAGTTCGGCCGCAACGACATCAGCGACGGCATGCGCGGCCCGACCCATCAGTACACCGCGTTCGAGCAGGTCCCCGGTCGCCTCTTCGGCGGCCCGGATCTGCTCGGCACTGAAGTAACCGATCATGGTCTGTGGTCGCGCCCTACTCGACGGTGACGGACTTGGCCAGGTTGCGTGGTTTGTCCACGTCGTAGCCCCGGGCCTGGGCCACCGCAGCGGCAAAGACCTGCAGCGGCACAGTGGAAACCAGAGGCTGCAGCAAGGTGGGCACCTGCGGGATCCGGATCAGATGGTCTGCGACGTCGAGTACCGTGTCGTCGCCGTCCTCGGCGATGACGATCGTGGTCGCACCGCGTGCCTGGATCTCGCGGATGTTGCTGACCATCTTCGAATGCAGCACCGCCCTGCCGGTCGGCGAGGGCATGACGATGATGACCGGGAGGTTGTCCTCGATCAGTGCGATGGGACCGTGCTTGAGCTCGCCCGCAGCGAATCCCTCGGCGTGCATGTATGCCAGCTCTTTGAGTTTGAGCGCACCCTCGAGTGCCACCGGGTACCCCACGTGCCGTCCCAGGAAGAGGACGGTCGGGCTCGCGCTCAGGGAGCGGGCCAATTCCCGAACCGGTTCGACCGTCTCGAGCACCTTCTCGACCGCAGCGGGCATCGCCTCGAGAGCAGCGAACTCACGGGCGACTTCGTCCGGGTACTTGGTTCCGCGCGCCTGCGCGAGCGCCAGCCCGACGAGGTACGTCGCGGTGATCTGAGCCAAGAAGCACTTCGTCGAGGCGACGCCGATCTCGGGCCCGGCGTGGGTGTAGAGCACCGCGTCGGACTCGCGCGGGATCTGGGCCCCATTGGTGTTGCAGATCGCCAGGACGCGGGCCTTCTGCTCTTTCGCGTGCCGGACCGCCTCCAAGGTGTCCGCCGTCTCACCGGACTGCGAGATGGCCACGACCAAGGTCGAGCGATCCAGAACCGGGTCGCGATACCGGAACTCGCTGGCCAGCTCGACCTCGACGGGAAGCCTCGTCCAGTGCTCGATGGCGTACTTCGACAGCAGCCCGGCGTGATAAGCGGTGCCGCAGGCAACGACGAAGATCTTGTCGATGTCGCGCAGATCCTCATCGGTCAGGCGCTGCTCGTCAAGGATGATCCGGCCGTTCTCGAAGTGCCCGAGCAGGGTGTCGGCAAGCGCCTGCGGCTGCTCGGCGATCTCCTTGAGCATGAAGTAGTCGTAGCCACCCTTTTCGGCGGCGGCGAGGTCCCAGTCGATGTGAAACGGCCTGCCGGGCTCTACATTGCCGGTGAAGTCCGTGATCTTGTAGGTATCGGCCGTGATCACCACCACCTGGTCCTGACCGAGCTCCACCGCTTCGCGGGTGTGTTCGATGAACGCGGCGACGTCCGAGCCGACGAACATCTCGTTCTCCCCGACGCCGACCACCAGCGGTGTCGAGCGCCGGGCGGCGACAATCGTGTCGGCATGATCGGCATGGGTGAACACGAGCGTGAACGCACCTTCGAGCCGGCCCAGCACCGCGTATGCGCTGCCGACGAAGTCACCCGCGGTCGGACCCGACGCGTACTGGAGGGCCATCAGATGGACCGCGACCTCTGTATCGGTGTCGGAGCTGAACTCGATACCGGCCTGCTCGACCTCGCTGCGCAGTGCGGCAAAGTTCTCGATGATCCCGTTGTGGACGACGGCGATCTTGCCGTCAATGCTGGTGTGAGGATGGGCATTGCGGTCGGTGGGGCGACCGTGGGTGGCCCATCGGGTGTGTCCCATGCCGGTCGTACCGGCGAACGCGTCCCGGCCGAGGGTCGCGAGCTCCTTGTCCAGATTCTCGAGCCGCCCGGCCTTCTTCTCCACCGCGGTGTGTCCGGCCCCGTCGAGAATGGCGACGCCGGCAGAGTCGTACCCGCGGTATTCCATCCGTCGCAGTGCCTCGACAACAATCTCGAGAGCATCGCGTTTGCCCACGTATCCGACGATTCCACACATAGTGCTACAGGGTACTTGCCCACTTCGGCAGGACAGAATCTCCAAACGTCAGCACGAAGTTCGTGATTCGAGATGACACGAAATGATGTTGTGGGCTACAGTGAGCGAACTCTTGGAGTTCACGGGCGAGAGTCCGCGAGAGTCGAGGGGGATGCGTCGGTTGGGACGCCATCGATACGTTCGATCCGTATGTCCTCCACCACCGGTGGTCTCACACCCACCCACCAACCAGCGTCAAACGTCCACCGATTCGGTGGGCGTTTTTTTGGCGTGCCTGCCGCGCCTGCCGCAACACGGCGTGGATGGCAATTGACCCATTTCCCTTCTGTAACCAGTATTCCGCGCACTTAGCCGGTACCTTTTTCCTGCAGGCTCAACGACGATCAAGGGCACCGAAGGACACGCATGAACTGGCTGTGGGAAACATCGGTGCTCGACGGCTGGGTGCCGTGGACCATCTTGATCTTGGGGATCCTGGGACTGGCATGGCTGGTCCTGCTGTTCCAGAAGGTCTATCTCCTGTATGTGGTCCCCCTGGCGGCAGTCGTATCGATATTGCTGGTGGTCCTGGCCAAGTGGCTCATCGAAGACGTGTGGAAACTGTTCGCCGATCCGATACCGCTCAACTGCTACATCTGGGGCGGACTCGCGGTGTTCGCGATCCTTCTCCTCGTCCCTCGGCTGATCCGGGGTAGCGGCGTCTTCGGCCGGATCATCACGGTGCTGGCAACGGTGTTCGCCGTGACGATGGCTTTTTCGCAGATCAACGAACATTTCAGCGAGTATCCGACGGTCGGGTCGGTGGTCGGGATCAGCAACGTCAAGACGATCTCCCTCGAGGAAGCCCGCAACAACGACATCAAGACCGTCGAATTGAGCCAGTGGAAGAAGCCGAGCAGCCTGCCCGCCGAGGGTGCGGTCATCACCGCACCGATCCCCGGTGCGACCTCGAACTTCAATGCCCGCCCCGCAAAGATCTACCTGCCGCCGGCGTACTTCACCGAGCCGCGTCCACTGCTCCCGGTGCTGGTCCTGATGGCCGGACAGCCAGGATCTCCGGAGGACTGGCTCGTCGGCGGCCGACTCACCCAGACCATGGATCAGTACGCCGCCGCGAACGAGGGACTCTCACCCATCGTGGTGGTCGCCGACGCCACCGGCGACGAACTCGCCAATCCGCTCTGCATGGACTCGAAACTCGGCAATGTGGCCACTTACCTGGCCAAAGACGTTCCCGAGTGGACCAAGGCGAATCTCCAGGTCGACTCCGACGCCAAGGCGTGGGCAATCGGAGGCCTGTCCTATGGCGGCACGTGTTCGCTGCAGATGACCACCAACTACCCCGAGATCTACCCGACGTTCCTCAATATGTCCGGGCAGCTGGAGCCGACCCTCGGCGACCGCAAACGCACCGTCGACCAGGCCTTCGGCGGCGACGCAGCGAAGTTCACGGCCGTCAATCCGATGGACATCATGAAAACAAAGCAGTTCCCCGGGGTCGCAGGCGCATTTGTCGTCGGAAAAGACGACGCCGAGTACCGGCCAGGCCTCACCCAGGTCTTCCAGGCGGCGCAGGCGGCGGGGATGGACGTGCATCTCGACACCGTCCCGGGCGGGCATTCGTTCGCGGTCTGGTCGGCCGGACTCAAACTCGAGATGCCGTGGCTCGGCAAACGCCTGGGTTTGCCGTGAACTAGGCAATTATTCTCCTCAGACGCGACATTTCACACACCGATCGCATACCCCCCACCCCGCACAGCGAGTCACAGCTCGCACGTCCGGCAACCACCGAAAGGCGCCGATGAGCACGACCGACACCCCCAGCGAGGCACCCCCGTCCGAGCCGGCGGCGGCCCCATCGCCCGTCGCGAAGGTGTTCGGTGCCATCAGCTGGACCGCACGCAAGGTGCCGTTCACGACCACCGTCGTCGTGGCGATCATCGTCATCGGCATCATCACCGGTGCCCTGTGGGAGACGGTCGGCGACAAGAGCTGGTTCAACGACATCGCGTACGGCTACCCACCCCTGACCGAGAGCAAATGGTGGACGCCCCTGTCGGGCATGTTGTTCAAGTCCAGCCCGCTCAGCTACCTCTTCATCACTCTTCTGTTCGCGGTCTTCGTGGGTTGGAGTGAGTGGCTCCTGGGCACGGTCAGGGTCGCGATCGTCACCATCGCGGGACAGCTCATCGGTGTGCTCGGTGCCATCGCGTTCATCGCGATCTTCCGCCCGACGAGCTGGGCCTGGGTCGATCACCTCGCCGAGGTCCGCGACGTGGGCGTCACCACCGCCATCGTCGCCGCGATCGCCGCAGCAAGCGCCACGCTCAAGTCGCCGTGGCGTCTACGGGTCCGGGCCGTTCTCCTTGCCTACGTGGCCATCTCGTTCCTGTTCGAAGGCAAGCTGGCGGACGTGACCCACCTGATCGCGGTGGTGGTCATGCTGATCATCGGCGAGCGGTTCTTCAGCAAGAGCGAGTCCGGCGTCATGCCTCGTACCCGCCAAGAAATCCGGATGATCAGCTTCATCGGCCTGGTCTTGATCGCAGTGGTCAACATCGCGGTCGCGGTGTTCCCAGGCGACGGGCCGTTCGGGCCGACCGACTCGAACGACAGCCTCAGCTGGGGTTCGATAGTCAGCGTCCTGATCGTGTTGCTCATCGCCGACCAGCTCCGCCGAGGCCGTAAATGGGCCTGGTGGGTCACCGTCGTCTACGGTCTGCTGTACATCGCCCTGCTGGTCCTGGTCCTCATTGCCGTGATCACCTCGAGTTTCGAGGGCAAGGGCGCCGTCACCGTCGGTACCGGGCTGCTGTGGATCGTGGAGCTGACCCTGCTGTTCGGCGGTCGCTATGCGTTCATGGTCCCGTTGAACAGCCGGAAAGCCATGGCAGGTATGGGCGGGTCGAACCCCGCAGAACAGGTACGCAGCCTACTCAAGAAGTACGGCGGCAGCACCATGAGCTGGATGATCACCTGGGAGAACAACCAGTACGCGTTCACCAAGGACGGTGAAGGTGTGATCGGTTACCAGCGTCCCGCCGGGACCGTGCTCGCGTTGGCCGATCCCGTCTGCGCACCCGAAAAACTCGAGGAGACCATCCGGGAGTTCACCGACATGGCCGAGAACAGTGCTCGTATCCCATGCTGGTTCTCCGTCAGTGAGGCCACCGCCTCCATCGCCCGCGACATGGGTTGGCGAACCCTGCAGATCGCCGAGGACACGATCATCGACCTGCCGACGCTGGCCTTCAAAGGAAAGCCCTGGCAGGACATCCGATCGGCTCTCAACCGGGCGAAGAAAGAGGGCATCACCTTCAAACTGACGACCCTGAAAGACGAGCCCTTCGCAGTGGTGGCCCAGGTGCGGGCGATCTCCGAGGAATGGGTCGGCGACAAGGGACTGCCTGAGATGGGGTTCACACTCGGCAGTGTCGAAGAGGCGTTGGATCCCGAGGTCCGGGTTGCCCTGGCCATCGACGACACCGGGTCGGTGCACGGAGTGTTGTCGTGGCTGCCGGTCTTCGGTGGCGGTGACACCATGCGCGGCTGGACCCTCGACGTGATGCGACGCCGCGACGACGGCTTCCGGCCGTGTATCGAGTTCCTCATCGCCAGTTCGGCCCTCGCGTTCAAAGCCGAAGGCGCCGAGATCCTCTCGCTGTCGGGCGCACCGCTTGCACGAGCGGAGGACGATACCAGCGAGGTCGTGGCGATGGACCGGATGCTCGACATGATGGGCGCCGCAATGGAGCCCTTCTACGGCTTCCGGTCGCTGCACGCGTTCAAGATGAAGTTCCAGCCCCGCTACGAACCGGTCTACATGTGCTTCCGGGACGAGGGTGACCTACCGCGCATCGGGGTGGCTCTCACCCGCGCCTATCTTCCCAACGCCACCCCCGGTCAGATGATCAAACTCGCAACCACCAGGGAGTAGCCGCAGCGATGCGGGTGGTCGCCGATCTCGGCAGACTCATCGCCGACCGGGTGCGGTGGCGCCGTACCAAACGCCGGCTGGGCTCTGTACGGATCTGGCGACTGCCCGTGATGCTGATCTTCCTCGCCGTGGTGATGACGGGGGTCTTCGGCGCCATCGACAACGCGACGGCGGCCGACGCCGTCGACACGGGCACCATGGCCACCCTGCTCAGCGCCATCGCGGGTGGGATGATCACCCTGACCGGTCTGGTCTTCACCGCCACGACGCTGGCGATGCAGTTCGGTGCGACCCAGGTCTCGGTGAGGGTGGTTCCTGTCCTGCAACAGGACCCGATCATGCGGTGGTCCAACGGGCTGTTTCTGGCGACCTTCGTCTATTCACTGATCGTGGCGTCTGACATGGCATCCGACGACAACCGCGCGCCGATCGCATCGGGCGCTTTTGCGCTGTTCCTCGCCTTCGCGAGCGCGATCATGTTCGTCGTGCTCGTCAGCAAAGTCGGCCGAATCCTGAACTCCACCAGGTTGCTCCGCTGGATCGCCGACGAAGGGCACAAGACGATCAAGCGGACGTTCATCGACGCGTCCTCGGATCCGGCCGCCGCAGCCGTCGCAGCGCCGTCCCCGTCGTACGGAACCACGGACCCCGGCGCCCCGATGACGCTCGTGCGGCTGCGACGGCTCCCGAGCAAGGGGCGCGTACTCGTGGCGATCAATTTGCCGCAGTTGCAGCGCCTCGGAACGCGTTGGGGCGTGCAGCTCGACGTCTTGCCCCGCATCGGAGACTTCGTGGCCTACGAGGCTCCGTTGTTCGCGGTGTACGGGGTCTCCGACGATCTCAACGAGATCAGGCAGCGGCAGCTCCTGGCGACCATGTGTTTCGGCGACGCCCACCGGCCGGCGGTCAGTCCGTCGGCGGCTCTGCAGGCCATCGTGGACGTCGCCCTCAAGGCCTTGTCTCCCGCCATCAACGACCCGGGCCGCGCCGTCCAGGCCATCGACCACCTCGAAGACCTGCTGCTCCTACTGGCCCCGCGGGTGCGCACCGACCGGACCCTCGAAGTGATGTCACGGGTGCACGGGTACCGACGGACCTGGAACGACTACGTTTCACTCGCCACCGATGAGATCCGGCATTTCAGCACCAATTCGACACAGGTCCAGCGCAGGCTGCGGGCGCTCCTGCTGACGCTTCAGGCCAGCACACCGCAGGCCCAGCATCCACCCCTGGTGGAACGGATCGCCGCACTCGATCAGCAGGTCCGCACCGAGTGGAAGACCGATCTCGATATCCGGCTCGCGAGCGTCGCCGACCCGCAGGGCCTCGGCTCGGAGTCCGGCAGCCAGTCGCCCACCACCGCCCCCGACCAGACCGACAATCCGGATCCCGGAGCCAGCCCGGGTTGAGCCGGCAGCACCGGCTCAGTCGGCGGCGGCCCCGAGCTTCGTCGAGGCTTGCGAACGAGCACGCTGCGCCTCGATCTCCGAATCGAACTCCGCTCGCCAATTCACGGTCATCGGCAGCCCGCGGGTCACGGCTTCCTCGGCGGACAACTCGACCGGGAACCCGAACGTGTCGGACAACTTGAACAGATCCTTGCCGGTCACCGTCTCACCGGTCTTGCCCAGCCGCTTGAGTTCACGCAGGCCCTTGCCAAGAGTCCGGCGGAACGACCGCTCCTCTTTCTCCAGTACCTCGATCACGTTCTCGCGCCGCTCGGCGACCTCTGGGTATGCGTCGGTGTAGAGATCCGCGACCACCGGCACGAGCTGCGTCAGCAGTTTGTCCTGGACGCCGAGTTGGTGGGCGAACCGGATCGCCCGGCGCACCAGCCGGCGCATCACGTATCCCTGTTCCTTGTTCGACGGCACCACGCCGTCCACCGCGAGGAAGACCGCGCCACGGATGTGGTCGGCGATGACCCGCATCGCCACGGTGTTGTCGTCGTACCCGACCCCGGACAATTCCTCGATCTTCTGCACGATCGGCCACAGCAGACTGATCCGGTACACATCAGGACTGTCGATGGAGGCGGCCGCGATCCGTTCGAGGCCACCGCCGTAATCGACGTTGAGCTTGGGCAACTCGGCGAAGCCCTCTACTGTCTTCGCGTATTGCATGAAGACCGAGTTGCCGATCTCCATGTACTGCCCACCGTCGGAGTTCTGATGTGGGTACCGACCGAACGCGGTGTCGTGCTCGACCTGCGGGAAGTAGTAGAAGACCTCGCTGTCGGGTCCACCGGGATCGCCGACCGGCATCGTCTCCGGTCCCCCGGACCGCGACCACCAGTTCTTGTCGCTGTAGTACGCGATCCGCGCTCCCTGGTTGCCGACCTCATTGCCGTGTTCTTCGGTCAGCAACACCACCCGGTCGGCGGAAACCCCCGCCTTGGTGAACAATTCGGTCCAGATGTCGGCACTCTCGTCGTCCCGCGGGATCCCGTTCTCGGGATCACCCGAGAACACGGTCACGTAGATGCGATTCGGGTCGAGACCGACGATCTCGGTGAGGAAATGCCAGAACAGCGGAATCTGCTCACTCTTGAAGTAGTCACCGAGACTCCAGTTCCCGAGCATCTCGAAGAACGTGGTGTGCCGGTTGTCGCCCACCTCTTCGATGTCCTGCGACCTCAGGCACGTCTGCGAGTCCGCGAGTCGCTTCCCCGCGGGATGTTCGGCGCCGAGCAGATACTTGAGCAGCGGCTGCATTCCGCTGCCCGTGAACAGCGTGGTCGGGTCGTCTTTGGGCACAAGCGGTGCGCGGGGAATCACGGTGTGACCGCGTTCGGTCATCAAGGTGAGATAGGCACTGCGGATCTCATTGGCATCCATGCGGATTACTCTGCCAAGTTCGCGCCCCGAATGCGCGGTGAATGGCGTGGTCCGTCAAAATAGCCGTGAGCGGGCCAGGGGTGCTGCCGGTCGGAAGCACGATCCCCTAGAGTCAGATCGTGGCCAACCCCAAGAAGCTCCTTTCGCAGCTGTCCAAGACCGGACCGCACAAGGTTCTGCGCGGCGACATGGCGATCGTCGGATTACCCGGCACCCTCTATGCCCCCGCCGAAGGAAAGGACCTCCCGGGAATCGCCTTCGGCCACGGCTGGCTCACCGGTGCCAAGCAGTACTACAAGACCCTGGCGCACCTGGCGTCGTGGGGCATCGTCGCCGCGGCTCCGACCACCGAAAAGGGCATGCTGGCGTCCGATCAGGGGCTGGCCGCCGACCTCGAGACAACGTTGTCGGTGATCAGTGAGGTCCGACTGGGTGCAGGCGATATCACCGTGCACAAACATCGACTGGGTCTGGCCGGCCACGGGTTCGGCGCGTCGGCCGCGACACTGGCCGCCGCCCGAAGCGAACGAGCCAGAGCACTTGCCGCACTGTTTCCGGCTCCGACGAGCAGCGCAGTCCTGCCTGCCGCCCGTGAGGTCACAGTGCCGGCCCTGATCGTCGTCGCACCGGGCGAACTCGAGTCGATGACGTCCAACGCACTGGCCCTGCGACGGGCCCTCGGCGCCGATGACACCGTGCTCCGGATGGCACCACGGACCGAGAACCGGGGTCTGGCCGAGGGTTTCAGCGTGCGGTCCAAGCTCGGCGCCGGCGGCAACGACCGGAAGACCCAGAAGATCAGCCGGGGCGTGCTCACCGGATTCCTGCTCCACCAGCTCACCGAGGACAGCAAGTACGCCGCGTTCAGCGATCCGGACGCCGGCCTCGGCAAGCTCTTGACCGTCGACCCCGACGCGCTTCCGCCTGGGGCAGAAGACCTGATCGATCCGTTGACCCGACTGCTGCGGAAGTAGCTCCCCCCGACCGCTCAGCGATCGGTGAGCCAGCCACTCGAGTACGAGAAGTTCATCGTCCCGTCCTGCTCGTCATCGCTGCTGCGGACCGGCCGCGTTTCGACGGTGGAGGGGCCCACTGGGGGCGTCATTGCGGCCGCGGGCTCCCCGGCCACACCCGGCACACCGGGACCCGGTGTGTGCGGACTGAGATCGATGTCGTCGGCAGGCAACAGGATTGCACCCCGTGCCGCAATCGCTGCGCGGGTACTCCCGCGGCGATGATCGGCGTTTTCGGTCGCGATCCGTAGTCGTTCTCGGAGGGCGCGCTGTTGGTCGCGGTAGGTGCACACCGCAGACTCGGTCTCTGTCCGTGCGCGTTCGGCGATCGAATCACAGAGATCCGCGATACTCATTGATCACCCGCCAAGGCGAGAACACCCTCGTCGCCCGGTGCGGGCGGGCGTGGATCAGTGGCCTGCGGCGCGACCTGGGTGCTCGGCTCCGGCAGTCGCGCCGGGCGTGGGATCGGTGTCGGCACCCCGGAAGCGTTTCCTGGCGTCGCCGCTGGCGACGGACAGGCCTCGGTTCCGGGCTCCGACGCGAGTGGTGAACTCTCCGTCTCGCTTGGCTCATCCGTCTCGCTTGGCTCAGTGGTCGCGGCGCCCTCGGCGGGGCCGACAGAAACGGGTTGATCTGACTGTTCTGGCCCCTGCGTGCACTCTTGCGGCCCTCTCCCGGGCGACCCGTCGTCACCCGGGCCAGCGCCGTCATCTGAGTGGTCGGGGGGCGTTCCGCCCCCGCCGACGGTCAAGCTCAAAGAACGGCCATCGTCTCCGAGCTCGAGTGTGAACGTCTTCTCACCCGACGCCGGGGGCGACACGTCCGGGGGCCCGACGGTCTGCGGAACTCCCGCGGGCCCGTCGACTGCCTGCACCGGATGACCCTCGGATTGCACTGAGACCACGGCCTCGACGACGCCGATCACCGCCCCTGCCACCGCCTCGCTGACTGCTCCGACAAGCGGGCCAAGGAGGCCGGTGAGCCCGGTGAGCTCGGCGCCCTCCGGGGCCGGCCCCGAGGCTGAAGTGAATTGACCTGCGGCAGAACTCGACCCTGCTGCGATCACCGCCCCAGCACGGGGATCAGGCGGCGGCGCAGCAGAAATCGGAAGCGGTGCACTCGTCGACTCAGCCCTCGTGCCCCCAGAGGACGGCCCGGCCGACCCACCGGGTCCACCGGGACCGCCCGTGACGGCGGGGCTGTCGGCGCAGACCGGACCTGCGCCAACGGCGGGTTCGGGGGTGTCGGCAGGAGCGCATGGGCTCGGCTGACCGCACGGATATTCGGTGGTGTCGATGCCCTGTAAGCCGGTGCAGACTCCAGACAGGATGGCTTCCACAGCCTTGTCGCAGGTGTTGACCGACGAGGTGAACAGGTTGACCGCCGCGGTGATGGCCGCGCGTAATTCCTCTCGCGGAGCGGCGGCCAGCGATTCGACGATGTCGGTCCACGCACTGATCGGCATACCGAGCAGGATGTTCGCATCGATGGATCCGATAGCGGTGAACTTGGCAACCCGCGATATGTCGATACAGTCGGCGGCCACGAGCAATCCGGTCGCGAGCTCCCCCAGCGACGTCAGGTCCGCGTCAGCCCGGGGCAGATGCGCCAAGAGCCGTTGGCGAGCAGCGGTTCCCGACCCGTCCGGCCAGCAGTCGGCCAAGGGAGCATCCTGCTCGTGCTGGTAGGACACCTGGGCGGCGGCAGCGGTGTGGACTCTCTGGAGGATCCGTCCATCTGCACGCAGTCGATGGGTGTTGACGTCCTCCGTCTCGGAGAACCGCGACATGAACGTGTCGAATGACGGGAAGCCGTCGATCCCGAGCCGACCGGCCAGCGGGGAAACGTTGTCGAAGAAGCACACACTCGCCCTGGCGACCTCGCGCGCAGCCATGAGCTCCTCGTCGAGGGCACTCGTCGCCGGCGCAGGCGCGCTACCCATCGACGCGACCCGGATCGCCACGGACGAACGTGACCGCGTTCGACGAGTCCTGACCAGCCAGAGTGTCTGCGGCCGCAGTCAGCGCATCACCGAACGTTCGGGACGAGCCGACGAGTGCGGTCACCGACTGGATCACCGCGAGAATGCCCGCGGCGTAGTCCATCGCGTGAGTGCCGTACCGATTCCCCATGTGCGCGCCGAAGTCGCAGTCCACGAGCTCTGTCGCGGCGACCTGCACGGATGACGCTGTCTGCCCGAAAACACTGCCCAGTGTTCGCAATGCGTCCGGGTCCACCCTGGTCTGCTCAGTCATCTCGCCCTCCCATGGATCAGACGCAGCGCCGGCCGAATCGGTTCCATGCCCCGGCCAGAATGATCCCGAACAGCAAACCACGCCGCAGGCGCCACCGTCCGCCTCCTCGCTGTCCCCCACCATCAGTGCGTCCGGACCCGCAGCGCTCGGACATCGAATGCGATATTGCTGACCACCCCGACGCCTACGGCTCGAAACGAACGCAGGCACCGGTCAGTCGGTGAACCGGAAAAGTGTTCGGTTATAAGTCGAACAAAACGGCAGAATGCGCCGCGGGAGTGGATAATTCAGGCGGCCTCGACAGCCGCAGCAATCCTGGCGGCCACCGACTGCGCCTGCTCTGCGGTCGCCGCCTCGACCATCACCCGCACCAATTGCTCTGTGCCAGAGGGACGGAGCAGGACACGGCCCGTCGCGCCCAGTTCCGTTTCCGCATCGGTCACGGCCGCTTGTACGGATCCAGCTGCTGCCACCACATTCTTGTCCGCTACGCGGACGTTGATCAGCACCTGGGGCAGGGCGTTCATGATCGACGCCAGTTCCGCCAAGGACTTTCCACTACTTGCCATCCGGCCCATGAGGGCCAGACCGGTGAGGATGCCGTCACCGGTGGTGCCGTGCGACGGGATGACCACGTGGCCCGATTGTTCTCCGCCCAGGGAGAAGCCGCCTGCCCGCAGTTCTTCGAGCACGTAACGGTCGCCGACCGCGGTGGTGCGCACGGTGATTCCCGCAGCGGTCATCGCCAAGTGCAGACCGAGGTTGCTCATCACGGTTGCGACCAGGGTGTCGTCTTTGAGGCTGCCCGCATCCTTCATCGCACTGGCGAGCACTGCCATGATCGCGTCGCCATCGACGACGGCACCGGTCGCATCGACGGCCAGGCACCGGTCGGCGTCACCGTCGTGGGCCAGGCCGAGATCGGCTCCGTAGTCGAGCACCGCGGCACGCACCTGGTCCAAATGTGTTGAGCCACAGTTGAGATTGATGTTCTCGCCATCGGGATCGGCACTGAGTGCGATGACCGTGGCGCCGGCACTCCGGTAAGCCCGCGGCGCCGCAGTGTACGCCGCACCGTGGGCACAATCGACGACCACCGTCACGGGCTTGAGGTTCACGTCGACGATGCCGGACAGGTGATCGAGATAGGCGTCGATGCCGTCGGCGGCGTCGCGAACACGTCCGACGGCGGCACCGGTCGGTCGCACGACCGCAGCCCCCGCGGCCGCCTCGATCGCATCTTCTGCAGCATCGGAGAGTTTGTGACCACCCGCAGCGAAGAACTTGATCCCGTTGTCGGGCATGGGATTGTGGGACGCGGAGATCATCACGCCGAACGCGGCGTCATAGAAATCGGTCAGGTAGGCGACGGCCGGCGTCGGGACGACCCCGACACGTACGGCGTCGACACCGGCAGCGGTCAACCCCGCGCATACTGCGGCTTCCAGCATTTCACCAGACGCCCTCGTGTCGCGGCCGACCACGGCGACCGGCCGCGTGCGGCCATCATGACCGCCCGCCGGGAGTACCCGGGCAGCGGCCTCGGCCAGCGACAACGCCAACTCCGGCGTCAGGTCGGCGTTGGCCAAGCCGCGGACTCCATCGGTTCCAAACAGTCGCCCCATCGACCATCCCTTTCTTCGAGATCTTCACGCGTTCGAGCCGGTCGACCCGCACCCTCGTATGTCCTTCAACGCAACAGGCAGGCGTCCAGTGAATCCTGAACGCCTGCCTGTGCCCAAGACCGCCTTGGTGCTCGCGGGTCCTGTAGAGAAATCAGCGCTTGCTGTACTGCGAAGCCTTACGGGCCTTCTTCAGGCCGTACTTCTTGCGCTCCACCGCACGCGGGTCACGCGTGAGGAAGCCGGCCTTTTTCAGGGCCGGACGATCGTCGGGAGTGACCTCGATCAACGCGCGAGCGATGGCGAGCCGCAGGGCACCCGCTTGACCCGAAGGTCCGCCACCGTGGAGTTTTGCGGCGATGTCGAACGTGTCGCTGCGCTCCACCGTGACAAACGGGGCCTTGATCAGCTGCTGGTGCACCTTGTTGGGGAAGTACTCCTCGAGGGTGCGGCCGTTGAGCGTGAACCCGCCGGTACCCGGAGACATCCGGACGCGGACGACAGCCTCTTTACGGCGGCCGACGGTCTGGATCGGGCGATCGAAGTCAACCGGTGCGCGGGTGACGGCAGGCTCTGCATCGACGCTGTCGTCGACCGAGTAGTCGTCGGCACCGAACTCGGCGACAACTTCTTCGGCCACGACTTCTTCGGCGGCCACGTCAGGCTGATCGGACACGTTCTGCTCCTCCGGCGCCGTCACTGGGCAACCTGGGTGATCTCGAAGGGGACGGGCTGCTGAGCCACGTGGGGATGATTCGGGCCGGCGTACACCTTGAGCTTGGAAGCCATGGCGTTGCCGAGCTTGGTCTTCGGGAGCATCCCGATGATCGCCTTCTCGACGAGGCGCTCCGGATGCGTCGCGATGGTCTCTCCGACAGTGCGGGACTTCAGGCCGCCCGGATGACCGGAGTGACGGTAGAGCAATTTGTCGTCGCGCTTGTTTCCGCTGACGGCAACCTTCTCGGCGTTGATGATGACGACGAAGTCGCCGCCATCCATGTGGGGTGCGTAGGTCGGCTTGTGCTTACCGCGCAGGAGCGTTGCGCTCTGCACGGCGA
The DNA here is from genome assembly GCF_002095435.2 of Williamsia sp. 1138. GTDB lineage: Bacteria > Actinomycetota > Actinomycetes > Mycobacteriales > Mycobacteriaceae > Williamsia. The sequence continues at coordinate 209,150 of NZ_MJEJ02000050.1, forward strand.
GGCGGCCGAGCACCACGTCGGTGGCATCGATGACATGCCACGTACGGGTGATGTCACCGGCCTTCGGGGTGTAAGTAGGCACAGATAATCCTCTGTCTTATCGGATGGAGCTGGTCGGGCATGCGGCAGAGGTTGCTCCTGGCGACCAGTGGGGACCCAGGCCTCGACTACACCGATTTCAGGCGGTCGCGTACCAACCGACAACAGTACCGGCCAGGCACACAGCGGGTCAAAACGCCCACGACCTGCAGTGCCGGGGCATGGGGTTCATCGATCACCGATACGCACCGAACCGACCGCCATCATGCACTGCTCGTCGATCGAGTCGCCCGCCGATCCGGCCTGACAACCGACGCTGACCTGCAGTCCGGCCGCGACGACGAGGTACCAGCGGATGGCTCCGCCGGAGACCGGCACCTCGCGGTAACTGATGACCTCCCGCCCCGCGTAGCGGGTGCTGGCCGAGAACTCCTGCACCACGTCGTCGCCGCGTTGGTCGATACGGTTGCGTAGGCTGCCTGCCACCGACGACAGCGTCGAGGTGCTGCGGACCGCGTTCTGGAGCAATATGATGCGCCGATCATCCTGCGGGGCTGCGAAAGTTGTGCGCGATACGACGCCCTCGGCGGCCGGTTCGCTGCTCTGTCGCCAATCCCCCGGCACCGCGAGCGACACGCGGCCGACCTGCGCTTGCCGATCGACCACCGGCGCCTGGGGCTGGGGTCCGTCTCGCACGATGACGACGGCGACCGCCACGGCAAAAGCGACGACGGCGATCAGTACTGCGGCCACCAGCAACGGTCGGCGACGGGACCCGCCCGCAGATTGCGGTGGTCCGACGTTCGTGATGGGAGCCGGCGCTGCGGCGGCGCCCCCGTACCGCTGGACCAGGGCGCGGCGCACGCACGCCACGCGGCCGACAACGGTCTCGTGCTCGACACGAGAGCGGACGGATTCGACCGAACCGGGTTCGGCACCGTCGACGAGGATCGCCTCCACCCCGTTGTCTGCCAGTTCTGCCACCAGTTCGGCGTAGGTCTGATCGGTGGCGACAGTTGTCGACGCGATCTGCCAGTCGCCACCCGCGCGCCGGACCTCGTGGATGTCGATGCGGCCGGCAACCTCGATGACGAGAGCCCGCTGAGCGGTGGCGTCCAGATGCGAGCGCGCGATGACCACGGCACGCGGGACGAGCTCCACCTCGCGGCCCACCACCGTGGCGGCGTGCAGCAACACGGATGTTCGCGGGGTCCCCCACGTGCTGGGGTGCGCGACGGTGACGTCATCGATACCGGCCAGCGCCCGGTCGAACAGCTGCCTCCACGCCTGTACCGAATGCAACCGCTCACCGTCGACGACGACCGTCGACGCATTGATCGCGGCCACCAGGGCGCCAACCTGTTGCCGCGGACGTCCGCCGACCTCCAGATGGTCGTAGGCCACGTCGGCCACCGCGGCGCGCATCGATGGCGCGTTCACAGCGGCGACATGTGAGCGACCTGGATCATCTCCCGCGGACGCGAACGTGACACCAACTCGCCGCGTCCCGGGACCAGCTTCTGCAGGCGGACCCTGCCGAGCAGATACCCCTCATCCCGGTCTCCGCTCATCAGGAGACCATCACAGGAGAGATCCTTGAGTCGGCCGATGATCGGGTCGAACAGTGCCCGCCCTGCGCCCCCCGACCGACGCGCGACGATGAGATGCAGGCCGATGTCGCGGGCCTGTGCCAAGAGATCGAGCAACGGCGCCAAGGGGTTCCCGCTTCCCGTGGCCACCATGTCGTAGTCGTCGACCACGATGTAGACGTCCGGACCCGACCACCATCTGCGCTCGCGGAGTTGTTGCTGGGTGACGTCCGGGCCCGGCAGTCGTGCAGTGAAATACGCTGCGAGCTCGTTGACCATCGGCGTCAGGGTCTGGGCGGACGTGGCATATCCCGCCAGGTGGTCGGTCTCGATGACACCGAGCATCGTGCGCCGATAGTCGACGAGGACAACCTTTGTCTCGGTCGGAGAGGAGTTCTCGATCAGTCCGGCGACGATGTTGCGGAGCAGGTTCGTCTTGCCGTGCTCCACGTCGGCGAACACCAGGAAGTGAGGCTGGGTCCGGAAGTCGAGGATCACCGGCGCGAGTTCGGCCTCACCGACACCGATCGCGACCTCCCCCGGCGCCAGGGTGATGTCGGCATCGCGAAGGCGCGCCTGCACCTCGGACCTTTCGAGATGGGAGGTCAACTTGCGGACGGGCATCGCCGCACGCCCGGGATACAGGGCCGAGATCGTCGCGACCGCGCTCCCCAGTGCGGCACCGAGGGTGTCGAGACCTGTCTCCGAGTCGGTTCGGGGCAGTGCGACGAGCATGTGTAACTGCTGCGCCGTGAGACCCCGACCGGGACGGCCTTCGGGTACCAGACCCGCGACCTTGCGACCCATCTCCGAATCGAGCGGATCCCCCAGCCGCAGCTCGAGTCTGCTTCCGATCAGATCCTTGATCGCGGGGCGGACCTCGGCCCAGCGCGCCGCCGTGAGTATGACGTGGACACCATACGAAAGGCCCTGCGCCACGATCGTGTTGATCTGGGACTCCAGGAACTCGAACTCGCCACGGATCACCGCGTAACCGTCGACCACGAGAAAGAGATCACCGAACACATCGTCGGCGAGAACGGAATCGCCGGACCGGCGGCGCGACCGGAAGTCACGCATGGACTCGATACCCGCGTCGGCGAAACGCAACTCGCGCGATCGGATCAGAGTAGTGACCTCCGCCACCGTCCGTCGCACGGCATCCATGTCGGATCGGCCCGCCACGGATCCGACGTGCGGTAGTCCGGCGATCCCGGCCAGGCTGCCGCCGCCGAAATCGAGGCAGTAGAACTGAACCTGTTCCGGCGTGTGGGTGGCCGCGGCACCGAGGATCAGGGTCCGCACTGCGTTCGACTTGCCCGATTGGGGTCCGCCGACGATGGCGACGTTGCCCCTCGACCCGGAGACGTCCACGGTCAGGATGTCGCGACGCTGGTCGTAGGGTCGGTCGACGATACCCAACGGGAACTCGAGGCGACCGTCCTGCGGACGACGCCAATGCGGCACCAGCATGTCGATCGTCGGAGGCTGATCAAGTGGGGGCAACCACACCTCGTGCGCGGCGGGACCTTGCCCGGTCATGCGGCCCAACACGGTGTCGAGCAGGGTCCGCACTGCGGGTCCGGCGACGGGCGCGGGGTCGGGTGCCGGCTCGAGTGAGACCGCAATCTCTGATTCGACAACCGGATCCACGGGGATGCGGTCGGCGGTGAACATCTTCAGCCGGCCGGCCCTCGCCATCGAGGGGAGCAATTCGAGTCCGAGCGCAGTCGGCGGAGTGTAGGGACCCGAGACGTAACACGTGTTGAACCTGATGGGTTCTGCAGAATCGCACTTGAGGTATCCCGAGCCCGGGACATTCGGCAGATGGTAGGCGTCCGGCACACCGAGCACCGAACGGGACTCGTTGGCGGAGAACGTCTTCAGGCCGATGCGATACGACAGATGACTGTCGAGCCCGCGCATCTTTCCCTCTTCGAGTCGTTGCGAGGCGAGTAGCAGATGAATGTGCAGGGACCGACCCAGCCGACCGATTGCGACGAAGAGATCGGCGAAGTCCGGCTTCTGCGCCAGCAATTCGGAGAACTCATCGACCACGATGAACAGCGCGGGCAGCGGTTCGAGCGGTGCACCCGACGCACGGGCCCGCTCGTAGTCGCCGACGTTTGCGAAATTGCCGGCCGCTCGCAGCACCTCCTGCCGCCGATTCATCTCGCCGGAGAGCGCGTCGCGCATGCGGTCGACCATCGACAGCTCTTCTTCAAGGTTCGTGATGACCGCCGCCACGTGCGGTGCCGATTCGAGACCCAAAAAGGTTGCGCCGCCTTTGAAGTCGACGAGCACCAGGTTCAGCGCCTCCGGCGAATGTGAGGCGAGCATCGACAGCACCAGGGTCCGGAGGAACTCCGACTTGCCCGAACCGGTGGCACCGATGCACAGACCGTGTGGCCCCATCCCGCCTTCGGCGGCTTCCTTGATGTCGATCTCCACCGGGGTACCACTGGCCGAATAGCCGATGGGTACCCGCAGCCGCATCCGGGCGCTGCGCGGCGCCCACGCGGAGTGCGGATCGAGCCGCGTCGCATCGGCGATGCCGAGCAGGTTCATCAAACCCGGATCCGAAGGGGCGGCCTCCTGTTCGAGGTTCACCAACTGGGCCGCGGTGGCGAGACGGTAACGGGCCATCGCCCTGGCGAATGCCTCGGCCTCAGCGATCCCGAGAGAGTCCATGTCGGCGAACTCTTCGACCCCGAAAGCGCTACGCGCCCCGATCTTTCCCTCTCCCACCACCAGCTGCAGTCCTCGACGCACAGCCAATCCGTCGGTGGGTGCGGAGAGGTCGAGAATGCACACCGCTTCCATGCCGGCGTCGCCGACGATGCGTTCGTCACCCGAGACGAATCCATCATCGATCACCACGACGAGCTGCGCCCGAGCTGCACTCGGAGGGGCCGAGCGTGAGAACCGGCCTCGCTCGAGCAGGTCCACGGCTAGGTCGTCCTCGAGGTCGGCCAATGATCGGTACACCATCCGGGCCGAACCCATACCGTCCCGCTCATACGGATGCTGGAAATGTGGCAGCCACTTGCACCAATCCCAGGCCTCTGCGCCGGGGTCTGCTGTGACCACTGCGATCAGCAACTGGTCGGGCCCGTGAAAAGCACAGAGCTCCAGCACCATCGACCGTGCGAGCTGCCGGGTCTCTTGGCGTGCCCCTTCGATGTTGATCGCCGGGAACCCCCTCAGGGACACTGCGGTGGGCAACCCGTGGACCACCGAGTGGGTCCGGACGAACCGACGCAGCGCCACCGCAGACACCGGTTCGATGTCCTCGAGCGGCCCGGTCTCCGGTGGCATCAGGCGCGTTGCGAGCCGCTGCGACCCGACCCCGACACGGACGTGGCCGAAGTCGCTGTCACCGCGTCGCCGCTCCCACATGCGTCGTCCGCCCACCACCGCCAGCAATGCGGCCGGTTCGGGGTGACTCCATTCGAGCGCGTCGCGCTGCGCGGCGCCGGTCTCGTGCACCTCGTCACGGACCTGGCACAGGTAGCGGAAGTAGTCTTTGCGCTCTTCGTTCAACTCGGCCGCGCGTTTGCCCCCGCCTCGGTTCCCGGCGCCTGCGTACATGCCGAACATCGACATGAGCATCATCATCGGGAACATCATGAACAACGGGTTCGACAGCATGTTGCGTCCGCCGGTCACGAACATCATCGAGATCATGCCGACCACGGCGCACACCATCACCACGGGCATCATCTTCATCAGCAGGCTGCCGGGCACCACCCGAGGCACATCCGGCGGCACCTGGATGTTCACCTCACCCCCGGGCGCACGCGGCACCGGGACCCGTGCTCGCCGCACGAATCCCTCGGTCGTCCCTGTCGTCACCGAAACATCATGGTTGTACGAACCCCACCCCTGAACGAAATGAATCCCCTGGCCGCACATCATCCACCATGGAGCGGTGCGGGGCACCCTGAAGGTGCCGTTTATCCACAGGAGACGAAGCGGAGCGGAGCTCGACCAGAACGACAGGAGATGGCGGAACATCGGCTCTCGTCGTCGTGTGTCCGTGGGATTCGCTATTGTTTCGAAATCTGGTGGGGATCTCTTGGGGGGGAATCATGACCGCTGCTGACCTTTTGGCGGAGTTGGACGCCGCTGCCGCTACCGAACCTGCGCTGGCGCGGGTGTCGGTCATCGGTGGCACGACGCAGTTCGATGTCGGGTTACCGGCCGCGGTGCCGGTTGCAGCCCTGATCCCGGACCTGGTGTCACTGATCAGTTCGCGGACACCGAATGTCGAGGACGCCGAGGCCCGACCGGTGCCCATCCGGGATCATTGGACGCTGGCGCGGGTTGGCCGCGAGCCCATCGCGCCCGGTCGGACATTGTCCGAGGCCGGCGTGCGGGACGGGGATCTGCTGATCTTGCGCTCGGTGCCCGCACGGGAGAGCGCGGTGCTCTTCGACGATGTGATCGACGCCGTCGCGCGACTCGGCGAGGCCCAGTTCGCGAGTTGGAGTGCGTTCGCCGCCCGGGTGATGGGCTATGTGGTCGCCGTCGCGGCGTCTGTCCTGTTCGCACTGGCATTGTTGCGCGAGCGAAGTGAGCACGAGAGTTGGTGGCCACCGGTCATCGCGGTGCTCATGACCCTCGCTTACGTGGTCGCCGGAGCCGTGATCGGTCGGTACTACCTCGACGGCACCACAGCTGCGATCAGCTCGCTGTGTGCGGTCCCCTGCGCCCTTGCGACGGGAATGATGCTGCCGCCAGGCCCCTTCGGGGCGCCTCACCTCACACTGGCGTGCGCGGTCGCAGTGGTCGTCGCCGCGATGTCGTACCGGATCTCGACCGCCGGGCCCCTCGTGCACGCCGCGGTGATCACGGCCGCCTTGTTCGGCGCAGGCGCGGGCGCGGTACAGATGCTGTGGTCACCGGACCACGCGGGAACGGGTGCGCTGCTGTGCGCAGTCGCGATCCTCGCCATTTCCTTCGCGTCGCGGATCACCATTCTGTTGGCGCGACTACCGCTGCCGCCGGTGCCCACGGCAGGCGCCGCGATCGATCCCGCAGACTCCGCGCCGCGTCCGGCGATCGAGGGCATCGGAGCCATCGGGGCCATGGCACTTCCCTCCGCGGCCGCACTCGAACAGCGCACGCGAACAGCCGGCCGATATCTGACCGGGCTCATCATCGGCACCGCTACGGCCGCCGTGGCCGGAATCGCGCTCGTCGCATACCCGGCCCCCGAATTCAGCTGGCGCGGCACGCTGTTCGCGACGATCATCGCGATCGTGCTCTGCCTGCGGGGCCGGTCTCACACCGACCTCGCGCAGGCGTCGGTGCTCATCGGAGCCGGCTCGTTCGGATGGGCCGTGGTCTGCGTCGAGGTGGCTTTCGGACCCGGCGACCACACCGTGTTGGCCGCAGTCGCCCTCGGTGGGACCGCGATGGTCGCGCTGGTGTGCGGTGTACTCGCACCACACTCGGACTTTTCACCTGTGATGCGCCGGATGGTCGAGATCTTCGAGTATCTGCTGATCGCGGCGATCGTCCCGCTGTTGTTCTGGATCCTCGACCTCTATGCAGCAGTCCGCGACCTGTGATGCGTCGGCACCACGCCGGCGCCCGGGCAGGATCGACGCGTTCACGCATCGTCCGGGCGTCTGTGGTCGTCGCGACCGCAGCACTGACTGCGCTTCCCGCGCTACCGGCGGCCGCGATCCCGCCACCGGCTGTCGACATCGCTGCGCTGGTTCGCGACGCACCTGTCGCACCGCCTGAGCCCACAGAGCAGAAAATGCTGTGTGCCAAGCCCGTTCTGTCGCCAGGCACGGACATCACCGAACCGTCCGCCGCGCAGGCGATGATGCGACTGCCCGAGGCGTGGCGTTTCAGCCGCGGCGGCGGTCAGCGGGTGGCGGTCATCGACACGGGCGTGACCCGCCATCCGCGTTTACCACGTATCACTGCAGGTGGTGACTACGTCTCACGCTCCGATGGGACCGACGACTGCGACGGACACGGGACGCTGGTCGCCGGCATCATCGGCGCTCAGCCGGCGCCGGGCGACGCCTTCGCCGGAGTGGCACCCGAGTCTTCGATCATCGCCATCAGGCAGTCCAGCGCCGCCTTCGAACCGAAGGACCGTAAACGCGCCGCAGACTCCGGCGACAATCCCAGCGTCGGAACCGGTTTCGGGACGGTGCAGACGCTCGCGTACGCAATCGTGCGTGCGGTCGGACTGGGAGCCACAGTCATCAACATCTCTGAGGTCGCCTGCGGACCGTCGGGGTCGAATCTGTTCGACAAACAACTCGGGGCCGCGGTGAAGTACGCCTTCGACCGCAATGTCGTCGTCGTTGCCGCCGCGGGTAACCTGATCGCCAATTCTCAGTGCTCGCAACAGAATCCATCCCCGAATCCCGCCGACCCGGGTCTGGACGGCTGGGACACGGTCACCACGATCGCGAGTCCGGCCTGGTACACGCCCTACGTACTGAGTGTGGCCGCGGTCGAGTCCGAAGGCGGTTCGCCCGCGGAGTTCAGCCTGGCCGGGCCCTGGGTCGGAGTCGCCGCTCCGGGTACCTCGATCCTGAGTCTCGACAGCACCCGGGGCTCGAACCGGTTGGTCAACGCCCAGGAGGGCGAGCAGGGTCTGGTCAGTGTCGACGGGACCAGCTTCGCCGCCCCGTACGTTTCCGGCGTGGTAGCGCTCGTCCGTGCGAAGTTTCCAGAACTCGACGCGGCGGAGGTCATCGAGCGGATAACCCGCACCGCTCATGCCCCGGGCACGGGCCGGGACAACACAGTGGGCCACGGCGTGATCGACCCGGTGGCCGCGCTCACCTACGAGATCTCGGATACCGAGACGGATTGGACAGTGCCGCAAGCAATCTCGGCTCCCGCTGTGCCACCGGCCGCCGACCACCGACCGCAGGCCATCGCAGTGATCGGCGTCGGGGTGTGCGCGGTAGTGCTTGCGGCAGGATGGGCGGTGTCGATGCCGGCACGGCGCTTGCGCAGACTGGATCCGGAGGAGTACTGATCGGCGGACCTGATTCGATCGATCACCAACCCCGGACGCGTTGGGGGGTGACCCGGATCAACGTCGAGTATTCGGCACGGAACTTTTCCGGGGTGTAGTCCATACCGGACATCGCCTCCCGGTACTTATCCACATACGCATCCCATTCAGCACCCGTCGGGCCGGCCGGGTCTTCGGCGGCGTCACCGGTGAACACCGCCACGTCTCCACCTCCGCTGGTGCAGTTGAAGTTGACCGCCACCCCGCCGCGCCCGATGTTCGTGAGCTTGGGCGTCCGGGGTTCGCTGAAGATCAGAATCTGCTCCGCAGACCACAGGAACCACACCGGGGTCGGAACCGGTGTCTGTGAAGCGTTGATGGTGGTGAGCCACACGATGTCCTCGGAGTCGAGACGCTCACGTTGTCGCGGGGTCAGTGCCAGAGCTGAAGGTGTCATGTTCGTCACAACGCCGCCGACGCGGGTGATTCTTCCGCATCGTCCACCCGAATTTGCACCGCCCACCGGTGATCACCGGTGGGCGGTGCAAAAACGGGTGGGTGCGCCTACTTGGCGCGCGCCGGACGCAACTCGCGCGGCAACGCGAACGTCAACGTCTCCTCGGCGGTGGTCACCTTCTCGACTCCGTCGAAGCCGTTCGCCTGCAGGACCTCGAGCACACCGCGCACCAGGACCTCGGGCACCGAGGCACCGGAGGTGACACCGACGGTCTGCACACCCTCGAGCCAGGCGAGATCCATTTCCCGTGCGTAGTCGATGAGATACGAGGCCTTCGCGCCGGCCTGGAGGGCGACCTCGACCAGCCGGACCGAGTTCGAGGAGTTCTGCGAACCGACCACGATCACGAGGTCACACTTGGGAGCCATGGCCTTGACCGCAACCTGGCGGTTTTGGGTGGCGTAACAGATGTCGTCGCTGGGCGGATCGTTGAGCAGCGGAAACTTCTCGCGGAGACGCGTGACGGTCTGCATGGTCTCGTCGACGGACAGGGTGGTCTGCGACAGCCAGATCACCTTCGACTCGTCGCGAACGGTGACGCCGTCGACGCTCTCCGGACCGTCGACGAGCTGCACGTGCTCAGGCGCCTCGCCTGCGGTGCCCTCGACCTCTTCGTGGCCCTCGTGACCGATGAGCAGGATGTCGTAGTCGTCGCGTGCGAATCGCTTCGCCTCCTGGTGGACCTTGGTGACCAAGGGGCAGGTGGCATCGATGGTGCGCAGATTACGACTGGCAGCGGAGTCGTGGACCGCCGGGGACACGCCGTGGGCGGAAAAAACCACCAGGGCACCCTCGGGCACCTCATCGGTCTCGTCGACGAAGACCGCACCGCGATCCGTCAGTGTCTCCACGACATGGCGGTTGTGCACGATCTCTTTGCGCACATACACCGGAGCACCATGCTTCTCCAGGGCTTTCTCCACAGTTTCCACTGCCCGGTCGACGCCGGCGCAGTAACCGCGCGGCTCTGCGAGCAGGATTGTCTTGCCCGATGGGCTGTTCTCGGCCGAACTCATGGTGTTCAGCCTACGGGCAATACGACCCTACTGGTGGTCACCACCGGTGGCATGAGGCACAGTATTGGAATGATTCGACCACCTTATGCCGCCAGGGTCGCCGCCGGGGTAGTTGTAACCGTGCTGGAAGAGACGCGAAAACTGCCCACCACTGCCATCACTTTGCCGATGAGTGCGGTCAGTCAGACGCTGCAGGCGGTCATGCGATTTCAGCAGGGCATCGCCGAGATGGCGATCAAGGGGGACGACATCTTCGAATCCCTGCTCGGCCGCGCAGAAGAGGAGCCCGAGTGGGCGACTTTCGATGAGGACGACGACGCCGAGGACATCGACGACAGCGCACCTACCGTTTCCGCCGCACCGATCACACCGGCGACGACCACGGTGACACCGGCGGACGAGAAGCCCGAGACCGCCGACGACGACCCCGAGGCCACCGCTGCACCCGCAGGCACCGGGCGATTCGCGCTGTACAGCTCGACACCGGATATCGAGAAGGACACCCCTGCCGGCGCGCGTCGATCGGCTAAGAATGCTCCGGAAATCGTCGTGATGCTCGATTACGACACACTCACCCTTGCGCAGCTGCGGGCGAAACTGCGCGGCGTCGGACTCCCAGAGCTCAAGGAACTGGCCGACTACGAGAAGGGCAATCGTGCGCGGGCGCCGTTCCTCACCATGCTCGACAACCGCGTGACGGCTGCGAGCAAGTAGCCTGCACGCGTGAGCAATACGCCCGAATCAGCGTGGCCGGTTCGCACCATCAACACGAAGATCGCCGAGTGGCTCCACAAGCTCGGGCAGGTCTGGGTCGAGGGTCAGCTGACCCAGATCAATCGCCGTCCCGGAACCCGGACGGCATTCCTGACGCTGCGCGACCCGGCTGCCGACATCTCGATCCAGGTCACCTGCAGCCCTGACCTGTTGACCCGCGCGCAAGTCCCCCTCACGGAGGGCGCGCGCGTGGTGATGCTCGGTCGGCCGGTGTTCTACACCGGACGTGGGACCGTGTCACTGCGGGTCACCGAGATCCGCCCGGTCGGCATCGGTGAACTCCTTGCACGCATCGAGCGTCTGCGTCGATTACTCGCCGCCGAGGGATTGTTCGACACGGCCCGCAAACGGCCGCTGCCGTTCTTGCCCGGGACCGTCGGCCTCATCACCGGTCGCGCCAGCGCCGCCGAACGCGACATCATCTCGGTGGCTCAGTCCCGCTGGCCCGCGGTTCGATTCGAGGTCCGCAATGCGCCGGTCCAGGGGCCGGCGGCGGTCCCGCAAATCCTCGGGCACCTCGCCGAACTGGATGCCGACCCACATGTCGACGTGATCATCCTGGCCCGCGGCGGAGGCAGCGTCGAGGACCTGCTGCCGTTCTCCGACGAGGCGCTGTGTCGTGCTGTCGCCAAGGCGACGACCGCGGTGGTCAGCGCCATCGGACACGAGCCCGACTCCCCGTTGCTCGATCTGGTCGCCGACCTGCGTGCGGCAACACCGACCGACGCGGCCAAGCGGGTGGTCCCGGACGTGATCGCCGAACTCTCCCAGATCAGAGAGCTACGGGCCAGAAGTGCTGGTGCACTTCGAAATTGGGTGACCACACAGGTCCGCGGTCTCGATTCCCTGCGAGGCAGACCGGTATTGGCCCATCCGTATCGGATGGTCGACGACCGGGTCGACGAGATCGAGCGCGCGTCCCGGGACATCCGGCGTGACATCGCCCGCTGCGTCGGGAGCGAGGAACAACGCGTCGACCACCTGGCCGCGCGGCTGGCGACCCTCGGTCCTGCGCAGACCCTGGCCCGCGGGTACGCGGTCGTGCAGCGGGTCCCGGGGGCGGCGAGCAGCAGCGACGAGCAGCCCCATGTGGTGAACTCGGTGCACGACATGCCGATCGGCAGCCAACTGCGGGTCAGGGTCGCCGACGGTGCGACCAGGGCCGCCGTCATGGGCGTGGAAAAGAAGAGCTGAGACCCGCCGCGGTCGCCGTGGACGAACGCGGCGACGTACATCGTCTTCGCCGTAGGCGGACCTGTTTACGATATGAGCCGACGCTTGGAGGAAAGAAAACGTGCCACCGAAGAAGCCGGCAGACGACGACGTCACACCGATCGCCGAACTGGGATACGAAGAAGCGCGGGATGAGCTGATCGTCGTGGTGCGAACCCTCGAGCAGGGCGGCCTCGACCTCGATGCCTCGCTGGAGATGTGGGAACGCGGCGAGGCCCTCTCGCGCCGCTGTGAGGAACATCTCGAAGGTGCGCGCAAACGTATCGAGTCCGTGCTCGGCAGCGACGATCCTGATGGCGACCTCGAGGACGACGAAGACTTCGACGACGAGAACTGATCGCGTCCCGGCGCACCCTCTCCCCGATCCGCGCGTTTATGTGGCTGCGGCACGTGCTGCAATACTCGAAGTGTGGCCGCTAAACCTCGCATCCTGAACAACAACAAGGACATGATCTGGTCGTTGGTCCCCTTGTTGTTGCTGTGCGTGTTCGTGGCGATGGTGTCGGGCAACTGCTCGGTCGGTCTGTCGGGTGGTTCAGGCGACGACAAGGTCCCGGCCTACGACATAGACAGTGGGCTCAGGGCCGACGCCAGGAGCCTCGCCTTCCCCGTCCGACTCCCAGCGACCCCGGCCGACTGGAAGCCGAACAGCGGCACCACGACGGCGCTCGAGAACACCTCGGTGTCGAACTCCGGTTACATCACGACCAACGGTGTGTACATCCAGCTCAGCCAGACCGACGCAACCGAGGACTCCCTGGTGGGCTCACTCGCGGGGGACGAGCGGCTGCTCGGGGCGGGTACCCGTGAGGTCGGCGGGTCGAGGTGGGTCGTATACGCCAAGCCGGATGGCGGGCGAACGGTCTGGGTCACGGACCTGGGCGACGTGCGCATCGGCTTGATGTCGAACAAGGGCAAGGAAGACGACTTCCAGACGCTCGCGACGGCCACCCTGGCCGCCTCCCCTCTGCCGGGCCGCGGCACCGGACCGCAGGTGCTCCCCACCAAGTAGTACTTTCGTCGCTCAATATCCACCTATTGGGTGAGGACTGATGTCCTCAGCTCCCTATAAGCTTCCTCACCATGGCAATGTTCTTGTATCGGCTGGGACGGTTCTCTTTTCGGCACAAGTGGTGGGTGATCGTCAGCTGGTTGCTGCTCGGCGCGCTCGTCATCGCTTTGGTCGCCGCATTCAACCCCAAGTTCTCCAAGGATTTCGAGCTTCCGGGTACCGACTCGGACAAGGCGATGTCGATCATGGAGAAGGACTTCAGCGCGGTCAATGAGCGGCAGATGGAGGCATCGACCAGTGTGCTCATCGCCGCGAGCGACGGGCTGGCGGCGCACACCGCCGACATCGACGGTCTCGTCGCGAAACTGAAGACACTGCCCGACATCTTCGAACCGGAGACCATCGTCAACCCGGTCACCGTGGCCGCTGCCGATCCGGCGATTGCCGCCTCGGTCCTCGGTGACGACGGCAAGGTCGGCCTCATCCAGGTCCAGCAGAACATCAACGTCGAAGACCTCACGATCGACGACAAGGAACAGTTCGAGGACATCATGAAAGAGTTCCGGACCGGTGGACTCGACGTCCGCGGTACGGGTTCACTCATGCAGGTCCAAGAACAGGGTGGAACGGCCGAGATGCTCGGCTTCGTCGTCGCGTTCGTGGTGATGATCATTGCGTTCGCAGCGCTGGTCGCCGCGTTCATCCCGATCATCACCGGCATCTTGGGTGTTCTCATCAGCATCAACCTGGTCACCCTCGGTGCCGGGATCTTCAACATGAACGAGAGTGCGACCGGCATCATCACGATGCTCGGCATCGCGGTCTCCATCGACTACGCGCTGTTCATCGTCTCCAGGTATCGCACCGAGTTGAATCTCGGCGGTTCTCGCGAGGCCGCCGTCGGACGCGCCGTCGGGACAGCAGGTACGGCAGTCGTCTTCGCCGGTCTGACTGTCGTGATCGCCGTGGTCGCGCTGGCCGTCGTCGGAATCCCGTTCGTGTCGCAGATGGGTGCCGGCGCCGGACTCGCAGTTGTCATCGCCGTCCTCGGTGCCATCACGCTGATCCCGGCTCTGCTCGGGGCGTTCGGCAGATTCGCCTTCTCGCCGCGGATCAAGGGACTGCGGCACGGTGACGAGCCCGAGAGCAAGGTGTCCAACGGACAGCGAACCGCGAAGTTCCTCGTCAAGTACCCGCTTCCGGTCGCACTGGTCGGACTGGCATTCCTCGCGATCATCGCGACACCGATGACCAAACTGGAACTGGGACTGTCCTTCTCGTCTGACGCCGAGGTGCCGGCAACCCAACTCCTCAAACGGGGATTCGGTGAAGGTGTCAACGGTCAGTTGCTCGTGGTCCTGAACGAGAAAGAGGGCGGCGACGTCGCCACGGTCGCGACCGAGACGATCGATCACATCAAGACTCTGTCCAACGTCGCGAACCCGGACCAGCTGACCTGGATCGGCAACGGTCCCGATCAGGCGAACCCGCAGGAAGGGGCCACCGCTGCCCTGATCTCGGTGACGCCGCAGCAATCGCCGAGCGGTGAGCAGACCCACGAACTGATGGAACAGATCCGGGACTACTCGTCGACCGCGGAAGCGGACGGGGCGACCCTGAACGTCGGCGGCCAGACGGCGATCATGTCGGACATCTCGGCGAAGCTGAGTTCGGCGCTGATCCCCTATCTGATCCTGGTCGTGGGGCTCGCCTTCATCATCCTGATGGTGGTGTTCCGGTCGATCCTGGTACCGCTGACGGCGACGATCGGATTCATCTTCTCGATCTGCGCGACCTTCGGTGCCACGGTGGCGATCTTCCAGCAGGGGATCTTCGGCCTCATCACCCATACGCAACCGATCATCTCGTTCCTGCCGATCTTCATGATCGGCGTGGTGTTCGGACTCGCGATGGACTACCAGGTCTTCCTCGTGACCCGTATGCGCGAGGAATACGTGCACGGCCTGTCCGCTAAGGAGGCGGTGCTGGTCGGCTACAAACACGGCGCCCGCGTCGTCGCCTCTGCAGCGGTCATCATGATCTCGGTGTTCGCGTCGTTCATGCTGGCGCCCGACACCACCTCGAAGATGATGGGCTTCGCCCTCGCTGCGGCGGTCTTCTTCGACGCTTTCATCATCCGGATGATCGTCGTTCCCGCGCTCCTCGCGCTCATGGGCGACAAAGCGTGGTGGATGCCCGCGTGGCTGGACAAGATCGTGCCCAACGTCGACATCGAGGGTGCCTCGATCCGGGAGATCCCGATCGACGACACCGTCGCGCCCGACGGGAAGCCACTGGCTGCAAAGGCAGACGCCACCAGCTGATCGACTTCTGCACACCACGGACCCCCTCGGTCACGACCGAGGGGGTCCGTGCGTTGTGACGTGCCTCACGTACCATTGCGGAGACCCTTCAAGCTCCGGAGAACCGTGTGCCACCGCTGACCCGACCGTCGAGCGCGCTGCGTATCGATCAGGATCCGAGAGTCCACCTGCGCCATCTGGACTCACTGTTCGAGCAGTGGTCATCGACCGGCGCCGTGCCCACCGGTGTTCGCGAACAGGTTGCCCGGTCCTGGCAACGTCAGCCGGCGACGTATCACGGGGCCGACTATTGCCCGGCCGACGAAGTCGCCCATCGCCGCGCCGCCGATCCACTGCTCAACCACGCGTCGGCCGCTCTGCGAGAACGCCTGCTGACCAGTTGCACCGACACCGCCACCGAACTCGTCCTGTGTGACAGCGACGGGGTGGTGCTGTGGGTCGCCGGTCCGCCGAACGTACGCAAACGATCGGAGAACCTCGGATTCGTGGAGGGCGCGTCGTGGACCGAGAAAGCGGTCGGCACGAACGCACTCGGAACCGCGATGGCCGACCGGGCCCCGGTGCAGATCTTCGGTTCCGAACACTCACACCCGAGCCACCACAGCTGGGTGTGTACCGGTGCCCCGATCATCGATCCTCGCGACGAGTCCGTCCTCGGGGCCATCACGCTGTCGGGCGGTCTGCGCACCGCACACCCCCACACACTGTCGCTGGTCTGCTCGACCCTCGATGCGGTCAACGCCGAACTCCGGACGATCCATCAGGACGGTCTACGCAGTCGCAGCGACGCGGCGTCCGGGTTGCTCGGACCAGCCGGTGCCGATTCCCTGGTGGTCGACGGCAACGGCTGGGTGATCGCCACCCGGGGTATCGCGGTCAGTGACCGGCTCTTCGTCCCCGGCGGTCTGGCGACGGGCACGGTGTGGATTCCCAGCCTCGGACACTTCGACGCCAACCAGGTGGGCGACCTGTGGCAACTGCGGCGCGCCACGCGCAGTGCCACCTCACTCATCCTGCAGGCCGAACCGCCGTGCGCTGTGGTCTCGTTCGACGACCGCGAACAGGCGACACATCCGTTGACGCGCCGGCAGTTCGACCTGCTTCGCATCGTCGCCGCACACCCCACGGGTCTGAGCGCCCGGGAGCTGTCGACGGAGCTCTACGGCGGCGGCGATCACACCGTGACCGTGCGGGCCGAGGTGTCTCGGATCCGGCGCTCACTCGGCCCTCTGTTGGCCCCACGGCCTTACCGGCTGACGGTGCCGTCGATCTGCCGGTAGATCTGCAACTCCCTGCAACCCTTCTCCCAAACCTGAGACCCTTCTACCGTCAGGTGTGATCCACCTCACGCGAAGGAGTTGACCAATGACCACCACCGTCTCACCCACCCAGACGGCACAGGCCTTTCTCACCGACCTCGAGCAGGCGCTCGCGCATGCCCGGCAGACCGGCGAGGTCGGCGCCATCACCGATCTGTTCGTCGACGACTGCTACTGGCGCGATCTGGTGGCACTGAGCTGGAACCTCACCACCGCCGAGGGCAAGGACGACCTCGCCGCGATGCTCACCGCGACCCTGCCGACCTCGGCTCCGAGCAACTTTCAGCTCGAGGGTGAGGCGACGGAAGACGACGGCGTCACCACCGCCTGGTACACCTTCACGACTCCTGTGTTGCGAGGCAAAGGCCTGATGCGTCTACGCGACGGCAAGTGCTGGACGTTCCTGACCTCGGCGCAGGAACTGCTGGAATTCCCGGAGAACAAACGCACCCGCCGCATCAAGGGCGCCGAGCACGGCGTGGTGCCAGGCCGGAAGAACTGGCTCGATCGGCGCGCCGAGCACAAAGAGACCCTCGGCATCACGACCCAGCCGTACACGCTCATCGTCGGTGGCGGGCAAGGTGGCATCGGCCTCGCCGCCCGCCTGCGCCGCCTCGGCGTCTCGACGCTGGTCATCGACAAGCACCCCAAGCCCGGCGATGAGTGGCGCGGACGCTATTACTCTCTGTCCCTTCATGATCCGGTGTGGTACGACCACATGCCGTACCTACCGTTCCCCGACGACTGGCCCGTGTTCACGCCCAAGGACAAGATGGGCGACTGGCTCGAGAGCTACGTCAAGATCATGGAACTCGACTACTGGAGCAGCACCACCTGCCTCGGCGCCACCTTCGACGACACGACCCAGCGGTGGACGGTAGAGGTGGAACGGGACGGGGAAAAGTTGACTCTCACCCCGACCCAGTTGGTGCTCGCCACCGGCATGTCGGGTATCCCGAACATTCCGGACATCCCCGGCGCCGACACGTTCGAAGGCGACCTGGTGCACTCCTCGCAGCACTCCGGTGGCGGCAAGTACGCCGGCAAGAAGGCAGTTGTCCTCGGCGCCAACAACTCCGCGCACGACATCTGCGGCGACTTGTTCGAGAACGGCGCCGACGTCACGATGATCCAGCGGTCGACGACTCACATCGTCAAGTCGGAATCGCTGATGCGCGAGGTCCTGGGACCGCTGTACTCCGAAGAGGCACTCGAGAGCGGCATCGACCACGAGACCGCCGACCTGATCTTCGGATCGATCCCCTACGGCCTGCTCGCCGAGTTCCAGATCCCGGCGTGGAACACCATTCGGGAGCAGGACAAGGAGTTCTACGACAAGCTCGAATCAGCAGGCTTCATGCTCGACTTCGGCGACGACGACTCCGGCCTGTTCCTGAAGTACCTTCGCCGCGGCTCGGGCTACTACATCGACGTCGGTGCGTCCGAACTCATCGCCGACGGCAAGGTGAAGCTCAAGGCACCGGCGCACATCACCGAGATCAAACCGCATTCGGTGGTGTTGTCAGACGGCACGGAACTGGAGGCCGATCTCATCGTGCTGGCCACCGGTTATGGCTCGATGAACGGCTGGGCGGCACAACTGATCTCGCAGGAAGTCGCGGACAAGGTCGGCAAGTGTTGGGGCCTGGGGTCGAATACCACCAAGGACCCGGGACCGTGGGAGGGCGAGCTGCGCAACATGTGGAAGCCCACCGCACAACAGAATTTGTGGTTCCACGGCGGCAACCTCCACCAGTCGCGGCACTACTCGCGGTACCTCTCGCTGCAACTGAAGGCCCGTGAAGCCGGGATGAACGTCAACGTCTACGGCCAGGCACCGGTGCACCACCTGCAATAACGGGCATGAAAGGATGGCCTCAACCCTTTTCGCCGCGATTTCAGGAGGCCCTCCATGTCAGCCGATTCCCCCCAGTTCGAGGCCCCCGACCGCAACTTGGCGATGGAGCTGGTGCGGGTCACCGAAGCCGCTGCTCTCGCGGCGGGCCGCTGGGTCGGTAAAGGCGACAAGAACGGCGGCGACGGCGCCGCGGTCGACGCGATGAGGCAACTCCTCTCCACCGTGTCGATGCGCGGCGTCGTCGTGATCGGCGAAGGCGAAAAAGACGAAGCGCCGATGCTCTACAACGGCGAAGAGGTCGGGAACGGCGAGGGCCCCGAGGTCGATGTGGCCGTCGATCCCATCGACGGCACCACCCTGATGGCCGAAGGCCGCCCGAACTCCATCGCGGTACTCGCGGTGTCCGAGCGCGGCACCATGTACGACCCGTCGGCCGTCTTCTACATGGAGAAGATCGCCGTCGGACCCGAGGCCGCAGGTGTCATCAACATCAATGAGTCCGTCGAGTTCAACGTCCAGGCCGTCGCCAAGGCCAAGGGCATCGAGGTCGCCGACCTGACCGTCGTCGTCCTCGACCGTGAGCGCCACGAGGGCTTGATCGGTGAGATCCGCGCCGCGGGCGCCAAGGTGCGACTGATCTCCGACGGCGACGTCGCCGGCGCCATCGCGGCAGCCCAGGAGGAGAGCTCGGTCGACATGCTGATGGGCATCGGCGGCACCCCCGAAGGAATCATCACTGCGGTCGCCATGAAGTGCATGGGTGGAGAGATCCAGGGCAAGCTCTGGCCACGCAATGCAGCCGAGAAGCAGAAAGCAATCGACGCGGGCCACGATCTCGACCGGGTCCTCAAGACGGAAGACCTCGTCAGTGGCGAGAACATGTTCTTCTGCGCCACCGGCGTCACCAACGGCGACATGCTCCGCGGCGTCAGCTACCGCGCGAACGGCGCCACCACGCGCTCGCTCGTGATGCGGTCGCGTTCGGGCACCATCCGCAACATCGAGGGCAGGCACACCCGTCAGAAGGTTGCCGAGATCGCTCAGAACACCTTTCAGGACTGAAATCCGGTGACGCTGCGCGATTCGTCAACGGGACGCCGCGGTGAGGACGGCGCCTCGAACGAGGCGCCGCACACCGCAGCGATACGATGCAGCGCGTGAGTGAACAAGCTTCCGCCCCAGAGTTTCTCTACTCTGATCTGCTTCCGACCGACGGCGACGACACCCCCTACCGCCTGATCACCACGGAGGGGGTGTCGACGTTCGACGTCGACGGTCAGCGCTTCCTCAAAGTGGATCCGGAAGCCATCAGGGCCCTGACCGCCGAGGCGATGCACGACATCAGCCATTACCTTCGGCCGGCCCATCTTGCGCAGCTACGCAAGATCATCGACGACCCAAAGTCCTCGGGAAACGATCGTTTCGTCGCACTGGACCTGCTGAAGAACGTCAACATCTCCGCCGGGGGCGTGCTGCCCATGTGCCAGGACACCGGCACCGCGATCGTGATGGGCAAGAAAAGCGAAGGTGTGTTGACCGGCACCGACGACGCGCGGTCCATCTCGCGGGGCGTCTACGACGCGTACACCCAGCTCAACCTGCGGTACTCGCAGCTCGCGCCGCTGACCACCTACGACGAGAAGAACACCGGCACCAACCTGCCCGCGCAGGTGGAGATCTACGCGACCGAGCAGGGACCGAAAGGTCCCGAATACAAGTTCCTGTTCATGGCGAAGGGCGGCGGCAGCGCGAACAAGTCGTTCCTGTTCCAGGAGACCAAGGCGATCCTGAACCCGGCGGGGATGCTGAAGTTCCTCGACGAGAAGATCCGTTCGCTGGGCACCGCCGCCTGCCCGCCGTATCACCTGGCCGTCGTCATCGGCGGCACCTCCGCCGAGTTCGCGCTCAAGACCGCGAAGTACGCCTCGGCCCACTACCTGGACAATCTCCCGACCACCGGTTCGATGTCGGCACACGGGTTCCGAGACCTCGAACTCGAAGAAGAGGTCTTCAAGCTGACCCAGTCGTTCGGGATCGGCGCGCAGTTCGGCGGTAAGTATTTCTGCCACGACGTCCGCGTGGTCCGGCTCCCCCGCCATGGCGCGTCCTGCCCCGTCGCGATCGCAGTCTCCTGCTCGGCGGACCGCCAGGCGCTCGGCAAGATCACCGCCGACGGGGTGTTCCTCGAGCAGCTCGAGACCGATCCGGCGAAGTACATGCCGGCAGCCGGTGTCGCCGAAGACATCGCCGGTGGCGAGGTGGTCGAGGTCGACCTCAACCGTCCGATGTCCGAGATCCTCGCCCAGCTGTCCCAGTACCCGGTGAAGACCCGGCTATCCCTCAGCGGACCGCTGGTGGTGGCCCGCGACATCGCGCACGCGAAGATCAAGGAGCGCCTCGACGCCGGCGAGCCGATGCCCGACTATCTGCGCGACCATCCGGTCTACTACGCCGGGCCGGCCAAGACGCCCGAGGGGATGGCGTCCGGTTCGTTCGGTCCGACGACGGCCGGGCGGATGGACAGCTACGTCGAACAGTTCCAGGCCGCAGGCGGGTCAATGGTCATGTTGGCCAAGGGAAATCGCTCGAAGCAGGTCACCATGGCATGCAATACCCACGGCGGTTTCTACCTGGGTTCGATCGGGGGCCCCGCAGCCCGGCTCGCCCTGGACTGCATCAAGAGCCAGGAAGTCATCGAATACCCTGAACTAGGCATGGAAGCCGTGTGGAAGATCGAGGTCGAGGATTTTCCGGCCTTCATCGTCGTCGACGACAAGGGCAACGACTTTTTCACCGATCCCGGCGGCGCCGTCAGCGTCCCGCTGAGTGGCGTCAGGATCCGATCCAAGGAGCGTTGAACATTGAGTGAGCAGGCCTATCGCATCGAGCACGACACCATGGGCGAGGTCCGGGTGCCGGTCGACGCCCTGTGGCGCGCCCAGACGCAGCGTGCCGTGGAGAACTTTCCGATCAGCCACCGGCCGCTCGAGAAGACGCAGATCCGCGCCATGGGCTTGCTGAAGGCGGCGTGTGCCCAGGTCAACAAGAACCTCGGGTTACTCGACGGCGAGAAGGCCGATGCGATCATCGCCGCCGCCACCGAGATCGCCGATGGCAAGCACGACGAGCAGTTCCCCATCGATGTCTTCCAGACGGGTTCGGGGACGAGTTCGAACATGAACGCCAACGAGGTCATCGCCTCGGTGGCCAAGGCCGCCGGCGTCGAGGTGCATCCCAACGACCACGTCAACATGTCGCAGTCGTCGAACGACACCTTCCCGACGGCCACCCACGTGGCGGCCACCGAAGCAGCGGTCACCGATCTGATCCCGGCTCTCGAGCACCTACAAAAGGCATTGGCGGAGAAAGCCACCGAGTGGCGCACGGTCGTGAAGTCGGGCCGCACCCACCTGATGGACGCAGTCCCCGTGACCCTCGGCCAGGAGTTCGGCGGCTACGCCCGTCAGATCGAGGCCGGCGTCGAGCGCGTCACCGCGACTCTCCCCCGCGTCGGCGAACTGCCGATCGGTGGCACCGCCGTCGGCACGGGGCTGAACGCCCCGGACGGATTCGGCACCAAGGTCGTCGCCGAACTCATCAAACTCACCGGCGTCGAGGAGCTCGCGCTGGCCAAGGACAACTTCGAGGCGCAGGCCGCCCGCGACGGACTGGTCGAACTGTCCGGTGCGCTCAAGACCGTCGCGGTGTCGCTGACGAAGATTGCGAATGATGTCCGCTGGATGGGGTCGGGCCCACTCACCGGCCTGGGAGAGATTCAGCTCCCCGACCTGCAGCCCGGATCGTCGATCATGCCCGGCAAGGTCAATCCGGTTCTCCCCGAGGCAGTCACCCAGGTTGCAGCGCAGGTCATCGGCAACGACGCCGCCGTCACCTGGGGCGGCGGCAACGGTGCATTCGAACTGAACGTCTACATCCCGATGATGGCCCGGAACGTCCTCGAGTCGGTGAAGCTGCTGGCCAACGTCTCCCGGCTGTTCGCCGACCGGTGTATCTCCGGTCTCGTCGCCAACGAAGAGCACCTCAAGGAGCTCGCGGAGTCGTCCCCGTCGATCGTCACCCCGCTCAACAGCGCGATCGGTTATGAGGAAGCGGCCGCCGTCGCCAAGCAGGCCCTCAAGGAGAAGAAGACCATCCGTCAGACGGTGCTCGATCGCGGTCTGATCGGTGACAAACTCTCGGAAGAAGAGCTCGACAAGCGCCTCGACGTGCTGAAGATGGCCAACCTCGACCGCGAGCGCTAACCTCCGGCCTCCCCGGTTGTGGTGGCTTCTGGTGAGCCCGACCTGGGCTTTTGCTCACCGGAAGCCACCAAAATCGGTATCGTGGGGCGGTGCTGTTCCCGTTCCCGACCGACTGGCAGACCGCTCTGGTCCTGGTGCCGCATCCCGATGATCCCGAATACGGTGTCGCGGCGGCGGTGGCGAAGTGGACAACCGCGGGCAAACGCGTCGTCTATGCGCTGGCATCGCGCGGTGAGGCCGGAATCGAAGGCATGGCGCCCGCCGAGGCAGGTCCGGCCCGCGAGATCGAGCAGCGCGAGTCAGCGCGGATCGTCGGCGTCGACGCAATCGAGTTCTGGGACTTCCCCGACTCGGCGATCGCGAACACCCCCGAGTTGCGCGCTGCGGTCACCGAGGTGATCACGCGGGTGCAGCCACAGGTGATCGTGTCGATCTACGGCGGACCGGGGTGGGGTCCGGACTCGCCGAATCAGTTCGATCACATCGAGTTCGCCGCCGCAGTGCTGCAGGCGTACGACGCGCTCGACGACAAACCACGCTGGCTCTTCGAGAACAGCCCCGACGCCACGCACGTCGAAGAAGTCGCCGACTTCATCGAAATTGCAGTCGAATCACTTGCCGCGCACCAGAAGTATCTGACCGTCCTCGACCCCGGCACTCCGGTGATCGAGCAGGCCCGTGCCCAGGTCGAGATGGTGGCCGGCCCCCGCGAGGACTACGACAACCTGCGCGTCGTCACGTTCGAGCTCAAACGCCGCACCCGGTAGGCCTCAGGCCAGGCCGATGCTGATCACCGGCTGCTTTGCGGGATCGAGCCACTGCACGATCTCCCGCATGACGTCGCGGTCGATGGCGACACAACCCCAGGTCGGTTCACCGTTGCTGACATGGAGGAAGATGCCTGCGGCATACCCCTGGACGCGTTGCGGGTTGTGGGCAATGTTGACGACGTAGTCGTAGATCTCTCCGGTCGAGAGAATGTGCTCGCTGTCGCCGCCCGGGTTTTCCGCCTGCCGCACATGACTGTTGTAGGTCGGCGACCCGGGTAGCGCGTCCCACCAGTCCTGTTCGTCGGCCTGGAAGTACGACATCTTCGTACCCGGATTGGGTTGATTGCCGAAGGCCTGGTCGAGCGCAAAGGTACCCATCGGGGTTCTCCAGACATTGTCACGCGGGACCCCGAGTCCCTCGGCACCGAGGTACGCCTCGGTCGGGCCGATGGCACTGACCCACGCACCTGAGGAGTCACGCTCCCAGGCCGTCAATGTCGCGGTGGTGTCGGAGACCGACTCGGCGGCCACCGTGATCATCTGCGTCGAGGTGGGAAACGAGGTCGGCGTCGTGACGTCGGCTCGGGCGGGGACAGGAGCGACCATGACAGTCGCGGCACAGACAAGAGCGGCCAATGCAAACATCAGCCACATACGTCTCATAGACAACTTCAGCACCAGAAGATTATGTCAGCGGCGTAAGCCGCACTACGTATCGGACCGGTCACAGTGCTGCACTATTCTGGTCAAGGCCAGCGGGGCTGTCGCGCGCGTCACTCCACTGCTGGCATATTCCACTAGTTTCGGGGGTCTTTCATGCCGCTCGCTCCGGGCAGCGTTTTTGCCGGCTACAGGATCGAACGCCAACTCGGCGCCGGCGGCATGGGCGAGGTCTACCTGGCTCAGCATCCGCGTCTGCCGCGCTCGGACGCGCTCAAGATCCTGCCCGCGTCTCTCCCGGGGTCCAGCGCGGGATCCGATGACGACTACCGACGCCGCTTCGTCCGTGAGGCCGACCTGTCGGCGAAACTGTGGCACCCGAACATCGTCACCGTCCACGATCGCGGCGAGTTCGAAGGCCGCCTCTGGATAAGCATGGACTTCGTCCCCGGCACCGATGCCGCCGAACTTCTCGCGGTCTACCCCAAGGGTGTTCGACCGGATCTCGCCCTTCAGATGGTCACCGAGGTGGCGGCGGCGCTCGACTACGCACACGGCCAGGGTTTGCTGCATCGCGACGTGAAGCCCGGCAACATCATGCTCACCGAGGCGGTCCCCCACCGGGTCATGCTGACCGACTTCGGAATCGCCCGTTCCATCGAAGGTGTCGAAGACATCACCCAGACCGGCCTGGCAGTGGGGACCCTCGCCTACGCCGCACCGGAACAACTCCGCGGGCAGCCCGTGGACGCGCGTGCCGACGTCTACGCACTCGGCGCCACCGCCGGAGCACTCTTGACCGGCGCACCGCCCGGGGTCGGCCGTGACCTACCTCCAGCCGCGGCGCAGGTCATCAATCGCGCCCTGGCGGTGGATCCGGCTCAGCGACAGCAGACCTGCGCTCAGTTCGCGAGCGAACTCGCCGTGGCCCTGGACCTGCCGCCGGTGCCGCCGGCCGCAATGCCCCAAGGCCCCGACCCGACCAAGGGCGATCACGCGTCCCACGCCCCGACCCTGCTGGGCCTGCCCACCGCCCGCCCCAGCACGAATCCGCCGCCTACGTCGGAGCAGAACACCCCGACCCAATTCGCTGCGACCCCGCCGCCCCAGCCTCCCCCGCCCACGTTTGCGCCGGGACCGCAGGCGCGGCGCTCGCACACACCGCTGATCGTCGGTCTGCTGGCACTCATCACGGTGATCGCACTCGGCGTCGTCGCAGCAGTGACCTTCTGGCCGGACGACGACGAGCCCGACCAGACGACGGCACAGTCGATGTCGACACGGGTCGGCCCGGCGCCCGACTCGGTCGGCCCAGGTCTCGTCGAGCAGGCCCCGCTCACCCAGACAACGCTTCCGGTCTCGACCGCACCCACGACCACCACCACACTGCCTGCCCCCGTGCGGAATCCAGCCGATCTGGGGCTGTCGGTCCCCATCAGCACTCCCGCATGTGACGGCGCCGGTATCGTCGTCGTCGCGAATGCCACCAATCCGTCGTCCTACCGCGACGAGATGGCTGCCGCGCTGGCCAACAACCCTGGAGCCCAGTACCTACGGACAGACATATCCTGTCCGTCGTTGCGGCAACGCGACGACAACGGCAATTTGATCTACGCCGCGTATGTCGTTGTCGGGCAGGGCAAGACCGCCATCTGCGATGCATTCGGCCGATTCGCCGATGACGACTACGGCAAGGTGCTCGACTCGATCAGCGATCCGGCGGTGTTCATCACGCGGGCGGACTGCTGACCTCACCCACCCGTTTTCGCGCCGTCCACCGCCTGTTGTCGGTGGAGGCCGCAAAAACGGGTGGGTGAGGCCTTACATCCCGTTCGGCGCGAATTCCTCCAGCATCTCGGTGACGAGCGCCGCGATCGGTGAACGCTCACTCCTCGTGAGGGTGACATGCGCGAAAAGGGGATGTCCCTTGAGCTTTTCGATCACGGCGGCGACTCCGTCATGACGCCCGACCCGCAGATTGTCCCGCTGCGCGACGTCGTGTGTGAGGACCACCCTGGACCCGGATCCCAAGCGCGACAACACCGTCAGCAAGACGTTGCGCTCAAGCGACTGGGCCTCGTCGACGATGACAAAGGAATCATGCAGCGACCGACCACGAATGTGGGTCAGGGGCAACACTTCCAGCATGCCGCGGCTGAGAACTTCTTCGATCACCTCAGTCGAGGCCAGCCCTTCGAGGGTGTCGAAGACCGCTTGGGCCCAGGGACCCATCTTCTCGGACTCACTGCCCGGAAGGTAGCCGAGCTCTTGTCCACCCACGGCATACAGTGGACGGAACACCACGACCTTACGCTGCGTCCGTCGTTCGAGGACCGCTTCGAGTCCGGCACACAGGGCCAGCGCCGACTTGCCGGTACCGGCTTTGCCACCCATCGACACGATGCCGACGCTGTCGTCGAGCAGCAGATCGAGTGCGACACGCTGTTCGGCACTACGACCCCGGAGACCGAACACCTCGCGGTCGCCGCGCACGAGCTGCACCTGCTTCTGTGGGTTGACACGGCCGAGCGCACTGGATCCGCCACCGAGGAGCCGGATTCCTGTGTGGCAGGGCATGTCCCGCGCCCCGTCGACATCGACGACCCCTTCGGCGAACAGCGTGTCGATGGTTGAGGAATCACATTCGAGCTCCGCCATACCGGACCAGCCCGAGGTCACCACGTCCTGGGCGTGGTACTCGTCGGCGGCCAACCCGACCGCGCCGGCTTTGATACGCAGCGGCGTGTCCTTGGACACCAGGACCACGTCTTTGCCCTCGGCGCGAAGGTTCAAGGCGCAGGCCAAGATTCGGGAGTCGTTGGTGTCTGTGCGAAAACCGGCCGGCAGCACGGAGGGATCGGTGTGATTGAGCTCCACCTGAACTGTGCCACCGACGTCACCGATCGGGATCTCTCGGTCGAGCCGACCGTGCTCCAGCCGCAGATCATCGAGCATCCGCAACGCTTCGCGAGCGAACCAACCGAGTTCGTGATGGTGACGTTTGCCCTCGAGCTCGCCGATGACCACCAGTGGGAGAATCACATGGTGTTCGGCGAATCGTGTTGCAGCCCAAGGATCGGACAACAGCACGGAGGTGTCGAGGACGTAGGTACGAGCATCGCTTGTGGTCACGAAGGGCTCCTATGCCTGGTGGCACCACACAGGCTGGTGTTGCTGGACCGGTCGGTTCCGGTGCAGTCGGCAGGTATGCCGCCTCCACGAGGACCGGTGCCGGTCCTCTCGCACTCACGTGAGCAAGTCAACGATCGAACCTCCCGGACGAACCACTTCCCCGCGGTCCGTCACTCGCCAAAGTACGCCGCATGCGGCGTGTCGGCAGGGCGGATCCGGCGCGTGTCCGTGAATAATCGGTTAACTGTTCGACGTGGCGACTGGTGGTATTTTTGCGGCCATTTTGCCCTGGTCGTCGGTTGCTATCGTCGACAGGTATGAGCACCCTCATCGCCGAAGACCTGCTGTTGCTGCTTCTCGACGACGACAAAGGCACGACTCCGGCATCCGTGCCGGTGCCCACGGTTCTCGGCGGGGCAATCCTGATGGAACTCGCTCTCATCGACGCGATCGGCATCGGAAAGAAGCCGAGCAGGTGGACCGCGGCGAAGGTCAGGGTCGCGCGGGCGGAGGCCGCCACCGACCCCGTCTTGCGCCGCGCCGTCGGCATCGTGGCGGAGAAGGAGCGTCCTGCTCAGAGCCTGCTCGGTCGTCTCGGAAAGGGACTCAAGGACGAGCTCGGTACACGTCTGGCCAAGATGAGCTTCGTCGAACGCCGATCCGAACGCATCCTGGGGGCGTTTCCCCACACCACCTGGCCTGCGGTGAATCGCAGCCACAAGCTCGACCTGCGCCGCGACGTCACCGCGGTCCTCGTGCACGGTAACCCGCCCGACGACAGGACCGGCGGACTGATCGCACTCCTCTCGAGCATCAACCGCGCGCACATGGCAGTCGACACCGACGAGGTTCCCCGGCGAGAACTCAAGAAGCGTGCGAAGGCGATCGCGGAGGGCGACTGGGCGGCGAAGGCGGTCGCCGATGCCATCGCCGCGGCGACAGCTGCGATCACAGCCGCAACGGTGGCATCCGTCGCGGCGTCCTCCGGGAGCTGAGTTCTACAGGCCTGCGGCCGACAGCACTCGCCGGCGCGCAGCTTCGCTTGCCTCGTCGAGACCGTCGAGGCTCTGGAGTTTGAGGTCCGCTACCAACGAGCGCGCGACGAACCCCGTGGCGTCGGCGTTGAACTTGGCGATCGCGTCCAGTTCACCGAAGTTGTCGACGTCGGCGCCGATCAGTTCCAGCTCGGCCACTGCCTTGTCGACCGACTTCAGGGCTTCGGTGATGTTGGCATCGATTCCGGCGTTGATGAAGGCGGTGAACGTCTTGGCCTGCACACGATCGTCGTGCAGAATCCTGCTGACGATGCCCTCGAGCACCTCGCTGTCGGACTCGGCGATGAGCTTTTCCTCGAAGGCGACGCACTGCAGTTCGTGCACGGCCAGCAGCGCCAGGACGTCCAGGATCTGGTAGTCGGTGAGCGAACGCGGCGTCTGCAACTTGCCCTTGGTCATGTGGTGCAGACGCAAGGTCTCGGCAGCTTCGGGGTCCATGAGCCGCGAGACGACCAGGTAGTCACGCAACGCGATGGCGTGCCGGTTGTCCTCAGCCGTCCAGGAGCCGATGACCTCTTGCCAGGCACCGAAGATCGAGGCCTTCTGGGCCATCAGCCGGTGGTAGGACGGCATGTTGTCCTTGGTCAGCAGTAGCGCCAGCAGCGCCGAAGTCACGTCCTCGGGCAGCGGCCGCGGCTGATCGGGATCGAAGTCCTCGCCGCCCAGGAATGCGAAGTTGCGTCCATCGGTCCACGGCACCCAATCGTGCGGATTCCACGGCGACGCTGCCGCGTAGTGGTCTTCCATGATTTCCGGGATCGCCTTTTCCAAGGCGTAGAGCAACTCGTCCTGGGTCAGATCATTCACCCGGACAGCGTAGAGGTCGACCCCGCATATGTGAAACCGCCTACTGCTGGGTGCTCAGGAGTCCCCACTGCTCGAGGCCCTCGTACAGCGGGAAGTCGAGCGCGAGTTGTGACACACGAGCTCGCAACGCCGACACGTCCGCGGACTGTCCCGCAGCCAGCGCAGTGCCGATGATGTCGGCGACCTCACGGAACTGCTCCTCGCCGAATCCGCGGGTGGCCAGCGCAGGCGTGCCGATACGCAGACCCGAGGTGACCATCGGTGGACGCGGGTCGAAGGGCACCGCGTTGCGGTTGACGGTGATGCCCACCTGGTGGAGCAGATCTTCGCCCTGCTGGCCATCGAGCTCACTGTTGCGCAGGTCGACCAGCACCAGGTGCACATCGGTCCCACCGGTCAGTACCGATACCCCGGCCTTGGCGACGTCTTCGCCGTTCAACCGCTCGGCCAGGATGCGGGCACCGTCGAGGGTGCGCCGTTGGCGCTCTTTGAACTCGTCGGAGCCGGCGATCTTCAGCGCAACGGCCTTGGCGGCGATCACGTGCATGAGCGGGCCGCCCTGCTGACCGGGGAACACGGCCGAATTGAGCTTCTTGGCCCATTCCTTCTTGGCCAGGATCAGCCCGGAGCGGGGCCCGCCAAGGGTTTTGTGAACGGTCGTCGAGACGACGTCCGCGTAGGGCACCGGCGAGGGGTGCAGGCCTGCGGCTACCAGTCCGGCGAAGTGCGCCATGTCGACCCACAGGTGCGCGCCGACCTCGTCCGCGATGGAACGGAAGGCTTCGAAGTCGAGCGTGCGCGGGTATGCCGACCAACCGGCGACGATCACCTTCGGCTTGGCGTCGAGGGCGATCTTGCGGACATCGTCCATGTCCACGCGGAAGTCTTCTTTGCTGACGCCGTAGAAAGCGTTCTCGTAGAGCTTGCCCGAGAAGTTGAGCCGCATGCCGTGGGTCAGGTGGCCGCCGTGCGCCAGGTCCAGCCCGAGGAGGGTCTCACCCGGCTCCATCAGCGCGGCCAGCACTGCCGCGTTGGCCTGTGCGCCCGAATGTGGCTGCACGTTGGCGAACTCGGCGCCGAAGAGTTCCTTGGCGCGATTGCGGGCGATGTCCTCGACGACATCGACGTATTCGCAGCCGCCGTAGTAGCGGCGTCCGGGATAACCCTCGGCGTACTTGTTGGTCAGGACACTGCCCTGGGCCTGCAGCACTGCCCGGGGCACGAAATTCTCGGAGGCGATCATCTCGAGGGTGTCGCGCTGCCGAGTCAACTCCCCGTTCATCGCGGCCGCCACATCCGGGTCCAGCTCAGCCAGGGATGCGGTGTTGACGTCGGTCATGTGTCTCCTTAGACGCTCGCGGCGCGGTAGATTCGGCATCCGCCAGTGTAGGAGACCTGCCGGGGCCTGGGTTAATCCCCTGCCAGCTCGGTGCGTAGTGCCGCGGGCGTCAACGGTTCGTCGAGTAGTCGACCGAACCGGCCGAGGCGATCGGCTGGGGGTGCGACATCCAGCCATGCGCCCAGCAATCGGTATCCCTCGACATAGGTGCTGATGTAAGCGCGCCACAGCGGCGACGACAGGAACCGAAGCATCTGCCGGGCCCGTTCGTCGGTCGCGAGCAGCCACGTCTGCAGGTATGCGGCCACAGAGTCCTGATCTGCACCGCGATCGTGCAGCAACAGCGCGGCATCCTGCCGAACCCCGAGCAGTCCCCCCGTGGCCGCGCCGATCGCCTCCGCGCGTTGCCCGTCGAATCGCAGTCCCAGGTCGGCGTAGATCTCCTGCGCCCACGCGCCCCAGTCGGGTCCGATGGCTGCCACGAGTGCGTGGTCGGCGAGTCCTTCCGCCATCAGGCACTGTGGTGTGTTCACGAGAAATATCGACTGTTCGTGCTGGCCGGCGCCGACCAAGAACTGTTCTTTTCTGCAGTGCTCGGTGTGATGGCCCGGGTACGCCTCATGGGCGATCAGGTGGGGCAACGACGACATGTACTGGGTGAGGTCGCCGTTGATCGCAACCCGCGAACGGTAATCGCCGAGGTAATAGTTGAACCCCGACCACGGCTTGTCCGAGACCACCTCGAACTCGACGATCTCGGCATCGGGAAGCGGGTACGTGCCGCGCACCTTCTCGCGCAGCGCTCCGCTGAACGCGGACACGGCGTCTGGGATCTTCTCGCGCGGGATCTCTTCGGAGCGGCGATGTGCGGCGTACCGGACCGCGAGGTCGCCGGTACCCGGGAGCAGGGCATCGAGGTCGGCGTGCGCCTGCCGGTAGAGCTCGGGATCGCCCATCTCGATGTCGACGTCGAAGTAGCTGCGTACCTCGTCTACGAATCCGATGTCGTCGCCCGCGAACTTTCGGGCCGAACATTCGAGCGCGGTGAGCGCCGATTCGACGAACTCCGTGCGGTACTTGTCGAGTCCGGCACCCGGGAGTTCGGTGCGCAACCAAGCCGCCTGCCGGGCAAGCGCTCTCGGATCGGGTGCCGGAGCATTCTCGATCTCTCGCCGCAGCGACGGATCCCCGGTGAAGGCATCGACGAACCCCGGTTCGAGACGGTCGAAGGCCAATCCGAGTCGCAGATACTGCTCGACGAACGCGTCGGTGGTCATGGGCACAAACGCTACCGAAACCACCCCGACGTTTCCTCTTCAAGACCCATTCGCAACACTGAACGCATGCCAGGGGCCGCACGGATCGAGTGTTGACATGTCACGGATAACCGAGCCGAGCCCGTACATCGAACTCGACCGACGACAGTGGCGTGGTCTGCGCCAGTCGATGCCCATGGTGCTGACCGAAGGTGAACTCCGGGAATTGCGCGGTCTCGGCGAGCAGATCGACCTCACCGAGGTCGCGGACGTCTATCTCCCGTTGTCGCGCCTGATCCACCTGCAGGTGGCCGCGCGGCAGCGCCTGTTCGCCGCGACATCGACCTTCCTCGGGGAACGGCAACCCGAACGCCAGGTGCCGTTCATCATCGGTGTGGCCGGCAGCGTCGCGGTCGGGAAGTCGACCACCGCGCGAGTACTGCAGGCCCTGCTGGCGCGCTGGGAAAGTCACCCCAAGGTCGACCTCGTCACCACTGACGGCTTCCTTTATCCGACGGCCGAACTCGAACGTCGGGGAATCATGCACCGCAAAGGCTTTCCGGAGTCTTACGACCGCAGGGCGTTGCTGCGCTTCGTCACAGAGGTCAAGTCGGGTGCACGGGACGTCTCCGCTCCCGTGTACTCACATGTTTCCTACGACATCGTCCGCGGCACCAAACATCATGTGCAGCAACCCGACATCTTGATCGTCGAGGGTCTCAACGTACTCCAGACCGGCTCCAGGCTGATGGTGTCGGATCTCTTCGACTTCTCGATCTACGTCGACGCGAGGATCGAAGACATCGAGGACTGGTACATCACCCGCTTCTTGGCAATGCGCACAACAGCTTTCGCGGACCCGCAGTCACATTTCCACCATTACTCGTCTCTGACCGACGACCAGGCGACGCTGGCCGCGCGAGACATCTGGAACGGAATCAACCGGCCCAACCTGGTGGAGAACATCCTCCCCACCCGCCCTCGCGCCACGCTGGTGCTGCGAAAAGACGCCGATCACGCGATCAACCGGGTGCGGCTGCGCAAGATCTAGCGACTCCGTCACTTTCCGAAGCGGCGGCTCCGCGCTGCGTAATCGCGCAAGGCACGCAAGAAGTCGACGCGCCGAAACGCCGGCCAGAAGGCGTCGGTGAACCAGATCTCCGAATACGCGCTCTGCCAGAGCAGGAATCCCGAAAGCCGCTGTTCCCCTGATGTTCTGATGACGAGATCGGGGTCTGGCTGTCCCCGGGTGTACAAGTTCTGGTCGATGGCCTCCACGGTCACTGCGTCGACCAGTTCGTCGGGCGTATCACCGGCAGCGATCCGGTCGGCGAGCAGCGATCGGACAGAGTCGACGATTTCCTGCCGCCCGCCGTAGCCGACGGCCACGTTCACGTTGGGTCCTGTACGCCCGGAGGACTGTTGCTGCGCCGCCTTGAGCCGCGCCGAGACCTGATCGGGCAGTTGATCGAGCGCGCCGACGATGTTCACCCGCCAGGGCTGGCCGGGGGCGGAGATCTCTTCGACGATGTCGGGAACGATCTCCAGGAGTGCGCCCAATTCGTCGGAGTCGCGGCTCAAATTCTCGGTGGAGAGCAAGTACACCGTCACCGTCTCGATGTCGAGCTCGCTGCACCAACGCAGCACCTCGGCGATCTTCTGCGCGCCCACGCGATGGCCATGATTGACGTCTTCGAAACCGGCCGCCCGGGCCCACCGGCGGTTGCCGTCGCAGATGATCGCGATGTGTCGCGGGTATCTCGACGGATCGAGATAGTGCGTCAGCCGACGTTCGTAGACCCGGTACATGGGTCCACGCATGGTGTCGGGAATGAGCTTCACCCGCTACACCTTACGCGGCGACCGCGCCGCAGGACCAAAACCTACGGTACCGTAAGTTGTGGTCGAATCTGAACTGGCACTGCTGGCCGAACTCAAGCCGCGGATGCGCGGATGGATTCATCTGTACGCCGGGTTTGCCGCCATCCTCACCGGCGTGGTGCTGGTCACCGTGGCCTGGGCACTGGTCGGGCCCATGGCGGCCCTGGCCTGCGGGATATACGCCCTCACCGTGTGCGGGGTGTTCGGAGTGAGCGCCACCTACCACCGCGTCGACTGGACCTCCGACGTCGCCCGAACGTGGATGAAACGCGCCGACCACTCGATGATTTTCGTGTTCATCGCCGGCAGCTACACCCCCTTCTGCGTGATGGGCCTGGAGCCACCGGAACAGGTGATCGTATTGGCCATCGTCTGGTCCGGAGCGCTGGCCGGGGTCACCCTCAAAGTGCTCTGGCCCGGGTCCCCCCGCTGGCTCGGAGTTCCCCTCTACATTCTTCTCGGGTGGACGATCGTGGCGGTGATCCCAGCGCTGATCGACTCCGTCGGGATCGCCGTGGTCGTGCTGTTGGCAGTCGGCGGCCTGTTCTACACGGTCGGCGGCATTCTCTACGCCACGCGCTGGCCCGACCCGTGGCCCACCACCTTCGGCCACCACGAGTTCTTCCACGCATGCACCGTCATCGCCGCACTGGTGCACTACATAGCGGTCTGGCTCGTCCTGTTCCAGTAGCCGCAAACGCTCCACAAATACTAGGACGCGCCACTTATTTGTGGCGCGTCCTTGTATTTGTGGAGCGTTTGGAGGGATTGCTCAGCAGCGCTTGGCTGCCGAGAGGGCTCCGATCACCTCGAGGGTGGCGTCCCAGTCCATGCACTTGTCCGTCACCGACTGGCCGTAGGTGAGCGGCGTGGCCTCGGTCGACTGGGCACCGGCGACGAGGAAGCTCTCGAGCATCACACCGCTGATGCCCTTCTGACCGCCCTTGATCATCGCGGCGATCTCGGTGGCGACCCCGGCCTGCCGGATGTGATCTTTGCCAGAGTTGGCGTGCGAACAGTCGATCATCAGCAATTCGGGAAGACCCGCCTTGGCCAGAGAGTCGAGTGCACCCTCGATAGATGCGGCGTCGAAGTTCGGCCCACCAGTGCCACCACGCAAGATGATGTGGCAATCGGTGTTGCCCGCGGTCTCGACGATCGCACCCCGACCGAAATCGTCGACGCCGAAAAAGACGTGTTCTGCGGCTGCGGCTTTCACACCGTCAGTGGCGACCTGGATGTTGCCATCGGTGCCGTTCTTGAAGCCGATGGGCATCGACAAGCCCGAGGCGAGCTGCCGATGCACCTGGGACTCGGTGGTGCGGGCGCCGATCGCGCCCCACGCCACCGCATCGGCGATGTACTGCGGGCTCGTGGGTTCGAGGAATTCACAACCGACGGGCAGCCCGAGGTCGATGATGTCGAGCAGCAGCGAACGAGCTACGCGCAGGCCACGTTCGACGTCGAAGCTGCCATCCATACCGGGGTCGTTGATCAGACCCTTCCAACCGACCGTGGTGCGCGGCTTCTCGAAGTAGACCCGCATAACGATCTTCAGACGATCAGCATGCTCGGTCGCGATCGGCGCAAGGCGACGGGCGTAATCGAGGGCTGCGATCGGATCGTGAACGGAGCAAGGACCCACGATGACCAGCAATCGGTCGTCGCGGCCGGCAAGGATTGCGGCGATCTCGTCGCGGTCACGTTGGACCACCTCCGCGCGGCGGGCGGTCAGCGGCAGCTCCGACCGCACGGTGTCGGGCGACGGGATCTCGCGGAACGACCGGATACGACGGTCGGAGGTCTGGGGTCCGGAAAGGATTCCCTGTTCGCTACTCATGTTGTGTGCCTTCCTGATTCGGCGGGCACCTCAACACGGTCGTCCGGGTGCCCTGACATAGAAAAAGCAGCGACCGTGATCGGTCACTGCTCGGGGCTCCGGGTGTTGTTGCGCGTCAGCGTAGCGCTGTATCGGCGGCTCCACCCGGAGCCTCGATAAAGCGCCAATAGGCACGTACGCGGATGATCACGTCGGCCAATGTAGCACGAGCGCGCCGCAGTGGGTAGTTCGCCTTCACGTCGTCCGTTGCGGCGGAGCCGTCACGGTTGACCCCGGTCGATCACCCGGGAGAGCACGATGATGCTCTCGGAATGATCGACCGTCTCGGCGGCCCGAATGCGCTCGAGCGCAGCTTCGAGATGCTGCACGTCCCGCGCAACCACGCGGAGTATCGCGTCTGCCTGACCGGTGACCGTCGCTGCGCTGACCACCTCGGTGATGTGTTCCCATGAGCGCGCCAAGATGTCCGGGGCGATGGTGCCCCGACAGAAGACCTGCACGTACGCCTCCGTAGTCCACTGCAAGGCCGCCGGATCCGTGACGACCGTGAAGCCTCGGATGACCCCGGACGAGATGAGCCGGTCAACGCGTCGTTTGACCGCCGGCGCCGACAGCCGGACCTGTTCGCCGATCTGCGCATATGTCTGACGCGCGTCACGCGTCAGGCACGCCAGAATCGACTCATCGAGTTCGTCGAGCGCCGCCATGAACAGCCTCCTCAGCGTTTCGTCCGCCCACACGCAATGGATCCCGTCATTCTGCCAGAAGACACAACAGATGACGGGTACAGACGCAATGCCCGTCGATTGATTGCGCGTTCAACCCTTCTTACGATCAACAGGTGACCATTACCGATCTCGCTCCCCTCCATCCCCGCGAACGAACCTTCCGGCCGCGCGCCTACGCGATGACCACTCCGACCCACTTCGAGGTCAGCTACAGCATCAACCCGTGGATGGATCCGGCGATCCCGGTCGACACGTCATTGGCGGTGACGCAATGGGAGCGCCTGCGGCGCGCATACCTCGACCTCGGGCACACGGTGGACCTCGTACCCGCCCAGCCCGGCCTCCCCGACATGGTCTACGCCGCCAAC
Organism: Williamsia sp. 1138; assembly: GCF_002095435.2. Taxonomy (GTDB): domain Bacteria; phylum Actinomycetota; class Actinomycetes; order Mycobacteriales; family Mycobacteriaceae; genus Williamsia. Next base: position 245,926 of record NZ_MJEJ02000050.1, read on the forward strand.
GGCGGCCTCGTCGCCGGAGGCGTCGCGATCGCCGCCCGGTTCCGGCATGACGAACGGCGAGCGGAGGGTCCCGCGTATGCGGCGTGGCTGGCGGGTGCCGGGGTCGGCCCGGTCCATCACCTCGACGGCATCAACGAGGGTGAGGGAGACTTTCTCGTTGTCGGCGATCGAATCCTCGCGGGAACCGGGTTCCGCACCGACCACGCTGCGCACGAACAGGTTCAGCGGCTGACCGGGATGCCGGTCATCAGCCTAGAACTCGTCGATCCGCGCTATTACCACCTCGACACCGTCATCGCGGTCCTCGACGATGAGACCATCGCCTACCACCCCGACGCGTTCTCGGTGGCCGCCCAGGACACCTTGGCCACGCTGTATCCCGATGCAGTCATCGCGTCCGAGTCCGATGCCGCCGTGCTCGGACTCAACCTCGTGTCCGATGGGCGCAATGTTGTGATGACCGACGCCGCACCGGAGTTGGCCGCCGCCATCGCCGGAGCCGGATTCTCCGTCATCGAGGTCGACCTGTCCGAACTCCTCAAGGGCGGTGGCGGGGTCAAGTGTTGCACTCTCGAACTACGCAGAACGGGAACACCGTCATGAGCATCGATCTCACCAGCGCCGTCGGACCGGTCTTCAGCTCAGGCGAGCACATCGCCATGGTCGACGACCATGCCGCGCACAACTACTCACCTCTGCCCGTCGTGGCAGCCACGGCCGAGGGTGCCTGGATCACCGATGTCGAAGGCAATCGGTACCTCGACGCCCTGGCCGGGTACTCCGCGGTCAATTTCGGACACCGGAACACCGAGATCATCGCTGCGGTGACCGACCAGCTGAGCCGATTGACGTTGACAAGCAGGGCTTTTCATTCCGACCGGCTCGGACCGTTTTGCCGCGACCTCGCAACACTGTGCGGCAAAGACATGGTGCTACCGATGAACACCGGCGCCGAAGCAGTCGAGTCCGCGATCAAAATCGCCCGCAAGTGGGGTACCGATGTCAAGGGCGTGCCGACCGATCAGGCCTCGATTGTGGTGGCTGCGGGAAACTTCCATGGTCGCACCACCACCATCGTGAGCTTCTCCGACGACGAGACGGCGCGCCGTGGTTTCGGCCCCTTCACCCCGGGCTTTCGGATCGTCCCCTTCGGTGACGCCGATGCCATGGCTGCAGCAATCGACGACACCACTGTCGCGGTATTGATCGAACCCATCCAGGGCGAGGCAGGAGTGGTCGTGCCGCCACCGGACTATCTTCCTAAGATTCGCGAACTCTGCACCACTGCAGGGGTTTTGATGATCTGCGATGAGATCCAGTCAGGTCTCGGGCGAACGGGCGCGACGTTCGCCTCAGACCACTGGGCAGTGGTGCCGGACCTGTACACACTGGGCAAAGCGCTCGGCGGCGGCGTGTTACCGGTGTCGGCCGTGGTCGGCAACAGCGACGTACTCGGGGTCCTGGCCCCTGGCGAACACGGTTCCACCTTCGGTGGCAATCCCCTTGCCGCCGCGGTCGGTTCAACGGTCGTGAGCATGCTGGGAACCGGTTACTGGCAAGACCGCGCAACCGTGATGGGTGCGCATCTGCACGGCAGGCTGACGGCGATGGTGGGCAGTGGGGTCACGTCGGTTCGGGGCCTGGGTCTCTGGGCGGGGGTCGACGTGGATCCGGCCCTCGGTTCGGGCAAGGACCTGTGCAAGAAACTCGCTCAACGTGGCGTACTGGTCAAGGACACCCACGGCTCGACTCTTCGATTCGCCCCGCCGATCGTCATCACGATCGACGAGATCGACTGGGCCATGGATCAATTCGCCGGCGTACTGGAGAGCGCCGCCGCCAAGCCCGCAGGAGTGGTCACGGGTAGCCCGCAGACCGACCCCCGGCACACGTAGGCTGCCGCCTGTCCATCGACCATCGGTCGGCCGGCCAGCAAGGGCTGAGAATCAACTGGTCCGGCAACCACCACAGTGCCGCCTGGAACACGTCGTCGGGTGTGGACCAACAGCTCGCTCGGTCCCGGTCCCGACTGCGACACCGCAACCTGCAGTGGCCCGGCGAGCCGCGCCGAGATCACCGCGAGCCAGTGCCCGGCAGAGCGTGGCACCTTGTCGAGCAGCACACCGCCGCGGGCCAGGGTGTCATCGGCCAGAGCCGCGTAGTCGCCGGCGGACCGGCCGGCACGGTCGATCGGGGTCAGCGGCGCCGCGGTGAGCAGCGCCTCGGCGATCAATGAGGTGCCTGCGGGGGTCGCGCCGTCGATCGGATCACGCGGCCGGGCGAGCAGGCCTTCGGCGTCGGAGCCCGAGTCGTACCACGACCCCGGCGCCTCCGGATCGGCGAACAGGTCGATCGTGTTGTCCAGCAGATCGAGTGCCGCATCGAGCCACGGCCGCTCACCGGTGACCTGGTACAGCGTCAGCAAGGCGGTCGCGAGTGCCCCGTGATCGTCGAGCGCTGCCAGCGGCTCCCCCACGAGACCGTCGAGCGACGAACGCCGTAGCCGCCCCTCGACCAGGTGACGGGTCAGGATCTCGCGGCCGCACCAGGCCGCCAGCTCGATCCACTCCGGCCGGTCCAGCCCGGCGCCGGCTTCGGCGAGCGCGGTGATCGCCATGGCATTCCAGCCGGTCACCACCTTGCCGTCGCGAGCCGGTTGTGCGCGCGCAGTGCGCACCGCCCACAATCGCGCGCGCACGGATTCGAAGCGGTCGACATCGTCGGGATCAGAGCGCATTTGCAGGGTCGAGGCACCGTCGTCGAACGTCCCCGTCGACGTGACCGTGAAAAGCTCTGCGGCCCATTGCCCGTCGGCGTCACCCAGGACCTCGGCCAGTTCGGCCGGCGTCCAGACGTAGGTCAGCCCCTCGTGCCCGTCGGTGTCCGCGTCCAGCGCGGATGCGAACCCGCCCACCACCTCGAGATCGCGCCGGAGAAAGGCGATGGTCTCATCGGTCACCCTGCGCATCAGGGGATCAGACGTGACCCTCGCGAGATGGGCGTAGACGCGGAGTAGTTGCGCATTGTCGTAGAGCATCTTCTCGAAGTGCGGCACCACCCAGTCCTGGTCGACGGCATACCTCGCGAATCCGCCACCGAGTTGGTCGTAGATCCCACCCCGGGCCATCACATCGGCGGTCCGGTTCACCGCGGCCAGCACGGCCGGATCACCTGTTCTCTCGTACTCGCGAAGCAGCCCCTCCATCAACGCCGAAGGAGGAAACTTGGGGGCGCCGCCGAAGCCACCGTGAACGATGTCCTCCTCGCGCAGAACGTCGGCAACGGCTGTCGTCAGCAACCCCTCGTGAAGCGCGTGCTGCGGGTCTGGAAGACCGGCAGCGTTTGCCCGAAGTTGCTCGGTAACGGCCAACCCGACCCGGTCGACCTCGGCGCGTTTGGTAGTCCACGTCAGAGCGATCGCCTCGAGCAGCTGGATGAACGACGGCATGCCCTGCCTGGGGGCAGGCGGGAAGTAGGTCCCGCAATAGAAGGGCTCGCCACCCGGGCTCAGGAAACACGTCATTGGCCAGCCGCCCTGGCCGGTCATGGCGACCGTTGCGTTCATGTAGATGGCATCGATGTCCGGCCGTTCTTCGCGATCGACCTTGATACAGACGAAGTCCCGGTTCATCACCGCCGCAGTGGCCGGGTCTTCGAACGATTCGTGGGCCATCACGTGGCACCAATGGCATGCGGCGTAGCCGACGGACAGCAGGATGGGCACGTCGCGTTCACGTGCCCACGCCAGGGCGTCGGGACTCCATTGTTGCCAGTGCACCGGGTTGTCGGCGTGCTGGCGAAGGTACGGGCTGGTCGCCTCAGCGAGGCTGTTGCTGCCGCGGGTCACCGTCGGTCCCGTCGTCGGCGGCCTGGTCGGCCTCCGGGTTGTCCCAGTCGAACTTCTTCGGCAGCCCCCTCAGGTGCCTGTTCATCGACCAGATCAAGAAGACGGTCCCAGCCAGCAGCAGCAGCACCACGAGCAGGCCCATCGGCGAGGCCTTACCGAATTCCGGCCCCTCGGTCTTGGCGAGAACGGTCGTGACGTGGGCCGCGGCGAGCGTGGTGGTCATTCTGACGCTCCCGCCGCAATCGCCGCATCGATACCGGCGAACAGGTCGGTCTCCGGTATCGCGGTCTTCACCCGCGTCTTCGCGAGCTCGAATTCCTCTGTCGGCCACAGCCTTTGCTGCCACTCCATGGGCACGGCAAAGAAGACGCCGTTCGGATCGATCTGGGTGGCGTGGGCGCGCAGCGCTTCATCACGCTGCGGGAAGTAATCGCCGCAGGTGACCTGGGTGGTCACTCGGCCCATCAGGTTTCCACGCTCGGGATCCCACTTCGAGAGCCATTCCGCGAACGGGCTCTCTTTGCCGATCTTCGCGTACTCGTCAGAGAACAGCACCATGCGGTCGCGGATGAAACCGTGCGTGTAGTAGATCTTCGACACAGTCCACGGATCGCCCGCGTCCGGAAACTTCTCTGGATCGCCCGCGGCCTCGTAGGCGGCCATCGAGACCTCATGGTCGCGAATGTGGTCGGGATGCGGGTAACCGCCCAGTTCGTCGTACGTGATCATCACGTGCGGCTTGAAGTCGCGGACCACGCGGACCAGGGCCTCGGTCGAGACCTCGAGTGGCACGGTGGCGAACGAACCTTCCGGCAGCGGCGGCAGCGGGTCGCCCTCGGGAAGTCCCGAGTCGACGAAACCGAGCCACATCTGCTGCACACCGAGCGCCGCAGCGGCCTTGGCCATCTCCTCGCGACGGACCTCGGGCATCCGCTCCTTGATCCCCGGCAGATCCATCGCCGGATTCAGGATGTCGCCTCGCTCACCGCCCGTGAGTGTCACCACCAGGACGTCGTGGCCGTCCGCGGCGTATTTGGCCATCGTGGCCGCGCCTTTGCTGGACTCGTCGTCGGGGTGCGCATGCACCGCCATGAGTCGTAGTCCACCCACGCGTTTCCTCACCTTCACACTGCCGGTCATCGGCTTCAATACTCCCACCGAACGTGCGACCCGCCCTCACCGGTCCTCCGGGTTCTCCCTACATGGTAGGTATGAACCCATGACCAGCGCTCGCAGCCTCCCGCAGGGGCGCTACCCCACCGAACGGTCGCCACGATCCCGTCGACGCTGGTTCGTGGTGCTCACGACGCTGGTGGTGGCAGCCGGCGTTTTGCTCGCCTGGGTCGGCTACCAGCGGTTTTCTGATCCCGACATCTCGGGTGAGGCCAGTGGCTACCTGATCATCGACAGCTCCACGGTCGAGGTGAAGTTCACGGTGAACCGCAAGGACCCGAGCAAACCGGCCACCTGCGTCCTGCGGGCCCGTTCGAAGGACGGCTCCGAGACGGGCCGACGGGAGGTCTACATCCCGGCATCGAGCCAGACACAGCTGTCATTGTCGTCACTCGTCCGTACGTCGGCGGCGCCGGCGGTCGGCGAGGTCTATGGCTGCAGCGAGTCGGTGCCGGACTACCTCGTGGCGCCGTGACCCGGTAGTCCCGACCGACCGTCAACCGAACGGCGGACACAAGGCGCCGCGCCCCCGGTCGTGACCTGCGACATCTCACCCAGCAGCCGTTCGACACCTTTCCGTGACTAACTATTCGGCCGTCCTTGCGACGGTGGTAGTGGGTCGGCAACGAAAGGATCTGCTCGATGAAAACCTTTGCGAACTCAACCTTTTCGACACGAATCTGCACGACCGCAATCGCCGCGTCGATCGCCGCGGTCGCCATGACGGGATGCGGCACCGCCGATGAAGGCAACTCGGTCCCGGTAGTCACCACACTGACCGAAACCGACGTCTCGGCCACCACGATCACCTCCCCACCGCCGTCAACGGACAACCCTGCCACCAGCCCGTTCAGCAGTGCCACGTGCGACGTGGACACGGTGACGATCGACTCCGCGATCGCGCAGATCGCGCCGCCGATGCCCGGGGTCGGATGGGTCGAAGGGGACAGCAACGTCAACACATGTGCCTCGCTCACATACGTGACCTTGGACACCGCGGGAGGCACCGTGTCGTCCCCGTACCAGTTACTGCTCTTTCACGACGGGGAGTTTCTCGGAACCGGAACCTCCTGCAACCTGAGTTACCAGACCGTGGCCGCGACGGCCGACGACCGAATCGACGTCCGGTACCGCTATCTCGTGGGCGATGAGCCGAACGCCGACCCGCAGGGTGAGGTCTACGTGAGCTATCGCTGGAACGGCTCCGGCGTCGACATGCTCGGCGACCTGCCGGAGGCGGTCACCCGAGGTGAGTGCTGATCGCCCATAATCGGCACCCATGACAACAACAACGCAGTCTGGGCAGCCGGACCCGTCCACCGCCAAGGGACCGGGTCCGGCGTTCGCCACCATCACCAGCCACTACTTCCCGATGCTCGTCGCGCTTTTCGTAGGCGTGATGATGATCAGCAACATCACCGGCACCAAGGGTGTGGTGCTGTTCCCCGATCTCCACGTCGACTTCGGCCCACTGTCCATGGACGGCCTGGTCACCGACGGCGCTTTCTACCTCTTCCCCCTCGCCTACGTCCTCGGCGACGTGATCAGCGAGGTCTACGGCTTCAAGGCCATGCGGCGCACGATCCTCGCCGGGTTCTTCGTCCTGCTCATCGCCTCACTGTGTTTCTGGCTGACCATCCACCTGCCCGCAGCCGACTTCTACGACGGGCAGGAGTCGTTCGAGACCGTCGCCGGCGTCGTCCCCCAGTTCCTGGCCGCAGGTTTGGCCGGATACGTCGTGGGCGAGTTCCTCAATTCCTGGGTTCTCGTGAAAATGAAGGAACGGTCCGGAGAAAAACACCTCTGGGCCCGTCTGCTGGGTTCGACGGTCGTCGGCGAATTTTTTGACACACTGGTTTTCTGTTCCATTGCCGCTACCGCACTGGGCATTTCGACCTGGTCGGATTTCGTGAACTACACGATCATCGGATTCGTCTGGAAGACGCTGGTCGAGGTGGCGATCATGCCGCTGACCTATCTGTTCGTCGGTTGGCTCAAAAAACGCGAGCCCACCTACGGTTCCGCGCTCGAATCTGCGGGCACAATTAGATAAGAATTCGAGAACCGTCCATCTGTGCTGGTACTCTTGGCTGATACACGGTCCCGAGAGGGGCCGTGTTGCTGTATTTAACGAGAGGGAGTGACGAGCATGACCGACACCGAGGTGACCTGGCTTACCCAGGAGTCCCATGATCGGCTCAAAGAGGAGCTCGACGCTCTCATCGCGAATCGTCCGGTGATTGCTGCCGAGATCAACGAGCGCCGCGAAGAGGGCGACCTCAAGGAGAACGGTGGCTACCACGCTGCCCGTGACGAGCAGGGTCAGCAAGAGGCCCGCATCCGTCAGCTCCAGGAGCTGCTCAACACCGCCAAGGTTGGCGAGACCCCCACTCAGTCGGGCGTTGCACTGCCCGGTTCCGTGGTCAAGGTCTACTACGACGGCGACGAGTCAGACACCGAGACCTTCCTGATCGCAACCCGAGAACAGGGTTCGTCAGATGAGAAGCTCGAGGTCTACTCCCCCAAGTCGCCGCTTGGTGGTTCGCTGATCGACGCCAAGGTCGGTGACACCCGCAAGTACACCGTGCCCAGTGGTGCCACCGTGTCCGTGACTCTGGTCAGCGCGGAGCCGTACCACACGTAAGAATCCCATTTTGGTGGCTTTTGGCGACTGAACCCGCAGGTCGGGTCCGCCAGAAGCCACCATTTTTGGTTTCGGGGGCCGCCTGCTCGCGTCAGCCTGCGACAGACCAGGTGCCGTCTTCCCGGGTCACCGTCGTCGCGGCGCCATCGGCGTCCGTCATTTTCAACGTCACGTCGTCCAGCCATTCCAGCTTCACAGCAGCGACGTCGGCGCGATACTCCTCGGCGCCGTCCTTGTCCGCGATGACCACATCTCCGTCGGCGGCCGAGGCGACATAGTTTCCACCGGGAGACATCACTTCGGCCACCGGTGATGGCGCAGGGACCGGCGCGGCCGTCGACACCGGTGGCACACTTGTCGGCGGCTCTACGCTCGACGTGGTCGACACCGGTCCTGGAACGCTGGTGGCGGGCTTCTCCGACGCACTCGAGCCCGGGGTCGTGGGGGTCGACTCAGGCGGGGCGGATGTGGTCGAGGACGCGGATGCCGTCGAGGACGTCGTCGCCGATGTCTGCAGGGGTGCTGCTCGCGCGGCTGAGGAGGTACCGGTTGCGGATCCGCAGGACACACTGCCGAGCAACAGGTTGACGCTGATGTTCAGCCTTCCCGTCGAAAGGAAAGTGCCCACCCGGCTGCGAACTTCCACGTTGTACACCCCGAGCAAGGCCAGCCCGAGGACGTCGTTGAAGTACGCTCTGCCGACGACCAGCGTCGCCGGGTTCGAGGTCGAAGCAGGCACCACAGCAGAATTCGCTGGACCCACGAACGCCGGGATGAAGCTGAACACGTAGGCGTAGGACTGGTGGTTCACCGGATTCGCCCATGACAGGCGGGCGCTGGTCTCGAGAATCCCGGTGGTGACAGTGGTACACGTCAGAGGCGCTGTCGGAGCCTCCGGCCGGCCGGCCGAGACCGTGCCGGCAGCTGTCGCGGAGTCCGTGAGCGGAGCGAGGGTGCCATGGGTTCGCTCGAAACCCATGACGGCTGCGGCGACAACGGTCACGGCGATCAATCCCTGCACCACGATCGCGGATCTGCGTGATCGAACCGACAACGGCCCGGTGTGCCTGCCCTGGCCTGTCCGGCGAATCAGCTTGTCCGGTCGGAACGCCAGGCACAACAGACCGAGAGTGAAAAACGTGGCGACGGCCCACGCAAAAGGATTGGCGAAAGCGCTCAAGACGTAGCCCAGGTTCGGGATATGGAACAGCACCTCGTCGACCGTCGAGACGATGTATGGTTCCGAATCCTCGACACTGTTCGCGTCGCCACGCAATGTCATGGTGGTCGAATTGCCGACCCGCGAATCGATCGACGCAACCCGATGGGTGATCCGCGTGCCGTCCGGACGCATGACGCTCACGATGTCCCCGGGCGCGACGTCGGTGGCCGGCACCGAACGTGAGATCGCGACGTCACCGACGTCGATCGCCGGAGACATGGAATCCGAGCGAAAGATCAACGGCGACAATCCCAACGAGGCACTCACGATCGCGGTGAACACGCACAACACGCCTGCGATCGCGCCGGCGGTCAGGGTGACCTCGATCGCGATCTTCCTGACACGATCGGACATCTCAGGTGCCTGCGCTGGCGGTGAACGTGAACAATACCGACCCCGATGTGCCCGCCAGACTGGACAGCGCATTGGGCGGAAGATTCAGCTGGACACAGAGGGGGTCGGTGCCGGACGTCGCCGCAACCGGTCCACGCCCGGTCGCGAATGCGGACGCTGTGCTGGTGATCGACTTCGCCGTCGTCAATACGGTCCCCGGTCCGCAGGTGCCGCCGGAGGCCGTCGCGCCGGCGACCGCGGTCAGCGTCACGCCCTGCCCCAGGGCGTCGGCGCTCGACACCGAGGCCGTGTACCTGAACGGCGCAGTGCCGGTGTTGCTCACCGTGACGACCTTTGCCGCCGACTGTCCTGGCAGAATCCCGCTGGGGGCAAATGCGAACGACGCGCTCTTCACACCGTCCGCAAGGATCGAGATCGTGGCAGTGGTGAACTCACCCGACCTGGTACTCACGGTCGAGGACCACAGGGCCAGAGTCCCCACCACCGCGATGCCGATGACCATGCCCATCGACAGAACGGCGCGGGTTCGGCGGCTGATCAGAGCCAGCCCCGCGGCACGCAACCACGCGCTCACGGCGCGCTCGGCGGAGCGCGGCGTTCGCGGACCGAGCCCGCGAACTGAACGATTGCGTAAAGGAAGAGGGTTGCGGCGACTGCGTAGACAACGACCAGTCGCGTCGAGCCGCTGATCCAATTGTTCACGTGACCGAGGTACGGGATCGAGTACCACAACTCCCCTCGTATCTGCGCCGGCCGCACCGGCTGTGCATCCGGGACCGCGACTGCATCGCCCTGCGTCGTGAGCAGCCTGTTGCCTTGCTGGTCGAAATTGAATCCGACGATGCGATGGGTGATGACTGCGGGTTCACCCGAACGAATCTGGTAGGTCACCACATCACCGATCTCCAGGGTCGATACGTCAACCTTGCGGACCACGATGAGTGTCCCCGGCGGATATTCCGGCTTCATCGACGAGGTGAGAATCGTATACGGCTGCGCCCCTGCGATCTTCGGTACGACGATTGTCGCGAGAAGGATCGCCACCAGGGCCAGCAGGAGCACCCACGTGATGACCTGGAACGCCCACCACAGCGGTCCGGTCCTGTGCGGGGTGTCTTCGGTGGCGGTGTGCGCATCCGACTGTTTCGAGGTCATGTTCGCCTCTGCTCTGACCCGAAGGCGAAAAGTACTGTGTACGTGGCTGATCCGGTTCCGGTGACCGATTGCAGCGTGCTCCTCATGCACCAGGTCTCTGTCGCCCCCTCGGCCAGCGAACGCCAGGGACTGCTCGCGGCCGTACCGGAAGCGCTTGTGGTGAACGTCGTGAACGCCGCGGCACCGGGCAGTGTCCCGGTGCCGCACGTGCTGCCGACGGCCATGACGGTCCCGGACAGTGACAACGTGACGCCCGAGCCGGGCGTACTGACCTGTGGGCCGGCAGCATTGAGGCGGTACCGCAGGGGGGTGCTACCACCGTTGGTGATTGCCAACGGGGCCTGGCGTTGGTCGCCGGGGAGTATTCCCGCCCCGTTGAGTCCTGCGAACTGGTAAATCGACCCGGACCCACTGCCTGCCACCAGCTTGAGCTGGCCGGTTATCACCGTCGCGCTGTCGGTGGAGGCGCTGTCAGTCCATAGAGCGTCGGTCGACCGCACTGCCGCCAGGGACAGCGCGGCGACCGCACTCACTGCTGTTACGACCACCAGCCGGGTCGTACCCGACCAGGACATCGTCAGGAACGAACCTGATTCAGGTTCACCGACATCCCCGACACGTTCACGCCCTGGTTCTGGCTGACTTGGCCGTTGACATCGGCGAAAGCGACGGTGACTTTCACGACGACGGTGTGGGGTGCGCCGGGGGTGATGGTGACCGTGCTACCGCCGGGTGCCGGGGTGCCGTCGACAGTGGCTACCGGGGTCACCGTCACGCCCGTCGGCGGTGTCCCGGCGGCGCCTGGATCGACCGTGACCTCTGCCTCCATGTTCTTACCGGTCGCAATAGCTGTGTATGTCGAGGTGTACTCCCAGGTGTCCAGCGGCACCAGCAGGTCAGTCGTTGGATCGACCGCTGTACCGCCGACGATCCCGGTCGTCGACACATCGGTCCACGATGGCGTCCCCTGGGCCGTCAGGTCGAGCTCACCGGTGCTCACGTTTCCCGGGGTGTTGGTGCCCGAGTCACTCCACAGTGCGTACGAACCCGCACCGCCGAGCAGGACGACGACAGCAGCTCCGGCCGCGAGAGCGCCTTTGGCGTTTCGATTCATGTCTTCAACCTCACAAGGGTCTGGCGGCCCTTCAAGCCGCATCGGATTGGTGGTGAGGTCAACGTGAATGTCCGACCCCCCTGCCGCGGAATTCGCACCAGACGGTGGTCCCCACATCGGTATTGAGAGAATTCAATCCGAAGCGGTTCACATGTATCTCGCCGGGAATGTCGCCCCCGGCGAGCCCGGCGTTACACAAATTCAACAGCAATTATCAATTCGATGCCGACCCTACGCCAAATGGGTCTTTATGGCGAGCCACTTCGAGAATCAGCTTCACTCCTATCACCACCCCTTTACCGAGGCATTTTGGCGTCAATCTTCCGCATCGACGCAGTTCGGAGTCATTATTGCTGTACAGATTTGTTTCGCAGATGAATTCATCGCAGGTCGGCGCCGAATTCCGAGACAACGTCTACAACCATTCCATTCGAATTCAGCTGAGCCTGCCCTCAGGAAGCGCACAATCGCTCAATTTGACGATCAAAGACTCGCGAATAATTTATTTGTTAGGCTTATTAAAGATGTTTGACCGAATACGACCATCCATTGGGATATCTGCTCTCATTGCTCAAGTGATCAGGTGCTCCAAAGTCGATATGACGGATTCGTGAGTTCGGCATATTTCGAGGTCAGAATCGAATTCAACGCGCCGACATGTGTCGAGCACCCGATGTATGGGTAGCTTCCATCTCATGACTGATCCCAGCTCCACCGCCACCCAGATAGCCGAGTTCGCCGAACAACACTCCGACTACACCGCGATCGCCTTCGACAACGACGGCAAGATCATCGACTGGAAGACCTCTGGCGATTGGGTCAATGGTTCGCATGAGGGTGAGCGCATCCATGTGATCGACGGTGACATCACCCCCGAAGCCGTTCAACGCGTGCTCGACAGCTGAGGTCTCGCGACACACCCTTCGTGCGCTGGAGCGACGCCGACTCGCTTCGTCGCGGCTCTCCCGTGCACTGTCGCACCCACACCAAACACACACGCCGTCAACAAGAACGACTACGCAACAGACTGAAAAGCGAGGAAAACCCACCACCCTTCTGAGATAGATTCTGACGATGTGGGGTATTCGAGGCTCGATCATGCGATCGGTCGGGGCGGCACTGCGCCCGCAACCAGCGCCCCTTGCGGTCTCGATGGCTGCCCGGACTGCGTTGGCAGCGGGCACGGTCACGGTGGTCGGCGCCGTGGTCGGGGATCTCAACGCGGTCGGCATGGCTTACTTCGGGGCTGCCTGCGCGGTGGCATTCGCAGCACGTGGAACGTACCGCCTCCGAAGCTGGGCGTTGCTTGCACAGGCGGGCGGCGCGGTGGTCGGGCTGACAATCGGGGCCCTGGTTCCCGACCAACCGGCATCCCTGATCGCAGCGGCGGCCGTAGCTGGGGTGATATCCGGCGTGATCGGGGTCATCGGGCCGAATGCACCGGCCTTCGGAATGATGCTGACCATCGGACTGGCCTTCGGTGAGTTCGGAGGTTCACCGCTTCCGTCGATCGAACAGTCTCTGTGGTACCTCGTCGGAACCCTGATCGTGGCCGTTGCCACGTTATCTCCCTGGGTGTTTCATCGTGGCGGCGATGAACGGACTCTGGTGGCAGCCGTGTTCGATTCCGCCGCGGCCGTGTGCGACGACATCGGTTCCTCGGAGGCCCGCGCGGCGCGCGCTCGCCTCGCCAGAGCGTCTGCCGACGCGCGTTCGGTGACCCACCACCCGCGTGCCGAGCTGGTTGCGTTCGCGGTGGCGGGACTGTACGCCGAGGAAAACCCTCTGCCGCGCAGCGTCTCCGACCTGCTCCGGGCTGCCGCAGATGCAACCCGGCGAGGTGAACCACTCGCTCGTGCGACGATGAAGGTCGAGAACCCGACACCCGCCATGGCGGCCCTGTTCGACGCCTTCGCGATGTCGCCTACCCGGCCACCTGCTCCGGGCAGACCGGGTCGACATGACCTGATGAGATCGGCTCTTCGTGCGATCTGGTCCCTACCTGCACTCGGCAACGGCATGAGACTCGGCCTCTGTCTAGCGATGGCCACGGGTACAGCAGTCGCACTGCATGATTCGAATCATGCGTTCTGGTTGCCATTGACTGTCGCGGTGATCGTCCGGCCCGAATATGCATCGGTGTTCGTCCGCACGGTGAACCGGGTGTGCGGCACCATCGCAGGAGCGGCCTTCGCCGCAGCGATACTCGCCGTGTTCGGCAGTGGCCTTCCGGTGGCTTGCGCCGCTGCGCTCGCCTTGTCGGTTGCCGTGCTCACCGCGCCGAAATTGTATGCCTTCAGCGTCATCGGAATCACCGGGTCAGCGCTGCTGGCCTCCTGCATCGGAACGGCGGACCCGGCCCTGCCGGCTCTGCGCCTCGTGGACACGGTGATCGGGGCGGGCGTCGCCATCGTCTTCGGATATCTGCTGTGGCCGGACTCGAGGCGTCTGCCGACGACTGCGCGACTCGATGCCGCACTACCGGCGGTCCAGGCCTATCTCGAGGAGGCCGTCAAGCAACCCGCGCGTCGCGTCGACTGGCAGACGCGTCGCGACGAGGCCTACCGCCAGGCCCATCTGCTCCGCGCCGCGACGGAGGCCGCCACCACCGAACTGCCACCGGTCAGCTCGATCGCCGTGTTCCGCATCCCGGTGGCGGTCGAACTGGAAGAACTGGTCGACGCCATCACGGCGCTGGCCGCGAAAGCCGAAGCAGGCCACGATGTCGTCTCCGAGCGAGATCGCATCGAGCAACGCCTCCGTCTGCTCGAGTCACTGCCACTTCACAGCCACGACTGAGCAAGTTCGGAGGCTGGGCCGCTTGTCTGGAGTCGTCCCACCCGGTCACACCTCAGGGAGGTCCCCCATGGTCACATCAGCAGACGTGGTTCTCGTCGTACTCGACGGCACCGAACGCACCCGCACTTTGGTGCGCGGGCTCATCGACAACGACGTTCGCACCGCGCTGACGAGTGAGTCGGTCCACGAGCTGGTCCCGTTGCTCGGCGGCGCCCGCCGCGGTCTGGTCTACGGCGTAGTCGCCGACCCGTCCGACGGTCGCCAGGTGGATCGATTGTTCGAGCGGGTCGGCCAAACCCTTGGTGCGGTCACCGTCATCCTCGACCCCGGGGAACGCCTGACCGGACACCGGGCGGCGTCCCATGCCGCGTGAGGGGTCGTCAGCGCCGGAACGGGCGTGTACGGCGGCGAGGCGGCTCCGTGTGGGCGGAGAGCAGGCCTGCCTCGAGGTCAGCGCGCAACTGCGACACCGTCTCGGCGGAGTCCGCCTTGTTGGTTCCGATGAACCCTGAGGGTCCGCGTTTGATCCAGCCGGTGACGTACACCCCGGTCATCGGACCGTTGTCGCCTACGACCCTGCCCGCCTCATTGGGGATCACACCTCGCACGTGGTCGAACGGCAGTCCGGGAACTTCGACGCCCTTGTAGCCGATCGAAGTGAGGACGAGACCGGCTTCGACGGTCTCGGTGCGACCCGTGGACTCGACCCCGATGCCACCGGGTCCGGGCTTGTTGATCCCGAACGTGACGCCGGCGACCGAGCCGGCAGCGTCGGAAGTGATCTGCTCCGGCGACCGCAGGAACCCAAATCTGATCACCGGACCGGATCCCGGTGCACGCTGGGCTATTTCGGACAGCACGGTCAGCTTAGCGGCGATCGTGTGGTCGTCGATCTCGCCGGTGTCCTGCGCCTCGATCAGAGCTGGATCGATGGCCACATGCGCACCCCCGTCGGCCAGCCCGACCAACTCGGGCAGAGTGAACGCGGCATCGCGCGGTCCCCGTCGACCGACGACGAGGACCTCCTCGACCTTCGAGCGCCGCAGCGCCGCCAGTGCGGCGGGCGAGATCGAGGTCGAGGCAAGATCGTCGGGGTCGGCAGTGAGGATTCTGGCGACATCGAGCGCGACGTTTCCGTTGCCGATGAGCACCACTCGGCGCTGGGACAGGTCAAAGGTCCGGTCCACATGGTCTGGGTGGCCGTTGTACCAGCCCACGAACTCGGTGGCGCTGGCGACATTGGCGAGGTCGGCGCCGGGGATGTCGAGTCGACGGTCACTCCCTGCACCACCGGCGTAGATGACTCCATGAAACTCTCGACCGAGGTCTTCGAGGGTGACGTCGCGGCCGACCTCGCTGTTCAGCATGATGTCGAGCCGGTTGTTGCGGGCCATCTCGTCGAAGAGAGCCATCACCTTTCGAGTCGAGAGATGATCGGGAGCAACGCCGTACCGGGCGAGCCCGAACGGCTTGTCGAGACGCTCGTACATGGTGACGCGAACGTTGGGATAACGCAGGAGACCATCGGCCGCATACATCGCCGACGGCCCCGACCCCACGATCGCCACTCGAATGTCCCCGCCGCCCGGAACTGCGATCGGCTTGGGCGCGCTGATCGGTGCCAGCGGCAACCGCAGCCGCGAGTCGACCGGGAAACGCACCGGCGACTGCGCGACGTCTTCGTAATGCTCGGCGTTGATCTGCAGGTAACGCTCGTCCTTGGGCTCGATACGGTGACTCGGGACGATTGCACCCACCGGGCATGCGCTGACGCAGGCACCGCAGTCGACGCAGGTCGCCGGATCGATGTAGAGCATCTCCGACGTCAGGAAGTCAGGCTCGTCCGGGGTCGGATGGATACAGTTGACCGGACAGGCGTACACACACGAAGCATCTGCGCAGCATGCCTGCGTGACGACGTGAGGCACCGATCACGCTGCCGTATAGGTGGGTTCACTCCGGAACCGCGACGGGCGTCCCCCGATGCCCAGGATCTTCCACAGGAACCGCGAGAGCGGGTTCATCAGGCCACACTGCTCACCCAGCATCCTCACGTCACCGAACACGTTGTGCAGGAACTTCTTCGACTTGTCGGATTTCCAGAAGATCTCCTTCATGACGTCGTCCGGCACACCGAAATCCTTCTGGAAAGACTTCGGCGGCACCACGATCGCGCCACAGAGCACACGCATCACGATCGGGAACATCAGCGACAGCAAGAAGCGCTGGAAGAAGTTCTTCTTCGGAATGGTCTCTCGAAGAAGGTGGTGGGCGAAAGAGATGTGCCGGGCTTCCTCGGCGACGTGGAGTTGCATCACGGCCATCATGGTCGGGTGCATCTCGTCGCGGTTGCGCAGGAAGTCCTTCTGGATGTGGTCGATGGGCTCTTCGCCACCGAGCACGCCGAAGAAGAACAAGCTCGGGAAGATGGTCGATGCCAGCGGCACCAGCGGCGAGATGATCCGATAGCCGATCTTTGCGCCGGGTACATCGACCCCGGTGCGGTTGATGAACTCTTGGAACATCAGAGTGTGGTTGCACTCTTCTTTCGATTCATGCGTGGTGTAGCGGAACTCGGGGGCGCCGTTCGGCATCTTGAAGCTGTACTGCATCAGTCCGCGGATGAGGACGGACTCGAACTGGAGACCGACCTTGGCTACGTTGGCCTGTCGCCACATCCCGATCTTGATCTGCTTGTCCAGGGGCTGCTGCTGGTACCAGGGGTGCCGGCCGATGGGGTCGACGTCCTTGGACAGGACCCACCGTGGATCGTTCGGGACGACAGCCATGTGCGGCGCATCCCAATCGATGTCGATGTACGGGTCGAAGTTGCGATGCACCGACGCGCTCGACAGGTCGTCGAGCACCTGGGCGTAGTCGTCGCCAGTCGTCGCCTTGGTGCGCTCCGGGACGTACTTCAGTGCTTCAGTCATCTCTGGCTCCTAGCTTGCAACGTGTTCTCACGACGCTAGAAGGTTGGCTTTAACTTGTCAATGACCGTTGATAAATCAACACGGGTTGTCACGCCGGTCGATGTCACCGAATCGGGGCCGGGAGTGGAGATCGACCGCTACTTGCTACCGCGACCCCAGTTCAGACCCCAGCGGAAATGTTTGTCCATCTTGTCGCCGCCGGAGAAGTATTCGACGGCGCGGGTGATCGTCACGCCGTGCGGCCCAGACTCGATCAACGCGATCGATGCCGTACGCAGGTTGTTCTTCGGAGAGTCCATGCGGACCTCGATGGGTGGGCCGAATTGCGACTCGACGGTCACGACACCGTCGACAGCCGCCCAGTTCGGACTTCCCTCGTAGATGTCGGCGAAGACCAGGATGCGCCGGAAGACACCCGGATCGGCCAAGTTGACGAACATGTTCTCGCCCGAGGCCGTGCTGCCGGACCGGTCATCCTGGTCGAGCTTGATGAACGGCCGCTTCTCCAGCGCACCGAAGTTGCGGTCGAGGGCGCCGACGCCGCCGAGAGAACCATCGGACAATTCGAACAGACACCGCAGATCGAGGTCGACTCCGCTCTTGCGCTTGAAGAAACCACCGCCCTGTCCCGAACCCTGTGCCCAGTTCAGGTTGATCCGGATGGTGCCGCCGGACACGCCCGCCTTGGCGAGACTGACTGTCGGGCTGCTCTTGGTCAACGAGATCTTGCTCAGATCGACGGCGGACGCTGCCGGTGGCGGCGCCGGCGCGGCGGGCGGCGCGGCAGGAGCCGGGGTCTGGGGAGTCGGATTCGACCGCGGACGCTTCGTGTAATCGATTGCCATGCCCATCAGCCTATGGAAAATCGGACAACGCCGCGCTCAGTCCCCCAGGTAACCCGCTCCGGACAGCGCCTCTCGGACCTCGGCCTGGTGGTCGGGCCCCTTCGTCTCGAGGCTCACCGTCACCTGGACCTCGCCGAGACGCAATTCGCCGCTGACCCGGGAATGGATCACGTCGACGACGCTGGCACTGAGATCGCGCAGCAGAGCCAGCAAGGCAACCAGCCCACCCGGACGGTCCGAGACGGTGGCGGTGATGGTCATGTAACGGCCTGCCGCGCGCAGGCCATGGGTGGTGACCTGCGTGAGCAACAACGGGTCGATGTTGCCGCCTGAGAGCACCACGCACACCTCCCCCTCGAGCTGCAGATCAGCAAGGCTCGTCAGGGCTGCCACCGCCGTGGCCCCGGCCGGCTCGACCACCAGCTTGGCTCGCTCGAGTACCAACAACAGAGCCTGCGAGATCGCCTCCTCGGTGACGGTGACCACCTCGTCGACGAGGTCGGAGACGTGGGCGAACGGCACCTGCCCGGGCTTGGCGACCGCGATGCCATCGGCCATCGTGTTCATCGAGGTCGCGCGCAGCGGCCTTCCCTCGGACAGGGACGCGGGCCACGCCGCCGCTTCCGCCGCCTGGACCCCGACCAGCCGGACACCGGGTTTGTGGAGCTTGATAGCTGCCGCCACACCCGCCAGCAGCCCACCACCGCCGAGCGGCACCAGGACAGTCCCGACGGCCGGCATCTGCTCGATGATCTCCATGCCGACCGTCGCCTGTCCGGCGACGATGTCGGGGTGGTCGAACGGATGTATCAGGACAGCGCCGGTCTCTTCTGCGTACGCGAGCGCAGCCTCGAGGGCGTCGTCGACGAACTCGCCTTCGAGGATCACCTCGGCGCCATACGCCCTTGTCGCCGCGATCTTCGGCAGTGACGCCCCGATCGGCATGTACACCCGCGACCGGATACCCAACGTGGTTGCCGACCAGGCGACGCCTTGAGCGTGGTTGCCCGCGCTGGCGGCCACGACCCCGTGGGCACGCTCTGCGTCGGACAGGCCCGCGATCCGCAGATACGCGCCTCGCGGTTTGAAAGATCCGGTGCGCTGAAGATTTTCGCACTTGAGCCACACCTCATGGCCACATTTCTCCGACAGCGCCCGAGAGGCCACCATCGGTGTGCGACGCATCACCGGTGCCAGCAATTGCACGGCACGGTCGATCTGGGCTGCGTCGATCAATCCGTCAGACCTAACCATCACCCCACCCTAGGTGCGGGATGCCGAGCTTGCGGCCTGACGCGGGCACTCCCAACCACCGCCCCAACCACAACGGTCTCGCGACAGCCCCCACCACTACTGAGACCACAACGGTCTCGCGGCCCCGCACGTTCTGGACTGAGGAGGAGCGAGCGCAGCGATGCGATCGACGAGGGAAGAGCGTGCGCTCAGGGCCGCGACGACCCCGCGAGCGGAGCGAGCAAATTCAACCCAGTGCGTTTTCGATATCACCCAAGAGGTCGCCGATGTCTTCGATGCCGACGGACAGTCGCACCAGATCGTCCGGGACCTCCAGCAGCGACCCTGCGGTCGAGGCGTGGGTCATCGCGCCGGGGTGCTCGATCAACGACTCGATACCGCCGAGCGACTCGGCCAGGGTGAACACCTCTGTGCGGTCGCAGAACTGCTGCGCGGCTTCGAGACCACCGGCCACACGCACCGAGATCATTCCGCCGAACCGAGTCATCTGCTTGGCGGCCGCGGCGTGTCCGGGATGGGACTCCAGCCCCGGGTACAGCACCGAGTCGATCTTCGGGTGCGAGAGCAAGAACTCGACGATCTTCTCGGCGTTGTCGCTGTGTCGATCCATCCGGACGGCAAGGGTTTTGATCCCGCGCAGGGTGAGATAGGCATCGAACGGTCCGGGTACCGCACCTGCTCCGTTCTGCAGGAATGCGAGATCGGTGTCGAGCTGTTCGTCGTCGGTGACCAGGGCTCCGCCGACGACGTCGGAGTGACCGCCGAGGTATTTGGTGGTCGAGTGCAGCACCACGTCGGCGCCCAGGGTGATGGGACGTTGCAGATAGGGCGAGGCGAAGGTGTTGTCCACCACGAGTTTCGTGCCGGCCTCGTGTGCAACGCCTGCCAACGCCTCGATGTCGCCGACGTTGAGCAACGGGTTGGTCGGGGTCTCGATCCACACCAGCTTGGTGTTCGGACGGATGGCGCCGCGTACCGCGTCGACGTCGGTGACGGGTGCGACCGAGTATTCGATCCCCCACTGGGTGAACACCTTGTCGATGAGCCGGAAGGTGCCGCCGTAGGCATCGTTCGGGATGACGAGGTGGTCGCCGGGACGCAGGGTTGCGCGCAGCAACGCGTCGGTGGCCGCCATGCCGGACGCGAACGCCCGGCCGAAGCTGCCCCCTTCCAACGCGGCGAGGTTGGCTTCGAGGGCCTGACGCGTCGGGTTGCCGGTCCGCGCATACTCGAAGCCACCACGAAGTCCTCCGACGCCATCTTGGGCGAACGTCGAACTGGCGTAGATCGGTACGTTCACCGCGCCGGTCAGCGGATCGGGTTCGTATCCGGCGTGGATGGCCTTCGTCGCGAATCCCTGCCAGTTGTGCGAGTCGGTTTTGCTGCGCTGCTCACTCATGTCATCCAGCGTAGAGCCCCGGTGGATTGCCTGAATCCGCGGCCGAGCAGAAAAACCGCTAAGCGATCGCGCTGACGAATCCGAGCAGGTCGTGACGGGTGATCACGCCGATCGGTTTTCCGTCTTCGACGACCATCAGGGCGTCGGTCTCTCCGAGCGCCTTCGTGGCGGACGAGACCGGCTCGCCCGAACCGATGAGCGGGAAGGGCTTGCCCATGTGAGCGCTGACCGGGTCGGCGAGGTTCGCGCGGCCTTCGAACACCGCGCTGAGCAGCTCACGTTCGGTCACCGCACCGGCGACCTCACCGGCCATGATCGGCGGTTCCGCCCCGACCACGGGCATCTGCGACACCCCGTACTCGCGCAGGATCTCGATGGCGTCGCGCAGCGTCTCGGACGGGTGCGTGTGCACGAGGTCGGGCAGAGCGCCCGACTTTCCGCGCAGCACCTCCCCGACCAGCGGTTCGACCGTGCCTTTGCCGTCGAGCGGAGTTCGCAGGAAGCCGTAACTGCTCATCCAGCGATCGTTGAAGATCTTGCCCATGTAGCCGCGGCCACCATCCGGCAGCAGGACGACGACGAGCGCGTCAGGACCTTCCCGTTCGGCAACGCGCAGGGCGGCGACGACAGCCATGCCACACGAGCCCCCGACCAGTAGGCCCTCTTCACGGGCGAGCCGGCGGGTCATCTCGAACGAGTCGGCGTCGGAGACGGCGATGATCTCGTCGGGGATCGCCGGGTCGTATGCGCTCGGCCAGAAGTCTTCACCGACGCCTTCGACGAGGTACGGACGGCCGGTACCTCCGGAGTACACCGAGCCCTCCGGATCGGCGCCGACGACCTTGACCTTGCCGCCGGACATCTCCTTCAGGTAGCGGCCGGCACCGGTGATGGTTCCACCGGTTCCCACACCCGCCACGAAGTGGGTGATCTTGCCATCGGTGTCGTTCCAGATCTCGGGGCCCGTGGTCTCGTAGTGGCTCTCGGGTCCGGCCGGGTTCGAGTACTGGTTCGGCTTCCAGCCACCCTCGATCTCGCGGGTGAGACGATCGGAGACGCTGTAGTAGCTGTCGGGGTGCTCCGGCGGCACGGCCGTCGGGCAGACCACCACTTCGGCGCCGTACGCACGGAGAACGTTGCGCTTGTCCTCGCCGACCTTGTCCGGGCACACGAACACGCAGTGGTACCCGCGCTGCTGCGCGACCAGGGCCAGCCCGATGCCGGTGTTGCCGGACGTCGGTTCGACGATGGTGCCACCGGGCTTGAGTTCTCCCGAGGCCTCCGCGGCGTCGATCATCTTGACCGCGATGCGGTCCTTGGAGCTGCCGCCGGGGTTGAGGTATTCGACTTTGGCCGCGACCAGGCCGGATCCCGGCTGGACCACGGAGTTGAGCTGAACCAGCGGGGTGTTGCCGATGAGGTCGGTCACGTGACTTGCGATGCGCATGAGTCCATCGTTCCAGACCGCTTCGATTATGTTGGAGCTGTGTCCGGATCCAAGCGTCGGCTTGCTCGTGATCTGGCGGCGACCGCCGCCGCCACCGCCGGTACCGCCGGGGCCGGATGGGGTGCCTGGACGTTCCTCAACGGCCAAGCTCGCACCGCCCGAACCGTGATCCCCCACCGGACGGACAACGCCCCGAACGGCGACGGCATCTACGGACCGGACGGGGTCGGTCCGCTCCGGGTGCGGCGGGGCGAAGCGTTCGACCTCCACGTGATGGTGTTCGGTGACTCCACCGCTGCCGGTCTCGGCGCAGAGATCGCCGACGAGACCCCCGGCGTCCAGTTGACCCGAAAGCTGGCGGACGAGACCGGTAAACGTATTCGGCTGAGTACCAAAGCGATTGTCGGAGCCACGTCCCGGAGCCTGACCGGACAGGTCGACGCGATGCTGATCGCCGGACCGCCGCCCGATATAGCGATCATCTTCATCGGCGCCAACGATGTGACGAGTACCAGCGGGGTTCGGGCGTCGGCGAAACGGCTCGGCGCGGCAGTCCGTCGACTCCGTGAGGCCGGCGCCCTGGTGGTCGTCGGAACGTGTCCCGATCTCGGCGTCATCGCGGCCATCCCCCAGCCGCTACGGACTGTGATCCGTCAGTACGGTCTGCGATTGGCAGCCGCGCAGGCGATCGAGACCCGCGCGGCGGGCGGCACCCCTGTCCCCCTCGCCGATCTGCTGGCCCGTGAGTTCCTGGCCGCCCCCGATCGGATGCTCTCGGCCGACCGATACCACCCGTCCGCGGCCGGTTATGAACTCGCCGCGCAGATCCTTCTTCCTGCAGTGCTGTCCGGTCTCGGCGAGTGGGGGTCGGGTCCTCTCCCCGAGCCACCCGCGGTGTCCGCCATCGCCGAGGACAACAAGTGGTCCGCGCGGACGCGGGCCTATCTGAATCGAGCCGCTCGGCGCCGATGAGGCGGGGCTCGAATCCGGCCGGTGCACGCTTTCGAGGTCCGCCTCCGGGCCGAACCTTCGCTGGCGTAACGTCAGATCGCGAAACCTTACAAAGCTGCACGTCCAACCTATTTTCACAGGAGTCCGCATGCCAGAGGCCGTCATCGTCGCCACCGCCCGCTCACCGATCGGCCGAGCCGGTAAGGGCTCACTCAAAGATGTCCGTCCGGACGAATTGGCCCGTCAGATGGTCGAAGCCGTGCTGAACAAGATCCCCGAACTCGACCGCGCCGACATCGACGACCTCCACCTCGGGTCCGGACAGCCCGGCGGCCAAGCCGGCTTCAACATCGCCCGCTCCGTCGCCGTCCAGGTCGGCCTCGACCACGTCCCCGGCGTCACCGTCAACCGCTACTGTTCTTCGTCACTGCAGACCACCCGCATGGCCATGCACGCCATCCGCGCCGGCGAAGGCGACGTCTTCATCTCCGGCGGCGTCGAATCCGTCTCCAGCTTCGGAACCGGCAACGCCGACGGCTGGCCCAACACCAAGAACCCACTGTTCGCCGACGCCATGGCCCGCACCGCCAAGGCCGCCGAAGGCGGCGCCGGCACGTGGTCCGACCCCCGCGAGCAGGGCCTGCTCCCCGACGTCTACATCCCCATGGGCGAAACCGCCGAAAACGTCGCCTCCTTCACCGGCATCTCCCGCGAAGACCAGGACCACTGGGGCGTGCGCAGCCAGAACCGCGCCGAAGAGGCCATCAAATCAGGCTTCTTCGCCCGTGAGATCGAACCGATCACCCTGGCCGACGGCACTGTCGTCGACACCGACGACGGCCCCCGCGCAGGCACCACCTACGACAAGATCAGCCAACTCAAACCAGTCTTCCGCCCCGACGGCACCGTCACCGCCGGCAACGCCTGCCCCCTCAACGACGGCGCTGCCGCACTGGTCATCATGAGCGACACCAAAGCCAAAGCCCTCGGACTCACCCCGCTGGCACGTATCGTGGCCACCGCCGCGACCGGCCTGTCCCCCGAGATCATGGGCCTGGGCCCCATCGAAGCCGTCCGCAAAGCCCTCAAATACGCCGGCCTGTCCATCGCCGACATCGACCTGTTCGAGATCAACGAAGCCTTCGCCGTCCAGGTCCTCGGATCAGCCAACGAACTCGGCATCGACCACGACAAACTCAACATCTCCGGCGGCGCTATCGCCCTGGGCCACCCGTTCGGCATGACCGGAGCCCGCATCACCGCAACGCTGCTCAACAACCTCACCACCCAGGACAAGACCCTCGGCGTCGAAACCATGTGCGTCGGTGGCGGTCAGGGCATGGCCATGGTGCTCGAGCGCCTGAGCTGAACCTGACCCCAATCAAAAGAGCCCGCGACCAGATGGTCGCGGGCTCTTTTGGTGGAATCGCTAGTCCGAGTTGAAGTAACTCAGCAGGCGCAGGATCTCGAC
>NZ_MJEJ02000014.1 GCF_002095435.2 Williamsia sp. 1138
TTGTAAGTGTGTAAGAGCGTACGGTGGATGCCTTGGCACCAGGAGCCGATGAAGGACGTAGGAGGCTGCGATAAGCCTCGGGGAGCTGTCAACCGAGCTGTGATCCGAGGGTGTCCGAATGGGGAAACCCAGCACGAGTGATGTCGTGTTACCCACCTGTGAATATATAGCGGGTGTGGAGGGAACGTGGGGAAGTGAAACATCTCAGTACCTACAGGAAGAGAAAACAATAGTGATTCCGTGAGTAGTGGCGAGCGAAAGCGGATGAGGCTAAACCATGCATATGTGATACCCGGCAGGGGTTGTGTGTGTGGGGTTGTGGGATCTATTTTGTCCATTCTGCCGGATGGGCCGACAGTGAGAAATCAGTGTGTTAGTCGAAGTGGTCTGGAACGGCCTGTCGTAGAGGGTGAGAGTCCCGTAGACGAAAACATGTTGACTGTTGTAGTAGACACCCAAGTAGCAGCGGGCCCGTGAAATCTGCTGTGAATCTGTCGGGACCACCCGATAAGCCTGAATACTCCCTGGTGACCGATAGCGGACTAGTACCGTGAGGGAAAGGTGAAAAGTACCCCGGGAGGGGAGTGAAATAGTACCTGAAACCGTGCGCTTACAATCCGTCAAAGCCTGCGAGCCATTTGGTTGGCTGTGGGTGATGGCGTGCCTTTTGAAGAATGAGCCTGCGAGTTAGTGCTCGGTGGCGAGGTTAACCCGTGTGGGGTAGCCGTAGCGAAAGCGAGTCCGAATAGGGCGGTGGAGTCGCCGGGTCTAGACCCGAAGCGGAGTGATCTACCCATGGCCAGGTTGAAGCGACGGTAAGACGTCGTGGAGGACCGAACCCACTTCAGTTGAAAATGGAGGGGATGAGCTGTGGGTAGGGGTGAAAGGCCAATCAAACTCCGTGATAGCTGGTTCTCCCCGAAATGCATTTAGGTGCAGCGTCGCATGTTTCTCACTGGAGGTAGAGCTACTGGATGGCCGATGGGCCCTACAAGGTTACTGACGTCAGCCAAACTCCGAATGCCGGTGAGTGAGAGTGCGGCAGTGAGACTGCGGGCGATAAGGTTCGTAGTCGAGAGGGAAACAGCCCAGATCGCCGGCTAAGGCCCCTAAGCGTGTACTAAGTGGAAAAGGATGTGGGGTCGCGAAGACAACCAGGAGGTTGGCTTAGAAGCAGCCACCCTTGAAAGAGTGCGTAATAGCTCACTGGTCAAGTGATCCTGCGCCGACAATGTAGCGGGGCTCAAGTACACCGCCGAAGCCGCGGCACTCACACAAGACATTCTCTTCATCCTGCGGGGTGTTGAGCAGTGGTGTGGGTGGGTAGGGGAGCGTCCTGCATCCCTGGAAGCCACAGAGTGATCTAGTGGTGGAGGGTGTGGGAGTGAGAATGCAGGCATGAGTAGCGAAAGAACAGTGAGAAACTGTTCCGCCGAATGACCAAGGGTTCCTGGGCCAGGCTAATCCGCCCAGGGTGAGTCGGGACCTAAGGCGAGGCCGACAGGCGTAGTCGATGGACAACGGGTTGATATTCCCGTACCCGTGTAGTCGCGCCCGTGATGAATCAGCTGTACTAACCGCCCTGAATGTTCCTTAGCCGCCTTCGGGTGGCCCTGGGACTGGATGCGCGGGACCTTGGTTGGTAGTAGTCAAGCGATGGGGTGACGCAGGAAGGTAGTGGGGCCAGTCAGTGGTTGTACTGGTGTAAGCCTGTAGGGCGTGTTCTAGGCAAATCCGGAACACATATAAGCCTG
This sequence comes from Williamsia sp. 1138, assembly GCF_002095435.2. Classification (GTDB taxonomy): domain Bacteria; phylum Actinomycetota; class Actinomycetes; order Mycobacteriales; family Mycobacteriaceae; genus Williamsia. Next base: position 1,755 of record NZ_MJEJ02000014.1, read on the forward strand.
AGAGGTGATGCGTAGCCGAATGAGGCGAATTCCATGATCCTATGCTGCCGAGAAAAGCCTCTAGCGAGTGGCGACACGGCCCGTACCCCAAACCAACACAGGTGGTCAGGTAGAGAATACTAAGGCGATCGAGAGAACTGTGGTTAAGGAACTCGGCAAAATGCCCCCGTAACTTCGGGAGAAGGGGGACCACGTCTGGTGATCCGATTTACTCGGTGAGCTGGGTGTGGTCGCAGAGACCAGAGAGAAGCGACTGTTTACTAAAAACACAGGTCCGTGCGAAGTCGTAAGACGATGTATACGGACTGACGCCTGCCCGGTGCTGGAAGGTTAAGAGGACCGGTTAACACCTTTGGGTGTGAAGCTGAGAATTTAAGCCCCAGTAAACGGCGGTGGTAACTATAACCATCCTAAGGTAGCGAAATTCCTTGTCGGGTAAGTTCCGACCTGCACGAATGGCGTAACGACTTCTCTGCTGTCTCAACCACAGACTCGGCGAAATTGCAGTACGAGTAAAGATGCTCGTTACGCGCGGCAGGACGAAAAGACCCCGGGACCTTCACTATAGCTTGGTATTGGTGTTCGGTTCGGTTTGTGTAGGATAGGTGGGAGACTGTGAAGCATGCACGCCAGTGTGTGTGGAGTCGTTGTTGAAATACCACTCTGATCGTATTGGATATCTAACCTCGGACCATGATCTGGTTCAGGGACAGTGCCTGGTGGGTAGTTTAACTGGGGCGGTTGCCTCCTAAAATGTAACGGAGGCGCCCAAAGGTTCCCTCAGCCTGGTTGGCAATCAGGTGTTGAGTGTAAGTGCACAAGGGAGCTTGACTGTGAGACGTACATGTCGAGCAGGGACGAAAGTCGGGACTAGTGATCCGGCACCGGCAAGTGGAAGCGGTGTCGCTCAACGGATAAAAGGTACCCCGGGGATAACAGGCTGATCTTCCCCAAGAGTCCATATCGACGGGATGGTTTGGCACCTCGATGTCGGCTCGTCGCATCCTGGGGCTGGAGTAGGTCCCAAGGGTTGGGCTGTTCGCCCATTAAAGCGGCACGCGAGCTGGGTTTAGAACGTCGTGAGACAGTTCGGTCTCTATCCGCCGCGCGCGTAAGAAACTTGAGGAAACCTGTCCCTAGTACGAGAGGACCGGGACGGACGAACCTCTGGTGTGCCAGTTGTCCTACCAAGGGCACTGCTGGTTAGCTACGTTCGGAAGGGATAACCGCTGAAAGCATCTAAGCGGGAAGCCTGTTCCAAGATGAGGTTTCTCACCACCTTCGCGTGGTTAAGGCCCCCCACAGACCATGGGGTAGATAGGCCAGAACTGGAAGTCGGGTAACCGATGCAGGTGACTGGTACTAATCGGCCGAGGACTTACAACCAAAACAAGTAATGAAACTTTTGTTTCGCATCCACTGTGCAATATCTGAAACAACACACAAACAACACAATGATCAGCACTAATCACTTGTGGTTTGTGTGATGGTTGTTTCATAGAGTTACGGCGGCTATAGCGGTGGGGAAACGCCCGGTCCCATTCCGAACCCGGAAGCTAAGCCCACCAGCGCCAATGGTACTGCACCCTAATCAGTGTGGGAGAGTAGGACACCGCCGAACACAATTTGCGAATACCCCGCATACAAGAACCCCGGTTCTCGTATGCGGGGTATTTTGCTATCCCCACACCAACCGCCGACCGGGCCCTTTCCCACACCGACCGGGCCCTTTCTGACCTCGACCGGGCCCATACACACCGGCGATCGGCAGACGCCCGAACCGGCCGGCACGCTCGACAACCAAAAGGGCACGCTCGACAACCACAAGGGCACGCTCGACGTTCGGAAGAGCCCGCTCGGATGTAGGCCCCTCATTCGTGACGTGAGGTCCTAGAGTGCGTTGTGGGGGTCTTTGCCGTCTGACCTGCCACTATGCGTGCATGTTTGCTTAGATGACACCATGTCACTGTTTGCGGGGCCATCGTTGGTGGAGTCATATCTCGAACAGATCCACAACAGCTGCTTGGTGGGCGGTGAGGGCGCTCTCGCGGACTACATACCCGAACTTGCCGGGGTCGACCCAACCGGTTTCGGCCTGTCACTCGCACTGCACGACGGGTATGTGTATTCGATCGCCGATGCTGATATCGGATTCACCATCCAGTCGGTGTCCAAACCATTGACGTACGCACTCGCACTGACACACAAGGGTTTCGACGCCGTCGATGAACGAATCGGTGTGGAGCCATCGGGTGAGGCGTTCAACGAGATCAGTGTCGATTCCAAGCGACGCCCGCGTAATCCGATGATCAATGCCGGCGCAATTCTCTCGGCCTCCTTGCTTCTGGAAGTCGAGCCCGACGTGGATACGGCGTTTGGCGAGCTGGTCGACTTCTATTCTGCATGTGCGGGACGCAAGCTCGTCCTGGACGAGGACGTGTACCGGTCCGAGATGAAGAGCGGCGCACGTAACCGCGCGATCGCATACATGCTTCAGAGTTTTGGTGTTCTTCACGCGGAACCGGAACACGCGATTGATCTCTACTTCCGCCAATGCTCGGTGGTGGTCACGACGGACGATCTGGCCGTGATCGGTGGAACCCTGGCCAATGGCGGCGTGAATCCGAGGACCGGCCGTCGCGCCGTGTCCCAGTCCGTCGTTCAGCGTGTGTTGAGCGTGATGACCACCTGCGGTATGTACGACGGAGCGGGAGACTGGGTGACCACCGTCGGGCTTCCTGCCAAAAGCGGGGTCGGCGGCGGAATCATGGCTGTGCTGCCCGGTCAGCTCGGGATCGGTGTGTATTCGCCGTTGCTGGACGAACACGGCAACAGTGTGCGGGGCGTCAAGGCGTGTAAGCGTCTATCGTCGGATCTGGGTCTGCACATGTTCAACGTTGCCCGGGAAAGCCGCGTCACCGTCAGGGGTTTCTACAGCGCCCATGAACTGCACATCACCACGGACCGTAGTGACTCCGAACGCCGTTATCTACACGGCAAGCATGATCGGATCAGGATCTACGAACTGCAAGGTGATCTGACGTTCTCGGGAACCGAAAGTGTGTTGCGTCGGCTGCGGTCGTCGGCCACCGAGTTCGAAGTCGCCATCTTGGACCTGAGCCGCGTCGACCATGTGGACGAGGTGTCTCGGTCGATGTTCGTCGGCGCGAGTCAGAACCTCCGGGGATTGCAGCGCAGCGCTGTCATCGTCGATCCCGATGGAGTGGTGATCAAGAGACACAGCCACGCGTCCGAGCCGGCACGCGGTGCGCAATTCGTGGTGACGACCATGCACGAGGCGCTCACCCGCGCCGAGGATTTCTTGCTGAAGTTGGCGGTCGAAGAGGGTTAGGCCGTGGTCGTCGTATCGTGCGTGATCAGCAATGCCAGCGCAGCCAGGGTCTGCGCATCACAGATCACACCTGAGGAGACGGCTGCCCAGACCTCGTCGATCGGCCACCATCGTGCGTCCATGTCCTGTTCCTCGTGTTCGCGTGCCGGGTTCCCCGCACTGAGGCCCTCGGCGAGGAAGACCGCCTGTCGTTGACTGCTGAAACCCGGTGCCACATCGACAGATCCGATCTGCGTCAACGCCTCGGCCCGGAGTCCGGTCTCCTCGGCGAGCTCCCTCTCTGCGAGTTCTTCCGGAGGCAGACTCTGCCGGTCGGGGGCTGTTCCTGCGGGCAGCTCCCAGCGCCGGGCGCCCACCGCATATCGGAACTGTTCGACCAGATACAGCCGGCCGTCGTCGCGCGGGATGACGATCACGCCGGAGGGCTTGTCTATGACGCTGTAGATACCCGGGCTGCCATCGGCGCGAACGATCTGGTCCTCACGCAGCGACAGCCAGGGATTGGCATAGATCTCGGTTGAGGACACTCGCTTGATCGACACCACACCAGAATATGGCGGGCGCACGGCACGGGGATCGCGGGAGTCCGGCCCCGCGCGCCTAAGGTGGACGTCGTGCGTCTAGTCATTGCCGAGTGCCAGGTCGACTATGTGGGTCGACTCACCGCCCACCTTCCCCGAGCCCGTCGTCTCCTGTTGATCAAGTCCGACGGTTCGGTGAGCGTGCATGCCGACGATCGTGCCTACAAGCCGCTGAACTGGATGAGTCCGCCGTGTTGGCTGGTGGAGACCGAGCCGGACACCCCTGATGCTCCCCAGCTCTGGATTGTCACGAACAAGGCAGGCGAGGAGCTTCAGATCACCATCTTCGGTGTGGAGCACGATTCGAGTCACGAGCTCGGCCTTGATCCTGGACTGATCAAGGACGGCGTCGAAGCGCATCTGCAGGAATTGCTGGCCGAGCACGTCGAGACTCTCGGTAGCGGCTACTCACTCGTCAGACGCGAGTACATGACCGCCATCGGACCGGTGGACCTGTTGTGCCGGGATGCCGATGGCGTCTCGGTCGCAGTGGAGATCAAACGCCGCGGTGAGATCGACGGCGTCGAACAGCTGACGCGTTACCTCGAACTGATGAATCGCGACCCCTTGCTGGCGCCGGTCCATGGGGTGTTCGCGGCGCAGCAGATCAAGCCGCAAGCGAAAACACTGGCCAATGATCGAGGAATTCGTTGCGTGACACTCGATTACGACAAGCTCCGGGGAACCGAGAGCACCGAGTTCAAGCTCTTCTAGGACCAAGAGAACAACCGTGGAGATCATCGAGTCGGGACCGGACGGGTACGACCACTATGTCCGGCCGATCAGCGGTCAAAGCGCGGTCAAAGAGTATCGATGCCCCGGCTGCAATCAGGTGATCTTCGCCCGTACGCCACACGTGGTCGTCTGGCCCGCCGACGATTACGGTGGTGGGAGCCTCGTCGCCGAGCGCAGGCACTGGCACACCGGTTGCTGGCGTCGCCGGAAGAACATCGCTAGCGGTAAGAAGCGCTGATCTCCTCTGGAGCGTCGTCCACATCGGCTTCGGCGTCTGCAGGGCTCGCGGCGGTCGAGGGGTCGGCATCGTCCTCGGAGTGGTCCGAAGTTGCCTGGGACCCGGACTTGTCCAGCAGCGCGTTGTCGGAGAGTTCCTTGTTCAGAAGGCCCGTGGTGTCGGGATCGAGGAGATCCGACTCGGACTCGGACTCGGCGAGAAGTTGTGGAACCTCGTCCAGCTGACTGCGAATCTCGCTGAGCTGTGCCAACATCCTGCTGCGCAGCACCCGGATCTGCTCGGTGAGCTCCTGTGCGCGCGTGAGTCGTTCGGTCGCAGCCGATGCGGCGCGTTGTCGTGTGCTCTCCGCCTCCGCCCGTGCGGTGTCGAGACGTTCCTTGGCCTCGGCCTTGCTGTTGCGGTCGAGCTCTTTCGCCTGCTCGAGAGCCTCTGAGCGCCGAGCGGCCATCGTCAGGTCGAAATCTTCCTGAATCCGTTCCCGGTTGCTCTGGGCCCGGGCATCGAGTTCTTCGGCCTGCGCGGTGGCCTCGGCGATGATGCGCTTGGCCTGTTCGTGAGCAGCGCTCATGGTGGCTTCGTGCTCGGATTCCATCGCCTCACGCCGCCGCGCCATCTCCTCGCGTTGGCGAGCGATCTCGTCACGGTGCTCCTGTGCCTCCTGCCGCGCGATCGACAGTGTCTCTGCGGCTTCGGCTTCCGAGCGGGCGCGAATTTCTGATGCCTCGTCGGAGGCCAGCCGGAGCATGCTTGACACCCGCTCGCTCATGCCCTGCACCGTGGTCGGCGGGACGGAGAGTTTGTTGACCTCGCGGCGCAGCTCGTCGATGTCGTCACGGGCGATCTCGAGATTGTCGGCGAGCTCACGCGCGTTGGCGGTGGCGGCGTCCCGATCTGCCGCGATGACCCGCATCTCGGCATCGAAACGCCGGAAGAAGTCATTGACCTGGTCACGGTCGTATCCGCGCATGACAGTGGCAAACGGCAAGCCGGAAGCAGAGGTGGCCTCGTGGTTTGGCATGGTCGCGATTTTACGCTGCTGCAGCGGCCATACCTGCCGCGACGGACCGACGTCTGCGATGAGTTACCGTGCTGCAACCATCACACGTGAGCGAGTGACCCTGGGGGTCCGCTCCGCTGCCGGGTACTCAGTGGGGGTCAGCGGCAGGCTCGACCAGTTCGAGCAGAACGCCGCCGGCATCCTTCGGGTGGATGAAGTTGATGCGGGAGTTCGCGGTACCGCGGCGAGGGGCGTCGTAGAGCACCCGGATGCCGTTCGCGACCAGGCGGCGGGTGACCTCTTCGACGTCGGTGACCCGCACGGCCATCTGTTGCAGGCCGGGGCCGTTGCGGTCGATGAACTTCGCGATCGTGGAGGTCTCGTCGATAGGGGAGAGCAACTGGATCAGCGCGTGCGTCTTCTCGGCGCCCTCGGGGCCGACCATGGCCTCCACGACGCCCTGCGCCTCGTTGGTCTCCTGATGCAGGGTGACCAGACCGAGGTTGTCGAGGTACCAGGCCTTCGCGGCGTCGAGGTCGGGCACGGCGATGCCCACGTGATCGATTGCGGTGACCAGATCGCCGATGGCGCTCAGCGTCGCTGACTGGGGGTTCTGTTCAGAGGCACTCATGGTCTAAAGGTAGCGTCGGGGGCGGCCATTACACCATTCAGCCACTGGCCGGGAGACTTTTGCTCCCGGTTGCCGGATCACCCCGGCGGTTTTGTCGAGAGAGGTCAGAAGAGATGTCGACGTCGGTAATCGTGTCGGGAGCGCGCACCCCCATCGGGAGATTGATGGGCTCGCTCAAGGATTTCAGCGCTGTGGACCTGGGCGCGATCGCCATCCGCGGGGCACTCGAGAAGGGGAACGTTCCCGCCTCTGAGGTCGAGTACGTGATCATGGGTCAGGTGCTGGGCGCGGGCGCCGGGCAGATGCCCGCGAAGCAGACGGCAGTCAAGGCCGGAATCGGCTGGGACGTGCCGGCTCTCACCATCAACAAGATGTGTCTGTCGGGGATCGACGCGATCGCGCTGGCCGACCAGCTCATCCGCGCGGGCGAGTTCGAGTGCGTTGTGGCCGGTGGCCAGGAGTCGATGACCCAGGCCCCGCATATTCTCCCGGGCAGCCGTGGCGGTTTCAAATACGGCAACACCGAGCTGGTCGATCACATGGCTTTCGACGGACTGCACGATCCGTTCACCGACCAGGCCATGGGAGCCCTCACCGAGCAGCAGAACGACGTCGAGAAGTTCACCCGCGCCCAGCAGGACGAGTTCGCTGCCCAGTCGCACCAGCGTGCTGCGACTGCATGGAAGAACGGCGTGTTCGCTGACGAGGTCGTACCCGTGAGCATCCCCCAGCGCAAGGGTGACCCGATCGAGTTCTCCGAGGACGAAGGCATCCGGGCTGACACCACCGCTGATTCACTCGGTCGCCTGCGGCCCGCGTTCCGTAAGGACGGCACGATCACCGCGGGTAACTCCTCGCAGATCTCCGACGGCGCAGCCGCGGTCATCGTGATGAGCAAGTCGAAGGCCGAGGCCCTCGGACTCGAGTGGCTGGCCGAGATCGGTCCGCACGGCGTCGTCGCCGGACCCGACTCCACACTTCAGCATCAACCGGCCAACGCCATCCGCAAGGCCTGCGGGCGTGCGGGCATCGACCCCAAGGATCTCGATCTCCTCGAGATCAACGAGGCCTTCGCAGCGGTCGGTCTGTCTTCCGCCGCCGAGCTCGGTGTCGACGAGAGCAAGGTCAACGTGAACGGCGGCGCGATCGCGGTCGGCCATCCGATCGGCGTGTCCGGTGCGCGGATCACGCTGCACCTCGCACTGGAACTGGCCAGGCGGGGCGGTGGCACAGGTGCCGCAGCGCTGTGTGGCGCCGGCGGACAGGGCGATGCCCTCATCATCACGGTGCCTGCGAAATGAGTGCGCCGGCAACAGCGCTGCTGTTTCGTATCGTCGCCATCGCCGAGGCCGTGACCTGGCTGGCGCTGCTGATCGCGATGTTCTTCAAATGGGTACTGGGCCATGAGGAGGCCGTTGCCGTACCGGGCATGGTGCACGGCATCGTGTTCGTCGTCTATCTCGTCGTGACCGTGTACACCGCGCTCCGGTTGCGGTGGAATGCCACCTCGTCAAAGCAGATGCTCACCATCACCGCTGTCGCGTTGGTCGCCAGCATCCCGCCCTTCGGAACCCTCGTGTTCGAGTGGTGGGCGCAGCGCAACGGGCATCTCACCGACGCAGGCCGTACAACCAAGGCTGCCGCCTCCTGACAACAATCCCGGTCGCCGCCACCCATCTGCACCCCAGGGTGCGGGTGGCGGTGTCCGGGATCTTCGCTCTCAACGGCCTGCTCGCCGCCATGTGGGTGGCTCACATTCCGGTGGTGCAGTCGCGGACCGGGGTCGACCATGCCACCCTCGGTGGCCTGTTGCTGGCGCTCGGCGGGTCCGCGTTCATCGGCATGCAGGTGATGGGACCGCTGACCGATCGCTTCGGATCCCGGTATCCCACCGTCATCAGCGCGATCGCTCTGTCTGGCGCCATCGTGCTGCCCGGCATGGCCACCGGGACCACCTCACTCGCGCTGGCCCTGGTGGCATTCGGATTCTGTAACGGCGCGCTGGATGTCTGCATGAACTCACAGGCGGTTCTCACCGAACGTGGCTACGGCCGCCCCATCATGTCGTCGTTCCACGGATTCTTCTCCGTCGGAGGTCTGGTCGGTTCAGGTGTCGTGGCGGCCACGGTGGCGACCGACGTCCCATTGCCGGTGACCTTGCTCGTGTGCTGCGGGCTCGGCATTGCGACGACTGTGCTGCTGGCGGGCTCCCTACTCGCCGGACGCCCCGGCGACGGACGCTCGGATGCAGAGATCGTCGCGGACGGACCGGAGCACAAACCGTGGGGGCGGATCGCACTGCTGGCTGCGGTGGCCTTCTGCGTGATGCTCGCCGAGGGCACTGCCTACGACTGGAGTGCTCTGCACCTTGTCGAGCGTTTCGACCAGCCTGAAGCGATGGGCGCCGTGGCGTTCGGGGCGTTCAGCGCGACGATGGTGATCTCGAGATTCTCGGCGGACGCCGTGAGCGCGAGACTCGGTCCGGTGGCGGTGGTGCGGGTGGGAGCGCTGGTCGCGGTTGCGGGGATCGCCGTGGTCATCTGCTCGCCGACGCCGCTGCTGAGTGTCGTCGGCTGGGCGCTCTTCGGCCTGGGCGTGGCTGGGGGAGTGCCGCAGTTGTTCACCGCAGCGGGAAATCTCTCGAAGCGGTCGAGCGGTCAGACCATCTCGCTGGTGGTGGGCTTCGGATACGTCGGAATGTTGTCCGGCCCGGCCGTCATCGGTCCGGTGAGCCACTGGTGGTCGCTCGGGTCTGCGCTGTGGATCGCGGCAGCGGGAATGCTGTTCGCCGCGGTGGCAGCCCCCATCGTCCGGCCGCGCGCCGCCATGACCGATCCGGTGGGCACGCCTGGCTGACTCGGGCGACCTGCCGGGTCGGACTCGAGCGCTGTCAGCTTGTGGCGAACGCCGGAAGACCTGAGCACACATCGCTCCGCGGTCGTGCCAAACTGGACTGGTGAGCAGACCGCAACAACGTAATCCCGCTTCCGCCTCCGCAGTGAGAGCAGCCGCCGCGATGTCCGGTGCAGTCGACCTGTCCGTATTGAAGGAACGTGCCGATGCCGGGCGCGCGCAGGCGAATCGACCTGCTGCGCCGACACCCCCCGCCGGCCGTGCCCCGGCGCCGTCGGGCGGCGCGTTCCCCGCGGTATACGACGTCACCGAGGCCGATTTCGAAGCCGACGTCGTGGCCCGATCCGATCAGGTCCTGGTGCTCGTCGATCTGTGGGCGACCTGGTGCGAGCCGTGCAAACAGCTCTCGCCGACCCTGGAGGCGCTGGCCGCGCAGTCCGGTGGCAAGTGGGTGCTGGCGAAGGTCGATGTGGACGCCAACCCGCGGATCGCGCAGTTGTTCGGAGTTCAGTCGATCCCGACCGTGGTGGCGATCGTCGCCGGGCAGCCGGTGTCGGCGTTCGCAGGGGTTCAGCCGGCCGGGCAGATCCAGGGCTGGATCGACGACATCCTCGTCAAACACGGAGGCGAGCTGACCGGTGCGCCGGCTGCGGACGGCGCCGAGCCCGAACCGGAGCCCGAGGACCCGCGCATGATCGCCGCGGAGAACAAGCTCAACGAGGGCGACATCGACGGCGCCCTCGCCGACTACAAGGAAATCGCTGCAGCGGAACCGGGGAACGTCGAAGCGGCTTCCCTGGTGCGCAACCTCGAGTTCGTCGCCCGGGCCCAGAAACACGACGCCGCAACCCTCGCCGACGCTGCACCGGACGATGTTCCGGCCCAGCTGGCGGCGGCCGACCTCGAATTGCTCAACCAGCAGCCCGAAGCCGCGTTCGATCGCATCATCAAGGTGATCTCACGGACCGCAGGCGACGAGCGGACCGAAGCCAGGACCAGACTGCTCGAACTGTTCGAACTGTTCGATCCGGCCGAGACGTTCGTGGTCGCGGCTCGGCGCAAACTGGCAACAGCGCTGTACTGAGCACCCCGGCGCCCGGGGAACGTCGCGCGGCCTCACGGGTCGTAGCGCGAGCAGCCGTTCTCCGGGTCGAAATATCCGACTGTGAAGGCGTCGATCCGCGCGAATCCGCTGGGCAGTGAGCGGCCGGCGACGTCGCTTGCCACTGCTCCGCTCACCAGCAGACCCGACACCAGCTCGTCGAGATCGCCACCACGCAGCGTGAACGTGCCGGAGTCGGCGGTGGAACGGGCCCATCGGCCGGTGTCGCAGGCAGCTCTCGCTGCGGTGACCGGCTGGTCGATCACCTGGCCGCGGGCGCTCTGCGCGGCGACCGAATACCGCGATGCCACCAGCGAATAGGCGCTGAAGTCGCCGCCGATGAAGCTCGGCAACCCGGCCGGACCGTTCGTGCCGTTGGTGGCGATCAGCGCGAGCTGATCGGGGTCCATCGACACCGTGTTGGTGGTGGGGCAGAAAGCGACCGGTGCCTGCGCGACCACCGCGACACTGACGTCCGCGCACGAGCCGTCTGGCGCGGTGCGCACAACCGCGGGCCGCACCTCGTCGGAGAGGTCGAAGAAGCTCTCCACCGACGTCACCACGGATTGCAGGCCTGCCTCACTGAAGGGCGTGGAGTCGATCGACCCGGTGTTGTCGAATCGCGGGGGCATCTGATCGCGCTTCTCGTCGACGTGGAGCTGGCCGATCCCGCCGCAGACGGCGGCACCTGAGCTGAACCCCGTCTCGAAAGCATCGGCACGCTCGAAGGCGGTACCGTGATCGGATTGGCCGCGACGACCGTCCCGTGCGGAGATGAGCGCCGCGATCGCGCTGTTCAACCCGTCCCCGGTGTTGATCTCGAGATACGTGCCGCGGCCCTCGGCGAGCCAGCGGATGAAGGTGCCCGAGAGGCAGTCGGCCTGTTGCTCGCTGACGATGGGTGAGGCGGACTTGTCGAAGCCACCGATCATCTGGATGTAGTGCCCGTACTCGTGCGCGATCACGGTGACCGGGGCCATCGGACCGAACTCCTCGAGCAGCGCCGGCATCAGCACCCCTCTGTCCCAACCGATTTCGACGCGATCGGGGCAGAACGCCGCGTTGACCTGACGAAATGTGGACTCTCCACAGAATGACTCCGACAGCGACTCGGACGTTTCGGCATCCCAGGAGACGAAGCTGAGGCCGGTTTTGAAGCGCTGACCGAACGCGGGTTCGAAGGCTTCTTTCCAGTAGAGGTCCAGGTCGGCGAGGGCAGCGGCCATCAGTTCGTCGATCTGGTCACCGGTGCCCCCGCGAATGTCCAGGTCTGGTCCGGTGGTACCCGCGCGCAGCCCACTGGGCCCGGTCGTGACGGGCAATCCTGCAACGGTGAAGGGATCGCTGAAGGCGGACACCGCATCGCCGGACACCTGCTCGCGGCGATCGTCGGACGCGGCGCAGGCCGCCAACATCAGTAGGACAACGCCGAACAGCGGCCCGATCAGTACCCGACCGGTTTTCATCAAGCGCCTCGGCCGTCAGGCCGGGGTGAGCCAGATGGCCCCGTTGGCAGGCAGGGTCAACCGGGCGCAGGCCGGCCGGCCGTGCCATTGCTCTTCCGCTGCGATCACCTGACCGAGGTTGCCCTCGCCGCTGCCGCTGTATGCCGGTGCGTCGGTGTTGAGGATCTCTGTCCACGTGCCTGCCGACGGCAGACCCACGCGATATTCGGTACGGGTGGTGCCGGAGAAGTTGAACACACAGGCGACCACCGAACCGTCTGATCCCCAGCGTAGGAAACTGATGATGTTGCCCGCGGTGTCGTTGGCGTCGATCCACGAGTAGCCGTTGGGCGTGACGTCCTGACTGTAGAGCGCAGGATGGCTCTTGTAGACGCTGTTCAGATCGGTGACCAGTGACTGGACCCCGGAGTGCAATTCACCTTCCCAGCCCTCGAGTTGGTCCCAGGACAAACTGCGGTTCTCCGACCACTCCGGTGTCTGCGCGAACTCCTGGCCCATGAACAGCAATTGCTTGCCGGGATGCGCCCACATGTAGGCGAGTAGCGATCGGACGCCCGCGGCCTTGGCCCGGGAGTCTCCCGGCATCCGTGACCACAACGTGCCTTTGCCGTGCACCACCTCGTCGTGGCTGATCGGCAGGACGAAGTTCTCGCTCCAGGCGTACATCAGCGAGAAGGTGATCTCGTGGTGGTGGAAACTACGGTGGATCTGGTCGCGGCCGAGGTAGCCCAGGGTGTCGTGCATCCAGCCCATGTTCCACTTCATGCTGAAACCGAGCCCGCCGAGATTGGTGGTGCGAGTTACGCCAGGCCAGGACGTGGACTCTTCGGCGACGGTCACGACTCCCGGATGGTGCTTGTGCACGGTGGCGTTCATCTCCTGGATGAACTGGACTGCCTCGAGATTCTCGCGCCCGCCGTAGATGTTGGGAGACCAGCCCCCTTCGGGTCGCGAATAGTCGAGATAGAGCATGGAGGCCACGGCATCGACCCGCAGTCCATCGATGTGGAACTGATCGAACCAGTAGAGCGCGTTGGCGACCAGGAAGTTGCGGACCTCGTTGCGCCCGAAGTCGAAAACGTAGGTGCCCCAATCCAATTGCTCACCTCGTTGAGGATCGCCGTGCTCGTAGAGCGGGGTGCCGTCGAAGCGCGCCAACGCCCAGGCGTCCTTCGGGAAATGGGCGGGAACCCAATCGACGAGGACTCCGATTCCGAGGGAGTGGAGATGGTCGACGAAGTACCGGAAGTCGTCGGGGCTTCCGAAGCGCGACGTCGGTGCGTAGTACGAGGTGACCTGGTAACCCCATGAGCCGCCGAAGGGATGCTCGGACACCGGCAGCAGCTCGACGTGCGTGAAACCGAGTTGAACCACGTAGTCGCCGAGCTGTTGCGCCAGTTCGCGGTAGTCCAGACCCTGGCGCCACGATCCGAGGTGGACTTCGTAGACACTCATCGCCTCGTCGGTGGCCACGATGTGTTCGCGGTCTGCGATCCACGTGTCGTCGGTCCACTCGAAGGACGTCTCCGGGATCACCGACGCGGTGGCCGGCGGAACCTCTGTGGCCCGTGCCATCGGATCGGCTTTCTCGCGCACGATGCCGTCGTTGCCGGTGATGCGGAACTTGTAGGTGGTGCCTGGCCCTACGTCAGGGACGAACACCTCCCACACCCCGCTCGATCCCAGGGATCGCATCGGCGCCGTGTGTCCCCGCCAACCGTCGAAGCTGCCGATGAGGGTGACGCCCTGGGCGTTGGGTGCCCACACCGCGAAACTGGTGCCGCCGACCTCGCCGTCCGCGGTCGTATAGACCCGTGCCTGCGGGCCGAGGATTTCCCACAGCCGTTCGTGGCGACCCTCGGTGAACAGGTGGATGTCCAGCTCGCCGAGGCTGGGCAGGAACCGGTAACCGTCGGCGACGACGAACTCACGGTCTGAGTCGCCGTCATCGGCGCCCGGATAGGTGACTCGATAGCGGTAATCGATGAGGTCGGTGATCGGCACCGCTGCGACCCAGAGAGCGGAATCCTGTTGTTTCAGAGGGTATTCGACCCCACCGATGATCGCGCTCACTGCGCTAGCGTCCGGTTTGAGCGTGCGCAGCACGGTGTGGTCACCGACCGGATGGGCGCCCAGGACGCCGTGCGGGTTGTGATGGGTGCCTGCGAGCAGCCGGTCGAGGTCTGCCGCGGGCAGCAATGCGTCGGGTACAGCGTCTGATGAAGTGGTCATGAGGGTGTCCTGAACGCGAGATTACGGCGGGCGGCTTCGGGCATGGGAGGTAACGCGACGATGTGGGCCACAGATCGCCAGGGTTCGAGTCGAACGAAGTTGGCCTGGCCCCAGTGGAAACTCTCGCCGCTGACCTCGTCCACCCCGCTGAAGCGGTCCTGCCAGTCGTATCCGATGGACGGCATGTCCAGCCACAGCGTGGACTCTTCCGCCCCATACGGGTTGATGTTCACCACGACCACCACGGTATCCCCGGTTTTCGGGTCGAACTTGGAATACGCGATCAACGCATCGTTGTCCACGTGGTGGAACTTCAGGTAGCGCAGCTGCTGCAGAGCGGGATGTCGCCGCCGGATCTCGTTCAGCGACCGGATCCAGCCCTCGAGCGACTCGCCCCGACTCGATGCCCCCTTGTAGTCGCGGGGACGCAATTCGTACTTCTCGGAATCGAGGTACTCCTCGCTGCCTTCCCGGACGGCGTGGTGTTCATACAGCTCATACCCGCTGTACACACCCCAGGTGGGGGACAGGGTCGCGGCGAGTGCCGCGCGCAGCGCGAACATCCCGGGGCCGCCGTGCTGTAGCGATTCATGGAGGATGTCGGGGGTGTTCACGAACAGGTTCGGCCTGGCGATGTCGGCGTTACCCGCGATCTCCTTGCCGAACTCGGTGAGCTCCCACTTCGCGGTGCGCCAGGTGAAGTACGTATACGACTGGGTGAAGCCGAGCTTGCCCAAGCCGTACAGGCGGGCCGGGCGGGTGAACGCCTCGGCCAGGAACAGCACGTCGGGATCGCGTTTCTTGACCTCGACGATGAGCCATTCCCAGAAGTCCGGTGGCTTGGTATGTGGGTTGTCAACCCGAAAGATCTTGACGCCCCTGGCAACCCAGCCGAGAACCACCTTGAGGACACCCCGGAAGATGCCGTTGCGGTCATCATCGAAGTTGAGTGGGTAGATGTCCTGGTATTTCTTCGGCGGATTCTCGGCATAACGGATGCTGCCATCTGGTTCGGCGGTGAACCAGTCCGGATGTTCGGTGGTCCACGGGTGATCTGGTGCGCATTGGAGAGCGAGGTCGAGTGCAACCTCCATGCCCAGTTCCTCGGTGCGATGGCGGAAGTATTCGAAGTCTTCGAAAGAACCGAGGCGAGGATGGATCGCGTCGTGCCCACCGTCCTTGGACCCGATGGCCCACGGTGAACCGACGTCGTCAGGGCCCGCGGTCACCGAATTGTTGGGCCCCTTACGGTTGACCTCGCCGATCGGGTGGATCGGCGGGAGGTACACGACGTCGAAGCCCATGTCCGCGATCCGAGGGAGATCTTCGGCAGCCGTCAGGAACGTCCCGTGCACCGGATGTCCCTCGTTGTCCCAACCGCCGGTGGAGCGAGGGAACAGCTCGTACCACGATCCGAACAGGGCCCTGGTCCGGTCGACCCACACACGGTGTGTACGGCTCTTGGTCACCAGCTCGCGGACGGGGTAGGTGGTCAGCAGGTGAGCTGTCTGCGCCGACAACGCGGGTCCGACGCGGTCCGGGAGCGCCAGATGCGTGTCGCGGAGCGCTGTGGCGGCGTTCGTCAGCGAGTCACGATCTGTCGGGGGTGTGAGCTCGAGGGCGCGGTCGAGTAGCCGCGCACCTCGTTCGATGTCGTTTGCGAGCTCTGCACTCCCTTGACCGGCCGCCAGCTTTTTGTCCATCGCATCGCGCCAGGTGCTGAAGGGGTCGCTCCACGCGTCGATGCGATACGACCAGTAGCCCGTCGCGTCGGGGCTGAAGAATGCGTTGAACGTATCGGGCTCGGCACCCGGCGACATTCGGACGTCCAACGCGCCCGCGCGGGTTGGGCCCTCGACGTGCAACGTGGCGGCGACCGCGTCGTGGCCCTCGCGCCATACGGTTGCACTGACTGGAAAGATCTCTCCGACAACCGCTTTCGCGGCAAACTGTCCCGAAGAAACCACTGGGGCTATGTCATCGATCCCGATGCGCCCAATCACGTTGTCGGCCACCTCTCACAGTGTTGTTGCCAGCGTTGCTCACGTCGTCGTGCTGTTCTCCACCGTAGGCGACTACGAGGTAATCGGCTCAGGCTCCGTCGCCATCGGTGGTGTTCGTCCCCTGCAGTCGGGACAGCGCGCCGCGCACCAACCGGCCATCGGTCGTGCGCCAGAACGGCGGCAGCGACGCGAGCAGATAGTTCCCGTAGCGGGCTGTGGCCAAACGTGAGTCGAGTATCGCGATCACCCCGCGGTCCGACGTACCGCGTAGAAGACGCCCTGTGCCCTGCGCAAGCAGCAGAGCGGCATGTCCTGCCGCGATGGCCATGAAACCGTTGCCACCGCGCGCGGCGACCGCTCGTTGCCGCGCCATCAGCAGGGGATCGTCGGGTCGGGGAAAAGGGATGCGATCGATCAGCACGAGGTTCAGCGATGGGCCGGGCACATCGACGCCTTGCCACAGCGACAGGGTTCCGAACAGGCAGGTCTTCTCGTCGGCGGCGAACTCTTTCACCAGCGCGCCCGTTGCGCCCTCGCCCTGGCACAGGACAGGCAGATCGATGCGCGTACGAACGGCTTCGGCCGCCTCTTTTGCCGCCCGCATGGAAGAGAACAGGCCCAGCGTCCGTCCACCGGCGGCGGTGATCAGGTCGACCACCTCGTCGAGAGTGCGGGCCGACATCCCCTCGCGGCCGGGCGCGGGCAGATGTTTGGCCACGTAGAGAATGGCTGCCTTCTGGTGGTCGAACGGGGACCCCACGTCGAGACCGTTCCAGGTGACCTTCTTCTCGTCGGCCGGCGGGGGTTTGCCGATCGCGGTGATGCTCTGCGCGGACTTCGTGGCCTCCGTCTCCGGGTCGGGGTCGCCATCTGCCGACGTGCCGTTCTGCGTACCGGGGCGATGTGGTGGCAGTCCCCAGCTCGCGGCCAAGCCGTCGAACGATCCGCCGACGGTCAACGTCGCCGAGGTCAAGATGACTGTCGCGTGCGCGAACAACGAGGCCCGTAACAGTCCGCCGACCGACAACGGCGCGACCCGCAACACGCGCTTGCGGTCGCCGCGGACGAGGTCTTCGCCGATCCAGACCACGTCGGGTCGTTTCGCCTCGTCGGGGTCGTCGAACGCGGCAAGGATGCGTACCGCGGTGTCGTGCATTTCCTCGAGGCTGGTCAGCGCCGCCGACCGGGCCGCGTTCGCCTCGGGGTCGACCTCGCCGCTGCGACGCACCGGTCCGATCGCGGTGTGCGCCCTCCACAGCCGGTCACGCAGCGACGACAGTGCCAGCGGCGCTCCGTCGGGGAGCCCGGTCCAGCGGCCCGGCGCATTCTCGTCGAGCAGTGATTCGATGAGTTCGCCGCTGCCGGAGATGTCGTCCGCGACTTCGTCATCGACAAGCTTTGCGCACCGCCGGGCCACGCCGGCCACCGATGCGCCGGAGATCTCGGCGGTCGCCACCGACGTGATGCGGTCGGCGAGTTCGTGGGCTTCGTCGACCACCACGACATCGTGCTCGGGCAGGATCGCGGCCGGACTCATCGCATCGATGGCCAACAGCGCGTGATTGGTGACGACGACGTCGGCCTTTCCCGCCTTGGCCTTGGCTTTCTCGGCGAAACAATCCGCGCCGTAGGAGCAGTTGGTGGCGCCGAGGCATTCGCGTGCCGAGACACTGACCTGGCGCCACGACCGGTCGGTCACCCCGGGCGTCAGGTCATCGCGATCGCCGGTCTCGGTGTCCGATGTCCATTCGCGAAGTCGGGTGACCTCACGGCCGAGCCGGGAGGCCGCGAACGGGTCGGCCTTTCCGCCGCCGCTCGCCTCGAACAGATCCCCGTCCGGTTCCTCGATGGTGCCCGCGTGGATCTTGTTCAGGCACAGATAGTTTCCGCGTCCTTTGAGGATGGCGAACTCGGGTGCGCGGCCCAGGGGGCCGGTGAGGGCTGCGGCGGTCCGGGGGAGATCGCGTTCGACGAGCTGGCGCTGTAGCGCGATGGTGGCGGTCGAGACCACCACCGTCTTACCGGTGTCCACTGCGTGACGCAGCGACGGCACCAGATACGCCAGAGACTTGCCGGTGCCGGTTCCGGCCTGTACGGCCAGATGCTCTCCCGTGTCGATGGAGTGGGCAACCGCCGAAGCCATCTTCAGCTGTCCGTCGCGCCTGGCCCCACCGAGCGCCTCGACCGCCGACGACAGCAGATCGGGCACCTCGGGGATGTCTGTCATCGCGCCCCGGTGGTCCGTAGCGCACGGACCGTCACAGCGGCCGGGCCGCGACGGCCGAGACCACGGAGACCCCTGCCCCGGTCATCGTCGCGACAGCTGTCCCGGTTGTCTCGGCGCTGACACCGGCGGCGTACTCGAGCAACACACGGGTCGTGAAACCCGCCTTGCGAGCATCGAGTGCGGTGGCGAGGACGCAGTGGTCGGTGGCCAGTCCGACGATGTCGACGGCGTTGATATCGCGTTCGCGCAACCAGTCACCGAGTGCGGCGCCCGCGTCGCTCGTGGCCTCGAAACCCGAGTAGGCGGCGCTGTACTCACCCTTGGAGAAGACCTCGTCGGTGACCGCAACGTCGAACGCGGGATGGAAATCCGCACCGGGCGTGCCGACGACACAGTGCGGCGGCCAACTGTCGACGAAGTCGGGTGTCTCGGAGAAGTGATCACCGGGATCTATGTGGTGATCACGGGTTGCGGCGACCGCGAGATAGCCGTGATCGCGGTGGGTGTAGGCCGTGATCGCCGCGGCCACTGCGGCGCCGCCCGAGACCGCCAGCGAGCCACCCTCGCAGAAGTCGTTCTGGACGTCGACGATGAGCAGCGCTGTTCGAATGTGTTCGGTCACGGTCGAAACCCCTCCGGTCGGTGCGTTTCCGGCGCGATGAACCGCACCGGTATGGCCGGTTCCCCCCGCGATAGTCCCAAACCCTCCCACGGAAGACTGACAAGTGCAGCAGCAAGGTGTTCTCGGGAGTCATCGAGGGTCGGCAGATCCGCGACGGGCTCGCCACCGCGTATCAACGGGATCTGCAGTGGCCGGGCGGCCTGCGTCGTCTCCGGCGCCGCCGCACCGGTGGGATAGATGATCTCTTCCACGATGGTGCCGGTGGCCTTCGCTGTGCGGATCGCGGTTTTCGCACCGCCCCGGGACTCTTTGTGGCTCGCGCGTTTTGCCACGGGGATCCCGTCGACCTCGACCAGTTTGTAGACCATGCCCGCGGTCGGCGAGCCGGATCCGGTCACCAGGGAGGTCCCGACCCCGTAGACGTCGACCGGCTCGGCGCGCAGCGATGCGATCGCATATTCGTCGAGGTCGCCGGAGACCACGATGCGGGTACTGGTCGCACCGAGGTCGTCGAGTTGCCTGCGAACCTGCCGGGCGAGCACTCCGAGGTCACCGGAGTCGATGCGGACTGCGCCGAGTTCGGTGCCCGCCACCTCGATGGCGTTCGCGACGCCCTGGGTGATGTCGTAGGTGTCGACGAGCAACGTCGTACCCACGCCCAGCTTCGCGACCTGGGCCGCGAATGCGGCCTTCTCATCGGGGCCGTCGGAGGTGGTGTGGAGCAGGGTGAACGAATGGGCGCTGGTACCCGCGCTGGGCACGCCGTGTCTGCGCGCTGCCTCGAGGTTGGACGTCGCCGACAATCCGGCGAGATATGCGGCCCGCGACGATGCGACCGCGGCCTGTTCGTGGGTTCGCCTCGACCCCATCTCGATGATCGGGCGGGATCCGGCCGCGGTGACCATACGGGCGGCCGCGGAGGCGATGGCGCTGTCATGGTTGAGAATCGAGAGGGCAAGGGTCTCCAGCATCACGGCTTCGGCAAAACTTCCGCGGACGGTGAGAATCGGAGAACCGGGGAAGAACAACTCGCCTTCGGGATAGCCGTCGATGTCGCCCGAGAATCGGTAGTTGCTCAGCCATTCGAGCGTATCGGCGTCCAGGAACTTCTCGGCGACGGCGAGCTGCTCGGGACCGAACGTGAACTGCGAGAGTTGCTCGATCAGCCGACCGGTCCCCGCGACGACACCGTAGCGGCGTCCTTCCGGCAGGCGACGCGCGAACACCTCGAACGTGCACGTGCGGTGGGCGGTGTGGTCGGCGAGCGCGGCCGCGACCATCGTGAGTTCGTACTGGTCGGTCAACAGCGCTGTGTTGAAAGAGGTCACTCTCGACACCTTAGGCCCGTGGCGCGCTCCGTTGGCGCCTGCGTGGCAGGGGTGTGTTCCAAGCGGTCACTATCGGTACCCTGGGCTCCATGCGCGGACAGATGATGACCGCACCGCCCCGCTGCGGGCCATGGTCGGCGGCGGGCGGCGGTCAGCACGAGGTCACCCCGTCGAGTACCGCCGTCGCCGAACGTGACCAGGCAGTGGACAGGCCGTGGGTGACCATCGTGTGGGACGATCCGGTGAACCTCATGCGCTACGTCACGTATGTGTTCCAGAAGCTGTTCGGGTACAGCGAGACGAGGGCGGCGGAACTGATGATGCAGGTTCACACCGAGGGCCGGGCTGTGGTCTCCACCGGCGATCGCGACAAGGTCGAACTCGACGTCCAGAAACTGCATGCCGCCGGCCTGTGGGCCACCATGCAGCGGGACAGTTGAGCGGTGCGCAACTGGAAACGGCGCGGATCGGGCGACCGTCTGCGGATCACCTCGGAGCTCGACTCCCACGAGTCCGACCTCATCGCCTCACTCGTCACGTCGATGACCGAGCTGCTGGACGAGCGGCAGTCGACCGCTCCGGCGGATTCGCTGGCGGACCTGACAGGCATCGAGGCCGGACACTCCACGCCGCCGACGGATGCGACGCTCGGCAGGCTGTTCCCCGACTTCCATCGCCCCGACCAAGACGAGACGACCACCGTGGACGCTGTCACCGGAGACCTCAACGGCGCGTTGCGGAGTTTGCACGAACCACACATCATCAACGCCAAACAGTCAGCGGCGCAGGTGGTCCTGGATTCGTTGCCGGCCGGCGGTGGTCAGATCTCATTGAGTCCGCAGGAGGCCGACCAGTGGCTCTCGGCGATCAACGATGTGCGGCTGGCGCTCGGCGCGATGATCGGTATCGACGAGTCCACTCCTGATCAGCTTCCGGAAGGGGACCCGATGGCGGCCCATCTCGACGTGTACCACTGGCTCACGGTGGTGCAGGAACTGCTGGTGGTCGCGCTGATCGGTAAGTGACTTCCGGCCGCGCCTCGCGGCACGGCGGCGACATCTTCGAAGGGGAGGGCACCACACGTGATTCCCGGCGTATCCGACTCGATCACCGACGTCCCGGGGGTGTTGGTCGGACACCACCATCGTCTCGACGACGAGGTCCGGGTGGGCACCGACGAGATGGGTGGCGAAGGCTGGGCGACGGGCACCACGGTTGTGTTGCTCCCCGAAGGTGCCGTTGCGGCAGTCGACGTGCGGGGTGGGGGACCGGGCACCCGGGAGACCGACCTGCTCGATCCCGCGAACACGGTACAGACGGCGCACGCGATCGTGCTCAGCGGCGGCAGCGCCTACGGACTGGCAGCCGCTGACGGGGTGATGACCCATCTGGAGGACGCCGGCGTCGGCTTGGCGATGGACTCCCGGGGATCAGTGGTGCCCATCGTCCCGGCCGCGGTGATCTTCGACCTCGCTGTCGGGGAATGGAAGGCAAGACCCGACCGCGACTTCGGACGGCTCGCGGCGCAGGCGGCAGGCCCGGGTGTCGAGCTCGGGTCGGTCGGCGCCGGCACCGGCGCGCGGGCGGGCGCACTCAAGGGCGGCGTCGGTTCTGCGAGCATCACATTCACCTCCGGCCCGGCGACAGGGATCACTGTCGGCGCGGTGGTCATCGCGAACCCGGTGGGGGCGGTCATCGACCCCACCGGCGGATTGCCCTGGGGCGCGTCGACGCTCGAGCTCGACTACTTCGGATTGCGCAAGCCCTCCGACGTCGAGACCGCTGCACTGGCCGAACTCACCGCGAAGTCGACCCCGCTCAACACCACGATCGGGGTGGTGGCGACCGACGCCGTCCTCGACCCGGCATCCACCCAGCGGGTCGCGATGACCGCTCATGACGGGCTCGCGCGCGCCATCCGTCCGGCACATTCGCCGCTCGACGGTGACACGCTCTTCGCGGTCTCCACCGGTTCGGCGACCCCGACGCCACCGGAGGCGCCTGCCATCCCGAGTGGCATGAACCCGGATGTCGCCCTCGTCGCCGCGATCGGAGAGGCGGCGGCGACCGTCGTGCAACGTGCCATCGTCAAAGCCGTGATCGCGGCCGCTCCGGTCGCCGGAATACCTACCTACCGCCAGACGTTGCCATCAGCGTTTGTGCCGCAAGCCCCGCCGTCGGCGTAGCCCGGCACCGAATCGACCCCGGAGGTGGCCCGTGCTCATCATCAGCCGTTCGCTGGTGGACTCGATGGTCGCGCATGCTCGCACAGACCATCCCGACGAAGCCTGCGGTGTGATCGCGGGCCCGGAGGGTACGGATCGGCCGGAGCGCTTCATCGCGATGGTCAACGCAGAACGCTCACCCACCTTTTACCGGTTCGACTCCGGCGAGCAGCTCAAGGTGTGGCGAGAGATGGACAGGGCGGCTGAGGAACCGGTGGTGATCTACCACTCGCACACCGGGACCGAGGCCTACCCGAGCCGTACCGATGTCTCGTTCGCCTCTGAACCGAACGCGCACTACGTCCTGATCTCCACCCGAGATCCCGACTCCGAGGAGATCCGCAGTTACCGGATCACCGACGGCGTGGTCACAGAAGAAGAGATCCAAATCAATTAGGAGTCACGTCATGGCTGTAACCGTTTCCATTCCCACGATCTTGCGGACGTATACCGACGGGAACAAGCGCGTCGAATCCACCGGTGCGACGGTGGCCGAACTCATCGACAATCTCGATGCGAGCCACGGCGGACTCAAGGACCGCCTGATCGCCTCAGGGAAGCTACACAGATTCGTCAACGTCTACGTCAACGACGAGGATGTCCGCTTCTCCGGCGGTCTCGACACCGCGGTTGCCGACGGCGACGAGGTCACGATCCTGCCTGCCGTCGCCGGCGGCTGAGACCAACAGTCCATGCCACGCTACGAATCGCTGATCGAGTCGGTGGGTCACACCCCGTTGATCGGTCTGCAGCGCTTGTCTCCACGCTGGCGCGACACCGAGGACGGCCCCGCCGTGCGGTTGTGGGCCAAACTCGAAGACCGCAATCCCACCGGCTCCATCAAGGACCGTCCGGCCTTGCGAATGATCGAACAGGCCGAGGCGGACGGACTGCTGACGCCGGGTGCGACCATCCTGGAGCCGACCAGTGGCAACACCGGGATCTCACTGGCGATGGCCGCAAAACTCAAGGGCTACAAACTCATCTGTGTGATGCCCGAGAACACGTCGGTCGAACGGCGCCAGCTGCTGACGATGTACGGCGCCGAGATCATCTCCTCGCCTGCGGTCGGTGGGTCGAACAAGGCGGTCGCGATGGCCAAGGAACTGGCCGCCGCGAACCCCGACTGGGTGATGCTCTACCAGTACGGGAATCCCTCGAATGCGCTGGCGCACTACGAGAGTACCGGTCCCGAACTGCTCGACGACCTGCCGGAGATCACCCACTTCGTGGCCGGCCTCGGCACCACCGGAACCCTGATGGGTGCCGGTAGGTTTCTCCGCGAGCAGCGGCCGCAGATCCAGATCGTCGCGGCCGAACCTCGTTACGGCGAAGAGGTGTACGGACTACGCAACATCGACGAAGGGTTCGTGCCGGAGCTGTACGACGAGTCGATCCTGACCATGCGCTACTCCGTGGAGGGCCGCAATGCGGTGCGCCGGATGCGCGAGCTGATCGATACCGAGGGCATCTTCGCCGGGGTTTCGACGGGTGCGATAGTCCATGCCGCCCTCGGCGTCGCCCGCAAGGCGATGTCCGCTGGTCAGCGCGCCGATATCGCCTTTGTCGTCTGTGACGCCGGATGGAAGTATCTGTCCACGGGGGCGTACGAAGGTAGCCTCGACAAGGCAAGTGACGATCTCGAGGGCCAGCTCTGGGCCTGACGGTCGCAGCGATATCTGATCGGAGACCCATGACCGGATCGCTCGGCTCCTACGGCGGTGGGTTGCCGTCCGGCGGACCACCGGTGCCTGCACGCACCTCGTGGCCGCTGTGGGCGCGTTCGGCTGTAGTCATCGCCGTCCTGACAGCGTTGCTCTACGTCATCGAGGCCATCGACGCCGTCAGCAGACACGACCTCGACAGCGCGGGCATCGAACCGCGGGAGGCCGACGGTCTCACCGGCATATTTTTCTCGCCGTTCCTGCATGCCGACTGGGAACACCTGGCGGCCAACACACTTCCCGGAATGGTGCTGGGGTTCCTGGTCCTGATGGCGAGACGTTTCATCATCACGACCGCCATCGTGTGGGTCGTGTCGGGCCTCGGCGTCTGGATGTTCGCGCCGCCCTACACCGTGACCGTCGGAGCGTCCGGCATCATCTTCGGGTGGCTCACCTACATCTTGGTGCGCGGACTGTTCAATCGCGACGTCTGGCAGGTCCTCCTCGGGGTCGTGGTCTTCATGGTCTACGGAGGCGTCCTGTGGGGTGTGGTCCCCACCGACGGCCGGGTCTCCTGGCAGGGGCATCTCTTCGGCGCGATCGGGGGCGTCCTGGCCGCCTGGTACCTGTCGAAGAAGGATCGCAAACGTGACGAGAAGAAGGCACTGACCCAGTGATCACAGATGTGGACGCACCGATCGGGATCTTCGATTCCGGAGTCGGTGGCCTGACGGTCGCTCGTGCCGTGATCGACCAGCTGCCCGCCGAGAACGTCATCTACATCGGCGACACCGCCCACGGTCCGTACGGGCCGCTGACCATCCCGCAGATTCGGGCCCACGCGCTCGCCATCGGCGACGAACTCGTCGAACGAGGCGTCAAGGCCCTCGTGATCGCGTGCAACACCGCATCTGCGGCGTGCCTGCGAGACGCGCGTGAGCGCTACCCGGTGCCGGTGATCGAGGTGGTCCTGCCGGCAGTGCGTCGAGCTGTCGCCGCGACGAGATCTGGACGTATCGGCGTGATCGGGACCGAGGCGACCATCGCCTCCCGGGCGTATGAGGACTCCTTCGCCGCAGCGCAGAACGCGGTGATCACTTCCGTCGCCTGCCCGCGGTTCGTCGACTTCGTCGAGCGGGGGATCACCAGCGGTCGTCAGGTTCTCGGCTTGGCGGAGGGCTACCTCGAGCCGCTGGCCGCCGCCCGGGTCGACACCGTCGTCCTCGGCTGCACCCACTATCCGATGTTGTCCGGTGTCATCCAGTTGGCGGTCGGCGACGACGTGACACTGGTGTCGAGTGCGGAGGAGACGGCGAAGGACGTGTTGCGCGTCCTCACCGCCAATGATCTCCTTCGTGAACCTTCGGAGCTGCCCGCGCAGCGCGTCTTCCAGGCAACCGGCGACCCGGATCTGTTCGCGCGGTTGGCGACAAGGTTCCTCGGACCCGCCATCGGTGCAGTTCAACACGCCTGATCTGCCGTCCGGCGACGCCGCGGTCACCAGGCGTGGCAGCATGGCGGCATGCGTTTGACGGTGCTGGGTTGCTCGGGCAGTTTGTCTGGCCCGGACTCTCCGGCGTCGGGGTATCTCCTGACCGTGCCGGGGCACCAGCCGGTGGTGATGGATTTCGGCCCTGGTGTCCTCGGTTCCCTGCAGCAACACGTGAACCCGAACGACGTGGCAATCATCCTCAGCCACCTCCACGCAGACCACTGTCTCGATCTCCCGGGTCTGCTCGTGTGGCGTCGATACAGCCCGGTGCCGGCGACCGACACGGGCACGCTCATCGGGCCGCCGGGTACCGCCGCGCGGATCGGTGCCGCGTCGTCGGAGTACGCCGGTCAGATCGACGACATCACCGACACCTTCGAGGTGGGTGAATGGGTTGACCGGCAAGAGATCGAACTGGGTGGGATGAAGATTCTGGCGCGGAAGGTCAACCACCCGCCGTCGACCTTCGGATTCCGGATCACCGAGCCCGGAGGGAAAGTCCTCGTGTACTCGGGGGACACGGGTGTGTGCGACGAGCTGATCGAACTGGCCGAGGGCGCTGATGTGTTCTTGTGCGAGGCGTCGTGGACTCACGATCCGGCCAACCGTCCACCGAACCTGCACCTGTCCGGTCGGGAAGCCGGCGAAGCCGCCGCCAAAGCGGGGGTCAAGAAGCTTGCGTTGACCCACCTTCCGCCGTGGACCTGGCCCGACGACGTGCTCGCCGAAGCCCGCGAAGTGTACGACGGCCCGATCACGGTCGTCAGACGGGGCGAACAGATCGACATCGACTGACGCCCACGACCACGCGTATCGGCCACCCGACCACGGCCCCGGCCGGAGTCGATAGGGTGGGCAGCGTGAGTAGACGTGTAGATGGCCGAGTCGATGACGAACTGCGGAAGGTCACCATCACCCGCGGATTCACCAACCACCCCGCCGGATCAGTGTTGGTGGAATTCGGGCAGACGCGAGTGATGTGCACCGCGAGTGTCACCGAGGGGGTTCCCCGGTGGCGTCGCGGCTCCGGACTCGGCTGGCTCACAGCGGAGTACGCGATGTTGCCCGCCGCCACCCACGACCGTTCCGATCGCGAATCCGTGAAGGGCAAGGTGGGCGGCCGTACCCAGGAGATCAGCCGTCTCATCGGTCGCTCGCTGCGTGCCTGCATCGACCTGGCCGCGTTGGGGGAGAACACGATCGCGCTCGACTGCGACGTGCTGCAGGCCGACGGTGGCACCCGAACCGCGGCCATCACCGGTGCCTACGTCGCATTGTCCGACGCGGTGACCTACCTGAACGCCGCAGGCAAACTCGCTGACCCGCAGCCCATCTCCTGCATGATCTCCGCCGTCAGTGTTGGCGTCGTCGACGGTCGCGTGCGCCTGGACCTGCCGTACGAAGAGGATTCTCGCGCCGAGGTGGACATGAACGTGGTGGCCACCGACACGGGAACTCTTGTCGAGATCCAGGGCACGGGGGAGGGCGCGACCTTCCCGCGATCGACCCTGGATCGGTTGCTCGACGTGGCGATGGTGGGCACCGAACAACTCTTCGAAGTACAGCGCGCGGCGCTGGCGCTTCCGTACCCGGGTGAGCTGCCGGTTGCCGAGACCTCGGGCAAGCGCAAGGCATTCGGCAGCTGATGGGTGGTCGTCTCCTGGTCGCCAGTCGCAACGCCAAGAAGTTGGCCGAGCTTCGGCGCGTGGTGGAGCAGGCCGGCATCGAAGGGCTCGAGGTGATCGGTCTCGATGAGGTGCCTGCGTTCGAGGAGGCACCGGAAACCGGTGCCACGTTCGAGGAGAATGCCCTCGCAAAGGCTCGAGACGCATATGCGGCCACCGGATTGCCATGCGTTGCCGACGATTCCGGACTCGAGGTGGACGCGCTCAACGGGATGCCGGGAGTGCTCTCGGCGCGCTGGTCCGGTCGGCATGGTGACGATCCGGCCAACACAGCCCTGTTGCTCGGTCAGCTCAGAGATGTACCGCAGGAGCGACGCGGCGGCGCGTTCGTCTCTGCCTGCGCGCTGGTGACGGCTGACTCCGAGGTCGTCGTCCGCGGAGAGTGGCGCGGCTGGATCATCGCAGAACCGCGTGGCGACAACGGATTCGGCTATGACCCCGTTTTCGTGCCTGATGACGCAGTAGGTGCAGGGCGCAGCTCGGCCGAGTTGACGGCAGCCGAGAAGGACGCGCTCAGTCACCGCGGGCGGGCGCTGGCCCAGCTGCTACCCGCATTACGCGAGTTGGCGACGCGGTAGCGTTCAGAGACTGAACTGCGCCCGGATCTCCTGGGTGCGTTTGTGTTCCACCCAGAACGACAGGAACGGGATCGTTCCAGCGATCAGCGTGAAGATTGCCTTGCCGATCGGCCAGCGGACCTTGATGCCCAGATCGATCGCCATGATCAGGTAGATGAAGTACACCCACCCGTGCACGAACGGTACGAAGTCGAGCGAGTGGTTGTCGAACCCGTAGAGCAGGATCATCTCGGCAACCAGCAGCAGCAACCACAAGCCGGTGATCCACGCCATCACCCGATACCGCAGCAGTGCACCTTTGATCTTGTTCGGTGGCGTGATCGTCCTCGGGGTGGTGGTCGACTCGGCGGGTGTTTCGGTCACTGATTACTCCGTTGTGGATTGTCGGACGGTGTCGCTTCGGCCCGCAGGCGCGCCAGACGGATCCTGTCCGCTTCTGCGAGCTCGGCGAGGATCCGGTTGTATTCGGCGATCTGGTCGCCTTCGGTGGTGCCGTCCTCGACAGTCGGGACCGGCGCGGCACTCGGACGAGGTGGCAAGATGCCCGCGGGGATCTCCTTGATCCCCTTGTCCGCCGCGTGCATCTTCTCGACCTCGTCGGGATTGTCCTCGAGGACGACGAACTTGCGGTAGGCGTAGACGAAGAACGCCGCGAACGCGGGCCACTGCAGTGCATAGCCGAGGTTCTGCCCGGTGCCCGAACTGGACTCGAACCGGTCGAGCTGCCACCAGGCCATGGCGAGGCAGGCAACCGCTGCGACGATGACCAGCGCAATGAGTGCTGGTCGGTGCCGCTGCTTGTTCGATGCCATGTCTTGACCGTACCTAAGTGCCGCAAGTCGCTGGTCAGCCGGTAGTCTGTCCTCTGCACGCGCGAGTGGCGGAATTGGCAGACGCGCTGGATTTAGGTTCCAGTGTCTCAGGACGTGGGGGTTCAAGTCCCCCCTCGCGCACCAGGTGAGCACGATGACCGCCCCCCGGCCAGTGAAGGCCGAGGGGCGGTAGTGCCGGGAGGGTCGGGGGTCCCCCGGCATCCAGTCATTCGGTGCCCGGTCGGGTAGGGATTGGTTTCTCTGCGAGATCCTGCACACGGCCTGGCCTCAAACGGTGTGAGCCCCGTTCGATAGGCAGAGCGGCGTCTCCACGTCCCCATTCGGAGTCCGCAGGCATCGCCGCCCCGCCGGGCTTGAGACTATCAGCACTTCGAACGTATGGTCGAATGATGAAGACGGCGGGCATCGGTGGAGACAGCGGTCAGCCGCGACGGCCGGCGTTCGTCCGCGTGGGCCACATGGCGGTGACTGTCGACCTGGTCACGCTCTACGCCTATCAGCCGCACCATTCCGGCTCGTACCATCCCGACGGACTGCAATTCCGCAAGAAGACGCTAGGGGTCCTGACCGAGTGGGGCATGACGGAATGGGGGGAGTGGTTCGGCAAGGTGACCTACACGATCCCGGCGAAAGGACGCGAGGAGAAGGTCACGCACTGGGTCCCCGGATGGGCGCTGCGGCCTGCCGAGCAGCCCGGTCCCCGGTAGGTGGCGAGTTCCACAGACGGCGAAGTGGCAGCACAGGACAGAGGGGCGGATGCTGGACATACGATGTTCGGTCGATCCACTTCCGCGGCACCGCCCCTACGCTCCCTCGTGGCGGCGTCGCTGATCGCTGCGCAGATCCTCGTCGTGGCATCGGTAGGGGCAGTGGTGTGTGGGTCTGCGGGCGCCGCCGCCCCCGTGCCCACCAATTCGCTCCTGATGGCACCATCAGGACCCGTGTCAGGCGGCTACTCGTTCGCTGCGTTGGCAGCGGCGCAGGCCGCAGCGACCGCGGCGGGCGGATTCGACCTCGACGCGGCGGTCCTCGACACGGCGACCGGGGTCAGTGCGTCCACCACCCCCGCGCCGGTTCCCATGTTTGCTGCGTCGCTCGCCAAACTCGTTGTAGCCGTGGATCTGATCGACAGACGACGAGAGGACGACCTCGTGGTGGGGGAGGCAGACCTCGAGTCGTTACGGCGCGCCCTCGGACCGAGCGATGATCTCGCAATGAACGAATTGTGGGAGAGGTTCGATGGACAGGGTGCTGCGGCACGCGTGAGTGCGCGACTCGGGCTGAGCGGGACGACTGCGCCTGCCGATCCGTCGTATTGGGGACAGATGACGATCGCGGCTGCCGATCTCGCGACGCTGTATCGGCACGTGCTCACGATGCCGGAGACGGATCGAGATCTGATCATCGGCGCTCTCGCCGCCGCGCCGCCTGTGGCGGCAGACGGCTTCGCGCAGGACTTCGGTCTTCTGGCGCCACGGCAGGTCGGCATCGCCGTCGCGAAGCAGGGCTGGATGTGCTGCGACGATCAGACGAGTTATCTGCACAGTGCGGGGCTCGTCGGAGACGAAGGCCGGTTCGTGGTGGTGCTCCTGAGCCGGCATCAGTTCGGCCAGGACTGGCAACCGGAAAGGGACCGCCTCACCGCGGTGGCCTCCGCCCTGTACGGCGTGTTGGATCGGGCGACCGATGTGATGAACTGACGCCGTGACGACGTCGGGGCACACGGTCGAGGGTTCCCCGTACGCAATCGCTGGGCAGTCGCCGCGCTCGGGCTCAGCGTCTTCGTCGTCACGACCGCCGAGATGATGCCGGTTGGGCTGCTGCCGTATCTCAGCGCGGACTTCGCCGTCTCGGAAGGTGTTGCCGGGCTGACTGTCACGCTGTACGGGGTGGTGGCGGGTGTGTTTGCTCCGATTCTGACGGCGGTGACGCGCCGTATCGATCGCCGCAGCCTGATCATGCTGATCCTCTCTGTGTTCGTCGCAGGCAACATCGTCACTGCACTCGCGAGCAATTTCGTGGTCCTGCTGGTGTGCCGGTTGGCCGTCGGTTTCGTGCATGGACTGCTGTGGTCGGTGATGGCAGCCATTGCGGTGCGGTTGGTGGCGCCGCGATACGCAGTACGCGCGACCTCATTCGTGTTCTCGGGGATCTCCCTGGCGCTCGTCCTCGGCGTTCCGCTCGGATCGGTGATCGGGGATCGCTTGGACTGGCGCGCCGCATTCTGGATTCTGGTGGTCCTCTCTGCGGCGGCGCTGGCGATGGTCGCCGTCGCGATGCCGCGGATGGCGCCCACCGGTGGCGTCGCGCTTCGCGAGATCCCGACCTTGTTTGCGGTCACGAACCTGCGAATCGCGGTGTCGGTCACTGCGCTCGTCGTAGTTGCGAACTATGCCGCATACACCTACATCGCTCCTTACCTCATCGACGACGTGGGCATCGACAAGACCGCGGTCGGTGCCCTCCTGCTCGGCTACGGCATCGCAGGGTTGGCAGGCAATCTGGTGTCCGGTTCGATTGTCGCGCGGTCGGAGTCGCTGCGCCCGGTTCTTGCCACGTACCTCGCCGCCCTGAGTATCTCGCTGATACTGCTGGTGGCATCGGGAAGCTGGACGATTGCCGTGTGTGTTCTTGTGATCGTCTGGGGCGGAGCGTATTCCGCTGTTCCGATCGCTCTGCAGACGCTCGTGCTGCGCTCTGCCGCCGACCGCGGGGAGGCCGCGACGTCGCTATATGTCCTGGTGTTCAACACTTCCATCGCGGCGGGGGCGCTGTTCGGTGGCCTCGCGATCGATCGGGCGGGCGCTTCGGCGCCGCTGATTCTGGGGGCAATCGTGTGTCTGTTTGCGCTCGTCGTGGTCGGGTGCTGTGATCTCGGTCGCCCCGCTGCCGCAACGGGGAACGGAACCCCGGCATCGGTCGTTGACCGAAAAGCTCAGAGCTGAGCCGGATTTACGCAGTACGTTCAAGGAGTAGAAGACAGTGAGTGATTTTCCGCCGCCACCACCGTGGACGGCCGGTTTCCGTGCCCAGCAGGCAGCGAAGAAAGCCGAGAGCGAGCACACCCCGCCGCCGCGCAAGAGTCGCGGCGACAAATGGGAGTGGCTCGTCCTGGTGGCGTTGCTGGCTCTCGTCGTCATCGTCCTGGTACTGAAGTAGCCCACTCGTCGCGGGCCCTCGGCGGCCACCGTACCCACTTGCCCAGCAGTCGATTCGCGAAAAACGTCCCCTCAGAGACGGTTCGGGGGGAATGCGGGTTGTTTCGAAATGAAGTTCTGGGTGTGGGTCTGTGGCGATGGGCTGCCGTTGGTGGTGAGTTGGCGGGCTGGGGCTTTTGGCCCCGGCCTTTCAGGCCGTTCCTGGGGTGAGGTGTCCGCCTCTGATGGCTTTGAAGAGGTTGTGTACGAGGGCGTGAAACGCGAACTCGGCTGTGGCTCTGTCTAATCCACGGCTGGTGAACCGCCGGAACCCGAGGTTGTGTTTGGCGTGTCCGAACGGGGTTTCAGCGATGTGACCGCGTTGGGCATAGAGGGCGTGGCCTTCGGGTGTGGCCAAGCGGTGTCTCATGGCCTCGATGGGGGTGGCCCCAGGCGGTGGAGGTCCTGTGGTGGGCTGCTCGCGGGCGGTTTTGTTGATACGCCGCGCTTTACCGATGGCGATCAACCGGTCCGGCCCTTGACTGGTCAGGTTCTCGTTGGAGAGGTAGCCGGCGTCGGCGAGGAACACTCCAATTCCCGCGGCATCGCCCTCTGGTGCTGAGGTGGGTCGGTGGTTGGCGATGTCGTCGGCGGCGGCCACTGCTTTGTCGAGCATCGCGGCGAACGCGACGACATCGGCGGGGTTGTTGCCGACGCCGGTCGCCAAGAACAGTCCATCGGAGCTGGTCACGGCCTGGCAGTTGAACCCTTGAATCCAGCCCCCGCCGCGCAGCATCATCAGCCTCGACTCGGGGTCGGTGATGTTGCGTTTGGGATCGGTCAACGTGCGCGGGTGCGTGGCTGCGGCCCGCCGATCAGCCTCCTTACGTGCAGCGGCGTCACGGGTTCGGGTGCCCTCGGCGGCCTGGCGGGCGACCCGCTCGGCAGTGGCCCGCTCCAGCGTGTTTCGCGCGCGCACGACGTCGTAGTGGTCGTCGACCGGCACCGGTCGCGGGCCGGGCTGCCCAGGCCGCCACCGGTCGATCTTGGCCTGTTGGGCAGCGCGTATGCGCTCCAGATTCGCGGTGTGGACCTCGACCCGGATTTCAGTGGGCACCCGGGCTGAACGAGAGCCCGGTGGGTGCTGTTCACGCCACCGCGCGACCTTCTCGGCGCGGGCCTGGCGGGCCTGCTCGGCCGCCGCCTCCCGCGCCTGAGCACGCTCATCGGCGGCGTTGTTCTCGGCGGCCTGCTTGGTGTTGTGGTCCTGCAGATCAGCCAGCGCTGCGGCGATCCGCGCAGACCTCGACCGGGGATCGACCAGATCGCCGGGCACCTCATCACCGCGATCATCGGCGCCGAACATCTCGTCTTCGGCGGCATCGACATCGGCATGCTCGGATGCGGCGCGGGCCGCTTGCGCGGCCATCGCCGCCCGCAGACCGTCTTCGGTGCGGTTGGCGCTCATCGAGGCATTCGAGGCGATCTTGACCCCGTCGAGAGCAACGACCCCGATATTGACCATCCCCAGCCGTGCGCACAACACCAGGACCTGCGCAAACAGGTCTTCAACTGCAGTGGCGCAGTCGGCGCGGAACCTCGAGATCGTCACATGATCAGGTGCATCACCAGCACAGATGATGCGATAAGCGATATCGCGGTGGCACAGCCGCTCGAGCTGGCGTGAAGAACGTTGCCCGTGGGCCCAGCCCCAGATCAGCAGGGTCAGCAACATGTCCGGGTCATACCCGGCCCGCCCCACCCCGCCGGTCTTGCGTTGGGCGTGCAACACGCTGGTATCGAGCGAGGCGACGGTCTCGATCACCAACCACACCGGATCCGAATCGGGCAACCAGTCCCGCATACTCGGCGGCAACAGAAAGTACTGATCACGATCCACTGGACGATAACCCTTGGCCACCAACATATTATCGCCCA
>NZ_MJEJ02000052.1 GCF_002095435.2 Williamsia sp. 1138
TTGTAAGTGTGTAAGAGCGTACGGTGGATGCCTTGGCACCAGGAGCCGATGAAGGACGTAGGAGGCTGCGATAAGCCTCGGGGAGCTGTCAACCGAGCTGTGATCCGAGGGTGTCCGAATGGGGAAACCCAGCACGAGTGATGTCGTGTTACCCACCTGTGAATATATAGCGGGTGTGGAGGGAACGTGGGGAAGTGAAACATCTCAGTACCTACAGGAAGAGAAAACAATAGTGATTCCGTGAGTAGTGGCGAGCGAAAGCGGATGAGGCTAAACCATGCATATGTGATACCCGGCAGGGGTTGTGTGTGTGGGGTTGTGGGATCTATTTTGTCCATTCTGCCGGATGGGCCGACAGTGAGAAATCAGTGTGTTAGTCGAAGTGGTCTGGAACGGCCTGTCGTAGAGGGTGAGAGTCCCGTAGACGAAAACATGTTGACTGTTGTAGTAGACACCCAAGTAGCAGCGGGCCCGTGAAATCTGCTGTGAATCTGTCGGGACCACCCGATAAGCCTGAATACTCCCTGGTGACCGATAGCGGACTAGTACCGTGAGGGAAAGGTGAAAAGTACCCCGGGAGGGGAGTGAAATAGTACCTGAAACCGTGCGCTTACAATCCGTCAAAGCCTGCGAGCCATTTGGTTGGCTGTGGGTGATGGCGTGCCTTTTGAAGAATGAGCCTGCGAGTTAGTGCTCGGTGGCGAGGTTAACCCGTGTGGGGTAGCCGTAGCGAAAGCGAGTCCGAATAGGGCGGTGGAGTCGCCGGGTCTAGACCCGAAGCGGAGTGATCTACCCATGGCCAGGTTGAAGCGACGGTAAGACGTCGTGGAGGACCGAACCCACTTCAGTTGAAAATGGAGGGGATGAGCTGTGGGTAGGGGTGAAAGGCCAATCAAACTCCGTGATAGCTGGTTCTCCCCGAAATGCATTTAGGTGCAGCGTCGCATGTTTCTCACTGGAGGTAGAGCTACTGGATGGCCGATGGGCCCTACAAGGTTACTGACGTCAGCCAAACTCCGAATGCCGGTGAGTGAGAGTGCGGCAGTGAGACTGCGGGCGATAAGGTTCGTAGTCGAGAGGGAAACAGCCCAGATCGCCGGCTAAGGCCCCTAAGCGTGTACTAAGTGGAAAAGGATGTGGGGTCGCGAAGACAACCAGGAGGTTGGCTTAGAAGCAGCCACCCTTGAAAGAGTGCGTAATAGCTCACTGGTCAAGTGATCCTGCGCCGACAATGTAGCGGGGCTCAAGTACACCGCCGAAGCCGCGGCACTCACACAAGACATTCTCTTCATCCTGCGGGGTGTTGAGCAGTGGTGTGGGTGGGTAGGGGAGCGTCCTGCATCCCTGGAAGCCACAGAGTGATCTAGTGGTGGAGGGTGTGGGAGTGAGAATGCAGGCATGAGTAGCGAAAGAACAGTGAGAAACTGTTCCGCCGAATGACCAAGGGTTCCTGGGCCAGGCTAATCCGCCCAGGGTGAGTCGGGACCTAAGGCGAGGCCGACAGGCGTAGTCGATGGACAACGGGTTGATATTCCCGTACCCGTGTAGTCGCGCCCGTGATGAATCAGCTGTACTAACCGCCCTGAATGTTCCTTAGCCGCCTTCGGGTGGCCCTGGGACTGGATGCGCGGGACCTTGGTTGGTAGTAGTCAAGCGATGGGGTGACGCAGGAAGGTAGTGGGGCCAGTCAGTGGTTGTACTGGTGTAAGCCTGTAGGGCGTGTTCTAGGCAAATCCGGAACACATATAAGCCTGAGAGGTGATGCGTAGCCGAATGAGGCGAATTCCATGATCCTATGCTGCCGAGAAAAGCCTCTAGCGAGTGGCGACACGGCCCGTACCCCAAACCAACACAGGTGGTCAGGTAGAGAATACTAAGGCGATCGAGAGAACTGTGGTTAAGGAACTCGGCAAAATGCCCCCGTAACTTCGGGAGAAGGGGGACCACGTCTGGTGATCCGATTTACTCGGTGAGCTGGGTGTGGTCGCAGAGACCAGAGAGAAGCGACTGTTTACTAAAAACACAGGTCCGTGCGAAGTCGTAAGACGATGTATACGGACTGACGCCTGCCCGGTGCTGGAAGGTTAAGAGGACCGGTTAACACCTTTGGGTGTGAAGCTGAGAATTTAAGCCCCAGTAAACGGCGGTGGTAACTATAACCATCCTAAGGTAGCGAAATTCCTTGTCGGGTAAGTTCCGACCTGCACGAATGGCGTAACGACTTCTCTGCTGTCTCAACCACAGACTCGGCGAAATTGCAGTACGAGTAAAGATGCTCGTTACGCGCGGCAGGACGAAAAGACCCCGGGACCTTCACTATAGCTTGGTATTGGTGTTCGGTTCGGTTTGTGTAGGATAGGTGGGAGACTGTGAAGCATGCACGCCAGTGTGTGTGGAGTCGTTGTTGAAATACCACTCTGATCGTATTGGATATCTAACCTCGGACCATGATCTGGTTCAGGGACAGTGCCTGGTGGGTAGTTTAACTGGGGCGGTTGCCTCCTAAAATGTAACGGAGGCGCCCAAAGGTTCCCTCAGCCTGGTTGGCAATCAGGTGTTGAGTGTAAGTGCACAAGGGAGCTTGACTGTGAGACGTACATGTCGAGCAGGGACGAAAGTCGGGACTAGTGATCCGGCACCGGCAAGTGGAAGCGGTGTCGCTCAACGGATAAAAGGTACCCCGGGGATAACAGGCTGATCTTCCCCAAGAGTCCATATCGACGGGATGGTTTGGCACCTCGATGTCGGCTCGTCGCATCCTGGGGCTGGAGTAGGTCCCAAGGGTTGGGCTGTTCGCCCATTAAAGCGGCACGCGAGCTGGGTTTAGAACGTCGTGAGACAGTTCGGTCTCTATCCGCCGCGCGCGTAAGAAACTTGAGGAAACCTGTCCCTAGTACGAGAGGACCGGGACGGACGAACCTCTGGTGTGCCAGTTGTCCTACCAAGGGCACTGCTGGTTAGCTACGTTCGGAAGGGATAACCGCTGAAAGCATCTAAGCGGGAAGCCTGTTCCAAGATGAGGTTTCTCACCACCTTCGCGTGGTTAAGGCCCCCCACAGACCATGGGGTAGATAGGCCAGAACTGGAAGTCGGGTAACCGATGCAGGTGACTGGTACTAATCGGCCGAGGACTTACAACCAAAACAAGTAATGAAACTTTTGTTTCGCATCCACTGTGCAATATCTGAAACAACACACAAACAACACAATGATCAGCACTAATCACTTGTGGTTTGTGTGATGGTTGTTTCATAGAGTTACGGCGGCTATAGCGGTGGGGAAACGCCCGGTCCCATTCCGAACCCGGAAGCTAAGCCCACCAGCGCCAATGGTACTGCACCCTAATCAGTGTGGGAGAGTAGGACACCGCCGAACACAATTTGCGAATACCCCGTATCCGGAGTCTCACGACTTCGAATACGGGGTATTTTGCTATGTGTCTGTCGCTGCTGACAGCCCGCGACAGCTCATGGCAGATCTATGTAAGGCCCCACTCCTAGCGTCAGAGACATCAACGCGAGCTAGGAGTCCTCGATATGTCCATGACCAAGACTGCGACCGCTACACCGTCGCGCACCTATACCTCCCTCGCTGCGGCGTGGATCCCACTTGCCGCGCTGTGTCTGGCGTTCTTCGTCGAGATGGTCGACAACACACTCCTGTCGATCGCGCTGCCGACCATCGGCCGCGACCTCGGCAGCGGCACCACGGCCCTGCAATGGGTTACCGGTGCCTATTCACTCACCTTCGGTGGCCTGCTGCTGACCGCCGGCTCGATCGCTGACAGATTCGGTCGCCGACGGGTACTGCTGATCGGGTTGGGAGTGTTCGGCACCCTGAGCCTGCTCGTGGTGGCCGTGACCACGACCGGCGAACTCATCGCCTTGCGCGCTGCACTCGGAGTCGCCGCTGCAGCCATGGCCCCGATCACGAACTCACTGGTATTTCGGCTTTTCGATGACAAGACCCTGCGCATGCGAGCCATGACGTTGATGATCGTCGTCGGGATGTCTGGATTCGTCCTCGGCCCGGTGCTCGGTGGCACGGTTCTGACCCATGTGAGCTGGGAATGGCTGCTGGTCGTCAACGCGCCCATCGCCCTGATTGCCGGCGTCGGGGTCTGGTTCGGTGTCTCGCCCGACCGACGCGACGGCCTCACCAACGACCGTCTCGACCTGCCCGGCGCATTCCTGAGCATCAGTGCCATTGGCCTGGCCTGCTGGTCGCTGACCAGTGGTGTCCTGCACGGCTGGCTCTCCCCAGTGACGGTGGCATCTATCGTCGGCGCCCTCGCTGCCGGCGCTGCGTTCATCTGGCACGAACGTCGCAGCGCTGCACCCATGCTCGACCTTCGCCTGTTCTCCGTCGGCACGGTCAGAGGCGCCACCATTGCCCAGATCGGGACGTCGATCGCGATGGCGAGCGTGATGTTCGGGTTGATCCTGCACTTCCAGTACGCCTACGGCTGGAGCCCGATGAAGGCCGGTCTGGCCAACCTGCCCATCATCGTCACCATGATCGCGGCGACCCCGCTCTCGGAGTGGCTGGGAGCCCGGTTCGGCCATCGGATCGCCTGCCTGGTCGGCGCGGCCTGCCTCGGTGGTTCCTTGCTCGGTCTGTCGTGGGGCGTCGAGCACGGATACCTGGCAATCGCGATCTGCCTGGTGGTGATGACGATCGGCCTGCGCACCGTCATGACGATCTGTGCGGTGGCACTTGTCGAGGCGATGCCGGCCAACCGCACGTCGATCGGAACAGCCCTGAACGACACCGCACAGGAAGTCGGCACCAGCGTCGGTACCGCGGTGGTCGGCACTCTCATCGCGGCACTGGTGACCACCCAGCTACCCGTTGGCGCCTGGAGCAGCAGCCTGATCGATTCGTTCTTCCAGGGCGAACGCATCACCTACGCGATCCTCGGGGTCGTCGTCGGACTGGTCGCCGCCGCCGGCGCGCTCATGCTCACCAACTCGCGCACTACGGAGGAGGCCCACTGACGTCTGATACCACCGGTCTGCACCTAACCGTTTCGCGGTGTGGTCTAGTACTTGTGCACCGACAGTGGGGGATACGAATGCAGATGCGTACGAGGTTCTTGGTCGTGATGGTTGCGGTCCTGGCCCCTTTGATCGTCACCGGGCCGGGTACCGCCGCAGCGGAACCCGTCCGCGCCGCCGAGGGGTACGGGTTCCGTCTCGATCCCTTGACCACCAAACTGTTCGCCACCGACCCAGCGCGTGCTCTCGCCGATCTGGCGCACAGCCGATCGCTGTCTGCGCCGTACGGGCTCGAAGGCCAGAACTTCTGGCTCGCGACCGAATTGGCACAGCGGGCGGCGCGTCATCCTCAGGGTTGTGTGGAGTTCCACGTGCGCACCTCCGCCGACCGATCCACGTGGTCCGCCGTCGGGAGGCCGCTCAACCCCTGCCCTTGGGTCGTGCCGTCCATGTGGCGGGAAGCACCTACGCCGATCGGCGGCTGGAGCCGGGGATAGTCCCCGCTTGTCCCCGCCGACAACCACCATCGGCAGAGTGAACTTCGCAAGCAGATAGGCTCGGTCAGTGTTTTCCAGCTGGGCCCATTCGATCACCGCGGAGCGGCTCGCACCTACGTTCGGTGCCAACGTCGTCACGCGGGGCGAGGAGTGGCTCCGCGACGGGTCGGTCACCGACCTCGCCTGGGAAGGCGGATCGGTCCAGGAACTCAGCGGAACCTGCGTGGGGCCGGACGGAGACAGAAACGACGTCACGATCTCGTTTGCCTCGGTAGGCGAGAGGTGGTCCATTGGGCGCGCCATCTGCACCTGCCCGGTCAGGATGTGGTGTAAGCACGGCGCGGCCCTGCTGCTCACCGCCGCGCAACCGGCGGATGAGGATCGGACGAGTTCTCCGTCGTGGGAGTCGGTTGCGACATCGATCATTTCCGAGTCCGCCCCCGGACAGTCCGGGAAAGCGCTGGCTCTGCTGGTCAGCGTCGACCAACCCGCCCCTCGTTCCGACGACGGCCCGTCGATACGCCTGCTGCCGGTCACGGTCGATGACGACGGCATGTGGGTGCGGACTGGTATCTCGTGGCGGGTAGTCGGTGGCCCGGACGTTCACGGCGAGTTCGATGCCGGCCAATTCCGGGCTTTGCAGCGCTTGGCTCAGACCGACGACGGGTTACTCGGCTCCAGCCCTCACAGTCATCTCGACCTGACCAAAGCTCCCGCGGCGATCTGGTCTGCGCTCGAGGATGTGCTGGCTGCGGGCATCCCGCTGATCGCTGATACGTCGTCCCTCGCCGACCACGTCGCGATCGCTAAGCGTGCTGTGCTCGGCCTGGACATCGGGCCGAGTGAGACCCCCGCGTCGGCGTCGCTCAAGGCGCACATGATCGTCGACGACGAAGCCTGGAACCTCGCCGACACCCATCTGTTCGGCGCTCCGACCGCTCATGGGGTGTTCCGGGTGGTCGACCGCGTGCTGACCCTGGCCCCGTTCGATCCGGTGCCCCCCAACTCCCTGCTGCAGATGGCCAGGAGCAAGCTGACATCCCAGATTCCCGTCGCCGACGCCGACCACTTCATGAACGACGTGCTGCCGCGGTTGCAGGCATCGGTCCCGGTACGGGTGGCCCCCGGTCTGTTCGAACCGCCGGACATCAGCGGTCCGACACCGGTGCTGATCGTGACAACCTCGGACGAGGGGGCGCGGGTGCACTGGTCCGTCCGCTACAGCGTCAACGGTGAACCCCGGGACTCCGATCCGTCGAAGCGGATACCGTCGGGCAGCCACCGCAGCAAGAGCGCCGAAGGTGCTGTGTGGCAACAGATCGACGACGTGCTGCGTGCCGTGGTCGCCTCCTCCGACACCTGGCCGCAGCAGGCGCGCGACGCCCTTGACGCGGTCCCGACGGCGTCGATGACACAGCCCATGATCAAGGAGTTCCACGCCCTACGTGCTGCCGAAGGCGTCGACGAGGCCTTGGCAGCCGCGTCGCTGCGCACACTGTGGGCGGGCGTGACGCTCTCGGAGGTGGAGGCCGCCCGCTTCTACGTCGAGGTGTTGCCGCAGATCGTCGAACGCGACGACATCATCGTCGAGCTGTCCGAGGAGCTCGCCGGATATCGCCGGGCGGATTCCGCTGCGCAACTGCAGTTCTCGGCCCCCGACGCACAGACCGTGGGCAACGACTGGTTCGATCTGCGGATCACCGTCACCGTCGACGGCGAGCAGGTTCCGCTGGCAGCGTTGATCAGAGAGCTGACCGCCGGCGCGACGTACATGCTCCTTCCGTCCGGAACCTACTTCGCCCTCGACACCCCGGAGTTGACCCGGCTTGTCGAACTCCTGGCGGAGGGGCGGGCCCTCGGCGAGTTGGACGGGGACCAGGCCAAGGCGAGCTCGTTCAACGTCCCACTCTGGGAGGAGCTACTCGAACTCGGCATCGTCGACGATCAAACACGGGCGTGGCAGCAGAATCTGGCCCGATTGCGGTCCGCGCGGCCTCCCGTCGCGGTCGAGCCGCCGGAGATGTTGCACGCCGAGGTGCGTCCGTATCAGCTCGACGGACTCAACTGGCTGACCTTTCTGTGGGACAACGGCTTGGGCGGCATCCTCGCCGACGACATGGGCCTGGGGAAGACCCTGCAGACGCTGGCTCTCATCGGACGGATCCGCGAGGCCGGCGAGTCGACCAAGCCCTTCCTGGTGGTCGCGCCCACCAGCGTCATCGCCAACTGGCTGGCCGAGTGCGAGAAGTTCACCCCGGATCTGACGGCGGTCGCGGTGACGGCGTCCGAGGCGAAGAGCCGCGGGTCGCTGCAGGAGCGGATCGCCGGTGCTGACATAGTCATCACGTCGTATACGTTGCTGCGCATCGATTTCCCCGTGTTCGACGATGTCGAGTGGGGTGGGTTGATCCTTGACGAGGCGCAGTTCGTCAAGAACCACAAGGCGAAAGCGCACCAATGTGCCCGGCGGTTGTCGACGCCGTTCAAGCTGGCGATCACCGGTACTCCGATGGAGAACAACCTGATGGAACTGTGGTCGCTGCTGTCGATCACAGCGCCGGGGCTGTTCGCCAAGCCCAAGCAGTTCACCGAATTCTTCCGGCGACCGATCGAGAGCGGCGCCCACCCCGAACGGTTGGCGACGCTTCGCCGTCGTATCAAGCCGGTGATGCTGCGGCGCACCAAGGATCAGGTCGCCACCGACCTACCGCCGAAGCAGGAACAGGTGGTCCCGGTGACGTTGATCGACAAGCACCAGAAGATCTACGACACCCGACTGGCCCGCGAGCGTCAGAAAGTCCTTGGTCTGTTGGGGGATTGGGAGCGCAACCGCTTCGAGATCTTCCGTTCGCTGACGATGCTGCGGCAGTTGAGCCTGCACGCCGGACTGGTGGATCCGACGAAGCGGGATGTGCCGTCCGCCAAGGTCGAGTTCCTCGAGGAGCATCTGCCGGAGTTGATTGCCGAGGGACACAGTGCACTGGTCTTCAGCCAGTTCACCGGTTTCCTGGCGATCATCCGTGAACACCTGGACGCGGCGCAGATCCCCTACAGCTACCTCGACGGGTCGATGACCGCGCGCCAGCGCACCGAGGCCATCATGGCGTTCTCGGCCGGCACCACGAAGGTATTCCTGATCAGCCTCAAGGCCGGCGGCTTCGGTCTCAACCTGACCGAGGCCGACTACGTGTACGTCTGCGATCCCTGGTGGAACCCAGCCGCCGAAGCCCAGGCCGTCGACCGCGCCCATCGCATCGGCCAGACCCGGCCTGTCACCGTGTACCGGCTGGTGTCGGCGGGAACCATCGAGGAGAAAGTCGTTGCGTTGCAGGATCGTAAACGTGAACTGTTCTCGGCCGTCATGGACGAGGGCGAGATGTTCGGCAGTGCGATCGGTGTCGATGACATCCGCGAGTTGCTCGGGTAGTTTCCAGGGTCAATCCGGGCGAATCTGGTCGTCAGACCCCAACGACTGTTCGAGATAGTCCAGTTGCTGCCGCATCTGCGCGATGATCCGGCCGGGCCCGGGTTCGGCACCGTCGGCGCGCGGATCGGCCACAGCACTGACGGCCATGTCTGCCAGTTGCTGGGCAACCTCGCGATCGTTGTCGGAGTCACCGGGGTGATGCCACCACGCGATCCAGTTCAGCATGCCGATGATGCCGAGAGCGGCGACCCGCGGATCGGCAGGGCGGAAGACCCCGGCCGCGATGCCCTCGTTCATCGCTGTGGTGAACTCCTTCAGCACCCGGCGCCGGCTCTGCCGGTAGGTCTCGGCCAGGGCTTCCGGTAGCTCCGCCTCGGAGCGGATGAGTAGCCGGAAACGGTCCTGCGTCTGGGTTTGGTGCAGGGCGATCGAGGTCGCCATCTCCCGGATCTTCGCCTCGGGGTCGAGGTCCGTGCGCTGGTTGATCTCATGCAGCAGCACCGCCGGCTCCTCGGCGATCTCACTGACCAGCCGCGCGAACAGCTCGTCCTTGTTCTTGACGTAGTGGTACATCGCCGGACGCGTCAGACCGGTGGCGTCGGCGATGTCCTGCAATGTGGTGCTGGCCAGCCCCTTTTCGGCAAACAGCCGGGTGGCCTGCTCCATGATCTCGCGTTCCACCAGCTCACGGCGCGGGTTGGTGCGGGCAGCCTTGGTGGTCGACGGTGTCTCGTCCGACGTCGACTTGGTCATG
The DNA here is from genome assembly GCF_002095435.2 of Williamsia sp. 1138. GTDB lineage: Bacteria > Actinomycetota > Actinomycetes > Mycobacteriales > Mycobacteriaceae > Williamsia. The sequence goes on from NZ_MJEJ02000052.1 coordinate 9,676, forward strand.
AGCGAACAATAGTGGGCATCACACCGTTGCCGTGCGAGCATCGTCGCGTGCGCCGCCGATCACCGCGTCGTCGACGATGCTCACCAGGTCTGTCCGCAGGCTGGCCAGCCCCGCGCTCAGGTCGCTGCGGTACGTCTCCGGAGCTTCCACCACGACGACGCGACCGGCGTGGCGGACCCGCTCGCCGAAGTCCAGGCGGGTGAGCACCGCGTCGCGATGCGGCGCACCCGTCAGCCACACGAGGGTCTCGGTGGGCAGGGCGGCGAGCAAGGCGTCGGCGGGCTCACCCCAGGCCGACTCCAGGTCGACGTCGACGACCGCAGCCTCCATCCGCAGAGCGTCGTCAGCCATCCGGGTCGCAGCAGTGAGGCCCTCGCGATGCAGTGGACGACTCAGCACCCACTCGTTGATGTCGTGATCGGGTACGTCGTCGGGGCGTACATCTGCGTAGTCGGCGAGTCCGCGCCGCGCGACGTCGGGCGCCGACTCCGCAAACCGCTTGAGGCTCACCTTCCCGGCCCGGGTCATGTACGCGACCATCAGCTGGTCGACGGGGATGTCCGTGCGTTGCGGGAACGATTCCCACCACAACTCGCTGCGCGTGGCAATCGACTGCAGGTACTCGACGCCCGGCCGGCGCGCGGCCTCGTAGGCCGGCAGTGCATCCTCCAACGACGACGCGTCGCGCACTTCGCGGTCCAGAGCGATGGCATCTTCCATCGCCAGTTTGGTGCCCGATCCGATCGAGTAGTGCGCGGTGTGTGCCGCATCGCCGAGCAGGACGACGTTGCCCGCGTGCCAGCGTTCGCAGGTGACCGTCCGGAACCGCAGCCACCGGGTGCGATTGCCGATCAGAGGGTGGCCACCGAGGGTGTCGACGAACGCATCCTGGAGGTACTTCAGTGACACCTCGTCGCTGTCGGACGGGGCGGTGTTGTCGGTGGTGACATCGAAACCGGCATTGCGCCAGGTGGTCTCGTCGGTTTCGATGAGGAAGGTGCTGCGGTCCGCGGCGTAGGGATACGCGTGAGCGACAAAAGTGCCGTGCTCGGTGGCGACCGGGGTGAAGATGGCGCTCGGAAGCGCGAAATCTGTGGCGCACCAGAGGTACAGGCCCTTGCCGGTACTGATATGGGGGCGGAACTCGTCGGCCAGCTCGGTGCGGGTCGCGCTACCCACGCCGTCGGCGGCGATGATCAGGTCGGCGTCGATGTCGGCGACGGACCGTCGCCGTCCGAACTCGAGGGTGACCCCGGCAGCGTTCGCGTGCTGCTGCAACACCTCCAAGAGGGTGGTGCGGGCGATGGCCAACAGATCGCCGTGCGAGAGTCGCGCGACGGCATCGCCGACCTGCATTGACATCTCATGGTGATACGCGGCGTCCACGATCGCGTCGAGCGAGGCGGGGTCGGCCTCGCGCAGATTGCGTTGCGTTCGTGATGCCAGCCCGACACCGAACCCGAATGTGGTGTCGGGGGAGCCCTGTTCGTACACGGTGACGTCGGCGTCGGGATGGCTGCGTTTGAGGAGCCGGGCGGCGTAGAGGCCGCCGGGGCCTCCACCGAGCACAGCGATGCGCTGCAGTTTCATCGAATTGTCCTCACTGTCAGGAAGTGGAATCGGCGAGCTTGGCGGCGACGTCGGCGCGCAGCTGCTTCTTGTCGATCTTTCCCACGTTGGTTTGCGGTAGGGCCGCGAGCCATTCGAGGCGCTCGGGCCACTTGAACTTCGCGACGCCGAGGCCGTCGAGATGCGCCTGTACGTCCGCCATCGACACCGGATTGCCATCGGCCGCAATGACGTACGCGCAGGTCTTCTCGCCCAGCCGAGGATCGGGCATCGCCACCACCGCGGCGTTCGCGATGTTCGGATGCTGGACGAGCAGCAGCTCGATCTCCTCGGCGTTGATCTTCTCGCCTCCGCGGTTGATCAGGTCCTTGATCCGGCCTTCGATCGACAAGTATCGGACGCCGTCGATCACGGCGATCTTCGCGAGATCGCCGGTGCGGTAGAACCCGTCGGACGTGAATGCGGTCCGGTTGTGTTCGGGCGCATCGAAGTAGCCGGGGATCGTATACGGCCCGCGACAGGACAATTCACCCACCGATCCGTCGGCGAGCTCGGACTCTCCACCGGGCTCGAGGATGCGGATCTCGTCGTCGGCGGCCACGGGTGTACCGACCGTCGTCGCCCGGGCCTCGGCCGGGGCGTCGAGCGGGGTGACCGTGAACAGCCCTTCGGACATCCCGAACAGCTGACCAGCCCGACGGCCGTCATCGGCCCGAGCGAACAGCTCCGGGCTCGGCTTCGCCCCGGACAGCACCACATTTCTCAGGAACTCACTCGGTGCGTCGAAGTCCGGTCCCGTCACCGCGCCGTAGTGCCCATGCCCGATCAGCACGTCGGTGGCCCGCTCCCGAGCCATCAACGCGAAAGCGCTGGGCGCGTCCGGAGTTGCGAGTACCAGGCACGCACCCACGGCGTGGGAGGCGTGCAGGGCACAGGAGACGCCGGCGTTGTGGATCAGCGGGATCAGGTGCGCTACGCGGGTCTCCTCGCTCCAGTCGAGGCGTTCGGCATAGAGCCGGGCGTTGTCCCAGTACTCGACGTGTCGGCGCGGAATCACCTTCGGCACACCAGTGGTCCCGCCCGACAGCTGGAACGTGCACACATCGAGCGGGTCGATCGCGGCTTGGATCTGCTCGACCAGCTCCCACGCGGTGCCCGCAGGAATGTCGGCCCCGAGTGTCTCGATCGCATTCGGACCACTGCCGACACCGACCGTCAGCACGGTTCGCATCGTCGGATGCCCCTCGGCCTGCTGCCGGGCGAACGACACCAGGTCGAACGAGAGCCCCGCCTCGACGACGTGCCCGACCGCACCCACTGCCCGACTGATGTGACCGATCTCGTGGCCTCGGTGGGCGGCAAGCGTCGCGACCGGCACGAGGCCGGCCTTGAGGCAGCCGTACCAGGCAAGCACCGTCTCGATGCGGTTCGTCACCTGGAACAACACCGGGTCTCCGGGTTCGAGACCGAGATCGGCCAGCCCGGCGGCGATCTGGTCGGTCCGCCGACCGAGCTCGGCGTAGGTCAGTGAGCTGGTGTCGGTCACGACCGCAACCCGGTCGGGGAAATGATTGACGGTGTCCTGGAACCGATCTGCGATCGGGCGGTCGGTCCAGGCCCCGGACCGCCGGTACTGGGCGGCCCGGTCCTCGGGGTAGTCGACCAGCCGGGCTCCCCAGCGGGAGCGGCCGGACGTCGTCGCGACGGTCACGTGCCTGCCACCGCCGGGAGCAGTTGGGTCAACTCCGCGACATGGTCGGGGTGGTCGGCCGGAACGATGCCCGAGTAGATCGCGGTCCAGCAACCGGGGCAGCACTGCTGCCGGAACACGACCGGTGTGTCGACGTATTCGGCGGGATCGGACGTGACCTGCGGTCCTGCGGCGCTCGTCGGACCCTCATACCGGGCCAGGGAGAGCTTCCCGGACTTGGTGTCGCCGAGGAGACGCCCGCAGTGAGCGCAGCCGACGACGCGAGCGTCGCCGATGTTCACTTCGACCAGATTGTCGTCCAGGCGGCGAGCCTGTGTCAGATCGAGAGTTGCCTCTTGGCTGGCCGGGACCTCTGACCTTGTTCGTCGCTCGTCTTTCGCAGCAGTGCGGCGCTCTTCGGTGGCTGCGACATCGACGTCGCCATCCTTCACGACTACTCCGTAATTGGTGGCCGCGCCGTCGAGGGTGACCTTGCCGTTGCGGACATCGAGCGCGACGGACTCGGGGTCGCGGCGCAGGGGATCGCCGTACCCGCCGCCGCCCTGCCAGTGCATGTACAGCACTTCGCCTGGTGCGAGGTAACTTTCGGCGTAACAGGCGCCGATCTCCTTGTTCTCGCCGAGGTCGTCGAGGGACCCGGGAATGGTTCCGCCGGCCAGCAGTTCTTCGATGCCTGAGTTGCGGGCCAGGATCTCCAGACCGGTGTTGCCCGGTTGTCCGCCGGCCAGTCCGGAGTTCTGCGCCACGGCTTTACCCGCGGACGCGAAGATCAGACCCATCGGCAGACTCGTTCCGTACGGGGTGACGGCCAGCGATGCACTGACGCCGCCGCGATGGCGCCCGGGGCCGCCCGAGTCCGGTTCTTCCTTGCGCCACAACGTGAGCAGGGGATAGAGGAACTCGGTCATCTCGGTGTCGGGGATGCGGCCCATGGGAATACAGAACAGCCCGCCGGTGTCCATGCCGTCGGCGACCGGCCGGCCGCCATAACCGCCGCTCATGGGTTCCATCATGATGTTGAGGAACGGCACGGGCTGTTCGCCGCGCTCGTCGAGTCCGGCAACGACGGCTGTGTCCCAGGTGCCGCAGCACGACGCCATGACGTTCTTGCCGAGTTCGATGTGCCGGTCCAGCATCTGGGCCAGACATTCGGCGACCAGGTTGCCGGTCAGCCATGCCGGCCCGATCGGACCGCGACTCACTGCGGCGGGGAAGGTGGCGTTGTTGATCGTCCCCTCTTCGGCGATGAGATCGAAGCAGCGCATCAAACCACCGGCCGACCAGGGGATGTCGCCCGCGAGGATCGGCAGGATCGCCAACATCACCCCGCCGCGCATGCCGGCGTACGTGCAGTTGATGACGCCGGTCTGTGGGTCGGTGCCGGTGAAGTCGAACGTCAGGTGGTTGTCCTGCTTGGTCATGGCCAGGGTGATCTTGTGGATCTCTCGGTCGCCGACGCTGGACTGGTCCTGGTAGCCGGTGGCGTGCCAGGTGCCGTCGGGTAGGTCGGTCAGCATGGCGCGCAAGCGGCTTTCGGCGTCGGTCATCATGCGCTTCATGACGGCTTTGACGGTGTCGGCGCCGTACTGTTCGATGACCGCGAGCATCCGGTCGCGGCCGACGCTGTTGGCGCCGATCTTGGCGCGCAGGTCCAGGCCCACGAGCATGGGGACGCGGGAGCGGCGGACCCAGACATCGGCGACGTCGCGCTGCAGCTGAAAATCCCGGACCACTTTGATCGGTGGTGTCGGAAGAGATTCAGAGAAGACGTCTTTCGCAGCCGGATCAAACGACCCGAGCCCGGAACCGCCGAGGTCGGGTTCGTGGCAGATGGCGCTGGTCCACGCGAACAGCTTGCCGTCGTGGAACACCGGCTGGTAGACGATGACGTCGCTCTGATGCAGTCCGCCGCCGACCCAGGGGTCGTTGCACAGAAACATGTCGCCCTCGGAGATGCCGGGGTTGTCCGAGCGGTGCTGCAGGGTCCAGTAGATCGCCAGGTCGACGGCACCGACCAGCATCGTGTTGTAAAGCCCGACCTGAACTTCCTGTCCGAGTTCGTCACTCACGGCGAAGTCGAAGTCGTTGGCATCGGTGACGATCGGCGAGCCGGACATCCGTTTGAGGGCGTCGCCCATCTCGTCGGTGACCGACCACAGGCGGTGGCGGATGACCTCGTAGGTCAGGGGATCGAGATTGTCGATCTGCTCCTGGGTGACGGTGTGGATCGGCAGGGACGGTGGAAGCGATCGGGCGAGGGCGTCGACGTCGACGGGTCGGCTGGAGAAGACTTCCGAGCCGGGGATCGGTGCGGTCATGTGAAATGCTCCTGTGACTTCGGGCTGTGGGGCTAGGTCGGGTCGACGGTGATGGTGAGGTTGCCGAGGCGATCGATCTCGCCCGTGGTGCCGTGCGGCACAACAACCGTGGTGGTGGGGACCTCGATGATCGCCGGCCCCTTCAACATGTGTCCGGCGCGCAGACCCGAGTAGTCGTAGATGTCGGTGTCGACGTAGCCCTGGCGGCCATCGAGGCACACTTTGCGGACGCCGACGTGGGCGGCGCTTGCGTCCTTCGACGCGGCGACTTCCAGTTCGGGCAGCTCGGGCGTGAACGGCAGGACGCCGGTGCCGCGGACGCGGTAGGTGATCGCCTGGATGCCGGCCTCGCGGAAGCCGCTGCCCTGGCCGTACAGCTCGGCGTAGCGGTTCTCGAATGTCTCTGCTGCTGCAGCGACTTCGGTCGACGTCAGCGAACCCGACGGGAAAGGCGTCGCCACCTCGGCCAGCTGCATGGCGTACCGCATGTCGATCTCCCGCTCGAGGACAACTGAGCTGAACGTGAGGCCCTGCCGGTCGAGCTGTTCGCGAACCTGCTCTTCGAGCACCTTGAAGTTCTGCTCCACCCGCGCCGGGTCGAGCGGCAGCGCCGCCGGATCCGAGAGCTCTTTGGCGAGCACGATGTCGGACGACGCGAGGCCGTACGCGGAGAACGCTGATGCGACCTGACCGAGGGGGACGACGACCTGCGAGACACCGATCTCCTGGGCGTAGGCGCCGCAGTGCGCGGGACCGGAACCGCCGAAGGCGTAGACGATGAAGTTGCGGGGGTCGTGTCCCGCCTCGACGACCGTCTTGCGCAGCAGGTCACCGGTCTGGGCGTTCTGCACCGCGTAGATCGCCGCAGCCGCATCTTCGATCGACAGTCCGAGGGGTTCGGCGATCTTGGTGCGGATGGCTTCTCGCGCGAGTTGAAGGTCGAGTGCTTTGCGGCCACCGAGGAGTCCACGTTCGGGGAGGATGCCGAGGACGAGGTTGGCGTCGGTGTTGGTCGGCTCGGTGCCGCCCTGGCCGTAGCACGCGGGACCGGGGACGGCCTGCGCACTGTGCGGACCGATCTGCAGATTGCCGCCGGCGTCGATCCAGGCGATGGCACCGCCGCCCGCGCCGATCGCGTGGACTTCCAGCGTCGGCACGTTGATCGGGTGGTGGTTGATGACGGTGCTCGAAGAACGGACCGGTTCGCCGTCGACGATCATGCCGACGAGGAAGGTGGTGCCGCCGGCGTCGGTGGCGATGATGTTGCTGTGCCCCAGCTGGCGGCCCAGGGACACCGACCCGACCACGCCGCCGGTGAGCACCGACCCGACCGTGGAGATCGCGTTGCCCGGAGCTTCCGATGCCGCGACCGCGCCACCGTTGCTCTGCATGACCAGCAGCGGGCCGGCGAGTTTGTGCTCGCGCAGGGTGCCTTCGAGTTGGCCGAGGTAGTCACGCAGACCGGGGCCGATCTGAGTGCTCATGATTGTTGTTGCGTTGCGGGCGAACTCGCGGATGCGGGGGCTGACCTCGCTGGAGAGGGCGACGAAGACGGTCGGGTCGATCTCGTGGACTAGGTCGCGGATGCGTTGTTCATGCGCGGGATTGCGGAACGACCAAAGCAACGACACGGCGATGGCGGTGATGCCGTCGGCGAGCAGGGTCTTGACGGTGGCGCGCACCTCGTCCTCGTCGAGCGCGACGACGACCCGGCCGTCGCGGTCGACGCGCTCGGTGACCTCGAGCGCGTGGCGCTTGTGTACCAGGCCGTGAGACTTGCTCTGCGCCATGACGTTCTGCAACTGCTCCGGCGAGCGGCCCAGGTATCGGCCCTCGACGTTCATGATGTAGATCGAGTCGCGGTGGCCCTTGGTGGTCAAGAATCCGACGTCGGGAACGTTGCCCATCACGAGCGCGTTGAGCGACGACGTGGTGCCGTGCGCGATGTGGTGGGTGTTTGCCAGCATTTCGTCGAGCGGCTGGCCCAACTGGTCTGCCAGCACCTGGAGGACGTCCATGACGCCCTGCGAATAGTCGGGCGGTGTCGACGGTGACTTACCGCCGATCAGCAGGCCGTCCCCATCGTCGAGGACGGCATCGGTGAACGTCCCGCCGACGTCCACTCCGATCACGTATGCCATGGCCACATTCTCCTTCGGTTACCGCGCAAGCTCTCATTTACGTCGATGTTGAGTATTCGACGCTAATGGTGGCATGTCAAGCGGATTTTGTGAGCCGCACCACTGACCATCGTGCCTGCGGCGACATTTGTCCAGCTCAGCGCGCTGCCACGCGCAGCTTGACGAATCACCATTCACGTCGAATAATCATCGTCAATGTAAAAAAGCGTTGCCTGGTGTCCGTTTGGGCACCAGAAACTGGAAGGACGGCCAGATGAGTGTTCACCGAATCGGCCTCGTGGTGCCGAGCTCGAACGTCACCGTCGAGACGGAGATGCCTGCGTTGCTGGGGCGGCATCCGACCTCGGAGTTCTCGTTCCACTCGACGCGGATGCGAATGGCCAAGGTGTCGCCGGAGGAGCTCGCTGCGATGAACGCCCAGCGTGAGCGGTGCGTGATGGAAATCGCGGACGCTGGACCCGAGGCGATCCTCTACGCATGCCTCGTTGCGTTGATGGTCGGCGGACCGGGCGAGCACCAGCGGGTAGAAAGCGCTGTCGCCGAACAGTTGGCGACCGGAGGATCCGACGCGATCATCCGCTCCAGCGCGGGTGCACTCGTCGAGGGGTTACGCGCTCTCGATGCCAAGCGCATCGCCATCGTCACGCCCTACGTGAAGCCGCTCGCTGAGAAGGTCGTCGAATATCTCGAGGCCGAAGACTTCGAGGTCGCCGACTGGCGCGCATTGGAAGTCGCCGACAACTTCGAGGTCGGCTGCATCCCCGGCGACCGGGTGATGGAGGCGGCCCGGTCGCTCGACCTCACCGGCGTCGACGCGGTGGTGCTCTCATGCTGCGTGCAGATGCCGTCCCTCGACCTGATCGACGACGCCGAGCGTGAGTTCGGCATTCCGGTGTTGTCCGCGGCGACCGCAGGCGCCTACAGCCTGCTCCGCGGACTCGGTCTCCCCGTGGCTATCGACGGCGCGGGCAGCCTGTTGCGCGCCGACGTGGCGTCCGTACCCGCTTGACCTGCTCAACGAAAAGGAACTACCCATGAGCGAGCTCGACCACACAGTCCGCGGCGTCGACCACGTCGCCTATCCCACCTTCGACCCAGCGGGCACCGTCCGCTTCTACCGCGATGTTCTCGGTTTCCCTGTCGTGCATTCGATTTGCGCGGCCGGCTGGGGTCCGGACAAGCATCCCGACTTCATCCACTTCTTCTTCGACATCGGCAACGACGACCGGCTGGCCTTCTTCTACTACTTCGGTCTCGAGCCGTTCGAGGGTGGACCGCAAGGCGACTCGTACTCCCGCTTCGCCGAAGACGTGCCGATCTTCTTCATCCGATCCCGGCATCTGGCCATTCACGTCGACAACGAGGAGGACCTGCTCGAATACCGGCGGCGCCTCGACGGCAGCGACTGGCCGGTGGAGATGCAGATCCAGCACGAGACCATCGAGTCGATCTACACGCATGATCCGAACGGCTACATGATCGAGATCACCAGAGCGATGCGCGCGGTGACGCCGCAGGAGGATCTCGACGCGAACCTGACCATCGATGCGCTGATTGATGTGGTGTCGCAGCCCAATCCGAACATGGGAGCGTTGCTAGCGCGCAAGGCCGAGATGATCGTTGAGCGGGCTGCGCGTTGGCAGGAGGACCATGACGCTGAGTCGGCTCGGGACGTGGCGGAGGTCGGCCGATGACTACACTGTTCATCCTGGACGTCCCCGAGAACAAGCCGGTCGCAGCGGTCGCCGGCGAAGATCCTGATGTCACCGTCGATCATGTGGGTCCCTACTTTCGCGTCGTCGCCGAGGGGCCCATCGTGGTCGATCGACGAGCGACCGGAAGTCGGCACGCGGTCTGGTACAGCAGCGTCTCCGGGCTGCTGGATTCTCGAATCACGCAGTGGGACAAAGACGCGCTGAAGGTGGAACCGCTGTGAGTGTTGCTGACGCCGGCGAGCGACTGGGCGCCGGCCGCTACATCGAGTCCGCGGAGCAGCCGTCCGACACCGTGACGTCGGTGCATGAGCTGACCACAGCTGATGGTGCGAAGGTCTCCGGCGTGCTGCGGACGGTCCCGTCTGCCCGGACCGTGGTCGCTTTGATGCACCCTCGTCAGGATCTGACCCATCATGTGCTGGTGCCAGAGCTGCTGGCCCGCGGGTTCGCGGTGTGGACGCAGGGCACGAGGTCGATGAACAACGACCTGAGTCTGGTGCACGAGCAGGCGCTGCTCGATGTCGCAGCAGGGCAGGTGTTTCTGCGAGACAACGATTTCGACTCGGTCATCACGCTGGGCCACTCCGGCGGTGGAACACTGTTTGCGTTCTACCACGAGCAGGCAGGTCTGGCGCCTGGTGAGCGGCTGTCTGTCACGCCCGCGGGCCGACCTGTGGACCTGGCCAGTGCCGACATGCCGGTGCCCGACGGTGCGCTGTTCATGGCGCCGCATCCCGGGCAGGGTGAATTGCTGCTGAGGCTCATCGATCCGTCGGTGGTCGACGAGAACGATCCGCTGAGTGTGGACCCGGCGTTGAACGCGTTCGACCCTGTCAACGGGTTCGTCGATGCGCCGGGTGCGTCGTCGTATGCGCCGGAGTTCATCGAAAAGTATCGGGCGGCGCAGCGGGCCCGGATGGAGCGGCTTGACGCTGTCGCGCGCGAGTATGTCGCTGAGAGTGCTGATGCGCGTGCTCGTTTCAAGAATTCCGGCGACCCGTCGGATCGTCGAGCGGTGTTGGCGCCCCGGGTGTTGACGGTGTATCGGACCGATGCGGATCTGCGTTTTGTAGACCTCTCGCTGAGCCCTAACGATCGGCCCTACGGCTCGCTCTTCGGACGTCGACCTGATCTCACCAACTATGGCCTGGTCGGCTTCGGGCGGCTCTCGACTCCGGATGCCTGGTTGTCGACGTGGTCGGGACTGTCTAGCAACGCCGCGTTCGTGCGGTGCGCTCCTGGGGTGAAGGTACCGACCCTGTTCGTCGAATTGACCGGCGACCAAGCCTGTTTCCCGGAAGATGCTGCCGAAATAGTGGCTTCGTTCGGGTCCGACGACGTCACGCATGTGCGTGTCGAGGGGACCCACTTCGGTGGTCCCATCCGGGAAGGCGCACCCACCGGCGCGAGTTTGGCCGCTGCCGAGATCGGTGGGTGGCTGGGGGAACGGTTCGAGTCTTGACCTTCCGCACTTCGCTCACAGAACTTCGCCCCGCTCGCGATATACAACGCGAGCAAGGCGAAGTTTCCCGAGCGAAGTGAGCCGGTATGACGTACCGAATCGCTCAGGCCCTCCGGATGGCCTTCACGACGACATCGTCGATCGGGGTCTCGCGACCATCGGGTCCGGACATGGTGCGGTGTGACTCGCTGGCCGTCGCGACCTCCCAGACGGTCGGATCCAGGCGTGCGGTGATGCTCGCAGCTGTCTCCGAGGCCTCGGCCGGCGGATGCTCGTGACCGTGCCCGTGTTCGCCTGCTGCTCCGTGGTTGTCGTGATGGAGGTGGCCGACGATGAACAGGGTGCCACCAGCTGCGACCCACGACGCGATGCGGTCGTAGAACTCGAGTTGAGGCATGGCCGGATGGGCGTAATGGGTTGTGACGAGGTCGAACTGACGGTTGGGCTCCCACGTGGACAGGTCGGCCTCGACCCACTGCACCTGACCGGAGACCTCACTCGCGGCGGCGCGTTCGGAGGCGCGAGCCAGGGCGTCGGCGGCAATGTCCGCAGCGGTGACCTGCCAGCCACGGCTGGCGAGCCAGATCGCCTCGGTGCCTGCGCCGCAGCCTGCTTCGAGGGCGGTACCCGGTGTCAGGTCGGCGATTTCGCGCACGAGGTGAGGGTTGGGCTCCCCGGCGGCCATCGCTACGGCTCGATCGCCCTGCCAGATGTTGTCCCAGTAGTTCTTGTCGAACGAGTGCGTCATTCCGGGTCCTCCGTGTTGGTCTGTGACAGGGGCGCTGACACCTGTCCCTCGAGAATGGCCAGCGTCGATCGCAAACGCAAACTTTGTTGCCAAATGGCAAACTGACCCCATGGACTCCGAACGCGCACGTGAGTTGACCGATCGCACACTCGACGCCGTGGGACCGCGGCTCAAGCAACTTCGGCAGCGACGTGAGATCACTCTGATCGATCTCGCTGCGGAGACGGGGATTTCGACGAGCACCTTGTCCAGGCTCGAAGCCGGCTTACGACGCCCCACCCTTGAACAGTTGCTGCCTCTGGCCCGCGCGTACGGCGTCACCTTGGACGAGCTCGTCGATGCGCCGCCGACCGGCGATCCGCGCATCAACATGCGTCCGCTGCCCACCAAAGACGGGTCGACCGTTGTGCCGCTGAGCCGGCGTCCCGGAGGTATCCAGGCCTACAAGTTCGTGTTGCCCGTCGGCCGCGATGACGCCACACCAGTCCTGCGCACGCACGAAGGTTTCGATTGGGCCTTCGTTCTCAACGGCAGGCTCCGACTGGTACTCGGCGAACTCGATCTCATTCTCGAACCCGGCGAGGCCGCCGAGTTCGACACCCGCACTCCGCACTGGTTCGGGGCGACCAGCTCCGGACCCGTCGAGTTTCTCAGCCTCGTCGGCAAACAAGGCGAACGCGCGCACGTTCGCACCGCACCCGGACAAGACTGAGCGAGCCGGTTGCTACTTACCGCCGGTCAGCTTCTCCTGAATGGCCAGGTAATACTCCTTCTGGGCCGGGTAGTAGTCGTCGAAGTCGATGGCAGCCGGGTCGGCGTCGGTCAGCGCTGCGACCAGGCGGTCGAGGTAGTACTCCCAGCCAGGTCCGGTGTTTTCGATGGTGTTGGGGTCGTCGATGATCTGGCTCAGCGTCAGCGTCGTGACGCCGTCGGTTTCGACCAATTCGACGATAAGGTCCCACGTTCCGAAGTCGTCGGTGGTGTGCACCTGCAGGGCTCGGGGTGGTTCGCAGCGTCGGATGTCGTAGCGGGCGGGCGTGACATCGTCCCCTTCGGCATTCATGGTGAAGTCGACGTGGCCCTGCTCGGGATCGCCTGTGAAGAAGCCGATCCAGCGGGCCAGCCGGTCGGATTCGGTGACGGCTGCCCACACGTCGTCGATCGGGGCGTCGAAGGTGCGGACGAACGACACCGCGTCGCCCTCTTCGCGTGGGCCGAACAGGCCGGTCGGTGTGGTCATGCGGTCTCCTCGTGATCGGTGGTGGACGTGTGTGGGGCCGGCTCGCGGCGTCGCTGCCGGACGGTGCGGCGAACTTCGGTATCGAGTGCGTCGAGCGCCGATTCGGGTATCGGCGGACGCCGGTTGCCCGGCGCGGCGTCTGCCGTCAGGTCCGCGATGAATCGGCGAACCTCGTCGATGGGCCGCGACTCCAGGCGGTAGTGCCGTTCGCGTCCTTTGTCCTCGGCGACAACCAATCCCGCTTCGGCGAGCACCCGCAGGTGGCGGCTCACCGCCGGTCGCGAGATCGGTTGTGCGTCAGACAGATGAGAGCAAAGGTCGACCACCCGGGTGGGGCCGTCGACCAGGGTGAGCAAGATCCGACGCCGCACTGGGTCGGCAATGGCCTCGAAGACGCTCACGGGACAAATGGTAGCCGATCAGTTACCAATTGCGCCAGAGGGGCGCGACCCGCGTTTGCGGATGGTCGGCTGGATGCGAAGTACCACTGCTCCCCGGGTGTACTCGCCAGCGAGCGTTTGGCGAAACTCGAAACGCTTGGTGGGGAACTGCGTCCAGTTGCCGGCGATGGAGGACTCGGCGTCATTAGTGCATCGTCTCGGACCAAGCGGGTGTATGCCGCTCCGGGCGAGGACTCTATTCCATATCTTCGTCCCTACGACGTGTTCGATTACCTGCCGCAGCCCGCCGATTTCCTCTCAAGGAGCGGCAGCACTGATCTTGAACGCCTCGTTCCGCAGGTTGGGACGATCCTCCAGACATGTTCTGGTCGCAACTTGGGCCCACTCGCATACGCCGACGCCTATATCAATCGATTCGTTGTCAGTGATGACATGCTGCGTTTGCAGATCGACGACGAGATCGCACGTTTCTACACCCTCGCGTTTCTAAGTACACCGACCGGCCAATCGCTTCTAACTCGCAGTAAGACGGGGAATGTCATCGACCACCTTTCGGGCGATGACTTGGCGTCTGTCCTCGTCCCGTTTATTGACGAGGCGTTGACGTCCGATATCGCGGCAGTCATGTCGGAAGCAGTCCGGATGCGCGAAAGTGCTCGCGTTGAACTCGATCGACTCGTACAAGCGTTCTCCGGATCGCTTCCGGAGATCGCCACCACTAACCCGCTTCGTGAGGGCTGGACGGTGCGTGCCACCGACCTTAAGCGCCGTTTCGATGCGGCCTACAATGACCCGCGGCTCAATAAGGTTCGTTCCGATATGGCGAGACTTGGAGGAGGGACTGTCGCCGACGTAGCTCGAACAGCGATGCCGAATCGATACAAGCGAAATTATGTGGAGGCCGCACATGGTCGGCCGATCCTATCCGGCCGACAACTGCTTCAATTGAAGCCAGTCAACCTACAGTACATCGCCACTAGCGTTCTTGACACGGCGGAGTACGAGCTCGGCGTTGGGACTCTTGTATTCGGTGCTCGTGGACGCGCCGAAGAGCGTGTTTCGCTTCCTGCTCTCATTGTTGAAGATCGCGCAGACTGGCTCGCAAGCCACAATGTAATGCGCGTACACCCCCGAGAGGGTATTAGTGCTGGATGGCTCTATCTATGCTTTGCGATCGAGCATGTGCAACTCCAGGTCAGGGGGAGCGCATTCGGCTCAGTCGTTGATGTGGTCGACGCTCCGAACCTCGACCGCGTTGTTCTTCCGCCAGTTGACAACGATCTGGGAGATGCCGCACTCCAATGCTGGCGTGACATGTCCTCAGCCAGCACGCTTGAAGCCACGGCAATCGATCGACTCGAAGACGTGATCGTCAATGTAGGTGGCAGCGTAGGCCGTACATCGCTGAAACGCTGAGATCTCATCGCAACCCGGCCGCCGTCGACCTAGACCCACGGCGGTTCACAATTTCAGGCACGAAATCATTAATTTCCTGCAACCGGCCGCGGCACTCCCGGCACGGTACACGGTACTTACCGAGATCGGGCCGGTTAAGATCGAGGTGCCACGCGACACCGACTCGTCATTCGGCCCGCAGATTGTCAAGAATCGCGAACGCCGCCTTAAGGATATCAACGTTGTAGTATCAGCGGGTTGGCCGAGCAGTTGATCTCCGTCTTCAGGACCCGTCGAGAAGTCAGCTGACCGGCGACGCACGGATCCGTCGTGGAAGCGGCTCGACGCGTTGGTCGCGTCCGCCGTCGGAAAGCAGGCGGCTAAAGAGGACCCGGACGTCACTCGCTTAGGGTCGATTCTCTCTTAAATAGGACCGAAACTCATCTCGAACTTGATAGAGGTCGACCGTCTGATTCAGAAGCGCTCAGGGCTAGAAACACCCCTGGACCTTCTCCTCGGAACGCCCGTAGTTGGTCGCAGAGTGACACCGAGAAGGACGCCGAGATGATTCTTACAGTCGCGATAGAAATAGATAAGTTGATTGACGACCTTCGTTCCAAGCTTGCTATCGCCAATTTCGCACGCGAGCAAGCGCGAGCGTTGAATGATCAGCTCGCGGCCCAGCCTCGTTGTCGTCGAGGTGCCGGTCGCCGGCACGATCGGCGGCAAGGCAGCCATGGCCTGGCGATCGATCAGCAGGTCCTCGGCCGGTCACCTCTTGGTGGTGCGGTGGACACGAGTGTTTGCTCCGGTCAGCCATCGCTGGATCTAGGTGTTGAAGTCCGCCGGCGAGGTGGAGGTTCGGCCGGGCAGAAACGATGTCTCGGGATAACCGTTGGCCCGTTCGACCACTCCTTTGGTTTCCGGATCGTATGGGCGGGCCTGGATCATTCGGGTACCTAGTGTGCCGCAGAACCCGGATACGCCGGTAGCCAGATTGCGGCGATGACCGATACCTGATTCGTTGTCCCACAGTAATGTTCGTGGAACCGCACCGATCTGTTCGGCAAGTAGCATCCACATGCCGGCCAACAGATCGCCAGTGATCCGCGAGGGAATCATCACCGCAGTGATGAACCGTGAATAGGCGGCGACCATCACCAACACCGGGAACGGCCGCAGCACCCCGGTCTGGTCGGGCACCAGCTGGCCGGGGAACCACAAATCGCACTGCATTTGCTCACCCGGGCGGTGCACTAGGCGGTCACACGGATCGGCCGGGGCATATTCCGGGCGGATCCGGGTGACGTTCTCAGCGAACAAGGACCGCCACCGGACCAGCCGACCCGTTCGGCGATCACCGTGGCCGGCATCGTCGGAACCGGGTCAAGAGCTCGCGGACCGCGGGCTCGACCTGCGCCCACCCTGACGAGGGCGGCCGTGGCCGTTCATACCGCGGTTGCGCGTCTGAACGCACCGCTTTGGCCACCGTGTTGCGTGATAACCCCAAATGCCGGGCGATCGCCGCTTGCGACAACCCCTCCGACCGATGCAACTGACGAATCAACGCCCAGTCCTCCACAGTGATCACTCTCCAATCATTGGATGATGCTCACTTTTCGACCGGATCTACCTGCTCACTTTTGGACCGGAGCCGACAAGTTGTTCATATTCGAGACTGCCACGCCGGAGAGGTTTGTGTGGACTAGCCGGCCGCCGCGCGGCACCTTACGTCGCTCGCGAGGATCGGGCGCCATGGTGCTGCCGATGAACGTCCCCGATCGGCGTGTCCTCGGATGCTGCTTGCTGAGTTTGTCAGCTCGTGATGGGAGGATTGGTCAGAAGCTGTTGTCCAGAGTGGTTCGTGACCGAGGAGGTTCTGTGTAGATGGCAAGTTTGCAAGAAGTGGCGGCATCTGAGCAGTTCATCGTTGACAACACCACTGAGGATTGGAAAGCGCTTCAATACGTCCGTGAGTGGTGCGACATCAGCTCGGCCATCGACATCGCCACCGGGCATTTCGAGATCGGAGCTTTTCTTGCTCTCGACGGCGCCTGGCAAAAGGTCGACAAGATCCGACTCCTCATTGGTGGTGAGACGAGCCGCACCACCGCAGACGCTATCGCTGCCGCCCTCGACACGTCTATCGCGGTGGAACGGCAGACCGGTGACACCTTCCTGACCGGAATTGAGGGTGTGGTCGACGGCATCCGCAGCGGAAGTATCGAGATTCGCGTGTACAAACCGAAGAAGTTTCACGCCA
The DNA here is from genome assembly GCF_002095435.2 of Williamsia sp. 1138. Taxonomy (GTDB): domain Bacteria; phylum Actinomycetota; class Actinomycetes; order Mycobacteriales; family Mycobacteriaceae; genus Williamsia. Next base: position 26,639 of record NZ_MJEJ02000052.1, read on the forward strand.
AGGCGTACATCACCCACAGCAAGCTGAAGATCGTCGGTTCCGCTGCCTTGGTCGGTTCCTCGAATTTCACTCGTCCTGGACTGACCCAGAACGTCGAACTCAATGTGCGATTTCAAGGGCCGGAGGTCGTCGAACTCCAGGAATGGTACGAACAGCACTGGGATCGGGCCACGCCGGTGAACCAGGAACTGCTATCAGTACTCGAGCACAACGCCCGTGAGTTCACCCCTTTCGAGGTGTACGCCAAAGCCCTGCACTCGCTGACCGCCGACGTCGATCCGACAGACAAGAGCTGGGAGGAGTCTGAGTCCGACATCTATCCCATGCTCGCCCCATATCAGCAGGAGGCGTTCCACGCCCTGGTCGTGATGTCACGTCGCTGGAATGGCGGGTTTCTCACCGACGGTGTGGGTCTAGGAAAAACGTTCGTCGGACTAATGCTCACTGAGTATTACGCCGTCCGGCACCGAAAGAATGTACTCATCATGGCGACGAAGACTGGGCAAGACGCGGTCTGGAATCCGGAGTTGCAAGAGAAACTTCCCGATCTGTTCGGCCAGTTCTCGAACGTCGTGGTGCGTGCGCACACCGATCTCACGACCAAGCGTCGTGCAGAGGAACTTGAGCACCTAGCTAAACGTGCTGACATCATCATCATCGACGAGGCCCACAACTTCCGGAACCACGGCAAGGCGCCAACTGAGGAAAACCCATGGGGGTCCCGGTGGTGGCGCATGCAGAAAATCTGCGCGGGAAAGAAAGTCTTCTTGCTGACTGCCACACCGATAAACAACACGTTCTTCGACCTGGTCCACCAGGCCGAACTCTTTACCGGGCTCGAGGCAGACGACTACTTCGCCAGTATCGGCATCAGCAGTCTCCGCAAGTACACAGTCGAACTGGAGAAACCGTTCAAGAGCGGCACTCCCGATTATGCCGCCATCGCTGCGATAATGGCCAAAGACAGGCTCTTTCAATCAATCATCCACCAGAACAGTCGGCGCTACGCCATCGAAAGTGCCAAGGTGGCCGGCGGTGCGCGAGTAGTCTTCCCGGAGACACAAGTGCCTCGAGTAGTTTCTTACGAATTTGGGACCCTTTACGCCCCCCTGTTCGCCGAGCTTCAAACGGCATTTAGCCGAGCCACCCCGCTGTTTATCCTGCCGATGTACTACCCCCTAGCATTCTCAACCAACAAGGACATCGACACCGTTGCCGAGAACCGTCAACGCCAAGTGGTCGCATTGATTCGGACAATTTTTCTCAAAAGGTTCGAATCAAGCCTCGCGGCGTTCGCGGGCTCGTGCCTTGATCTGTCGGTAAAGGTGCTTCGCTGGCTCGAAGTCAACACGAAGATTGATTCCAACGAAGAGAGTCGTCTCTCGACATGGCGGCAAACGAACGAGCCTATCCTGAAGGCGATCCACGATAGGTACCGTTCAACCCTCGAAGAAGGCTGGCACGAAGAGGATCTCACCGAGGAGGAGCTCAGCGAGCTCGACTACAACCTCGTCGGTGGAGACTACCGACTGCAGGAAATGATCGATGCCGCGTTCGAAGATCTTGATCAGCTCACACGCTTCATGGACCTCGTTCTCGCCGGCGCTGGCGTTGACGACAAGTATTTGCGCCTACGTGACTTGCTGAGCGAGCCGTCGAAGAAGAGAAAACTCGACAAGGACGTATTCACTCCTGAGTTCCGTACTCAACAAGTCATCGTCTTCACCGAGTTCGCTGACACCGCCCGCTATCTCGAAGAAGAACTCAACAAATCTGGACTGTCCGACGTTGACCGAATCGACGGCACTCGAGGAAACGATCGCTACGCAATGATCAAACGGTTCGCTCCCTTCTACAATAAGGTCGCTGCTCGCGACAGGAGCAAGCTCGCGCCGCTGCGCATCCTGATCTCAACCGACGTGCTGAGCGAAGGCGTAAATCTACAAGACGGAACGCTGCTCGTCAACTACGACATTCACTGGAACCCAGTTCGCCTGATGCAACGCATCGGTCGCGTCGACCGCCGAATGAACCCCACCATCGAGGCGACACTGATCAAGGAGAAGCCGTCCGCGAAGAAGTCCCGCGGTCACATCCAAGTTCGCAACTTCCTGCCACCTGCCGAGATCGAGACGCTCCTCACCCTCTACAACAGAGTGCAGAACAAGACCCTGATGATCTCCACCACCCTGGGCATCCCTGGAGGAAAACTCTTTGACGAGACCGACATCTTCGATGACGTCAAAGTGTTCCAATCGTTTAAGGACGAATACAACGGCGACATCGCACCCATCGAGGAACTGCGCCTCAAGTGGCTGCAACTAGTGAACGAGAACCCCGGCCTAGACGAACTTGTCGAGCGGCTACCGGAGGGAATTTCCACCGCTAAGACCGGGGATCCGGCTGGAATCTTCGTCTGCCGCCGTACCCCGGTACTCACGAAGGCGCACGACGAAGCCGATCCCGAGTGGAGCATCGACCCCGGACAAGTGGAATGGGCCCTGCGCACACCTGATGGTGTCGAACGCGCACTGCACACCGTTGACACTGCCATTGCCGCCGAACCACGCGGCGCCTCAGAGAAGTTCAGTGAGCGGGCCGCGCTTCAATCGACGCTACGTGACTTCGAGAGAGGCGAGACTAAGCGCTTGCGCAAGGAAACGCAGTTGCCGCTCGACGCGCCGGCACCCAAAACGATCTGCTGGATGGAGGTTCAATGAGTGTCGTGGAAAGCCGGCTCCGCGCGCTCCTGCGTGCCGCCCCGAGGTCAGCAGATAATCTGTTCGACCTGTTGATGAACGGTCTCGACTGGCCGATCCCCGACGGACTGTCGTGGAGTGACATTCAGCTCGAATGGGAGCTGGACGAACTGCACCTCGACCCTGAGAAGGTGGCACGACTCAAGCAGATTTCACAGATACCACCGCTGACTAAGGATCAGAGGTTCGGCGTCTTCGTCCTCGACTTCGAGGGCGGGCGGCTCCCGATTGGTGCTGTGCGGAGGATCGTTCAGCGTCTCGTTCGGAACGAACGGTCACGCACGGATACCGGTAGAACCCCTCAGTTCGAACTCAATGACCTACTCTTCTTCTGCCTCTCAGAACGCAGCCATGACGTCCTCCACGTCGTTGGATTCCGAGACTCCGGCGGCAAACGGGTACTGAAGGTACTGAGTTGGGACGGCGGCGTCGCCGAAGCGAAGCTCGACCTCATCATCAATCGTGCTGTGCCTGACCTGCGCTGGATCGGAGAGGGCCCTTCTATCGCCGCCGACCTAGATTCGGCTCAAGGATTCGGTGGCTACAGAGCGCCGATCCGCAACGCCGAAGCGCTCTCGTCCCGGATGGCGGAGGTTGCGCAAGACCTCAAGTCGGAAGTCCTCGCACTGTACGAGGTCGAAACTGACGAAGGGCCACTAAAAACGCTCTACGAGGATTTTCGGACCGAACTTGTCGCCGACCTCACGACCGAGAAGTTCGCCGACGTCTACGCGCAAACCATGGTTTACGGGTTGTTCACGGCCCGGGTGGCGCACCCGGAAGCCTTCCGGGACGGCGACGTGGCGTCCTTGGTCCAGTTCGAGAATCCACTTCTCAACGAGATCTACACGCGTTTCCGCGAGGAAACCGACGGTGAGATCGACGTCGACGAGCTCGGGCTCGCCGATCTCTCGGCCCAGCTGGCCGTCACCGATGTCGAATCGGTGGTCGCAGACTTTGGTGCCAAGAACAAGCGAGAAGATCCGGTCGTTCACTTCTACGAGGCTTTCCTTGCGAAGTATGACCCGCGGGCACGAATCTCGGCCGGCGCCTTCTACACACCACTCCCGGTCGTGCGGTTCATCGTTCGCGCGGTGGACCATGTGCTGAAGGCTTCGTTCGGGCTTCCCATGGGAGTTGCGGATCCTGGAACCTGGGGACAGGTGTGTACCCACCTAGGAATTTCCGTTCCACCGAGCATCAACCCCAAAGCACGTTTTGTTTCGATGCTTGACCCGGCAACAGGTACCGGAACCTTTCTCGTCGAGTGGATCCGCCAGGCTGAGGTGTCGTTCAAGGCGGTGAACCCACGGGGAGATTGGCCTGCGCATCTGCAGGGCACTGTGTTCCCCAGCATGCACGCGTTCGAGTACATGCTTGCGCCCTACGCCGTAGCGCACCTTCGAATTGCACTGGCGGCCAAAGAGTATGGCGTCCAAACGCCAAGCATGACGATACTGCTGGCCGACTCCCTGGACCATCCCTCAGAACAAATGATGTTCGCGGAGTACGCAGACCCCGTTGCAGCTGAGGGCGAACGGGCTGCTCAACTCAAACGCGACTCCCGATTCACCGTTGTTGTCGGCAACCCGCCGTACGAACGGGAACAGAGAGGTGTGGGCGATACCCGTAAACGTAAAGGTGGCGTCGTTCGCTACGGTACGCCCGGCGTCGCACCGCTCCTTGATGACGTAATCAAGCCCATGCGCGACGCAGGCCTGGGGAAGCACGTCAAGAATCTGTACAACGACTACATCTACTTCTGGCGCTACGGTACCTGGCGCGCAACTGAGCGACCAAAGGGACCGGGGATCGTCGCCTTTATCACCGCCTCATCCTTCTTAGATGGAGTCTCGATCGGAGGACTTCGTCATCACCTTCGCGAGGCGTTCGACGTGCTGCACGTCGTCGACCTTGGTGGAGAGGGGCGTGGCGCTCGCACCGAGGAGAATGTCTTCGACATCTTGACCCCTGTCGCTATCGCAGTCGGCGTTCGCCTCTCAGGTAGTAGCGAGTGCGCAGTCGACTACACAAGGGTGACCGGGTCGCGCGTCGAGAAGTTCAATTGGCTCGATGCGCACGACCTGAACACCTCTGGTTCCACGAGAGTCCCCGGTGTCGGCCTTGCGGTCCTTACTCGGGTGACCGCCAACGACTATCAGTCGTGGCCGGAAATTGCGGATCTCTATCCCTGGATCCACAGCGGAAGCCAGCTGAAGCGGACCTGGCCCATCGGACCGACGAAACAGGTCCTTGAGCACAGATGGAGCACCCTTCTCAACCTCCGAGAGGAAGACCAAGATGAGGCTTTCCGCGACACAGTATTCCGCGGAATGAGTGTCGAGACGACAGCTCTCATGGGTAGAGCGCGGCTGAAATCGATCCGTTCAGAGGGCTTAGCAGCTCGGCCCGAGGCGGTATCCCGTTACGGGTATCGAAGTTTCGACCGGCAATGGATTCTAGCTGATTCTCGGTTGGGGGATCGTATGAGGCCAGATCTCTGGCGAACGGTAGGCGCCGACCAGCTCTTCCTTACCACGCTCACCTCGACCAAGCTCGGTCATGGGCCGGTTGTTACTGCGACACCGTATGTTCCGGATCTAGACCACTTCAGCGGTCGAGGTGCGAAGAACGTGATCCCGATGTGGCGGGACTCTACGGCAAAGGTGCCCAACCTGACACCACGCTTACTCGATACGCTTGAAGGTGTGCTCGGCGGGGAGATCACCACAGAAGACTTCGCCGCCTATATTTACGCGCTGACAGGGACCGGAGCGTTCGCCGACCTCTTCTCCGTGGAGCTGGGCGAGCAGGCGGGCCCGGTGCACATCCCCATTTCCAAGGATCCCGCAGTCTTCGCCCGTGTAGCTGCTTTCGGACGAGACCTTCTCTGGTGGCACACCTGGGGAGAAAGGTTCGGTGAAGCTGGTGCCGTCTCCGGTGCAGCCGAAGAAATCACCAAAGTCGTCGGTATGCCCTCGACCTTCAGCTACGACCTGGATCGAAGTGTTCTGCACGTCGGATCCGGTTCTTTCGGTCCGGTCAACCCGGAGGTATGGGAGTTCGACGTTTCAGGTCTCAAGGTCCTACAGTCGTGGCTCAACAACAGAATGGCTGAGAGGAAAGGCAAAAAATCGAGTCCCCTCGACACCATTAGGCCGACGACATGGACCTTCAGCAACGAAATACTCCTCCTGCTGCATACCCTTGAATACACGGTCCAGGTGACACCAACCGCGGCCAGATTGCTCGAAGCCGTTGTCTCGGGCCCTGTCTTTCTCTCCTCGGAACTACCCATGCCTACCGATGCGGAGAGGAAGGCGCCGAAGTGAGTTTCAAGCCGAACCTGTCAGTCAAAGAAGGCCTCGACCACCTAGCGAGACGACTCGATCCGATCATCGCAGGTCGGCTAGGAGGCGACCTCGGGAATCATTCGTGGACCGTCGTTCTGGAGATTCTTGACGAGAAGAAGGGTTACGCCACAGGTCGTAAGTACTGGGTCCACGATCTCCAGGCGCAGCTTCGAATGCTGACCGAGAGGCTAGGAGACTTTGGATACCCGTTCGACGATAAGCAACGCACCGTCAGCACACTCGGGAACGAGCTCCGGATCGTTCGCAACCAGCTGGCCCACATGCACGACTTCTCTGTCGCTGAAGCGTTCCGCGCGAACGATTTCAGTGTTCGGCTCCTGGAGCACTTCCACGACGAGGGACAGGACACGGCGAAGTACATCCGGCACGAGGCGCTGGTTGCACTCGCTTTGGAGGAAGGGGTCACCGAACAGGCAGCCGCTGAGGAAGCAACCGCAATCCCCGCCGTGGCTGATGTCTCTGAAGAAGAAAGTTCAGATGCGCTCGACGGTCAGGACGAGTCCAAATTGGAGGTCATTGCACCCGATCCCGCCGTCCTGGTCCAGGCCCCCAGCGTCATCGGTGGCCAGCGACTCGGGTTCGAACCATGGACCGTCGTGCAGGTCGGAGGCATCGACGTGCTCGACGATCTCCCCAAGAAGGTCGCTAAAGAAAAGGTCCGTGCCGCCGCGGTCGAAATCGCGACATACGAGGGACCGATTCACCTTGATCGCCTCGTGCAGATGACGGCCCAATCCTTCGGTCTGCAGCGGGTTCGATCCTCACGGGAGAAGAAACTGGCCTACCAGATCCAGCGGGCAGGACTGCTCGTGGATGCTGACAAGTTTGTTTGGCCTGGGGAAATCGACCCCGGAGCGTGGCACGAGTTCCGCCCCAATGACAGCACGGCAGACCGGCCTTTCGTACACATCAGCGCAGTCGAAATCGCAAATGCTGCCCGCTTCATCCAGGCCCATCAGCCCGACCTAAGTGAAGACGAGATCGCCGTCGCGGTACTGCAAACATTTGGCCGGCGACGTCGCACCAAGCAAATAGCGTCGCACCTTGCACACGCCCTATCCCGGCTTGCTGCAGAGCAATGACCGAACACAACCTCGTCTGCTGAGCGCAGAAGTTCACCTAGAGGACCATTCAGCCAGCGGCACAGAACCCGGGGGCATTTGCGGTCTTCACGGGGGAGCGCGCCCTCATAACGAGACGTCACTGACCGCGGACCTTCACGCCGCGCAACCCCCCCCGCTGTCCTGCGGGAATTCCGACCCTCGATCGACTACTAACGCCGTTGGTTTCCGTCTGCGATCCAAGTCACACGGTCACGGGCGTGAACACCGGCGGCGAATCCAAGGCTTGCGGCTCGAACGTTTTATTGCTCGGCCTGGAGCCGTTCGGAGGGGTTGTATTCACAATAGCCGTCTTGACCGAGTGTTCTAGAGGCGCTTTTGTAAGCGACGGTAGCGTCTAAGAGACGTTTTAGGCCTAGGACGTTACTCCAAAGCGAGCTGGGGGGTGGCGGCTGGCGTGAGGTCGTTCGCTTCCATGAATGTGATGAGGTTCTGTGCGAGGTCACGCTCCGAAATTAACGCTGAAAGCGACCGGGACTTACTGTCGCTAATCGCTTCCACCGTATTTGTTTGGGCCGACAGCTCTGCGGCGGCCGCAGATGCTTTCAACCAGATCGCGTCGTCGAACTCGTGCCCGAAGCTCTTCTGCGCGAAGGCGACTGCCGTCGCCAACAGCAGTTGCCCGGAGTTCAATTGGCCTCTTTCACCTCGTCCGCCAACAGCGGCGGCGGTGGTGATGGCAGCGCCTGTGCTAGCGATACCGCCGATCGCAGCAAGTCCGCCGACCATTCCACCTGGCCCAAGCGCCGCCAACCCGCCCGTCAACGCTGCGGCGCCCGCCGCGCCTGCTGGCGCTAGTGCAATGAGGCTGTAGGGCGCTATCGCGATTACCGCGACTCCGGCAGCTGCAAATGCGATGCGTCCCCAGTTGGCCCCAGGTTTGGTCATCTTTGTAATCGACTCATTGAACACGCGAACGATCGATCGGAGTTCGGGACCGAACGACGTCGATTGCCCCGCCTTTTCGCTGATTATGGGCAGAGCCTTGAAAGCTGCATCGTCAATATCAATTTCGAACGGTGCGATCAAGTCGCTGAGAGCGAGAATGGTGAGCTGTTCGATCAGCCCAGCGACCGTCCAGTGATCGGGGATCTTGGGCGTGTCGCCTTCAGCGAGCTTATGGAGTTCTCGCGGGAGCGGAATGCCGTTTGCGTCGGCGTCCCAGATTTGGGCTACTAGATCAGCCCGCTTAATGCGGATGGCCTCCGAGTATCGTGCGCTAACCTTCTTGTCGTTAATCGAGTCACGCACTGCATACCGGAAGTGCAACTCGAGGATCAGCGCAGCCACGTCGTCGGTCAGCGCTGTGGTGACTCGCGTTGTGCGGCGAGGTGCCCTGGACGATTGGTGAAACGCCGTTCCGACAGCCCGAGCGACGGCTGTGTTTCGAGGTAGGACTTCGAGCGGTGCCCAGCCGCCCCGATGTCGACGCGAAAGTCTTGAACGTCTGCAAACACGCCGGCGAGTCCACGAGCGCGGGTCACCGGGTCTCGTGGACTAAGAAAGTTCAGCCATGAGTCGGTTGACTTATAGGGGAAGTTCCCGATGAGCTCCCTACGTGATGCCGCGAAGAGGGCGGTGTTGGCTGGACTGCCGATGGTGACAACACGTCGAACGACGATGTCTTTCGGAAGCCGAGTGATGAGGTCGACTGTTACTACGCTCCCCAGGCTGTGACCGACGATGACGATCTCCCCCCGCTCAGGGAGCTGAGACAGCACACGTTGCAGAACAGCTCCGCGCATGCCCTTCTGGTACACATAGGCTTCAATCTGATGGATCTCGTTCGCAAAAAGCTTGTTGGGTAGCGCTTTCGCCAATCCGCCTAGTGCTGCATGTGACGGGTCTAGGTCCAGTAGTGGAAACCCGATACTTTGCACAGAGGGGTCCGCGCCGACTGCCCTGGCGGCGTCGATCTGTCGATTCAAGAACTTTGCACGCTCAGACGAGACGTCAGCTTTCTCGCCTTGCGCGGTCGGCTTCGGAACCGCGGCGTTTGCATCCGGTGACGACAAGATGTCGGAATAGTTGGGTGCGATAACGTCGGCTTTGTCGACTGCGGTGAGCCCTTGGGCTACGAGGCTGTCATTCAGTGCACTGAGCCATCCGTGGTCGCCATCGCCATCACCGACCCCGTGTAAGTAGACGAGCTTCATCCAAAATGCCTTTCCGTCTCTGAAATCTTCGCCGTCGGGGCGCCGCTCAGCTTAGCGACTTCGTCCGATACACCGCCGCGGCCAACGGCAGTCCATCTGAGACCGCGCCGGATCAAACTCGTCTGCCCCAATTTATAAGTACGGTTGTATCGCAGATACTTAGACCGTGACATTGGTTCGTGAGATCAGCCCGGGTTCGCGACGATCGGACCGCCATGATTGTCGGACTGGTAGGGGAGGATCGTCAATTGTGAGTAGTCCATCGGCAACTGATCTCGTCGCAGCGGTCTCCGCCTCGAAGGCTGGCGACCCCCTGCGGTTGGTGACTGTTATCGTCCCCGGTTCGGGTGCTCGTCGGGACGTCACATGCGCGCTTGCGCGACACGGCGGGTCGGCGAATACACGCGTGCTGACGCTCGACGATGCGGTCGACCTGCTGGCAGCACCTGCGCTGGCGCCGAGAGTTCTGCTGCCGTATCCGCTCCTCGAGGCGTCGATCGAGCAGATTCTCGACGAAGCGCCCGGGCTCTTCGCTGACGTAGCAGATCAAGCGATGACCGCTCAGGCGTTGGCCGGCGCTTCGTTTGAGCTGACGAGCTACCGCAATCCGGCTGTTGAGGCGCCGACGAAGCTGGTCGGGGAGATGCTGCGCATTCATCGGATCGCAACCGTAATTCACGCCGAGAACCACTACCTGCGCCACGAGGCTTACGCGGTGGCGCTCGCGCAGCTCGAGCGACTGGGCGAGATCATCGTGTACCTGCCCACACCTGCCGACACAGCATCCGCACGTTTGCTGGCAGCCATGCAGGAACGCGGGACCACCGTCGACAACACCGATGTGACGTTCGGGTCGTTAGTCATACACGCCTCCGACGCCGACGACGAGGCCCGAGCAGTTTCTCGGGTGGTCAGAGCACACATCGCGGACGGGATCCCTGGGCACCGAATCGGCATCTTCTACGGCTCCCGGGAGCCCTACCTACGCCTCCTGCACGAACACCTGGCCGCCGGCGACATCGCGTTCGCCGCCCCGGAGTGCCACGGGCTCGCCGATCGCCCAGTAGCACGGTCGCTGATCGCGCTTCTCACCCTGAATCCGGCCGAACTGTCCCGTCGGGATCTGCTCGCCGCACTCGCAGAGCGCGCGCTGAAGCGACCTGAGCTCAACAGCGAGCCCATCTCGCAATCGAGGCTCGAACGTCTGACACGCGAAGAGGTACCGCTTGTCGGCGGCACCGACTGGGATCGGCTCGCATCGGTTTCTGTCGACAAGAAATATCATAGGCAGGCACTCGCGACCCACGCCTTCGTCGTGTCACTCCGATCGGCACTCTTAGCAATCGCCGCAACCACCAGCTGGTATGACACCTCCGTCGCGATCGCCGATCTGATCGCAGACCACTTTGTTCCGCCGAAGGGCGAGCAGTCGACCGCAGACCACAAGGCGTTGGCCTCGATCGTCAGCGCGCTGGCGGACCTCGATGGCGTGGCGCCATCGCCGTCAATCACCCGAATCGCGGATGCCCTCGTCGCCCGCTTCCAATCCACCACTCGGTATGTCGGGGAGAGCTCGGCGGCAGTCAGCGTGGGGCCGCTGTCGGAAGGCGCCGGCCGCGATCTCGAGGTGTCCATCCTCGTGGGCGCTGCCGAAGGCATCATCCCTGATCGACGCCGAGCAGATCCGCTGCTTCCCGTCGAGCTCACCGGGCGCACCCCCGCCGACGATATCGACCACGACCACCGCCTCTGGAACCTCACCCTGGCTGCCGGACAGTCGCATCGCATCATTTCCTTCCCCCGTGGCAGCCTGCGCGGTGGTGCTGAAAAGGTGCCGTCGCGCTGGCTCCTGCCGACAATGGAACACCTCGCAGGCCATCCCGTCGGCGTCGTCGACTGGCAGAAGGACACGGCCACCACGCCGCTGATCGTCACCATCGAATCGTTCGACTCCGCAATCCAGAAGGTGGACAGCCGAATCGGAACCAGCGCAGCATCGGCGACCGAATGGCGCCAGCGTGCACTCGCCGCCGTACCTGCCCGACGTCGTCAAGATGTGTTGCCGGACCCGGTGATCACCAACGGTATGGAACTGCGCAGCGATCGTCTCAACGGACGGTTCAGCCGTTTCAACGGCAACGTGTCGTCCGTGCGAAATCTGCTGCGCTACTTCGATGATGCCGTATCACCGACTCCTCTTGAGAGCTGGGTTGCGAGCCCTTATAAGTTCTTTTTCGAACACATCCTGCGGGTCCGCGTCCTCATCGACCCGGATGCGGCAGCCGAGATCAACGCACTCGCCAAGGGGACGATCATCCACTCGATCCTGGAGAACTACATCCAGACCGTCATCGACGGAGAGGAGCCGTCACTTGACCGCCTACTGACCGTCGCCGACCGGGAGCTGCTCACGGCGCATGCGAGCGCGCCCGGGTGGCTGCCGCAGCTCTGGGACAAGGATCGTGCTGCAATCCGTGACGACCTGGTGGTCTGGTTCCAGCACGACGCTGCCGACCAGGCCGACGGCTGGGCGCCGGCGCTGGTAGAGCGGAAGTTTGGCGACGACGAAGCAACTATCACGATCGCCGGGGGAGTGGTGAAGTTCCGAGGATCGATCGACCGCGTCGACATCAACTGCGACGGTCGCGTCCGCGTCACCGACTACAAGTCGGGCCAATCCAAGTCCTACGCGGACCTGACGCTCGATTCGCCCACCGACGGGGGCCTCAAGTTCCAGCTCCCCGTCTACGGGCTCTTCGCACGCACCCTGGGAACCGACGTCACGTCGCGATATTGGTTCATCACCAGCAAAGGCGGCTTTGACCAAGTCGGATATCCATTGACGGACACTGTGGTCGATGTGCTTATCGACGACATCTCACTGATCCACGCTGCGATCACCGGGGGATACTTTCCGCCGCGAACGCCTGATACGCATTGGTCGGATGACCTGCTGGAACTCGTCGGCACCCGAGGACTGGAGCGGGCCTGGGCGAACCTCGAGAACGTTCCCGAACTTGATGCCTACCTGCAGAAGTACGAGCGCTGATGACCTCCACATCGAAGAACCTGGTCGATACCGCGGAACGCACCAGGATCGAAAACGACACCGCAACAACACTGTTTGTCGAAGCCGGCGCTGGCAGTGGCAAGACGCACTCACTCGTTCAACGAATCTGTCATCTCGTTCTTGCGGATGGCATCGAACTCGACCGCGTTGCTGCGATCACGTTCACCGAGAAGGCTGCTGCCGAACTGCGCGAGCGAGTTCGCGTCGAATTAGCCAAACACACTGGTCCGCTTGCCGACCGGGCGCTTCTGCAGGTGGATACGGCCGCCATCGGCACCCTGCACGCATTTGCCGCGCGCATCGTGAGCGAGCACCCGTTGGAGGCGGGCGTGCCACCGCGACTGCAGGTGGTCGATGCGATGGGGTCGCAACTGTCGTTCGAGCGTCGGTGGCGTCGGATCCAGGCGCACCTGTTCGGAGATTCGACTTCCACCCCGCCCGAGCTCTCCGATGCGATGAAGGTGATCGTAGCGTCGGGAGCCTCTCTCATCACGGCGCGCACGTTTGCTGACGCGCTGGATCGGCACTGGGATCGTCTGCGCGTTGCTGACCGCGTCCCTGTCCTAGCGGTCCCCGATATCGACGAATTGCTTCGGCAGGCCGACGTCATCGGTGACCGTGCGGCGGACTGTACCGACCACACCGACGCGCTCTTTGCCCATCTCGGCAAGGTCGCTGCGTGGCGCAACGACATGGCCGAAACAAGAAATAGCGCATCGTGGCTCCCGGTCGCGCTGCTGTGCCCCGGGCCGGGCAACGGCGGCAAAGCCGCGAACTGGGTGGGTGGCGCCAAAGCAGTGAAGGAATCCATCAAGGAACTGAAAGCAGCTGCCGCCGAGGTTCGCACCCGGTACGTGTCAAGTGCGATCCAGATCCTGATCCATCACCTTTCGGCCGTGATCGTCGATGAAGCAGCCCAGCGTCGTCGCGAGGGACGACTCGAGTTCCACGACCTCCTGGTCTACGCGCGCGACGTCCTTCGAGTCCCGGAGGTGCAAGCGGCCGTCCACGATTCTTATCAACGCGTCATGCTCGATGAGTTCCAGGACATCGACCCGCTGCAACTCGAACTGGCCCGGCTAATCGTCGAAGGCGATGACCTGGGCGGCCGGTTGTTCACTGTCGGCGACCCCAAGCAGTCGATCTACCGCTTCCGACGAGCCGACATCGCCGCCTACATGGCGGCACGAGACCTCGCCGGCGCCGATGGCATCGCGACGTTGACGACCAACTTCCGTTCGACCATTCCCGTTCTCGAGTGGGTCAACGATGTATTCGGGCGAGTCATCGTTCCCGAACACCACGTCCAGCCCGAATACACACCACTCGATCCCGCACCCGGACGCCCGGCGTGGACATCGACGACTGGGTGGGGGCCAGCGCCGTTCGTGTTCATCGACCCAGCGACACCGGTGTACGACGAGCTGTCGCTGTCGAAGGCGGAAGTGCTACGAGCGCGGGAAGCGCGCGACGTCGCGAAGGTGATCTACACCGCCACCACCCTTGGCTGGCAGAAAGAGACCGGGGGTTTCGAGAAATACAACCACGAGCCGATCTCGTTGCGCGACATCTGCATCCTCATCCCGTCGCGTGGAATCCTTCCGTTCCTAGAGAAGTCCCTTGACGCCGCCGGCATCGAGTTCCGTTCTGAGGCATCGTCGCTGGTGTACTCGACGCAGGAGGTCCACGATCTGCTGCTGACGTGTCGAGCGCTGGCCAACACTGCGGATGAGGCGGCGCTGGTCGCAGCGTTGCGCACGCCGCTGTTCGGGTGTGGTGATGACGACCTGTTGCGATGGAAGAGCAGCGAGGGCCGATGGAATTGGTTTGGTCTTCCGCCGGCTGGTCTGGAGGAGTCGCCGGTTGCGACGGCACTGGCCTACCTGAAGTCGGCGTGGTTCGAGCTCGGTGATCTGAATCCTGGAGCCTTGTTGAGCCGCTTGGCAACTGGCCGGCGCGTGTTCGAGGTGTCGATGGATTCGCCCCGCCACCGCGACGTGTGGCGTCGGCTGAGATTTGTCATCGACCAGGCGCACGCCTGGTATGACGACGACCGTGGCGATCTGCGTGACTACCTTGACTGGGCAGCAACCCAGAGCGAGGAGAACGCACGCGTTGCCGAAGCGGTTCTTCCTGAGATTGGCGTGAACGCGGTGCGGATCATGACGATGCACGCGGCTAAAGGATTGCAATTCCCGATGGTGATTGTGGCCGGAATGAGCGGTGGCTTTCGATCGGGGAGTGATCCGGCGATCTGGGATGATTCGGGCGAGTTACACGCGTCGGTGGCTGCTGGCACCCGCACCCGTGGGTACGCGGATGCTGAGGTGGTGGAGAAGACCTACACCGCTGCTGAGCGCGTCCGACTCCTGTACGTGGCGTGCACGCGCGCGGAGAGTTTCCTTGCCGTGTCCGGCTATATGCCGGAGAAGGGTTCGTGCTGGGGCAAGGTTCTTGCTGCGGCGCTCGCAGAGGTCCCGAACGACCCGCCGGAGCTGCTCGATGTGGTGCGGCTCGAGGACGAGGGGAATTCGATTGGGTCGCAAGTTGAGACGTGGGAGGAGTGGCAGGCCACAACCGCACGGGTGGCTGCCACATCGTCTATCGTAGCGTCGATGTCGCCGACGACCATCGCACACGCGGACACGGATATGACCCGTGCGGTCCTGGCCGGTTACCGAAATCACGCTTTCACGGTTCGCACTTCTGCTGAGATTGTCCCTCCGTCCGTTGGCGCCATTGACCACGGGAAAGATCTCGGGGTTGCGCTGCATGCGCTGATGGAGATCGTCGATCTCACTGCTGCGTTGGATGATGCGTTCGAGGCGCAAGCGCGCGTAGCGGCCGACATCTCGAACCTTCAGGATCCAGACCGATTCGTGCTGCTGGCCCAGTCTGCGCTGGAGTCTGATCCGGTACGTCGAGCCGCGGCCACTGAACACTGGAGGGAGATGCCGCTCGTGGGAGTCGGCCCCGATGGCGAGACCGTCGTCGACGGTATCGCCGATCTCGTCTACCGCGACGATGCAGGTGATCTCGTCATCGCGGATTACAAGACGGATATTGGGGTCAGTTCCGAAACCGTCGAGGAGTACTGGATCCAGCTAGCGATCTACGCGTCGCTGCTCGAAGGTGCTACAGGACAGACGGTCTGTCGTCTTCAATTGATCTTCTGCAGGCCGGGTGGGGCTACTGTTCTCGATCGACGCCGAGGGTGACCCGCCTGTGAACGAGCAACCCTGGCTATCCGGCCGAGCAAGTCATCCGAAATCCCGCTATCGGCTATCGGCCGGAACTTCTTCGGTGGCGGGGAATCCGTGCAACGGGGGCGGGTGAATATCAGTCCGCCCGCGCTGGATTAACTTCGCACCTTCATGTACACAAACGGCGAGCGCGATGACAGCTGCTGAACATGGATTTCTGCGTCATGCGTCGTCGTCGTCAACGACAAAATCCTCGGACGGCAAATCCGTATCTGGGTAGATGACGGATTTGCCCGTTGCTTTCTCAATCAGCTTTGCAAGCCGCCTCTGGCGGTCTTCCATAAATCCGTCAAAGTCGTCGGCCCAAAGTAGGTCAGGATCTAAAGCGTGGCTGGATAAGCGCTCTCGAAGTCGTTCCCTTTGCTGCTCGCCCTGGGGGGTGACCTCGGCGAGTAAACGACTAAGGTAAGCGCTCGGCGCATCGCCCCCGATCTTTCGATTGGTCCGAGCGCTGAGCGGCGATTTATTAAGGATCGAGTCGTACCTCGCGGGGGCTATAGCCTGCTTCTTGCACCACGCTTTCGGGAAGATGTGGTGTATGTCGACGTTTTCTTCGAAGAAAATTGTGTTGCTGAAGTCTTGGCCCTTCCGGAAGTCCTGTGCACCGATGTCCATAAGCAGTGCGTTGACGCCCTTATACGCCGCCGACTGGCGGGTACGCATGCTGAGTAGTCGATCGGCGCGCACGGTGGCGTCGTGGACTGTGGTGGGCTCGGGACCGCCGCGTGCCCACGCGAGTACCTGCAGAAAGTCTCGCGCAATGCGGCTTTCGGTGGTCGAGCCATACAATTCACCGAAAACCCCGCACCAGTACCATTCGGAGACCTTTTTCGCGATGGAAGGGTTCTCAAAGTCGTCCTGGAGGTCTGCCAGGATCGCCGCCAGCGGGACGACTTGACTCTGGTATGGCAAATCCGCCACGCGGTAGATTCGGTGATTTACTAGGAATTTCGCCGCTCGCGTGAACCCGTCCTCTACGAGCTTTTCGTATTTTAGGTAAGCCGCGAGAGGCAAGTTGAGAAGCGTGCTACGTGTCACCGAGACCTGCGGGAGATCCTTGCCGCTGGCGCCCTGGGACTCCGCGCTCTTTCTAAGATCTTGAGTATGGAAGAGGGAAACAGCCTGGAAGAAGTCGGTGTTGCTGACGCCTGCTAAAACACCGCGCGGGCTGGATGGCATTTTGAAGATGTTCTCAAGTCTGTTTTGGCGGCCGGGTTGTTTATCGGCGCCAATCCAATCTTTGCGCAGTTCGTAACCCTCGGCGGCGTACATGGCGGTGATCAACTCGAAAGCATCTAGAGCCTTTCCGCCAGTATTAACTTTTTCGAATACTGTGCAGACGGCTTCCTTCGAAGTGGCTTTGTCGAGGGCGATGACGGGGACGAGATAGCCAATAAAACTCTGTACGACTTGGTCGTGGAATCGCGTCAATTCAGCAAAACGCTCGGCGAAATCTTCTTTTCCGGTGTGTTTCTGAATGAATGCGGTCTGCCAAGTGTTCCATGACAAGAGTTCGCTGGCGGGAAACATCATGTTCTCGATCTCGTAGTCCTGGGAGGACAGATCAAGTTCAGTTGTCTTGCCAAAATTGGACGTTATCTTCTTGGATTCGGGAACAATTACGATTGCCTCGTCCCGATCGCGTTTGGGGTCGAGCGCCGTGGGGATGTCGATGTAGAACCATCGGGTGACGCGCTGCTTACGTGGGGTTACGGTTCGGATAGCTTTCCCTCTCACGAGGACCTGGTACAGGGACGTAAGTCGCTGCTGGCCGTCTAGAAGCAGGGACGACGGAGGATCGACCGTCGGTGGAGCCCCCTCAAGTACTCTTGGCTTAAATGAGACCGACCCTCCGGTACCGAGCGTCATCACAGCTCCTACCGGGAATCCCCGAGAAATCGACGCTAACAAGCTGCGTATGCGCTCCTCGTCCCAGACCCAGCTTCGCTGGAAGTCAGGAAGTTGAAGTTGTCCTTCGGCGGCGTCTTCCAGCAACTTCGTCAATTTCACCGAACCAGCAGTGAACATCGATCCGTTGTCACTCATTCATTCCCCATCGGTAGAACCGTTGATTGCAAGCGAGAGTCCTCTAGACGACCCTACCGACCCCATTGGATCGCATTGGCGCGTTGGCTGGCACACGACGCCGTCAGTCGCAGACTGGAGGCCTGGTGCGCGTTTCAGTAGCAGGAAGTTAACTCGCGATGACCGACCCACTCGCAAACACATCCGCCGGCATCGGCCGTTGCAGATTCCAGGTGATCGAGATCGGCCGCTCACCTTGGTGGCTGACGAGATCCACCTTGCCCAGGAAGATGAACGGCTCAGCACCGATGTCACCGTTGGGCCGGTCGCGAACGAACAGCAAGACCTTGCGATCCTCGCAGCTCGTCCCGAGGAGCCGTCGGCCAAGCTTGGAATCAACTGTGGTGTTGTTCGGAGACTCCCAGTGAAACGTCTCGCGCGATATCGGGAAGTCGCGGTACATCGTGGTGGGACTGAACTGACCTTCGTCCTTGTGAAGGTTGACGAACAACGCGCCAGTGGCACCGTCATCCGTCCAGACGACACCCGTTGCCTGTCCGTACGCCTTGCGCGTCAACGACGCCCACCCGATGGCAGCCAGGACCTCTTCGCGTCGATAGTGCACGTGGGTGAATAGTGGGAGATCGTCGGCATCCATTGGTTTTGGAACATGCCGGATCTGGTCAGTAGTGACGTCGAGGATCTGACCTATCTCCTCGCAGATGGCGGGGTTGGCCTGCAGATGCCGGAGACCGGCGTCGTAATCAGCGTGGTCGCCGCGGTCTGGCCACACTAGGAAGAACAGCATGCGGGCGTATGCCTGTTCACGGGGTGACAGCTCGTCGTAGCGAGGGCCGCCCTGTTGGGCGATCTTTCGGTACACGCCTGCTCGCTCGAGATCGTCCACGTGCGTCATGATCCGA
This sequence comes from Williamsia sp. 1138, assembly GCF_002095435.2. Taxonomy (GTDB): domain Bacteria; phylum Actinomycetota; class Actinomycetes; order Mycobacteriales; family Mycobacteriaceae; genus Williamsia. The sequence goes on from NZ_MJEJ02000052.1 coordinate 45,330, forward strand.
ATCCGTCGGAGCAGAGCTTCCTCGCCGGGGCCCGGTTCAGGCGTCGCGATGTGGGCGTCGCGAGCCAGTGCAGTCCAGGATTTGCCGGCGGTGCCCCCGTAGACGTCGACGAGGTCGTGGCCGGATTCGGTGAGGTACTCCTGCAGCGTGCGCGGCTTGTGCGAGGCGATGCTGGCAACGAGGTCAGCCCGCCGGTTGAGGCGGATCGTTTGCTTGATGCTCTCGGTGATGATGTCCTGGGCAACCTTGTCGAGGACCAAGCGGCTACCGCCGGGGAGAAACGGGAAGTCTTCGCTGATCTCGTTCAGGAGTCGTCCACGGCTGGATCCAGTGAGTGCGCGAAACTTGTTTTCGAACCGGAACTCTCGACGTTGTTGTCCGATAAAGTCGAGGACGGTCAGCACTGCTTTGGTCTTCGTGCGCCGAAGTCCGCGACCCAGCTGCTGAAGGAAGATCGTCGCACTCTGCGTGGGCCGCAGTAGCAGGATGGTGTCGACGTCTGGGATGTCGAGACCCTCGTTGAACACGTCCACGCCGAACAGACATTGCACCTCGCCGGCCCGCAGGTTGGCGAACGCTGCGGCGCGTTCGACGGGACTGGTGTCGGCCGACACGGCCACTGACGTCACCCCGTGCTGGGTGAACCGCTGAGCCATGTACTCCGCGTGCGCAATCGACACGCAGAAGCCGAGCGCACGCATCCTGGTGGGATCGCTGACTTTGTCACGCAGAGCTTGCAGGACCAGCCGGGTGCGGGCGTCGTTGCCGGTGTACAGGTTCGACAAATCGGTGATGCGGTAGTCGCCGCGCGACCAGGTGATCGATCGCAGGTCGGTGTTATCGGCGACGCCGTAGTAATGGAACGGACACAGCAGATCCTGCTCGAGCGCATCCCACAGCCGCAGCTCGTAAGCGATGCGGCCGTCGAACCAAGCAAAAACGTCGCGGCCATCGGTGCGTTCTGGGGTTGCGGTCAGACCGAGAAGCTCCGCTGGCCGGACATGGTTCAACAGCCGTTTGTAGGTCGCTGCTTCGGCGTGATGGAACTCGTCGACGACGACCACATCGAACTGGGCTGGATCGATGCTGTCGAGTGCTGCCGCATTCAGAGATTGGATGCTCGCGAAGACGTGCTTCCACTCAGTAGGTCGGGCGCCACCCACGAAGAGTTCGCCGAAGTTGGCGTCAGCGAGGACTTCTCGATACATCCGGAGCGACTGCTCGAGAATTTCTTTGCGATGCGCCACGAAGAGCAGCGGAAGCCGTCGACCCGCTCGATCGCACAAACCTCGGTAGTCCAGTGCAGCGACGACGGTCTTTCCGGTGCCCGTGGCCGCGACGACGAGGTTGCGGTGACGGTCGTGCACCTGTCGTTCGACGTCGAGAGCTTCGAGAATGCGCTCCTGATGCGGGTACGGCCTCACGTCGAGACCGGAGACGGTGAGAGTCTGCCGTCCCTGGGTGCTGCCGCCGGCCTCGGCGAGCGCGCGGTCGAGGAGGCCGGCATCGGTTGATGGGTCGTAGTCCTTGAACGCTGGATCGTTCCAGTAGGTATCGAAGGTGGCTCCGAACTTCCTCACCAGGGAGGGAGTGCTGACACCTGATATCCGTACGTTCCACTCCAGCCCGTCGACCATCGCGGACCTCGAGAGGTTCGAGCTACCGACGTATCCGGTATCAAAGCCGCTACGGCGACGGAACAACCACGCTTTGGCGTGCAAACGGGTGGAGGCAGTCTCGTAACGAATCTTGACGTGTGCGCCGTACTTGGTGACCAGGGTGTCGAGGGCACGGCGCTCGGTAGCGCCGCGGTACGTCGTCGTCAGGACGCGCGGACGGATGCCGCGTTCGTGCAGTGCAGCGAGCTGCTGGCCGAGCACTGAGATCCCCGCGAACCGGATGAAGGCGCACAGAAGATCAACCTGGTCGGCACTGGCGAGTTCATGCGCGATCTCGCCGGCCATGTTCGGCTCACCCTTGGTGTTGGTGAGCAGGGCGACTTCCGAGAGTGGAGTTGCTGGCCGCAACAGCTTCGGTTCGTGGACGCCGCGGAGTGCCACCAGCAGTTCGGGTCGAAGCACCTCGTCGTCGACTTCGCCGAGGTGACCCAGAAGCTCGTTGGCTCGTACAAGCTGTTCCGCCGGCTTGAGTGCGCTGAGATGTCGAACAAGCGCGTCGGCAAGATGCCGGCTCAGCACGGTCGGGGCATCACCGTCGGCGATGTCGGCAAAGTCGGGAACCAGCCGTTGATCCTGCACATCCGCGTCGACTCGTCGCGTATGGAGCGATTCGTAAATACCGCGGGGGAGTGGTTCGTTCACCCTTGGAGTAGATCACGGGGTGCCGACGCGGTGTGACGTTCCACCCGCGAAACCGTAACGACTGATTCTGTCGGATCGATCTGCGAGAGTGGCAGTTCGGATAACGCTAAGGAGCGGCGATGACGGAGAGCGGCCCAACGGTTGAGCAGTCTCTGACCGAGGTGGTCTGGGACCTGCTCGATGCGGATTCCGGACTCGACGAGCACGCGAAGTATGCGGTGATCGCGGCCCTCGAGAGCGGCGAAGCATTGCGAGAGCAGATCGACGGCACTGCCGCTCCGGTGGAACGCCCGTCGGCTGACGATGCTGAGGTCGTCGAGCCGCTGGGGGCGTATCTGAAGTCGATCACGGTCGCCGGCTTTCGAGGGATCGGCCCGCGGGCAACTCTCGAGGTGTCGCCCTACCCGGGTATCACAGTGATCAGCGGCCGGAACGGTTCGGGTAAGTCGAGCTTTGCGGAGGGTCTGGAGTTCGCTCTCACTGGCCAAAGCTATCGGTGGCGTAACAAGCGAGCAAAGATGTGGGCCGACAGCTGGCGAAACCTGCATCAGGGCAACCCGTGTGAGGTACGAGTCGAGTTTGCCGTACCGGGCGCGAAGGTCACCACTGCCGGCGTTGACTGGGCCGACGGTGCTGACCTGGTGGGCAGCGATACCTGGACTCAGGTTGCGGGCGCAAAACGGCAACCGGGCACGGACAGTCTGGGCTGGTCGAATGCACTGGACATCTACCGACCGCTGCTGACTTACGACGAGATCGGGGGCTTGCTCGACCAGGAGCCGTCCAAGCTCTACGACGCGCTCGCAACACTGCTGGGGCTCGAGGAGATCCAAGACGCCGAGAAGCGCCTCGCGGACCTGTTGAGCGAACGCAAACAGCCCCGAGCGGTTGCGACCAATGCTCTGCGCGACCTCAAAGTCACTCTGCAGGGTGCCGGCGACGCACGTGCTGTGGACGCCGCAAAGCTGTTGAAGAAGCGGCCGCCAGATCTCGACGCGGTGACCGCTCTGGTGAGTGGCGCCGATTCCCCGCAGACGATCCTAGTGGCGAAGCTACGTGCAATCGCGGAGATCTCAGTGCCAGATCTCGACGATGTTGTGTCGGCGACATCGCTCCTGCGACAGAAGGAATCGAAGGCTCTGGCGCTTGCCGATCAAGCCCTCGACGCGGCTGAGCATAGGTCGACGTTGCTTCGGCAGGCGTTGAAATATCGCGACACGGTCGACGACGAGCAGTGCCCGGTGTGCGGCATGGGCGTGCTCGACGACGGGTGGAAGCAACACACACGAGATTTCCTGGCCATCGAAGACCAGCGGCTGAGTGACTACCGCACCGCGCAGACTGAGCTGAAGCAGGCGCGCGCCGCCGCCGAAGCGCTGTTTTCTGGGTTGGTCGCTGTCGCGCCGATCGACGGGGTCCAGCTGCCGTCCCTCGAGGCTTACTCGGCAGCGGTCGCCGATGCCCGTGCTCGGCCTAGCGATGTCGCTCTTGCTGACCACGCCGACCAGGTAATGCCGATGGTTGCCGAAGCTTTGGCTGAGCTACAGGCGGAGGCGACCGCCGCTGCTGCATCGTTAGAGGATGCGTGGGCGCCCATAGCAGTGAAGATCAACGGCTGGCTCAGCCTCGAGCACACCGCCCGGAGCAGCGACGACGTCGTCGCACGACTGGACGCCGCCAAGAAGTGGGTGACCGCTAACGCCAATGTGCTTCGCAATCAACGCATGCAGCCCATCGCCGATCGAGCGCGCGAGATCTGGTCACAGCTCCGCCAAGAGAGCAACGTCGATATCAGCTCGATCACCCTGCAGGGGGCGCGAACCCATCGGAAGGCCGTGCTCCAGGGCAGCGTAGACGGTCAGCCCGCAGCGGCGCTGACAGTCATGAGCCAGGGAGAACTGCATGCCCTGGCCCTCGCGTTGTTCATCCCGCGGGCGACCGCGCAAGCGAGCCCGTTCCGCTTCATCGTCCTGGACGATCCCATCCAGGCCATGGACCCAGCGAAGATCGATGGATTCATCAGTGTGCTGCGCACACTCGCCGAGAACCGGCAGGTCATCGTCTTTTCGCACGACGATCGCCTAGCAGCGTCGATCCGCCAGCTCGGCGTCCCCGCCCAACTCCTGGAGGTGACCCGCGAGACCGGGTCATCGATCACAGTCAAGACTGCAGAGAACCCGGCCAAGCGATACGCCAACGACGCCTTCGCGTTGGTCGCGGATGACAGCGTGGGCGACGACATCAAGCGGCGCGCCGCTCCCGGACTGTTTCGATTGGCACTGGAATCAGCTGCGCAGCAGGTTTTCTACGCGAAGCGTGCAGCAGCGGGCCAACCGCACGACGAGTCCGAGGTGGAGTGGGAACTCCACAAGAAGACGAATCAGCGCGTGGCACTAGCTGTCCACGGAGACGCGAAGGCTGACATCGCGGCATGGCGGTCGTATCGCCAACACCGGTTCCCGGCCCTCTCGATCAGTAACAAGGGCTCCCACGGTGACATCGCGAGTCTGTCGAAAGACGACGTCGGGGACCTGCACAAGACAGTCAACGACATTCTGGCGGAGCTGTGACGGGGTCTTCGGTTGCGCAGTTGTTGCGAGAGTCGGAACGGATCCTGAACGGCGCTACCGGGCCAGGTTCCGGCAACTCAGCGCGACTAGCCGCCTTTGTCGCCCGTCAGGCGGTGGAGGCACTCGTCGATGAGCGGCTGAAAGTTGTTGGTGCCGAGTGTGCGGGCGCTTCGATGAGGACGCGGCTTGCCATACTGCGGTCGCTCGACGGGGCAGAGCGGACAGCGAAGGTCGAGTTTGCGTGGAATCAGCTCAGCGCGTGTTGTCACCATCACGCGTATGAGTTAGCGCCCACGGTGGGAGAGGTACGCGTGCTGTGTGAGCGTGTGGTGGAGCTGGCAACACCAGCGGGATCTTCGCAGCCGGGTGCGAAGGTGTGAATCAGTGGAGCTCATTGCATGTTGTCGCGACTTCGGACTGTGGCGCCGTCAGTGCTCTGCGGATTGCTCACAATGCGTGGGAGATTCACACCCAAAGGATGAACTATCTACGACAACCCGTGCGACCTCAGCTGTCATAGTTGAATGCTAATTTCTAACCACCGAACGAAAGGTGGTGCCTTTGAGTCAGCGGCAAGAGCCGGTTGGGTGTGTCACAGTATTCGCGTGGTTGTACGTCATCGGGTTGGTGTTCTTCCTTGGTAAAGCGTTGTTGTGGGCAATGTTTGGACAGTATGGTGCAGGTTCCGCCGTTGCTGCATGGTGCGGGGTTGCAGGTCTGATCGGTGTGCGCTGGGTGTGGGTTCGTGCGCGTGCTGAGGAGAAGAACGAGTCACGTCCGGCCCGGCCTAGAAAGGCTGAACTGGAGTTAGACGAATTGTCTCTCGACGGAATGCGAGAAGAGTTAGACAGAGAACTGCGTCGATTGGCCTCAGTCGAAAAAGAGATTGCGAAGCTGGAGAAGCTCCGCTTCAGAACTGATTTCGAATCGAGCGAGCTCCGCAGGCTTCAGGAGAAGCGCCTCGTACACGACAGTCAGATCGAACAAATTGAAGACACAATTGAGGATCGCACCGAGTGATGCCCGCCACCACGCGTCACCAGCTGGGTGTGGTGACTAGGGCGACGTCATCTCAGCCGGTGGCGGATCCGTGAGTTCGAAGGGTGTTCTGAGACAACGTTCGGTGAGCACGGTAGTTTCGTCCAGTGACTGCGAGTACTGGCCATCTGTTCGTCGTTCTAGGACGCCTCGAAGCTATCGCTCACGATGTGGCGATCATTCCGACCGACACTGCCTTCCATGTGACCTCTGCGTGGGAAGGGATCGTCGGTGAGTCGGCGGAGCCGGCACGGCCCAAAGAGTGGCCGGGCCGTGGGTTCGAACCGAGTGCCAACAACGGCAAGGTCTGGTTCATCGATGTCGGCGACATCGCGTCTGGTGAGCAGGGCCTGTTGACCACCCGTGTGGCGGCGGCGTTGTCCGCAATCGCGGAGTCCGACCCGGTGATTGGCAAGGGACGCAAACGGCTCCGCGTCACTGTTCCGGTGCTTGCGACCAGCGGTGGGGGAATGGATTCCAGCAAAGGCGACGTCCTGGCGCAACTCATCGAGACGCTGACCGTGAATGCGGCCGAGCTCAGCATCGACGTCGTGCTGGTGACACCTGATCGCGCGATGTTCAGTGCAGCCCAACACCACCGACGAGAGCAGTACCGCTGGCCTTTGAATGATGCCGAGGTGCAGGACGCGGTCAAGCTAGGCAGGCTGGCGCAGCAGGGCCACCTCGCGTTGTTCCTGGGCGCCGGTGTGAGCATCGGGGCGGGTCTACCCGGGTGGGGTGAGTTGCTCAATGAGCTCGCAGAGCGTTCGACGGTCGAGGTTCCGGACTTGGCGAACTTCCCCGCGCTCGATCAGGCGCAATTGCTGGAGAAGCTGATGCCTGACCTTGGAGTGAAGGTCGCAGACATCGTTTCGAAAGTCACAACGCCGTCGTTGGCGCACGCGCTGCTGGCCGGGCTGGGATGCACGGAGGTCGTCACGACCAACTACGACCAGCTCTACGAAAAGGCGGTGCAAGCGGCAGGGAACGGGCCGATCAGCATTCTACCACGGGAAAAGGCTGCGCCGGAACGATCGTGGATTCTGAAGATGCATGGAGACGTCAAACGGCCCGAGTCGATTGTGCTTACTCGCCGACGGTTCGTGACCTTCGACGCGACCGCCAAGCCGGCCGGTTCGCTCTTGCAATCGATGCTTCTGACAAAGCACCTGCTCGTCGTTGGCGCATCGCTGACCGACGACAATGTGTCCCGCCTGACTTTGGAGGTTGATGAGTTCCGCAAGGCCAACAATTTGGCGGGCGAGTTCGGAACATTCTTGGATGTCTCCGACGACCCGACCCGCAAGCTGCTTTGGAGTAGTCAGTTGGACTGGATCAGTTGCCAGGGATCGGACACCGCCGACCGTGTCCGGCAGATGGAGATTTTCTTGGACGCGGTGGCCGCGCATGCGTCCACGGACGCTTCATGGCTTCTCGACGAGCGGTTCGACGGCCTGCTCGGACAAGATGCTCAAGCGGTCGCCGCTGCAGCGCGGGAGTTGTTGATCGCTGCTGGGAACGTTAGGGATTCGACGATGAAGCCGCTCGTGAACGCGCTCAAGGACCTCGGCGTAGGCGTTCGCTAGATTCTAAGGTCGTCAACACCGCCTCGTTACGCAGTAGCGCTAGTCGTTGAGCAGCGTTGATGCCTGCGCGACAGCCGATTCGAATCTTTCCCGTCCGCCAGCGGAATTGAGCCCACGATCTGAGCAGTGGGGGATCTTCCCGGGAAGAACGAGAATGTCGCGATCGATCGTGGCGCGGTCCCATCCGTCCCGTGCAGCGACCCCAAGCAGCAAGACGAACTCGACGCGAGGACACAGATCCACAAACTGCTCAGTCCACTGCGCGGCTTGAGAGCGCTCCGCAGGCGTCGACCCGCCATTCTTAGCTCCAGCGACAGGGAAGGGGACCACGTTCCAGTGAACTACGTCAGACCACGACACGTTGTGCCGCGCGTATGCCTCGCGGCAGTTGCGGGCGGTTCGATCGTTGTTATCGAGGCTCAGTAGACCGGAGCCGGTTCCGGCCTCTGCTTTCGTCGATGGATTGTCGAGGAGAACCAGTAACCGCGCTTTCACTCCGCCCTGGTCGGGGTCGACGTAGGGGACGTGACCTCGTGGAAGCCCCTGCGAGTCGGCAATGTTGTCGGCAAGACGGTTCAGCGGTGCGACGTGTGCGTCACGAATACGCGACATCTTGTCAGCGACGACCGCGGGATCGGCATTGCGACCGTTGGCCATCCTCGCTCCTATGCATTGGGGTTGGTTCGGTGTGAACGACTTTCATGCTGCAAGCGCAGGGAAGACGACAACCGATCCGTCCAGTTCGCGGACGATCTCGATCGCGACGTCCGGCTGAAGGCTGGCTGCGGTAACGGCCGGTTCCAAGTCGCGCAGCAGAAAGCTGGCGCGGAGCAGCGCGTCGACGTCGCCCGCGGTGAACATGAAGTCGCGCACGCCGTGGGAGCGATCTAGTTTGAGCTGGGACAGACCCGTCAGCACTGCCGCAATCCTCGATTCCAGTTCATTGACCCGTTTTTGGTCGCTCGCGAGTGATCGGACGAAGTTGTTGAAAGGATTGCCGGGGTCCGCCTGCGCGTGCTCAACGGCCTGAAGAACGATCACTCGCCTCTTGAGTGCAATGGCGAGCTCGGCGAGCTCGAGGTGAGCGCGGAACTCACCTCCCTCCTCATCGATTCCACTGAACGCTTTGCGCAACGGATTCAGCTCTGCCCGTCCGTTCTGCAGTCCGGCTAGACCCTTCTCCCAGTTCTTCAAGCGCGCTTCTGCATCGGCCAGCCCGATGCTGATGGCGTGCACGGCCGAATCCAGTCCAATAGAAACTCCAACCCGTCCCTGGTCGAGCAAGATGCCGGTCGCCTTGTCGATGGCGTCGCGGCAACCGTTGAGGACGCTCCGCTCACGTTGAAGCGCATCGTCGTGAAGTTTCTCGAGCAGGACGGTGATCTTCTCGAGTGCCTGTTGACGCCTGTGGTCGGCGTGCGCACTGACACCGACAGCAACGGCCATGAATACCAGCGGAGCCGCCACAGTCAGCGCACCGGCACTCGCAACGGTAACCCCCGCGGTGGCCGCTGACCCACCTGCGGCGCCGGCGGCCGCAGCTTGGCCAGCGACGGGAACGAAGGCCGCCTGCCCTGCAATGCCGGTCGAACCCATCAAGGCGCTGTGTACACCACCGGCAACTGTTTTTGAGGCCATGGGATTGACTACCCCGGCACCAACCTTGGCTGCGAACTTCGCGGGAACGACCATCTTGTAGAGGACTTCGCCGCCGATGTCGGCGGTTGCGGAGCTGGCCTTCGACGTCTGACCAATCAGCTGCGTGAGGTGCGTGGCCAACGGGCTCGCGCTGTCCAAGTGGATGCCCAGGCTTCGGTCAACCTTCGGAGGGAGCGGATGTGCCTCCAAGGTGGCGACTGGTGAATCGGCCATCGCCGCGAGGACAGTTCGCAACTCGTTGAGGCGCTCGGGGGTCATAGATAGGTCGGCCACGAGCGTAGGCACCGTGACGTCCTGGGTGGCCAGGGTCCAAACCGGAACTATGTTTTCGTCGCTGTCGACCATCGTGTGCCTTTCTCGCATCGATCACTTGCGCTGAGGTTATTCGAGCACGGTGACACCGCGCATCGCCGGCCGGTCGCAACGACGATCGTTTGCAAAAGTATCGATTCCGGCGACGCGTGGTTGCCTGCACAATTGAGGGCTCATGGCGACGCGATGCACGGCCCGGCACCTTTATGAGGTTCCTCGAACCGCATCATTCATCGGTCCTGGCCGATACGGTGAGAACGCATGAACCAGCAGGACTATCTCGAGCACTACCTCGCGGCCCGCACCTATCGCCGCGAGGAAGTACTCGTGAAACCGTATCCCGTTCCACCTCAGCCGGGCGTCTACGGCTGGTGGTTCAAGACCTTGCCCGCAGACATCGACGTCTCGAACTGCATCCACCGTGACGACGGACTCGTGCTGCTTTATGCCGGGATCAGTCCGAGCAAACCGTCTTCGGCCGGGGTAGCCAACAAACAGAATATCCGTCGGCGGATCAAACTGCACTACGCAGGGGACGCCTCGGTCTCCACACTGCGAAAGTCACTGGGATGCTTGATGTCCGAAGAGTTGGGTTTACACCTCAGACGATTCGGCCCCAGAGAACGAATGAAGTTCGGTGACGGCGAAGCTCGGCTGTCGGAGTGGATGGCCCACAACGCATTTGTTTCGTGGATCATCCACCCCGAGCCTTGGCTCCTGGAGGACCAGCTGATCGAGACCGTCGATCTACCGCTGAACATCGATGGCGCGAGCAGCCCCTTCCGGCCAACCCTGCGAGCTACCCGCAGCGCGGCCGTCGCCAAGGCAAGAGAGCTACCGGTTATCGCTTAGTGAGGCCGGAGACCAGCTATGCAGGCCGAGTCGGCACCGTCCCGATCAGCACGCGCTCGTCTCACCGATCTTCACGACGGACAACACCGCGTCACCTTCGGTGATCGCGACACCCGGTTCTGGAGACTGGCTCACAACGACCCAGTTGCTGTCGTTCACCTGCATGCGTCCCTCGCCGGTAGCGTCTTCGCTTCGGGAATAGAAGACTCCGTTGTCCTGGATGAGGTTCTGTGCGGCCTGAAGATTCATGCACACCACCGCCGGCATGATGCCGCCCGCAGGTGCTGCGGTTGTCGTTGTCGGTGCGACCGGCGCCGGTGCTGCTGTCTCGGCGTTGGTCGTTGTCGTCGGCTGAACCGTCACGGTGCTCGGCGCGACGGTGACCGTCGAGGCCGATGACGTGGTCGTGGTGGTGGCTTCCTTGTCGTCTGAGCAGCCGGCCACTCCGGCGACCCCGAGCAGTAGGACGGCCGCGCCAATACCGCTGACCATCCACGACCGCCTGGTCTTCCGGTGCGGTCGCCGAGTCGGCTGATCAGCATTCGAATCGTGCGACGGTGACGGTGACGGTCGTGTGTTCATGGGGCAACTCTCTGTCGAGGAAAAGCTGAGGGGGTGCACACGCCCCGCGGTACGGCTCGTTGGACGGGGTGCGCCGAGACATGTTGGTGGGAAACCTTGTCGCGGATCGCGATTCGATGCCTGAAAGGTATAGCACGCGAGAGTGGCAGCGCCGTGGCATAGCCAAGCGCAGACGCGCTTCCATCGCTGACCTGATGTTCAGCGCGAAGACGTCGTAGATCGAACTGCGCCAGATAATTCTAGGGTCCGCTCGTACGATCAGACGATATCGGTGGGCTGGTCAGGTTGTTAGCGTCGGCTAGTGATTACGCGTCCGCTGCTGCCCGTGCGCCCGAAACGCGTGATGTGGTTGACGCTTGCGGCGATCGTCATCCTGCTGTTGTCGGCATGCACGTCCGCAGATCCTGGCCAAGCGGTGCCTGATCAGTCGAACGTGGCACCGAAGATCACCGCCGACATCCCGCCGACCGCGCTGGTGATCGATGCTTCCGACTCGATGCTGACCGACGATGCACCTGGATTGCGGATAGATGCCGCGAAGCGGGCGGCGAACACTCTGGTTGATGCCCTGCCTGCCGATTCCGAGTTGGCGATCCTCACCTACGGGACCGGCACCGGGAACAGCCCGGCCGAGTACGGTGCCGGCTGCCTCGATGTGACGGAGATTGTCCCGCTGGGTGCGCTTGATGTGGCGGGTTCACACGCCGCGATCAATGAGCTTGTGCCACGTGGCTATACCCCGATCGCCGAATCACTGCGACGGGCAGCGGCCGTGCTGCCGACCGACACAGCAGCAGCGATCGTGCTGATTTCCGACGGCGAGGACATCTGCGCTGACCCTCCGTGTGAGGTCGCACGTCAACTAAAATTCGACCATCCCGAGCTGGAGATCTCGACGGTCGGGTTCAAAACGCAGGGACAGGCCTCGGCGGACCTGAAGTGCATCGCTGACGCCACCGGCGGTGTGTTTGTGACCGCCGCGAACCCGGCTCAGCTCGAGGCACGTCTGCTCGCCACCCAGAACTCCGACGCCTCGGCAAGCGCACTCAACGGTGACACCCTGCAGGGCATCACTTTGGGCCAGACTTTGGCGGATATCAGGTCCCTGCACAACGACTTCCCGGCCGGTGGGACTCGGCGCGGCGATCAGACGATCATCGTCTGGGCCGACTGCGAATGGATCTTTGGTCCCGACGGCTCACTGCAGGAGATCAACCCGGGGGACACCGCGCGGACCATCGATGGCTTGACGCTGGGTGACACCGTCGCTGACGCCATCAACCTCTACGGCGACCCTGTCACCGACACGACCGACGGCTCCGGCCGCAGCCTCGTGTTCGCGGCTCAACCGGACAGCGACATCGGGTACCGCATCGGGGCCAACGGTGCCGGCAGCACGGCAATCATCACCTCGATGGTGGTGTGCCGCTGCGTGCCGGGATCTGGTCGCACGGGAGCGACCGCGTCGACGATCGAACGGCCGTTCACCCGATCGGGAGGAACGGCGCCAGGGTGGCTCAAAGACACCACCCGCAACAGTTACGGCTACTTCGGCTGCGACGCCGCGAGCGTCCCCGGCGTCGTCGATGACGGGATCTATTGGTGCTCAGGTTCGTCCGGAGACGGGCAAGGACCGTGCGCTCCGACCGTGGGGTCGAACTACGTCCTGTGTGTCACCGACCCGTTCACCAAAACGCTGAGCCTGGTGGCTCCGACAAAGCCACTGCCCGGAGCGAAACCCGTGGCCACATCACCCGAAGTCCCACTGGGACTGGTCCTCGCTGACGGCACCCAGTGCCGTTACGTCAAGAACCGGGGCGTCGCGCCCGGAGGCGGCCGGCCGGGGTGGTCAGCGCCCTACAGCTGCGGTGCCCCGCGAGACCAGGTCTTCGTGTGGGCGGCGCAAGGCGCGGATCCGATCGAACGCACCGGTTCAGGGTGGGTCGTGCAGGTCGGGGGACCTGATGCCAACGTCCGCCCGGTGTCGGTGACCGAAGCCGTCTACATCGGATTTGCCCCATGACAGGAGTTGTTCGACTCATGACACATCGCTTGCTCCCGGTCCTCGCCGCTGCTGCATTCTGCCTGGCCATCACCGGATGCACGCAGAGCGTGGACGGTTCCGCCGGAACGGTGGTTGCCGGCGACGCAGGCCCCAGTGCCGGCGGATCCGTGACCGCCGACGCCGCTCCGCCGATTGATCCGTGCGAGGGGACGACGGGATGTCAGTATGTCGCCGATGTGGACGTCGATGGTGATGGTGCCACTGATCAGGTCGGGATTGCGTATGGCCCCGGCGGTGTTCAGGTCATCGCGGGTATCAACGGTGAGCGGTACGAGTGGGTCCAGCCGGCGTCGTCCGGTAGCCAGGTGTATACCGATCCGGCCGAGATCTACCGTGGCGCTTTCGCTCTGAGTCGCGCGCAGGGTGCGGATATCGCGGTCCACTTGGTTCAAGGTGGCGGCAACGCCGAACAATTCGCGGTCGTCAGCTGGGATGGAAATGAGTTGGTGGCTCTGCCCCAGCCACCTACCGCCGACCGCACCGGTCTGAAGACAGAGGGCATCTGGTACCTGGGGTCATCTCACGGCCGCCAGGACTCGATCGCATGCCGCGCGCCCGGTGAACTCACGGTGAACCGGCTGACCGCCGCCACACAGGAAGGGTCGCCGGTACCGGGTGGAGGTCGCAGGGAAGAGAACTACTACCTGTTCAGCGGTGGTCAGTGGCAACCGAACGGGTCGGATAATGTCCCTGATACGACCTTCAGCTACAGCTGGGACGCACACGCCAACGCGTTCTCCTGCGACGATTTGGGAGTGGCACCCTGACCACGATGTGGCGAGCGTCGAAGCGTCCTACCTGACCTCATCGAGCCGACTCGTCAGCACCACCAACCGCAACGCCTCCCGGAGGCTCTTGACCGTCGCCGACCACGCCTTCTCCTCGTGCTCGCAAGCAGCCGCCTCTTCTTCGTCTTCGCGAACGAGCGCGTCGTAGATAGAACTGCGCCAGGACAATTCCTGCTCCTCGCTCACCCGCAGGTACTGGAGGATGTCGTCCCGATCGAAGTTGCAGATGGTCGCGATCTCGTGGGGCGACAGGGGACCGTGGTCGGTGTCGTCGAGCTGCAAGATCACCATCAAACCGGCCGGCAACCCTCCGTCGGTCACCTCGACGTCCGGGGTGGCCTGAGCGACGACCTTCGCGACCTCACTCGACCCAGCGGTGAGGAAATTGAACCACTTGATCAGCGTCGACCGCAGCACCGCATCGGTGAAGACCGTCGCGTCCATCCGGATCGACACCCGGACGTGGTTCTCGCGCAGAACGAACCTGATGTCTGGCCACTTACACGAGTAGGCCATCAGGGCTTCGCTCACCGTCGCCGAGTCCTGCACGTCGACAGCGAGATTGGCGAACATCTCGATCACCGGATCCTCGGCATCGACGCACAGCCACGACGTCTCCTCGTTGACGGTGAAGATGATGTCCCCGCCGTCGTCCTTGTTGGGCGCGGACCCGGTCATCCGCTCGACCGCGTCGTTGACGAGCGCCCGTAAATGCGCCTGGCCGGTCGGCTGAACAGCGAGGATAGGCGTGGACGGGGGTGTCTCGTGGACCGTGAGCAGGAATGCCGGGTGCACCACCTGCCACAGCTCCTGCATCACTACGGTGGCCGCGTTCACCACCACCTCGATCTCGTCGCGCGGCCGCTCGACCTCGCACTCGTCCTCGCAGATCGAGTCCCACTCGAGCTCCATCAGCAGGGAGAGTTCGGCGTCGTCGATCTCGCGTTCCAGTCCGAGCAGGGTCGGACCGAGTACGCACCGCACCTCATCGTCGTCGGTGACTGTGAAGAGGACAGCAGGCCCGCTGCCATCCAGGGCGGCGTTCGGCGCACTCACCCGTACCGTGTCGGAGGCCTGCAGTCCGGTCAGCCGGGTCGTCAGCTCATCACGGAATGCTGCCCATCCATCGGCGGCGGAAGCGTCGAAGTCGAAGATGTTGGACATCAGGCACCTCCCTCTCTGTTGTCGGTGGGGAAAGGGTAGCGAGGGGGTCTGACATTGATGGGCCATCAACCGCACCGCTCGACCATGCGTTCGAAAAGACATGCGTGTAAGTATAATCACCAGTCGCGCAACGGATTTCATTGTCAGACCCCCTCGCTAGGTTCGCCTCGTTGCTGACGGCCGCTTCCCGGCTGTCGACGAAGAAGAGATCGGATCCGTGATGTACACAATGGACGAGACAGCCCGGGCCACCAGGCCGACGTTGAGCGAGCGCGAGGTCGAGGTCCTGCGGACCTGGTTGATCTGCGATACCAAAGAGGAGGCCGGCCGCGCGCTGTTCATCGGTGCCGCGACGGTCAGCACCCACATTGCCCGTATCCGCGGCAAGTACGACGCCGCGGGTCGTCCGGCCAACACCAAGGCCGCGCTGCTGGCGCGGGCTCTGCAAGACGGCCTCATCACCGTTGATGAGCTCTGACCCGGTGGGCGATCGGTACGAGTACTACGCCGTCGGCGCCCCGCGGCCGCGGAATCGGCCGGTGCTCACGGTCGTGTCGAGTCCGGGTGCGGCCGGCGTTGTGGCGGCCGTGTGCGTGGCTGCCGCGGTGGTAGCGGCTTCGATGCTGCACCTCGGCTTCCTGCTCGCCGGGGCATTCCTCGCGATGATCGTCCTTGCCGCCGGCGCGTGGCTTCGTGAAGGCCTGGAGAATGAACACGCCTCCGACAAAAGGCTTCTGGTGGAGTCGGGGTATCTCGTTACCTCTGCAGAAGTCTCGGAGTGTGACAAAAAGGACCGCAAGCTCGTCGAGAAAGCACGGTCGGCGGTCTCGGTGATCACCTCGTCGGAAGCAGCAACCGGCGGGTGGCTCGGCGACGTCGACTTCACCGCCGATCTGTTCTGGATCGCGTCATCCGCGGTCGAGGCCAGCGCGATGCAGGAGCTGATCACCAAGCTGAAGCCGTCCCGGCGAGCGTCGGACCAACAAGCTGTGTCAGATGGCAGAGTGTGGCTGGACGCCCGCCGGAAGAAGCTCGACGAACGGGTCAAGATACTCGAAGATGCTGCCAAACATGCACGCGCTGTGGATGAAAGACTCAGGCGGCAACAGGAGACCTCGGCTCGTCTAGCGCTGCGTGACGAGGAATCCGCGCGCATGGCCAGTCTCCGGACTCGGTTGGTGGGGAGTGAGCGTCCGAACTTGGTCGAGCCGGGCAACGAGGCGGTGGAGGCGATTCGTGCCAGGGCTGAGGCGTTCTACGATGTCGACGCGATCAATCGGCGCGTGGCCGGTGACGACGTCGTCGACGCCGGCGGCGTCCTCGGTTGGCTTCGCCGACTACTGTGATCCGATCGTATGATAGGCCGCGGACCTGCGGCGCTTTACGCTCAGACACATGCGATTTCAGCTCAAACCGCAGCACGTTGCGGGAGCTCTGGCAGGGCTGTTCATCCTTCCTGTGCTCTACATCTTCATGGTTCAAGGTGTGGAGTCGTCGACGGAGTATTCGATCAGCTACTCGACGGGGGAGACAAGCACTGACTCTTCGAGCAATCTGAGCAGTCAGATCGGTAAAGCCCTCCCATGGTTGATCTTTGCGTTGATCTTCGGTGCCATCGAACTCTGGGCTCGCAAGACCAATGCAGGTTGGCCACCGGCGTTGACAAGCGCTCTGGCCGGATTGCGTCAGCCGGCCACGAATCCTTCTCCCGGCGGCGCCATGCGATTCAACCCACCACCGAACTGGCCTCCCGCTCCTGCCGGCTGGACACCCGCGCCGGGGTGGCAGCCGGACGCGCACTGGCCTCCCGCTCCGGCCGGCTGGCCGTTGTGGGTCCCGGAACCCGAGACCGGTGATCCAATGGCGCCGCCGTCGTTCCCGCCTCGTGGCTGACGCCCGGCACCGCAGCAAAGTTCGCACCGTCGCAGTTGACCAGGCTACCGGGCGAAGCGTGTTACGGCCGGTTGATTCGACAGTTCCGGTGAACGGCACGCATTCACGCACAGCGGCGCTGAGCATCCTCGTGCTGGCGATCGCCGCTGTGCTGGTGGCGGGATGTGGGAGCACCGGGTCGGGAGGGTTCCGCGGTCTCGGGTTCGACGGCGTCCGAGGTGCTTTCGTCGGTGGTGGCTGCGCGACCTATGACGGGCCGAACCCGTCCGTCGAGGAGTTCACGGCCACCCGCATCGAGTTCGCGAACAAACAATTCGACCTGACCGAGAAGTACGAATCCGACTCCACCGGCACGTCGCGCGAGGATTTCGTCGATCTGATGGTTGCCGAGGACTATGCGGATGTCATCGCCCGAGTTCCCAGCGGCGGCTTCGCGGAGTACACAGAATTGCTGTGTGACATGGCGAAGTCTCAGGAAGGGTTGACCACTGACGTTCAAGCCGCTGCCCTGGAAAACCTCGAGGCCCTCAAGTCGAATCCCGAGTACGCCGACGTCGACTTCGAGGCGCTGGGCAGGGACGTAGGCGCACTGTTCAACAGATACCCGATTGTCTCCGTGGTGAATCCGCTGATGCTCTGCGATCTGACCCAGCAGAGCGGCTCGACGATGACCGAGGTCCTCGAAGACATGGCGGTCAGTCAACCGGAGATGGCAGAACTCAACGCCAAGAGCCTGCAGATCATCTGCCCAGATCTGGTCGGTGACATCGATACCGACTACTCCTCCGAGTCCGGCGCGTGCGTGGCAGAAGTCGATGGGGTGACCGGACGAGTGACGATCACCGGCGGCGACATCGACTGCGCCTTCGCGAAAGCGATGATCGCCGAACGAGACGGCGACATCGGGTACTTCAAGGGTCCGAACGGGCAATCCTGGGCATGCGGCAGCGGCGACATCCTCGCCGACTACGAGTGCTACTCAACGGCAGGCCCAGAGCGGTTCAAGTGGGAGTCCAGCTGATTTCCACCACGTGGGCCAGGATCTGCTAACAGTTCGAGCTACCAGCCGCCTTGGAGAAGGCATAGCACCACCACGGAACTGCCACTGCCCGTTCGGATCCATTGCCCCGCGCACGTTGACGGATCGTCGGTGATACTCGAGACCTTGTTGGTGGCGTAACTGGTCGAACACGTGGCCGTTGTCGCCTTGAGTGCGCGCGAGCCGTCTGTGTTCGTCGTTCCGAGATACTCAACGTGCAAACAATCTCCGACCTCGGCATTCCGGATCACCCCAGAGGTACCGACTGCTGTCGTCAGCGGCGGGGTGTACACCGTCGTCGTGGGAGTTGACGTCTCGTAGTCGGCGCTCGCGATGCTGTCGTTGGTCGAATTGAACGCTGCGATGAGAACGATCCAGGTCGCCACCGCAATCGCGGTCAGTGTGTACCCGATGACCAACCCGCTGACGGCGAGTCCACGACCGCGCTGACCGGTCCTCGCGATCTGATGGATTGCGAGGTGGCCGAACACGACACCGAGTGGTGCGAACACGAAGCTGCTGAACAGCGCCGAGATGGCCAGCGGGTTGTTTCCTTCTGAGTGTGGAGCCTGGGGATACAGGCCGCCGGCGCCGGGCGGGCCTGAAGCTGCGAGTTGCCCAGGGCCGGAGTAACTGTGGGGCGGCGTCGGGAAGTATCCGCCGGTCTGGAAGGCCGCGTCAGGTCGCGAGCGGGTGCTCGCATCGAGAATCCAGGCGAGCAGGATTCCCATCATCACCGGCCAGAGATCAGAGATGGCGAAACCCCACCAGTGCCGAAGCATCGGATATGCCCAGTCGTTGCCCTCGTCTGAAATCCAGATGATCCAGGTCCACAGGGCAGATGCGCCCGTCGAGAGCGGAACGGCCAACAACCAGAGCGCGCCCCGGCGTCGAGCGATGCCCCACGCGGTTACCGCACCTACGGGTGGTACGACTGCCATCGCGTACAGCCACACGTCGTATCCGATTGACGAGAGGTCCGCGAAAGTGACGAGATAGTTCATCCCGATCATGAGCGCCAGGGTGAGAACCGCGATGAGGGTGGCAGCGAGTCGACGCCCTGGTCGGGCTCGTACAAGAACAGCGACGACCAGCACCAAGGTCGGGAGCGACCAGAGCAGTGGCCCGAATACGTCTTGTGCAGTCCCTGCCAGATGCTGCGACGCAGTGTCGTTGATCCAGTACACGCCTATGACAGGGAGCAGAAACGCGGCACTGGCGAGTGCCCCGAGAATGCCATTCGGATTGGCGGTGGACCCAGGAGGCTGTTGTTGCCAACCGGTGGGCGGCTGCGATGGCCAGATCGGTGGCGGCGGTGCCTGGTGAAACGGGATCGGGGCCTGGCCGGGCGGGTTGTTCGGTGCCTCGTGCACTGGCGACGCCGACTCTGCGCGCGGCGGCGCGCCACCCTCGACGGGTGTCCTCGGCTGCGGTATCGGAGGAACCACCATTGTGCGGGTGGGCGATTCGGCCGCGCGGGTCTGCGGGGCAACTGGTTGAGCCGGTTGTGCGGCAGGAGATGATTGTGGCGGTGACGACTTCAGCAGGCTGAACGGCGCTGGATCGCCGCCTGGGCTCGCTGGAGGCGGTGCGGCCGGAGGTGGCGCGAATGAGCCAGGCGGACTCGGTGCCGGGGCGTGGTGCTGCAGCGGGCCCGGCGGAGGGAAATATGGCGAGCCCGGCGGCGCCGGCGCGAACGCGACGGTGCTCGACATCCGGATTACGAATCGTGCCATCACGACAGTGATGAATCCGTACGCGGCAACGAGTGCCACGAAGATGAGCAGTTGCAGTGCGAGGACGCCGGGACTTTCGAGGTGCTCACCGGTCCATCTCTTAGCGGCTTGGTCAGTGGACAGTCGTGCGATTGACCCCCAGACGCCACCCAGGGACATCAGCGTGGCCACCAACGCGATACCCCACGTCGCGAAGTTGTGGGCGAGTTTGGTTCCGAGAGCGATGAAGACGTAACCCAGCAGGGTCCACAGACCATAGAGGATCAAGGTGATCGCGAACGAGGACGTCGTGAGATTGAGGATGACGCTCACCACGAAGACCGCGGCATAGGAGAAGTAGACGAAGATGTCGGCCTGGGTGGCCCGCAGGTGCGCGAAACCCGGCCCCCGGATCAGATCACCGCCCATGCCTCGAAACATCAATCGTTCGACACCACGACCCGGATTCATCGCACCTACCTGAGCTGAGCCACAATCCGGCACGGCGCCGGTGGTTGCATGGTCTCAGAGAAGGTCACGGCTATTCGTACTCCGAACGTATGGCTTTGTGTAGTACGAACATACGAATGATCCGGCGTGACTGAATTCGGCCCCCGAGCACCTGAGTACCGGGCTTCGAGTTCCATATGTTCGCATTACACAACACAGCGAGAGATCGTGCGAGCCTGTAATAGTCCCTCCGGTGCAGGTGAAAACCTGGACAGTGAACGCTATTGCGGCCAAATAGCGCGTTTTCTGTGGCTGTAGGTCAGAATGTGCAGATGCATTGTGGTGGGCGGCCTGCTCGGTGAGCGGTCGTGGAATTCTTCGGGTGGGTGTGATCGACGACCATGAGTCGGTCGTCGAGGGGTTGCGCACGATCATCGAGGAGGGCGACAACATGACCTTCGTCGGGGGTGCGGAGACGGTGGAGCAGTTGTTGCAGAAGGTCGATCGCATGGATCTGGCGGTACTGGACCTGAGGTTGGCGGATGGATCGTCGCCGCATTCCAATGTGACGCGTCTACGGAAGGCGCGGATCGAG
Source organism: Williamsia sp. 1138 (assembly GCF_002095435.2). Taxonomy (GTDB): domain Bacteria; phylum Actinomycetota; class Actinomycetes; order Mycobacteriales; family Mycobacteriaceae; genus Williamsia. The sequence goes on from NZ_MJEJ02000052.1 coordinate 65,959, forward strand.
TCCCTGGTGTACACGTCGGGCGATGAGCCCTTTCTGGTACGCGAAGCCGCGGCGGCGGGTGTACTCGGGGTCATCCGGAAATCGGCTCGCAAGGCCGAGATCCAGGAAGCGATCCGGGTCGCCGGGTCCGGACGGCAAGTGGCGTCAGTGGATTGGGCCGCCGCGCTGGATTCCGATCCGGGATTCGTCGATCTGTCGCCGCGGCTACGTCAGGTGCTGGAGTTGTACGCATCAGGCGAACCGACCGCACGGGTGGCGAAAGAAACAGGCTTATCGGCAGACACCGTCAGCGATTACGTCGACCGCATCCGCCGCAAGTACCGCGATGCCGGACGGCCGGCACCGACAAAGACAGATCTGTACAAACGAGCGATTGAGGACGGATGGTTACCGCTTCCGCGTCGTTTCCGTCGGTAGTCGAGACCGGCGACGATGCGCAGCCGGCCGGACACCGCATTCTTCAGCTGTTCTCGCTCTTCGTCGGCGGCGGCTACCTGTTCTATCTCGTGCTGGTCGTCGGCAACATCGGCCAGTCGCTGGATGTCATGGCCGCCTGGTGGACGATCACTGCGCTCATCCTGATCTTCGGGACGGGCCTGGCCATGGGGGCGTTCGCCCTCCGGAGCAGCACCGCGGTCCTGCGGAGAACGGCGGCGATCGCAGCGATCGGATACGTGATCGCGTTGGCGTTGTGGCCGCTGGCTTGGAATGGCGGACTGATCGCCAGCGAGCGGGGCATGTGGTTCTCCCAGTTCAGTGGACTGCCGGCAATCGTCGCGGCGGCCGCGTGGCGGGCGCGGTGGGCGTTCGCCTATCTCGCGGGCGTCACCGTCGTCGTTCAGCTGATCAACCACGAGGTGCGGGCGCCGGAGTTGAATGGCCCGGTGTTGCCGGAGATCGCCTGGTCTTTCGCCTTCTGCATGATCCCGTTCGCCGCGGCGGTGATGGGTATCCGTACTGCGGGGATCCTCGACGCCACCAGGGAATCGGCCTACGCCGCGGCAGCCCAGGCGGCGGCGACGCAGGCGAGGGCGTTGGAGCGAACACGGTTCGATGCCCTCACCCACGACGGCGTGATGTCGACGTTGCTCGGCGCCTCACGCCAGGGCGCCTCCGCGCGACTGGCGCAGCAAGCCGAACGCACCATGGCCGACATGGACAACTACGACGGCCAACCGTCTGGGGAGGATGCCCCGTCGGCGAATGCGACGGTCGCTCAGTTGCGTGGTGCGGTCGTTGACGCCGATCCGACTGTGACCCTGGACGTCACCCGCTCCGACGACGCGGAGTCGTATCCGCTGGAGGTGGTTCTCACGATCGCGGCGGCCACCTCAGAAGCGGTCCGCAACAGTGTCCACCACGCCGGCGACAACGCCGGCCGAGTGGTCATGGCCGTTCTCGAGGCCGACTCGCTTCGCGTCGACGTCATCGACGACGGCGTCGGGTTCGACCCCCGCAGCGTGCCCCCACAGCGCCTGGGAATTGCCGTGAGCATCCGGGGGCGGCTCGCCGTACTCGACGGGGGAAGCGCGACGGTCGACTCCCACCCCGGACGCGGAACCCGGATAGGCATCTCCTGGACGCGGCCCCGATGACCACCACCAGTCGCGAGGCGCCTCGCGACATCACGGCGATCCTGGGCATGCACACCCCGGCAGCCAAAGGTGTTGTCGCGGTCTATATCGTCGCCATCACGATCGTGGCTTTCGAAACACGGCAGGGGATAACGACGTTCTGGCCGATCGCGCTTGGGCTCGTCGTACTGGCAGCCGGCACCATCGGACTCATCACCGTCCCCGGCGATCCGCTGCCCGTACCCGCAACGATCTGCATGGCCTCGGCCGGTGCGATCGCCTCGGCCCTGATGCTGTGGGTGATGCCCGTGCCGCTCGAGGTTCCGCTGCAGGCGTGGACCCACGGAGCCGGCACCACGATCCTGTGCTTCATGTCAGTGCGGGGACGGTGGATCAGCGCGTGGTGGGGGCTGCTGGCCATGGCAATGGTCTACGGGCTGTGGGGCGCTTTGACAGACCAGGGTTTCGTGTTCGGCGCAGTCATGGTCGCCATCGATGGCGGGCCGCTGGCAATGGCCACGCTGCTCTCATTCACGTTGCGGCCCAGCGGAAAAGCGGTCTTTGCGCTGCGTGACGCGGCCACCGCACGCATTTCGGCTCTGTCGGCGGCCCAAGCGGCAGCAGAGGAGCGCGACGCTCGGCTGCGGCAACTCGACGAAGTTGCGCGTCCACTGCTGGAACGCATCGCAACCGCCGAACAGTTCACCGCCGAGGAGTCCGAGGCCTTTGAATTGGTGGAGGCCAACCTCCGTGACCGGCTGCGGGCGCCCGCGCTGACCACCCCGGACATCGATGTCGCAGCCCGCGTCGCGAGAACCCGCGGGGTCGAGGTCATCCTCATCGATGACCGCGGCATGGACGCGACGCCGGAGGAAGTCAAGGGCGCGGTTCGTGCCAGAATCGCTGAGACTCTCAGCGCCGCAGAGAACGGCGACGTCTGTGTCCGAGTGCTTCCACCGGGCCGCGCGGCACTGGCGTCGATCTACATCCACGACAGCATCGGAACGCGTCGCATCACTTTCGATCACGATGGTGCCGAAGTGCAGAACTAGCCGCTTCTTGTTTCCGCGGCTAACGGTGCCCCCATCTCTAGTGGCCCCCGAGTGCCCGTCTATCGGATGCCGGCAAATGGCAATAACTTCGAGGTCAGACCGACAGTCGATCTGGCGGCTGTCGACCACAACGATCGGACCCCACCGTGCACACGATGAACGACACTGTTGCCGACCCCGCGACGGTACCCACGCTGAGCGCCAGGGAAGTCGAAGTGCTCCGCACCTGGTTGATCTGCGACTCAAAGGAAGCCACTGCGCGGACCCTGTTCATCAGCGGGGCAACGGTCAGCACACACATCACCCGGATACGTGACAAATACGATGCAGTCGGACGTCCGGCGGCCACCAAGGCGTCGCTTCTTGCCAGGGCACTACAGGATGGGCTGATCGGGGTCGACGAGCTCTGATCGGACTGGACAAGCCCCAGATCCAAATCCCCTCGTCGGCTGTTCGGCCGAGCTCTCGGCCTCTTGTTCCCGCGGGAGACGACGCGCTCACACCAAGAACCGCCGCCGATACGCCGCCGGTGTCAGCCCGAAGTTATTGCGGAACGTCTCGATGAACGAACTCGTCGTCCGATACCCGACACCGGCTGCGACGTCTTCGACAGTGTGACCCTGCTTCAACAGCGTGAGCGAATGGTTGAGCCGGGCTCTGTTGCGCCACTTGCCCAGTGACGCACCTGTCTCGTTGATGAAGATCCGGGCGAGGGTCCTGGGACTGATCTGCACGAACTCCGCGAGTTCGACGAGCGTGCGCTGATCGGCGGGATCGGCGAGAAGCGCATCCGCGACTGTGGCGGCCCGACGGTCCCGGGGGAGGGCGAGGGTGTCTTCGCGGACATCGGACGTCGCGATGATCTCGGTCAACAACTCGCGGGTTTTCCGTCGCTCCGCCCGCGGACGGTCCAGATCGCGAAGGTGATGGACCAGGGTGCCCATCAGTGGGCTGGCAGCGACCACGTGCGGCTGGTCCCATCGATCACCGGTCGGCCGGAGCCGAGTGTCCGCGAACAAGCACATCAGCTCGCCGTCGCCGAGCAGGGTTGCCTCGTGCGTCACCTGCGCGGGGATCCAGGCCATGTGCCCGTGATGCAGACTCAGATTGCGCCCGCCGAACCGCACGTCGAGCCGTCCCTCGCGGGCCCACATGAGCTCGTCGGTGTCGTGGCGATGTGGCTCGAAGTGCAGCCCGTCGTTGGACACGTCGCGCGTGACGAAAAAATCTTCACTTGACTCGTTTGCCGTATCGGGTGCGGCGGTCGCGGTATTCGCGGCCAAACGATACGGATTTTCGGTCATCGAGGTGTCCATTTACCCATCTCCACGGCCGGATTGCCGTATTTCTCTGCAGCGGAAGTTAGGTTAGCCTCATCCCCTGAGCCGGGCAACAGAACCGCCTCGAAACGATGAGGAGTCACCAGTGTTCAGCACCCGGAGAAGGCCCTACTACGTGTTCGCAGCGCTCATTGTCGCTGTCGTGATGGCGCTGGTGGGATGCAGTTCATCCAGCGACGACGATGGCGGTCCGTCGGGGGCGAGCGATGGCACCTTCCCTGTGGTTGTCGAGCACTCTCTCGGTGAGACGGCCATTCCGCAGCGCCCGGAGCGGATCGTCGCTCTCGGAGCCGGCACCGCCGGCGAGATCCTGTACGCGCTCGGTGTCGAACCTGTCGGGCTCGAGGTGTTTCCCGGCTTCGGCGCGGCCAATGAGGACGGCGTGCAGCCGTGGGTCGAGCCGCTGCTCGACACCGACGTCACCACCCTGCTGCCGTCCGGAGCCAAAGGCATTGAACAGGTGGCGGCGCTCGAACCGGATCTGATCCTGCTCACCTACGGCGAGCTCGACGAGGCCACCTACAAGCAACTCAGCCAGATCGCACCGACGGTTGCATCCCCGCAGGGGCAGTGGGAACTGGATTGGCGGCTCGAGCTCGAAACCATCGCTCGCGCAATCGGTATGACCGACGAAGCGGTCGCCCTGGAGGCGAAATTGACCGATGGCATCGAGCAGGTCAAGGCCGATCATCCGGAGCTCGCGGGGGTGAACTACACCTTCGTCGAGGTTCACGACGCGGGGCTGTGGCCGTACCTGACCGCCGATCCTCGCAACCAGCTGATTCAGGAGCTCGGGTTGGTGTCCTCGCCGGGTGTCGTGGCACTGGACAAGAGCACCGACGGCGCCTTTGTCGGCGACATCTCCCTCGAACGCGCCGGCGACATCGATGCCAACGTCATCATCGCCTACCCGTCGGCGGGTGACGCTCAGTCCCTCTACTCGGTACCGGTCTTCAAGGACCTCAATGCCGTGCGCCGCGGATCGGTTGCCTTCTACGGCCAAGAGCAGGACATCGTCTTCCTGGCCTCGCTGCAACCGTCACCGTTGACCATTCCGATCTCGCTCGAGCGGGTGGCGACCGACGTGTCGGCCGCGCTCAGCTCGGCGTCGAATCAATAGGGTTCAGCCAGAGCTGATTGTCCGCAATTAATCCGCTCCGGAAATTGCCGACCACCGTGTGGAACCCGTTGCCCGCCCCCGACGTCCTAGTTGTCGGAGGTGGGCAGTGGGAGGTGATTCGGTTGTCAGGCGGTGCAACTTGGTCGGGCGCTGAGTGTGGCCTCAACGCCGGTCTACGTTTCGCAGGCCACCCCGTCGCCATCGCGATCTAGTTTGCTGCTGTACCCGGGTTGGCCCGCGTAAATAGGCGCTGCACCCGCAGCGCGGACGGCGGAACAGTTGGCATACGAAACCGACGGAGCATCCACGACGGCCGGCGGGGTGTAGACCGGCTCGGGCGGCGGGGTGTAGGCGGGCGCCGGGGGAGGCGTGTTCGCTGGACGAACCGGTGCCGGAGTCGACGTTCTCGGAATCGGGGTGGCGGTCTCGGTTGTGGCCACGGCAGGTGTTTCGGGCATCGTCGCACCGCAGGAGCTGAGAACGCGTGCGATGGCGTCCTTCTCGGCCTGCGTGACCCACAGCTGGTACGCGGACTTCACGTCGACCTGCCGGGCCACGTACGTGCAGCGGTACGACTTGCTCGGCGGCAACCACGTCGCGGCGTCGCCGTCGCTCTTCTGCTGATTGGTCGGTCCGTCGGTGGCCTGCAGGTTGCGGGGGTCGTTGGCGAAGTCGATCCGCTTAGCGGGCGTCAGCTGTTGGGCACCCTTCTGCCAGGCGTCCGACAGCGCGACGACGTGGTCGATCTGTACAGCGCTGGACGTGTCTTGGCCGCGGAGGAAGTCGATCGACGTGCCGGTATACGGGTCAGCGAGGACGCCGGTCTGCACCGCGCACCCCTGCGATCCCGCCTTGAAGGCGATCTGTGTCAGGTCGCGGCGCAGGATGTCGTTGCGGGTGTCGCACCCGTTGCGTCCACCTTCGACGGAGACGGCGTCGGTCCAGGCTTCGCCGAATTGGGCGCGGTCGTACCCGGTCTTCGGGGCGCGGCCTTTGACCTCCAACGCATTCAGCTTGGTCATCGCGGCGTTGGCGCCGGGAGCAGCGGTCACCTGCGCGACGGGAGTGGCCACCGGGAGCGCCTTCTCGGTCGTTGTCGCCGGTGCGGTGACCGTCATCGTGGTTGTGCTGGGTGGAGCAGGCGCCGTGTCGGCGACCGTGGCCGGCTTCTCGTCCTCTGTCACCGCGCCGATTGCACCGAACGCCAACACGACTGCGACCAACCCTCCGGCCACCCACGGCCACCTGCGCTTCTTCGGGGGCTGCGGGGCCGGTGGACGGTCCCAATTGGTGGGCATGGCAAATGGATCAGACATGGCGGAGGGGGCGGCCTTTCGGGTGGGAGCCGCGAGGGGGAGTTGCGGCACTCAGCCGGATATAGCCGTCCGGGCACGGAGCGTTACCAAAGTCCATCGTTCGATGGACAATCGAACTCATGACGCACCCAGAGACGATGTCCGGCGGCGGGCAGTACAACGAGAACTCGACGGCGCAGTTGAGCGCCGCGGCCCGTGCCTTCCCGCTGCTCCGCCAGGCAGCCGCAGTGGCGCCACCGACCTCTGGCGGACTACTGACGATCGCCGACTACGGATGCTCGGAGGGACGAAACTCTCTGGCCCCCATGCGCGCCGCGATCGAGGAAATGCGCCGTGTCCACTCGGCCGATACGCCGATCAGTGTGGTCCACACCGACCTCCCACAGAACGACTTCAGCTCGCTGTTCGCCACCGTCGCAGACGATCCCGGCACCTATACCGGACCCGGTGTCTACACCAGCGCGGTCGGGGAATCGTTCTACCAACACATTCTTCCGCCGCACTCGGTCTCGCTCGGGTGGAGCTCGATTGCCCTGCACTGGCTCAGCGCAGCTCCGGGGCCGCTCGACGGCATCTGGTACACCGGCGGGTCGCAATCCCAGCGTGACCACTGGGCTCAGCAGGCGGCCGACGACTGGGCCCGGTTCCTCGACGCGAGGGGCCGTGAGTTGGTGCCGGGAGCGCAGCTGATCATCGTGGTCGGGTCAGCTGATTCGGCCGGCAACAGCGGGGCCGAGAGTGTGATGACGACCCTGCGGCGCGTCGCCGGCGACATGGTTGAGGCCGGTCGTCTGCCCGCGACATTGCTCACCCCCATCCCGGCGTGGTACCGCACGGCCGCCGAGTGGCAGGCACCGTTTCCGCACGCCGACTTCACACTTGACCACCTCGACGAAGTTGTCCTAGGCGATCCGATCGCCAAGCAGAACGTGGATGGCGACCGTGCGCAGTACGCCCGCGACGTCGCTGAAGCCATCCGGGTGTCGTTCGGTCCGTCCCTGCTTGCTGTCATCCCGCGAGAAGACCGCGCGGAGACCGAGCACGAACTGTTCACCGAACGACTGACTGCCGCCATCGCAGAGGACACCGCAATCGGCTTCAACTGGCGGCTGGCAATCATGATGCTCCGCAGGAGCGCCGCCGACTAACGGTCCGCCGAGAACCGCACCGCCGCCCGAATCTGCGCGGCCACCGACCGTCCGGCCCCGAGCGGCCACCGATGCATCACGTACTCCGCCGCTTGATCGACGCTGAGCTGGCGGCTCGAATTGCCGGTGCGCAACCAGAACTCGGTCGTCGCGTTCTTCGTCGCCGGCTTCAGATACACCGGCCGCGGCGACGGGGAACAAGTGACCCGGCAGACTTGCCGGTCCCCGTCATCGGTGGGCACAGCCTCGATCGCGACTCCGACGATGGCCGCGGTGCTCTGCCCCAGCGTCGTGGTCAACAGGTCGCGGAGCCAGAGCTCGAAGCGGTCGGCGTCGGGGTGCCGCAGGGTGCCGAAGTCGGGGTCGAGACCAAGAGGGTTGCCCTCGTCGTCGACGCCGATGAGCAGGTTGCCGCCGTCGCCGTTGAGGAACGCCGAGACGGTCTTGACGATGACCTGCTCCATCTTGGCGTCGCGCTCGCCGGTGTGGAGGTTGACCCTGGCTGTCGATTTGAACTCCACCTGAGCGGACTCGCCGGCTGCGAGCAGCGAGCTGACGGTCGCGTGTTCCGGCCTCTGGAAGTGCGCCGCAACGGCGGCGTACACCGTGACGCTGAGAATCGACGACACCAGCGCGAGCACCACGGTGAGCACGCTCCACACCTTCAGATCCGGATCGATCGCGCCGGCGATGAACAGGCCGACCGCCGAGCCGAGAATTGACAGGAACATCCCGGTGGTGGCGTTCAACCGGGCCCGATGCCGCACCAGCCAGCGGGCCACGGAACTGAAACCCCACGCCAGCACCAACACGATCACCAACGCCGCCGCGGTAGCCCACACAGGGGTGGCGATGTGGAGCGTGGTGTCGATCGGAGCATTGGACTGGTGCACGGTGGACAGTATCCCTGAGTCGCGCCGGAGTGCAGCGAAGACACTCGTACCCTCTTGCGATCTCGGCCCGCGCCTGTCACTCTGGGAAACATGACTACAGGAAAGGCGGATTCCGCCACGCATCCGTGAGCGCCGCATTCGGGTCTCCGACTCTTGGGGACCATGAGCATGTCGAGTTCGATTCCGATCACCACCGCACCATCGCTGCCGTGCACGCGGAGTGGCTGGCCGCTGCGTTGGCCACCGGGCCGAGTGATCGGACCACAGCGGAAGCCGCTGTCTCCCAGCTGTATCGGCTGGCCGGACACCCACAACCCGAGTTCGCATGGGTACCGTCCCCGCCTTCGGCGTCGGAATTGATCTCGACCAGCGGACTCTCCGAGGGCGGCCCCTTCTTCACCGGCGATCGACAATCGGCACACGCCGGCATCGCGGCCGTCGTCAACGCGTCGAAGCGACGCATGGAAGCTCGAGTCAGCCCTCCACGACCCCCACGACGACACGGATGGTGGCAACCGCCGCCGCCTCCTGAAGAGGAGTCCGAACCGAGAGCGCAAGCACGCCAACAGATCCGCGACCCGTTGAAGACCACGGTGAACGACGCAATCGCGGTAGGAATCCGCAAGATCACCCCGTCGATCTCCGGCTACGTCACCTGGTATGGCCAACACGAGGCACCCTGGATCGCACATTGCGACGCTGGCCGCCGACTCGGTCTGGCGCGGTACTCTCCCGAAGACGTGGAAGTGCTCGATATCCACTGTGCCATAGCGAAAGCCACCGGTTGGTGGTGGCCGTTCGACCAAGTCTGCGTGATGGCCGAGCGACCGATCGCGCTGCACACAGAACCCACTCCGGACGCTCGGTTCGGCCAGCGTCGGCTGCACCACCGAAATGACCCGGCGATCGCATTCGCCGACGGGCACGAGGTGTATGCGGTCAGCGGCACCATCATTCCGAAATGGGTGATCACGGACCCAACCGTCGAGCGCATCAATCGCGAACGCAACGTCGAGATACGACGGACCGCCATCGAGCGGATCGGCTGGGAAACCTACATTTCCGAGTCCAACCTCGAACTGATCGACCGCGCCGACGATCCCGGGAACGACGCGGGCACGTTAGCGCTGTATGCAACCCCGCCCAGGGTGCGACCGCACGGACGAATACTGCTCGTCCTGAACGGATCCCGAGAACGCGACGGCACCCGCCGGCGCTACGGGCTGCCGGTACCCGACGGTGCGTCCTCCGCGCTCGACGCCGCCGGCTGGACCTACGGCATCAGCGGGTCCGACTACGCGCGGCTGGTGCGCCGCACATGAGCCACAACCATTTTCCGACAACACAACCCAAGGTGACCACAATGAACTCCACCATGACCCTGTCCGATCTCACTGCCTACACCGGCCTCGACGTCTTCGACTACCTGGACAAAGAAGTGTCGATCTCGGTGGTCGACGGTCTGCAAGCCCAAGGCGACCTCATCGTCGTCCCCGCAGACCTTCTCCCGATGGTCGCGGCGTTCACTGACGCTCGACCCGAGCAGGTGCCGCGATCAGGAGTCGAGTTGCTCCGCAGCGCAGCTGGTGGCAATCCCCACAGCCTCGTTGCCGACGAGGGCCGCTGCACGTGGACGTCAAAACTCTACGATCCTCGACGTCTGGCGCTCGGCATCGTCGACACCGAGGTGGTCGCGTACCTGATCCACCCCGAGCACGGCGCCACCGGATTGGCACCCGGGCGCTACGTGATCGGACGGCAGCGCGAGTTCGACATGAGCATCCCGCAGACGAGGTATCGCGCGATTGCCGACCTTTCCACGTCGGGTGCGCGCTACGTCGCGGATTAGCGACACCTGCGCCAGGCCGCGGAGTCCCGCACGGTCTGGCGCACCGCGCACCGGAGTGAACCGATGCGCGAGGCACCGGACGGTGCGCGACGACGGCACGGTGACGCCTGGGTTCGCCGATGGGTTCGTCTATGGGTTCGCGACGGGGCGGGGGACCGATCACTCCTGCGCCGGGCCGCTGTCCCCGTACTCCTCGATGATTCCGTCGAGGATGGCTTGGATGCGGTCGGCGTGGGTCTCGACGGGGGTGACGGTGTCGGGCCAGTCCTCGACTTCGGTGAGCATCCAGTCGACCCACGAGATGATGTGGGTGAAGTGCCCGACCATGAACTTCGCCGACATCGCCAGTACGTGCTGGCGTCCGGGGAAGGACCCGGCGCCGGGTGTCTTGATCAGCCGGGCGTTGGCGACGAACACCTGGCGTTTCATCTCGGCCTGCGCTCGGATCGTGCGCAGCGTGTTCCGGAGGTCGTCGACGGATCCCAGGTCCGCGACACAGACCCGCAGCAGGCCTTCGAACTCCATGGTCGAGGCCTTGGTCTCGGTCGCCATCCACTCGGTGATGGCGGCGCGGCCTTCCGGGGTGATTGAGTAGATGGTCCTGCTGCGTTTTGTCCCCGTGGGCTCGGTGCGGGCTGTCACCAGGCCGCGTTCCACCAGCTTCTTGGGGGCGTTGTAGCGCTGGCGGTCGGCCCGGGGGACGATTTCGGACATGCCTCGGCCGATTTGTTCGGCCACTTCGTATGCCGACCAGTCCCGGGCCGCCAAGATGCCCAGAATGGCGTACGACATCGTGTTGAGGTCGCCTTGTGGCACAGCAACCTCTCTTCCTAACACTGCGACAACATGAATGCGGCCGACAGTTTAGCAACGGTGATGATGGGTGCCGACAGGGTGTCGGGCACCCACCATCACCGGTCGAACGAGTGCTATCCGCCGCTGGTGTCCTCGGCGACTTCGTCGACGTCACTCGCGGTGTCTGGGGCCGGAACGTTGTATACGAACGGCACGAGCTTCGAGGCGACCGCGGCAGCGGCGGCGTTGCCGTCGATGGTGGGCGCGAGGTTTGCCCACACCACCATCGTCACGTCGTTGACGGGGTCGTAACCCATGAACGAGTTGTAGCCGGGCATCTCGCCGATGTGTCCGTACATCGGACCCATCTGCGCGATCCCGTAGCCATAGCCGGCGCCATCCGGCTTGGTCGGATCAGTCGGTTGCACACTGTCGAGCCGCAGCTTCTGCGTCGCCTCGTTGAGCAGTTCGCCGTCACCCATGGCCTTGACCCAGGTGGCGAGATCGTTGGCGGTGGCGATGCCCTGGCCGGCCGACCACGTCCACGACGGGTTGTCGTTCGTGGTCACCCGCGGCTTCACCGTCCCGGCCTCGATGGCCGCGATCCGCTCCGGGGACAGCGCCGGTTCGTCGAGTGTCTCGACGTTGCCGCTGTAGGAGTAGCCGCTGGCATACGGCGCCGGGATGGACGTGTCGGTGTTGGCGGGGAACGAGCTGCCCGTCATGTTCAGCTTGCTGAAGAACCGGTCCTGGAAGATCTGGGCGATCGGTTTGCCGTCGAGCTGTTCGGCGATGAGTCCGAGCAAGACCGTGTTGGTGTTGGAGTAGTGGTAGCCGCCGCCCGGTGGGAAGTACGGGGGATTGGCGAATGCCAGTCCGAGCAATTGCTCTGGCGTCCAGACCTTCTGGGGATCGTTGTCGAGGGCCTCGTTGAGCGTGACGGTCTCGGTGTAGTTGTACAACCCGCTGCGCATATCGAGGAGCTGACCGATGGTGATGTTCGCGCCGTTGGGGACGTCGGGGCGGTACTTGCTGACCGGGTCGTCGATGGAGATCTTGCCTTCCTGCACCAACTGCATGATGGCGGTGCCGGTCCAGGTCTTCGTGTTCGAGCCGATGCGCACCTTGGTGTCGAGATTGGGCGCGTCTTTGGAATCGCTGGAGACGGTGCCGAACGACTTGACGTACTCGCCCTGCGGGGTGCGGATCAGCACCATCATTCCGATCTCACGGAACTCCGTCGCCATGTCGTCGACGAGCTTGTCCATGGCGGCGGTGTCGAAGGGGACGAGAGCGCTGGACGAGGATGCCCCTGAACTCGGCGAACCACTCGCTGTCGACGAACTCGCCGAATCCGACGAATCATCGGACGAGCAGGCGGTGGCGACCAGCGCCGCCGACAGCATCACGGCCAGCGCTGCCGACCGAACGCCACGTGGCGTGCGCCGACGTCCGGCTCGGGGGACTGCTCCACCTGGTGACATGGCATTTCTCCTTGACAATGGTTGTGCTGCATCTTCTGACATGGCAATTTCCGACATCATTGGGGCGCCCGGGTGAACGTGCCGAGGCCATCTCGGTCGAAGTATTCGATGGTCATCGTCGACGCCGGACCGTCGGTCACCGTGAACTCGGCACCGGTTGGGCCTGCGGCGTTTTCACCCTCTGGTTCGAACCAGTAGGTGTCGCCCTGGTAGTGGGTGAGCGGGTAGCTCTGCTGCAGATCTTTGCCGATCTTGAGGACCAGGTTGTTGCCCTCGGCGACCACCTCGGCCGAACCGTAGAACGGGCTGGTGTATCTGCCGATGTAGTCGCCGGCCGCTCGGGCAGGGGGCGCATCGGCGGGCGGATTGGCGTAATCGACCTCGGAACGTCCGGCGTTGATGACCATCTCGAACTGGCCGGCGATGAACGGGGCCCAATCGACCGTCAGCTTGCCATTGCTCACGTAGTCCAGGAACTGGGCCGTGATGGTTTCGGCGACCCCGACGGGCGCGGTGTTGGCCAGGACGACGATGCCGAGCTGTTCGCTGGGCAGCATCTTGACGTCGGTGCTGGCGCCGAGCGCAAAAGCGCCGGCGTGCCCGATCTGTACCCGGCCATGGGCATCGGTGTCGACGTTGAATCCGATCCCGTAGAAACCATCTCGAGCACCGGGCGTTGTGGACGGGTGAGCGAACGAGTGGGCCTGGTGCGTGAACTGCAGCTCCTCGGCGTCGACGACCTGCTGCCCGTTGAACATGCCGTCGGCCAGTTCCATCTGGACCCACGTGGCCATATCGTCGACCGACGACATCGCGCCGCCCGCAGGAGCCTGCTCCGCGGGATTGCTGACGTACTCCGCCGCCCAGGTCTTGGCGTCGGCGTCGGCGAGCTGATGGTTGTACGCGCGGTTGGGGGAGTTCAGCCACTCGTCGTACCGGGACGTGGTGTTCTCCATCCCGAGAGGGTCGTAGATTGCCTGCTCCGACAGATCCGCCCACGACATCCCTGAGGCGTTGGCCGCAGCATTGCCCGCAATCGAGAATCCGTAGTTGGTGTAGTCGTAGTGGTCGCGGAAGGGGTAGAGCGGAAACTGGTTGAGTCGGCTGATCGTTTCGGGGTACGAATAGCCCAGATCCTCGAGCAGGTCGCCGGCATGGTCGGGCAGGCCCGAGCGGTGCGACATCAGGTCGGTGTAGGTCGCATTGGCGGTCACGTACGGATCTGCGACGGCAAATCCTGGCTCATACGTCTTCACCGGGTCGTCCCAGTTGATCTTCCCGTCGCCGACGACCGTTGCCACCACACTCGAGGCCAGCGGCTTCGACACCGACGCCAGCTGGAACATGGTGCTGGTGTCGACCTTGCCTGATTCGCCGACCTTCTTGACTCCGAACCCCTTGGCGTAGAGAACTTCACCTTCGTAGACCACCGCGACCGCTACTCCGGGCGCTCCGGTGTCGGTCATGATCTTCTCGACGTAGCCGTCGAGCTGATCGATGGCCGAGTCGACGCCGGCGCGGTCGATCTGCGGGGCCGGCACGCTCGGTGGAACCTCGGCCAACGAGGTCGACGACGAGTCGTCAGACGATGAGCACCCCGAGAACACCAGTGCGACTGCCGTGCCGACAGCCACTGCAGTCGTGGCGTATGTACGTGCTCGCCGCCTTGGTCGGGAGGTGGTGCGCGGTGAGACCATGACGCTCCGTCTGAGCTGATCCAGAGGCTGACCGGCGTTCGGACTTTGCCCGGCGCTTGTCGATCCTTTGGTGAAGGATTAGTGAAACGATAGTAGCGCTTCTGAATGCAAAGTACAGTATGCAAGTTGCACCAAGCCTTTCGGGTAGATTGCTGTGGTGCCGACATGCCCGCCGGGGGCCCGGCAAGCGCGGCGCGGCAGAGCGCCGAACACTCGAAGGTGGTTCTCATGCCCAAGCGACATCTGCAGACACGCGCAGTCAAGACGCTCATCGCGGTTGCAACGGTCTCCGGGCTGCTGCTGGCCGCCGGCTGCTCCGGTGACTCGTCGGACGACTCGGACTCCAAAAAGACGCAGGGACAGCAGATCCCGGCCGAGGCCACCGCGATCATGGAGACCGATCCGTACACGGCAGCGCGGTGGTCGTACCTGGTGGTCGACCCCGAGACCGACGAGGTCATCTACAGCAATCAGGCCGACTCGTTCATGTTCCTGGCTTCGCAGACCAAGCACTTCACCGTCGGAACGGTGTTCAACGATCTGGGAGTGGACCGTAAGGTCACCACTCCCGTCTACGCGACGGCAGCGCCCGCGAACGGGACCCTCACCGGCGATCTGGTGCTCGTCGGATCGGGCGATCTGGCGCTCGGCGGTCGCAACGCAGATCAAGGCAAGTTCGTCTTCGCCACCGACGGCATCGACCACGTCTACGCCGACGCCCTGCCCGGCGCGGTGCTGGCACCCGGCAATCCCCTGGCCGGACTCGACGCGATGGCCGAACAGGTCGCCGCCTCCGGAGTCACCCGCGTCGACGGCGACGTCCTCGTCGACCCGCGGCTGTGGGAAACCTACGACACCGTCGAGGGACTGGTGCCGTCGATCTTCGTCAACGACAACCTCGTCGACATCCAGGCATCACCGGGCGAGCCCGGACAGCCGGCCACGATCCAGATGCTGCCGGGCAACGGACTGTTCACCATCGACAACCAGGTGACCACTGGCGCCGCCGACAGCGACTCCACCCTGAAAGTGGCTGCCGACGAAGCCAATCCGACGCTGCTGCACGTCACCGGCTCAGTCCCGGCGGGTAAGACCTCGCTGACCGTCTACCGCATCACAGACGCGTCGAGCTGGGCTCGCCAGCTGTTCATCGAAGCACTGCAGCGCAAAGGCATCACGGTGGCCTCGACGTCGAAGGCGAACAATGACGCCGCGCTGCCGGCCACCGGCAGCTATCAGGACAACCTGCGGCTGGCATCCCTCGAGTCGGCGCCACTCGGCGAATCCGGCGGCATGATCCTCGCGACCAGCTACAACACCGGCGCCAACACGTTCGTCTGCCTGCTGGCCGTCGAGGCGGGTTCTGACCAGTGCGAGGACGGCCTGCCCGCAATCCGCGATCTGGCTGCCGAAGCGGGCGTCCCGGCGTCGGACTTCGTGATCATGGACGGCCAGGGCGGCGATCCCTCCTCGGCGACACCCACCGCAGTGGCGACCTGGCTCAAGTGGGTCAGCGACCAGCCGTGGGCCGACACCTTCTGGAGCGGCCAGCCCATCCTCGGCGAGCGCGGGTCGCTGTCCGGGGTCGGTGTCGACAGCCCGGCGAAGGGCAAGGTGATCGGTAAGACGTCGACCTCCGCCGATGTCGAACCGGGCACCGAACGGCTCATCATCACCACCCAGGGCCTGTCGGGTTACCTGGACGTCGGCGACGGCAAGCGACTCCTGTTCGTGACCGCAGTCAGCAACGCGGTGTTCCCAGATCTGCCGCGCGGAGTGTTCCAGGTCGGCGACGACGTTGGCATGGTGGCTGCGGCGTTCCAGCAGGCGCAGGAGAAGTAGCCGTCTCTGCAAACCCACCCGTTCCGGTCAAACCCACGAGGCGCAAACCCTTGGGTTTGACCGGAACGAGTGGGTTTGCGGGAAGGAACACCCGCGGAAGTCACTTCAGACTGCGACGACCTCGAGTAGGTCATCGAGCCCCGCGAAATTCGAGGGATTGCGAGTGAAGAGGCGCGCATCGTGCGCATGGGCGGTGGCGGCGATGAATAGATCCATGGATCGCGCGCGCGGCTTGCGTCCCGCGTCGACCACTGCGGCGGCGATCTGTCCATAGCTGGCGGCCACTGCTGCGTCCACAGAGAGCGCCGTGAACGTCTTCTGAATGAACAGAAGTCGTCGCAACCTCTCGGCACGGGCTGAATGGGACTTTGCGACGAGGACTCCGAAGTGCAGCTCCGCCAGCGTGATCGAGCTCAAGGCCAGTTGGCCGGGTAAGGGCTCGACATCGGACGCCAGCACCACGCTCGTGTCGAGGATTCCCCTCACGTGCGGCTCCACGGATCGATGATGTGGTCATCGATCTCGGCACGGTCGGCGTCCCAGTCGGAGTCTGCGGGTCCGGCAAACAGTTCCTGCACCTCGACCCATGAGCGCCAGGTGTTCGGCGACGCAGGCACGAGTCGCGCGCTGGGACGACCGGACACCGTGATCGTGATCTCCTCGCCGGCTTCCACTCGTCGAACCAGATCTGACGCATCCTGGCGTAGTTCCCGCAGACCCACACTCTCCATGCAGCGAGTGTAGCGCTTGTGCTACCGCGTCACCTTTCCCAAAGATAGGAGTATTGCTGCAACCCCTCGACATCATCTTTGTTATGGTTCGGTCATATAGGACAGTCCAGGCCCGCGCTGTCGAGGTTTCTCCACTCGGGGGATGGGTGTGTTCGATCGTCGTCGATTTCTGACCGGGCTGGCTGCTGTCGGGGCCGGGTTCACTGCGCTCACCGTGGTGCCGAGTGTGTTCACCGGCGCGCGCACGTACGCCAACTCTTTGCCGCCCGTGCGTGAGACCGTCTGTGGGGTACTGGCGTTCGTCGTCCCCGGCAATGATCGCTACTCGCGGGCACAAGGTATGGCCACCGGTCGTGCGGGCGGTGTCACGCCCGGCACCGCAGATTCGTTGACCCGTACGCTCGACCGGGCGGTGCCGTTCCCGGTACTCGGCCCGGCATTCGGAATCACCCTGCCTGGCGCCGCCGCGATCGCGGCGCTGCTGAACGTGATTGCACTGTCCGTCGAACCGAACTCGGTGCGCGGCCCGTTCTCTGCGCCGTTCGCCAACCTATCGCATGCGCGTAAGGCCCAGGTGTTCGACGTTCTCGATACCCACCCGTTGATCCCGGGTCTGCCGATCAAGTTCGCTGTCAACGCAATTCCGACCCTTGCCGCCTTCGCGGCGTACTCCGAGACCTCTGCCTTCGACCCCCGGACACGTACGCTCACCGGCCGCCCTGTCGGCTGGGAGCTGAGCAGATACGACGGCGTCAGCGACGGGTGGGACGAGTTCCGCGGCTACTACCGAGGGGTCCAGTAGTGACGTTGCGACAGAACAGGAGTCAGCCATGACCGACGTCATCGTGATCGGCGCCGGCGGCGGCGGACCCGTCGCGGCCAAGGAACTCGCAGCCCGCGGACTCGACGTACTGGTGATCGAATCCGGCCCCCGGTTCGGCGACCCGGAGAACGAATGGACTCATTTCGAGGACGACGCCAACAATCCCATCACCGGCTTTCTGCGCGTCGGTCCAGGTGACCGCAGCCGCGGACCCTGGTTGCGTGATCTGCCGCAGAGTTCGTTCATCTGGCAGGTCAACGGCGTCGGCGGCACCACGCTGCACTACTTCGGCAACTGCCCGCGGCCGGCACCCGGAGTGTTCAACGACTACACCGGCGCGGACCGCGCCATGTACGACACCGCGCACCTGTTCCCGCTCGGATACGAAGATCTGCGGCCCTACTTCGAGTGGTGCGAGGCGACACTGCCGATCATGGCCGCCCCGATGGGAGCCAAGGAAGAAGTGTTTCTGCGCGGTGCAGCGGCGATGGGCCTGCCCCACCAGACCTCTCTCGACACCACAGGCCCTGCCCATCGCGCCCAGCAAAACGCCATCCTCCAGCCCGGCGGAACCGCCGGCAGAACGAGCGATCCGGCGCGGCTGCGTCACCCAGAAGCGCAGGGCTGCACCATGTGCGGGCACTGCTATCAGGGGTGCTACCTGCCCAAAGGTGCGCCGCGCAACCTCAAGGCCAAGCGGTCGACGGACAACTCGTACGTCCCGATGATGCTCACCGCAGACGCCTGGTCACCGGGTGGGCGCGCAGCCAGGCTCGTCACCGACGCCACGGTCACCCGCATTCTCGCTGCCGAACGCGGGGGTGAGATGACCGCGTACGGAGTGCAATTCCGAAGTTCCGACGGCGCGATGCACGAGGAGACCGCGAAGGTCGTCGTCCTCGCAGCGGGGTGCATCGAGTCCCCGAGGTTGTGGTTGCAGTCGTTGCTGCCCAACCCGAATGGTTGGGTGGGCAGGGGCCTGACCGACCACCACATGGACGTCGTGTTCGGAGTGTTCGACGAGTACACCGGCCAAACGAAGGGCGCCGGGTCCAACGCGCGCGTCGACCTCCCCGGCTACGGCGGCATCGAACAGGTCTGCCTGCCGCCGGCCCTGCAGGCCTACGCGATGAACTTCAGCGACTCCGGCTTCCAGGGCTATGGCCGCGCCGGCGGCGTGGTGGGCTCGGCAGGCGCGGACACCTACGGCCGCCTCGTCGGACGTGACCTGCTGACCACCCTCGACGATGCCGACAAGACGCTGGCCGCCTTGGTCATCACCGATGACGACGTCGAGTACGGCAACTCCGTGACAGTGCCGGGCATCTT
Organism: Williamsia sp. 1138; assembly: GCF_002095435.2. Taxonomy (GTDB): domain Bacteria; phylum Actinomycetota; class Actinomycetes; order Mycobacteriales; family Mycobacteriaceae; genus Williamsia. The sequence goes on from NZ_MJEJ02000052.1 coordinate 84,952, forward strand.
GCCCCCGGACGAGCACGGGCTGGCGCCGCGGGTGACCATGCAGCACCGCAACCGATCGGCGCGCACCCGCCGGAACCGTGAATACTGCAGCCGCAAGGCTGTCGAACTCATGCGGGCCGCCGGTGCGCGGACCGTACATCGGTCGGATTGGCCGCCGCTCATCCTGCATTCGCAGTCGAGCATGCGGATGGGCGAGCAGGAGTCGAACTCGGTGCTGGACGCCAACGCCGAAGCACGGTGGGTCAACAACCTGTTCATCACCGACAACTCGGCGTTGGCGAACTCGCTCGGTGGGCCCAATCCGACCCTGACAACGCAGGCGATCGCCACTCGCACCGCCGAAGTGATCTTCTCCAAGTACTTCGGCGGCGATCCCTGGGTCGGGCGCGAGAACCCGGTGTCGTCGATCGACGATCGGGTCACCGAGGCTGTGGTGCGGCGAGGGTTATAGCCCGGGGCGTCAGTGTGCGGTGGCGGCGGTCTTCTTCTTGCGCTTCGGGATCACGTGCATGATCGCCACGATGATCGCGCCCAGGATCAGGCCGACGACCGCGGAGGCGGTGGTGCCGAGAATCCAGGAGAGCACTCCGCCGAACCAGCCGTGGACGAGTTCTTTGCCCCAGTGCTCCAGATGGTGGAGTTGATCGGCGGGCCAGTGGAAGCCCGCCTCGCCGAGGTTGACGAGCAGAATGTGGCCGCCCACCCACAGCATCGCCGCGATACCGACGATGGTGAGGACGTTCATCAGTTTCGGCATCGCCGAGACCAGTCCGCGACCGATCTTCTGGCTCACGGCCGAATCGCGTTTCGCGAGTGCGAGACCGATGTCGTCCATCTTGACGATCAACGCGACCACGCCGTAGACGAGCGCGGTGATGAGAAACGCCACGGCAATGAGTACCAGCAGGCGGGTGACAAACGGTTCTTCTTCGACCGACGACAGCGAGATGATCATGATCTCCGCCGACAGGATCAGGTCGGTGCGGATGGCGCCGCTGACCATCGTCTTCTCGAACTCAGGCCCACGCTCGGTGGGCTCCTCCGAGGCAGCGTGCCCGCCGCCGAGTGCTTCGTAGACCTTTTCGGCGCCCTCGTAGCAGAGGAACGCGCCGCCCACGATCAGCAGGTACGGCAGTGCCCCCGGCAGGAACTGGCTCAGCAGCATGGCCACCGGAAGGATGATCAGCAGTTTGTTGCGGATCGATCCGAGTGCGATCTTCCAGATGATCGGGAGTTCGCGGTCGGGGGAGAAGCCGTGGACGTAGCGGGGAGTGACCGCGGCGTCGTCGACCACCACGCCCGTCGCCTTCACGCTCGCCTTACCTGCAGCGGCTGCGACGTCGTCGAGGGTTGCCGCGGCAGCCCTCGTGATCGCGGCGACATCGTCGAGTAGTGCGACGAGACCTCCAGCCATGGCGACGCTCCCTCAGATCGGCGGGTGTGTGTTCCTTGGAACTGTACTTCGTGGTGGTGGGGGTGTCGGGGCTAAGTGGTGTCCCGGGCCATGTGCGGCCAGATAGGAGGATCCACATAGTGGCCGGGCGCCCGACCGTCGGTACCGTCACGAATTGGCAGGGAGGCGTGGTTGATACAGTCGCGCGAGATCGCCAAGGGGCAGGAGACGGTCATTCCGAGACTGGTCAATCATGACGAGCGTCGCCACGCCATCATCGCGGCGGCCTGGCGAATCATCGCTGCGCGCGGAATCGACGGCATCAACATGCGCGACCTCGCGGCGGAGGCCGGCTACACCAATGGCGCACTGAGCCACTACTTCGCGGGCAAGGACGAGATCTTGCGGACCTCGTTCGAACATGTGCTGGACACGACCAACGTCCGCATCGACCGCTCGGTGGGAAAAGCCACCGGAGTGAAGGCATTACGAAAGATGTGTGCCGAAATCATGCCGCTGACCGAGGAGGCACGGCTCGAAGCCCGTATCGCGGTGTCGTTGTGGCAACGCGCGTTGACGGACCGGGCCATGGAGTCGGTGAACAACGAAGCCGTCGCGGCATGGAAGTCACGATTGCGGCAGTACTGGCATGAGGCCATCGACAACGATGAACTTCCGCCGAACGACGTGGCGACCGGAGTCGAGGCGTTGATGACCATGATGATCGGTCTCCAGGTCACTGCGGCGCTGGATCCGGCCGCGACCTCGCGCCGTGCCCAGCTGGCGATGCTCGATGCGGTCTTGACGCCTGTGGAGAGCTCAGACCGCTGACCTCGCGACGAACTCGTTGATCAACGCGCGGGCGGTGACGATGCCTGACTCGATGGCGCCGTCGACAACGACACCGTTCCACCCGCGGGCGTAGTCGGCGCCGGCGAATCGGAGCCGCGAGTCGGTCGAGAGAAAGTTGCTCCATCCGTCGAAGAACTGACCAGACCTCAGGGTTGCCCAGGTCTGACCGGACCACTTGTCGGCGACCCAGTCGTGCCCGCCGCAGTCCAGCACTGTCAGATCATCACTCCAGACGTTGATCGCCTTCTGTGCCGAGGCCACATCCTGGAGGTCCATGGCGTTGTGGTCGGATCCGAAACCCACCAGGATGGTGGCGTCCTCATCGTCGAGGAAGTACTCGCTGCGCAGAAGCGAAATCGGGTTGTCTCCGGGGGCGCCTGCGATGATCGAATGTCGGCCGGACACCTTCACCCAGATTTTGAAGCCGGTCGAGTTGGTGCCCTCTGAAATGACCTTCTGCTGACCGTCGGCCAACGGGGGTTCGAAATGGATCTGGGAGAGCGCGCCGATGGGTGCGGTGACGATGACTGCGTCTGCTGACACGATGGTGCCGTCGGCCAGCTCGACCTCGACCGCGGACGGCGAGTGGTTGATGCGGACCACCGGGGTGTCGAGTGAGATGTCGGCCCGTAGGTCTCCAGCGATCGACTCGTACAACCCGCGCATGCCGTCGACCAGCTTGAAGCGCAGCGTTTGTTCGTCCATCAGCGAGCTCCGGTGATCGCTGAGGGCCGCCCAATGCTTCGCCATCAGTGGCGAGGCGGTGGCCGTCGACCCCTGGTAACCGGCGGACCAGTAGGAATCCGCAAGGTCGATGTCCATCTGGCTGAACTCACCCTCGCGCAGGCAGTCGAGCACGCTGCCGGTGTCCGCACGGAGAAATCGTTCGCGCAACGACGGATCGGTGTCGGCATCGCTCAGAAGGGCAAGTGGGTCATGCGGATTCGGGAAGAACTCACGCGAACCTTCGAAGATCTTCTCTTGCACCCGGGAGAGCGCGACGTCGAGATCGTGCTCGGTGCCACGATGTACGATCCCGCCGCTCACCCAATACGCGTCGTCGATGTCGGGGCTGGGGTAGATCTTCTGTCCGTAGCGCGTGATCTCGGTCCAAACGAACGGTTGCATCCAGTGCACCCACGTCGCGCCCATCTCCAGCGTGTGTCCTCCCAGCCGTTCGTCGGTCCAGGCGCGTCCACCGATGCGGTCTCGGGCTTCGACGATCCGGACGTCGAAGCCGGCGAATTCGAGTTCTCGCGCTGCGATCAGACCGGAGAATCCCGCTCCGACGATGACCACTGACGGTCTGGTTGTGCTGTCGGACATAAGTCCTCCTGTCGTTTGGGGTTTGCACGTGGTGGTGTGAAAGGCCGGCCGCCGGGTCAGGGATGTGGCGAACCCGACGTCTGGTCCATGGCAGTACCGCGTCGTGAACGGACCACGAAATGTCCCACTGCCCAACCGATCACGAATGTGCACACGATGATTGCGAGAAAGATGTTCGCGAGAGTCCGGGAACCGCCGATGAGTGTCGTGAAGTTGGCGATGACCAGTGCCGTGATGCCGGCAAGGCCGAGGCCGCCGAGTATTGGCGCGATCTTGGTGTGCCACAGCCGAGTGTCGGCGCCGGAGCGGGTGAAGTAGACAACGATGGCGACACTGGTGAGCACCATCACGACCAGGATCGACACGGTCGCGACGCCCGCCATCCAGGTGAACAGTTCGAGCACGGGATCAGCGCCCGCCAGCGCGAAGATTCCGACCAGAACAAATGCGGTCACGGTCTGGAACAAGGAACCGAGATGTGGTGAACCGTGGCGAGGGTGCACGGCCATCAGGGAGCGAGGAGCGAAACCACCGCGCGAGAGTACGTGGGTATATCGGGCAATGGCGTTGTGGAATGCGAGCAGAGCAGCGAACAGGCTCGTGACCAGCATGACCATCAAAACGTCGGAGGAGACGCCTCCGAGGTACTCGTCTGCGGCGATGAAGGTCAGGTCTGCGGTGTGCTCTGTTGCGATGGCTTGAACGTCGTCGGCCCCGAAGGCGAGAACGATTGCCCAGCTGGCAACCGCGTACAACACACCGATGATGATCACAGCGACGTAGGTGGCGATCGGTACCGTTCGACGCGGGTTCTTCGTCTCCTCGCCGTAGATGGCCGTCGCTTCGAATCCGATGAACGATCCGACCGCGAACATCAGGGCGATGCCGGGCGAGCCCGACATGAAAGTCGATGGGCTGAAGGACGATACCTCGATGCCCTGCGCACCGCCCTGTCCGAGAATGGATACCGACAGGACCACGATCAAGAGCATCTCTGCGACCAGCAGGACGCCGAGAACCTTCGCTCCCACGTTGATGCTGCGGTAGCCCAGCACGGCCACCAACGCCATCAACGCAAATGCCCACACCCACCACGGCAGATCCGGTCCGCCGAACCGCACCACGACGCTACCCAGGGTCGAGGCGGCGAGACCGTAGATCGCGGCCTGCACCGTCGTGTAGGCGAGAAGTGCGAGTGATGCCGCACCGAGGCCGGGTCCCCTCCCCAATCCTTTGGTGACATAGGCATAGAACGCGCCTGACTCGGTGACATGACCACTCATCGTCGCGTAGCCGACACTGAAGACCAGCAGGACGGCGGCGACGACTATGTAGGTCAGAGGCGCGCCCGCCCCGTTGCCCAGTGCGATCATCACCGGCAGTGAGCCGGCAACGGCGGTGAGAGGCGCGGCGGCCGCGATCACCAGGAAAACGATACCGGGGACACCGATGGATCCGCGGAGCCTGTGTTCGGATCCCGAAGTTGTTGAAGAGAATGTTTTTTCGACCATGATCGACCTTTTCTTTCCGTGCTCAGGTCACAGGATGACGGTGATCGTCTTGGGTTCTGTGTAGGAGAGGATTCCTTCGTATCCGAGTTCGCGACCCACTCCGCTGGCTTTGACGCCGCCCCACGGCAGTTGGGGGGCGAGCGGCGACCAGCCGTTGACGCCGATCGCACCGGCGTCGATGCGTGCCGAGATGCCATGCGCGCGGCTCACATCGGTGGTCCAGATCGTCGCCGACAATCCGTACTGGTTGTCGTTGGCCAGTTCGACGGCCTCGTCGTCGGAATCGAACGGGATCACGACGCCGACAGGGCCGAAGATCTCCTCACGGGACACCACCATGTCGTTGCGACCGGCCAGGACAGTCGGATTGACGAAGAAGCCGGGGCCGTCCGGCGCGTTTCCGCCCGCAATGACATCGGCGCCTTCATCGGCGCCCTTGCGCAGGTAGCCGACCACACGGTCCCGCTGCCGTGCGTTGACCAGCGGCCCCATGGTGGTGGCAGGGTCGAACGGGTCGCCCACGATCTGGGCCTCGGCGGCGGCCTTGAGCCCCTCGAGTACGGCCTCATACACTTTGCGGTGGGCAAGGATTCGCGTACCCGCAGCGCATACCTCTCCCTGGTTGAAGAACAGTCCCATTGCCGAACCCTGGATCGCGGCGTCGAGGTCGGCATCGTCGAAGATGACCTGTGGCGCCTTGCCTCCCAGTTCGAGGGCGGTGCGCTTGAAGTTGACGGCGGAGTTGCGCACGATACTGCGCCCGACCTCGGTGGAACCGGTGAAGGAGATCTTGTGGATTCCGGGGTGCAAGGCCAGTGCCTCACCCGCAACCTTTCCCACTCCGGTGAGCACGTTCACCGTTCCCGGTGGAAAGCCGGCTTCATCGACGAGTTCGGCCAGCCGAAGGATCGACAACGAGGCGTCTTCCGAAGGTTTGACGATCACCGCATTGCCACACGCGAGCGCGGGGGCCAGCTTCCAGCCGAGAATCATCAGCGGCGCATTCCACGGCACAATGGCGGCCACCACGCCGATCGGATCGCGACGTGTGTAGGCGTGGGTGGGCACCGGCCCACCGAGGTAACCGTCGTTGGCGATCAATTCGCCATTGATCTTGTCGGCCCAGCCCGCGTAGTACCGGAGCGTGCCGATGAGATTGGGAATCATCATGGCCGCGCCCATGCCGACAGGGCGGCCCATGTCGATCGATTCCAGCGCCGCCAGCTGCTCCAGGTCGCGCTCGACGAGATCGGCCAGACGGTGAAGCAGAGCGCCCCGACGTGACGGGGCCAGCGCACCCCAGTCGCCGCGGTACGCCGACGTCGCCGCGGTGACCGCGGCGTCGACGTCGGCAGACCCGGCGGCTGCGAGTTCGGCCAACGGTTGGCCGGTTGCGGGATTGAGGGTGGTGAAGGTTTCGCCGGCGTCGCGCCATCCACCGCCGATGAACAGGCCGGTGTGCAAGTTCGAGATGTCGATCATGGTCCAGTTGCTCCTGAGGCTGAGCTGTGATTCTACGTCTGTAGAACCATCGGGTGTGGCGTACGTTACACCTCAACGGTTCGCGCCGGAAGATGCCCAGCGTGAAGAAACCTTTACCCGAGGACTGCCGTCAGAATGCCCTGTGCAAAAACAGGACTCGCGCGAGAATGTCGCTACTGTGCGCTGAGGGGGAGGGTGAACTCGAACACGGCCCCGCGTGGTGTGTTCTCCCGGGCGGTGAGCGTGCCGCCTTGGCGACTGATGATGCGATAACTCAATGCCAGGCCGATACCGTTGCCTGCGGCCTTGTCCGTGAACGCCCCGTAGAATACCTGGTCGGATGGCATGTGGGAGATACCTTTTCCGCAGTCGGTGACCGTGACGACGCCGTATCCGCCGTCGTATCCGACCGAGACCGATACCGGCTGCCGGACATCAGGCTGCCCCGCCAATTCTTCGATGGCGTTGAAGCACAGATTCAGCAACACCTGACCGGTGAGTACCTTCTCGCACACGACGGTGACGGGTTCGTCGGCAAGCACATACTCCACCGACACGCCGCTCTGCTGTGCGCGCAGATCGACGAAGTACGAACACTCTTCGACGATCTCGTTGAGGTCCGCGTGCTGCTGAGAATCCTCGAGTGTCGTCACGTACTCGCGCAAACTCCGCACGATGTGGTTGGCACGGTCCAATTGCCGGCGGGCGCTCTCCAGACCGCGCTGGATGTCGTCGTATCCGGCCGGCGGTTCGGTGGGTTGATCGGATGCCTGGGCCCGGTCTTGGGTTCCGGCGAGCCGGCTCTGCGTCCCGGCCAGGTAATTCGTGGCCGCCGCCAGCGGCTGGGCGAGTTCGTGAGCGATGGCCATTGCCATGTCACCCATCGCGTTGTACCGCGCCAGATAGTTCAGGTACTGCACATCGCGGCGATGCGCCTGCTCGGTCAGTACATGATCGGTGACGTCGTGACACAGCAGCAGTGACCCGCTGAGATCGTTTTCGATCTCGATGTGCTGGCAACTACCTGCATGCCAACGTACCCGGCCACTGGGCAGCTTGATCTCGTACCGCAGCCCTTCTGACCCGCCGTGTTCGGCAGTACGCTCGAGGGCCGCGACAACGTTGGAGCGAGACTGACCGGGCGTGCACAAATCCGTGAACCGGATGCCGGGCAGGCGATCGAGCGGTGAATCGAGCAGCGCGGCCGCCGCTTCGGTGGCGTATGTGATGCGGCCGGTCTCGTCGAGGACCAGAATCCCCTCACTCATGTTGTCCAGGAACGCCGACAGCCGCGCCTCGGTGCGGTTGAGGTCTGCCTCGGTACGCAGGAGGTCCCGCCGGACCAGGGCCTCGCGTTCGATGTCGCGGAACTGCACCATGACCACCTGGCGCGCGGCCAGCTCGACCCTGATCGCGATGGCCTCGGTGAGGATGACCCGGCCACTCTTGGCCCGATATGCCCACTCGGTCACCGCAACACCATTGTCCACCGCGTTCTGCAACCACTGCCGCCCCACGGACCTGCGGTATCGCTGCTCCTGGGCGCTCATCTGGTGCGCTTTGAGGGGGCGCAGCTCCTCGACGCTGAACTCCAGGAGATCTGCCGCAGCCTGATTTGCCCAGAGGATGTCTTTCGACGCGGCGTCATGAATCAGGACGCAGTACCGCAGTGCCTGAACCAGCTGCTCGTAGTCGTCGTCGGCGAGATAGGGCACGGACGCCTCCTTCTGACTGAAGACTGCACCGCCTGGGTGCGGGCCGCAAGTAAGGAATTGCTTAGTCGCGACGCGGGAAGTCCCGATACCGGCGGCCCGCCCACAGTCCATAGCGTCATCGTCGAAGCTTTCGATGAAATGCGAATGGAGACGTGATGACGACGGAGAGCATGACCAGGGTGTCCGCCGAACCAGCGGGGCCGGCTCGCGCAGCGGCGTTCGAAGACGCCCTGGACGTGCTCCGGGAACGCCGAGACGAGTTCAGTGCCCAACGCTTCGTTCCACGCGACTTCGTTGCACTTCTCAAGCGGGCCGGCATGTACCGGGCATCGACGCCCGCCGCATTCGGTGGCGAGCCCATGGCCCCCTCTGACTTCATGAAGCTGGTCGAGCGGTTGTCTGCTGTCGACCCGGCCACCGGATGGGTTGCGAGTTTCGGCTCGTCGCTGGTCTATTTCGCGGCATTGCCGGTCGCATCGCAACAGCAGATCTACGCGGACGGCCCCGATGTCGCCTACGCCGGTGGTCTGTTTCCCATGCAGGAGGCCCAGCGTGTCGCCGGTGGATATTTGTGCACCGGCACTTGGCAATTCGCCAGTGGATGCCGCGGCGCCGACATCATCGGAATAGGGTTGGTCGGCGGGCCGGAGACGAACGGTAAGCCCCTCACCGCGCTGGTGAATCCCGACGACGTCGAGATCGTCGACAACTGGGGTGTCGCCGGGATGAAGGCGACGGGATCACATGCCGTGCGTGCCGATCGGCTGTTCGTGCCGGAGGAGATGACGTTCGTCCGAGGCGGCGAGCCTCAGATCGACGAGCCGTTGAATCGGTACCCGGCGCTGTCGTATGCCGCTCAGGTGTTGGCGGTGGTGACCCTCGGTGCAGCTCGTGGCGCCCTCGACCACGTGATCGAGGTCGGCGCGGCGAAGGCATCGATCACCGGGGGCGCGGCCAAGGGCAACCGGCCTGCCTACAAGACGGGGCTGGCGCAGGCGGAGGCGGAGTTGCGTGCGGCGAGGGCGTTCTTCTATCAGACCACTGACGACGTGTGGGCCAAAGCCTTTGACGGCGAGGCGATCACCACTGAAGACCAAGCGATACTCCGCCTCAGCGCCACGCATGCGGCCCACGCCGGTCGCTCCGTGGTGCTCAGGGCCTTCGATCTCGCCGGAACCGGCGCAATCTACGAGAATCACCCGTTGCAACGGTACGTCCAGGACGCTCTGGTGCCCGCCCAGCACGCGATGTTGCAGACCCATACCTACGAGGCGGTCGGAGCGCTGCTGCTCGGCCTCGACGCCGGCATCCCGAGCTTTCCCTGAGCTGAAAAATCAAGACCTGCAACTACTCACGAGGAGAATCATATGGCCAACGAACCGCTGCGCACGCTGTTCTGCATCGGCAACAATCAGAACTTCTTCGACCTCCCCAAGGCTGACATCGGTCCCGTCTGGGTGGGGATCCAAGAGATGCTGTCGAACCTCAAGAACATGGACGGTGTCGACGTGATCGGGACGTTCGATGACGACGCCCACATGGTCGGGCCGTCCGACGGCTGGCCGTGGACGTGCTACGTCCTCGCCGACGTCCGAGATCAGCCGACTGTGAAAGCGGCGTGCAATCTTCTGCGAACAACGATGATCGGTGAGTTCGCCCTGTGGAAGTACTTCAAGATGGAAGCCCGCATGGGCCGCGAGCTCGCGATCCGCGACGACGTCAAACTCTGATGGCGAACGCGCAGCAGAGTCAGGGCGTGGCAGTGGTCACCGGTGCGGCAGGCGGGATGGGCAGCCATATCGCGCGGGCATTGCACGCCGACGGAGCGCACGTGCTGCTGGCCGATATCGCACTCGACGCCGCGCAGGAGCTGGCATCCGAGCTGTCGCCCGACGGATCAAGCGCGCGGGCGGTTGCGCTCGACGTGGCACACCGCGAGCCCTTTGTGCAGGCCCTGGACGTCTGCCGACAGACCTGGGGAAGACCGACGATCCTGGTCAACAACGCGGCGGTGACCCAGGGCGCCGAGCTGATGGACATCGGTGAAGAGGATTTCACCCGGGTCCTCAACACGAACGTGAACAGCATCTTCTTCGGTTGTCAGGTCTTCGGGGCGGCGATGGCCGACGCAGGCTACGGCCGCATCATCAACATGGCATCCCTTGCGGGCCAAAACGGCGGGACGGCCACCGGCGGCCACTACGCGTCCTCGAAGGGTGCGATCCTCACGGCGACAAAGGTCTTCGCTCGCGAGCTCGCTCCGCATGGGGTCACCGTCAACGCCATCGCCCCCGGCCCTCACGACCTCCCGGTCGTCCACGCGACCGTGCCGCCCGAGAAACTCGGTGCCGTGGTCGCGAACATTCCGGTGGGCACGCTCGGGGATCCGTCATTCATCGGGGATGTGGTGTCTCTACTGGCTTCGCCGAAGGCCGGGTTCGTCACCGGAGCCTGCTGGGACGTCAACGGCGGTCTGTACCTCCGCTGACCCCGCCGGCATCAGCCCTCTGAATCGGCGACGGGCACCTCGGCATCAAACCGGAGGATGTCGCGGACCAGGGTGCTGATGCTGTCGGCGTCGGTCTTGCTCTTGATCCGCGCACGGTGAACGTCGACCGTCTTGACACTCATGCCGAGCCTGCGCGCGATGTTCTGGCTGGGCATGCCCTCGACCACCAGGGCGAGGATCTGTCGTTCCCGTGGAGTCAGCGACGAGACCTTGGACTGCACGGCCTGTTTGAGGCGATACTGACGGAATCGGATCTCTGCCTGCTCGACGCCGCTCTGTACCGCATCCAGAAGGCGCTGCGGTTCATACGGCTTCTCCAGGAAGTCGAGCGCGCCCGCCTGTAGCGCCGACACCGACATCCGGATGTCCCCGTGCGCGGATACGAAGATGATCCCGACAAACGGCGCAAATGTGTTGAGGCGCTCCTGCAACCGGGTGCCGCTGAGATGCGGCATTCGCACATCCAGGACCAGACACGCGGCATGGTCACCCTGATACATCTCGAGGAACTCGTCCGCGCTGTGGCAGATCCGTGGTCTGATACCGATGCTCTCGAGAAGCCACTCCACCGATTCGCAGACCTCGGGGTCGTCGTCGATGACGTACACCGTGGCCGGTGCACTGTCCTCACTCAGCTGTTCGGACATGTCTCCTCGCGTATCGTGGCCCCCGATCACGAAGAGTCTACGCGCCGAGGGGAGTACACAGCCGGACTTCAGTTCACTCGCCCTACGACCGGGCCCTTGACCGGCGGCATCGCACGCAGCGTGGATTCGAGTTTCTTCGCGACGGCGAACAGGGTGCTTTCACATCCGGGTTGTCCGATGAGCTGCAGACCCAGTGGTAGTCCATCGACATCTTCGGCGCCGGGGACCACCACGACGGGTGCGCCGAGCAATTGCCACGGCCTGCTCAGGACAGGTGATCCGGTAGCGGACAGGCCCGCGGGCGCCGGGCCCAGTGCGGCGGGGCCGACCACCACGGCCTCACCGGCAAGCAACGCCTCGAAGTGTGCACGCCGCTGATCCCGCCGCTCCAATGCCGCCGCTCTGTCGCCCGCCGACACCTCAGAACCTTCAAGCACCAGCTCACGCAACGGCGGACTCAACCGTTCCCCGTGCTCAGCGACGACATCCCGCAGTGTCTCTGCTGCCTCGTGAGCCATGACCGTGCGGTGGTCGTCGGCGAGGGCGCGAATGTCCTGGTCCCAGTGCAGGCCGGCGCTGCTGATGCCGCGATCGGCGAGGATGCCGGGGACCGCATCGAGAAGCGCAACCATCGCCGGATCCAGGCTGTCCAGCTCACTACCCGACCACACCAACACCTTCGGTGTGATCGGGGCAGACTCGGCAGACCGGCCGGTGAACGCGTTGAAGACGTACTCGAGATCTGCGATGGTGCGAGTCAGCACACCCAATGAATCGAGTGACTCGCTGAGTCCACAGACGCCGTCCAGGCTCACAGTTCCCTGGGCCAGAACCATTCCAGCGGTCCCGCAGAACGATGCCGGCCGGGTCAGAGAGCCTGCCGTCTGAGTCCCCAGGGCCACAGCAATGGTCCCCGCACCCACCGCTGCCGCCGACCCGCTGGATGAGCCTCCCGGAGTGCGGTCTGGTGCCTTGGGGTTTCGGGTCGGACCGGGGGAGAAGTAGCCGAATTCGGTGGTGACGGTCTTTCCTTGGACCACGGCCCCGAGATCACGAAAACGGGCGACGCATGCGGCGTCCCGGGTGGCCGGGGCCTGCTCGGTGACCGATGATCCTGCCCGGGTCGGCAGGCCCGCGACGTCGATCAGATCCTTGACGGCGAGCGAGATCCCCCGAAGCGGTGCATCGGTGACCTGGTGGTCCTGACTGCGCGCCTCGTCGATCACGCGAGGGTTCAACTCGACCCATGCCGACAACATGCTCTCCGCGGCGTCGATGTCACCACGGACTCCACGGGTGAGTCGTACCGCCGTGTCCGCTCCGGAGTTGATGGCGGCTACTTGGTCCGGAATCGGACGGTGCCACCCTGCGGATCCCGCGAGGTCTCTTTCGATCATGGATCGAGTGTGCGGCTTCTCGCTCGCGAACGACAGTAAAGATTTCTCTGCTACCGCCGTAGGACGATACGAAATAGTTTCGCAGACATGGCTATCACCGCAACTGCCCAGTTCGAAGCATCCGTATTTCGGGAAGTGATGGGCCACTATCCTACGGGCGTCGTGGTGGTCACCGGTCGCGACCGCGATGGCGACGTGTTGGCGATGGTCGTCGGCACGTTCAATTCGGTGTCGCTGGACCCGCCGCTGGTGTCGTTCATGCCGATGAAGACGTCCCGGACCTTCGCGAAGATGTTGGAGTGTGACTCACTGTGCATCAACATCCTCGGTGGTGAGCAAGAGGACGTCGTGCTGACCATCGCGCAGCGCTGGGAGAACAAGCTCGACGGTATCGAATGGTTCGCCTCACCCAGCGGTAATCCGGTGCTGGCGGACTCGGTCGCGTGGATCGACAGCACGATCTACAACACTGTGGAGGCCGGCGACCACTGGATCGTGCTCTGCGCGGTCACGGACCTGGCCGTCACGAACCCGGTCTCGCCCCTCATCTTCTTCCAAGGTGGCTACGGCAGCTTCGTCACCACCTCGTTGATGGCACGGATGGATCACGAGATACTCCCTGCCATCCATGCTGCGCATGGTGCTCGCAGCAGAATCGAGGAGTTGGCAAATGCGATCGGTTGTGAGGTAACAGTTTTCACCGCCGTCAGTTGCGATGAGATGGCGACTGTGTTGTCCGCGACATCGCCCGGAGTCGCCAGGGAAGGCGGGCTGGCGTTGCGGGTGCCGATGGTGCCGCCGATCGGGGACTCGTATGTGTTCGCCCGCTCGAGTGACGAGCAGAAGCGGTGGATCGGCAGGCTTCGCGGCGCGTCGGATGAGGTAAAAGCAGTGCATCTCGAGCGTCTGGATTTCGTCCGAGAACACGGGTACCTGATCGCCTTCCTGCCACCGCAGACCGCCGATGCCTATGCTGAGATGCGTGACGCGGCTGAGCGTTACGGACGTGGTCGACTGACTCCAGCCCAGGAACGAAGCATCCGGGAGTCGATCGGACGGTCTCCTGTCGACTATCGGGTCCAGCACGTCGAGGACTCGTCCACCTATGACGTGGGATCGCTGGTGCTGCCCGTCCGAGACCCGGGTGGTGGCTACTCGTTGACGTTGCGGTTGGCGCAGCTGCCTCCGCAGGCATCGGGTGCGACGATCCGCGGATGGCTCCGCCAGGCGCGTGAGGTCGTCGCCGCCCTCGAGAACAACCGAGAGGTGCAGCCGTGACCGAGGCCATGGAAGACACCGTTGCAGGGTTGGTTGCCCGAATCGAGACGTTGGAGGCCGAGGCCGACATCCGTCGGCTGCAGGCCCGCTATATGTTCCTCTGCGACACACCGTGTCCCGAATTCGGCGTACGCGACGATCAGCACCGGATCGACCTGATCGTCGGGCTCTACTCGGACGACGCGGTGTGGGAGGGCGTCGGCGAATACTACGACGGTCAGTTCGGGCGTGCGCAGGGTCATGCGGAGATCCGGGCGCACTTCGAGCGGTTCTGGGGGACCAAGCGTGATCCGGAGCTGTTGCTCAACGCCCACTATCTGACGTCTGAGCAGATCCACGTGGCGGGCTCCGGCGCCTCAGGGCAGTGGATTCACATGCAGCCCTGGCTCTTTGCGGACGGTAGTGGACTCTTGCGGTCGAGTCGCCTGAACAATGAGTTCCGAAAGGTCGACGGGGTCTGGAAGATCACCCGGACGAGAACCGAGAATGTGTTCATAGCCCCTCTGCCCACGCGTTTCGCAAGCGACCACCCGCGCGCATCGGTACTCATGCGGCCGTAGTCCGGCGCGTGCAGTCAACAAGCCGACCCGCGCGCCACGGTCGGTCAGTCGTCGCTCCAAGCGGCATCTGCCTCCCAGTAGTCCATACCAGCGGCGCTGACCCGGTGCCGCCACGGCGACGTTCGGCGAAGTGTCGGCTCGATGCGTGCAGTGGCCTCGTCGGCCACCTCCGGGCCGTCACCGGTGACGGTCCAGTGCACCCAGTTCACTTCGTTGCCCGCACTGTCGTGGGTGAACAGGTCCACATGCCGCCACCCGTAGCCGAAGGTGTCGGTGTAGCAGGTCAGTGTCATCCGCCGGTCATCGGTGACCGAGGCGCTTGAATCAGGGGTCATTTCGAATCCGTATGTCGGTGGCATGATTTCGGAGCGGTGGTGTCGCGGACACGATGGGTCGGCGCGACGAGATCTGCGGTCACCGTCTCGCCATGATGTTACCGCTGCCGAGGCACCCAGGTTGTGTTCTACGGGTAAGGAAATTACCTATCAGGCGGTGTACCTTCTCTGATTCTCAGCGGCCGCGCATATCCGTACCGTGAGGGTCGACAGTGCTGAACGAGCAAGTCCGGGCGCCACAGCCCTGGCGGCCGGGACCCGGTTTCGATTGTCCCGGTTGACCTTGCGATTCACATCACCTATGTATCTGGAGCCATCACGATGACCGTCGACTTCAACGCAGAGAAGGTCTACGACCTCCCACCCTCCGACCTGGTGCGCCCCGATCGCGTTGCGGGGCGGATGTACACAGACCCTGACATCTTCGAACTCGAGATGTCGCGCATCTTCGAGCGCGCCTGGGTCTGGGTTGCTCACGAGAGTGAGTTGCCGAAGGCCGGCAGTTTCAAGTCGACACACGTCGGGCACCAGCCGGTGATCGTCACACGTGATCGCAAAGGCAACATCAACACTCTGCTGAACAGGTGCCGGCACCGTGGGGCGAGCGTGTGCGAGCAGCGCGCCGGTAACGCCAATGGGTTCACGTGCCCGTACCACGCGTGGTCATACGGTCTCGACGGCACCTTGCGAGGGATCCCGTACCCCGATGGCTACGAGGATGTCATGGGCAAAGAGGGAATGGGCCTGAAGAAGGCGCGCACCGAATCATACGGCGGCATGATCTTTGCGACGTTCAACCCTGACGCTGAGCCACTCGACGAGTTCTTGGGCGACACCAAACTCTGGATCGATCGATTCTTCAAGCAGGGCGGCGGATATCCCGTCAAAGTGCTCGGCACGCACCGGTTCAAGTTCCGCGGCAACTGGAAGATCCAGCTGGAGAACACCACTGACGGCTACCACTTCCCGATCGTGCACCGGTCCTGGATGGCGTCGGTGGACGCCGAGACCTCCGACATGATGAGTTTCATGACAGATCCGTCCGCGATCACCCATGACCTCGGTAACGGACACTCGGTGATGCAGATGGTCCCCGAACATTCAGACCTCGATGCCGACGACGGCAGCGAGCCGCTGCAGCCACGCTTCGACGGTCTGGTCGCGGAACTGACCGAGGCCGGGTTGGATGAGCCCGCCGTCCGCAAGCTGGTACGCGCTGTCCATGGCACGGGGTTCAATCTCAACCTGTTCCCGAACGTGTCGATGTCCATCTCGTTCTTCCGGGTACTGCGTCCGATCTCGGTCAACGAGACGTGGATCGAGCACGTTGCCCTGGGGTCGGACGGACCGGAGGACATCGTCGGACCGGTCAATCGGGAACGGTTGCGGGCTCACGAACACTTCCAGGGCCCCTTCGGTTTCGGCACACCTGATGATGCCGAGGGCTGGGACCGCGTGCAGAGGGGCGCCGTGGGTGGACCTGAACTGCCCATCATGGTCAATCGTGGCCTGGGCCGTGAGGCTCGCTCGGCGCAGGGATGGCCCACTTCTCACGTCACAGATGAAACGGGTATGCGCGCTGCATACGGAAAATGGAAGGAGATGATGAGCGATGACTGACACCGTCCAGGCTCGCAAACCGAAACCAGGTGCATGGGCGGCGGAAGCCGTTGCCCGTGAGCTGCCGGTGTCGTTTGTACCCACCACCGACACCCGGGTGGTGCGAGCCATCGATCTCATCAGTCGTGAGGCCGAGTTGCTCGACAACAAAGACTACGAAGCATGGCAGCAGCTCTACTCCGAAGACGCAAAGTACATCATCCCGATCGATCCTGATTGCGAAGACTTCGCCAACACCCTGAACATGGTGTACGACGACGCTCACATGCGTGGTCTGCGGGTCACCCGGATGACCGAGGGATATGCGATCGCCGCGGTCGACTCAGCAAAGACGCTCCGAACCATCGGACGGTTCGTCCCTGCCGACGTGGTCGATCGTGACCACGGTGCCACTGTCAAGATCCGCGCGGCACAGACGCTGATCGCCTACAAGCGCGGACACCACGATATCTGGGCTGCAAACGTCGACTACACGATTGATCTGGGCGCCACTGCTGCCGACGACCGCCTATCCCTCAAAGTCATTCGACTCATCGACGGCCGGGACGAGGTACCTGCGGCGGGGTTCCTGCTGTGACGCTCCAGGTGCAGGTTGCCGAGGTCGTCTCCGAGACACCGGCTATACGTACGCTAAGGCTGGTGCGTGAAGACGGCGCGCAGTTCACCCCCTATGATGCGGGTGCACACATCGACGTCGTCGGCCCGACCGGTGTGCTCCGGCAATACTCGCTGTGTAGTCCACCCCGCGACCCGTCGTCCCTCCTGATCGCGGTGAAACGCGAGGAGGACTCGCGTGGAGGTTCAGCTGCGCTGCACGAGGTGCAACCGGGCGACCGTGTGACGATCTCGCCACCGCGTAACCTCCTGACCCTCGCCGAGGATGCCGACCGGCACGTGCTGATCGCAGGTGGTATCGGAGTGACCCCGCTGCTCAGCTTGGCGTATGAAATGAGCTCGCGAGCAGTCGACTTCGAACTCCACTACTTCGTGCGTAGTCGGGACCAGGCGGCCTTCATCGACCTGTTGGAGAACCGCGTGGAGTTCGCTGACCGGGTTCATCTCTATTTCGGTACTCCACGTAGCGATCTGGCCGGCATCCTCGAGGAGCTGGCGGGCCGGGCAGACAAAGCCTCCCATGTCTACACCTGTGGGCCGGTCGGATTCATGGACCTGGTGGCGGCCACCTTCGCACCCGCGGTGGGTGCCGATCAGGTCCACAGCGAGCATTTTGTCGCAACGACCGTCGACACCAGTGCGGACTCCGCCTTCGAGATCGAACTCGACACCGGCGAGGAGTTCACTGTCCCGGCCGACCAGTCGATCCTGGAAGTCCTGGAAGAGAACGGGATCGAGGTCTTCAAGTCCTGCGAGGAAGGGATCTGCGGGTCGTGCATCTCGGGTGTGCTGGAAGGCACACCGGACCACCGCGACAACTGCCTGTCGAACGCTGACAAAGCGGCCGGCAACCAGATGGCTCTATGCGTGAGCCGGGCACAGTCATCCAAGCTGGTCATCGAACTGTACTGAGCGCCAACGCCGGATCACGGGCATCGACATCGCTGAAGCGGTGGCGGTGCCCGTTTTCTTGTAGGCCCCTGTCGGCACAAGTGCGCACATGAGCACAGCAGAAAGCGCCTCCCGGGCACCGAACGTGGTGTTCGATGCCCGGGAGGCGCCGGGTATTCGTCAGTTGCTGCCTCAGCTGCGAGTGGCAGCACCACCGACTTTCTCCGCGGCCCGGCCGGTCAGCGCGGTGATGCGCATCGCGTCGAACGTCTCCTCGGCCTCGGCGGCGGCACCGCCGCGCGGCGATGTCATCAAGGCGACCACGATCGAGATGAGTAGGGCCACAGGGGCAGCGACGAGCGCGGGATTCGAGAAGCCCAGTGGCGCATCATCACCGTGTATGGCGGGGCTCGCGAGAATGATCGCGAGGGACAGCGTGAGGCCGGCAACGATCCCGGCGATCACAGCCTGCGCGGTCATCCGGCGCCAGTACATGGTCAGCAACAGCGACGGCAGGTTGGCGCACGCGGCAATGGACATGCCGAGTGAGGCCAGGAACGCCACGTTCTGCTTTTCTGCCGCCAGGGCGATGACCACACCGATCGCACAGGTCAGCACGGTCGCGACGCGGGCGGCGCGATGCTGTCCAACCTCCGATACCTTCCCCTTTCGAAACACCTGACCGTAGAGGTCGTGTGCGATAGCGCCGGACGTCGCGATGACCAGGCCCGACAACGCGGCCAGGATGGTCACGAAGGCAACCGCCGCCACGAAGGCCAACAGCAAAGAGCCACCCAAGGATTCGGCAAGTTGGGCCACCGCAAGGTTTCCGCCCTTGTTCTCCTGTGCGATCTCCTTCTGTCCGACGATGTACGCAGCTCCGTAACCCAGGACCGGGATCATGAGGTAGAAGCCGAAAAACACCCAGATGGCTGTGTATGCCGACGACCGGGCCTGCTTGGAGTCGGGAACCGTCAGGAAGCGGATCATGACGTGCGGCAACCCCAGCACACCGAACACCAGCCCGACGATCTGCGACAGCTGATCGAAGGAGGCAAGGTCCGAGGTGCGGTTCGGCCCGACGAAGGACTCACCGAACTCAGAGAGGGCAGTGGAGAACGGCCCGAAGAGATTGAAGTCGTATTTGATGAGCACAAGGACGAAGAGGACCACCGCACAGACGATCAGCAGCACGGTCTTGATGATCTGGATCCAGCTGGTGGCCAGCATTCCACCGACCATTGTGTAGGTGGTGGTCAGCACGCCGATGATCAGTACCGCCACCCAGTATTTGAGGTCGAACAGGAGCGAGACGATCAGCGCGGCCCCGACGAGTTGGGCTACCAGGTATACAACGCTGATGACGACGGTGCTGGTGGCCATCGCGGTTCGCACCGGCGAGCCGGTGAAACGTGTTGCCAGCACATCGGCGAGAGTGAACCGTCCCAGGTTACGAAGTGGTTCGGCGACGATCAGCATGGCGAGCAGGAACGCAATGGGTACGAAGACCGCAAGGTAGAAGCCGTTGAACCCGGTCAGGGCGATGGCGCCGGTGACACCGAGAAACGATGCCGCCGAGATGAAGTCGCCCGCGATCGCGACGCCGTTCTGACGGCCGGTCAGTCGCCCTCCGGCAACGTAGTGGTCGGCGGCCGTCTTGTTTTTCTTGGCCGCCCACCACGTGATGAAGAGCGTGACCACGACAAGCGATGCGAACAGGATTGCTGAGGAAAGAGTCATCGGTCGCGTCCCCCTGTGACCACAGCGTCCAGCCGACGGTCGAAGTCACTGGCCCAAGTCGAATACCAGCGCGCACCCGCGATGGCGACGACAAACTGGGCGAAGGCGTACACCCACGCCACGGTGACGCCCTGGAAGAGGACTCCGTCGAGCAATGAGGTGAAGCCACCGAGGATCGGTAACGGTAAAAAGAAGGCGAGCACGGCGGCGCTCATGCCGAGCGTCAGTCTCGTTCGCTCGCGGCTGAGAGCATAGAGAGCAGTGACGTCCGGTCCTTCGTTGAGTGCGGTCATCGGCGTACCCCCGTTTCGGGTACTTGTGGTCTCGTGGCGTCGGCTGCAGGCATGGACTACTCCAAAGGTTGGTACGCAGGGCGTACAGGCAAATCGGGCTGCGTACACCATCGTTGAACCTCTGGATCGGCAGGACAATCGGGAATTCCCTTACCGACGCAGTTCTGACTGTCGGGGCGCGACAATTCGCCCCGCCGACTACCCTCTGATTCGGCGCTCGGTCAGGCCTGGGCGCTGAACAGCCAGCACGCGGCGGGGTAGCGCGCGTCGGGTCCGTCGGCGAACGCCGTGAGAGTCTTTGACACCTGGTCGAGCACGCGCGATCGGGTCGTCTCGTCGAGCAGTGGCAGCTGAACTCCCACTCGACCGAACGTCGTGATGTATCGCAGCATGTCGTCGGTGGGCAGGCTGAGTTCGACGTCGAGCGGTTCGACGGTGATGTCCCGCCAGCCGCCTGCTTCGAGGATGGGCGTGACGAGTTCAGGGTCGGCGAAGGCGAACTGACCAGGTGTCGTGGGAACACTCGGCGGCCGCGGCGGTAGGTCCGGCAACAGAGACGCAGTCGCGCGTTCGGCGGCCACCATTACGTCGCTGGCGCCGGGTGTGCGCCACACGATCATTCGCAGGTGTGCGCTCCTCGCGCAGGCCTGATGCAGGTTGCGGAACGCCGCGACCGGATCGCTGAAGAACATCACCCCGAAACGGGAGATGACGGTGTCGAACTGCGCATCTGAGAACTGATGGGTCTGGACGTCGGCGGCGACGAAGTTCGCAGACACACCTTCGGCGGCTGCACGGGCACGCGCCACGGCGATCATCGGTTCGGAGATGTCGACGCCGACCGCTGTGCCGGTGGCGGCCCGGCTCACCGCCAAGGTCGTG
This sequence comes from Williamsia sp. 1138, assembly GCF_002095435.2. Classification (GTDB taxonomy): domain Bacteria; phylum Actinomycetota; class Actinomycetes; order Mycobacteriales; family Mycobacteriaceae; genus Williamsia. The sequence goes on from NZ_MJEJ02000052.1 coordinate 105,998, forward strand.
CTGCCCGTGCCACATCCGACGTCAAGAACCCGGCTTCCGGACACGTCGGTCACATAGCCGACCAGCAGATCCTCGAACGGCCGATACAAGCGATCGAGCAGATCCTGATTCTCGATCCACGCCCGCCCCGACGGACCGTTCCAGCGCGTCGCCTGCTCGGCGGCGATCTGCTCGCTCTGATCCATAGGCACTTCCTGTGGTCGAATCTGCTCCACTTCTGGCAATCCGCTCCACGTTCAGTGTGCTGGAAGCGGAGCAGATTCCTGGAAGTGGAGCAGATTGAGGCTCAGCTACGACTTGGTCAGGTCCGCCGGTTCGTCCTCGACCGGCCGGCTCGCGATCTGCTGGGTCTTCTTGTACAGCCAAGCGACAAGGAGGACGAAGAGGATGACGCCCAGATATTCGGAGGTCTTCAAGAAGTTGTCGCCGACGATCGCCAGCGGACTGTCGTCGCTGGTCGCCGCGACAATGCCGGCGAACACCACCCCGAACAAGCTCTCGCCGACGATCAAACCGGTCGCGAGCAGGACGCCCATGCGTTTCTTGCGTTCGACATCGCCGCCGGACTTGTCGGCCCACTTGTTGTAGGCCAGGCCCACGACCGAGCCGATGGCGATCATCAAAACCAGGGAGATCGGCAGATACATACCCATTCCGACAGCTAACGGGGGTAGCCGGAACTTGCCTGTGCGGGTGAGTATCTCGTCGATCACGATGACCGCGACACCGATCAGGGCGCCGATCCCGATGAGGTTCCAGTCGAGGTCGCCGCCGAAGACACCTTTGGCCAGCGATGAGATCAGGGCTGCCTGAGGTGCGGCCAACGCGTCGTCGGTGGCGCCGGGGGCTCCGACGAAGCCGAAGGCGGTCTGCATGAGCTGCAGGATCGGCGGGATGACCGCGGACCCGAAGATGACGCCGATGATCAACGCCACCTGCTGTTTCCACGGTGTGGCGCCGACGAGTTGGCCGGTCTTGAGGTCTTGCAGGTTGTCGTTGGAGATGGTCGCGACACCGAAGATCACTGCGGACACGAACAGTGTGAATGCGATCAGGGCGGTGTTCTGGGCGTCGTCGGCGTCGCCGTAGACCATCTTGATCAGCAGCGCGGCGATGATGACCACGAGGATGCCAACACCGGAGATCGGGCTGTTGGACGAACCGATGAGGCCGGCCATGTAGCCACAGACCGCCGCGACGACCAGGCCGATCACGAACACCAGGATGATGCTGACGGCGATGATGCCGGTCGCTGTGCCGTGCAACGCGGTGTCGTGGACGAAGTCCCAGAGCAGTAGGCCGATGGGGATGAGTGCGACAACGATCACGAGGCCGACGTACTGGATCGGGATGTCCTGCTCGGTGATGTCGACCGATTTCCCGCCCTTACGCGCACGGGCGGACACCATGGCGTTCTTGATGCCCTTGATGATCGGGCCGATGATCTTGAGAAGGGTCCAGATCGCCGCGACAGCGATCGCACCGGCGCCGACGAAGCGGACATCGGAGGAGAAGATGCTGCTGACCCCGTCGAGGAGGTCTTCTCCGGCGGGCAACGCACCGTTGGTCTGGATGGGCAGGATGATGCCGTACGAGATGATCAGGCCGACGAACATCGCGATACCGACCGTGATGCCGACCAGGTGTCCGACACCGATCAGCGCCATCGACAGGCTCGCGCCCCACATCGTTCCGCCCGCACCGACCTTGATGGCACCGGCGAGCGAGTTGCTGATCACCTTCAGGGCCGCGAGCAGTGAGTAGGCCGCGGCGACGACGGAGCCGATCAAGATGATCCGCAGGCCGCCCTTGTTCTCGTTGGCGCCTGCGGTCGTGTCGCCGACGCGCAGGACCTCTGCGGCCGCGACACCTTCGGGGTAGGGCAGATCAGATCCCGTCACCAGCGCTCGGCGCAGGGGGATCGAGTACATGACGCCGAGGATGCCGCCGATGGCGCAGACGGCGACGGTGATCCAGTAGGGGAAACCGGTCCACCAGCCGACCATGATCAGGCCGGGGAGCACGAAGATGATGGCCGAGAGCGTGCCTGCCGCGGACGCGATGGTCTGGACGATGTTGTTCTCGACGATCGAGTGGTTCTTGAAGTACCGCAGGATGCTCATCGAGATGACCGCAGCGGGAATGGCGGTGGCGAACGTCAGACCGACTTTGAGGCCGAGGTACACGTTTGCTGCGGTGAAGACCAGGGTTATCAACCCGCCGAGGATGACCCCTCGCACGGTCAGCTCCCGCAGACCGGGTGCCCTCTTCTCCACCTTGACCGAGCCGTCTGTAGTCATTGCGGTAACCCCTCACCCCGAACGGGACTCGTGCCTGGCGCCGTCGGGATCCGGCGGTTGTTGACTTCGATTACTTTAGGACCGACCCGTCACACCGCGCATCAATTCGACCCGCTGGCCGTGTCGAAGCAGGTGAAATCGGACATTTCTGTGTGCGAAGCCAACTTACGGCGGGATCAATGCGGATTGTGGGTGCTGCTCAAGATCGCGACGACCACCCCGGCGATGACCAAGACCGTGACGAGCACAGCCATGATGACGGCCAGGCGGCGTCGGTGCTTGGCCGCGGCATTGATGCCCACGCCGATACCTACCAGGATCGCCGCGGAATACAGCGAGATCCCGAGGGTGAGCGCCTCCGGCGAGATGTCCAGGCCGGCAGCGAGAGGCGTGGGTGTGGTCATGAGGCCAGTAGATCATTGTGGCCGTTGTGGGCCGGAGCACGCTGTATCCGGCCCCAGATCGGTCCGACGACTACTCGTTGCTTGCGCCGACCTCGCTGCGGGAACCGGCTACTAACGTCCCGAATTTCTGACACCCCTGGGAAATTTTAGTCGCAGTTGCTAAACTGTTCTGCATGCCCAGTGCGAAAGCCTCGCGGCCCACCCCCACATTCATTCAGACTGCCCGGCGCGCGCAGTTGATCGAGTGCGCGATCGAGGTCATTGCCGAGGTGGGCGTCGAGAAGGCGAGTTTGGTCGCCATCGCTGAGCGTGCCGGAATCAGCAGAGGCGTGATCTCCTACCATTTCGACTCCCGCGCAGCGCTTCTGGACAGCATCGTCGCCGAGGTGTACCAACTGGGCGCCACGGCCATGGCGGACCGTGTGGCCGACGCACCGTCGCCACGGGCCGCGCTGGCGGCGTTCATCACCGGGAGTGTGCAGTTCTACGCGGCCTACCCACGCCAGATGGCCGCGTTGTCAGCAATTTTCGCGTCGGGACACGTGCCTGAGGCGCTCGCACGCGACAGCCGGGTGGAGCACGCGGCAGAGATGCTGGAGGTCGACACCATCTTGGCTGATGGACAGGCCCGAAGCGACTTCCGCGAGTTCGACACCCGCGTCATGACGATGACCATTCGAGCCGCACTCGACGCAGCGTTGCAACGTATCCGCGCCGGAGACGACCCGAAGCAGTTGGGCTCGGAATTGGCGACCACGTTCGACATCGCAACCCGGGCGGGAGGCCCATCATGACCGTTCGCAGCCCGATCACCCCATTCACATTGCTGGTGGCGGCGCTGGCGCTGATCGTGACCGGATGTGGCACGTCGCAGGTCGACAACTCCGACGCCCCGCTCGAGGTGGGCACCACGTCCGGCGAGCTGCAGGGTTCGGCGACCGAGACCACCCGCGAGTTTCTCGGTGTCCGCTACGCGCAACCGCCGACGGGCGACCGCAGATGGACGTTGCCGCAACCTGTTTCAACGCCAGACGAGCAGGTGGACGCAACGAAGGTCGGATCCCGGTGCGCGCAGCAGGCCGTTCAGCCCGGCGCTGCGTCGTCGACGGAGGAAGATTGCCTGTTCCTCAATGTCACCACCCCACGCGCGCACTCCGAGAAGCCACTGCCGGTGCTGGTCTGGTGGCACGGCGGCGGATTCACCCACGACGCGGGCTCGGACTACGACCCGACCAGGATCGCTGCCGAGGGCAACGTCATCGTGGTGACGGTGAACTACCGGCTCGGCATGTTCGGCTACCTCGGTCTGCCGGGCCTGGAGGGGTCGGGAAACTTCGGATTTGCCGACCAAATCGCTTCCCTGCGTTGGGTCGATGACAACGCCGCAGCATTCGGCGGTGACCCCGACAACGTGACCGTCTTCGGTCAATCTGCCGGCGGAATGTCCACGTGTGCTGTGCTCAGCTCACCTGCGGCGACTGGACTCGTCGACAAAGCCGCGATCATGTCGGGAGCCTGTGGGCTGCGCTGGCCGAACGGTGTCCTCTTCCCGGGTGTCCCGGAGCAAACCCCGTACACATCTCTCGCCGCCAGCGAGAATAACGGCGCCGACGTCGCGACCGGATTGGGTTGCGTCGGTGCAGATCAGATCGATTGCCTGCGTAGGCTTCCCGCTGATCGGCTGGTGCCGCTGGGGGAGAACTTCTCGAATGTGCTTGCGTACGGAACCGATCTGTTGCCCACAGATCCGGACAAGGCAGCCCGCGACGGTGACACGACGCCGATTCCGGTGATGATCGGGTCGACCCGTGTTGAGCAGCGATCATTCGTGGGAGCAGCGATGCTGGTCGATCCTGCGTCTGTCACCGCCGACTCCTATCCGACGTTGCTGTCCGACGCGTTCGGTCCCTCCGCGACGCGAATCGCCGAACGATATCCGTTGGTGGATTACCCCTCTGCAGGCGTCGCCTGGTCCACGGTGACCACCGATGCCGCTTGGTCCTGTCCCACCGCCCGCACCGCACGAGAGCTGGCGAAGACCGCGCCGGTGTACACATACGAGTTTGCCGACCCGACTGCCCCGAACGTCAACGGGATCACACTGCCCGACCTTCCGCAGGAGGCCGCGCACGCCACCGACCTGCCGTACCTGTTCAATCTGAACGGCCAGGACCTGCTCCGCACACCTGCACAGCACCAGTTGTCGAGCACGATGATCGACTATCTCGCAGGTTTCGCCCGGACCGGCACGCCGTCGAGTGATGGTTCGCCGACGTGGCAGGAGACCACCGGCACCGAGACTCCGGTGATGCGATTCGAAGAGAGCGGTGCACGCGTCGCCGGCTCAGGCAGCGACCACCACTGCGACCTGTGGGACGCGGTCGCGATGGTGAGATAGGCGGGGCGTTCGACAACAGTCCGCGGCGGCCATGCTGGCTATCGTGGATGACATGAACCCACCATCGAACGACCCCGGACAGCGTGGTCGGGGTCCACAGCGCCCGGAAACGGGGCCGATGAGCGGGCTGACGCTCTCTGCGATGGTCGCGAGCATCATCTTCGGGCCACTGGGCATCGTTCTCGGACACATGGCCCTGCGGCAGATCAAGAAGACCGGCGAAGAGGGGCGCGGAGTGGCACTGGCCGCGACGGTGATCGGTTACATCATGACTGCCGCGGGCATTCTCAGCATCGTGGTCGCACTCACGTTCTGGAACTCGCTCGACGATTACGACGCCCCGGCGAACGGGTCGACTCCGGCGTCAGAGTCCTGTGTCGGAGGCGCGCGCTAGCCTCCTGCGTGAGTTGCCCATGGGGAGTGGGCGGCCAACTTCATAGGGGGAAACATGTCAGCAGGGGTGGACGTACGGGTCGACGCGCTGGGGAGCGCCTTGCACTCGGACTTGGGGGATCATGCACTCTGGTTCAGGCCGCGCCGTTATCCGGATTCATTGGCACTGAGCATCATCGACGCGATCTTCTCGACCGGCGCGCGGTATGCGACTGTCGAGAACATCCTCGATCGATACATTGCCTACCGCGACGGGCAGGGTGGTGACGTCGCCGTCGATGGCGCACCCGAACTGCTCACCACGTTCGCGGAGGTGGGAAGTCCGGGGGCCTGGGCGCAGGACATCGGCAATCGCCGGCCTACGTCCACCACACCCGGTGCGCCGCTCAAGGCGGAAGCTGTCAAAGAAGCCGCGACCAGACTGCTCGCGGCGGGTATCTCGACGGCGGAAGACTTTCGGAGTGCAGCAGATTCGGACGCGCTCCAGGTGGTGCGGTCCGTGTGGCGGGAAGTGCCCGGCCAGCGGTCGGGCTTCACGTGGGCCTACCTTCAGCTGCTGGTCGGCATTCCGGCGTTGAGGGTGGACGGTGTCGTCGCGACGTACATCGCGCGGGTCCTTGATGTTTCGGTGGACGACGTCGACGGAGATCTGGTGTCGGGGTTGATCGCGGAGGTAGCGCGCCGTAACGAGTGGGACGAGCGAGAGATTCCGATGGCGATCTGGCGAGCCGAGCAAAGGGCCAGGAGTAGCGGTAGTCGCTGAGCCCGGGCTTCATCTCGCCGAGAGAGGGGTGACTGGCCGGGCGTCCTCGACGTCATAGAGATGCCCGGCCGGTGTCTCGGTAAAACCTGCGCTCGTCGTACAAAGATATGAACCTTCAAATCGAATGGGCATCAACGTCATTCCTGGCCCACAATGTCGAGGTGCCTACGACGTCCAAGAAACCTGATTCGGCGAGAAGACTGTTCGTCACCGTGATCGCCATCGCAGGCGTGGCAGTCACAGCGTCCTGTGGTGGCGCGGCCGCTGAGAATCCTGCCGCGTCGAGTTCTCGCGAAGTACCCTCGACCCCGGCGGTTCCCGTGCCGCAGGAGATCGTGCTCACGTTCGTCGGTGACAACATCCTCGGCACCGACGCCAACTTCGGGGCGGCGACGAGTCTGCCGACGCTGTGGGCCGAGAGTGGCAACGACCCCGCCTACTTCTTCCAGAACACCAAGAGTCTGTTCGCCTCCGACGATCTGACGGTCGCGAACCTCGAGGTCGCGTTCACGACGTCGTCGGACAAGATCGACAAGGGGCCGGGGGAGGTCTACCACTTCAAAGGTGATCCGGCCTTGGTGGGCACCCTCACCGCCGGCGACATCGAAGCTGTGACGGTGAGCAACAACCACACCGGCGACTTCGGGCAGCAAGGCTTCGACGACACCATCGCCACGTTGGAGGGCGCCGACATCGACTATTTCGGAGAAGGTTTCACATACCTCACGACGCTGAAGGGGCTCACGATCGGCTTCGTCGGCTACCAGGCCTGGACGGATTCGGATGAATTGCGCGCCGAGATCGCACAGGACTTCGCCGACCTCCGCGCGCAGGGCGCTGACGCGATCGTCCCGTACTTTCACTGGGGCATCGAATCGACGCCCGAACCCTACGATGTGCAAACCGCGCTGGCGCACTTCGCCATCGACTCCGGCGCAGCAATGGTCATCGGCAGCCACCCGCACGTCATCCAATCCATGGAGGTCTACAACGGAAAGCTGATCGCGTACTCGCTGGCGAACTTCGCGTTCGGCGGGAACAGCAACCCGACCGACAAGCGCACCTTCATCTTGCAGACGCGGTTGCACACCCTAGGTAACCAGGTGAACAGCGTCGATTTCAGAGCGATACCGACCCGGATATCGCGCGCAGAGAGCTTCAATGACTACGTCCCCACGCCGTACCTGTCGCCCGAAAAGGAAGAGGTGCTCGGCTACCTGAACAGCCTGTCCCCGACCTTTGGCGGTCGTATCGCGACCGAGTTCGGCCCGGTCGCCGGAGGGTGATCGTCGAGCAAAACCGTTGCTTCGCAGGATATTCGGTTGCTAGTGCTAACGATGACCCCAGTGCTGGTGGCTTTGCGCGTTTCAGTTGGTGAGTGTCCGATTCCGCCGTTAAAGTTCCTTTGACGGGCAGTTAGCAGAAACTGCCGGCGAATGTAGATCGGACCCGCATGTACACCATGAACCCGGCCCCTGTTGTTGTCGCACCTGTTCCGACCCTGAGTGCCCGCGAAATCGAAGTTCTCCGAGCCTGGTTCACCTGTGACTCGAAAAACGAAGCGGCCCGGGCATTGTTCATCACTGCTGCGACGGTCAACACGCACATTGCGCGAATCCGTGACAAGTACGACGCTGTAGGCCGGCCAGGCGCCACGAAGTCGGCGCTGCTGGCCCGCGCACTGCAAGACGGGCTCATCACCGTAGAGGAGCTGTAGTCCGTCAGCGGACGGACTTGTTGAGCTGGCTGTAGTTGAACTGCCACCGCTCGACGATTCGGAAGCCCAGAGCGCTGGGCACCCCGAACGCGGGCGATGCGGCGAACTGTGCACCGGGGTCGAGGGCGGATCCCCGCTCGTGGTCCGGGACAGCGGGATTCTTGCCCGCAATCGTCCACAGCACATCGCAGTCGGCGATCCGATCGACCACGCGGTCCGGTGGCAGGCTGCGGTCCCACAGGAAGTTGGGGACGGTGGCGGGTTCGCGGAGCCCGACGTCGACGAGGTTCTCGAACGCCTCAGGTCGGGACGCCGGCAGCGCACGAATCGGCCGCGGCCGCCACCGGACGGTCTCGTCGAGCAGGAAGCAGTCGCCAGGGGACGACTGTGCGGCGATGGTGTCGGCGACCTGGCTGTAGTCCGCGCCGAACTTGGCGTAGTCGCCGCGCTGGTGGACGTAGTTCGGTAGGACCGCGACGGCGAAGACAATCAGCACCACCTCGATGCGAACAAGCGACCGGGCGGCGACCTGAACGGTGCACACCCCGAGCAGCAAAGCCATCGCCGGAGCAGTGAACGTCAGGTACCGGTCGACGTAAATCACTTTGACGAACACCGAATACAGCAGCATCCCCGCGGTCGGGACGATGATCCATGCTGCAGCGACGGCGACGGTCCGCCAGAAACCGGTGATGGCGGGCTTGCGGAGCAAGAGGACGACGATCACGCCGGCGATCACTGCGACGGCGCAACCCACCGCCCACACCGCGGTCTCGAAGTACTGGCCCTGGACAACGGTGAAGAGCACTCGCTTGTCGAGCGGCCGGATCCAGTTGATCTGGTCGGCCTTCGACCTCATGAACTGGATGTACGGCAGTAGCACGGCCAGCGCCGCACCGGTTGCCAGAGCCCACGACAGGACAACCGGGCGCGGCGCGCGGATGATGCCGATCACGCACAGGTAGACGCACACCATCAGGAGCAGGTGGATGTTGACCAGAATCGCGAGCATCACGCCGACCGCGTACAGCGCCCAGAACCCGACTTTCCGCCGCTCGACCGCCACGAGCAGTGCGACGGTCGCCCACACCGCGACCGCGGCGGCCAGCGCGTATGGCCGCGCCTCGATTGCTGCCCACGTGACTCTGGGAAGGGCGGCGAAGAACAGTCCGGCGGTGATCCCAACCGCACGGGACGAGAGTTTCTTTCCGAGCACCACGACGCCGGCCGCACCCACACCGACCGCGAGCAGGCTCGGGACACGAGCCCAGAACTCGGTGGACGGGAAGATCGAGAACCAGCCGTGCATGAGCAGGTAGTAGAGGGAGTGGGCGGAGTCGTGCTGCGACACCAGCTCGAAGAGTTCGCGGGTCGATCGCGTCGAGGCCGCAATCGTGGCGGCTTCATCGAACCAAAACGACGGTCGTCCGGCGCCGATGACGCTGACCACGAACGCCACGACACCGATGATCGCGGGGTCGGTGCCGCGCGGCAGGGTGCGACGTCGGGCGGTGGCCTCCGGCGCGATCGTCGTCGTCAGTGGATCGTCCTTGGTTCGGTCGAATGGCTGTAGAGAACCTATCGGACCACAACTTGCTCCAGTTGTATGAAAATGCTCCGCCTCCAGTGCGCTGGAAGCGGAGCATGTCACTGCAGGTGGAGCAGATTCAAAAGTTGCCCTTGGCGGCCCAGCCGCCGTCGACCGGGTAGATCTCACCGGTGAGGAAGTCGCCTTCCCGCATCAGGTAGGCCACCATCGATGCGATCTCGGACGGCAGCCCGAGACGCTTGACGATGTGCGCGTTGGCGTTGGCCTGCCGCATCTCCTCGGTGATGTCGGCGAGGATCGGGGTGTCGATGGTGCCGGGCGCGATCGCGTTGATCAGGACGTTGTGCGGTCCGTACTCGTAGGCGGCCTGTTTGGTGAGTCCGACGACCCCGCCCTTGGCTGCCGAGTACGACGCGAGGTTGGGTAGTCCGCGCAACGCGGCCATCGACGAGATGTTGACGATGCGGCCGCCACCATCTTCGATCATCCCGGGAATGACGGCCTGCATGCCGAGCCAGACGCCTTTGAGGTCGGTGTTGATCACCACGTCCCAAGCGTCCTCGGTGAGCCCGACGACGGAGTCCTCGCTGATCATGTTGACCACACCGGCGACGTTGGCGAGTCGCTGGACAGGCTTGCCGTGTTCGGCTTTGAGGTCGGCGACCACGGCCGCCCAGTTCTCGGCCTCGCGGACGTCGAGGTGCACCGCCTGGATCGAGCCACCGGCACCGGAGACCTCTTTGACTGTGACGTCGCAGTCCTGAATATCGGCGGCGACGACGTGGGCGCCATCGGAGGCGAGTTTTTTCGCGGTGGCCTGGCCGATGCCCTGTGCGGCCCCGGTGACGATGGCGAGTGTTCCGTCGAGCGACATGATTGAACTCCTTTGTTCGAAACGTGTTGTCGGATGGATCAGGCGATCTCGGCGAGCAGATCGGCGAACTTTTCGTGGGCTGCGGCGCGGCGGGTGGGGATGTGCTGGCTCGGTACGTTGCCGGCGGGCGGTGAGTAGGCCTTCAGGTAGGCCTTGGCGACGCTGTCGCGGTGCACTTCGTCAGGTCCGTCGTAGAGTCGTGCAGCCCGGGCAGCCCGGTACATCGACTCCAACGGGAGATCGGAGCTGAAGCCGAGAGACCCGTGGATCTGGATGGCACGATCGATGACGTCGTGCAACACCTTGCCGCCATAGAACTTGATCAGCGCGATGTCTTTGCGAGCCTTGGCGGTTCCTTCTTCGTCGATGACCCACGCCGCATGCAGGGTCATGAGTTTGAGTGCCTGGATCTCGGCGGCGGAGTCTGCGATCCAGTTGCGAATGGTCTGCTTCTCACCCAGCACCGAGCCCTGCGCGTACCGGTAGGTCGCCCGCTCGCAGAGCATGTCGAAGGCGCGTTGTGACTGGCCGATCCATCGCATGCAGTGGTGAATACGGCCGGGACCCAAGCGCTTTTGTGCGATGAGAAATCCGTCGCCGATGTTGCCCAGGAGAGCGTCGGCGTCTACACGGACGTTCTCGAGCGTGACCTCGCAATGCGATCCGTAGGTGTTGGGCCTCGGTGCGGTGTTCTCCATGGACGCGATGTCGCGGACCACCACGAGGCCCGGGGCGTCGATGGGCACGATGAATTGCGAGGTCCGGCGGTGCCGCTCGGCATCGGGGTCGGTGACGGCGACGACGATGATGAAGTCAGACGTCGAGGCATTGCTGATGAACCACTTGTGGCCGTTGAGGATCCAGCCGTCGCCGTCGGCCACTGCACTGGTCGCGAGGTTGGTCGGATCGGCGCCGGCATTGTCGAGTTCGGTCAGCGCGAATGCCGAGTAGAACTCGCCCGACAGCAGCGGTTCGAGCCACTTCTTCTTCTGGACGTCGGTACCTACCGCGGCGAGGATCTCGCAATTGCCGGAATCGGGCGCCTGGCACCCGAATACCAGCGGACCCAGCGTCGACGACCCGAGAATCTCGTGCATCAGTCCCAATTTGACCTGGCCATAGCCCTGGCCGCCGAGCTCTGGATCGAGATGTGCGGCCCACAGATCCTGATCTTTGACCTCCTGCTGCAGCGGCGCGATGGCCTTGCGCAGTTGATCCCAGTCGAGGCCCAGTGTTTCGAGTGGCCAGATCTCTTCGCGGACGAACTCGCCCATCCAGTCGAGTTTCTTCTGGAACTCCGGCTCAGTTGAAAAATCCCATGACATAGGGTTGTTCACTCCATTCGGTGATCGAGGGTCGTGGTGATCACGCCCGGGCGATGAACGCTCCGGCGCGATCGAACAGCTTGATGGCATAGCCGTGCAGGCGATCACCTACATCGTGTGGTGCTTTGCCTGCGCAGGCCCGGGCGTAAGTGCCTTCGAGGATGAGGCCGAGTTTGAAGCAGGCGATCACCGAGTACCAGGTGATCGCAGAGAGATCGCGGGACGACGTCTGCGCGTAGCGGGCGATCAGCTCCTCTCGTGAGGGCAACCCGCCCGCGGCACCTAGGGCACTGTCGAGGAGGTCCGGCTCGCCGGGCCCATCGGTCCACACCGCCAGCAATGCGCCGAGGTCGAGGAGAGGGTCGCCGATGGTGGCCATCTCCCAGTCGACGATGGCCGCGATGCGCGGTGCATCCGGCGCGTACATGACGTTGGCGATGTGGTAATCACCGTGCAGGACACCGGGTGTGAAGTCGGCGGGGCAGTGGCGTTGCAGCCAGCCGGCGACGGTGTCAAGGTTGGTGAACGGTGGCCCGGGGTAGCCGGGGGTGCTCGCGTAGCGCTCCAGTTCTCCGAGCCACCGAGGTACCTGGCGTTCGAGGAAGCCGTCCGGGCGCCCGAAGTCGGACAGGCCTGCGGCCTGGTGGTCGACCTCGCCGAGCGTTGCAAGTGCGTCGACGAGCGCCAGTCCCATCGCATGTCTGCCGGCGGGCTCCGCTGTATAGGCCGCCGGCAGCGACACTGCGGCGTTGTATCCGTCGACCGGCTCCATCAGGTAGAAGACCGCGCCGAGGACATCGGTGTCGGTGCATCCTGCCACCAGACGCGGGTGGGGAACAGCAGTCGACGAGAGCGCGCCGAGGAGTTCGATCTCGCGGGTGATGACTTTGTTCGACTGTGGGCGCAGATGCTGCGGGCCTCGCCGAAGCACGTACGAGCGGTCGCCGCGGCTGAAGGCGATCATGATGTTCTGAGTGCCGCCGCCCAACGCCTGCGCATCCAGGATGTCGCCGCCGGGAAGGCCGTGGGTATCCATCCAGTCGCTGACGGCGCCGAGGTCCACGGCCATATCGGTGGTCGGCGTCGACGGTGTACCCATGTGTGCCACGTTATTGCGGGTCGTTGCCGGTCAACAGGCCTCCGCCGCGAGCCATTGTGGTTTTCCCCAAAGCGCCCCTGCGATCGTCCGGTTCAGGGGTGGCCGAGGGCAATATGCCCTTGGGCCCACCTCAGACGGACGATCTCAGGGGCGATAGAGCTGACGGGAGCTACTCACCGGCCAGATCCAGCACCTGAAAGGCCATCCGTGCCGACAGCAGACTGTCCAGACTCGTCGGATCCTTCTGGGTGATCTCTTTGATCTTCCCGAGCCGGTATCGGATGGTGTTCTCGTGGACGCCCAGCGCAACGGCCGTGGCTTGCGCTTTGCCCTCCGCGGCGACGAAGGCCCGCCACGTCTCGAGCAGGGCGCCGTCGTCGTGGTCCCGGACCGCACGGACGAAGGTGTGCGCGAAGTGGACCGCCTCCTTCACGTGACCGCTGCTGATGACCACTCGGAACAGTCCTAGTTCGTCGAGAGTCAGGATGCGGCCATGCCAATCGAACGACCGCGCAATGGAACCGATCTCGCGTAGTTCGCGGTGCGCGTGCGGATAGTCGACGGACGTGTGGCAGGCGCTGGAGATGATGGTGGCGCCCAGGGCGAGCTGTCCACTCAACCGGTCGCGGACGGCGGTGACCTGTTGGCGGAGCGCCTCGATCTCGGCGTTGTCCCCAGTGGCCAGGGGAATGAGGACGATGACGGCGCCGGGAAGGCGTACCGCAGGCGGCGCGGGGATCTCCAGCACCTCCCGGAACGTACGGGTCACCAGGTTCTGAGTGGCCGACGCGGACAGCGTCCCGGGTGCGTCGTCGACCGAGAAGCGAACCAGCACGTGGGGGATGGACAGGTCGATGCCGAATTGGGGTCCGCGCCGGACCAGGTGTTCCTTGTCGCGGCTGTTGCGCAGCAGGTCGGAGAGGTAGTCGTCGCGGGCCTGCCCCTCCGTTTCGATCTGCCGCCGTTCCGAGAGCATCTGCAGCGCCAGCACCATGGCGCCGCGCTCGGCGATGTTCGCGTCGATGGGTTCGAGACTGCGTCCCACCTCGACGATCCCGAGGAATCCGCTGGGTTTTCCTTCGATCACCATGCGGCACAGCAGATGCCGACGACCCAAGCCCACGGCCAGACTTGCCGGGACCACCGCTGATGGCGTCGACACGCTCAACTCGCTCAAGGTCTGGCGCACGGACGCCATTGACCGCACCTTCTCCGTCAGCACCGGGGGCGCGTCGAACGCCAGGGCCGGCGGTGCGGCCCAGGTCAAGACTTCGAAGCTGTTGTTGTACAACACGACCGGCTTCGCCGACAGCTCGCTGAGGAGCCGGACGACGGTGGTGATGTCGGCGCCTTCGAGCACGGCGCTCGTCAGTTTGTGGTGGACGTCGCCGAGGTAGGCCAGCGTCGCATTGTTGCGGGCGATCTCGGCGGCCTGACCGCGGAGCCGCGCGTTGAGCATCGCCTGGCTGATGAACAGTGCACTCAACTTCGCGAAGAGTCGTGCGACCTCGATATCCTCGTCGGTGTAGCGATGTTCGCGTCCGCGGGTGTCGACGAAGATCAGGCCGATGACCTCGTCGTCGAAGATCAGCGGGACCCCGAGCATCGCGCGGACGTCCCAGTGGGCCATCGTCCGGTGATGGGGTCGGGGATCGTTCAGCGCGTCGTGGATCACGACGGGTTGCTTGGTGGAGATGACTTCCTGGCTGAAGAGGTCGTCGGCGAAACCCGATTCCTGCCGTTTGACGGCCTCACTGATGTTGCCGGTCTCTTCGCAGTACCCGGCAGCGCCGCGGTACTTGCCGCCGGCGTGGCGCAGGTACAGCGAGCACCGGGTCACGCCCATCAGCTGGCACAACTTTTGGCCGACCAGGCAGAGCAGATCCTCGAGTTTGGCGTCGGTGATGGCCTCGGTGGTGATCTCGCTGAACGCCGCGATGACCTCGCGCTCCCGCGTCGACGTCGAGTCGGCAAGCGTCGCCGCGGCCTGTGGAGACAGGCCGTCGCGACGGTCCTCGTCGTCGAGGGTCGCCGTACTCGCGGTTCGCTCTACGGTCATCTCCGCCATTCGCATCGGCCGGCTATGCTCCAGATCACACTACCGGCTATCTGTTGAGGCTCTCAAGTTTCCCGGGTTCGGCTTCCGGTGTTTCGATACCGAATAACTCATGGCCCATCCGGTCGCGCTTGGTGCGCAGGTAGCGGAGGTTCTGCTCGGTGGGCTGCGCGGGGAGACCGACGCGATCGACGATCTCCAACGGGTACCCATCGAGGCCGCCGTACTTGGCCGGATTGTTGGTGATCAGGCGCAGGCGCCGGATGCCGAGGTCGGCGAGGATGTGAGCGCCGACGCCGTAGTTGCGGGAGTCGACCGGCAGGCCCTGCGCGAGGTTCGCCTCGATGGTGTCCAGACCATCTTCTTGCAGCGCGTACGCCCGGATCTTGTGGGCGAGTCCGATGCCGCGGCCCTCGTGTCCACGCAGGTAGACCACGGCTCCGACGCCTTCGGCGGCGATGGCGGCCATGGCCTGCTCGAACTGTTCGCCGCAGTCGCAGCGCAGCGACCCGATGATGTCGCCGGTGAGACATTCGCTGTGCACCCGGACCAGCGCACCGGCCTCGGTCGCGCCCGCCTCGGCGACGTCGCCCATGACGAGGGCGAGGTGTTCTGTCCCGTCCACCACCGAGCGATACGCCACCGCTCGGAACTCTCCGAACAGTGTCGGCATGGCGGAGGTGGCGATGCGCTCGACCATCGATTCGGTGGCGTTGCGATGGCGGACGAGGTCGGCGATCTCGAGCACCGGAAGATCATGCTCGGCGGCGAAACGCATCAGCGCCTCGCCGCGCATCATGCTGCCGTCGTCGGCGACCAGTTCGCTGATCACCCCCACATCACCGGCACCGGCCAGACTGACCAGGTCGACTGCGGCCTCGGTGTGGCCGGCGCGGGTCAACACTCCGCCGGCACGAGCTTGCAAGGGAAAGAGGTGTCCCGGTCTGCGCAGCTCCTCGGGGGAGGTCGCGTCGTCGGCGAGAGCCCGGACCGTGCGGGTCCGGTCGTGAGCCGAGACGCCGGTGCTGACACCCATGTGGTCGACGCTGACAGTGAACGCGGTGCCGTGGGAATCGGTGTTGTGCTGCACCATCTGGGGCAGCTGCAACCGCGCGGCGCGCTCGGCGGACATCGGCACGCAGACGATGCCGGTGGTGTGGCGCACCATGAACGCCATCTGCTCGGCGGTGATCGTTGAGGCGCAAGCGATCAGGTCGCCTTCGTTCTCACGGTCGGCGTCGTCGATGACGACGATCATCCGGCCCTCGGCCAGGGCGGCAACCGCGTGCGCGACAGCTTCGCTCGGCGTCCTCATCGCGCGCACACCTCCAGGGCGCGGTGGGTGCCGAAGGCCCGATCGTGGTAGGTCAGTGGGGGAGCGGTGTTCGACTCGGACGCGAGCACCGAACCAAGGACCACGATGTGGTCACCGCCTTCGACGAGAGTCGAGACCGAGCAGGCCAAGAATCCTGAGACGTCGGGCAGCCGTGGCACGTCCGACGAGACCTGCCAGTCGACACCCGAGAACTTGTCGGAACCTTTGCGGGCGAACGTCATCGCCAGCTCGGATTGGTTGTGGGCCAGGATGTTCATCCCGAATCGCCCGCTGTCTCGGACGATGGCCAGCAGGTCGGAGCCGCGGTCCAGCGATACGAGCACCATCGGCGGATCCATCGAAAGGGACGCGAACGCACTCACGGTGGTTCCGTGGGGCCGGGTGCCGTCGAGTGAGGTGATCACCGACACCGGCGTACACACCCGGGACATCACGTCGCGGAACTGGGCGGCTACGGATTCGTGGCTGGTATTCACTGGCGACCTCTTCGCGGGTGGGGACGAACAGTTGGTGAACGGTGACGCCAGGGGATGGCTCGCTCCCTGGCGTCACCGCAGTCTCTAGACTCCGGCGGTCGCAGGAGCTTTCATCTTGTGGAGTTCGGGAACAACTTTCTCGCCGAACAGCTTCAGGCTCGATTCGGCCGTCTCGAACGGAATGCCACCGAAGGAGAAGGCGGCGTTCGGCAGGAAGTCGCCGATCAGTTCGTGGCGATGCGCGTACTTCTCGACGCACTGCTCCGGTGTGCCGTAGATGTTGGCCTCGACGTACGCGTTGGCGGCGTTCTCCATGCCGGCTTCGCGGATCATGTCGGCGCCGGCCTGATAGGTCTCGTAACCGGGGGTCTCGCGCCAGTGCTTGCCCGCGAAGTCGTAGTGCTTGATGACCGACAGGAAGTAACGGTTGATGTGCTCGTAGGCCAGGCGACGGGCCTCTTCTTCGTCCTCGTGGCAGATCACGAAGTCCTGGATCACGGCGGGGCCGGGCTCGCGGCCCTGGGCCGCTCGGAACAGATCCTTCCAGCCGTTGATCGCTTCAGCATGCTTCTCGAAGGGGAACTGCATGAAGGTCATCATCTGTACGCCTAGATCGGCGACGATGGGCACCGAGTCCGGCGACATGGCCGCGGCGAAAAGCCTGCCGTCCCAGTTGTTGTCGGGTCCGGGCGCGGGGCGCACGGCGGTGGGGATCTGCGGATACATCGGGCCGTCGCTTTCGACGATGCCGGTGCGCAGGCCTCGCATGACCACTTCGGCGGACTCGTTGAAGCGTGCACGGGCCTCTTCCATCGGAATGCCGAAGGCCTCGTATTCCATCTTGGCCAGGCCGCGACCCATGCCGAGAAGCACACGCCCACCGGACATCTGGTCGAGCATGATGACCTTCTCGACCACGCGCAGCGGGTTGTTCCAGGGCAGGATCACCGCACCCAGGCCGAGCTTGATGCGAGAGGTCTGGCCCGCGAGGTAGGACATGATCTGCATGTTGTCCGGGCACATCGAGTAATCGTCGAAGTGGTGCTCGGCCGACCAGACCGAGTCGAATCCATGCTTTTCGGCAAGGAGACCGAGACCCAGATCGTGGGTGAACACCTCCTGGTCGGTGGCGTTGGCGTGGTAATTCTGGAAGACGAGAAGGACTCCACATTCCATGGTGAAAACTCCTGAATCAGTTGTGAGTTGGTTGTTGTGGTCGGGGTCAGCCGAGAAAGACTGCGCGGGTGTGTTCGGTGTCGAGGAACTCCTTGATGGATTCGATCTCACCGTTCTTGATGACGAAGACGAAGTGGTAGAGGTTGTTGTAGGTGCGGCCGTTCTCCAGTTCGGCGTACGACTCGGTCTCGACGGCAACCCGCTCGCCTTCTGCGGTCCACGCCAACGGCTTGAGCGCAATCGCACCGTTCTTGGACGTCGACGACAAGCTGCTGAGCATCTCGCCGAACTCCTGCTTGTTCTTCGATCCGGAGATGCCGTCGATGGTGCCTGCCACCCACCAGGTGGCGGTCGGCGAGAGGAAGCTCAGAATCTTGTCGACGTCACCGGCGGAGAAGACCTTCATGAACTCGGCGACGAGCTCCTTGTTCTTCTCCTCGATGCTGACGGTGGTGGCGGTGGTGCTCACTGGCAGACTCCTCGAATCTAGACTCGGCTACCGAATACGTTGTGTCCGGTGCGATTTGGGATAACTGTTCGTTGCACCCTCACGTTAACGGCCCTGTGGTCCCGGTCACTATCGGTGATTTCCGTGCCATTGTGGGTTGCCACAACGCCCGGTTACTGGCCTCCGCTGAACGAGTTCATCAGTCCGCCGTCCGCGGGCACGATCGCGCCATACATGTAGGTTGCGGCGGCCACATCGACGATCACCTGGGCCACTTCCTGCGCTGTTCCGGTGCGCCCGGCCGGGATCGACCGGACGATCTTGGCGCGGGCCCGTTCGCTCAACCCCGACGTCATGTCGGTATCCACAAAACCGGGAATGACCAGGTTGACCCGGATGTTTTTCGGGGCGAGTTCAGCGGCGAGGACCTGGGTCAGTCCGCTGAGGCCTGCCTTGGCCGATCCGTACGCAACGTCACCCGGAAACCCGCGAAAACCGACGACGGCTCCGACGTTCACGATCGACCCGCCGCCGCCGAGAAGGGGCAGGGTGGCCCGGCACATCTCGAACGCTGCGGTGAGGTTGGTGCCCAGCACCAAGTCCCAGGAGTCGCGGCTCAGATCTTCGACGCGACCCCCGCGGTGGACGCCGGCCCCGTTGACGAGAACGTCGCAGGTGCCGAACTCCTCGGTGATGGTTGCCATCGCGCGATCGATCGAATCCCGGTCGGTGATATCGGTCTTCAACTCGAGGACCTGGTCAGGGAAGGAATAGGGGTTGGACGACACGCCGCGGGCCAGCGACGCCACCCGATCGCCGTTTGCGGTGGCCCGTTCGACCACCGCCCGGCCGATGCCGCGCGATCCGCCCGTGACGATCCACGTTTTCGGGGAGGTGCTCATGCGGACAGGAATCCTGTCAGCTCGGCGAGGTACTTGTCTCTGTGCTCGAGGAACGGCGCGTGGCCGCAGTCGGCGAACTCGACGACTCTGGCATTCGCGTTCAGTGACGGGATCGCCTCGGCATTGGAGAAGGGCACAAATCCGTCTTCGCGACCGTGCAGCACCAGGATCGGGATATCGAGGGAGGTCAGGGGCTTGCGCAGGTCGATGGTGGCGAGGTCACGAAGCGAATCGTCGCCGCGGGGTCCCATCTCCATGAACATGCCCCAGATCCAGTTCAGGGTGTCGTCACTCGGTGCGGTGGCACACACGGCGCCGGCAACGGCCCGAAAGGTGTCGGCGCGGTTGCCTGCGGCACCGGCCAGGACGCCTTCGACGTCCTCGACTGTGCTGCCGTGCGGCCAGTCGTCTGTTCGGGTGTATCGGGGCGAAGCGCCGCCGGTGAGGACGAGTCCGCCTGCCTTCTCGCCCAACGCGGCCACTGCCTCGGTGGCAACACCGCCACCGAGCGACCAGCCGTTGATGACCGGGTTGTCCAGGTTCAGATGTTCCGCGAGCTTGGCCACATCCGCGCCGAGGGTGGCGATGGAGACGTCGTCGAAGTCCTTGTCCGAGCGGCCACAAGCGCGCAGATCCACGAGCACGACCTCGTGGCCCGCGGCGCGGAGCGCGGGCGCGGTGGTGTCCCAGCACCGGGTGTTCGCGCCCCACCCGTGTACCAGCATGATGGGCCTGCCCTCAC
Organism: Williamsia sp. 1138; assembly: GCF_002095435.2. Taxonomy (GTDB): domain Bacteria; phylum Actinomycetota; class Actinomycetes; order Mycobacteriales; family Mycobacteriaceae; genus Williamsia. The sequence goes on from NZ_MJEJ02000052.1 coordinate 125,956, forward strand.
CGGCGTGGTGTTCGAAGTAGATCCGCTTGTCATTCTCTACCGCGAGATAACCCATGAGACTTCTCCTTCTTCTTGATGTTCCGACTCGGCGTCCGTGATGTCGAGATGTAGATGTGTGCTGGTCCAGTCGGCGTCGTCCTCGTCGCGCAGGGCGCGTGGGACCAGCGGGGGCAGGTCGCGAAAATGTGGGATCACCTTGTCGGCGAAGATCTTCATCGACTCGACGACGTGGTCGTGGTTCATGTCGCCGAACCGCATCCAGCAGATCAAGTGCTGCAACCCTGTTTCCTCGCGCAGGATCTCGATCTCGCGGATCAGTCCGTCGGCGTCGCCGACATAGACCACGCCGCCTTCGCGCAAACCGCTGACCGTCATCCCGCCCGCCTCGCCCGCGGCCGCAGCCAGGTCCGCGTACCGCTCGTAGGTCTCCGGTGTCTCCGGGCCGTGCGGTGCATTGCTCATTGCGGAGTGGAAGTACCACTCGAGCGACTCCCGAGCGTTGTCGATGGCTTGCTCGACGGTGTCCGCCAGGTGGATCTGCCAGTTCATCGGGAAATCCATCGACAGCGGGCTGACGCCACGCTGCATCAGCGAGCGTTTGGCCTTGATGACAAAGCTGTTGAGCTCCGGCAACGTCATCAGCGTCGGGGTGATCAGCATGTTGTGCTCGTAGTCGGCGACCAAGTCAAACGATTCGGGGCTGATCGACGCCACATAGATCGGCGGTGTCGGGCGCTGCACCGGGGTGGGGCGGCAATCGGCGTCGAACACCTGAAAGTGCTTGCCGACGAACGTGTACGGCTCGCCGACGGGTTTCGTCCACAGGCCGGTGATGATCTGCAGAGCCTCGGCGAACACCTCACGGCTCACGGGCTGTTTGTCGGCGGCGCCCATCGACGCGAACTCATGAGGCTGATAGCCGCGGCCGACCCCGAAGTCGAGGCGGCCGTCGGAGAGCACGTCTACCATCGCGTAGTCTTCGGCCACCCGAACCGGCCAGTTGAAGGTCAGGTTGCTGACCGCGATGCCGATCCGCATGCGCTCGGTGCGAGCGGCAATGGCGGCCGCGGCGACTTGCGGCGACGGCATGGAGCCGTAGTCGCTGCCGTGGTGCTCGGCGAGCCAGACCTCGTCGAATCCGAGGTCTTCGGCAATGGTGACCTGCGTGAGCATCTCGTCGTAGGCACGGCGGAAGTCCTGGTCAGGACATTCCAACACGTAGAACACGCCGAACTTCACGTCTGATCTCCAATCACCGGGACGGATGGCGTCACGCCGTGAGCCCTGTGTGAGAAACGTTACGAACTACCACCGCCGGACGGAACAGCGTCGGCGGTAGCGGTTGTGGGATCCCACAAATCGACCTGCTCCGACGCCGAGCTTCGCAACGACTTTTTGTCGACCTTCCCGACGCTGGTGCGTGGCAGCGCGTCGGTGGGCACGATCTGCTCGGGCAGCCACCATCTGGGAACGCGTTCGGCGAGTTCGTCGAGCACGCTGTGCGCCGACGGGTTCTTGCCGTGGTGGAAGACCACGAAGGCAACGGGCCGTTCCTGCCACCGCGGGTGCTTCACCGCGATGACGGCGGCGTCGGCGACGGCCGGGTTCTGCAGCAGTGCCTGCTCGAGCGCCACCGAGCTGATCCACTCTCCACCGCTCTTGATGAGATCCTTCGCGCGGTCCACGATCTCGAGGAAGCCCTGTTCGTCGATGATGCCGATGTCGCCGGTGCGCAGCCAGCCGTCGACGAACTTGTCTGGGTGTGATTCGTTGTAATACGTCGTCGCGACCCACGGGCCACGCATCAGCACCTCGCCCTGGTACTTACCGTCCCGCGGCACCTCGGTACCGTCGGCGTCGACGAGCTTCCAGTGCAACCCCGGTAGCAACCGGCCCTGCTTGCGGACGTAGTCGTGCCGGAGTGAGGGATCGGTGTCCGCGGCGGCCGGAGGTCGGGAAAAGGTTGCCATGGGGGAGATCTCGGTCATGCCCCACCCTTGGAACACCCGAACGCCGAGCTTGTCCTCGAGGTCGGCGATCAACCTGACCGATGGCGTCGACCCACCGAGGACGAGAGCGCGGAGGCTGCTGAGATCGGTGCCCGTGGCGACCGAGTGATCGAGGAGGTCCACGGCGACCGTCGGGACCATGCCGGTGTAGGTCACGGATTCATCCGCGATGATCGTGGCGATCTGGGACGGAGTCGGGTGGGGTCCGGGCAGGATCTGTTCTGCCCCGGACATCAACGCCGCGAACGGGATTCCCCAGGCGTTGGCGTGGAACATCGGTACCACGTGGCACACCCGATCGCGTTCGCTGATCGCGTGACCGTCGGCAAGGCACGCGGCGAACGTGTGCAGGTACAGCGCGCGATGGGTGTACCCGACGCCTTTGGGGTCGCCGGTGGTCCCGGAGGTGTAGCAGAGCGCCGCGAGGTCGTTTTCGTCACGTGGTGGGATCTCGATCAGCGGAGTCGCGTTCTGGAGCAGCGCCTCGTAGTCCAGAAGCCCTGAATCCGAATCGGTTTCGTCGGTGAGCACGACGGTCATATCCGGTCGACGCGACCGGGCGACGTCCAGCAGCGGCAGCAGGGAGGCGTCGGCCACGATCATCGTGTCCTCGGCGTGGTCGACGATGTAGGCGATCTCGTCGGGTTCCAGGCGCAGGTTCACGGTGTGCAGTACGGCGCCCGCCAGCGGTATCGCCATGTACAACTCGAGGTGGCGATGGTGATTCCACGCAAGCGTCGCGACCCGGTCGCCGGGTTTGATGCCGAGTTCGACGAGCGCTCCCGCCAGCCGGATCACGCGGTCGACGTACGTCGCGTAGTCGTAACGGTGCACCTCGACGCCCTCGTCGTAGGAGATGATCTCCTTGTGACCGAACATGTCCCGGGCGCGAAACAGGAAGTCGGTGATCAGCAGTTGACCGCCGCTCGGAGAGAGCTGGTTCACGCAGGCACCTCTGCTTTCGCGGCCAGGCGGGCACGGACCGCGGGCACGACGCGCGATGCCAGCAACTCGATGCGGGCGCTGCCGCTGTCCACAGACTCTCCTGGTAGTTGCGCCCAGAAATGCACGTCTTTGATCTGCGGCGTCGCGCGCAGCATCGTCGTGAGGGAGTCGATCGCGGTGCCGGGGTCGTACAAGGTGAACGAACCGGCCTCCAGGAGTTGCGCGGGGTCGGTGAACTGGGGGATCGATCCGACCGGACCGAACGCGCCCATGCCGATGTACATGTTGATCTGGTACATCGCGTACTCGCCGATCCGCGCCCACTCGCGCTCCGGGTCGTCGGCGACGATGGCCCACTGCCCGGCGTAGATCTTTCCGTCCGCACGCGATTTCCCGACCTTCTCGAGGGCGTCCAGGTACACCGCGTGGTGGTGGTTCTGAGTGCTCAGGAATCCGTCGCCGATGCGGGCGGCGCGTTCGATGGCGACGTCCGCCATGGCTCCGACAAGGAGGTCCGGCGTCGACTCGGGGACGGGCGTCACCGGCAGGCCCGGCTTGCTGAAGCGTTTGCCGGTGAACTCCTCGGGCGACCCCGACCACGATCGACGGATGATCTCGGCGCCTTCCTCGAGCAGGCTGGGGCGGTTGATCAGGTTGCGGTCGAAGGCCTCGAACTCTGGAGCCCAGTAGCCCTGGCCGATGCCGAGCGAGAACCGGCCGCCGGTGAGCAGCGACAGCGTCGCGGCGTCCTCGGCCAGGCGGATCGGGTTGTGCAATGGCGAGACGACGAGGTTGGTGCCGATCCGCAGGGTGTTGGTGCGTTCACCGATCGCGCCGGCGAGAACGAACGGCGACGGGGTGTATCCGTCGTCCATGAAGTGGTGTTCGGTGAGCCAGACCGAATCGATGCCCATCGATTCCGCCCAGCTGATCTGGTCCATCGTCTGCTGATAGAAGCTCGCAAATCCTCGATCCGCCCCGGCGGGATTGCGGAAGTCGTACCAGAGTCCGAAACTGCAGTCGCTCACGTCGTCGTCTCCTCAGCAGCGGTGAATGTGTCCGCTTCCAGGAGACCTGCTGTGGTGCCGATCACAAAGGGGTCCTCGGCGGGGGAGTTGTCGGGTTCCACAAGCACGGCTCTGCGCTCAGCGACGTGAGCGATCAATCCTCTCGCGGCCGCCGGTGATGTCGGCGCCGTCCGCGGCCTCCCGGCCCGCGGCCCAGCCGTGTGGGTTGGAGACCGACTGCGATGTCGAGGACATCGTCGGGAACTGTTCGGCGAAGGCTGCGTTCACGGCCTCATCCCGTTCGGTCATGATCGGCACCAGCGCGGAGCCGTAGGTGACCGTCGCCTCTGCTGCCGCGCGTTCGCGGGCCTCGGTGAGGCGTTCGCCGATCCGGGATGCATACGCCAGCAGGAATGATCGGCGGAAGCTCGGCGAGCGGCTGGCGCGGTCGCGGCCCGCTTCGGCCAGTGCGTGCGCGCTCTGCACCAGCAGCGACGTGAAGAGTAGTTCGACGAGATCCAGGTCCACGGGCATCCCCACCACACTGACCAGGCCGTAGTGCTTGAACCAGATCACCTTGGCGGCGTTGGCGTCCGACACCGCCTGCACGAGTGACACCTTGGCCTCGGGATACGGGTTGTCGATGAGGAATCGTCGGGTCTCCACCTCGTCGGACAGTGAGATGTGGCGCTTGGCTTCGAGCACCGCGCTGTCTATGGCATACCGCGTCATCAGGTCTTGAGCCTTGGCGGACAACGCCTCTGCTTCGGCGGCGTACGTGGTGGCCTCGGCTTTGGCCAGCAGGTTGCGGATGGTGTTGAGGACCTTGGTGTCTTTTCGGGGCGCCGATGTGCGCACGATGGGGACGTCCCACTCGGAGGGGATGGCCATCAGCGGGGTCATCGACTGGAGGTACCGGATGCCCCCGATCACTGTGAGAAGAAGAGTCCAGAACGCGGTCGGGTCGGTGGTCGGTCGAGTCCGCAAGGTGTCCACCACCGACGAGATCGATCGTTCGCCATCGTCGACTCCGAGCTCATCGAGCTGTCGAAGCCAGTCGCCGGGAGCTTTCGCTCGGGCTGATGTTCGCCTCGAGTGGGATCGCAGCGTTTCGAACGCCAGATACATCCCGAGCTTGTCCAGGTCGCGCGCTAGGGCGTGGAGGAACTCGCTCGGTTGCCAGCCGTTCAGGAACGCTTCGTCGACGGCCCAGTCGAGAACGCGAGCTGCATCGCGTCGGACCAGGACTGCGTGGCCTTTCTGCTCCAGGATCAGCACTTCGCGGATGACGTCGGTCAGCGCGTCCTGATCGTGGCTCGGCCCGACGGCGTACACCGAGCCGTCTCTGATCAGCTCGGAGATGTTGACGTTTTCGTCCTGCGCGCCTCGGTGGGCCTGATGCGTTTCCTGACCCTCGGGGCGGTGCCCGCCGGATGTTCGCTTCTGTTGCTTCTTCTTTTTCGCTGCGCGGCGCTGCTGGCTGCTACGGCTCACTGGTACCTCGATGCCCGTGGAACCTGATGTGCTTCGGTCACGATGCCACCGATACCCAGCGATGCCTGATATCCATCACTTGCGAGATCAATTCGAAGTCATGGTCGTGGTGAACGACAACCAGGCCGTGTTGGCGAGCCAGGACCGCAGTCAGGAGGTCGATCACGCCTACCGCGCGGTGTCGTCCCTGGCCGGCAAGAACTCGCTGTACGTCGAAGGCGGATTTCCAGTGCTCGTCGTCTGCGGCGAGATACTCGTAGGAGAGACGACGGTTGTCCCGAACCCGTTCGTATTCGTCGGGTGTCCTGGCTGAGTACAACGCCTCGGCGTCAAGACCCGCCCACGTCGCCGCCTGGCCGCTCTCGATCAACGGGGCCACTTGTGATGCGACCTGTGGACTCCGCATGCGCGCGGCTGCGCTGGTGTCGATCATGTACCTGGCGACTACCGCCATACCTGATCCCGGATGTCCTTGTTTGCCATCGGTTCCATCCCGCCATCTGACAGCCATTCGATCTCCCGCGCACGCGCAGACGTTGCGGCCGCATGACGCAATGCGGCGCGGACCGTATCGGAGACGCCGTTGGTCCCCAACTCGAGTTGGGCAGCCGCCAGCAGGTCGTCATCGAGCTCGATCAGACGTTTGGTCATGGGACTCCATGCGTATATGGGACGAGTCAATGCAGTATATATCGGGTTCGCCGGACCTCGATGAACATGAGCATCGGACGGATTCGACGTCGGCTGGGTTTCCGGACGTTCGAACCACGATGCTTCAGACTGATCCCCATGACTAAGCAAGAACCGCAGGCTCGAACGTCCTTTTTTGGCTGGCAACTGGCCGGCGACACGGACGTCATCGCCCCGCACGAGCGACTGAGTTGGCCGAAGACCGTAGGCATCGGTCTGCAGCACGTGGTCGCCATGTTCGGTGCCACCTTCCTGGTACCCGTGCTCACCGGCTTCCCGCCCGCGACGACGCTGCTGTTCTCCGGCATCGGCACCATCCTGTTCCTGCTCATCACCCGCAATCAGCTCCCCAGCTACCTCGGTTCGAGTTTCGCGATCATCGCGCCGGTGCTGGCCGCAACCGCATCGCACGGTCAGGGGTCGGCGCTGGGCGGCATCGTCCTCGTTGGTGCGCTGCTGGTGGTGATCGGTGTTGTGGTCCACTTCGCGGGCACCGGCTGGATTCACGCGCTCATGCCCCCGATCGTCACCGGCACGATCGTGGCGCTGATCGGTCTGAACCTGGCGCCGACTGCGAAGACGAACTACGAGCAGGATGCGCTCACCGCGACGGTGGTGCTGGTGCTGCTGATCGCGTCGCTGGTCCTGTTCAAGGGGCTGATCGGCCGACTCGCCATCTTCGTCAGTGTGGTGCTCGGATACTTCTTCGCGTTGGTGCGCGACAAGGTCGACACCGACCCCATCGGTGCCGCCGACTGGATCGGCTTCCCGGAGTTCCAGTCACCGACCTTCCATCTGTCGGTGCTGCCGATGTTCCTGCCCGTGGTGCTCGTGCTCGTGGTCGAGAACATCGGTCACGTCAAGTCCATCAACACCATGACCGGACTGAACTACGACAAGAAGATCGGCCGCGCGCTCGCCGCCGACGGCCTGGCCACCGTGCTCGCCGGTAGCGGCGGCGGCTCCGCCACAACCACATACGCCGAGAACATCGGTGTCATGGCCGCCACCAAGGTCTATTCCACGGCAGCGTACTGGGTCGCCGGTGTCGCGGCGATCCTGCTGGGCCTCTCACCCAAAGTCGGTGCCGTGATCGCGTCGGTGCCGCCGGGTGTGCTCGGCGGTGTGACGACCGCCCTCTACGGATTGGTCGGCATCCTGGGTGTGCACATCTGGGTGACCAACAAGGTCGACTTCTCCAAACCGGTCAACCAGTTCACCGCCGCGATCGCACTGGTGATCGGCATCGCCGACTTCTCCTGGACCGTCGGCGATCTGAGCTTCGGCGGTATCGCGCTCGGCGCCATTGCAGCGTTGCTGATCTACCACGTCATGCGAGTGGTGGGTGGCTGGCGGGGGACGGTGGTGGTCGACAAGGCAGACGTGGACTCACCGCACTGATTTGGTGACCTGACTGATGTTGAACTGCCAACGCTCCACGATGTGGAAGCCCAGTCTGGCCGGCACCCGGTAGGCGTACGTCTTGCCGAAAGGTATGCCCGGGGCGATTTCTGGCCCGACGTCGTGGGCGCCGAGTGCGGGGTCGCGCTCGGCGATCGTCCAGATGACGGAACACGCGTTGATCTTGTCGCTGATCAGGTGCGGGGCGATGTTGTCGTCCCACAGCCGACCCTGGTCGCGACCGGTTCTGCCGAGGCCGACATCGACCAGTTCGTCGTAAGCATCCGGACGGGCCGACAGCAGTGGTCGAATAGGCCCGGGTTCCCAGGAAACGTTGTCGTCGAGGAGCAAACAGTCGCCGGGAGAGGACTGTGCGGCAATGGTGTCGGCGACCTGGCTGTAGTCCATCTTGAACTTCGCGTAGTCGCCGCGCTGGGTGATCCAGTTGGGAATGGCGGCGAGGGCAAAGACCAGCAGCAGGGCGGCAATCGGCGCCGGCTTCCGGGCGACCGTCACCACGCTGACGCCGAGGAACAGCGCCGCGGCGGGAGCGGTGAACGAGAGATACCGGTCGACGTAAATCGGCTGGGAGATGATCGAGTACACCAGCAGCCCGACGGTGGGCACCACCATCCAGACCATCGAGATCGCAGCGGTCTCGGCCTGACCATCGAAAGACACCACCGCCCGTCGCCGAAAATACAGCCAGGCGGCGATGGCGACGACCACGTACGCGAGAACTCCGAACAGGATCGAGAAGTCGAAGTACTGCGTGAGCAGCACGTGTCCGAACGTTGTGCGGTCGAGAGGGTCGATCCAACTGAGTTGCCCGGACTGGGCTCGCATGAAGATCAGGTACGGGATGAGCACGACGATCGCGGCGGTGGTGGAGATCGTCCATGACCGCAGGACGAGGCGGGGTGCGCCGAGCATGACCAGTGCGCACAGGTGCACGGCAATCAGCATCAGCAGGTGAATGTTGATCAAGACGGCGAACACCACGCCGATCGCGTACAGCAGCCACAGCCACCGGGAGGCCCGGCGGGCGGCCACCACGAGGACGACGGTCAACCACACCGACGCCAGCGTCGCGAGGGCATAGGGTCGCGCTTCGATCCCCGCCGATGTGATCCGCGGTAGCACCGCGAAGATCACGCCAGCGCTCAGCGCCACCGCTCGTGTCGACAAGAGGCGCCCCAGCGTGACCACCCCGGCGGCCGCGAAGCCGACCGCGAGGCTGCTCGGTATCCGGGACGACAGCTCGGTCTGCGGAAAGATGTCGAACCACCCGTGCATCAGCAGGTAGTAGAACGTGTGCGCGGAGTCGGTGGAGGACACGAGGTCGAACAGTTCGGGCAAAGGCCTGGCCGACGCCGAGATGGTCGCCGCCTCGTCGTACCAGAACGACGGGTTCGCCGATCCGACGACGCTGACCACCAGCGCCACCACAGCGACCGAGATCGCGTCGATCACTGGCGGGCGTCGGAGCGCAGAGCCCCGCGCAGCGGGCGACTCGGTGTCGGTCGTCAGGTCGCTTCTCCGTCCGAAAAATGGTTGCGAGTGCTCGTAATCGTCTCACGGCCGCCGACGGACGAACGCAGATGGCGGACGCTCGATACCTCATCTCGGCCCGTCCGACGGCGGACGCCTGGGCCAATGTCTGCCCTCGGGGGCTGGATACCGATCGAAGTCGTCCCCGAAGATGATCACGGCGCCGTTCTCATCGATCAACGCTGAACCGTAGATGTCGTCCCGGCCCCAGATCTGAAACCTGTACTCGACCATGTGGCTTCTACCGGCGATCGATCTTCTCGCGGCCACCGGTCAGGTCGGCAGTCTCGGCCGCCACCCGTCCCGCCACCCACCCCCGGGTGTTCGTGATCGAGTGTTTCACCGGGGTGGTGGCCGGGAACAGCTCGTCGAACACCGTACTGACGGCCTCGGTGCGCTCTGTCATGATCGGAACCAACGCAGTGCCGTAGTCGCCCGATGCTGCTCGGGCGGCGTGTTCGCGTGCCTGCGCCAGGCGTTCGCCGATTCGGGAGGCATAAGCGAGCAGGAAGGAGCGGCGGAAGCTCGGTATCCGACTGTCGGCATCTGAGCCGGCCTCCGTCAGCGCGCGGGCGCTCTGCACCAGCAGTGACGTGAACAGCAGGTCGCAGAGGTCGAGGTCGACGGGCATACCGACGATCGTGATCAGGCCGTAGTCCTTCAACCAGATCGACCGGACGCCGTTCACCCGTGAAACAGCCTGGAGAAGAGACGATTTCGCCTCGGGGTAGGGATTCTCGATCAGCAGGCGCCGAGAACTCACTTGGTCGGTCAGCGACATGTGCTCGCGTGCATCGATGACTGCATTGTCGATGGCGTACCGGGTCATCAGGTCCTGAGCCTTGGCGGACAATGCCTCCGCCTCGGCGGCGTACGAGGTGGACTCGGCTTTCGCGAGAAGACCACGGATCGTGTTGAGCACCTTGGAGTCTGGCTTGTTCGAGGGTGCTGTGACCGTCGCACCCCATTCCGTGGGGACGGGCATCAACGGTGTCAGCGGACCCAGGCGGTTGATGAAACCGATCATGGTCAGGACGGCTGCCCAGCCGTCGGATGCGGAATGGTCTTCTGTCAGGCGCCACTGCGTGAACGCGTCGGCTCCGGACGCCGACGTGGTGCACCCCGACTCATCCAACTGACCGACCCATGCGCTCGGAGCGGAGGTTCGGGCGGACGTCCGGTGGGCGTGCGCGTGAACCAGGTCGATGGTCAGCCTGGTGGGCGACGCCCCGAGTTCGCGCCGCACCACGTGGACCAGTTCTGCGGGTTGCCAGCCGAGGCTGAACACCTGGTCGATCGAGTCGTCGACGAACAGGCCGATGTCGCCGGCAACCGCTGCTGCACTGACGGTTTCGCGACGGATCAGTTGGGTGATCACCCGACTCAGGACAAGGGACTCTGCGCCTCGACCGGTGCGGCATGCGATGCCGGTCCGGATCAGGTCATAGGTGGACTGTCGTGGGTCTTCGCGGGTGTGCGCGGCGTGGTTGTGAAGCTGGTTGCGTTGACGTGACGCGCGGCGGCGTCGATTGTTGCGGCTCAAAATGTCCCCCCGGATGCCTGAGCAGGCGACGTGGTGTCGCACTGGGTCAGACGTTAGAACAGGGGTCTGACACGACCCGGAAACCGTCGAGCAGGGGGGATGGGCTCAAAACGTATAGACCCGCTCGGCGTTCGCTGCGTAGAACCGCTCCTGTTCGTGCTCCGCGGCGGTACCGATGATCGATCCGAGCGTTTCCCGCAGCTGCGTGTAATCACCTGCCATATGTTCGATGGGAATGTTGCTCCCGAAAGCGACACGGTCCCAGCCGAACACATCGATCGCCTTCTCGATCCAGGGGCGCAGCGCCGTCTCGGACAGCTCGCGCGTGGTCATGCCGAGTCCGGAGATCTTGCACAGCGCACTCGTCTCGGCGGCATAGGAGCTGATTGCAGATTCCCACGCCGACCGCGAGAACGGGTCTGTTCCGGCCGGCCACCCGGTGTGTTCGATGACCACATCGAGCTCGGGGTACCGTCGCAGGATCTCGACCCAGTCCGCAGCCGTGTCGGGTTGCGAGGACACCTCGAACATGAAGTTGTGGGCCTGCAGCCACGACAGCACGGTCTTGGCGGCCTCTGAGCCGGGTTCGAGGCCGTACAGGACTCGGACACCGCGAAAACGCGATGAGGCCGCCTGGCGCTCGAGATCGGTCATGAGTTTGCCTGCATCCAGAGTGGGGTCCACCGATCCGATGATGACCAGGTCGAGGTCGTTCTCACGGGCGTAGGCGTCGATCCATTCGGTTTCGTCGAGGTAGCTTCCGGTTTTGGTGACCGCGGAGACATGGACGAACTTGTTGACATCGAAATCACCTGCTGCCGTGCGGTAGTCGCCGATGAGGAAGTCCCGGTACAGGTCGGTGTCGACGCTGGTCGCGAAGTCCTCCAAGCCCGGGTACCAGTCACGTCTGGAGACTTCCCACAGGTGGACGTGTGCGTCGACGATGTGTGTGGGCATGGGGTGCCTCCTCGACTACAGACGGCTCGCGGACGTGGCGAGATTGACTTCGAGCACGGTGCCGCTGGTGTAGCCGGGGTCGTTCACCAGATACATCACGGCGCGGGTGACGTCTTCGGGTTCGAGCCACGGAATGCCGAGTGGACTCAACGCGGCAAATCGCGGTGTGGCGTCGTCGATCGTGGGGGAGTCGATGTCGGGGCAGAAGACGCCGAACGTGTTGGGATTCATCACCATCGGAGTGTTGACAGTGGTGGGGCAGACGACGTTGGCCGTGATCCCGAACGGACCGTTCTCGATGGCGACGGTCTTGATGAGGCCGATGATGCCCCATTTGCTCGCACCGTAGTGTCCGAGGTTCGCCATGCCGCTGCGTCCGGCTCCGGATGAGATGGCGATGATGCGGCCGTATCCCGCCGACGACATCGTGGGTAGAACCGCGCGGACGCAGTTGAAGGTGCCGGTCAGGTTCGTGTCGATCATGTCTCGCCAGACCTCGTCGCTGATCTCGGCGACCGTGGAGAATCCGCAGATACCTGCGTTGGCGATCAGGATCTCGACGCCGCCGAGATCGACGATCGTGCGCTGTACGAGGTCGTCGACGGCCTCGCTGTCGCGGACATCGACCACGGTCGCGGTGGCGACGCCGCCCTCGCTGCGGATCAAATCGACAGTGGCATCGAGGTCTTCTTCGGTCGGCATCTCGTAGGGGACGGTTCGGATCTGGTCTGCGATGTCGGCGACCACGACGTGTGCACCCGCTGCGGCGAGAGCGCGAGCATGCGCGCGTCCTTGACCTCGGGCGCCGCCGGTGACGATGGCGACCCGTCCGTCCAGTTCACGTGCCACTGTCGGTCCTCTCCATGCACTGATCAGCCCAGCTCTCGTCAACGTAACAAGACTCCGGGGGCAGGTTGCCCGAATCTGCAATCTGCGCGCCGCAGCCTCAGGGTGGCTAAGTTGTGTCCAGGACTAACCGGCTAACCGGCTCGGGGGGAGCGACCGTATGGCCAAGGTGATCGCGACCGGTGTTGGTCCGAGCTGAATAAGGCGGGCTCCACCGTGGCGGCGCTGTTCAATGACGCCGTCGACGGCACCTCGAACTTCGACATCGAGCGCACGATCCAGCGGTCGGTCTCATCAGTGGAGAAGGTGACCACTGTCGATCTGTTGCCGTCTTCGCTCGACCTCATCGAAGTGCAGGAGGAGCTGAGCGCCCTGCGCGTGGGAGCCGACGACACCCTGGCCGCGGTGAACATCCTCGGTACCGCGATCACACCCGTCGCTGACTCTTACGACTTCATACTCATCGACTGCCCGCCCAATGTCGGCCCGATCACCTTGAACGGCTTGGCCATGGCCGATGGCTACATCATCCCGACCATCCCGGATGTGTTGTCCACCTACGCGATCCCGCAGATCCAGCGTCGGGTCTCGGAGTTCAGCGACGAGATCGGCAGGCACATCGTCGAATTGGGGGTGGTGATCACGAAGTTTCGGCTGAACTCGACCGTGCACCAGACCACGGTCCTGAAGCTCCGGCGCGATCGGACCATCCAGAATGTGCTGCCGGACTACCTGCCGGAGTCGAACTCGATTGCGGGAGCTGCGGAGTTTCAACCGCACGCGACCTTGAAGGCGAAATACGGCACGCATGGGCAGTTCGACCGGTTCCGTGGGTTGGCGAGAACAGTGATGATCGAGGCCGAAGACAAATTGCGGTGACCTGCGGAAACGTTTCGCTCGTCGACTAGTCCATAAGGATGGAACCCGCTGGGGCCGTTCGAGGACGAGTGGCTGTCTGAAACCCCGACACCCTGAGGTCTGCACAGGCTGAAGGCGACGACCAACGGCCAGATCAAATTCGCTGTCACGCAGATTCGTTCGGAAATACCCAACAGGTCGCCGCCCTGGGTCTCGTACAGCACCCAGCCGAGCAGGATGAGCAACACACCTGCCGCAGTGAGCGAGGCCGTGGGGCGAAGCGCGCGCGGTGCGGCCTCAGACCGGGACAGTGCGGTCAACGGCCACAACGCATGCAGTCCCAGGTTGCCTGCGGCCACGACTAGGTGTGCGCCTTCATTCTGGTCGACGGGTAACAGCGCAACCAGCACACCGCACATCCCGGCGGCAACGAGGGTCACCCGTGCCGCCGCGCGTACACCCGTCAGGCCGAGACCTGTGACCATCGACAACGCACCGCTCAACCCGATACCCAGCGTCATCACCCACCCGCCGGGCTCGATCGTCGCGAGGTCGCTGATGGTCTGCCGAACTGCGTCGTAGCTGCCGGGCGCCATGACGCCCGCGATGATGGTGGTGGCCACCAGGACAATCGGTGCCGCCGCGCCAGAAAACAACGCGGACGTCCGCACTGACGCGGTCCTTGCCATGGCGGCTCCTCAGTCGTTGTACACGCGTCCGACGCTGATCACCAACGTACGGAAGGTTGTCACCAGCGCACGGGACCACCCGCGTCGACGAAGGTTCCCGAGGTAGCGGTGTCCGGCAACAGTGCGGCCCGCACCACCACCTCGGCGGCTTCGGCGGCGGTCAGCGGTGCCTGCGTTTTGTTGCCCGGAGTGAGATCGGTCTGGACGTACCCCGGGCACACCGACGTCACCTTGATCGGGGAGTCGACAAGCAGCTTCGACAGACCGATCGTGATGCTGTTGAGCGCAGCTTTCGACGCCTGATACGCAGGTACGATCATTGAGAAGTACTGCGACTGAGGGTCTTCCTGTTCGCGCAGCGAACCGACCGTACTGGAGACGTTCACGATGCGTCCCGCGTCGCTGCGCCGGAGCAGCGGCAGCATCGCCTCGATGACGTAGAGCGCACCCAAGGTGTTGGTCGCGAACGTCTGCGCAGCAGCTGAGGGGTGGATGAACTCGACGTCGCCGGCAGCGGTGGCCTCCGGCAGGATGCCCGCGTTGTTCACCAGCACGTCGAGATGGCCGTACCGGGCTCGGAGGCCATCGGCGGCGCACCGGGCGCTCTCGAACGAGCTGACGTCCAGAACCCGTCCGTCCGCGTCGATCCCACTGGCCTGCAGCTCGGCGACGGCCGACGCCACTCTGCCCGGAGTCCGCCCGCTGACGATGACCGTGTGGCCGGATCGCCCGAGCGCGGAGGCGACTGCAAGTCCAAGGCCACCTGTGGACCCGGTGATCAACACTGTTCTCGACATGATTCTCTCCAAAGTTCTGCGCCAACTCTTTTGGCACTTCGACGACTGTCTTTCTCATCCTCTGTCCGCAGGGCGTTGCGTCGCTGGCGGGAATCGGACGTGGCGTTGACGGTGAGAGTCGGGAACACTGGTGGCATGGCATCCGGAGGCGAGAAGGCACCGAGCAGCGCCGCTCTGACGGACAAGATCCGTGAGCTGCTCAGCGCACGGTCGGCGGACTCGAGTATCTGCCCGTCCGACGTCGCCCGCGCGCTGAGTCCCGACGACTGGCGGCCGTTGATGGACCCGGTGCGCGAGGCGGCTGGTGCGATGGTCGAGGCCGGTGAGGTCGAGATCACCCAGAAGGGCGAGGTCGTCGACCTGGGGACCGTGCGAGGACCGATCAGGATTCGCTGGCCACGCTGACCGCGGAATCTGCTCCACTTCCAGCAATCTGCTCCGGTTTCAGGGCGCTGGAAGTGGAGCGGATTGCTAGAAGTGGAGCAGATTGGCGGTCATGACGGGCGAGGACCGAATTTGCGGTCGATCTCCTCGAGCGTTTCTTTCATCCGGGCCTCTACCTCCAGGAAACGCGGAGGGTGCAGTCCGGTCTGGGTTTTGGCCAATCGAATGTTGTGGTCGTAGACGTGCGTACGCCACAAGGAGCACGTGTCCGAGACCATTCCGACTATCTCGCACATGTTCCCGAGGATCCAAACCGCGATCTGATCGGGATTGCGGTCGTCGTACCAGCCCGATGCCTCGTCCAGGTATTTCATGATCCAGCTCGACAATTGTTCGAGATGTTCCATGCAGAGGTCAGACCGTCGTCGGAGGGCTGCGATGCGCGATGCCTTGCGGGCTGTGGGGGACGGCATGGCAGGCCACGACCGAGGGGTCAGTCGTTCGGGCGCGTCACCGGCCCATCCGTGCCCGCCGACGTCGAGATCGCCGTGTTCGCGGTGTATCTCGACCAGCGTGCGGTAGTCGGACAGTACCTCGCACATGTTCTCGCCGAGCGCTACGCGTAGGTCTTCGAGTGTGCGATCCACGAGATGCGGGTCGAAGTCCCACATCGCTTCTCCGATGTTGCTGATTGCGCATCCGAGTAGTTCGCCGGCATGTGTCATCTGCCGGGCGGCATGGTCGGCTTCCTCCCAGCGTTCGAACTCCGGATCTTCTGGCCACAGGTGTTCTGTCATGGCGGGAGGTTAACGACGTCGTCTGACGCCCGAGACAGATGCTCCACTTCTAGCAATGTGCTCCGGTTTCAGGGCCCTGGAAGTGGAGCATCTCGCTAGAAGTGGAGCAGATTGCGCTGTGGGGTCAGGGTTTTGGCTTCTGGGCGGCAAGCATGCGCTCGCGCAGACTGTCGTAGATCGGCGGTTCGCCCGCGAGCTGCGCGACCAGGACGGCGGCGGCGGTGGCCGCGATCATCGGCACGGTGACCGACGTGGTGGCGGTCATCTCTATGACGATGACGACCCCGGTGATGGGTGCCCGGACGACGGCACCGAAGAACGCCGCCATCCCGACAAGCGCCATCCCGACGGTCAGCGTCGAATCGACGCCCGGGACAAACACCTCCGCGATGCCGACGAACAACACGCCCCAGAGCGCGCCGACCGCCAGCAGTGGCGCGAACAGACCGCCGGGCGTCGCCGAGGCGTACGACAGTGGGCCGGCGATCATCCGGACGGCGAGATACCCGGCGATCACCGGCAGCGCAATGGTCCCGCCGCCGATCAGCTTCTGCGCCAGGGTGTCGCCGCCGCCGGCTGTGAGCGGATCGATCGCCAACAGCGCCCCGATGACAGCGCCGATCGCCGCGGCCTTGACGAACGCGGGGACGCGGCGCACTCGGCCGACGAGGTCGAGCAGCCCCAGGATCACGCGGTTGTAGAAGATCCCCAACAGACCGGTCAGCAAACCGAAGACGACGAACACGGGGAGCAGCACGATCGAGGGGGAGTCGACCGGCCCGACGAGGAAGTCCGGCCGATCGCCCATGATGATTCGTGAGCACCCGACCCCCACTGCGACCGCGAGCAGCGTCGGGATGACGGTCCGCAACCGGAAGGTCTTGGTGACCTCCTCGAAGACGAACAGGGCACCACCGACAGGCGCGTTGAAGGCCACGGCCAACCCGGCACCGGCCACGGAGGTCTGCATCAGGCGCATGTCGTCGTCATCGAGGTGAGCGCGGCGGCCGGCCTCGGCGCCGATGGTGGCTCCCATGTGGACCGTCGGTCCCTCGCGGCCCAGGATCATTCCGGAGCCGATCGACAGCAATCCACCGATGAACTTCGCGGGAAGCACCCGCAGTGGCGGCGGACCCGCTTCACCTCGGGAGACGGCCTCGACGTGCTGGATGCCGCTACCCGCGGCGAGTGGGATCTGCCGGACGATGAGAGCGGCCAGTGCTGCACCGGTCGCGGTGATGGCTATGGGGATGAGCCAACCGGGTCCGGGCAGTTCGTGGGCCCACCGGAGCATCTCGACGCGCCATTCGTCGGCTTCGCGAAGACACCATCGAAAAGCGCCGCCGATGAAGCCGATGGCGATGCCGGCAACGATGGCCAAGCCACACAGGGTCATGAGTCCGCGCGTCGATTCGCCGGCCTGACCTGACCCTTCTGAGGGCTCCGCCATCTTTTCTCCCCAAGTGGCCGACGAACACCCGCATCACCCGATGCGCGGTACCTGTAGTTGTATCAAGTGGTGCACCTGAGTTTTCGATGAGCAGAAGGGTGAATCCATGACGTCGCCGTACCCGGTGCCGCAACCGGAACCGCCGCCCAGGGGTCCGTCGCGTGTGGTGATAGGCCTGTTGATCGCGCTCGCCGTGCTCGTGACCGTTGGCCTGGCGGTCGTGGCCATCGGGATCGTCATGGAAAACGACGGAACCGCGAACCGCGGTAGGTCCACGGTCACGGTGGTCGAGACCCCGGCATCGGCTCAGCAGAGCCCAGCGACCTCCACGCCGAGCGGGTCTTCCAGCACCCCGTCGACCACGACGACGAAGCCCACGCGATCGCCGGCCGGTCTGTTCGACAACGCGCCGCTCTCACCGGGCCTCTGCCAGACAAACGGACTGTGCCGGTTGTCGAGCCCGACGGGCAACTTCATGTGTTACATCGACGCCGCGCGCGCCACGTGCACGTCGCCGCGGGGCGAGAAGCTCGTCAACGGACAAACCGTGAACGCGATCTCGGTTGACGAAGCGGGGAACACCGAGCTCGCGACCCTGTCTGCGGGATCGGAGAAACTCCTCGACAGACCCGAGATCGGCAAGCACGTCTTTCCGTACGGAAATCAGGTGTCTGCGTTCGGATTCACCTGTGCCGTGGGCGAATCGACCGGCGTCAGTTGCCGGCAGGACAGCAGTGGTAAGGGATTCAGTGTGACGAGGCAAGACTATTTCTTTTTCTGACCCGCACGTACTGGATGATCCGGTAGCGGCCTCCCTCAACGGCTTTCACGCGCATCTCGCCGAGAAGTCGGGCCGGGTGCTGCGTTACCCGGCTGATGTCTCGCCCTTCATGGCTGTCCCGGCGGATCCGACACCGCAGGATTGGGCGAACGCGCTGTCGCTGATCGGGGCGGGGCACGCGATCGTCTTCGCGCCGTCGCCACTGACCCCGTCGATCCCCGCGGTGTCGCAGGGTCTGGGGTTGGTCCAGATGGTCGCGCGTGACGTCGCAGGTGCCCTCGATCCCGAGGTGGAGCAACTGACGTACGCGGACGTCCCCGAGATCCTCGCGCTCACGGCGCTGACGAAACCCGGCCCGTTCCTCGACCGCACGATCGAACTCGGCAACTATTACGGCCTGCGCTCCGACGGACACCTGGTCGCGATGGCGGGGGAACGGATGCGGGCGCCGGGCTGGACCGAGATCAGTGCCATCTGCACCGCGCCCGAACATCGCGGCAAAGGGTTGTCGGTGCGGCTGATTCGGACGCTCGTGCATCACATCAACGACAGAGGCGAGCAGGTTTTCCTGCACGCTGTCGAGTCGAATCCGGCCATCGGTCTCTACGAGTCACTGGGGTTCGAGGTGAGACGTCGCCTCGTCGGGACATCCCTCTCCGCGTCCACCTGACCCAGGCGACGGGTTGGCCTGCACGAACGCCGGCCACTGCTCATGATCGACCGGCGGATGGCACAGTCGTGGGGTGACGACTTTCGACCAATCAGGTACGTACGTGGTGATCGGCGCGACCGGCGCGCAGGGCGGCGCTGTCGCAGCGGCTTTGTTGAGCCGGGGTCTGCCTGTTCGGGCTGTGGTGCGGCGACCGGATTCAGCAGGTGCGCTGCGCCTGGCCGACCGTGGCGCCGATCTCGCCGTGGCCGATCTCGATGATGCGCAGTCACTGGCCGCCGCGTTCGCGGGCGCCGCCGGCGTGTTCGCCCTGACGACCCCGTTCGAGCGCGGTCCGGAGGAAGAGGTGACGCAGGGGCGGTCGATCCTCGATGCCGCGTCGAGCGCGGGCGTCGGGCACCTGGTGTTCTCATCTGTCGCCAGTGCCGACCAGCACACCGGGGTTCCGCACTTCGAGAGCAAGGTGGTCGTAGAGGCCGCATTGGCTGAGTCCGGGATTGCGCACACGATCGTCGGACCGACGTACTTCTACGACAACCTGCTGGGCGGTATCGACCAGGTCCAGCAGGGTGTGCTCGACTTGCCGCTGCCTCCGGACGTCCCTCTGCAGCAGTTGTCGCGTCGCGATCTGGGTGAGTTCGTCGCGACCGTGTTCGCCGATCCGCAGCGCTTCCTCGGGGTGCGCATCGACATCGCCTCCGACAATCCGACGCCGACGCAGATGGCCGCGTCCCTGAGTCGGCGGCTCGGGCGAGAGGTGCGGCTGCACAGCGGTGATCCGGCTCAGATCGAGTCTCCGGACATGCGGGCGATGTTCGGGTTTCTCGCGGCCACCGGGTACTCCGCCGACCTGTCGGGTCTGCGGCAGAACTTTCCCGAAGTGGGCTGGCAGTCCTTCGACGCCTGGGTCGATCAAGCCCTGTGAGCTCTGGGTGAATGCGTATCGGGGCACTTGGACGAAGGCCGCGCGTGGCTCGATCTAGAGTCGTGGGATGACGTTGCGTAGTTCCTGGGCCGAAGACAGTCGGCTACCCGGGAATCAGGTGGCGCCGGTCCTGCGGTCGCTCGTGGCCGACCCGTCGTCGCTGGAGGATGGGCAGTGGGCCATTCTATTGGGTGCTCAGGGCCCTGAGCTGGACGAACTCTGCGCCATCGCAGATTCTGCCCGTCGCGACGTGGTGGGTGACGAGCTGACGTTCGTGGCCAACCGCAACCTGGAGACCGGTGCGGTGATCGGGTCGGGCGCAGAGGCGTCGCTCGAGGACCTCGTCGCCGAGGCCTGGACGCTCGGTGCGACCGAGATCTGTTTGCAGGGCCCGGTACCGCAGTCCGAGTCGGCAGACGCCTACCTCGGTGTGGTCAGGAGCATCCGAGCCGCTGCCCCCGATCTGCACCTGCATGCCTACCGGGTGCCCGAGGTCCGAGACGCGGCGAGCAGGCTGAGCCTCACGCCTCGCCAATTCCTGGAGGCGGCACGCGACGCCGGTGTCGGGACGGTGCCGGGTACCGCCGCCCAGGTGCTCGACGACGAGGTGCGAGAAGTCCTGAGCCCGGGCGGCCTGTCGGTGGCGGAATGGGTCGAGACCATCACCACCGCGCACGACGTCGGTCTCCGATCGACCGCGACGATGCTCTACGGCCATGTCGAACGACCGGAGCAGCAGATCGCGCACCTGCGACTGCTCGTCGACATCCAACGGCAGACCGGTGGGTTCACCGAATTGATCCTGATGCCGCTGCTCCCCGAGAACGCGCCGCCGCATCTGCGGGCCGGGGCGGTGCGGGGACCTTCGCCGTACGAGACGCGGGCCCTGCATGCGGTAGCTCGGTTGCTGACCGTCGGTGCCATCGATCACCTGCAGGCCGCGTGGACCAAACTCGATGACGTCTCGCTGGACGCCGTGCTCCGCGGCGGCGCCGACGACGTCGGAGGCGTCCTGATCGACGGCAGCCTGAGGCCGGACGCCGGCCCCGAGAGTGGGCGGCAACTGGTGCCCGCCCGCGTTGGTGAGCTCGCCGCGGCGCTGGGTCGGACAACACGTCAGCGCACCACTCTGTACGAGACCGCCCCCGACGAGCGGCAAACCGTGCTCCAGAAGGTGTTCGCGTGAGCGGGCCGTTGCCCGAGTACGTCGACGTCGCGATCGTCGGCGCGGGGTTCGCCGGACTGGGTATGGCCATCCGTACCGCCAGGCGCGGAAGCGAGAGCTTCGTGGTTCTCGAACGTGGCGACTCTGTCGGCGGCACCTGGCGTGACAACAGGTATCCGGGCGTCTCCTGCGACGTGCCGGCGCATGTGTACTCGTACTCGTTCCGGCCACCAGGGGATTGGGATTCGCTGTTCGCCGAAGGCGCCGCGATCCACGACTATCTCGAGCAGGCGGCCACTGACGAGGGAATTCGTCCCCATCTGCACCTGAACGTCGACGTCACCGAGACCCGTTGGTTGCCCGACGAACTCTGCTGGTCGGTCTCGAGCACCGCAGGCGAGTTGCGCGCGCGGGTCCTGGTCGTCGCCGTCGGGCGCCTGGCGAACCCCATGGTGCCGGAGTTCGACGGCGCCCAGTCGTTCCCGGGCAAGGTCTTCCACACCGCTCAATGGGACAGCGAGGCGCCGATCGACGGCGCCCGCGTCGGAGTGGTGGGGACCGGTGCCTCGGCGGTCCAGCTGGTCCCCGAACTCGCCCGGCGGGCAGGGGAGTTGGTGGTCTTCTCGCGTTCGGCGCCCTACGTCGTCCCGCGCGGCGATCGGGAATACAGCCCGGCAGAGCGAGAACATCTGCGCGTCAAGGCGAACGCGGATCGGTTGCGGGCGGAGTTGTTCGAAGAAGCCGACAAGGCGTTTGCTCAGAGGCGGGGTCTGCACCCTGCCATCGACGAGATCCGTGACCGCGCGCTCGGTCATCTCCACGCGCAGGTGAGCGACCCCCGTCTGCGCGCCGACCTCACCCCGCACTACGAGATCGGTTGCAAGCGAATACTGCTCAGCGACGAGTTCTTTCCCACCATGACCAGATCGCACGTCACGCTCGAGCCGTCGGCGCTGGCGAAGTTCGATGGATCGCGGGCCGTCGCCGCCAGCGGGAACTCGTATGAGCTGGACACGGTCGTGTTGGCAACGGGATTCGAGGCCGCGCGCCCGGAGTTCGCCACCCGGATCGTGGGTGTCGGCGGTGAGCGTCTCTCGGAGCACTGGCAGGCGGGCATGGTGTCGTACGCGTCGACCGCAGTCAGCGGCTATCCGAACATGTTCGTACTGGACGGGCCCAACGCCGCGCTCGGCCACAACTCGGCGATCTTCATGATCGAGACGCAGATCGACTACGTCCTCGGTGCGATGGATCACCTGACCGCGGGTGGTCCGATCGCCCTCGAGGTGATGGCCGCGGCCGAACAGGCCTACACCCGGGAGATCGACGAGCGTAGTGCCTCGACGGTCTGGCTCAGCGGTTGCAGCAGTTGGTATCTCGATCCACTCAGCCGCCGGCTCACGCTGCTGTGGCCGGGTACGGGTCAGTCGTTCCGAGACCGCAACGGGACGTTCGACCCCTACCACTACGAGCGCGTCTGGGCTCCGGACTGGGTGGACCTTCCGGTCAGCTGAGCCCACGGCGGTATCGGCTGTCACGTTTCGGCGAGCTGTCTCGTCTCCCTGGTAGCGGCGCACCGGGCGCCGGCACAGGGAGGAGTCCACAGTGACACGGATACCGGCAGTAACTCCAGCGCAGGCCGGCTTCATGGTCAGAGGAACCTATCGATACGCCGCGCGCAGATTCGGTTCGGTGCCCGAACCGATGGCGGTATACGCGCATCACCCCGGCTTGTTGATGGCATTCGGGGTCAGCGAGACCGCGGTCGAGAAGGCGTCGACGGCCTTGCCCGCGAACATCCGGGAAATCGCGGTGTACCGGGTGGCGTGGACCGTCGGTTGTTCGTGGTGCGTCGACTTCGGGGCCATGTTGCAGCGTCTCGATGATCTTGATGTCGATCGACTCGAGCACATCGCCGACTACGAGACCTCACCGCTTTACACCGACGACGAACGCGCCGTGATCGCCTACGCGGATGCGATGACCGCGACGCCGATGACGGTGACGGACGAGCAGGTCGCTGACCTGCAGCGGCGGTTCGGGAACAAGGGCGTCATCGAGCTCACCTATCAGATAGGACTGGAGAACCAGCGCGCCCGCGTCAACGCGGCACTCGGCATCACCGATCAGGGCTTTTCGACCGACTCTTGCCGGGTGCCGTGGGCTGATGAGGCGGACGCGACGAGCTGATCAGGCTGTATCGCAGCGAGTTTGGCCGGGTCGGCGATGTCGTAGATGGCTGCCACACGACCA
Source organism: Williamsia sp. 1138 (assembly GCF_002095435.2). Taxonomy (GTDB): domain Bacteria; phylum Actinomycetota; class Actinomycetes; order Mycobacteriales; family Mycobacteriaceae; genus Williamsia. Next base: position 149,168 of record NZ_MJEJ02000052.1, read on the forward strand.
TCTTTGACGACGTAGCTGATGGCGCGGGGTGGTGAGGCCCGGCGGTCACCGAGGGCCTCCCACCCATTGCTGTACGACCCGAGTTCGCCGTTGATCCGGACCGGGATCTGATCGGTCAGGGTGTCGGCACCGTCGTAGCGCCGCGCCAGTCCGAAGAGGAAGCGGGCGACACCGACAGCACCGTGAATCGGTTTCACGGCGGTCGGTGCAGTACGGTTCGCATCGCCGACGATCATCGCCTCCGGATCAAGCGCTGAGACAACGGCATCCATATCGCCGGACAGCAGCGCCGCGACGAGGCGACCGATGGCTTCGGCTTGTTCGGAGTCCGGTACCGGCGCCGGTGCTGCCGCGACGATCCGCCGCGCGCGAGAGGCGAGCTGTCGAGCGGCGGGCACTTCGATGCCCAGGACCGCCGCGACCTCGGCGAACGGAACCGCGAACCCGTCGTGCATGACAAAGGCCACTCGCATTGCAGGGCTGAGGGTTTCCAGGACAACCATGGCCGCATACCGGCTGTCTTCGCTGGTGATCACGGACTGCAGAGGGTCTCCGGACTCGAGGGTGAACGGCGTCACAATCGGCTCCGGAAGCCACTGGCCCACAGAGCGCTCTCGGCGTGCGGCCGCAGACTTGAGCCGGTCCAGACAGATCCGTCCGACGACCGTCGACAGCCATGCGCCCAGATCATTTATTGTTTCGGTATCACTGTCGGACAATCGAATCCAGGACTCCTGCACCGCGTCCTCGGCGTCGGCGAGGCTGCCTGTGATGCGATAGGCCACCGACAGCAGCCGTCCGCGTTGATCTTCGAATCGATCCGCGAGCGAAACCATGCTGTCGATGGTAGTTCCGTACGCCCGTGGGGGCGAGGCCCTGTGAACCTCGCCCCCACGCGCGAGGGGCTACTTGTTGCCGAAGTAGCTCACGTCATCGTTGTTGATGAGGTCGGGAACGGTCCAGCCGTCCAGGTCGTATTCGGCGAGACACTGTTCGGCCAGACCCTTCATCTGATCCACGCCACCACGATTCTGGGCGGCGAACAGCAGTTCGGCCTTGACGTTCTCGTGGTTGCCCGAATAGTTCCGTTCGTACAGCTCGTGGCGTCCTCCGAACTCCGAGCCGATCGAATCCCACAGCGCCTTCATCACTTTGACGCGATCAACTGCGGTGATACCGTCCGAGCCGCGGACGTACTTGTCGAGGTAGGGCCGAACGTCGGGGCTGTTGAAGTCGGCGGAACTCGAGGGCAGGTAGATCAAACCCGAGGCGACGTCTTGTTCGATGATCTCCTTGATACGTGGGTAACCCTGCATCATGAACATCCGGTAGGTCAGACCGTATTCGAGCCTGGGGATGACGGTGTCCCCGATCCAGGGTTCGGGGTTGTGGGCCATCGCGTCGGTGAGGGTCCAGAACAGGTTGCGCCAACCGATGACCTCACCGACTCGGGTCTGCACGCCGCGGAAGCCGCCGGATCCGGTGGCGTCGAGGGCCTTCATGAGCAGTCCGGCGATGAAGTCGAGTTTGACGGCCAGGCGGGTGCAGCCCTGGAAGGTGAAGCGTGGCAGGAATCCTGACTGCGGGAAGAATGCGTTGATCTTCTCGACGTCGCCGTACATGAAGACGTTCTCCCAGGGCACCAGCACCTTGTCGAAGATGAAGATGGTGTCGTTCTCGTCCATCCGACTCGACAGCGGGTAGTCGAAGGGCGTGCCCATCACCGCGGCGTTCTGGGTGTAGGACGACCGGCAGATGAGTTTCACGCCTGGCGCGTCCATCGGCACCGTGCAGATGAGCGCGAACTGCTTCTTCTTGATGGGCAGGCCGTAGTGCGCGATGAAGTTGTAGTTGGTGATCGCGGACCCGGTGGCGACGACTTTGGCGCCGGACACGATGAGGCCGGCGTCTGTTTCCTTCTCCACCTTCATGAACACGTCGCCGACCTCGTCGGGCGGCAACTGGCGGTCGACCGGGGGGTTGATGATCGCGTGGTTCCAGTACAGGACCTTCTCCTGCGATTCGCGATACCACCGTTCGGCGTTGGCCTGGAAGGGCGAATACAGCTCTTTGTTCGCGTGCAGCGTGCCGAGGAAGCTGGCCTTGTAGTCGGGTGAACGTCCCATCCAGCCATAAGTCTTTCGGGCCCAGGTCGCAATGGCGTCGCGCTCTTTGATGAGGTCTGCGGAACTGGTCGAGGCCTTGAAGAAGGGCATGGTCACTCCGCCGTTGCCGGTGTCGGTGGGAACCGTCACCTTGTCGACGTCGGGGCCGGTGTGCATGGAGTCGTACAGACGCGCGGTCATCCGGATGGGGTTACGGAATGCCGCATGGGTGGTGACGTCTTTGACGCGTTCGCCGTGGAGCCAGATCTCCCGGTCGTCACGTAGTGACTCGATGTACTCGTCGCCGGTCATCGGGCGCGACGCGAAGTTCTTGGTGTTGTTCGCCGGATGGTCGGCGGCTGGGTTGACCTGCGTGGGGTCGACGTTGAGGGGCGCGCTTTCGCGGTCTTCGACGGTGGTCATGATGTCTCCTTTTATCGAGGGGTTGGGCTCAGGTGAGCTGAATTGAGATGAAGGGGAACGAAGCTGGTGTCGGCGTCGAACCAGCCGCGATGGGGGTCGTCCATGGATCCCAGCCACGCCGAGCTGGCCGATGTCGGGCCGAGGTCGTGAAAAGCGCTGCGGTAGTAAAGCAGTGGCTGTTTGTCAGTGGTTTCGGCGTCGACGATCTCGCCGATGAAGATGAGGTGATCGCCGCCGTCGTATTCCGCCCACGATGTGCAGGACAGCGTGGCGGCCGCCCCGCACAGGACGGGGGCGGTGAGCCCGTCCGCCCAGACCGGACCGGGCTCGGTGGGCCGGCCCGCGAAGTGCATCGCAATGTCCACCTGGTCGGCCGCGAGGATGTTCACGGCAAACGGGGCGCCGCTGAGAAACCCGCATGCCTTCGACTTGCGAGTCATGGTGACCTGGCACAGACGTGGTTCCATCGAGATCGCGGTGAATGCGGTGACCGTGGCCCCGTGAGGTTCACCGTCGGCATTTGTGCAGGTGATGACCGTGACGCCGCTGGCAAACTGGCCGAAAATGTTTCGCACTCTGCCTTTGTCCATCGTCAACGCCTCCTTTCGGATCGCCGGAATGTGGTGTAGAACACTATTGCGACCCGGCGGCCACACCGCGATCCGCCAAACGCGGAGTCCATCCGGCAAACGCGGCGAGAATCGAAGGGCCGGGGTCACGGAGCTCGAGGAGGTGTGCCGACAATGCAGACTCACGCCGCCGCGGGCCGCTCACCTGACTGGGAGGAAGCGTCAGAGGAGGTGTCGGACGCCTACTTCCCCCACGTGCTGACGCCCCTGAGCAGGGGCAGCAACGCCGAAGACGTGGTGGTGAACACCGTCGATCTCGGCCCCGTGAGAATCGCTCGAATCGGCTGGGGCGCAGAGGTGTCAGTCGAGACCGACCATCCTGGTGCCTACGCCGTGAACATCCCCCTGCGGGGCAGGCTGGAGTCGCGCACTGCCCGCGACAGTGTGGTGTCCACGCCGGGGCTCGCAACGGTGAATCCGCCGGACACCCCGACGCTCATCACCCGGTGGAGTAGCGCCTGCACCATCGTCGGGGTCCGCATCGACCGAGACCACCTGCACCGCGAGCTCAGCCGGATGATGGCGCGCCCTGACATCCGGTTGCCCGCTCAGATCGACCTCCGCGGATCCGCGGGTGCTGGTTGGCTGCGGATGGTGCACGCCATCCACTCAGAAGCCGGCGACGACGAGTTGTGGCAGAACCCGGTTGTCGCGCAGCAGCTCTCCGGAGCCCTGACCACCGCGCTCGTCCTCGCTGCCGTCGGGGAATCGGAGGCGGATCAGCAGCAGATCCGCCCGAGGATCGTCACGAGGGTCGTCGATGCGATCCACGTCGACCCGAGTCGGGCATGGACCGCAACGGACATGGCGGACGCCGCCGGCGTGAGCGTGCGCCGGTTGCAAGAGGGGTTTCGGGAATACGTAGGGATGAGTCCTCGCGAGTACCTCAACGATGTGCGCCTCGCCCGGGTCAACCGCGAGCTGAGTGATCCGGGTGCCGGAATGTCGGTGACCGACGTCGCGATGAAGTGGGGTTTCACCCATACCGGCCGGTTCGCCGCCACGTATCGCCGCAAATATGGCGAGAGTCCGTCGGACACGTTGCGCCACGCCTGACCCCCCGTCATCCAAGGGTCAAAGACTTGACATCCCGTGTGACTGGGCGCACAGTAGCTGTACGCAATGCGATAGTTGAGTACGCAATGCGTACATCGACCCACTGGCAGCCCAGCCACTCCCGCTCACCAGGAGATGAACATGACCACCACCGAAATCCAGAATCCCACCGCAGCGGGTTCCGGCTCCGCGGCCACCGACAAGTTCAAGAACGAACGAGTCAGCGCGGACACCTCGCCCGAGCGGGTCGCAGCCATCGCCAAGGACGCACTCGCGGCGCTCAACCAGGTGATCCTGGATCACGGCGTCACCTACCCCGAGTACCGCGTGCTCAAGCAGTGGCTGATCGACGTCGGCGAGGGCGGCGAATGGCCGCTGTTCCTGGACGTGTTCATCGAGCATTCCGTCGAAGAGGTGCTCGCCAGGAGTCGTAAGGGCACGAAGGGCAGCATCGAAGGGCCGTACTACGTCGCCGACGCGCCCGAGCTGCCGTCTGTCTGCGAGCTGCCGATGCGCGATGTGGATCGTAAGGAGACCGCGCTGGTCTTCAGTGGTCAGGTCGCCGACCTCGACGGCAACGGACTCGACAGCGCCATCGTCGAACTGTGGCACGCCGACGCCGATGGTTACTACTCGCAGTTCGCCGACCACCTCCCCGAGTGGAACCTACGCGGCAAGATCATCACCGACTCCGAGGGTCGCTACGAGATCACCACGATTCAGCCTGCGCCGTACCAGATCCCGACCGATGGGCCGACCGGTGCCTTCATCGAGGCGCAGAACGGCCACCCGTGGCGTCCGGCCCACCTGCACCTGATCGTGTCGGCTCCCGGCAAAGAATCCGTGACCACGCAGCTGTACTTCGATGGCGGCGAATGGCTCGACAGCGACGTCGCGATGGCCACCAAGCCGGAGCTGATCCTGTCGCCGACCGCAGGTGACGACGGCAAGAACCACGTCACCTACAACTTCACGCTCGACCCGGCAGGAGAGTAGACGGTCGTGCCCGATCTCAAGATCGTCGATGTCGAGACCCGCATCATCGACGTGCCCCTGGTCCGCGCTCACAAGTTCGCGACCACATCGATGGATGCCCAACCGATCCTGTTGGTGTCCATCCGAACCGATGGCGGAGTGATCGGGCGCGGCGAAGGTGTGGTCCCCGGCGGGCCGTGGTGGGGTGGCGAGTCGGTCGAGACGATGAAGTCGATCGTCGACCGCTACATCACTCCGGTTCTGCTGGGCCGCACGGTCGATGACGTCACCGGCATCATGCTCGACATCGAAAGGGTGGTCGCACAGGCGCGGTTCGCCAAGGCCGCCGTCGAGATCGCGCTGCACGACGCGTGGGCGCGTTGCCTCGATCTGCCGGTGCACGCCCTCATCGGCGGTGCGTTCCGGAACAGCGTCGATGTCACCTGGGCGCTCGGTGCTGCGCCGGTCGCCGAGATACTCGCCGAAGCCGCCGAGAAGCTCGATGCGCGCCTGCATTTCAGCTTCAAACTGAAGATGGGCGCACTGGACCCCGCGGTCGATACGCAGCGGATCCTCGACATCGTGGCGGGATTGGACGGTCGCGCAGGCGTCCGTGTGGATGTCAACGCGCGCTGGGATCGCTTCACCGCGCTGAAGTACCTGCCACGGTTGGCCGATGGTGGCGTCGAACTCATCGAGCAACCCACCCCGGGCGAACAGATCGATGTGCTCGCCGAGTTGAATCACCTGCTCCCGATCCCCGTGATGGCCGACGAGAGTGTGTCGACGCCTCATGACACGCTCGAGGTCGTTCGCCAAGGAGCGGCGGACGTGATCGCGATCAAGACCACCAAATGTGGTGGGCTGGCGAAGAGCCGGGAGATCGCGGCCATCGCCAAGTCCGCGGGTATCGCATGCCACGGGGCGACGTCGATCGAGGGCCCCATCGGCACCGCCGCGTCGATCCACTTCGCGTGCAGTGAGCCGGCCATCAACTTCGGGACCGAACTCTTTGGCCCGCTGCTGTTTTCCGTCGAACTGCTGCAAGAACCGTTGCGTTACGCTGACGGAAAGGTTCATCTCCCGGAAGGGCCGGGACTCGGTGTCGAGCTCGACATGGACATGGTGGACAAGCTCACCCGGGACTGATTTGACCCGATTCTCTCGAAAGGCATGACCGCAGTGGCACTCTTTCATGTACGCATGGACGTCGACATCCCGCGCGACCTCGACCCCGACGAGCGGGCAGAGACACTGGCCCGGGAGAAGAAGTACTCCCAGGATCTCCAGCACTCAGGCAAGTGGGTGCACATCTGGCGCATCACGGGAAAGTTCAGCAACATCAGCATCTTTGACGTCGAGACACCGGATGAGCTGCACGAGATCCTCTGGAATCTGCCGCTGTTCCCGTACATGACGATCGACGTCACGCCGCTGAACAAACACGCGTCGTCGATCAAGTAGGTCCCCCGCACGCACCCACAAACCCACCCGGTTCGGTCAAACCCACGAGTCTCAAACCCGTGGGTTTGACCGGAACGGGTGGGTTTGTCGTTATCCACAGTGTGACGATCGATCCACAGGTTGGTCGATGGGGACCTGATTGCAGGTGGTCGAGAGTGCCGACGCCCCGATGATTGATCCATGGACCTCACACCCGACCAGGACGGCTTGATCCGTCGGACCAATCATCGAGGCAACGGCGGAGAAGACTCCCAACTGCGCCGAGCAGGCAGACACGGAAAGGTCGTTCGGATAACCCGCGGGGTCTACCGAACGGTCGAACCCGACGAGAGTAGTCGCGACCCAGACTTCGACGAGACCTATCGCGAACTTGTCATCGCGGTTGCCGGACGGACCGAACAGCGGGTGGTGAGCCACTCATCGGCAGCAGCGTTGCACGGTCTGAATCAGCTGGCCCCGGACCAGCGTCGCGTCCACTTCTATGTGAAGGACGGAGGCCGCCGCGGGCGTGAGGTACACCTGCACGAAGGCACCATCTCCACGTCAGACGTCACGGTGGTCGACGGCGTGCTCCTGACCAAGCTCGCTCTGACCGCCTGCGACGTCGCGCGTGGGGGATCGTTCCGGCAAGCTGTCGTGGTACTGGATCATGCTCTTCGCCTAGGTGTCAGCCGCCCTGAACTGAGATCCATTGCCGAGCGCTTCGCGTCGACGAAAGGTATCGCGACACTCCGCCAGGCCCTCGAAGTCGCTGACGCCAACTCGGAATCGGTGGGAGAGTCCCTCAGCCGCGCATTGATGATCGAATGGTGCGAAATACCGACTCCGGACCTCCAGACCGAATACCGCAACGAGCACGGGGATCTCATCGCGCGGGTCGACTTCGACTGGAGCGGAAAGGTGGTCGGCGAGTTCGACGGAAAGGTCAAGTACCAGAAGCATCGGCGCGCAGGCGAATCTGCCACCGATGTGGTCATCCGCGAAAAGGTCCGGGAAGACCGTCTCCGGGAGGAGGGCGTCACGGTGATTCGGTGGGTGTGGGACGACTTCAAGAAGCCGCAGGCGTTGCGGTCCCGAATCCGGAAGGCGCTCGCCCACGCCGGCGTGATTTAACCGCAGACCCACCCGTTCCGGTCAACCCACGAGTCTCAGACCCGTGGGTTTGACCAGAACGGGTGGTTTTGCGGTCAGGCGGGGGCTTCGACGAGGATGGTGGCGGCGGTGGCGGACTGGACTTCTTCGAGGGTGACGCCGGGTGCCAATTCGACGAGCTTCAGGCCGTCGGGGGTCACGTCGAGTACCGCGAGATCAGTGATGATCCTTTGCACACAGGCTTTCCCGGTGAGCGGGAGAGCGCAGACGTCGAGAATCTTGGGAGCGCCCTTGCGGGTGACGTGTTCCATCATCACGATGACCTTGCGGGCACCGTGGACGAGGTCCATCGCGCCGCCCATGCCCTTGACCATCTGGCCGGGGACCATCCAGTTGGCGAGGTCGCCGGTGGCGCTGACCTGCATCGCACCGAGTACGGCGACGTCGACGTGGCCGCCCCGGATCATCGCGAACGAATCGGCCGAATCGAAGTAGGAAGCACCGGGATTGACGGTGATGGTCTCTTTGCCCGCGTTGATCAACTCCGGGTCGAGTTCCTCTTCGGTCGGATAGGGTCCGACGCCCAGGACACCGTTCTCCGAATGTAGTTCGACGGAGATGGTGGCGGGCAAGTAGTTGGGGACCAGGGTCGGCATGCCGATGCCGAGGTTGACGTACTGGCCGTCCTCGAGCTCGAGTGCGACCCTGGCCGCCATCTCTTCACGTGTCAAACTCATGCGCGCACAGTCCTTTTCTCGATGCCCACATCCACCTTGCCCACGTGGACCACTCGCTGGACGTGGATGCCGGGGGTATGGACCTGATCTGGATCGATTTCACCGGGCTCGACCAGTTCTTCGACCTGGGCGATGGTGATCCGGCCTGCCGTTGCGGCCGGAGGATTGAAGTTGCGGGCACTGCGCCGGTAGATGAGGTTGCCGTGGCGGTCACCCTTCCAGGCGTGTACGAGTGCGAAGTCGGTGACGATTCCCTGTTCCAGAACGTATGCGGTGCCATCGAACTCGCGGGTCTCCTTCGGGGGACTCGCTACGAGGACGCCGCCCGAGCCGTCATATCGCAGCGGTAGGCCACCATCGGCCACAGGAGTGCCGACACCCGCGGGGGTGAAGAACGCCGGGATGCCTGCGCCGCCGGCGCGCATTCGCTCGGCGAGGGTGCCCTGCGGGGTGAGTTCGACCTCGAGTTCGCCTGACAGGTACTGCCTCGCGAACTCTTCGTTCGATCCGACGTAGGAAGAGATGGTGCGCCGGATGCGGTGCTCCGCCAGCAGCAGTCCGAGTCCGAACCCATTGGTGCCGCAGTTGTTGCTGACGGTCTCCAGGTCGGTCGCACCCTGGTCGAGGACGGCGCGGATCAAGATTTCCGGCACGCCGACCAGGCCGAACCCGCCGACGGCGAGTGAGGCGCCGTCCGGGATGTCGGCGACCGCTGCCGCTGCTGAGGTGATCACTTTGTCGAGCATGTAGACACAGTACCCAGGTGTACGCGTATAGTACAAGTGTACGGATAGCGTACGACAACGAGTGGCGGAGGCAGAGATGACGTACGAACTGGCCGGCAGTGTCGGCGGCGACGACACTGCGCAGCAGACGATCGTGTTCCTGGGATCCTTGGGCTCTGACCGGTCCATGTGGCAGCCACAGATGGCCGACCTCGGAGCGGACCACCGCGTCATTGCGCTGGACGTGCGGGGGCACGGTGAGTCGCCCACACCGGCGGGCCCGTACACGGTCCCCGACCTGGCTGACGACGTCCTGACAACTCTTGTCGCCCTCGGTGCGGGAACCGTCCACCTCGTCGGATTGTCGCTCGGGGGAGCGATTGCGCAGCAGATCGCCCTCGTCGCGCCGGAGCGGGTGTCCACCATGACCCTGCTGTGCACCTCGGCCCGATTCGGTGAGCCACAGCCCTGGCTCGACCGTGCTGCCACCGTGCGGGCCTCAGGTACCTCCGCCATCGCGGACGCGGTTGTCGAGAGGTGGTTCACCCTCGGGTTGGCTGATGAGGACCGAGACCTGGTCGACCGTGCGCGGGCGATGGTGAAGGCCACCGACGATGAAGGCTACGCCGCGTGCTGTGAGGCCCTGGCCGAGTGGGACTCCCGTCCGCAGCTACCGTCTGTCACCACCGCGACACTGGCGATCGCGGGTGCCCAGGATCCGGCGACGCCGCCGGAACACCTGCAACTGATCGCTGATCTGATACCCGGTGCGAGGATCGAGATCCTCGACCCCGGTGCACATCTGGTCAATCTCGAACAGGCGGCGGTGGTTTCGTCGCTGATCCGCGAGCATGTGGCGACGCGATGACCGGTGCGTCCGGCGATCACGTCCAATCGCTGGCCCGGGGACTGGCGGTCATCCGGGCCTTCGACGTCGACCGTCCTCGCCAGACCGTCAGTGAGGTGGCTCTGCGAACCGAACTCTCGCGTCCGGCCGCGCGGAGGTTTCTGCTGACCCTTCACGATCTCGGTTATGTCGGCACGGACGGCACCGCCTTCTGGCTGACCCCACGCGTACTCGATCTCGGATACAGCTACCTGTCGTCGCTCTCCCTGCCCGAGGTCGCGGGCCCACATCTCGAGGCGCTGGCGGCGCGCGTCCACGAGTCCGCATCGGTGTCGATCCTCGACGGTGACGACGTGGTCTACGTGGCCCGGGTTCCGGTGAGCCGGATCATGACGGTCTCGATCACGATCGGCACCCGGTTCCCCGCCTACGCCACCTCGATGGGCCGGGTACTCCTTGCCGCACTGGGCGATTCCGATCTGAGCGAGCACCTGGACCGGGTCACCCCGCAACCGCTCACTGCCCACACCAAGACCGCGACCGCTGACCTACGTGAATCCATCCGCGCTGCGGGAGAGCAGGGCTTCTGCATCGTCGACGGCGAATTGGAGGCCGGTCTGCGCTCACTCGCTGCCCCGATCCACGGTAGAGACGGGTCAGTGATCGCGGCCGTGAACATCTCGACCCAATCCGTGCGTTACAGCCTGGACGGGATTCGCGACGACCTGCTCCCCGAACTACTGCGCACCGCCACCGCCATCACCGCTGACATCGCCCGCACCACCCACTGAAAAATCTGAAGGAGAACACCCATGCCCGAAGCCGTGATCTGCGAACCGCTGCGTACCCCGGTAGGCCGTTTCGGCGGAGTCTTCAAAGATATTGCGCCACAGACACTGGCGGCCGCCGTGATTCGCGAGATCGTGGCCCGCACGGGTGTCTCCGGCGACCAGATCGACGACGTGATCCTCGGTCAGGCGACACCGAACGGCGAAGCGCCCGCCATCGGCCGGGTCGCTGCACTCGACGCCGGATTGGGTATCGGGGTGCCGGGCCTGCAGGTCGATAGACGCTGCGGATCCGGACTCCAGGCGGTGCTGCAAGCCTGCATGCAGGTGGCCACCGGGGCCGGCGATCTCATCATTGCCGGTGGCGCGGAATCGATGAGTCAGGCCGAGTTCTACACCGACGCGATCCGATGGGGTGTCAAGGGATCTGGCGTCGACTTGCAGGATCGACTGGCTCGTGGCCGGGTGACCGCCGGCGGGATCAACTTCCCGGTGCCCGGCGGCATGATCGAGACCGCCGAGAACCTGCGTGCCGAGTTCGGCATCAGTCGAGCCGACCAGGACGCCCTCGCTGTGCAGTCCCATCAGCGGGCCGTGGCCGCGCAGGACAACGGGATCTTCGACCAAGAGATCGTGGGCATCGAGGTTCCGCAGCGAAAAGGCGACCCCCAGGTGGTGACCGTCGACGAGCATCCGCGTCGCGACACGAACGTGGAGTCGCTGGCGAAACTGAAGCCGATCCGGCTCAAGATCGACCCGGACTCCACCGTCACCGCAGGCAACGCAAGCGGACAGAACGATGGTGCCGCACTGTGCATCGTCACCACGCCCGAGAAAGCGGCCGAACTGGGACTTCGCCCGCTGGCCCGGCTGTCGTCGTGGGCGGTCAGCGGTGTCGAACCGGCACGGATGGGTATCGGTCCGGTGCCCGCCGTCAACAAGGTGTTGGGCCGTCTCGGCCTGACCCTCGACGACATGGACGTCATCGAACTCAACGAAGCCTTTGCGGCACAGGCACTCGCGGTGCTTCAGAGCCTGCAGATCGAGGCCAACGATGAGCGGCTCAACCCCAACGGGTCGGGAATCTCGTTGGGGCACCCGGTCGGGGCGACCGGCGCACGCATCCTGGCGACCCTGCTCCGTGAATTGGACCGTCGCGACGCCCGCTGGGGCCTGGAGACGATGTGCATCGGCGGCGGCCAGGGCCTGGCCGCAGTGTTCGAACGCATCGCCTGACAACAAACCCACCCGTTCTGGTCAAACCCACGAGGCTCGAACCCCTGGGTTTGACCAGAACGGGTGGGTTTGTTCTGGTGAGGTCAGCTCGCGATCGACGCGTGCATCTCCCACACGATGATCTCGGCGGCGCTGTCGGTCGTCACGAGCTGACCGCCGCCGCCCCGGACGCGCACGGCATCGCCTTCGCCCAGCGGTCCGACGCCTTCCATCGACGCTTCTCCTCGTGCGACGAACACGTGTAGCAGCGGCGCGTCGGGCAGGGCCACGGGGGTCTGACCGGCTTGCATTCGGGCGACGTGCATGGCCGCGTACTTGTTCTTGATCCGGATCGCCGAATGGTCGACGTATTCGGGCATGCCCGTCGCGACGGGGATCAGACCGCCGGACAACAGTTCTCCGTCGATCTCGAGTTGCTCATAGCCGGGCGTGATTCCCGATTCATCCGGGATCACCCACATCTGGATGAAGTGCACCGGCTCGTCGTGTTTGTCGGCAGCCGTTCCCGACATGCTGTCGAGGCGCCAGGAGTCGTTCTTCTCCGAGTGCATGATTCCGGTGCCCGCGCTCATCCGCTGAGCGAGTCCGGGATAGATGACCCCGGTGTGTCCGATCGAGTCCTGGTGGACCAGCGATCCCTGCAGCACCCAGGTGACGATCTCCATGTCGCGGTGGGGGTGGGTGTCGAAGCCCTGTCCGGGGACGACGATGTCGTCGTTGTTCACCATCAGCAGGCCATGGTGGGTGTTCTTCTGGTCGTAATGGTGGCCGAAGGAGAAGGAGTGCTTGGAGTCGAGCCAGCCGGCGTTCGTCTTGAATCTGTCGTCGGCGCGGCGGACGTCGAAGTATGCGGAGGTGGTCGGAGCGGTCATGTCAGAGGGCCTTTCGTGCAGGAACGCAGAGTCAGAGGACGTGATTGCCGTACATTTCGCCGAGGGGGTCGGCGATGAGTTCGAGGCGTGCGCCGTCGGGGTCGCGGAAGTACAGCGAGACCTCGCTGTGCTCGATCAGTTCCACTCCGGCGTCGATCAGCTTGGTGCGCAGCGCTTCCCACCGGGTAGGCTCGACGCTGATGGCCACGTGATGCAGCCCGCCGAGGACTTCCTGGTACGGGCCGACGTCGAGGCCGGGGAAGTCGAAAAAGGCCAGCAGGTTGTTGTTACCGATGTCGAAGAAGAAGTGCGACGACCCCGGGTAGTCACGGTTCTCGATGAGTTCGGTGAGGGGGAACTCCAGCAGGTCCTGGTAGAACCGCACGGTCTGTTCGACGTCGCTGCTCACCAGGGCCGTGTGGTGCAGCCCGCGAGCCGATGACGCCGGGCGCGTCGACGGGTCTTTGAGGTATTGGTCTCGGATCCGATCGCGCTGGGCGGCGAACTCTTGCTCACGCTGTTCTTCGGCTGCGCTGGTCATGGCTTCCCCTCTGTCTCTCTGGTCGAAAACTAGTTGCTTTGTCAACGACATCGACATTACTCCATCTAGTTGCTTTGTCAACTACTTTCGATATGCTGGTGCTCGTGGAAGAAACCCGCTGGCTCGACGACGATGAACACCAGGCCTGGCGCGCCTATCTCGACGCCACCCGGCTGTTGCTGCGGACGCTGGACCAGCAGCTCACCCGGGACTCCGGCATCTCGTTCACCGACTTCGAGTTGCTCGTCATCCTGTCGGAGGCGCCGGACCGCAGGCTGCGGATGCGCGAGTTGGCGGACGCGATGACGACCACCCGTGGCGGCGCCACCCGTGCGATCGGTCGTCTGGTCGACGCCGGGTGGGTCCGGCGTGTCGAGTGCGAGGACGACAAACGGGGCATGATGGCCGAGCTGACCGATGCGGGCGTCGACAAACTCGCCGCCGCCAGTCCCGGACATGTGGACCAGGTGCGCCGCAGCATGTTCGACCTGTTCTCCGATGGCGATGTGGCGGTGCTCGGGCGGGCCTTCGGCGACATGCGCACGCAGTTCCTCGGTGGCGGCGACCAGTCCGATCGCTGAAGCCGGGGCGAGGTCGCGACACCGGGGCTGAGGATGCCCGACGAAGCTGTCCGCAGTGCGTACGGTGTAACCGCAGAGAGTAAGGGGACTGGCGGTGACCGACAGCGCTGAGCCGGCCGCGGGCATCGACCGCGATCGTGACTACATCCAGAGCATCGAGCGTGGATTCGCGGTGCTCTTGGCGTTCGACGCGTCCCGTCCCAATCCCACCCTCGCCGAACTCGCCACGGTCACCGAGCTCTCGCGGCCCGCGGTTCGGCGCATCCTGCTGACGCTGCAACGACTCGGGTACGTCGCCGGCGCCGGCGGCCGGTGGTCCCTGACCCCGCGGGTGCTCAGTATCGGCCAGCATTACACCGCGTCCCACTCCCTTGCGGACACAGCGATGCCCCACCTGCTGCGCATCGTCGAGACCGTCCACGAATCCGCGTCACTGGGGGTCCTCGACGGCGCCGACGTCGTCTACGCGGCGCGCGTGCCGGTCCGCCGGATCATGAGCATCAACGTGTCTGTGGGAACCCGCATTCCGGCCTACGCGACCTCCATGGGACGGGTTCTGCTGGCCTGGTCGGGCCCGGACGTCGTCCGGTCGGTGGTGGCGCAGTCGAATTTCGACGACCAGCTCACCCCGAGCACGGTGTCGTCGGGCGCCGAACTCGAACGCGAGTTGGACGTCGTTCGGCGGCAGGGTTATGCGCTCACCGCCCAGGAGCTCGAGGTGGGTCTGATCTCGGTGGCCGCACCCGTCCGGGATGCGAACGGGGTGGTGGTCGGGGCGCTGGCGTGTTCGACTTCTTCGGCCCGCGCGACACCGGAGGCCTTCGAGTCGGAGGTGGCGGGGTTCCTCGTGTCTGTTGCTGCGGACTTCAGTGGCGACCTCGGCGGACGGCGCTGAGCGGGCGACCCCCTGCCCGAACCCGCGCATTTAAGTTCGCGGTGATCCAAACCCACCTCACCTACGCCGACCACGGTGTCCTTGGCTTCGGCCGTTGCGCGGGCGTAACCACCGTTTGATTGTCTTCACGGCCGCGCCTACCGTCGAACCGAATCATCAAGAGCGGCCGAGAGACCCGGATTGTCGACGTCGCAGCAACCCATTCGCCGCAGGGCGAGCGTGGGTGCTACCGCCGGGACCGATGAAGGGCGTGTTGTGTCATTTGTGCAGGAGTCCGCGTGAAGTTTCTGTTGATCACGCTGATCACCCATACCCCCGACCCCATCACCGGACTCACGCCGACGCCGGCGGAGCGCTTCCGGGAGGTCGTCGACAACGCCGTACTGGCCGAGGAACTCGGATTCGACGGGTACGGGGTGGGGGAGCGGCACGAGCGGCCGTTCATCTCGTCATCGCCCCCGGTGGTGTTGAGCAACATCGCTGCCAGGACATCGACGATCGAACTGTTCACCGCGGTGACCACTTTGAGTCTGCTCGACCCTGTGCGGGCGTTCGAGGACTACTCGACTCTGGACAATCTCTCCGGCGGGCGTCTGCAACTCATGATCGGCAAGGGCAACGGCGCAGCGCAAGCGAAGCTGTTCCACGTCACCGAAGCCGATCAGTGGGAGCGCAACCGCGAGGGCTACGAGCTGTTCCGGCAGCTGTGGGAGAACGACACGGTCACGTGGGAGGGCACCTACCGACCATCGTTGACCGAGGCAGAGGCGCTTCCTCGGCCGCTACAGAAGCAGATCCGCATCTGGCACGGCAGCGCCACCAGTCGGGAATCGGTGGATCTGGCAGCAGCTTTCGGTGATCCGCTGTTCTCTGCGAATGTCACCAATCCGATCGAGCCCTACGCCGAGCTGATCGACTATTACCGCGAGCGGTGGGTGCACTACGGCCACGACCCGGCGGCTGCGCTGGTCGGTGCAGGTTCTGCAGGGTATTACGCCACGAAGAACTCGCAGGACGCGGTCAACACCTACCGCCCGATCTACGACGCCACCCTGGCCAGGATCGAGTCCTTCGGCCTTCCCAAGGTGTTCCCGACCCTCGAGGACGCGATCGAGCGGAGTTCGCTGCTGCTCGGGAGTCCGCAGCAGGTGATCGACAAAGTGTTGCGCTACCACGAGAAGTTCGGCCACGAGGTCATGCACCTGCACGCCGACGCGAGCGGGCTGACCGACGCCCAGCACCGTGATTCTCTGGAGCTGTTCCAGAGCGAGATAGCTCCGGCGCTCCGAAAGGAGATCCCGAGCCGGCCGATCTCCGCGCGCGTTTCGGCGGGGGTGCCGGCATGAGCAGGGTGCCGCTGTCGATCCTGGATCTGTCGCCCATCAGCGAGGGTTCGGACGCGGCGACAGCCTTAAAGAACTCGGTGGATCTTGCGCA
The DNA here is from genome assembly GCF_002095435.2 of Williamsia sp. 1138. Taxonomy (GTDB): domain Bacteria; phylum Actinomycetota; class Actinomycetes; order Mycobacteriales; family Mycobacteriaceae; genus Williamsia. The sequence goes on from NZ_MJEJ02000052.1 coordinate 165,571, forward strand.
GCACGCGGAGCTGTGGGGCTATCGCCGGTTCTGGCTGGCCGAACACCACTTCGTGGCGGTCGCGAGCTCGTCTCCGACCGTCGTCGTCGGGCAGATCGCCGCTGCGACATCCACGATCCGTGTCGGCTCCGCAGCGGTGCAGGTGGGTCAACGAACCGCGGTCTCCGTCGTCGAGGAGTGGGGCATCCTCGACGCGTTCCATCCAGGACGCCTCGACCTCGGCCTCGGGCGGTCTGGGCAACGTCGCTCGGAAGCCCAGAACGCCCAGGCGACGCCTCTGGCGCCCGATAGGGTGCGCGAGGTCGTCGACGGTGTGATCATCCCGGCGCCGGTCGATCTGACCACTGCGCTGAAAACATCCCGACTGGCCGCGACCTTTGAGGTCCTGACCCAGCCCGGTTCGACACCGCCCGACTTCGGGGACCAGGTCGCCGACATCGAGGCGCTGCTCGGAGGTACCTACAGCACCACCGGTGGTGTGGAACTGCACGCACATCCGGGCGAGAACGCCGACCTGCAACTGTGGATCTTCGGCAGCAGCAAAGGACAGAGTGCACAGGTCGCGGGTGCGCGCGGCTTGCCGTTCGTGGCCAACTATCACGTCAGTCCTGCAACGACATTCGAAGCGGTCGAGGCCTACCGAGAAGCGTTCACACCGTCGAAGACACTCACCGAGCCGTATGTGGTGGTCTCGGCGGATGTGGTCGTCGCCGACGACGACGCGACCGCGACGCGGCTGGCGTCGTCATTTCCGCAGTGGGTGCACAGCATCCGGAGCGGCCACGGCGCCATCGCCTACCCCGACCCCGCGACGGTCGCGCCGTTGTCCGCCGAGCAGTTCGACCTCGTCGCCGACCGCGTCGAAACGCAGTTCGTCGGCAGCGCCGACACCGTGGTCGGACGGCTCGAAGCTCTGCAGAAGCTCAGCGGAGCAGACGAACTCGTGATCACCTCCGTCACCCATCAGCACGACGACCGGCTCCGGTCACATGAACTGCTCGCCAAGGCGTGGGGTGTGTGACCAACTCTCCGGCGGGCGTCCCCGCCACCGCGAACTGTTCAGATAGGACGAAAACATGCCAGTAGAGTTCCTCGGGATCGCCGCCACCAACGACGGCACCGAGATCCATCCGCGTACGAGCGCCAGTGCGTTCGACAAGGAATACACCCTCAAACTCGCTCGCGCACACGAAGATTTCGGCTGGGATCGTATCTTGTTCGCCTACGGCGCAGGTGCACCGGAGCCTGCGGCCGCCGCGTCGTACATCGTCAGCAACCTCGAGCGCATCCAGATCCTGCTGGCGCACCGGCCCAATGTCTCGTACCCCACATTCGCGGCCAAGACCTTCGCCACGCTCGACCAGATCTCGGGTGGACGGGTCACCGTGCACGTCATCACCGGTGGCAACGACACCGAGCAGCAGCGCGAGGGTGACTTCCTGTCCAAGGACGAGCGGTACGACCGCACCCGGGAGTACATCCAGATCGTCAAGAAGGTCTGGACCTCCCACGAGCCGTTCGATCACCACGGCACGCATTATCAGTTCAACGACTTCGTCTCCGACATCTTCCCGGTAGCTCAGCCCCGGCCCAACATCTCGTTCGGTGGGTCGTCGGCAGCGGCTTACGCGGTCGGCGGCGCCGAAGCGGACATCTATGCGTTGTGGGGTGAGCCTCTCGAGAACACCGCCGAGCAGATCGCCTCGATTACCGATTCGGCCGCTGCTGCAGGTCGAGAGAAGCGACCGCGCCTGCAGGTCGCCTTCCGGCCGATCATTGCCCCCACCGACGAATTGGCCTGGCAAAAAGCCGAATCCATTGTCGAGCAGCTGCATGCCCGGGCCGCGGGAGGAGCTGCCATCTCCCGTAGGCATTCCCTGACGGCGCCGCAGAACGCGGGATCGCAGCGGTTGCTCGGTATCGCCGATTCGGTTGATCGTTTCGGGGCTGCGGGCTGGACGGCCACGGCGAAGGCCACCGGCGGCGCCGGCAACTCGAATGCGCTGGTCGGTTCACCGGAGACGGTGGCAGCCGCTCTGCTCGAGTACTACGACCTCGGGATCGAGATCCTCTCGGCCCGCGGTTACGACCTCCTCGACGACGCCATCGATTTCGGACGATACGTCATACCCATCGTACGCGAAGAGGTCGCCAAACGGGACAAGCGGATCCAGGGCGCGGCGTGACGAGCAGCAGTTAGAACTGCACTGATTCTATCGAAGATATTGGTGCACAACCATTTAGCGTAGTTGTTCTGCCCGGATCCATGGAGGAAATCGATGATCGCACGTATGTCCCGCCCGCTGATGGCCGTTGCCGGCGCGGCGCTGATGTCGGCAACGCTGCTCAGTGCCTGCGGCTCCGACGGCTCCTCGGGCGGAGGTGACGCCGGCCCGGCGCAATCGGGAGGCACGTTGCGCTACGGACTCTCGCAGGCTCCGACGTGCTCGGACCCCGCGCAGGGTGCCAGCAACCAGACGATCTATGTGACGCGCCAGGTGGTCGATTCGTTGACCGACCAGGATCCGAAGACCGGCGACATCACACCATGGCTCGCGGAGAGCTGGGAGATCAGTCCGGACGCGACGTCGTTCACGTTCAAGCTCAAGGATGGTGTCACGTTCAGTGACGGCACGCCGGTCACAGCCGATTCGGTCAAGAAGAACTTCGATGCCATCGGAACACTCGGTGCAGCGAAGGCTCCGCTGGCCGGTAGCTACCTGTCGGGTTACACGGGTACGACGGTCGTCAACCCGCTGACCGCGCAGGTGAACTTCGCCCAGCCGAACGCGCAGTTCCTCCAGGCCACCTCGACCTCCCAGCTCGGCCTGCAGGCCGACGCCACCGTCAGCCAGACTGCGGAGCAGCGGTGCCTCGGCGCCAACATCGGCAGTGGCCCGTTCACCTACTCCGACTGGCAGCAGGACCGTTCGGTGTCTCTCGCCAAGCGTGTCGGCTACAACTGGTCGTCGCCGGTCTTCGCGCACACCGGCGAGGCATACCTCGACACGATCGACTTCACGGTGATCCCCGAATCGGGTGTGCGCACCGGATCGTTGTCGTCTGATCAGCTCGATGCGGTCAGTGACGCACTGCCCCAGGACGCGCCGCAGATCGAGGCCACCGGCGGCGAGGTTCTCACCACCCCGAACCCGGGCGTGCCGTTCGGCTTTCAACCCAACGTCTCCCGTGGTGTCCTCGCTGATCCCGCAGTGCGACAGGCCCTCATCCCGGCGATCAATCGCCAAGAACTGATCGAGACCGTCCTCAACGACGACTTCAAGGTCGCGACGGGTTCACTGGCCGCCAACACCCCCGGATACAAAGATCTGTCGTCGGAGGTGACGTTCGATCAAGACAAGGCGAAGTCCATCCTCGACAAGGCCGGATGGATCGAAGGCAGCGACGGCATCCGCGAGAAGGACGGACAGAAGCTCTCGTTCACGCTCTCGTTCAGCGCGGTGTTCGCCGGCAACCAGGCGATTCTCGAACTGGTGCAGCAGCAGCTCAAGCAGGTCGGGGTCGACCTGAAGCTGGGCCTGGTCTCCAACGCCGAGTTCACGGCACTGCAGAGCAGCGGCGACTACGACGCGGTGTACTACAACACCACCCGCGCCGACGGTGACATCCTGCGCACCACCTTCGGTCTGGAGAGCCGTAACCTGAACAAGCGCGGCCCGATCCCGGCCCTGGACGACGCCCTCACCGCTCAGCTGGCGGCGACGGACAAGGCCCAGCGCGACGGCTACCTCGCCACCGCGCAGGAACAGATCATCTCGAACGGGCTGTGGGTACCGACCACCGAACTCTCTCAGATCATCGGAAAGTCCCCGAAGGCACAGGATCTGAAGTTCGACGCCTCTGCGCGGCTGGTGTTCTTCGACACCTGGATCTCCGGGAGCTGATCATGGGCCGGTACGTCGGATTGAGGGCATTGCAGGCGATCGTCGTCCTGTGGGCATCCTTCACGGTTGCTTTCGTGATCCTGTTCATCTTGCCGTCCGATCCGGTCAGCATTGCGGTGCAGGGTAATTCGGCAACTCCGGTCGATCAGCAGGCGGTCGAAGACCTGCAGGCGCGGTATGGGCTCGACCAGTCGCTGCTCTCGCAGTACTGGACCTCTCTGTCGCACGCGGTCCGGGGTGACTTCGGCACATCGATCTCGACGGGGCAGCCGGTGACCACCGCGATCGGCGACGCGTTGCCGAACACCCTGGCGCTGGCAGTCTCTGCGGTGGTCCTCGCCGTCCTGTTCGGTGGTCTGATCGCCTTCGCGACCACCTACACCAAGGCCCAGTGGTTGCGCACCGCCTTGCAGGCGCTGCCCCCGCTGGGTGTCGCGGTGCCGACCTTCTGGGTGGGATTGATGCTGTTGCAGTTCTTCTCGTTCGACCTGAAGATCTTTCCGGCATTCGGCGACAAGGGGTTCTCGTCGCTGGTGCTGCCGGCGATCACCCTGGCCCTACCGACGGGCGCCGTGATCGCGCAGGTCCTGGCCTCGAGCATGGGCACCACCTGGCGACAGCCGTTCGTCGAGACCGCGCAGGCCAAAGGGGCGAGCCGGATTCGGGTCGTGCTGCACCATGTGGTCCGGCTGGCGAGCATTCCGGCGCTGACCATCGCCGGCGTGCTGTTCGGCAACCTGCTGGCCAGCGCGGTCGTCGTGGAGACGGTGTTCTCCCGCGCCGGCGTCGGCCGGCTGATGCAGACCTCGGTCATGGCCCAGGACATCCCCGTGGTGCTGGGGATCGTCGTGTTCTCGACGGTAGCGTTCGTCGTCATCAACCTGGTCGTCGACCTGCTGTATCCGCTGATCGATCCGAGGATCGTCGAGTCCTTCCGGAAAAAGCCGGCTGCGCCCGACAAGGCCACACCGGCGGTCGACGACGCGGAGGTCGCTCATGTCTGATCTCATCCTGGCCGACAACGAGATCCGCGAGGTCGAGGCCGCAGCATCGGAACCCGTTGGTGTGGAGACCCGGCGCAGGCCTGCACGCAGGTTCGGCGTACGTGGTCTGTCGCAGTACGCCGTGCTCGCGATCTCGGTGATCGTGGTACTCGTCGTCATCGGATTCGCCCTCTTCCCGTCGGTGTTCGCGAGCGGAGACCCACTGACCGGTGTCCCTGCCGACAAGTTCCAAGCCCCCAGCGCCCAGCACTGGTTCGGCACCGACAACATCGGCCGGGATGTCTACACCCGGGTCGTGCACGGGTCCGGATTGTCGCTGACCGCGACGTTGCTGGCGGTGGGCATCGCGCTCGTCGCCGGTACCCTGATCGGGTTGCTCGCAGGGTCCATCGGCGGCATCGTGGACGCGTTCTTCATGCGTGTCGTCGATGTGCTGCTGTCGATCCCGGCACTGCTGCTGTCGCTGGCGCTGGTCACCGCGCTCGGATTCGGCACGGTCAACGTCGCGATCGCGGTCGGTGTCGCCATGGTGGCCAGCTTCGCTCGCGTCACGCGATCCGAGGTCCTGCGCGTGCGGCGGGCGACGTACGTCGAAGCGGCCTTCGCGTCCGGGGTCCGCTGGCCCACGGTCCTGTTCCGGCACATCCTCCGCAACTCCTACGCTCCGGTGATCTCCCTCGCCGCCGTGGAATTCGGTATGGCGATCCTGGCCGTCTCGGCATTGAGCTTCTTGGGTTTCGGCGCCGTGCCGCCGACACCGGAGTGGGGGTCCCTGATCGCTGAAGGACGTAACTACCTCGCCGTGGCCTGGTGGATGACCACGCTGCCCGGACTCGTCATCATCGCGGTGGTGCTCTCCGCCCATCGCATCGGACATCAATTCGACCGGGGTGGACACCGATGAGCAACGCGACTCCGGTCCTGCAGATCAAGGGACTACACGTTCAGTACGGTTCCGGTGCCGACGTTGCCAACGCGGTCGACGGCATCGACCTGGAGGTCGCCCATGGGGAGGTCGTCGCGGTCGTCGGCGAATCCGGGTCGGGTAAGTCGACCACCGCGCAAGCCATCATCGGGTTGCTGTCCGGAACCGGGAAGATCGTCGCGGGATCGGTGAGTTTTAGAGGTAACCGGATCGACAACATCCCCGATCGGGCACTGGAGAAGATCCGGGGCGCACACATCGGATTGGTACCGCAGGACCCGACGACCTCGCTGAATCCGGTGACGCGAATCGGCGAGCAGGTGGGTGAAGTCCTCCGGATCCACGGACGGGCCAATCGCCGCACCGCCACGGTGGAGGCGCTCCGCATTCTCACCGAAGCCGGCCTGGACAACCCGGAACTCCGGATCCGGCAGTACCCGCAGGACCTTTCGGGTGGGCAGCGGCAACGGGTGCTGATTGGCATCGCCCTGGCGTGCGAGCCGGAACTGATCATCGCGGACGAACCGACGAGTGCACTCGACGTCACTGTGCAACGCCGGATCCTCGATCACCTCGACGAGCGGATCGCCGCCACCGGCGCTGCCGTTCTGCTCATCACCCATGACCTCGGGGTCGCGGCCGACCGCGCCGATCGGATCGTGGTCATGAGCGAGGGCACGATCGTGGAGACCGGTACCGCGCAGCAGGTGCTGACGAATCCGCAGCACGAGTACACCCAGAAGCTCCTCGCTGCGGCACCGAGCATGACCGCGGTGTCCGGGGTCTCCGTTCGCACACCGCGCGCGGCAGCAGATGGTCCGCCGGTGTTGTCGGTACGACATCTGACCAAGACCTTCCGGGTCGGCCGGGGCAGCTCTCTCACCGCGGTCGACGATGTCTCGTTCGACTTGCCGCGGGGACAGACGTTCTCGCTGGTCGGGGAGTCGGGTTCCGGTAAATCGACGACCGCCCGGATCGTCGCACGGCTGGAGACCGCGTCCTCGGGCTCCGTCGACTTCGAGGGCGCCCCGATCACCGATCTGCGCGGAAAGGCGCTGCGGGAGTTGCGGCGCCGCGTACAGCTCGTCCACCAGAACCCGTATGCATCTCTGGATCCCAAGCTCACGATCGACAAGATCGTGGCCGAACCGTTGCAGGCCTTCGGTATCGGCTCCGCGCAGGAACGGCGCGACAAGGTGCGCGAGCTGCTCGACCAGGTGGCACTGGGGGACAAGTACCTGTCCCGCCACCCGGCGCAGCTCTCCGGTGGTCAGCGGCAGCGCGTCGCGATCGCCCGCGCCCTAGCCCTGAACCCGCAGCTCGTCGTCCTCGACGAACCGGTGTCGGCGCTCGACGTCTCCGTGCAGGCGCAGATCCTCGATCTGCTCGCGAGGCTGCAACGTGAGTACGACCTGAGCTACCTCTTCATCTCCCACGACCTCGCGGTGGTCCGCCAGATCAGTGACGGTGTCGCGGTGATGAGGCGGGGTCACATCGTCGAAACCGGGCCCATCGCGGATGTTTTCGACAACCCATCGCACGAGTACACGCGTGAACTACTCGATGCGATTCCAGGGCAGGCGATTCCAGGGCAGGCCATTCCAGGAAAGACGAGCTCCGGAAACCGGGTGGCTGTGTCGTGACCCGCATCGCTCCGAGATTCCACTGGTTCCTGCCCACGGGCGGCGACGACGAGAGGCTCGGCGCGCGCTCGCACGGGGTGTCGATAGCCAGTGGGTACGTCGCGGACGCCGCCGCATCCGATGGGCATCGCGATGCGTCACTCGAGTATCTGACCGAATTGGCCAGGACCGTCGACGAACTCGGCTACGAAGCCGTCCTGACACCCACCGGCGGGCATTGCGAAGACGCCTGGCTCGTGACAGCGGCGCTGATACCCGCAACCCGGCGCCTCAAGTTCCTCGTCGCGTTCCGGCCCGGTGCGGTCGCGCCCGTGCTCGCCGCCCAGATGGTCAGCACCTTCGACAGACTCTCCTCGGGGCGTATCCTGCTCAATGTCGTTGTCGGGGGCGACGATGCCGAGCAACGGTCATTCGGTGACACCCTGGGAAAAGACGAGCGGTATGCGCGTGCCGACCAGTTTCTCGAGATCACCCGGGATGTCGGGCTGGGCAAACCCGTTCAGGTCGACGGGCCGTACTACACGATCGACCGACCGCGGTCGCCTGGCTTCGCCGGCCATCCGAGCGTTCCGATGCCGGATGTGTACCTCGGCGGATCGTCGACGGCGGCGATCGACGTGGCGGCCCGACGGGCCGACGTCTTCCTCACCTGGGGTGAACCGCCGGCTGCCGTCGGCGAGAAACTCGCGCAGGTCAAGCAACGGGCCGCTGATCTGGGGCGAACCATCCGCGGGGGCATCCGGTTGCATGTCATCGCCCGCGACACCGCGGAGCAGGCCTGGCAGGCGGCGGACGACCTCATCGCCGGCGTCGACGCCGACACCATCTCGGCACGTCAGCAACAACTGGCCGCCATCGGATCCGAAGGTCAGCGGCGGATGCTCGCGCTGCATGGCGGCGATCGGGACAACCTGGTCGTCGGACCCAATTTGTGGGCCGGCATCGGACTGATCCGCGGCGGCGCAGGCACGGCGCTGGTCGGCAGTCACGACGAAATCGCCGACCGCATCGACGAATACCGGGACGCGGGTATCGAGGAGTTCATCTTCTCCGGCTATCCGCACATCGAAGAAGCCCGACACTTCGGCGTCGGTGTCCTCCCGAAGTACCGGTCGGGGCAGCGGATCTAGGATCCGTTTCGCCGGGTTCGCGCTTCCGGGCCTGTAGTTTCAAGCCATGCACTTCATCGACAGCCTGGTCGACGGCGGAAAGCTGCCGATGTTCTTGCTGTTCCTGTCGTTCCTGGTCACCTTCATCGTGACCCGGACCATCACCCGCATGATCCGCGCGGGCAAGGGGCCGTTCAAGGACAACGTCTCTGGCGGCGTCCACATCCACCATTCGATACCGGGCATCATCTTGACGGTCGTCGGCGCCTTCACGTCGGTCGGCGTCGACGGGCATTCGCCGTGGGCCGAGGTGAGTGCGGTGATGATCGGAATCGGTTCGTCACTGGTGCTGGACGAGTTCGCGCTGATCCTGCATCTGAGCGACGTGTATTGGTCGTCGCAGGGTCAGCTGTCGGTGCAGTTGGTGTCACTGACCATCGCCTTACTCGGCCTGGTCCTGCTCGGGGTCAATCCGATCGCCGAGACCACCGGCTTCACCGGTGGACACGCCGTGGTGCTGGCGTATGTGCCGATCCACATTTTTGTCCTGCTCGTCTGCGTCGAAAAGGGGAAGTACTCGACGGCGGCGATCGGTGCCTTCATCCCACCAGTCGCGTGGGCGGGAGCGGCGCGGCTGGCGCGCCCCAAGTCACGGTGGGCTCACAAGCGGTACTCGCCCGCGAAACAGCAGTCCGCCCGCCACCGCGCCGACCGCTTCGACGAGCGGTTCGGGCAGTGGGGCCTGGACGTCGAGGACCTGGTGGCGGGCAAACCGACCGCGAGCCCGTCCGCGGTCACTCAGCCGTCGAAGTGACTCATCCGATGTTGACGCCGTAGTCGCGGGCGATCCCGGCGAGACCCGAGGCGTAGCCCTGGCCGATGGCCCGGAACTTCCACTCACCGCCGCGACGGTAGATCTCACCGAAAACCATTGCGGTCTCGGTGGATGCGTCCTCGCTGAGGTCGTAGCGCGCGAGCTCGCGGCCATCAGACTGATCGACAACGCGGATGAAGGCTCCGTGGACCTGCCCGAAGCTCTGGCCGAGGGTGTCGGCGTCGTGGATGGTCACGGGGAAGATGATCGACTCGACCTCGGGGGAGAGCGCCTTGAGGTCGACGTTGATCGACTCGTCGTCGCCCTCGCCCTCGCCGGTCCGGTTGTCACCGGTGTGCTCGATCGCGCCGTCAGGTGAGCGAAGGTTGTTGTAGAACACGAAAAAGTTGTCGTTGATCACCCGCTTGCCGGAGTTGATACCCAGTGCGCTGGCGTCGAGGTCGTAGTCGGCGCCGGTCGTCGACCGCACATCCCATCCGAGACCGACACTCACGGCCGTGAGATTCGGTGCCTCTTTGCTCAGCGATACGTTTCCGCCCTTGGCCAGACTGACTGACATCTTTATCGTCCTCCGTCGATCGATATGGACTGTGCTCTTCTCTGGTGATCAGCTCACCCAAGCCTACCGATGGCGTGGAGTCCGTGGTTTACAGTCGCGAGCATGCGTATCGACCTCAGCGGAAAGACAGCATTGGTGACCGGTTCGAGCCAGGGCATCGGATGGGCCATCGCGAAGGGCCTCGCCGAGGCCGGAGCGAAGGTGGCGATCAACGGGCGAGATCAGGGGAAGGTCGACGCGGCGGTGCGCGACATGCAGATCAGTGTCCCGGATGCCGATCTGGTGCCGGTGGCCTTCGACGTCACGACGTCCGACGGGGTGAACGGTTTGCTCGGTGAGCTCCCGGCCGTCGACATCCTGATCAACAATCTGGGTATCTTCGGCGCCGAGCCCGCACTGGAGATCTCCGATGACGAGTGGCGCCGGTACTTCGAGGTGAACGTCTTGGCCGCCGTACGCCTGATCCGGAGCTACTTGCCGGGCATGACCGAAAGCGGTTGGGGCCGAGTGCAAAACATTGCCAGTGACTCCGCGATCGTGATTCCCACGGAGATGATCCACTACGGCATGTCGAAAACCGCTCTGCTCGCCGTCAGTCGTGGGTTCGCGAAGGAAGCGGCCGGAACGGGTGTGACCGTCAACTCGGTGATCGCCGGACCCACGCACACCGGTGGCGTCGAGGACTTCGTCTACCAACTCGTCGACAGCAATCTTCAGTGGGACGAGGCGCAACGTGAGTTCATGCGGCTCCACCGCCCACAATCACTGCTGCAACGCCTGATCGAGCCCGAGGAGATCGCCAACATGTGCGTGTACCTGGCGTCGCCACAGGCGTCGGCGACCACCGGGGCAGCGGTGCGCGTCGACGGTGGATACGTCGATTCCATCGTGCCCTGACACCCGCCGACCGTGCCGTTACAGCCGCCGACCGTGCCAATACTGAAATCGACTGGGCCAAAAGATCATTGCGTGAGCATTTATTGGTACGCGTAATGACAACTTCGGCACAGTCGAAGGTGTTATTGGCACGGTCAGCGGGGTTGTTCGGGGTCAGTCGCCGGCGTCGGCGATCGCGTTGTAGCGATCCCGTAGATCGCGCTTGAGGATTTTGCCGCTGGGATTCTTGGGCAAGGCGTCCGCGGCGATGACGTACTTCGGGATCTTGTACCGTGCCAGATGCCCTCGGCAGTACTCGATGATCGCGTGCTCGTCGACGGCGTCGCCTGCGGTCGGCACGATGACTGCGACGATCGCCTCGATCCACCGCGGATGGGGGACACCGAACACCGCGGCCTCCTGGACGCCCGGGATCTCGAAGAGCACTTCTTCGACCTCGCGGCTGGCGACGTTTTCGCCACCGGTTTTGATCATGTCCTTCTGGCGGTCGACGACCCACAGGTAGCCCTCGTCGTCGAGGAAACCGAGATCTCCGCTGTGGAACCAGCCGCCGCGGAATGCCTCCGCGGTCTTCTCCGGGAGGTTGAGGTAGCCGATGGTGGCCTGCGGACTGCGGTGGACGATCTCGCCGACGGTGCCGGCAGGCACCGGCTGGAGGGTTTCGTCGACGATCTGGGTCTGCACGTTCAATGCGGGCCGGCCCGCTGAACCACCCCGGGTCGTCTGGTCCTCGGGGCCCAGAGCTGTTGCCAACGAGGCCATCTCGGTCTGCCCGTAAAAGTTCCAGAGCCGGAGCTCGGGGAGCAGAGTGGTCATCTCCCGCAGGATCTCGGACGGCAACGCCGAGGCGCCGTAGTAGCCCTTGCGTAGGGATGCGATGCGGTCGGGTGTGAAGACCGGTGAGCGCAGCAGCGCGATCCAGACCGTCGGCGGACAGAACAGCTTGGTCGCGCGCTCGTCGGCGATGGCCCGCAGGAGTAACGCGGGGTCAGGTCGATCGACGATGACGCTGGTGGCCCCGAGGAAGATGTCGGTGCACAGGAAATTGTCGAGTTGGGCACAGTGATAGAGGGGGAGCGCGTGTACCTCTATGTCGTCGGCCGTCATCGCGCCGGTGACGATGCAGCTCATGTACTGCCACATCAGGGAGTGGCTGGTGTGCATCGCGCCCTTGGGCCGGGACTCGGTGCCTGAGGTGTACATGATCCGGATCAGGTCGTCGTCGTCCACGGCGACGTCGGGCACCTCACCTGCAGCGCTGCCAGTCCACTCGGCGATCGAGGGCCATGACGAGCCTTCGCCAAGAGGAATTGACGTCCTCAGCCGGATCGAGGTCGTGACGGATTCCGCCGCCAGTTCGGCGGTCGGGACGAGTGCGTCTTCGACCACAAATGCGTCGGCCTCGCAGTCGTCGAGGATGTAGGCGATCTCCGGCGCCGTCAGCATGAAGTTGATGGGCACCACCACCACGCCGATCCGAGCGGCGCCGAACACCACCACGGGGTACTGCCAACAGTTGTGGGACAGCACCGCCAGTCGGTCGCTTTTTCGCAGGCCACCGGCGTGAAGACCGGCAGCGACTCGATCGATCATGTCGTCGAGTTCACGGTAGGTCAGCCGGACGTCGCGGTGGACAACCGCGGTCTTGTCGGGGTATAGCACCGCCGATCGGCGGGGGATGTCGCCGATAGCCTGACTGCGAGCAACCTGAATCGGGAGGTCGTCGATCATGGTCGAGCACCTTTCGCGGAAGCAGGATTGCAGTGACTACGTAGTACTGGGGAGGTCATACGAGTACTCTCTGTGGACATGTGGTCCAGGACACGGGAGCCGGCGCAGTGACGACCGATCCGGTGTGGCAGGACCAGCTCTCGCGCAAACAGATGCTCGGCATCCTCGCGGTGCTTGAGCAATGCGACAACGCGACCGGCGGGCAAGCGTTCAAGGAGTCGCTGGTCGATGCAATCTCGACCTATTTTGACGTCCGTGATGTGACGTTTTTCCACGGTCCGACCTTTCCCGAGATCTTCGACGATCCAGCTCCGCTGCTGACCGGCGCGACCGAACCACTGCTGACCGTCTACCACGAGGCCTGGCAGGACAAGGACGTCTTCGCGTTGCCGCAGGCGCGGCGGGTGCTCACCGGAAACGGCTTCGCCACGCTCGACGAGCTGTCGCGGTTGCCGATGCCGCAGCGCTCGTACGTGGTCGACTACCTCAATCCCAACGACATGGACACGGCGTCGGCGATGCACCTGCCGTTGGCGGACGGGGAGGCGCTGATCGGCATGTTCGACCAGGTCCGGACCTGGGACGAGACCGACGTGCTCGCGGTGCGGGTTCTGGCGAAACAGCTGCGGGCACGTACGGCGACGATCGCGGCCGCCGTCGAACAGTGCGTGGTCGATCCGCTCGAGCATCTGACACCCCGGCAGATCGAGGTCGCCGAACTGGTGAGCGACGGGTTGAGCAACGCCGAGATCGCCCGCGAACTGTCGCTGTCGGAGTTGTCGATCAAGAAGTACATCAGCCGCATCTTCGACGTCACCGGACACCGGAACCGGTCGGAGCTCGCGACGGCGGTCCTTCGGCGCGGCCATCGCGCTTAGAGCTGTGATCACGCGCCCGACGTGGGTGTGTAGGCGATCACGGTCAGCCCACTCGTTGCCAGCAGCGTCACGCGGGTCTCGTGTGCACCTTGTGAGCGGTCACCGATCTGCCACCCGAGCGCAAGGGCGCGCTCGAGTGTCTTGTTCAACTCCGATGTCCGAGCGAGGAGGGACCACGGGGGTCCGTCGACCTCGTCGGACACGCTGAGCTCGTTCCACGCGGCCCATGCGGTGTTGTCGGTGAACTTCGGGGTTCCGAGGACCGCCGATACGTCGCTGAACGATGCCGCCCATCGATCGCTCGCGTACATGACCGTCACCTTCTCGAACAGTTTGCCAAAGCCGTTGATCGGCAACAATTCTTGTTCACTCATCGGAGATCCCCGCTTTCGTATGTGGCAGGTTGTGCCGGGCCCCTATCCTGCACGGTCACGGGTGGGCCCGGAGACCATGGAAGGTCGAACGATGGAAGACCAGCGGCTCGCTGGGTGCGGGAACGGCCAGGGCGTCAACCCGACCGACCACGAGATCGTGGTCGCCAATGGGCTGATCAAGGTGGACGCTGCAATCGATCCACGCGTGCGCCCCGGTGAGGCGCGGGACACCGTTGGTGGCCGGGCTCCAGGTGACGTCGACGAACTTGTCCGTGCCGCTGCGAGCGAACTTTCGCGCCAGCAGGTGCTGGTCCTGCGCCAGGACGTTGACGCAGAACCGACCGTTCTCGATCACGTGCGGCAGGGTGGTCGAGTCTTGTCCCGCGAAGAATCCGACGAGCGGCGGATCGATCGAGATCGACGTGAATGATCCCACCGTCATGCCGGCCGGCGCACCCGTCACGTCGATCGTGGTAATAATGACCACGCCGGAACTGAAGTGTGCCAGTGCTTCTCGGAAAGACTCGCTCACTCCGGCGGGATCGGTGGCGCTGATCGTGGCTGATGCTTCGGTGGTGTTGGTTGTCATGGGTTCCTCTCGATCGGCTGCCGAAGCCGGTGCGTCGTTACGCCCCGGCTTCGGCAGCGCGCCTACACTCCGACGACCTGGGCCTTCAGTTCGGTCAGTGCATCGGAGTAGATGCCCTCGATGGCGGTGACCAGACCAGCTTCGACCTCCGCGGATTCGGCACCGAAGTCGGCGGACCACTTCACGACGCCGGCGTCGTCGCCGTCCTCGAGCACCAGGATCGTGGATTGATAGTGCTGCAACGGGAGTGGACCGTCGATGTACTGGTAGGTATATGTGCGCGCCGCGTCGAGGTGCTCGATGATCCGCTCACGAGCCGGCTCTCCGTCGGTGAAGACAACGTGCCGGACGTCGTCCTCCATTCTGGATGAACTGATGGCGGGAATCCACGCTGCGACGTCGGCGATGTTGCCGATCCGCTCCCAGAGCGTGTCGGCGGAGACCGGAAAACGTCGTTCGACATTGACAGTGGCCATGACGACTACACCCGTCCCAGCTCGGCTTCGTACTTCTTCGTCATGTGTTCGACGGCCTTGACGTGTTCGGCGGCCTGGCCTTCGCGCACGGCCTGGGCGCGGGCGGCGGCATCGAGCATCGGCTGTGCCTGACCCTGGAAGTACGGCATCACGTCTTGCGCGAACAGTTCGTACGAGCGGCGGGTCGCTTGCGGGTTGGCCCAATCATGGCCCTGGATAAGCAATGTGCCGAATCCGCCGGACTGGTCTACGAGACGCTGGACCTGCACGCGGGCTTCCTCGGCCGTACCGATCACACCGATGCCCGAGGTATTGATGAAGTCGATCATCTCTTCGCAATTGGTGCCCCGGACGTCCATCTGCGGGAACGCGGCGACGTGCTGGAGGTAGTTGAACCAGTACTCGATGCCATGGGCGACGTCCTTGTACGCCTGCTCTTTGGTCTCCGCGATGTGGAACGGCCCCACGAGGCGCCAGGTGGACCGATCGACCTCGTCTGTACGACCCGACTGCGCGGCAAACTCTTCGAGCATGCCCCAATGATGTTGCAGGGCGCTGAAACCGTCTGCGGTCAGGGTCGCGGCAATCGAGAGCAGGCCGATTCCGTACTTGCCGGCGAGACGGGCTCCGGTCGGCGAAGCGATGGCAGCGACGACGACGTCGAAGAGAGGGTCGGAGTACGGCGCCATCTGGATTTTGGCGTCGAAGAGTTCGTGGGTGCGGGTCTTGGCTGTGACGGTCTCGCCGCGCAAGAGCCGCATGATGATGTCGGTGTTCTCCGCCAACAACTCTCGGGTGTCGATCTGCGACAGACCCAGCATCGCGGCGTCGGTGGGCAGCGAGCCCGGGCCGAGGCCGAACAGTGCACGGCCCTGGGTGAGGTGATCGAGCATCACCATGCGTTCGGCCGCCCACAACGGATTGTGGTACGACACGGAGGTGACGCCGGTGCCGAGCTTGATGCGACTGGTGCGTTCACCGGCGGCTGCGATCATGATCTCCGGGGATGCGTATATCTCGGCTCCGGCGGAGTGGTGCTCGCCGAACCAGGCCTCGTCGTAGCCGAGGGCCTCGAGGTACTGAACGAATTCCAGGTCACGCTGCAATAGCAACGTCGGATTCTGTCCCGGTGTGTGGATCGGCGCGAGGAAGGTTCCGAACTTCAACCTGCTCATGTGGCACTCCCTTGTGTGATGTAGACAACAACACCACTGACGCTATGGCTGCCACTGCTGACGGCGTAAGTCCGCAAAAGTAGACACTCCGCCCGTCGCCTGCGCCAAGCGACCGTCGACGAGCCAATCCGCCCGCCGACCGTGCCGATACTGAAATCGACTGGACCAAAACATCATTGCGCGAGAAGTTATTGGCACGCTCGATGACGACTTCGGCACGGTCGACGGTGATATCGGCACGCCCGGGGGACGTCAGGGGACGAGGTAGTCGCTGTCCCGGGCATCGGTGATCACCATGTGACCGGGGGCATGACCGATGGCCAGCGCCGGCCGCGACTCCATGACCGCGGCCTGAGGTGTCACGCCGCAGGCCCAGAACACCGGGATCTCGCCGGGCCGGATCTCGACTGCGTCGCCGAAATCGGGGACACCTAGATCGTCGATACCGATCGCCCCGGGATCGCCGATGTGAACGGGAGCCCCGTGGACGGCTGGGTAGCGCGAGGTGACGCGCACGGCGGTCGCGACGAGATCGGCAGGTACCGGACGCATCGACACCACTTCTGGCCCGTGCAGACTTCCGGCCGGGCGGCATCGCTTCGACGTGCGGTACATCGGCACGTTGCGGCCCTGTTCGATGTGGCGCACGGGTACTCCGGCGTCGAGGAGTGCGGCTTCGAAGGTGAAGCTGCAGCCGATCAGGAAGGACACCAGGTCGGGGCGCCACCACGACGTGACGTCGATCGTCTCGGCGACCATCTCTCCGTGCTCGTAGACGCGGTAGAGCGGGACGTCGGTGCGGATGTCGCCGTCGCCCAGCAGTGGCCCGGTGACGTCGCCGGCATCGATCACATCGAGCACCGGGCAGGACTTCGGATTGCGCTGCGCGAAGAGCAGGAAATCGTAGGCGTCCGCGCGGGGCAGTGTCAGGAGGTTGGCTTGCGTCCAGCCGGGTGCCCATCCTGCGGTGGGTGTCACGAGACCCTCGCGGAAGAGTGCACGCGCGGCGTTCGGATCGATGGCAGCGGCATCGGGGTGTGTCATCGCCGACTCCAATGCAAGCGCACCGACTGACCGGGACGAATCTGCGCCGCGACATCGGTGTCTTCATCGACGAGGACCGCTACCACGGGATAACCACCGGTCAGGGGGTGGTCGGCCAAGAAGATCACCGGTTCGCCGTTCGGCGGCACCTGGACCGATCCGCGCACCAAACCTTCGCTGGGTAGCTGCCGGTCCTCGTCGCGGTGCCGGAGCCCGGGAGCCCTGCCGCTCAAGCGCATTCCCACGCGGTCACTGTGATCGGACGCCCGCCAGACCGTATGCACCAGATCGTCGATGTCGACGACCCAATCGTCTCGCGGTCCACGCAGCACATTCAACTCGACCTCGCCGGCCGCGGGTGTGGCGACGGCGGCGACATCGAGATCCGGGAGATCGCCGGGTCGCTGTCCGATGGCCAAGGTGTCGCCCTCGGCGAGACGCTCGGGTCCGAGCCCGGACAGGGTGTCGGTGCTCCGCGAGCCCAAGGTGGGTTCCACGACGACACCGCCGCGAACGGCGACGTACGCGCGTAGACCCGCACGTGCCGTCCCGAGCGTGAGGGTGCCGCTGGCGGGGACGACGAACGCGGCATTGCGGCCGACGGGCACCGGTCCGGAGCCGCTGTCCACCAACACCTCCAGGTCGGCGCCGGTCACCGCGAACCAGGTCTCGTCGCCGGCGCGCAGGGACAGCCCGCCGAGCGTCACCTCCAGCGCGGCAGCTCCCTCGGGGTTGGCGAGAAGACGGTTGGCCAGGCCGTACGACCGGCGATCGGCGGCACCTGATCGCCCGACACCCAACGCGGCCAGGCCCGCCCGGCCACCGTCCTGGACGGTGGCCAGGGGACCGGTGGCGAGAATCTCGAGTGAACTCATGACTCGGCCCTCCGAAACTGGACCCGCGTTCCCGGCTGCAGCAGTGCCGGGGGGTCGCGGTCGACGTCCCACATCGGTAAGTCCGTGTGTCCCAGCAATTGCCAGCCACCGGGGGACGACCGGGGGTAGATCCCGCTGAACTCCCCAGCCAACCCGACAGCCCCGGCCGGGACCTTGGTGCGCGAGGTGTCGCGGCGCGGCACCTCCAATCGGGCATCTCCGCCGATGAGATAAGCGAAACCCGGTGCGAAGCCTCCGAACGCGACCTTCCACGCGGTTCCCGTATGTGCCTCGATGACCTCGTCGACGTCGAGGCCGGTCAGGCGGGCGATGTCGTCGAGGTCGGGGCCGTCGTAGACCACCGCCACCTCGACCACGGGTCCGTCGTCGAGTGTTGTTGTCTCGGTGGGCGACAGGGCTTTCAGGTCTTTCTGAAGGCGAGGTATCACCTGCGGTGCGTCACCGATCACCAACACGGTCCGGGCGCCGGGCACCAGGTCGACCACCCCGGGCAGGGCGGCGTCGCGAATCGCTGTGGTCCAACCGATCACCTCATCGGTGTCGGCGACCTCGAGAAGCAGTGCACGGTCACCGTAGTTCAGCAGATTCACGTGAATGCCTCCAGATCAACACCTTCGGATGTCAGTAGCTCCCGCACCGCCCGTGCCATCTCTATGGCCGCAGGTGAATCACCATGCACACACACCGAATCCACGTCCACGGAGACGACCGAACCATCGACGGCCTCGACGTGACCGTCGGTGACCATCCTCAGCACCCGCGCTGCCACCTCGGCCGGATCATGCAGAACCGCGCCGGGTTCCTTCCTCGACACAAGAGTCGCCTTTGGCGTGTACCCGCGGTCGGCGAACGCCTCTCGCACCACCCGTAGTCCCTGTTGTTCCCCGAGCGCCAGCAGCCGAGAACCGGGGAGACCGAGCAGTGCCAATCCTGGGTCCACCGAGATGATCGCGTCGACGACCGCCTGTGCGTGCTCCTCGTGATGAACCGCCGTGTTGTACAGCGCGCCATGGGGTTTGACGTACGTGACGCGTCCGCCTGCCGCACCGGCCAGTGCCTGTAGGCCGCCGATCTGGTAGACGATGTCGTCGGTCAGTTCTGTCTTCGAGGCGTCGACGAAGCGGCGACCGAATCCGGCGAGGTCGCGATACGCCACCTGCGCGCCGATGCGGACGCGGCGTTCGACCGACCAGCGTGCCGTCCGGGCAATGGTGCTGGGGTCGCCGGCGTGGAATCCGCAGGCGATGTTCGCGCTGGTCACCAGGTCGAGCATCGCCTTGTCGTCGCCGAGTTCCCAGCGGCCGAAGGATTCGCCGATGTCAGATCATCCTCGCAGATGCGGACGTCGGCACCAGCGTCTGGCGAGATGAATCTGAATATAGTATCAGTTTGCGCAAGCCGATCTACTGCGGTAGGGCCGCCGATACCTTGCGCAGCAACGTGATCAATTGCGCCCGCTCCTGCGGGCTCAGTGATTCGAGGATCTTGGTGTCCCGGGCGAGCCGGCGTGGGAACTGGGTGTCGACGAGTTCGCGGCCGGCTTCGGTGAGCTCGAGTAGCACCACCCGACCGTCCCGGTCCGAGCGACGTCTGCGCACCAGTCCGATGTCCGAGAGGCGTTCGGTGAGTTTGGTGATCGAGGCGCCACTGAGCATCGTCGTCGAGACCACCTCGCTGGCCCGAAGTGGCCGCTGTGCCCTGGCGAGGGCGCCGAGCACGTCGAACTCCGAGCGGCCGATGGAATGCGCCTCGAGGTCGCGGTCGAGGGAGTGCGTCAGCGCAGAGGCGATGCGGTTGATGCGGCCGAGAACCTCGACGGGCGTCGTGTCGAGGTCGGGGTAGGCCTCTGCCCACTCGCGTCCGATCCGTTCGACGATGTCGTTCGGCGCGCTGTCTGACGTCACCGGCTCATCGTAACCGTCTCCTGATATTTAGTTCACTAGTAAAATAGTGATAAAATACCGTGGTGCCCGATACCTTGATGTCCACAACCACTGTGCTGTCTGAACAGGCCCGCCGGAGTGGGGCGGCGTTCCGTCATCTCTGCTCTCCGCGCACCTGGTGGAGCGCCGCGGTGACGCTGAACCGCGGAAACACCGCGATTGCGCCCGCGGTTCGCGTAGGTGTCGCAGTCGGTCTCGTCCTTGTTGTGGGTGGTCTCCTCGGTCACCGGGACCTCGCCGGATTCGCCGCACTGGGGTCGCTGACCTCGGCATTCTGTCGGGCAGATCCCTATCGTGTGCGCCTTCCGAGGCTGCTGGTCGTCGGTGGGGCGGTGGTGCTCTACGTCGGACTCGGGGCGATCCTCGGTGCGTCGGGCTCGTCGATCGCCGTGCAGGTCGTGGCGGTGTCTCTGGCCGCCGGGTTGGCCGCGCTGCTCGTGTCGGCGTTGCGGCTGATGGGCCCGGGAGCGGTGGTGTTGATCTTTGCCGCAGCGGGTGCTGCCGGGTTCGCCACGACGGTGGGTGACGTGGGACGACTGATGGCCGCTGCGATCGTCGGGTCGTTCGTGGGCATCGCGGCCTCGCTCGCACCCTGGGCGTGGGATGCGTTCCGAGGCGACGACGGGCACCGGATCGCCGAACGCGCGGGTGTCCTTGTCGCTCTGCGCGGTGTCCTCGGTCGCCGTCTGCTCATGCGGTCGGCGCGCATCGTTGCTGCATGCGCGATCGCGGCCACCATCGCCGTGGCCGCCGGCCTGCAACATCCGATGTGGGCTGCCATGGGAGCGCTCGCGAGCCTGCAGGGAATCGACTACCACGCCACCGTGCACCGTGGAGTGCAGCGGCTACTCGGAAATCTCGGCGGCGCTGCGGTGGCGATCGCCTTGCTGGCGCTACCGCTGGGTTACTGGGGTGCCGTGGCGCTCATCGTGGTGCTACAAGTGGCCGCCGAGATCCTCGCCACCGTCAACTACGCACTGTGTTCTCTGGCAGTGACCCCGATGGCCCTGCTGCTCACCGGACTCGGCGCCGGCCTGACCGCCGACGTCGCGGTCGACCGAGTGGCAGACACTGCGGTGGGGGTGGTGTGCGGCGTGGTGCTGGCAGCCTTGACGGTGGCCCATCACGAGTTCGCAGGCAGTGACCCGATCCCCGTGGTGAGCAGCTCCGCGAGTTCGAGGTAGGCCTGTGAATCGTCGAGTCCTACAGCTTCTTTGATGCCGCGCTGCTGAATGCGCACCATGACGGAGGCGGCGACGTCGGCGACGAAAGCGGCGTGGACGTCCCGGACGTCACCGGCCGCAGCGCCCTCGATGATGAGATCGCGTACCCGCTCGGCCGCGGCCCGGGTGTTGTGCTCGTACACATCTCGGGCAGGCGGGTAGGCGGCAAGATCATCCATGAACTGTTCGGACGCCGGGGCCAGTGCGGCCCCGACCGCCGTCAGATACGCCGTGAGCCGGGCGCGGGTTCCGACTCCGGTGGCCACTGCGCCCTCGACTTCTGCGGTCGCGGCCCGAAAGAAGTGCACGGTGACCGCTTGGACGAGGTTTCCTTTGCTGCCCGCCAAGGTGTACAGCGTGGATTTCGAGCAACGCAACCGGGCGGCGATCTCGTCGAGGGTCAGGTGCGCGAACCCCTCGGACAGGAAAAGCCGGACGAGCGAGTCGAACAATTCGGCCCGGCGCGCGGTGGCATGAACTCCTGGGGCGGTGGTCGGGACCATGGCTTGATAGTACTGCTTGACGACGTCCAGTACTGTTATGAGTACTGAAGCTCGCGTGCCAGTACTGTCGCGCGAGGACGACCAAGGGAGATCGCGATGTCCGTCAACCGGCTGCTGCCCACCGAAGAGGCCCGTGACCTGGTGCAATTGGCGAGTGATGTCGCCGACAAGACCTTGAGGCCCATAGTCGACGAATACGAGAAGGGCGAGAAGTACCCGGACGAGGCTTTCACAGTGCTGGGTCAGACGGGGCTGCTGAGCCTCCCGTATCCCGAGGAGTGGGGCGGTGGCGGTCAGCCGTATGAGGTGTACCTGCAGGTCCTCGAAGAGCTCGCCGCGCGCTGGGCCGCAGTCGCCGTGGCGGTCAGTGTGCACAGCCTCTCGTGCCATCCGCTGATGATGTTCGGTACCGAGGAGCAGAAGCAGCGCTGGCTTCCGGAGATGCTCGGAGGCGAGAAGATCGGTGCGTACAGCCTGTCGGAACCGCAGGCCGGTTCCGATGCCGCGGCGCTGAACTGCAAAGCCGAGGCCACAGGCGGCGGTTACCGGGTGACCGGGGCCAAGGCCTGGATCACCCACGGTGGTGTCGCAGATTTCTACAACCTCTTCGCGCGCACTGGTGAAGGGTCAAAAGGCATCTCGTGTTTCCTGGTTCCCGGCGACACCGAAGGTCTGACCTTCGGCAAGCCCGAAGAGAAGATGGGCTTGGCCGCGGTCCCGACGACCTCCGCGCACTACGACGGCGCGTTCGTGCCCGAGGAGCGTCGTATCGGCACAGATGGTCAGGGACTGCAGATCGCGTTCAGCGCGCTCGATTCCGGGCGCCTGGGCATCGCAGCGGTGGCGGTCGGAATCGCGCAGGCCGCCCTCGATGACGCGGTGGCCTACGCCAAGGAGCGAAAGACGTTCGGCAAGAAGATCATCGATCACCAGGGTCTGGGATTCCTGCTGGCGGACATGGCCGCTGCCGTCGACTCGGCGCGGGCGACGTACCTCGACGCCGCGCGACGCCGTGATGCCGGCCTGCCGTACTCCCGCAATGCGTCGGTGGCGAAACTGGTCGCGACCGACGCCGCGATGAAGGTCACCACCGACGCGGTCCAGGTCTTCGGTGGCTATGGCTACACCAAGGACTTCCGGGTCGAGCGGCTCATGCGCGAAGCGAAGATCACCCAGATCTTCGAAGGCACCAACCAGATTCAGCGGCTCGTGATCAGTCGGTCGCTCGCGGGCTGACGGCGCGCGCTCGATAAAATCATCGTGGGTCTTGGTCGCCCGATCGGAATGGCGATGCGCGGCGACGACGTTGGTCGAGACATGACTCTCGGAGTGGCTCTCAGCACGCCTGGTGACGGAAACGCAGTCGACGGGGTCGTCGCACTGGCACGCGAGGCGGTCAGCGCCGGTCTGATCTCCGCTTGGCTCGGGCAGCGATTCGACTACGATGCGATCACCCTGGCCGGGATCATCGGGCGTGAGATCCCCGAACTGCGGGTGGGGACGTCGGCAGTCCCGATCTTCGCCAGACATCCGTCGCTGGTGATCGGCCAGGCTCAAACAGTCCAGGCCGCCACGCACGGACGGTTTCAGCTGGGCCTGGCGTTGGGGAGCTCACTGACCGAGCGCGCTTTCGGGGTCCCGTTCTCGCGGCCGGTCGCCCTGTTGCGCGAATTCCTCACCTCCGCGCGCGCTCTGGTCACGACCGGGACCGCCGACCATCACGGCGAATTGCTGACTGTCGCACCACCCTTTCCCGCAGTGGTTCCCGGCGCCGGCACGGACCTGCCCATACTTGTCGCGGCCATGGGGCCCAAGGCGTTGGCGGTAAGCGGCGAGCTTGCCGACGGAATCCTGCCGTTCCTGGCCGGCCCCGCAACACTCGAGCGCCACATCGTTCCTGTGGTCAACGCGGCTGCAGAGGCGGCCGGGCGACCGCCGGTGCGGATCATCGCATTCGTTGCGGCAGTGGTGACCGGCGACGTCGAGGCGGGGCGCGAGTCGGCGCGCGCCGCGATGGGGTTGTACAACACCATCCCCTCGTACCGGCGGGTGATCGAACTCGAGGGAGCACGCGAAGCCGCCGACCTCGCGCTCGTCGGGTCCGCGGCGCACGTTCGTGCCGGTGTCAAGCGCTATTTCGACGCGGGTGCCACCGAGGTGGTGCTGACGCAGACCGATCTTCTCGGGATCGGCGTACAACGCGACACCTGGAATGCTCTGGGCGACCTACGTTGACGCTGGTCATTTGCCACGGTTCATGCACGCCCTCGACAACATGTTGTCGCGCAAGCATTTCCGCAGGAGGAATCCCTACTCTGCGCCCATCGGTGAAGGCGTGCCGGCCTGATCCGGGTCAGGGTTGTAGGCCCACCAGATCACGCCGGTACACCAGGGCGGCCGCGCCGGTGAGCGGCGCGGTCTCCGGTAGTCCGGCGTCGACGACGTGCACTCGCGAAACATACTCCAGTGGGTGACTGCTGACGACCTGTGCGATCATCGGGACCAGATCTGTTGCAACTCGGGAGAATCCGCCGCCGATGGCCACCACGTCGGTCTCGACCAACGCGCAGGCGCTGCAGATCGCCTGCCCGACGGCCTCGGACACCCGGACGACGGCGCGGCGTGCGATCGGATCACCGTTCCGATAGGACCGGGCGAGGTCTTCGCCGGTGTGCCCGCTCCACCCCTGCGTATTCGCCCAGGCCACGGTGTGTGGGCCGGAGGCAACGGATTCGAGAGTGGTTCGGCTGCCGATGCTGAGTTCGCCCGTGAAGCCGGATATCTGGATCTGGCCGATGTGCCCGGAATTGCCTGCAAGGACCCGGCCGCCCGAGATGAAGCCGCCGCCGATTCCGGTGGAGATCACCATCCCCAACAAGTTGCTGGTTCCGGCTGCGTTACCCAGCCAATGTGCGGCCAGTACGATGGCCACACCGTCGCGATGGAAATGAACGGGTTTGTCGCCCAGAGTGTCTCGGACGCGCTCGGAGACAAGGGTCCGCAAGGGGTAATCGCGCCACTGCGGGATGTTGATGGGCGACAGTGTGCCCGCCCGTTCATCGATCGGCCCGGCAGCGGCGATTCCGGCACCGATGATCGTGGCGTTCGAGGGGGCGTGGCTCAGCGCGTGGTCGACCACCGCCAGGACGGCGGCGTCCAGGTCTGCGGGCGACGAGTCACCGCCCGTCGGCGCCCGGCTCCGAGAAGCGTCGAGCACCACCCCGTCCGGGTCGACCAGCGCGGCTTCCACTTTCGTGCCACCGAGGTCGAGCGCCAACACCAGTTCATTCGCCACCGCTCCAGCGTAGTGGCCCCATCTCCATCACCTCCCACAAACGCTCCACCTTTACAAAGCCGCTCCACAAATATGTGGAGCGGCTTTGTATTTGTGGAGCGTCTGATGGTTGTCCACAGTAGGCAAGCTATCCACAGCCATCGATCTGGACGGCATGGATGCGGCAGGTGGGCGGAGGTGGTGCTCCAGGATCGGACAGGTGGGGGAACACGAACTGACACCGGACGGGCTCATTCTGCGCCGCAACGCGCGTACGGCAGGCCTGAGCGACCACTCGCTCCAGGCAGCAACTCGGCACGGCACGCTGGAGAGGGTCTACTGGGGGATGTATCTGCCGAGTGGGTCGGCCGGAGAACTGCTGACTCGTGAACAGCGGCAACACCGGTACCGATACAAGGTTCTCGGAGCAGTCGACGCGGGGCGTGGCGACAAAGCGGTCAGCCATTGGTCGGCGGCAGCGCTGTGGGGAATGCCGATGTTGGGAGGTGATCTCGAGCGGGTGCATTTCACCGCCAACCGGGCCGGCGGTGGTCGCGATCGCACTCGTGCCTGCACCCTTCATGCAACGCCCTGGCAGCCGGATGAGGTCATCGAACTGCCCGGACTCCTGGTGACGACACCGGCGCGGACGGCGGTCGACATCAGTCGCGCCGGCACCTTCGAGCAGGGAGTCTGCGCGTGCGACGCCGCGCTGCGTATGGGAGCGACGCGTCTCGAACTGGAGACCATCGTCGCTCGGGCCGGTCGACGAAAAGGCATCGGCACTGCACGACGAGCGGTGGCATTCGCCGATGTCGCAGCGGAGAGCATCGGTGAATCTTGGTCGCGCGCATTGATGTCCGCCATGGGTGATATCCCGGTACCCGAGCTGCAACCGGAGATCCATGACTCGGACGGTGTCTTCGCGGCGCGAACCGACTTTCGTATCAAGGGCACACTGTTGGGAGAATTCGATTGGTACGACAAGTACATCCGCTACCTTAAGCCGGGTGAATCGCCTGCCGATGCGGTCTACCGGGAGAAACGACGCGAGGAGCGTCTGAACGAACTGGGGTTCACCGTCGCTCGGTGGGGCTGGGACGATCTGATGAACCCCGACCGATTGCGCCGGATCCTTCGCAACGGCCTGCGCAGAACGGGATACGCCTAGGCCCACCCGTAAACGCTCCACAAATACAAAGGCGCTCCACATATTTGTGGAGCGCCTTCGTATTTGTGGAGCGTTTGGGAGGGCGGGGGGTTACAGCCGTTCGATGATGGTGGCGTTGGCGAGACCGCCTGCCTCACACATCGTCTGCAGACCGTAGCGTCCGCCGGTCTGTTCCAGCGCGTTGACCAGGGTGGTCATGATGCGGGCTCCGCTGGCCCCGAGTGGGTGGCCCAGTGCGATGGCGCCGCCGTTGACGTTGGTCTTGCTCAGGTCTGCGCCGGTGTCCTTGGCCCAGGCCAGCACGACCGGCGAAAAGGCCTCGTTGACCTCGAACAGGTCGATGTCGGAGATCGACAAACCGGCTCGGGCGAGCACTTTCTGGGTCGCCGGGATGACGCCGGTCAGCATGTAGATCGGGTCGGAGCCCACGACGGAGAAGCTGTGCAAGCGGGCGAGCGGCCTGAGGCCGAGTTCCTTCGCCTTGGCGCTGCTCATGATCAGGACCGCGGCACTGCCGTCGGACAGTGGACTCGAGTTCGCTGCGGTGATCCGCCAGTCGATCTGTGGGAACCGCTCCTTCATCGCCGGGTTGTAGAAGGCCGGCTTGAGGGTGGCTAGCTTTTCGATGGTCCCGCCCGGACGGATCATCTCGTCGGAGGTCAGACCCGCGAGCGGCACGATCTCGTTGTCGAACCGGCCCGCCTTGGTCGCCGCTGTCGCCTTGTCATGGCTCGAGATGGCGAACTCGTCGAGTTCGGTACGGGAGAATCCCCAGTCGGCTGCGATCAGCTCGGCGCTGTACCCCTGTGGGATGAAGCCCTCGGGATAGCGCTGCAGCAGCGCCTCGCCGAACGGGTTGGAGCCCGGACGGACATCCGACATCATCGGAACCCGGCTCATCGATTCGACGCCGGCAGCGATCACCACGTCCTGGACACCGGACATCACGGCCTGCGCGGCGAAGGAAATCGCCTGCTGGCTCGATCCACACTGACGATTCACCGTGGTCGCCGGCACCGACTCGGGGAAACCCGCGGCCAGTACCGCATTGCGGCTGATGTTCTGACCCTGCTCATCGGCCTGGGTGACGTTGCCGGTGATGACATCGTCGACCAGAGCGGGATCGATGCCCGTCTGCTCCACCAGGGCCTTCAGGCTGTGCGCCAGCATGTCCACCGAATGGACACCATTGAGACCACCGGCACCCACTATCTGTCCAGCTCCGCCTTCGGCTGCGTGTCCCGCTTTGCCCTTGCCGATCGGCGTGCGTACCGCACCGACGATGACCGCGTCGACTATTTGACTCATCACTGCCTCCTGTTGGCTGACTATGTCTGATAAAAGTCAGATATACGCCGAGTTATTCCTGGTGTCCAGACGCCAGAGGAAAGATCGGCGGTGAGGGTGGTTCGAGCCGGATGTCCGGTGGACCTGGCCGGTAGTGTGTCCTGCGTGGTGCGTCTTCCGAATCTCATGACCGGTCCCAGGCTCCTGACCAGTGCCGCCACCGCCGGAGTCGCGCTCGCCGCGGCCGGTGTCACCGCCGGGGGTGAGGTCTATCGGGCAATGGGGGCACCCAAAGATCTTGTGCTCCCGCATATCAGCGGTTCGCCGCGCCAGCAGGGCGGCACCTTCGCGAACGTCGAACCTGCGACCCCCGTCGAAGGTGACCGCGCGGCGGCGCTGGCGATGCTGCGCCGCGGTGACATCGGCAAACCCTCGAAGCGCCTGCAATTCGACGTCACGCCTCTACCTCAGGAGGCCGCTGACCTCGCCGCGACGTGGATGGGTCATGCCTCGGTCCTGGTAGAACTCGATGGTCACCGCATCCTGACCGATCCCGTGTGGAGCAAACGCTGCTCACCATCGAGCATCGTCGGGCCCGCCCGCATGCACCCGGTGCCGCACGCCCTCGATGAGCTGCCCTCGCTCGACGTCATCCTGATCAGCCACGACCACTACGACCACCTCGACACCGCGACGGTCCGCAAACTCGCGGTTCTGCATCCGGAGGCGACGTTCGTGGCGCCGATCGGGGTCGGGGCTCATCTGGAGTACTGGGGTATCGACTCGGAGCGTATCCACGAGGCCGACTGGGGTGAGTCGATCACGATCGGCGATCTCACGTTCAACTGCTGCCCGGCCCGGCACTTCTCCGGTCGCGGTCTGCAGCGCAACACCACTCAATGGGCGAGCTGGGCCGTGGCGGGTCCGAACAACAACTTCTTCTTCTCCGGCGACTCCGGAATCACCGACGCCTTCGAACAGGTTGGGTCCGACCACGGACCGTTCGGCCTGAGCCTGATCGCGATCGGCGCGTACGACCGGCTCTGGCCCGACATCCACCTCAACCCGGAGGAGGCGGTCGAGGTGTACCGGATGCTCAACGGCGACAAGCTCTCCGAGTCACTGCTGTTGCCCATCCATTGGGCCACCTTCAACCTCGCGCTACACGAGTGGGCTGATCCGGTCCAGCGGCTGTTACCCGCAGCCCAGGTACATCAGATCCCGCTGATCACACCGATGCCGGGAGCCCACTTCGACGTCACCTCACGCACGGGACACGGATTCGACAGCCAGTCCTGGTGGGAGGTCGCCGCATGACCGCCGTCGACGAGGCGCACGTCGCCACCGGGCTCACCAGGGCCCAGGTTGCAGAGCGGGTCGCCGCCGGGCAGGTGAACGTGCTGCCGGACCGCTCCGGACGGACGGTCGGCCAGATCGTCCGCGCCAACGTGTTCACCCGTATCAACGCCATTCTCGGTGTGCTGTTCATCATCGTGATGAGTACCGGTTCGGTCATCAACGGCGCCTTCGGCCTGCTGATCATCGCGAACAGCGGTATCGGCATCATTCAGGAGATCCGTGCGAAGAAGACCCTCGACGCCCTCGCGATCGTCGGTCAGACCCGGCCGATGGTGCGCCGCGACGGTGTGGCCGCGGAGATCGCGCCGAGCGAGGTGGTCCTCGACGACATCATCGAGCTGGGTCCGGGCGACCAGATCGTCGTCGACGGTGACACCGTCGAATCGGCGTCGCTCGACATCGACGAGTCGCTGCTCACCGGCGAGGCCGACGCGGTCGACAAGGCGCCCGGCGACCACATCATGTCGGGCAGTTTCGTCGTGTCGGGGTCAGGCGCCTATCGGGCCACCAAGGTCGGCCGGGACGCCTACGCGGCTCAACTCGCCGAGGAGGCAAGCAAGTTCACGCTCGTCGACTCCGAGTTGCGGAGCGGCATCGACAAGATCCTGAAGATCATCACCTGGCTGCTGATCCCGGCCGGACTCCTGACGATCATCAACCAGCTGTTCATCAGCGACAACGGCATCAAGGCGTCGCTGCTGGGCATGGTCGCAGCCCTGGTGCCGATGGTCCCCGAAGGCCTGGTGCTGATGACGACCATCGCCTTCGCGGTAGGGGTCGTGCGACTGGGCAGACGGCAGTGCCTGGTCAACGAACTGCCCGCGATCGAAGGTCTCGCCCGCGTGAACGTCGTCTGCGCCGACAAGACCGGAACGCTGACCGAGAACGGCATGCGGCTCTCGGAACTCGTTGCGGTGCACGGTGAGCAGGCCGATCTGCAGCAGGCCGACCTCCAGCTGGCACTGGCAGCCCTGGCCGCGCACGACCCGCGCCCGAACGCCAGCGTGCAGGCGATGGCCGAGGCATTCCCCGATGCGCCCGACTGGACCTCGACGCACATCGCACCGTTCACCTCCGCGAAGAAGTGGAGCGGGATCTCGTTCTGCGACGCCGCGTCCGGTGACGATCGCGGCAACTGGCTGCTCGGTGCGCCCGACATGCTGCTCGATCCCGACGGCGACACCGCCGCGCAGGCAAGCGATCTCGGCTCGGGCGGGTTGCGGGTACTCCTGCTCGCCTCGACGGATGTGCCGGTCGATTCCGAGGCCGACGGCCTGAGCGCCCCCGGTGCGGTCAGCGCGCGTGCGTTGATCGCGCTCGAGCAACGCGTCCGCCCGGATGCCCGCGAAACGCTGGACTACTTTGCCTCACAGAATGTGTCGGTGAAGGTGATCTCCGGCGACAACGCCGTGTCGGTCGGCGCGGTCGCGGGTTCCCTGGGGCTCGGTACCGTCGACGACGCCGTCGACGCCCGTAGCTTGCCCAGCGAGCAGGACCCACTCGCCGATGTCCTCGAGGGTCACACCACTTTCGGCCGGGTGCGTCCCGACCAGAAGCGGGCGATGGTGGGGGCGCTGCAATCCCGTGGCAACACGGTCGCGATGACCGGCGACGGCGTCAACGACGTCCTGGCCCTCAAAGATGCCGACATCGGGGTCGCGATGGGGTCGGGCAGCTCGGCGAGCCGGTCGGTGGCGCAGATCGTGCTGCTCGACAATCGTTTTGCCACCCTGCCGTACGTGGTCGGCGAAGGTCGCCGGGTGATCGGCAACATC
Source organism: Williamsia sp. 1138 (assembly GCF_002095435.2). Taxonomy (GTDB): domain Bacteria; phylum Actinomycetota; class Actinomycetes; order Mycobacteriales; family Mycobacteriaceae; genus Williamsia. Next base: position 196,146 of record NZ_MJEJ02000052.1, read on the forward strand.
GAACGGGTCTCCAACCTGTTCCTCACCAAAACGGTGTACGCGGTACTGCTCGCGCTGATGATCGGGATCGCCGGGGTCGCGGGCAAGATCTTCGGCTTCACCCCGATCTCGTACCCGTTCCAGCCGATCCACGTCACCATCTCGGCGTGGTTCACGATCGGTATCCCGGCCTTCATCCTCTCGCTCGCCCCCAACAACGAACGTGCCCGCACCGGCTTCGTGGGCCGGGTGCTACGGCTGGCGATCCCGTCGGGCATCGTGATCGCGGTCTGCACCTTCGTCGCGTACGCGATCGTCTATCCGGGCGGCGGCGGCGTGGAGCTGGGTAGCAAAGATTCGATCGACATGACCCCCGATCAGATGCAGGCCGCGACCACTGCGCTGATCACGCTGATCTCCATCTCCCTCTGGGTACTGGCGGTGGTCGCCCGGCCGTACAACTGGTGGAAGATCCTGTTGATCTCGGGGTCCGCGCTGGCCTATGTCCTGATCTTCAGCCTGCCGCTCACCCAGGACCTGTTCAAGCTCGACCCCACCGATTGGGCCAAGACGAGTGTGGCCCTGATCGCCTCGGCGATCGGGATCATCTTGGTGGAGTTGCTCTGGCGGCTGAATCCGGTCATCGCGAGTTGGTCGAGTAGGCTGAACTCCCGATCTTCACAGAAAGACACCGTCGAAACAGCACGTTCGGGCGGGTAGACCAGAAGGAGGATCCCATGGATCTCAAAGGCCTGATCAACAAGGGCAAGTCGACGTTGAGCAAGAACACCAAGATCATCGATCAGGGTGCCGACGCGGTGAACAAGGCCACCAAGGGCAAGTACGCCGGCCAGGTCAGGAAGGGTGCGGACGCCGCGAAGAAGTTCGCACAGGACGACAAGAGGAACCCGGGCCAGCAGCACTGACAGGCACCCGATCAAGAAGCTGACCACAGCGCTGATCGCGCCGGCAGTCGCACTGCTCGCGATCACCGCGTGTTCCACCACCGGCGACGACGACGGCCAGGCGCCGCCGTCGTCGCCGAGTGCGTCCGCGGGCTCGTCTGCGGCGACGTCGCCATCGCAGCCCCCGGCGCCCACGCCCGCAGAGCGGGGCGACATCGTCACGCAGGCGACGTTCGATGCCGGTTCCGAACTCCGAGCCGCCGGAACCCTGACCCGCGTGGTCTACCGATCCACCGCCGGGTACGGAGGCGGTTTCGGCACAGAGGTCTCCGGGGTGATCGCCGTTCCCGAGGGCGACCCCCCTCCGGGCGGCTGGCCGATCGTCGCCTTGGGCCACGGCACCACCGGCACCGATCCGAGTTGCGGTCCGTCGGACTATCCCGACCTGCTCGGCGAAGACGGCAATGTGACCCGCTTGCTCAATCGTGGGTTCGTCGTTGCCGCCAGTGACTACCAGGGGCTCGGGACCGCGGTGAGCAACCCCAGGCCGCATCCCTATCTCGAGCCGAGAACCGTTGCCTTCAACATGATCGACGCGGTGCGCGCCGCCCAAAACGTGGTCCCGGACACGTCCGACCGCTGGGCGGCCATCGGGGCGTCCCAGGGCGGACAGGCCGCCTGGGCGTCCGCAGAGGCGGCAGGCGACTACGGCCAGGGACTGGAGTTCGTGGGTGCGGCGGCGCTGGCGCCTGCCGCGGATGTCTCACCCATCACCGACGCCGGAATCGACACCAAGTACACCGACGCCCAGAAGATCTTCATCCCGAACCTGGTGGCGGGGCTTCGTGAGGTGTATCCCGATCTCGACCCCGACGACTACATGCGGGGCGGTCTCGCGGCAGGGGCCGACGTGTTCACCTCGTGCGGCCCGACGTCGACGGCGGATCGCTTCAGCGCTGCCATGTCGATCGCTCCCGGCGATGCCGCGATCGCCGATCAGGAGGCCGCCGACCGGATCCGCGAGATCCTGCAGGGTGATGCACTGCCTGCTCGCCGGGCGGATGGTCCGTTGTTCGTCGCGTACGGAGACCAGGACACCATCATCCTGCCCGCCTGGACCACAGCGGCGCTGCAGCGTGCCTGCGCGGCGGGCGACGTCGTCGAGGTCGTTCGCAAACCGGACGGCGGGCACACCAATCTCGGGGTCACCACCACCGCCGTCGACTGGATCTCCGATCGTTTCGCGGACCAGCCGGCACCGGATAGTTGCCCCGTCTGAGGGGACACGGGCGGCCGCTCGCACCACTGCGTCGACTCGGACGCTAACGTCAGCGGCATGGCAAAGGTCAAAGACTCGATCAAGGTGGGATTGACGCCGGCACAGGCGTGGGAGCATGCGCTGGACCTGTCCCGATTCGGTGACTGGCTCGTCATTCACGACGGGTGGCGCAGCGAGCTCCCGGGGCCGGGAGAGATCGGCAAGGGCACCGAGGTGTCGTCGGTCGTGGCGGCCAAGGGCACCCGGGTGCGCTTCAACTGGGTCGTCGACGAGTACGACCCGCCCCGTCGCGTGAGCCTGAAGGGCGACGGCAAGGGCGGTGTGAAGGTCACCCTGATCCTCGAGGTCGCTCCTGATGGTGACGGCGCCGACCTCACCTTCGAGCTCGAACTCGGAGGCCTGCCGATGATCGGGCTCGCCGGCCGAGCGGCCGCGAAGGTCGTCAAGGGCGACATCCACACCTCACTGCAGAAGTTCCACGACCTCTACGCCTGACCTCGCCGCGGTCGCCGGTGTGTATAGAATCCGGCGAACCTCGAAACAAGGTGGTGAGGGATGGGTCGACATGGAGTCGACAGCGACGCCGAGGAAGAGTTCGGATTCAGCGGACACCGTGACGGCGGGCGGGGGAGTGGGGGACGGTGGGCCCTTGTCGCTCTGGTGCTGGTCGCGGTGTTGGTGGCGGGACTGATCTTGTGGCGCACTGTGTGGGACGGGTCAGGGACCGATTGCGATTCCCGGGAAGCGGTGGCAGTGATCGCCGACCCGTCGATGGCCGGCACCCTGAAGCCGGTGGCTGCCGAGGCGTCGGGTGACTCCTGTTACGACTTCACCGTGACCGCTGTCAGCGGCGCGAACGTGGCAGGGCAGCTGACCAAGGGTGATCAGGCTCCGGATCTGTGGATCGCGGATTCTCAGACGAGGGCACGCAAGGTCACCGACCAGGTTCGTGTGGCACCCGACATCATCGCCGATTCCGTCGCCGCAAGCCCTGTGGTTGTCGCGGGCAAAGATGTTGCGCCGTTGAACAATTGGGTCGACGTCATGACGCTGCCGGGGCTGCGGCTCGGCAATCCGATCGACTCGAGTACCGGAGATGCCCCGATCGTCGGCGCGCTGGCCGCCGAGCAGGACGGGGCGATCACCCGCAAGGAGTTCACCGACGCGATGACCTTGCTGGCGCTGCAGCAGGGCAACGCGCGCGTCGGCGGCGACTCCGACGGTGACCGGCTCGCGGTCGCGGCGGGCAGTGATTCTCCGACCGTCGTCAGCGAACAGCATTTCATCGAGTTCCAGCGCGCGAATCCGGAGAGCGGTCTGACGCCCTCGGTCCCGGCGGACGGGACCATGGTCCTCGACTACCCGATGCTCAACACCGCGTCCGCCGCCCGCAAGGACACCATCGCGCAGGCAGGCGCGAAGCTCGTCGAACAGATCGCGTCCGATCAAGGCGCAGAAGCTTTGACCGAGAGCGGCTTTCGTACGTCGGTGGATGAACCCGGCCCTGAGGGCGGGGTCGGTCAGGTGACGGTGCTGACCCTCAAGGATCCGGCCCAGGAAGACAAGGCGTTGCGGCAATGGGCGGTACTCGGCGTGCCGATCCGCAGCCTGGTCGTCGAAGATGCCTCGGGCTCGATGGAGGAACGTGCGGGCGACTCCACGCGTGCGGAAATGCTCGTGGAGGCCAGCCAGAACGGACTCAAGCTGTTCCCGAACAACACCGCATTGGGTGCGTGGCTGTTCTCGATCAACATGGGCGGGCAGGGACAGGACTGGCTCCCGATCGCGCCCATCGAACGCCTCGACACCGTCGATGCGGACGGACAGACGCACCGCGCGTACCTGGAGTCGCAGATCGTCACCTTGCCGGACCGCCTCGGTGGTGCGACCGGTCTCTACGACACCACGCTGGCAGCGTTCAAGGAGGTGCAGGACAGCTACGACCCCAACTTCTCCAACAGCGTCATCCTCCTGACCGACGGTCAGAACGAGGACGACAACTCCATCAGTCTGCAGGGGCTCCTTGCCGAGCTCAAGGCGCTCGAGGACCCGGCCAGGCCGGTGTTGATCCTGACCATCGGTATCACCGAGGATGCTGACGCGGACTCGCTGCAGCAGATCGCAGATGCCACCGGCGGGACCAGCTATATCGCGGAGTCGGCAGCGGACATCTCGACGGTGTTCGTCGATGCGGTGGCCTCGCGGATCGAGGCGGCCGGGCGTTAGCTCATCGCTGAGATCACGAAAGATCGTGAGACCGACGTCCATCGGATTCAGGCGATGCGATCGACCAGATCAAGGGCCGAGGCGCAGGGCTGGACTATGGCGGAAAAGGGCCGGTGGGCAGGGATAACACGCCCGCGCTTAAAGCTGGCTGAGTTCTGAGAGATTCCTGTCAAAGTCCCGCCAAACGGACCGCGGTCGACTCTCACCAGGCACTATGGACACCATGACTTCGACCATCACTTCATCTGCAACGAGCCGAATTGTCAACGCGGGCAAGGTCGCCGCGGTGATCGCGGCGACCGGCGCTGCGATTGCCGCCTGCGGCGACGACGGCGGCAGCACCTCTGCGTCGACCACCACGGCAGCAGCGACATCCACCACGACGGGCTCGACCGCCGCGGAATCGACAGCGGCACAGGGCGGCTCGACCTCCCCGTATGCCGACGGTGAGTACTCGGCCACCGGCACCTACAACTCACCCGGTGGTGAGCAGTCGGTCGGTGTCACAGTCACCCTGTCGAACTCGGTTATCACAGCGCTCACCCTCGACACCAGCCAGACCAAGGGCACCTCCGCCGAGTTCCAGGCGAAGTTCGCCAGTGGAATCGACTCTCTCGTCGTCGGCAAGAGCATCGATGAGCTCGACGTCAGCAAGGTCTCCGGATCGTCGCTGACCTCCGGCGGGTTCAACAACGCGATCGACGAGATCAAGAGCGAAGCCAAGGCGTGATCAGCGGGTCGACGGCGGTGTCCGTGTGGGAGTTCAGTGCTCTCGGGACGGCGTGGGACATCACGGTGCCTACGCCGCTTTCCGAGGCGCTCCGCGCGCAGATCGCCGTCGAACTGGCCCGTATCGACCAGGTGTGGTCGAGGTTCCGGTCAGACTCGGTGGTCGCCGAGATCGCCCGCACCGCGGGGGAGTACCCGATCGCCGAATCCGATCAGCCGATGCTCGACCTGCATCGACGGCTGTACGAGGTCACGAACGGGCTCGTGACGCCGTTGGTGGGACAAACCTTGGATGATGCCGGGTACGGCGCCGGGTATGCCCTGCGGCCTGCGGACACGGTCGCGGGGGTACCTGCCTGGGACGATGTCATCGCCGGCTGGCAGGGGACCCTCCGCACGAGCCGACCAGCGCTGATCGACGTCGGCGCCAGCGGAAAGGGCTTTGCCGTCGACCAGGTCTCGAAGATTATCGCCGACGCGGGGTTCGACGAGTACCTCGTCAACGGCAGCGGAGACATCAGGGCCGGTGCAGCGCCGCACCGCATCGCCCTTGAGCACCCGACAGATCCCACGAAGGCCATCGGCACGGTGATGATCGAGAACAACGCGATCTGCGGTTCGGCCGGCAATCGGCGAGCATGGGCCGATTGGCACCACATCGTGGACCCGCGCAGCAGCAGACCCACCCGAGAGGTACTTGCCACCTGGGTGATCGCCGACGACACCATGACCGCCGACGGTCTGTCGACCGCACTGTTCTTCTCCTCTCCGCAGAAGCTGTTGCGCGACTATCGCTTCGACTACGTGGTGGTGCGGGCAAATGGCAGCGTGGAGCATTCACATGCCCGAGAACTGGAGCTCTTTCTATGAAGTTCGTCCGACTCATCGACCGGATCTCGATGTACCGCTTCGTGTTGCTGGCCTTGGTGGTTCTGGCCGTGTACTCGCTGGCCGTTGCGGCCTCGGACACCGACTTCGCTTACACCGCAACACAGCTGGTCGGATCGCTGGCGATTCTGGTGGTCGTCTGTGGCGTCGTCACCTACGCGTGTGCGGCAGTCGTACGGGTACCGCCGGGTAGCGAATCGTGGTTGATCACTGCGCTCATCCTGTTCTTCATCTTCCCGGGCGTCACCGATTCCGACGCGGCGTGGGGACTCGTCCTGGCCGCCGCGGTCGCGAGTGCCTCGAAGTACGCCCTGGCCGTGCGGCGGCGCCACATCGTGAACCCTGCGGTGGCGGGTGCGGTGATCAGCTACCTCCTCGCCTACTTCTCCATCGGGCCGTTCGAGTACCCGGTCTGGTGGGTGGCCGCTGAACCGTTGCTGATCGCCATGATCGTGGTCGGTGCCGCTGTGGTGTGGAAGCTGCGCGAAGGGTGGCTCGTCGGCGTGTACGTCGCGGTATCGGTCCTGACGATCATCGTCGTGGCACTTGATGCCGACACTCCGATCGGCGATGCACTCGATCTGGGCTTCACGTCCACACCGCTGCTGTTCGTGGCGGCGATCATGTTGACCGAACCACTGACCTCTCCGGCGACGCGGATCCCGAAGGTGCTCTACGCGGCTCTCGTCGCCGTCCTGATGTTCTGGGGTCAGACGTTCGAGATCACGTCCGACTTCACGCTGGCGTTCGTTCCTGAGATCGCCTTGCTCGCGGGCAGTCTGTTCACGTTCGTCGTCGGGATGCGGTGGCGACGTACAGTGCTCACCGTGGACTCGGTGCGGCCGATCGGGGTGGACACGTACGAGGTCCTGGCCACGCCACCGCTGCGCTTTGCGCCCGGACAGTGGGCGCAGATCTCGGCGGCCACCTGGAGTCCGACGCCGGACAAGCAGGGCACCCGGCGGGTGCTCTCGCTGGCCGGAGCGCCGTCGGAAACCCATACCCGCTTCGGGTTCACCGCGATCGGTGAGCCGTCGGCCTTCAAGAAGAGGCTGATCGACGGCTCCACCACCACGTTGTACGTCGATGAGGTGGGAGGCGACTTCAGATTGCCCCGCAAGACGTCGACCCCCACCGTCTTCATTGCCGGTGGCATCGGCGTCACCCCGTTCCGATCCATGCTTGCCGAGTTGACGGCCAAGACCGGTGGCGATCTGTCCCACGTCTCGATGATCTACGCCGCCAACAGCGACGATCGTTTGGTGTACGCGGACGTTCTCGATGCCGCGAAGAACCTTGGAGCCCAGGTGATCACCGTCGTCGGAGGGTTGGTGAGCGTGGAGGAGATCGACTCCATCGCCCGCCCCGGGGCGCACTATTATCTGTCCGGACCGCCGGCGATGCTGGCGGCTCTCAAGCCGATGCTGATCCGCGCCGAGCCCCAGCTCCGGTGGCAGCCGTGGCGCGTGCACACCGATCGCTTCATCGGGTACTAGGCCTCGCCGAAAATTCGCGCCACCTGTGCGCGTACGCGCCAGTTGCAACCGGCGCGCACGCACGCAGGTGGCGCGAATTCGGGAATGGGCTAACCCCGCGATACCAACGCTCGCAAGAAGAACGTGAGGTTGGCCGGACGCTCGGCGAGGCGGCGCATGAAGTATCCGTACCACTGGGAACCGAAAGGAAGATAGACGCGGACCTGACGGCCGGCCTGCGCGAGTCGGACCTGTTCACCGTCACGGATCCCGTAGAGCATCTGATGTTCCCACTCGTCGGCCCCGCGGCCGGCGGCTGCGGACAGTTCCTCGGCCGCCTCGATCATCGCGGGATCATGACTGGCAACCATCGGGTAACCGCTGCCGTCCATCAGAATGCGCAGACATCTCAGGTAGGAGTTGTCGACATCGGCCCTGCTCTGGAACGCAACGTCTGCCGGCTCGGCGTATGCCCCCTTGCACAACCTGATTCGTGACCCGGGATCAGAGAATTCGGCGCAATCATCCTCGGTGCGATGGAGATAGGACTGCAACACGGTGCCGAGTTCTGGGAAGTCGGCGCGTAACTCGCGCACGATCCGCAAGGTGGCATCCGTCGTCGTGTGGTCCTCGGCGTCGACGGTGACCCAGACACCGGCCTGTGTTGCCGCGCTGGTGATGCGGTGGGCATTCTCCAGAGCGATCTTCTCGCCGTACCGCGGCAGCGCCCGACCCAGTGCCGACAACTTCAATGAGACCTCCAGCGGGTGACCTTGCGCGGCCACCTCCCGGTCGCCGAGCATCCCGATGAGCCGCAGATATGCCTGTACCGTTGCGTCGGCCTGTGACTCGTCGGTGGTGTCCTCGCCGAGGTAGTCGATGCTGATCGTTCGACCCGACTCGAGCAGGCCCGCCCCTGCGCCGAGTACGTCGTCGAATGATTCACCGGGCACGAAGCGGTGCACCACGTTTCGGGTGGCTGGGATCCGCTCGGCCGTGCGTTTGATCCGTTCACTCCGGGCGGCGGCCATGATGACGCTGCGTGCCACGGCGGCAGTCGGTGCAGCCATGTTCATTCACCTGCCATGTGCGGATAGGACGACGATGTCGGCGGGTCGAAGGTCTCCTTGATGGTGCGGGTGGAGGTCCACCGCATGAGATTCTGTTTCGATCCCGCCTTGTCGTTGGTCCCCGATGCCCGTGCGCCGCCGAACGGTTGCTGGCCGACGACCGCTCCAGAAGGTTTGTCGTTGATGTAGAAGTTTCCTGCGGCGTTGCGCAGCCCCGACATCGCGGTGCTCACCGCCGTCCTGTCGTCGGCGATCACGGCGCCGGTCAGGGCGTAACGGGCACTCGAATCCACCTCCTGCACCATCGATTCGAAGTCGTTGTCGGGGTAGACGTGCACCGCCAGGATGGGACCGAAGTACTCGGTGCGGAAGGACTCGTCGTGGGGGTCGTCACTCAGCAGGACTGTCGGCTGGACAAAGAAGCCGGTCGAATCGTCGTGCCCCCCGCCGGCCGCGACCGTGAGGGACGGGACGGATTTCGCGCGCTCGATTGCGGAGGCCGAGGTGTCGAAGGCCCGCTGATCGATCACCGCGCCACCGAAGTTGCTCAGGTCGCGCACGTCGCCGTAGCGCAGTGCGTTGGTCTCCTGAAGGAAGTCGTCACCCATCTTGTCCCACACCGACCTCGGGATGTAGGCGCGTGAGGCGGCCGAACACTTCTGACCCTGGTATTCGAACGCCCCGCGGATCAGCGCAGTGCGCAGGACATCGGGATTCGCCGACGTGTGGGCCAGGACGAAGTCTTTGCCGCCGGTCTCGCCGACGAGACGCGGATACGTGCGGTACCGGTCGATGTTCGAGCCGACCTCCCGCCACAGGTGCTGAAACGTCCTGGTGGAACCGGTGAAGTGGATACCGGCGAGGTTCGGATCGGCCAGCACCACGTCCGACACCGCGATCCCGTCGCCGGAAACGAGATTGATCACCCCGGGTGGCATCCCGGCGGCTTCGAGGAGTGTCATCGTGAGGTAGGCGGCGTAGGTCTGGGTGGGTGACGGTTTCCAGACGACGGTGTTGCCCATCAACATGGGAGCGGTCGGCAGGTTCGCGGCGATGGCGGTGAAATTGAACGGCGTGATCGCATAGACGAAACCCTCGAGAGGCCGGTGGTCGAGCCGATTCCACACTCCTGGACCGGAGATGGGCTGCTCGGCGAGGATCTCCCGGGCGAATCCGACGTTGAAGCGCCAGAAGTCGACGAGTTCGCACGGTGCGTCGATCTCTGCCTGCTGCACCGTCTTCGACTGTCCGAGCATGGTGGCGGCAGCGATCTTCTCGCGCCACGGCCCCGACAGCAGATCGGCAGCACGCAGCAAAACTGCGGCGCGATCGTCGAAAGATGTTGCAGCCCAGCCTGCTGCTGCATCCCGGGCGGCGGCGACGGCGGCGCGGGCGTCATCGTGGGTGCCATTGGTGAACGTCCCCAGCACTTCTGCATGGGAGTGCGGTTGCACGACCGAGACGCGCTCACCGCTGCCGGCGGCATGGACACCACCGATCACGTGCGGCAGGTCGATGACGTCGGCCGCGGTGACCCTGTCGAGTTCAGCGGTGATGCGGTCTCGTTCGGCGGATCCGGGCGCGTAGGTGTGGACCGGTTCGTTCCGGGCGATCGGGGGAGTGGTGATGGCGTCCATGTGTCCATTCCAACCCGGCGCGATCCGCGAAGCCATGGCCGATCCGACAATGAGTTGCGCTATCCTTGTGCCGATCGGACAAAGGACTTCTCGCCATGGTGCAACCGAGCGGTGCAACCCAGACCGGTGCTACCCGGACTGGTGCCATCCCGACGGGTGGTTCGCTGACCCTGGGAAGGCTGCTTCTCGCGCTCGACGGCACCATGGTGACCCTGGTCGAAGCGCCGGACGGGCTGGACCAGCCGGTGTCGACCGCCGCGCTGCTCGACGCCGATGACCTGTTGCTCGGTGTCGGACGGGCGGCCCGCGCCGCAGAGCTGGCGTTGCTGGTCGGGGTCGATTCAGATCAGGCCATCGCGTGGCTGGCCACGCTCGGGACCCGGACACCGGCGGCCATCCTGGTGAAGCTGCCCGACGCCGACCTGGTCCGACGGGCGGCGGCCGGAGGCATCGCGGTGGTGGCGGTGGATCCCCACGCACGGTGGGAGCGGATCTACAACCTGATCGGGCGGGTCCTGGACCAGTCTCGCGCGGGATCACCGGAATCGATGGCCAGCGGTACCGCGGGCGACCTGTTTGCGCTGGCACAAGCGGTCGCCGACCGAACCGGCGGCCTGGTGAGCATCGAGGACGCCGACTCGCATGTGCTGGCGTACAGCAGTTCTGATGAGCAGGCGGACACGCTGCGCCGGTTGTCGATCCTCGGACGCGAGGGTCCACCGGAGATGCTCGACTGGCTTCGGCAGTGGGGTGTGTTCAGTGCCCTGCGATCCCGGGCCGAGGTGGTCTCGGTGGGCGAACGTGCCGACTTGGGGCTGCGGCCACGGATCGCCATCGGGATCCGAGAGCCGGGCGCTGCAACGTATCTGGGCACGCTGTGGTTACAGCAGGGTGCCACTGCTCTGTCGGACGACGCCGGTCCGGTGATCACCGGTGCTGCCGCGGTGGCCGCTCGGATCATCGCGCGTTCCGCGGCGGTGCCGTCGGCGCACGGTGAACAGGTGCAGCGCCTGCTGGGGCTCCGCGGCGACGTTGTCGATGTTCCCTATCTCGCATCCGCACTGGCCTTGCCGGGGGACGGCCCGGTCGCGGTCGTCGGTTTCGGAGGGCAGGATGTCGTCGATCCCGGCACGGTGCTGACCGGGGCGTACCTGCCGGCGCTGACGTTGCACGCCAGCGCTTTCCGGCCCGACTCGGTGACGGCCGCCGCTGGCGATCGTGTCTACGTGCTGTTGCCGCGGACTGACGCCGGAGCGGCGATGCGGTGGGCGCGGGTGACCGTGGCCGCGGCGCAGCGCCAGTTCGGTCTACGGGTCCGCGGCGTCGTCGCCGATTCGCCCGCAGGTCTGGGTGCAGTGGCGGGCCTGCGCGGCGACGTCGACCGGGTTCTTGACGCGGCGCTACGCGAGGGCGCCCACATCGACGTCGTCAGTACCGTCGAACAGTCGCGAACGCCGGTGTTGCTGGGGGAGATCGTGGGTCTGCTCGCCGACAACCCTGATCTGATCGATCCGCGGGTCGCTCAGCTCCGTGAGTACGATCTGGCCCACGATGCGGCGCTGGTGCCGTCGGTGCGGGCGTATCTCGACGCGTTCGGAGATGTGCGGGCGGCTGCCGGCGACCTCCATGTACACCCGAACACGCTGCGCTACCGGCTTCGTCGCGCGCGCGAGCTCACCGGGCTGGACCTGGGTGACCAGTCGACCCGGCTGGTGGTGGCGTTGGCGCTTCGCGTGTAGCCACCCGGAATCTGCTGTACCAGGCGAGCGCCAGCGAGATCAGGGCCGCGAGGACGGCGATGCCGATGCTGACCACGATCACGGCCGCGACACCGTTCTCGCCCGGATCGAGGAACGGGTAGGGGTACCAGTCGACGAGCGGGCCGCGGATCGAGGTGTATGCCACGTACACCAGGGGAAAGGTCAACCAGATCATGGCTTTTCGAGAACTGATGCCCACCGCGGGCGGATCGATCAGCCAGTCGATCGCTACCGCGACGGGGACCAGGTAGTGCAAGACCGTGTTGTCCCAGGCGACCGCTGTGAACTGGGTGGCTTCGAGTCCGGACAGCAGGACGGTGAAGCCGATGCCGGTCACCAGCATGTACAGGGTGCTCGCGCCCCGCAGCATCGCGATCCGGTCCAGCGATCGTCCACTCGCCAGCAACCCCACACTGAGCAGTAGGACCACCGAGGCAAGCAGGTTGCTCTCCACGGTGAAGTAACTGAAGAAATTGGCGGCTTCGAACGTGCCGCGATCGATCAGCACCACCACCTCGGTGACGAGCGCAGTGAGGGTGAGCAGCCCAAGGATCAGTTTGAAACCGATGAGACCGAGGGTGCGCACGTGCTCATTCAACTCTGTTGCCGGGTTCCTCCGGTCGTCGCCGCACCAGAAGTCCGATTCCCGCCAGCAGGGCGACACCACCCACAACGCCGATGATGATCGGAATGATCGTTCCGCCCCAGCGCAGTTGGTCGACGTAGCCGCTCGCCTTGTCGGACTGCCGCTTGATCGTCGCATCGGTCCAGGCCATCGTCGCGCTGAAGGCATCCATCCGGAAATCGCGGATGGGCGCCGCCAGATCGGGGTCCTCCCAGCCGGGGGACTTGAAGTACTGCTGCTGGATCTCGCGGCCGTTGAGCACTGTCCCGGTGTTCGGTTCCACCCACACATGCCGCGTAGCCTTCGCGAACCGATCCATCACGACCTTCTCGTCCGCGGGTATCCCGGTGATGCCCCACCAGCTCGCCGGCATCTCGAGTGAGGTGCCCAGACCCGGTTGGCCGCTGGGGGTCTCCAGCAGGGTCTGGTCGATTTCGGGGACCTCGCTGACGAACTCGTAGGCCGTCAGACCGTTGATCTCGGTCTCGCCGACAAACTTCGCGGGCACGTCCTGCCGGGAGTTGATGTCGTAGTAGAGCTGGTCGGACTTGTCGACGTCGAATCCGAACTTGTACTGGAATCCTTCGCGGGGTGCCTCGACGAAGTTGTCCTCGGCGTCGATCGTGCGGGTGCCCTCCGGGGCCTCGATGGTGTGCAGGCGGTTGATCTCGCCGTTGGGCTTGCTGGTTTCGCGGTCGAGAGAAACCACGTCGACGCTGCCGGTGAGCACGCCATCCTCGCAGGTACGTCGGCCATCGACGGGCGCGACGGTGGGCTCGATCGTCTCGTCGCCATCCTGGATGCGGTCGATCTGGACCGTCTGTCCTGACTGCACGGTCACCTGACCGGAGTCGGACGGGTCGATGACAACGGTGCGGCGTTGCTGGGTGAGGTGAGCGTCGAACACCTCGGCTCGTGGCCCGCTGACCGAGCAGCGGTTGAAGACCCGGGCCGGAACGTCGTTGCTGTCGGTCAGACCCGCGGGCTGCGACTGCGCGACGGTGGTGATGTCGAGGTCGAGCGGCACCACTTTGAGCTTGGGGACCAACCACAGTGGAACCGCGATCGCCGCGGTGATCGCCGCTATCCCGATGAAGATCAACGCCGGTGCCAGAAACCTTTTGATGTCGAAACCCCTCTCGAACGCCGATGTCCGAGTCCAAGTATGGCAAGGGTGATTGTCAGGGTGCGTGAGGGTGGTGTGTTCAGAGTGTCTCGTAGATGATGCTCGAGATGACGCCCTCGTCTTCGAAGACCGACGAGATCTCCGGCCCGAAGTCGTCGAGCCGTCCGGCGTTGTTGACCATCAGCGCGTAAGCGACCGTGCGGCCGCTCTTGGTCTCGATGTATCCGGCGAGATTCTGGGCGACGAGGTTCACGGCCTCGCCGTCCTCGGTGGGTTCGACGGTCGTTCCGGTCTTCGCGAACACATGGCCCTTACCGGGCAGCGTGGTGCCGGTGGAGGCCAGCGAACCGTTGACACCCATGACCGGCAGGCAGGCCTGGTAATCGGCCGCCACATCCGTCTTGCTCATCGCGGTCAGCAACTGGACCAGCGCTCGAGGGGAGGCCTTGCTGTCGGGACTGCCGCTGCCGTTGGTCGGGAAGTCGAACTGGTTGCCGTCGAGGCCGAAATCGGCAATGAGGGTCTCCCGCTCGGCGGCCAGGGCAGTGTCGATGGTGGTCGCTCCCTTGGTCAGACCGAACAGGCTCAGCGCCAGATTCGCGCCCAGGTTGAGGCTGACCTTCAGGATGAGCTGGGCCTGCTGCAGGTAGGGCGGTGACACGAAGGCGGCCACGCGGTTGCCGTCGGTGTAGGTGCTCGCAGCAGGCAGCCGGTCAGCCGGGTTGGGGCCGATGGCCTGAGCGGTCATGGTGATGCCGTTTCGGCGCAGGGCCTCGATGAAGGCGGTGCGCGCGTAGGCCGCAGGGTCCTCGATCCGAAATGTGCCGACGAAGGTCTCGTTGCCGGTGAGGGGTGCCTGATAGTCCACGGCGATGTCGCCGCCGACGGTGCCGGTGCAACCGGCGACGCCGACACACTCGATCCGGCCGTTGTCGGACAGCGTCACCGTGCTGTCAGTCCCTGCGGGAACCGTGGTGACTGCGCCCGCGACGGTCAGGGCAGACGATTTGGGTCGGTAGTCGACCGTCGCCGGCTGACCGGGCTGCGTGGGATCGACGATCACGTCGACCATGTTCTCGTTCACGAGGATCGGGGTGATCAGCAAATTGCCGTTGGGAACGCGGTACGGCGTGAACAGTCTGTCGTCGACGATCACGTTGCCGCTGATGGTCGTGATGCCGGCCGCTTTGACCTGGGCAGCGAGGTCGTTGATGGCGAACAGCGGGTCCTGCGGCGTCGGGATCGCGGTGCCCAGGTTGTTGGCGTCGTTGTGATCGAAGTCGGTGAACTGCACTGTGTCCGCGTCGATGCGACGGCCCCCGAAGGTGAGGTCTCCGTTGCCGACGAGGATCAGATCCCCGTTCAGCGTGCCCTGCTCGACGGAGCCCGTGCGATGCACAGGCGTGTTGATGCGGTGGTCTGCACCCAGCGTGTTCAGCGCCATCCCGACCGAGAACAGCTTGCGTGTCGACCCGGTGAGTGCGATGTCGTCAGGGTTGAGGGCGTACAACACCTCGCCGGTCTCGACGTCGCTGACCAGCAGGCTCCACGTCGCGCCGGACTCGGTGTAGCGGGGCTTGGTGAGGACGGCATTGATGCTGTCCGGCAGGGGACTCGCGGTCTCCGAGGCGCTCGCCGACGGGCCGGCGCTGTCGGAGTCGGTGCTACAGGCGACTGCCGCCACAGAGACGCCGGCGACCCCGGCGAGAAACGAGCGGCGCTTGATCGTGGTGCTGAACATGGTGATTCCCTCGGGCCCGGTTACTGCAACTTGCGGCAACACTGAAGTTTGCCATGCTCGCGTCGAAATGCCCTCAGGGTCAACTCTTGTAGCCTGGGCCGAATGTTGATCCGTCAGGCAACCCGCGACGACGCTCACGCGCTCGCCGTGGTCGCGGCCGCCACCTTTCCGCTGGCCTGCCCACCGCAGACGACCGAGGCCGCGAAGGCTGACTTCATCGCGACCGAGCTGTCGCAGGAGCGTTTTGACGAGTACCTGGCCGACCCGGAGCGGGTCATCGTCGTCGCGGACGACATTGATCACCTGAGCGGCTACACGATGATCGTGTTCGGTGAGCCCGCTGACCCCGACGTCGCAGAAGCCATCAGGCTGCGACCCACCGTGGAACTGAGCAAGTGCTACGTGCTGCCCGGCGCACATGGAGGCGGGGTCGCCCATCGGCTGATGACGCAGACGTTGGAGCTGGCCCATGAGCGAGGTGGCTCCGGGGTCTGGCTCGGAGTCAACGAATTGAACACCAGGGCTCGTCGGTTCTACGAGAAGAACGGCTTCGGAAAAGTCGGGCGCAAGAGGTTCCTGATCGGCGGAACGTATGAAGACGACGACATCCTCGAGAGGGCGTTGCCCTGAGGGCCCACCAGAAACGTCCCCGTGAACAACGACCGAGGGCGTTCTGCCCTCGGTGGTCGTCCTCGGAGACGAAAATGGTGGTCCGGCGGAGATGTCACAGTGCCCTCGGCAGGATTCGAACCTGCGACCTACCGCTTAGGAGGCGGTTGCTCTATCCCCTGAGCTACGGGGGCGCACGGGAGAGAACTTACCAAGTCAGTTGAGGTAGCCCTCGACCACGTTCTCGGACCGCACCGCGGCGTCGTCGGGATTGCCCCCGGAACGGCGTAGCGCGTCACGCTGTCGGAGCAGGTCCCAGCACTGGTCGAGCTGTACCTCGACCTCGCGGAGCTGGGCGTGCTCTTCGTCGGGCGTGATCTTGCCGTCGGTCAGCTGGGTGCGGAGTTCTTTTTCATGCGCGATCAGATCGGTGATCTGGGCGTGGAGGTTCTTGTCTGTGGTCACCCCACAAACTGTAGGCGCCGACCCTGGGTCCACGCACGTGCCGGTACCCGCAGTTCGGCCGCGGCCGCAGGTGAAGTCACCTTATGCTCTGCAATCATGAGCCGAACAGTCGTGCCGAAGGAACCGGCGGTCGCCGCGCTGGCCTCGGTCTGGAGGTCCATCGAGGCGATCGCGGCCGATCTCACCGCCGACCAGTGGGACAGCCCGTCGATTCTGCCGGGGTGGACGATCGGGGATGTCGTCGCCCACGTCATGACGACGGAGTTGCTGCTGCTGGGGGATCCGGTGCCCAGTACCGACGCAGACGTGGAGTCGTTCGCGCACGTCCACAATGAGATCGGTGCCATGAACGAGCGCTGGCTCGAGCACTATCGGGCTCGCGGACGGGACGCGGTGCTCGCCGACTTCAGCGCTGCGACGTCGCGGCGGCTCGATGCACTGCAGGCGATGAGCCAAGACGACTTCGACGCCGATTCGTTCACGCCGGCCGGACCCGACACCTACGGACGCTTCATGCGGATCCGGATATTCGACAGCTGGGTGCACGAGCTCGACCTGCGGGACACCCTGGGATTGACCCCGCCCGCCGACGCATCGAGCGCGGTACTGGCCTTTGACGAGATATTTCGTGCACTTCCGTTTCTCGTCGGGAAGAAGGCGGGCGCGCCGGAGGGCAGCCGCGTCCGGATCGTCGTCACCGGCGTCGTGGAGAAGACCGTGAACATTGCTGTGGACGGCCGGGCGACGATCGTGTCCGATTTCGCCGACGAACCCAATGTGACCGTGACGATCAATTATGCTGACTTCGCTCGTCTCACCGCAGGGCGTGCGACGGCCGATCCGGCGGTCGCCGTCGTCGCCGGCGACCGCGCACTCGGCAACGATGTGCTCGGAAACCTGACGTTCGCGATGTGAGGCAGATCTCGGGGGAGGAATTCATGATCGGAACGACACTGATCCGGCGACTGATGATGGTCGCGTTGCCGGTAATCGTCGCGCTCGCGATACTGCCGGCGCCGGCGCATGCGCAGGCACCCGGTCTCGGCCAGGATTTTCTGTGGGGCGTGGGTTCGGCCGGTTTCCAGTCCGAGGGTTCGTCGCCCGACAGCAACTGGTTGCGTTACTCGAGCTCCGACCGGGTACACGACCCCGTGGGTACGTCGGTCGACTTCCGGCATCGATACGTCGAGGACATCACGAACGCGAAGCTGATGGGGGTCAAGGTCTACCGGATCAGTGTCGAATGGGCGCGCATTCAGCCGAAGCCGGGTGTCTGGGATCAGCGTGAACTCGAGTACTACGACCGCGTCATGCACTACATCCTGCTGTCGGGGATGCGGCCGATGATCACCCTCGATCATTGGGTGTATCCGGGCTGGGCGGTCGACCGTGGTGGCTGGAACAACCCGAACATGGTGCGCGACTGGCTGACCAATGCGAAGAAGGTGGTGGACCGCTATGCGCGTTTCGATCCCATCTGGATCACGGTCAACGAGCCGCTGGTCTACACCTTTCTCAAAGAACTGAGTTTCGGTGGCATCGCGCCGCAGAATGTTCCGTTGATGCTCGACCAGCTGGTACAGGCACATCGCACCATCTACGACTACATCCACGCCCGCCAGCCCACGGCGTGGGTCACGTCGAACTCGGCGTATCTGCCCACGGTGCAGCCGGTTCTGGACTCGATGTTCCTCGATCGGATCAAGGACAAGCAGGATTTCGTCGGCATCGACTACTACTATTCGGTCGCGGCGACCGACCTGAACACCTACAACGCGGCGACGGAGGAGTACTGGAAGGCCTCGACCTCGGCGGACGGCCTGTATTACGCACTGCGTTACTACGACCGGAAGTTCCCCGGTAAGCCGCTCTACATCGTGGAGAACGGGATGCCGACCGAGAACGGGGCCCCGCGGCCGGACGGATACCGACGGGCCGATCAGCTCCGCGACGCCGCTTACTGGCTGGCCCGCGCCAAGGCAGACGGCATGAACGTCGTCGGCTACAACTACTGGTCGATCACCGACAACTACGAGTGGGGCAGCTACACACCACGTTTCGGGCTGTATCAGGTGGACGTCACCTCAGACCAGGCCTTGCTTCGCCGTCCCACGCCGGCAGTCGCCGCCTACCGGGACGTCATCGCCAATGGAGGCGTTCGCTCAGACTATCGACCCACCAGGCCGGCCCAGTTCTGCTCTCTGGTGGATGCTCCAACGAGCTGCAGTCAGCCGGTACGGTAAACGATTCGTCGAGTTCGGGAGTGGAGGCGAGGTTCTCGTCGGCGGACCGTTCGGCCTCGGCGGATCCGAAGAGTGCCACGGCGACAGCGCCCAGGACCGCGAACGTGAAGCCCGCCAAAGCCATCCACTCGAGACCGGGCACGGTCGAGTCGCCGAGCCACATCACCCCGACGATGCCCGGTGCGGCGGTCTCACCGACGACCAGGGCAGCAGTCGAACCGTTGACGGCACCCAGCTGTAGCGCGACGGTGTGGAGGTAGAAGCCGGACGCGCCGGCGATCGCGATCACCCAGGCAGCGGGATCGGCCAGCATCGTCGGCAGCGAGAACGGATCGATACCGTCGAGGACCCGGACACCGATGGCGACCGCACCGAAGAGCAGTCCTGCAGCGGCACCGGCGGTGACCGACCCGGCCGGTCCCATCCGCCGGACCCCGTAGATCGACAGCCCGACGAGCACAAGAGTCGCCAGCAGAAGGGCCCAGTGCAGCGAGCGTGGGGTTGCGCCTGCGGTGTGTGGCTGCGAAGCGGCTCCGAGGATCAACAGCGCGGCCAGCACCGTGCCGATGGCAACCCAGTCCTGGGTGTGCAGCCTGATTCCGAGCAGACGGATGCCCAGAACGGCAGTGATGACAAGGTTGCCGGCAACGATCGTCTGGGACAAGAACAGCGGCAGCATCCGGGCGGCACCCGCTCCTGCGATGAAACCGAGGACGTCGAAGATCGCGCCGACGATGAACACGCCGGTCATCGCGGTCGCGGCGGTGGACCGCAGAGAGGGCGCGCCCGTCGCCGTCGACATGCGGTGGTCGGCGGAGTTCTCCCGGGCTGCCTTACGCGCACCGAGCGCCTGCATCACCGACGACAGGCCATAACCCACCGCCGCGATCAGGGCCAACGTGACTCCGACAACCACTTACAACACCCACTTTCCACACAGCTCGTTGTAGACAACAACTAAGTCTGCTCAGGTAATTCCCAGCTTCGCCACTGATTTTTCTCAGACGCCGGTGGCGTTGTTCACAGCGCGCGGGTCGCCATTAGGGTTGGGCGATGAGCACAACCGTCTTGATCACCGGCGCATCCAGCGGAATCGGCGCCGAGGTCGCCCGCCAATTGGTGGCCAAGGGCCTGACCGTTCTGGGTACGAGTCGCAGGCCCGATGCGATTGCGAAGCCGATCGCGGGTGTCACCTATCTCGAACTCGACCAGAACGACCCGGCCAGCATCGCGCGGTGCGCAGAGCAGGCGGGCGCGATCGACATCCTCATCAACAACGCTGGTGAGAGCCAGATGGGACCGCTCGAGGACACCCCGATGGACGTCATCGAGAAGTTGTTCGCCACCAACGTGTTCGGGCCGATCGCGCTGACCAAGGCGGTGTTGCCGGGGATGCGCCAGCGCGGGAGCGGGACCATCGTGATGGTCGGGTCCATGTTGTCGAGCTTCCCATTGGCCTTCCGGTCCACCTATTCGGCGACGAAGTCCGCCATGAAGGCGTTTGCCGACGCGAGCCGCCGGGAGCTGGCTCCGTTCGGGATCGCCATCTGCACCGTCGAACCGGGCACGATCGCGACCGGAATCGGCGACCGACGTGGCTACTACATCGCCGACGACTCGCCCTACCGCGCCGACTACGACACCGTCGCCGAGGCCACGCGGCGCAACGAGAAAGCCGGACTCGCAGTGGAGCCGATGGCGGCGCTGATCGTCGAGGCCGCGCTGTCCGAGGATCCGAAACCGCTGTACGCCAAAGGAAACAAAGCGCCGGTGGTGTTCGCCCTACGCCGGTTGCTGCCGCGTCGAGCCATCCTCGACATCACCGGCCGGTTCCACGGTCTGCCGAAAGCGCGACCCTGAGGCAATGCGCAAACTACTCGTCATCGGGATCGGTCCGGGCGATCCGCGGCAGGTGACCATCGAGGCCATCGACGCGATGAACTCGGTGGACGCGTTCTTCGTCCTCGACAAGGCGCCAGAACGTGGCCTCGCCGTGAAGCACTCGCTGGTCGGCTTGCGACAGGAGATCTGCGAGCGATACATAGACGGCGACTACCGGTTCGTCGAGGTGCCCGATCCGCCTCGTGACCGCAACCCCGACGACTATCGCGCCGAGGTGCGGCGCTGGCACGACGCCCGCGCTGATCTCATCGAAGCAGCGTTGGCGACCGAACTGGCGGACGACGGGGTCGGAGGGATCCTGGTGTGGGGCGACCCGGCGCTCTACGACAGCACGCTGCGCATCGTCGACACCATCATCGACCGTGGTCGAATCGAACTGGAGCACACTGTGATCCCGGGGGTCACCAGCTTCTCCTCGCTGACCGCCGCTCACAAGATCCTGCTCAACCGCATCGGCGAGCCCATCCACATCACCACCGGGCGCAGGCTGGATGAGACACCCGACGGGGCGTCGGCGAACCAGGTCGTGATGCTCGACGCCGACTGCACGTTCCTGCAGACCGCTGCGCCGACGGATCAGATCTGGTGGGGCGCCTACCTGGGTCTGGACAACGAGATACTCATCGAAGGAACGGTCGGTGAGGTCGGTGAGACGATCCGCGAGACCCGTGCCGCCGCCCGTGAGCGACACGGCTGGATCATGGACATCTACCTGCTCCGCCGCTGATCCGGCCCCCGATAATGGGTTGTTTTGGCGGAGCCGAACAGGGCTTTTGTTCGCCAGAACGACCCATTATCGGAGGGCGGGGAGCTAGAGGATCTCGTCGAGGGCGGACAGGATCGGGTCGCGGAGTTCACGGCGGCAGATCACGAAGTCGGGCATGAACGGGTTGGGACGGTTGTACTCGAGCTCCGACCCGTCGATGCGACTGCAATGCAGCCCCGCAGCCTGCGCGACCCCAACCGGTGCGCAGTTGTCCCACTCGTACTGTCCGCCTGCGTGGACATACGCGTCGGCGTCTCCGCGAACGACGGCCATGGCCTTCGCCCCGGCCGATCCGATCGGCATCACCTTCAGGCCCAGGCGGTGCGAGACATGACCGGCCTCGAACGATGTCCAGCCGCGGCTGGCGACCATCCGCCCACTGAGTTCGCCGTCCACCTTGGGCACGGAATCGGTACTGAACACCTGGTCGATGGCCGGTAAGGAGACCGCACAGTCGGTTGGCTGCCCACCTTCGGTGAGCGCGATGTGCACGGCCCAGTCGTTTCGGCCTGCCGAGAACTCGCGGGTGCCGTCGAGGGGATCGATGATCCATACGCGGTCGGCGGAGAGCCTGCGACCGGTGTCCTTGGCCTCTTCCGACAACACGGCATCCCCGGGTCGGTGCTCGGCGAGGACCGCCGCGATCCACGTCTGCGCCATCGCATCGCCGACGTCGCCGAGCAGATATCCGCGCAGCAACTGCTGATACCGGATGTTGACGAGGATTTTCCCCGCGCCTTCGGCCAGCATTCTGGCCAACTCGGCGTCGGTCGCCGAACCACTGGAGCGCATCCGTTTACTAGAGCACACTGGACCCATGCCTGAGTTACCTGAGGTGCAGGCCATCGCCGACTACGTCGACGGCCGTGCCGCCGGACTACCCATCAGACGCGTCGATGTCGCATCCCTCGCAGTTCTCAAAACCGCCGATCCGCCCTACACCGCACTGGCCGGGAGAGTGATCGACAGCGTGGGCCGGGTCGGAAAATACCTGGTCATCACGACATCCGGAGCCGACGAGGGACCGATCCACCTGATCATCCACCTGTCCCGCGCGGGCTGGCTGCGGTGGTCGGACAACCTGTCGCCGACCCCACCACGGCCAGGCGGCAAAGGCCCGATCGCACTTCGTGTGCATTGCGGTCTGCCAGGAGAAGGGTTCGACGTCACCGAGGCCGGCACCCAGAAGCGCTTGGCCGTGTGGATCGTCCGTGACCCCGCCGAGGTCGAGCGGATCGCGACGCTGGGTCCGGACGTCCTCGCGTTGACCCGCGACGAGTTCGCCGCGCTGCTGGCGACGACCGGCGCGCGGATCAAGACGGTGCTGACCGATCAGCGGATCATCGCCGGGATCGGGAACGCCTACAGCGACGAGATCCTGCACACGGCGAAGCTGTCGCCGTTCGCGACCTCCAAGAACCTGTCCGATGATCAGATCGACCTGCTCCACGCGACCATCCACTCGGTCCTCACCGGTGCGATCGGCCGACTCGAAGGCCAAGAGGTTGCCCGGCTCAAAGGCGAGAAACGATCTGGTTTGCGGGTGCACGCCCGGACTGGGATGCCGTGCCCGGTATGCGGGGACACCGTGCGGGAGGTCTCGTTCACCGACCGCTCGTTCCAGTACTGCCCGACGTGCCAGACCGGTGGCAAGATCTTGGCGGACCGGCGGATGTCGCGACTACTGAAGTGACAGGCTCTGATCTGGACGAACTGCCGCCAGGCCTGCGGCTCAATCAGATCCAGTTCATGGCGACGCACAACTCGTGCCATCAGCTGATGCCACCTGATGAACGCTTCCCACTGCTGATGGGGCCGAACCTCGACTCGTACCGGTACGAGCATCCGCCACTCGATGTCCAGTTGGAGCAGCAGCAGGTGCGCGGAGTCGAGCTGGATGTCTACCCCGACCCGCGGGGTGGGCGATATCGGTATCCGTCCGCCCGACGGTGGCGCGGGCGTGGACCTCGACCGGAAAAGCTCTGGGACGAGCCCGGTTTCAAGGTCATGCATGGCCCCGATGCCGACTACGGCACCAGCTGTCCGACACTGGGTGGGGCCTTGCGGACCATTCGGGACTGGTCGAGAGCGAATCCGTCGCATGTGCCGATCGTCATCCAGCTCGAACTGAAGGCGTCGTGGCCGTGGGCGCTGCTGACCGGGGGTGCCCGCGTGCCGCAGTGGACGCCGAAGACCCTCGACGATCTGGACGCGCAGATCCGGCAGGTGTGGGGCGACTCCGCACTGCTCACCCCGGACCGGATCCGCGGGACCGCGTCGACACTGGAGAAAGCGATCCTGACCACGGGGTGGCCACTGGTCGACGAGGTGCGGGGAACCGTCCTGTGCTTCCTGGACTACGGCGATCACGAGTACATCCGCGACCACTATCGGCGTGGTCGGCCCAGCCTGCAGGGCCGGGTTGCTTTCACAGCACCTGCTCCGGGGCATGATGATTCGGCGTTCGTGATGCGTAACGATCCGCGGGGGGACAATGCGGAATACATCACCGATCTGGTGCGGCGCGGCTACTTCGTCCGCACCCGCGCCGACGAACCGGTGTCGACGGCGAAAGCCGACGAACACACCCGGCCGGCAATCGCGATGAGCTCGGGTGCTCACATGATCAGCACGGACTTCCCGCAGCCGGGGCTCGCGTTCCGCTGGGGCGACGGCAGGTTCGTCGCGCGGCTACCCGGGGGAGTTGCGGTGCGGCCGAACCCGGTGACGGCTCTGGAGACCAGCGCAGCGGAGCTCGACCCTGTCACCGGGTAAGTTGCCTCCCATGACTCGCAACAGGATCCTCATCACCGGCGCCAGCTCAGGTCTGGGCGAGGGGATGGCCAAAGCCTATGCAGCGCAGGGGCGCGCGTTGGCGCTGTGCGCCCGGCGTACCGACCGGCTCGATGAGCTCAAGGCAGAGCTCGAACCGCAGGCGGCGCAGATAGCGGTGGCCCATCTCGACGTCACCGATCTGCCGACGATTCCCGCTGTCTTCGGCCGGCTCCGACAGGAGCTCGGCGGCCTCGACCGGGTGATCGTCAACGCGGGACTCGGCAAAGGGGCACCCATCGGGACCGGCAAGGCACACGCCAACATCGAGACGGTGCAGACGAATCTGGTTGGCGCGCTTGCTCAGGTCGAGGCTGCCCTCGAGATCTTCCGCGAGCAGAACTCCGGGCACCTGGTGCTGATCAGCTCGATGAGCGCGGTGCGCGGCCTCCCCAAGGCGCAGGCAGCGTATTCAGCGTCGAAAGCTGGACTCTCCGCGCTCGGGGAGGGATTGCAGGCAGAATTCGCCGGCTCGCCCATCAAGATCAGCGTGATCCTGCCCGGCTACATCTCCACCGACATCAACGCCGGTGTGAAGACCAAGCTGATGGCCGACCGCGATACCGGTGTGAAAGCGCTCGTCGCCGCGATCGACGCAGAGCGGGCCCGGACCCCGGTGCCCCGGTGGCCGTGGACCGCCGTCGATCTGGCACTGCGTCATCTACCGGCGGCCGTCACTCGCCGCATGGTCTGAGCGCTTCCGCACTCTTGCGGGGAAGCCGGTGTTCACCGTCAGTGAGCGGTCCTTGACCGGCATCAGAAAATCTTGCGGCACAGACCAATCGAACTCGCGGAGCATTCGGTGTAGGACGGTGAGCACTTCCATGCGTGCAAAGTTCATGCCGATGCACTTGTGCACGCCGCCGCCGAACGGCATCCAGGCCATCCGATGACGATCGGAATCGTGGCCGTCGAGGTCGTGGCGGGTGGGATCGAAGCGGGTGGGGTCGGGCCAGATGTCGTTGAGCTGATGGTTTGCTCCGATGAGGACGATCACGAAGGTTCCCTTGGGGATGTGGTGCCCGCACAGCTCGGTGTCCTTGACGGCGGCGCGCGGCAACACCGGGACCGGCGGGCGAAGTCGGATCGCCTCCTTCATGACGAGGTCGCAGAGTGGCATCAATGCCAGGTCGTCGTAGGTGATCGTCTCCGGCAGTGTCTGGACCTCGGTCCGCAGTCGGTCTCGCCACTGCGGACTCTTCGCGA
Source organism: Williamsia sp. 1138 (assembly GCF_002095435.2). Taxonomy (GTDB): domain Bacteria; phylum Actinomycetota; class Actinomycetes; order Mycobacteriales; family Mycobacteriaceae; genus Williamsia. The sequence continues at coordinate 221,609 of NZ_MJEJ02000052.1, forward strand.
GCTCGAATGCCGTGGCGGTCAGCGCGATGGTTGCCGTGTCGTGGGCGGCGAAGATCATGAAAATCATGTGATCGACAATCGCGGCGTCGCTCAGACGGTGTCCGTCCACTTCGGCCCGGCACAGTCCGGACATCAGGTCATCGCCGGCGCCCGTCCGTTTGGCTGCGACCAGGTCGCCGAAGAATTTCTCGAGGCGCCGACGCGACCGGAGGCCGCGCCTCCACCGTGAACCCGGTATCGGGAATCGGACCACAGCGCCACCGGCCTCGATCAGATCCACGCATGCGCGATTGAGTTCTGTTGTCGCGGCTCGATCCAACTCGACGCCGGCGAACACCTCCAGTGCGATGTCCAGGGTGAGATTCTTGAACTCTGTGCGCAGGTCGACGGCCTCACCTACCGGAAGGGCGCGAATCGAGCGGGTGATCCGGCGCTCGAGCTGTCGATGGTAGGCGGCGAGCCGATCGGCCGTAAACGCCTGCTGCATGATCCGTCGGTCGTGGTGATGTTCCTCAAAATCCATCAGGAGGATCCCTCGCCGGAAGAAACGGCCCAGTGCGAACCCGTACACGGGTTCCGTGGAGAACGCCTTATCCCTGTTGAGAGTCAGTTCGGCGGCCGCGGGCGGACCCTGCGCCACCACGACCTTGCGCCCGAGCGCGGTTGTGAGCGCGATGTCGCCGTAGGCGCGACGCAGGGAGGCAGCCAGATCGGCGGGGCGCCGCACCAGTTTCACTGTCGAGACCAACGGCAGACCTCTGGGGCCACGGACCGCCTTCAGGCCGCTACCGGCAGGTGGTGTCGACAACACTCTGCTCATGAGTCCTCCTTCAGCGCCGAAACGACGCTCATCGCTCGATACCTCACTGATAGGCATTCGTCGCGGCGATGTTCTGGGACGGGACAAGTACCCTGAAGGCGCGTTCGACAGTCCCGAGGAGGCCGAGTAGTGCGCGTACTGGTGGTCGAGGATGACGTGCGAGCTGCAGAAACCGTGCGCCGCATGCTTGTCAGCGACGGGTGGAGCGTAGTGGTTGCCCGTGATGGTGCCGACGGTCTCTGGCAGGGGACCGAGAACGAGTTCGACGTCATCGTTCTGGACATCATGTTGCCCAAGATGAACGGATACCAGGTCATCAAAGGGCTCCGGTCCCGGCAGGTGTGGACCCCGGTGCTCATGCTCTCGGCCAAGGACGGCGAATACGACCAAGCCGAGGCCCTCGATTACGGTGCCGACGACTACCTCACCAAACCGTTCTCGGTGGTGGTGCTCAAGGCCCGCCTGCGCGCTTTACTTCGGCGCGGTGGCAAAGAGCGTCCGGCGGTGCTGTCTGCCGGTTCGCTGACCCTCAACCCGTCGGACCACGTGGTCTGCCGCGATGACGCACCGATCAAGCTGACGCCGCGAGAATATTCGATGCTCGAGTTCTTGATCCGGAACAAAGGGCGTGTCGTCACGAAAGTTGAGATCCTGCAATCGATCTGGGATGAGAACTACGAAGGCGACGTGAACATCGTCGAGGTGTACATCCGATATCTGCGCAAACGAATCGATATTCCGTTCGGCGCCAATTCGATTCGAACAGTCCGCGGTTCGGGCTACTGCCTGGTCGACGAATGATCAGACCGTTGAGGCGCCCTGAAAACCGGTCTGCACAGGGCCGCCAAGGGAGCATTGCCCCCGGTACCCTCGTATTTGCCGGTTTTCAGGGTTCCACAGCGGCTTCGAGCACCGGCCTCTCACGTTCGGCGATTGTGCCGGGATCGGCGTCTTCGGAGAACCCGGTCGAGATCGTCATCGTGAAACACGCCCCACCACCGGGAGCGTCCGACACCGTGATGGTGCCGCCGTGCGCTCGTGCGATCTCGGCGGCGATCGGCAGGCCCAGTCCCGACCCGGCTTGATGGCGGCCCCGATCGGAATCGAGCCGGTAGAAACGGTCGAAGATCTTGTCCCGCAGTTTTTCCGGTACGCCGGGACCGTCGTCGATCACCCGGACGGTGGCTGCGGACAGGTCGGTGTTCTGCGTCATCTGGAGTGTGATCGTCGACGTCGCATGATGTGCGGCGTTGTCGGTGAGGTTCCGGATTGCCCGTGACAATTTGTCCGAATCGCCGATCACCCGGATCGGCGTGACATCGGCGACCACCTTCGCCAGTCCCAGTGAACGCAGGCGTTTGACTTCGGCGCCCACGATGTCGTCGAGGTCCACCTCATCGACAGTGAGCGGGATGCCCCGTTCATCGGCACGGGCGAGGAGCAGCAGGTCGGCGACCATGGTCCTCATCCGTTGCGCTTCGGGCAGCAAAATGGTCCGTACGGTGTCGACGTCGATGGGGGAGTCGGTGTCGTCGGCCAGGTCGAGGATGCCCACGAGCGTGGTCAACGGCGAACGCAGCTCGTGGGAGGCGTCGCCGACGAACTGCAGCTGGCTCACGCGACTCCGCTCGAGGCGGTCGAGCATGTCGTTCATCGTGACGGCCAGGGTGGTCAGCTCATCGTCGGTAGAAGGGACCGGCACACGGCGACTGAGGTCGGAGCTCGTGATCGCCGAGACCTGCCGGGTAATGCGTTCGACAGGTTTGAGCGCCCGCCCGACGAAGAAGTAGATCCCGGCCCCGGCGATCAGGATGACGACGGGGAACTCGATCGCGAGAATTATCGCGGTTCCACGAAGTCCCGAAAAGTACGGCTGCGTCGACACCGCGGTGATCACGTTGTAGTCGATGCCCTCGTACTGGGCTCCGGTGACTTGGCCGCAGTAGGTCCCCGACCGTCCGGGGATCTCGACGCCGTCGACGCGCTGGGTGTTCCACCACCCGGGCTTGATGTCCGATATCGCGGCCTTGTCGCCCCGGGGTGCGCTGAACAGCACGGTCCCGCTGTTGTCGACGATCTGGATGACGTCAATACCGGTTGTGGGCCTGAGCAATTCGGGATCGACGTTCTCGATCCCGCCATCGTCTATCTGGTGGGCGATCTCGTACGACCGATTTCCGGTCGACTTGTACATCTGCGAATCCTGTTGCCGGTGCAGCATGAAGAGCATGATCACGGCGCCGGCGACCACAGCCATGGCGACGATGATCGTCGCCACGATCGTGGAGCGCATACGCACTCCCTGATTGCGGCGGAACATGGCGCGGAAACCGCATGTTCTTTGTGCGAACACCTGAAGGGACTCCTAGCTGGGCTGTTGCTCGATGGTATGTCCGTGGCCGGTGCCTGTGAAGAGCACTCTCAGCGACCTTTCAGCGAGATGCGCGCAGTGTTGGGTCATGGCCCAATCCACTATGTCTCCCGGAACAGTGGCCGACGCGATCATGCGTCGGCTCCGTGACATCGGGATCGAACAGGTCTTCGGGGTCCACGGGGCCAACGTCGAAGATCTCTACGTCGCGGCGCTGGCAACCGACGGCCTCGATCCAATTGTCGCGAAACACGAATTCTCGGCCGGGACCATGGCCGACGGGGCTGCACGGATCACGGGCGTTCCCGCCGTCGTGATGACGACGTCGGGAGGCGGGGCGATGAACGTGGTGCCGGCGCTGGCCGAGTCCTACGACAGTCGGGTGCCGGTGCTGGCCCTGATCGGCGCCGCGCCGACCGGTCTACAGGGTCGGGGAGCATTTCAGGACATGCTGTCGGCGCCTGCGACGATCGATGCGCCCGCGATCCTCGGTTCGGTCAGCGGGCTGTGCCTGACAGTCACCGATCCCGGCGGCATCCATCAGGCGCTCGACGCCGCCGAGGAGGTGCTCGCTCGCAATCTCCCGGTCGTGCTGATCGTGCCCAAGGATGTCCAGCGGGCTCCGGCACCGGTGCAGAGCCGGAACGTTCGTTTCCCGGCGCGGGCCGCGCTGCCCGTCGCCGAGTTGGAGACCGTGGCCGCGGCACTCACCACTGCCCGCGGCGCCGTGGTGGTACTCGCCGGCGACGAGGCTGCCCGGCAGCAGGTGGGTGCCGAGCTGGCTGATCTGGTCGACGCGGTCCGGGGAGTGCTCGCCGTGACGCCCGGTGGCCGCGACACCATCGGGCCGGCGTCGCCGACCGTCGGGGTCGCCGGAGTGATGGGGCATCTGTCGGCTGCCAAGGCAGTGTCGGCGGCGGCAGTGGTCCTGGTGATCGGAAGCCGACTGCCGGTGACCGACCGTGCCGGCCTCGACCTCGACGGCACCACCGTGATCCATCTCGGCGCAGAGCAGCCCACGTGCCTGGTCACGCAGCACATTCGGGTCACCGACCTGAAGTCGGCAATCGAGTTGATCGTCAAGAACATCGATACCTCGATTGCAGTCGTGGACCGGCTTTCGCCCGGACTCGAGACCCTCTCCGGCCCGGCCCGTCTCGTAGGTGGGACGGAGTCGTCGCCGATGACCTCCACCGAGGTTGTCGAGATCCTGGGAGGGCAGATACCCGAGGGTGCCAACGTGTTCGCCGACGCCGGGAACGTCGGAGCCGCAGCCGTCCATCACCTTCCGGTCGGGCGAGGCGGCCGATTCCTGGTCGCCCTCGGCATGGGTGGGATGGGCTACGCATTCGGTGCCGCCATCGGAGCGGCGATGGCGACCGGACGCCGGTCGGTGGTACTGGCCGGCGACGGCGCATTCTTCATGCACGGCATGGAGATCCACACCGCCATCGAACATCGGGTACCGCTGACCGTCGTGATCTTCAACAACGACGCCCACGGCATGTGTGTCACGCGAGAGCAGCTGTATTTCCCGGGAACCGCGAGCGTCAACAGATTTCGCCCTACCGATTTCGTGGCCGGGCTCACCGGCCTGTTTCCAGGACTGCCCGTTCACGGTGCGGCCGTTCGAGACGATCTGGCTACCGCGGCCGACACCGTCTTCGCTCACCACGATGGACCCAACTGCCTTGTGGTGCAGACCGATCCCGACGAGATGCCGCCGTTCGCGCCCTTCGTGACCGCTTTCGAATCACTCGAGGAGAACCGATGACCACGACTCTGCCCGCACTCGAAGACCTGGGAAACGCCGCTACCGAACTCGAGGGTCTGACACGGATCGAAACCCACGATCGCCACCAGGCGACGCCGATCATCCTGGACATGCTGCGATCGGTGTACCCGCACGATCAGGTGTTCGGAGAGTTCTGCCCGGTGCAGGCGTTTGTCGACGCGCCACCGCGTGAGGTCTACGACTGGCTCGCAGACACCCGTTCGCTCGAGGAATGGACCTACAGCCTGCGAGGATTCACGCCGACATCAGATCCTGGCTTGTGGATCGCCAAGGATCGTCTCGGCGACAACACCGACTGTTACACGCGTACGGACGCCAATCCCGAAGCGATGACTGTCGACTACCACTGCGCGTGGGATCAGGGTGAGCACCTCTGGATGATCTATCTGATGAGGGTGGTCGACGCGCAGGTGGTGCTGAACAAGCCGGGCTCAGTTGTGCTGTGGAACAACTGCAAACACCCCTTCTACGACGACAACGCCTACCCCGACACCGCCCCACCCGAGCGACCGGTGTGGGTCGGTGACTTCTGGGACATGTTCTCGGCGGGACATCAGCTGGAGATGAACAACCTCAAGGCCATCGCCGAATATCGCCATCGCAACGGCCTGCCCGTCAAGCCCGAATGGATGACCCGATGAGCGCCCCGGACCCGACAGCACCGACCATCTCGCTGATCGACGTGGCGAGTTACCTGCCCGAGAACCGGGTCCCGGCGGAGTACTTTGCGCAGTTCGCCGAATCCGACGATTTGGCAGGCAATCTCATGTTCCGGGCCCCGAAGTTCCGGCACCACGCCGCGCCGGACGAGACGTCGACCGACATGATCGAACGGGCGATGATGCCCCTGCTCGACCGTCACGGAAGCGAGATGCTCGACGATGTCGACATCCTCATCACCCACAGCCAACTGCCCGAACTGCCCGTCGTGGGTTGTGGTGGCGAGGTCGCGCATCGGCTCGGGATCAAACCGGAGACAGTCATCGATGTCCACAACGGAGGTTGTGCATCCTTCATCCACATGATGAAGCTGGCGCAGCAGCTGATGATCGCATCGGGTGCACGAAAAGCTTTGATAGTAAACGCGCAGAACAGTGCCGGCCAGGTGTTCGTACAGGATCAGGTCCGGGGTAAGCCGCAGGCGGCGATCCCCGGTGATGGTGCGAGCGTGGGATTGCTCGAACTGTCCGGTTCGTCACCCGTTCTCGCGGTCACTTGCCGCACCTACGGCGAATACGCCGGTGACATGACGTCGGTCTCGACGCCGCAGCGGAAGTACTGGGAGGCCGGACCCGGTCAGATCCACGTCGGCTTCACCGAGGCGAAGATCTCGAAGGTGCTCGCCCGGGGCAATCGTCTGGTGCCCGAGGTCGCCTACGACGTCGCCGACAAGATCGGCGTGCGTCCGTCGGAGCTGGACTGGTTCATCACCAACCAGCCCAATCGAATCTTCTTGCGCAATTGGCGCGATGCCATGGAGCTCCCCGAAACGCGACATCCGGACACGTTCGAAGAATGCGGCAATCTCTTCGGGGTCGGTGTGCCGTTGACCCTGGACACCGCGGTCTCCGACGGCCGGATTCAGTCCGGTGACATCGTCATGATGGCGGCATTCGCCCACGCCGGTGACTTTGCCGGTGCGACCGCAGTGCGGTGGGGTGGACGATGACGGATCTGATTCCGTTGCATCTCAACGAGAGCCCGTATCCGCCGCTGCCCAGCGTCGCATCGGCGCTGCAGGGATGGATCAACGAGGCCAACCGCTATCCCGAGTTCCTTCCGAATGCGCTGCGTTCGGTGGTCGCCGACTTCGTCGGTGTCGGCTCTGATCGGGTGAGCATGGGTGCCGGCGCCACGGGGCTGGCCTACCAAGTGCTGCAGGCATTCTGCGGACCGGGTGAGCGGTTTCTCACGTCGACCCCTACCTTCGACGGGTATCCGATCCTGGCGGATCTGGCGGGTGTCGGTGTCGACGCAGTGCGGTTGCGTCCCGATGGCGGCACGGATCTGCCTGCGATGGCTGCGGCGATCGGCGCCCGGACCCGAGTCATCGTGCTGTGCTCACCGCACAATCCCACGGGATCGGTGATCGGTGAGGACGAACTGCACCGGTTCCTGCAGCAGGTCGGTGAAGAGCGGATCGTGGTCCTGGACCAAGCCTATTTCGAGTTCGCCGACAGCGGCCCCGACATCCATCGACTGCTCCGGTGTTACCCGAACCTGCTGATCCTGCGTACTTTCTCGAAGGCCCACGGGTTGGCGGCCCTGCGGGCGGGATACGCGATCGGTGCCGCGTCCACGATCGAGCGGGTACGTCATTACGAGGTGCCGTTCGGGATCGGATCGGCGGCCGGAGTCGCGGTGCCGGTGGCGCTGGCCGCGACGGACGAATTGGCGACCCGGGTTCATGCGGTTCGTACCGAACGGACCCGGTTACAGGCGGCGTTGGTGGACCTCGGGATCGAGACCCTGCCGAGCCAGGCCAACCATGTGTTCGTCCGTACTGTGGTGCCGGTGGATCTGGCATCGGTACTGCGCGGTGGTGGGGTCGCCGCGAAGGTCTACGGCGGCGCCGAGGGCCTGACGGGGGTACGGATCACCGTCGCGGACCGGGCAGCCACCGATTCGGTGGTCAGAGCCCTGTCGCTGGTCCGCGAGATGAGCGCCTGACACCGCACGGTCGACGGGGACGGGCGGGTGTTGGGCGAGCCGATCAGCCGGTCGGCGAGACCGAATCCGACGGTGCGCCCGACGTCGGGGCCGGTGAACCATCCGACCAGACGACCGGCGCGGACTTGTAGTCGAACTGCTCGTCACCGGTGTCCGCCCAGTAGATGACCCGGGTCAGCTGGGTATCCGGGTCTGCCAGCGCCACAAGGCAGGTGGCGTAGGACTGGCCTTTGGCGAGGGTCTCCGGTGGCGGGGTGGCCTGGCAGCCCGCGACGTTGTCCGGTGGGGTGAGGGTGAGTGCGGGCGTCACCCCGTCTGCGCTGCCCGCGAAGCCCGCGACCGACAGCGCGTTGCGTTGCCGGTCCACGGCTTGTGTGACGGTGAGATGGATGAAGAAAGGGTCGCCGCCGTGGGTGAACGAGTCTGGTAGGTCTGTGCCGGCGGGTTCGATCCCGGTGACCGTGAAGCCGGAGAGCTGCTGGCCAGGCCGGAATGCGTCCGAGGGCAGCAGCGCGGTGTCCGACCACAACAGCGCTTCGCCGGGTTCGGTCAATGCGAGCGGCCCGGCCGGGAGGGTGACGTTCGCCGAGGTCGGCACCGTCACGCTGGGGGTGGTCCGAGTCGATTCGTCCGAGTCGCCACCGTTCGAACACGCGGCCACGGTCGTCAACAGCGCCGCTGCCACCACAGCAGATGCCACGCCATTTCGCACAGTCATCTCGTGATCGTATGTGGTCGACGCCGTTCCGGGGCGACGTAGGGTGTGCACCATGGGAAATCAACAGGACGAGGTGTACGGGCGCGGAGCTTTCCAGCTCTACGGCAGCGAACTGCAGGTGAAGATCAGCGACCTGCTGGCCGACGTCTTCGGGCGCGACGACATCACCTGCTGGGCCGGCGACTGGCGCGGAATCCTGTACTTCACCCTCGATGACGAGGACGGCGTCGACCCGCAGCAGATCTTCGGTTTCGATCCTTCCACCGGCGACAGCGGAGAGCTCGCGACCCTGCCCGAGTTGATGGCGGCCATCGACCGCGGAGACATCGCCGACGCGGTCGACGGGACCGGGTTCGCGACATGGCTGGCCGAGACGGGAAACACCGAACTGGCCGTGGCGACCTGCGCGCCGACGGTCGAACTCGAGTTCATCGGCGGTTCACCGGATGAACGGGTCACCGAACCTCGCGATGTCGTGACCCACGTGGCCCTGGCCGCCGTGATCATGGGTCGGCTGCAAGCCCTCGACGTCCAGCCCGGGGACCCGATCCCGGACGAACTGTTCGACCGATCACGCTGGGAATGAGGTCTATTCGCTGCCCTCGGCGACCTTGACCAGCGTCGACGGTCCCATCTCGCGGCCCGTCGGATACGGCATCCGAATACCGTTCGTCTCGTACGCCGCCAGGATCTGCTTACGGATCCGTCGCTGTAGAGCCCACTGCGCATTGGGGCGGGTCTTGAGGAGGATCCGCAAGGTGACCATGTCGGCGGAGATCTCCTGCACACCCAGCATCTCAGGGACACCGAGCACATCCTTGGCGACGGCATCGTCGGCCACCGCGTCCTCCGCGGCCTCGAGCGCCACCCGTTGAGCCCGCTCGAGATCGACGTTGTGCGCGACGGGGACCTCGATCCTGGCGACGGCGTAGTCCTGGCTCATGTTGCCGACCCGGACGATCTCGCCGTTGCGGACGTACCAGAGGGTGCCGTCGATGTCTCGCACGGTGGTCACGCGGAGGCCGACTGTCTCGACCTCGCCGACGGCCTCACCGAGGTCGACGATGTCGCCGACACCGTATTGGTCCTCGAGCAACATGAACACGCCGGAGACAAAGTCTTTCACCAGGTTCTGGGCACCGAAACCGATCGCCAGACCGACGAGGCCCGCCGACGCGAGGAACGGCGCGATGTTGACCTGCAGCACACTCAGGCAGGTCAAGACGACCCAGACGAGGATCAGGATCGATGCGGTGGACTTGAGCACCGAGCCGATGGTCTCGGCACGTTGCTGCCGACGTTCGATCACCTGCGGGTCTCGTAGGGCCTTGGGGCTGCGGTCACGCAGGTGACGCAGCAACGCCGGCTTCTTGCCCTCCTCACCCGATCCTGCGGCCGGTCGCCTGGTCGCGCGGTTGATGACCCGATGAGCGACATACCGGGCGATCAGTCCGACAGCGACATAGATCACAATCCTGATCGGGTTCTCGATGAGCCAAAGACGGTTGGTATCAGTCCATTCGAATGCGACTGCGGTAACACTCATGGCCCCGACGTTACGGATTTGTTGTCATCTGTCCAGCCGCGGTGGGTTCATTCACCAGTGATCGGCGGTCAGATCCCAGTGTCCGAGAACCTTGTTGATCAATTCGCGAAGGTCTGCGTGATGTGCAACGGTGGGGTCCGGCACGCCGATGCAGATGGTCACATCACCGCCCGCCGTGGCGGCCCATCCGGAAACCGAGCACCGGGTCTGTGTGCTCCCCGAGGCGCTCAGATGGGGATGCACCGATCGAGCGGCGATGGCCCGGCCCCGATGTCCGGAGAGCATGGTGAGCAAACCGTCCAGATCGCCCATGTTCGATGCCAGACCGTCCCGCGATCCGGGGTCGGGAACCAGTGCGTGGGCGGCGCGGTGGCCGATGACCCCGAGCACTTCTTCGGGCATGCCTGCGGGCGGCCCCATCCCGCGGCCTGCCCCTGCGTCTGTGAACGCGGCGCGTGCACGCTCGCGCAACAGCGGCAGGTCACGACATTCGTCGATCGACGCGACATCGATGGACGCGGCGGTGATCGTGTTCGCGCCCTCGCCGCCCTGCGACACCGGCACCGCCAGTTGCGCGGGCCCTGATCCACGGATCTGCAGGACGAGTTCCCCGATGAGCGCCGTGAACAACGTATTGGTGGTGCCGCCGTGGCGCCGGGCCGAGGCGTTCCAGGTGGCGGCGTCGACAGAGAAGATCGCCGTCGGCTCCCGCCACTCCGAAGAGCCAGGGGGTTTCGATGGTCGCGGTGATACCGGCCTGCGGGCGGCAGCGAACAGTTCGGCACGATGCGCCGGGTCGCGCACTCCCCGGGCGATACTGCGGCCCACCCCTCCGACTGCGATCCGGAGCTGGGACAACGCATCCCGCGCATCGTCACCGAAGGTCGGCAGCGCTGGGACCGGCATGGCGGCGCCGGCCTCGTCCACGGCCATCGCCGCGGCGCGGATCAGGGATTCGGCGTCGGCCACCACGTGCGAGCACAGCAGGGACACGACCGAGCCCCCGGTCTCCAGGCGTGCGAGCGACAGCTCCCACACCGGTCCTCGAGCGATGTCCAGATCGGTGTCACCGCGGGCATCAGCCCACGCGGTGATCGTCCCCGACGCCAGCGGTTCGGGTTCGACGTACACGGGATTCAGGACAACGCCGCCGGCAAAATGGTTGCGGGCGGGCCAGATCCGGCGCCGGACCACTCTTCTGGTCAAGGGTCCGGCCGCCAGGGTGCGGTGGGGCAGTTCCAGATCTGCCGCGGTCAACGTCGCATCGAACCGCCAAAGTCCCTGCATGGCGATGGGTATGCCCATCCCATGATGGGTCCGCCAGAAGATGTCGTCCGCGACACCCAGGCGGCTGACCCCGGCGGCGGAACTCACGCGCTGCGGCCCCGGTACGTCCGGTACCAGCGAACCAGCGAGTCGGTGGACGAGTCGTCGTGCGTCTCGGGCGATTCGTCCTCCGTGATCACCTTGAGGAGCTCGGACGCCTGCTTCTTGCCGAGCTCCACGCCCCATTGGTCGAAGCTGTTGATGCCCCAGATCGCGCCTTCGACGAACACCTGATGCTCGTAGAGTGCGATCAACTGACCCACCACCGACGGGGTCAGCTTGGGGGCCAAGATCGACGTCGACGGCCGGTTACCTGGCATCACCTTGTGTGCCACCACATGTGGATCGACACCCTCGGCGGCGACCTCGTCGGCGGTCTTGCCGAATGCGAGCACCTTGGTCTGGGCGAAGAAGTTGCTCATCAGCAAATCGTGCATGCTGCCCGTGCCATCGGCTGTAGGGAGATCATCGGTGGGCTCGGCGAACCCGATGAAGTCGGCGGGAACCATCCGGGTGCCCTGATGCAGCAGCTGGTAGAACGCATGCTGACCGTTGGTACCGGGCTCGCCCCAGAAGATCTCACCGGTGTCGGTGGTGACGTGATGACCATGGGTGTCAACGGATTTGCCGTTCGACTCCATGGTGAGTTGCTGCAGGTACGCCGCAAACCTGGACAGATCGTTGGAGTAGGGGAGCACCACCCGGGATGCGGTGTCCCAGAAGTTCGAGTACCAGAGGCCGATCAGGCCGAGGATCACCGGCGCGTTCTGATGCAGTGGCGCGGTGCGGAAATGCCGGTCGACGATGTTGAACCCGTCCAGGAAGTCGGCGAAGGCCTCCTTTCCGATGGCCGCCATCACCGACAGCCCGATCGCGGAGTCCACCGAGTAACGGCCGCCCACCCAATCCCAGAAGCCGAACATGTTGGCGGTGTCGATGCCGAACTCCGACACCTTTTCGGCGTTGGTGCTGACCGCGACAAAGTGTTTCGCCACCGCGTCGTCGCCTGCCCCGAGCTTGTCGAGCAGCCACCGGCGCGCAGCCGACGCGTTGGTCAGCGTCTCGAGCGTGGTGAACGTCTTCGAGGCGATGATGAACAGCGTCGTCTCGGCGTCGAGGTCGGCGAGGGTGGAGACGAGATCGGCGGGGTCGACGTTCGAGACGAAGCGACAGCGGATGTCGGTGTCGGCGTAGTGCCGCAGGGCCTGGTACACCATCACCGGTCCGAGGTCGGAACCGCCGATACCGATGTTGACGACGGTCTTGATCGACTTGCCGGTATGGCCTTTCCACTCTCCGGACCGCAGCTTGTCGGTGAAGGCGCCCATCGCATCGAGGACCTCGTGCACATCGTGCACCACGTCCTGGCCGTCGACCTTCAACGTCGCGTCACGGGGAAGGCGCAGCGCGGTGTGCAGCACGGCACGGTCCTCGGAGGTGTTGATGTGCTCGCCCCAGAACATGGCGTCGCGTTTCTCGGCGAGGCCGACCTCGCGGGCCAGCCCCAGCAGCAGTTCGATGGTCTCGCGCAGGACCCGATGCTTGGAGTAGTCGATGTGGAGGTCTCCGACGTCGATCGTGAGTTCGGCCCCCCGCTTGGGATCGACGGCGAAGATCTCGCGAAGGTGCATCGCGTAGACGTGCGGTTGGTGTGCGGACAGTTCCTGCCAGGCGTGGGAGCCGGTGAGGTCGAACTCCCGGGTTGACTCGCTCGGACCGCTGCTCATGTCGACAGACCCCTTCATCGGTTGCAGATTGCCAAATCTGCACTTGGTGACCTTGAGTATCAGCCTAGTCAGGCTTGGGGTCGTACTTGTACCCGAGCGACATAACCGGTCGAACGACTTCGGGTTTCCTATCCCTCAGGCGGCCAGCGCGTGTCCGGTCGCGGGCACCCGGCCGACCCGGACCACGTCGGAATCGGAGGTGTCGATACGAGCGGCGAGGCCCTGGGCAGCGAGCCAGCGAGCCGCGGCGGCGGGATCGACATGAGATCTGAGGCCGGCGGCTTGAGCCAGGGCGGCTGATTCGGCCACGACGCTCACGCACTCGAGGAAGCTCTGCGGCGGGACGTCGTCGGGCGCCACCGGCAAGCTGCGGTAGTCCGCTGCCGTGACCCGGGCGACGGCCAGACCCGCGCCGAGCGGGTGTTCCATCCCGAGGGCTCCGCAATCCCAACCGTCTGCCGGTGCGGGACCCGCGGTCGCGGCAAGGTCACCGACCCGGACCAGCACTCCGCAGCCAAGAAGCTCGGCGAGGTGAGTGCTGGCCTGGTCGGCCAGCAATGCCCGGGCGGTGGCGAGCAGTTCGAGCCGGACCTCGTTCGGCACGGTCACCGTTCCGCGCCCGATCTGCACGCGATGCCACACGGGTATCGGAGAACTGACGGCCGAGGTCATGCCCGCCGACGAGACGGAGAACGTCAGACCCGGCAGGTAGCGGTAGTCCGGTGTGCCCGAGCGCCGCACCGCCCGTGTCGCACCATCGGTGAGGTCCTCGAAGAAGAGTGCCTCGATGATGAGTTGATCGAGGAGCGAGGACACCATCACCGGCCGCCCGGCGGCATTGTCGAGCGCGAACACCTCGGCGGACGGCCGGGCGCGGTTCACGGTGCGATCGAGTCGCTCGGCGAGCGCGCTCACGTGGTCGACCGCACGGCCGTGGTGGTCGGGCGCGGTGACCGACACCGCAATATCGGTGTCGAGACCGAAAAGCGCAGTAGTGGCGATCATCGTCGTACCTCTTCGTCCGGGTTGTCTTCTCTTGGTGTCTTCCACTGTGAGCGTTGAACCTGGTAAGGGGCTGTGAGTAGGGGATGAGCAGCCTGGTGAAATGCCCGAATCCGGGCCACCTCGAGGGAGGTGGCCCGGATGGGGTGCGCGCTATGCGGAGATCGAGATGTCGTAGACCCCGTCGTAGTCGACGTCGGAGACGTACTCGTCGACGTAGCCGTCGTAGTCGGTGTCGACCTCGGCCTCGTCGGCGATCCCGTCGGCGTTGGTGTCCCATTCGGTGACGTCGACATATCCATCGCCGTTGGTGTCGGTGACGATGGTGTCGACGATGCCGTCTGCATTGGTGTCGAAGTACTGGGTCTCCATGGGCTTCTCTTTCTCGCGTAGTGGGTGATGCTGTCCTGCAGCTTGTTCGCTGCATTTCGGAGATAAGAGATCGGCGGTCGACGAAATGTTCCCGCGAGTCAGGCGGGCGCGTCGGGTAGCAGTGCAGAGGTCAACGTGGTGCGGATCCAGTCCTCGAAGTCGTCGTAGGTGAATCCGGCCCGAACGACCAGCTGCTCGTGGGTGTGCGGGCTGGCGATCACCCATGCGGTGTCACCCGCCGATTCCGGGGTGAGTTCGGGGCGGAGCTGATCGACAGGAATGTTGCCGACCAGATTCCGGATGGCCATGCGCCTGATCTCCATCAGGTTCTGCCAGTCGGTGGCGGCCTCGGGGTCGATCGCCGCGGCCTGCGCGTAGGTCCCGAACCCGACCGCGGCCCGTTCGGTCAGGAGTCGGAACTGATGAGCCGCATGCGCGATCAGCTCTCGTGGGGTCGCGGCCGTCGGGTCGAAGGCGTTGAGGATCGCCGCAGGCATGTCTTGTGGGTTCACCGCTCCGGGCTGCCCGCCCATCAGTTGAGACTCCAACATCCCTCGCAACAGGCCTCGTTTGTTGCCCCACGACGAGTAGATGCTCTGCACAGAGACGTCGGCGCGCTCAGCGATCTTTGTGACTGTGGCTGCAGCATAACCACTTTCGGAGAAGACTTCGATCGCCGCCGCCAAGATGCGCCGCCGCGTATCGGCCCTGGTGACCGCGCCGGCCTCACGTTGCCTGCTGGTGCGACGGGATGCTTTTTCCGGTTCGCTCTTGCTCATGGTCTCCAGTGTATGCCATGCTCTGGAAAGACGTTCTAAATCATTGGAACGCCACTCCGAACCAAGCCGGGTTCACTCTGAAGGATCAGTCATGAATACCGTGTCGCCCACGACCCAGAAGCCGATCAACACGCGCGCCGTGATGATCGTGGTGTGCCTTGCCCTTGCGGCAGTGGTCGCCGCGATGTCGTCGCTGAACGTCGCCCTCCCGGACATCGCGCGTTCGACCCATGCGAGTCAGACGCAGTTGTCGTGGATCATCGACGCGTACTCGCTGATCTTCGCCTCGCTGCTGCTACCGGCCGGGGCGATCGGAGACCGATACGGTCGTCGCAAGACGTTGCTGGCCGGATTGGCGATCTTCGGTGTGGCCTCGATCGTGGCAATGACCGCGGCGTCGGCGTCTGAATTGATCGGCCTGCGCGGGGTGATGGGGCTGGGGGCCGCCCTCGTCATGCCTGCCACGCTGTCGACCATCACCAGCACGTTTCCGGACAACAAGCGCCCGCAAGCCGTGGGGGTCTGGGCGGGCGTCGCCGGTGGCAGTGCAATCCTCGGATTGCTCGCCTCGGGCACATTGTTGGAGTTCTTCTCGTGGCGTTCGGTGTTCGGTCTGAATGTGGTGCTGGCTCTGGTGGCAATCGTCGCGGCGTGGCGGGTGGTCCCCGAGTCGGCCGACGCATCCGCACCCAAGCTCGACCTCATCGGCGCGGCGCTGTCCGTCGCGGGGCTCGTGGTGGTCGTCTACTCCATCATCGAGGCGCCCGAAGCCGGCTGGCTCAGCGCCCGGACCCTGGCCGGGATCGTCGGGGGATTCGTGATCTTGGCGCTGTTCATCCTGTTCGAACTCCGCACCAAGAACCCGATGCTCAACCCCCGGATCTTCACCCATCGCGGTCTGAGCGCAGGCAGCCTGTCGATCTTCATGCAGTTCTTCGCGTTCTTCGGATTCATCTTCGTCGTCCTGCAGTACCTGCAGATGGTGCGCGGCGACTCGGCGCTGATCTCTGCGGTGTCGATGCTGCCGATGGCCGCATGCATGATGCCGTCGGCGCGCCTCTCCCCGAAGCTGACCGAGAAGTTCGGTTCGCGGCCCGTCTGCATCGTCGGACTGGTGCTGGTCGCGGTGGGTCTGTTCATCCTGTCGCGGCTGGGCGTCGACAGCTCCTACTGGTTGCTGCTGGCCGGTCTCATCCCGCTCGGCATCGGGATGGGTACGGCGATGACGCCTGCCACCAGCGCCATCACCGGCGCACTCCCGAAGGCACAGCAAGGCGTGGCATCGGCGATGAACGATCTGTCCCGTGAGGTCGGCGGCGCACTCGGGATCGCGGTTCTCGGCAGCGTTCTCACCCAGGGATACCGGAGCAATCTCGAGGTGCCTCGGGTGCCTGCAGAGATCCTGGAGAAGGCGAGAGCCTCGTTCGCCGGCGCCTCACATGCCGGCGGTCAGATCGCGGCGCACGCCGACGTCGCCTTCGCAAGCGGAATGCAGAGCGCTCTGCTGGTGGCATCCATTGCGGTCCTGGCGGCAGCTCTGGCGGTGGGGATGCTGATGCCCAAGACCCAGGACTGATTTCTGACCAGAAACGTCCCCGGAAGGGCTACCCGAGGGCGACACGCCCTCGGGTAGCCCTCTCGGGGCCGTTTGTGGTGCGACTAGCGGCCGAGCGGCCCGCGGCCGAGCCGAAGCAACAGCATGGCAAGGGTGTGACCTTCTTGGCCCAGCTCGCTGAACCGGTCGAGAACCTTCATCTCGCGGCTGTGCACCAACCGGGGGCCACCGGTGGCCATGCGGGTCTGACCGACCTTCTTGGAGACTGCGGTGCGACGTTTGATCGCAGCGAGGATGATCGCGTCGACACGGTCGATCTCAGAGCGCAACTCTTCGATGTCTTCGGGGATATCGCCCACGTCAGAGCCCAGATTGAGCCCGGACAGATCGATTGGCTGGTCAGCAGTCACGCGCCCAAGTGTGCCACGCGAGGTGGTGCCACTGGTAAGAGTGGTCCGATGCATCGGCGAGCTTCGACACTTCTGGCACCGACCGGCCCCACGGCCGGCGCGGTGACCCGGGCCGCGCGGTGGGTGGTCCCGGTGGCGTTGGGCCTGATCGTGATCCAGCTCGCCGTTCGTTCCTGGCTCGTGGCCCGAGGGAACTTCTACTGGGACGACCTCATTATCATCGGCCGGGCGTCGGAGGGGTCGATCTTCTCGTGGGACTTCCTCATGCACGACCACGACGGACATCTCATGCCGGCGGCGTTTCTCGTCGCGGGAGTCACCACCGACATCGCCCCACTGAACTGGGCGCTGCCCGCGATCACGCTGGTGATCGGTCAGCTGCTCGCGTCGCTGGCGGTGCTCCGGTTGCTTGTCGTGATCGCCGGTCGCCGGCGGCCTGCCGTCTTGCTGCCGTTCGCCTTCTACCTCTTCACCCCGATGACCGTGCCCGCGTACAACTGGTGGGCTGCGGGCCTCAACACCTTGCCGCTGCAGATCGGCATGGCGATCGTGACGGCAGACGTGGTGCAGCTGTGCCGGGGCGAGGTCGATCGACGCCGGGTGATCATCCGTTCGCTGGTGGTCTTCGTGGTGGCGCTCGCGTTCTTCGAGAAGTCCGCGCTGATCGGGCCGGTCGCCGGGATCACTGCGTTCCTGTGGTGTTTGCTCGCCGATGACCGCGGAGTACGGGCTGCCCTGCACTCGGCGTGGAACGCCGCGCGTGAGCTCTGGATCGGTCTGGTCGCGATCACGACCGTGTGGGCGGTGGGCTATCTGGCGCTCACCTCCGCCACCGCCGGCGAGCACTCGATCGCCCAGACCATCGCCCTCGTGTGGCGCTCGATCAACAAGGGCGTTGTCCCGGGAACCGTTGGCGGGCCCTGGTTCTGGGAACGATGGGTACCGAGCCCACCGATGGGCTTCCCGTCCTGGTGGCTGATGGCGGCTGGTTGGCTGGTGGTGATCGGCGCGGTCGTCATCGCGTTGCGGACGCGGCAGCGGTCAGCCTGGGTGATCGGTGCGGTGTTCGGCTACGTCGCCGTGCTGCAACTTCCGTTGCTCTGGAGCCGCACCAGCGAGAACACCGCGCTCGAACTCGCCCAGACTCTGCGCTACCTACCCGACAGCGCGCTGGTGATCGCCACCGGCGTCGCGCTCATCCTGCAGGCGCCGAAACGGTCTCTGTCCCACGCGGTCGACGATGCACCGCGCTGGCTCCGGCCGGTCGCCATCGCGTCGGTCCTGGCGTTCATCGCGAGTTCGCTCGTGTCGACCGTGCGATTCTCGACCGAGTGGCGGGAGGACCCCACCGCCGACTACCTGGCGAACGCGCGCGCGTCGCTCTCGGAGGCGAAGGACACCCCGATGTTCGACCATCCGCTACCGCTGCTGGTGTTGCTTCCGGTCGCCTATCCCTACAACCAGGTGAGCAAGGTGTTCGCCGGTCTGGACGATCGGCCCGAGTTCGGCCGGTGGACCGACAAACTCCAGGTCCTCGACGACAGCGGGCATCTGACTCCGGCCGAGGTCACCCCGCGACGTGCCACCGAGGCCGGCGCCGGTGCCTGCGACGATCCGGAGGTCACCGGTCCGGCGGCGATCGATCTGGACGGGCCGTTGCTCGACTGGTTGTGGACGGTGGCGTTGCCCTATTGCGCCAACACCGACGGGCAAGTGCAGATCGGCCTCGCAGGTGGCGATCCGGTGACCGTTCCCGTTCGGGCCGGCCTGCATTCGGTCTATGTCCAACTCCAGGGTTCCGGTACCGCGCTGCAGGTGCGGCCGTTGACGCCGGGCGTGGAACTGCACCTGGGTGCGGCGCGGGTCGGCGAGGTCGTCCGGTCGCCCTGAATCACGCGGCCGGAGGTACCACCACGATCTCGATACCCCGTACTCCGTTGTCGTCGAGTGTCTTCTTCGTCGCATCCGCGGCATCCTGTTCGGCGAAGACCCAGCGCACCGGGGTGGACCGGGCCGCCTTGATCTGTGCTGTGGCGGTGTCGACGAGGGCGTCCGTGCCCGCCCATCCGGTGTCGAGCGAGCCATCACTGCCGACGTTGGCCGAGTAGCCGGGACCGAACGTCATCAGCAGGGTGCCGTCGGGAGCGCGTCCGTCGAAGGCCGCGTCGTTCACGACGTAGGTGTAGGTCGACGGTGCGCCGGTCACCTGCAGGTTGTAGTCCCTGGCAGCCACGTCGCCCTTGAATCCGGTCGGGGTCCAGGTGCCCTGTGCCTCGGCGGTGGAGATCTGCTCGTTGGCGGCCAGGGCCCTGGTCAGCACAGTGGGGTCCTGATCGACATACGCGGTGAAGACGTAGGCCACATCGCCTTTGAGGGTGCCGTCCTCATTGGGGACGGTGAACGGGCAGCGCGTCTCGGCCTGGCCGTTGAGCGGCACCGTGACGGTACGCGTGCACGTGCCGCCGACGGGGCGGTCATTGAGGGTGAGTGTCATGTCACCGACCACCGTGATGGACCCGGGTTGCGTCGCGTTGGACGTCCGCGCGACGTAGGTGACGATGTACTCGCACACCGGCGGAGAACACGGAGACACCGTGAGCCGGAATCCGCTGGCGTCGAAGTTCGGACTCAGATACGGCGCGGGGATGTGCGCGAGGGTCTGGGCCTGGGCGTCGATCCGGTCGTACAGTCGTCCGATCTCGTTGGGCCCGATGGGCGTCACCGCGACGTCGACCTCGACCCGGTCACCACCGGTCTGGGTGATCGGGCCTTTCACCGTGGTCAGGTTCTTGTCCGGTCCGGTGGTGGCACGCATGGAGCCGCCGGAGACGAAACTGTCGCCTTCGACGGTCACATCGGGCAGTCCTGCGGGCAGGAAACGGCCGTCAGGGGTGCCGACCAGTCCGACCGGCTGCCCCTTGGATTCGAGATCCACCGCCTCTTCGTCGTTGGACAGTGCGAAGGCGAGGTTGGGTGGAGCCAGTAGCCAACCCAGGTTCGGAAAGGTCGCCGGATCGAGTTTGGCCCAGCCGCTCGCGACGGCCTCATAGTTCATCTTGGGCTTCTCGAGCTGGCTCTTCCAGAAGCTGGCCGAACCCTTGGCGTACGTCAGGCCGTTGACGCCGATGATCTCGGCGGACTCGCCTCCGACCTTGATCTGGCCTTGCAGATCGCCGCTGGCCGAGACCTCGACGTCGGTGAGGTTGATCTTCATCTCGCCTGCGGTGACCGAACCGGTGTACTTGGCGCCCGGCTGATCGGCGAAGGTGGTCGCGACCTCGGTGAGCGACTTGTAGGCCAGGACAGCGGCGGGCGCGGTGGCCGTCCCGTCGGCGCTTCGTGGCAAGAAGATGAGCACGAGTACCGCGACCAGGGCCACGATGGCGGCCCCGAGTAGTGCACCGGGTAAAGCCTTGCTCTTCATTGTCAGCCCCCAGGTTGAAGTGGCGCTGATGTTACCCAATGCCCGGTTCGCGCCGTGATGGCGGAACTGTCGGGGTCAGCGGGTAACTTTGGACCACGATGAAAAGCACTGCTCCGCACCCCGCGCTACCGGGTATGGCCACTGGAAACCTGCAGGACACTCCCCAGTCCGAGTCGAGTCGTGCTCGCGAACTCCTCGACGGCCTCAATCCTCAGCAACGGGCGGCCGTCCTGCATTCGGGATCACCGCTGCTGATCGTGGCCGGTGCCGGTTCGGGCAAGACCGCGGTGCTGACCCGCCGAATCGCGTACCTGCTCGCCGAGCGGGATGTCACGCCCGGTCAGGTGCTGGCCATCACCTTCACCAACAAGGCCGCAGCCGAGATGCGAGAACGGGTCGCGGATCTGGTCGGCCCGCGCGCGCATCGCATGTGGGTCAGCACGTTCCACTCCACCTGCGTCCGCATCCTCCGCGCGCAGGCGACCTTGCTGGCCGGGATGAACTCCAATTTCTCGATCTACGACGCCGACGATTCGAAGCGCCTGTTGTCGATGATCGTGCGCGACCTGGATCTGGACCCCAAGAAGTTCAGTCCTCGTGGTGTCGGGATCGCGATCTCGAACTACAAGAACGAACTCATCGATCCAGACGCCGCGCTCGCGGACGCGGAGGAAAAGGCCGAACCCGCGCTGGTGACCATCGCGCAGATCTATCGGCACTACCAGCAGCGGTTGCGATCGGCGAACGCTTTCGACTTCGACGACCTGATCGGCGAGACCGTCGGACTGCTCCAGGCGTTTCCCGAGGTCGCGGAGTACTACCGCCGGCGATTCCGGCACGTGCTGGTCGACGAGTATCAGGACACCAACCACGCCCAGTACATCCTGGTGCGTGAACTCGTCGGCACCGGGGGCGTCGGGAACGTCAGCCCGTCGGAGCTCTGTGTGGTCGGCGACGCGGATCAGTCCATCTACGCGTTCCGCGGCGCCACCATCCGAAACATCGAGGAGTTCGAACGCGACTTCCCAGACACCGAGACCATCCTGCTCGAACAGAACTACCGCTCGACCCAGACCATCTTGTCGGCTGCCAATGCGGTGATCTCCCGCAACGCGGGGCGTCGGGAGAAGAAGCTGTGGACCGACAGCGGCGACGGGGAGCTGATCGTCGGGTACGTCGCAGACAACGAGCACGATGAGGCGCAGTTCATCGCGCGAGAGATCGATTCCCTTTCGGACACAGGGGAGTTCAAGTACTCGGAGATCGCGGCGTTCTACCGTACCAACACGGCTTCACGTGCTCTCGAAGAGGTGTTCATCCGGCTCGGCATTCCTTACAAGGTCGTCGGTGGGGTGCGGTTCTACGAGCGCAAAGAAGTCCGCGATATCGTCGCCTACCTGCGGGCGGTTGCCAACCCGGACGACACCGTGAGTCTGCGTCGCATCCTGAACACCCCCCGCCGCGGTATCGGCGACCGGGCCGAGGCGTGCGTGGCGGTGCATTCGGAGAACACCGGGACGAGTTTCTACCAGGCACTGATCGACGGCGCCGAGGGCAAGGTTCCACTGCTGGGAACCCGTGCCGTCAAGCAGATCTCGAGCTTCGTCGAGCTCATCGAAGGTCTGCGTAACGACTTCCTGTCGAGCTTCGGTGCGGCGGGCTCGTCGGACGCCGACGTCGCTTCGGTGGATGCGGGTAGTGAGGCGGGCGACATCGGTGAACTGGTGGAGGCGATCGCCGAGCGCACCGGATACCGCTACGAACTGGAGGGTTCGTCTGACCCGCAAGACGGGGCCAGGCTCGACAACATCAACGAACTCATCTCGGTGGCAAGGGAATTCAGTGCAGAAGCGGCTGCTGCCGAGCCACCGGAGACGCAGCTGGATGAGGATGGCCTGGCTGCAGATGAAGGTGAACCCGACCCGGGTTCTCTCGCAGCATTTCTGGAGCGGGTCGCACTCGTCGCCGACGCCGATCAAGTTCCGGACGACGAGGACGGCGTCGTCACCTTGATGACGCTGCACACGGCGAAGGGCCTCGAGTTCCCGGTGGTGTTCGTGACCGGTTGGGAGGACGGACAATTCCCGCACATGCGCGCGTTGGGTGATCCGGCTGAGCTGTCGGAGGAACGCCGTCTCGCGTACGTCGGGATCACCCGGGCGCGTAAGCGGCTGTACCTGAGCCGGGCGATGGTCCGTTCGGCGTGGGGTACGCCGATGCAGAACCCGGAATCCCGTTTCCTGCAAGAGATTCCGCAACACCTCATCGACTGGCGTCGTACCGAACCGAAGCGCAGCATGGGTCGTCGATCCAGTGACGGCAGCCGCGACTATGGCGACAACGGCCGCGGCTTCGGCGGTGGCGGCTTCGGTGAACAGCGGTCGTATGGCGGCGGATCACGTCGTCAGGAGTCATTCGGATCGCCGACGCGGGGGCGCAACAAACAGATACATGTCGAGGTGGGGGACAGGGTCACCCACCCCAAGTACGGCATGGGCAAGGTCGTCGGCAAAGAAGGTTCCGGACCGACCGAGCGGGTGATGTTCGACTTCGGCAGCGCCGGGCGGATCACCCTCATGTCCCTTGGCGGGCTACCCGTCGAGAAACTCTAGCGGGGGGTACAGCCACAAACCCACCCGTTCCAGGCAAAACCACCCGCCGCAGCAACTGGTTTTGCCTGCAGCGGGTGGGTTTGTGAGGAGAGCGGGGGAGTCAGCTGCCGGTGTAGGAGGCGAGACTGATGCCGTGCGCGGCGAGCCAGGGAGCGGGATCGATTTTCATCGTGCCGTTCTTCCAGACCTCGAAGTGCAGGTGCGGGCCGGTGGAAAAGCCTTCGCTGCCGACGAGTGCGATGATCTGGCCTGCGGTGACCTTCTGGCCCTTGGTGACCAGAACGCCGCTGGAGGCCATGTGGCCGTACATGGTGACGGTGCCGTCGTCGGACTTGATCTGCACCCAGTTGCCGTATCCCGATGCCGGCCCGGCGTCGATCACTTCGCCGTCGGTGGCGGCGTGGATGGGAGTTCCCAGAGGTGCGGCCATGTCGATGCCGCCATGGAACGAGCCCCAGCGGTTCGCATACGTGGACGTGAAGGTGTACGCGCCGGGCGCGATCGGCGAGACGAACAGCGGGATGCGAGCCGCGGCGTCCGCCTGAGCTTTCGCCTCGGCGATCTCCTGGCCCTCGGCGAGCTGGCTCGTAAAGGTGTCCATGTTGGCCGGTGCGGGCGCGCCTGCGATACCGGCTGCCGGACCTTGGGTGTCACCGTTGGTGACGGCCACGGGAGTCGGAGTCGCGGACTGCGCGTTGTCGTCGGCCGGCTGGGCGAAGCTACCAGTTGCCGCGGCGACCGCGGCACCCGCGGCGACTGCGAGCAGTGCGGCGCGACCCTTGAGGGCCTGCGGCGGCGCTGCAATGCGATGTTTGCCGGAACCGCGACGGGGGGATTGTTGCTTCTGCGGCGTCCACAGCGAGTCCTTGGACTCCGCGTCGAAGTCGTCGTACTCGGCGCCATGGATCTGGAAGGGGTGCTCGTGGGCGTACTCGTCGAACTCGATCTCGGCGACGACGATGTCTTGGGTGATCTCGGCCGGTCGCGGCTGGTCGTACGCGTCGCGATCGAAGCGGCGAGCACCGGAGCGGTCGGCACGGCGGCGTCCGCCGGTGCTCAGGGACTCGTTGCGCCATTCGGAGAGCGGCCCGTCGGCGTACTCCTCGAGACCGAAGTCTTCGACGGGAATGATCGAGGTGATCTCGTCGTGTCGCATGACTGCCGGCAGCTCATCGAGGGTTCGGGCCGACGGGAGCGCTGGCGCGCCGCCACCGGAGATCGTTCCACGAGCTGACAACAGATTGGGCCTTTCTAACTGCGATCTGACGGCCGGCGCGTATGCATCGGCGCGTGTGCACAAATCCGGTGTGATGGATCCGTGACCTTACTGACTCAGCGACGGTAACGAAATGATTGCGACGGGCGCAACCGGACGCGGTAATTGGGGTGCTCGTTGTGAGGTGGATCACTCGGTTGCGTACGCTTTGTCCGTTGCTGGTTCCCAGGTCACCTCACCGGGCATGACCCTCGGAGCGTGAGCTACCGGTGAGTGGGTCCGTGTCAGTGATCTGTAGCACAAGCTGCGGGAGCAGTGATAAGCGCTGTTTCTCGCGGCGTTACAGTCACTTCGGCCCGCAACACCAACTGCGGGCAAATCTACGAGATGGTGAGCTGAATGGATCTCTTCGAATACCAGGCGAAGGAGCTCTTCGCCAAGCATGAGGTGCCGACCTCGGCCGGCCGTGTCACCGACACCGTCGATGGCGCACGGCAGATCGCCGAAGAAATCGGCAAGCCCGTGATGGTCAAGGCGCAGGTGAAGGTCGGTGGCCGCGGCAAGGCCGGCGGCGTCAAATACTCCAAGAACGTCGACGAGGCCGTCGCGAACGCCGAGTCGATCCTCGGCCTCGACATCAAGGGCCATGTCGTCAAGAAACTGCTGGTCGCAGAGGCGAGTGACATCGCCGAGGAGTACTACATCTCCTTCCTGCTCGACCGCACCAACCGCACTTACCTGGCCATGTGCTCGGTGGAGGGTGGCGTCGAGATCGAGGTCACCGCCGAGGAGAATCCCGACGCGCTCGCCAGGATCCCCGTGGACGCCGTCAAGGGTGTCGACCTCGCCTTCGCGCGTGAGATCGCCGAAGCAGGCAAGCTGCCCGCCGAGGTCCTCGACGCCGCGGCCAACACCATTCAGAAATTGTGGGAGGTCTTCATCAACGAAGACGCACTCCTCGTCGAGGTCAACCCCCTCGTGCGCACGCCGACCGATGAGATCCTCGCCCTCGACGGCAAGGTCACCCTCGACGCCAACGCTGATTTCCGCCAGCCGGGCCACGCCGAGTTCGAGGACAAGGACGCAACCGATCCCCTCGAGCTCAAGGCGAAAGAGAACGACCTCAACTACGTCAAGCTCGACGGTCAGGTCGGCATCATCGGTAACGGTGCCGGGCTCGTCATGTCGACACTCGACGTCGTCGCGTACGCAGGCGAGAAGCACAAGGGCGTCAAGCCTGCCAACTTCCTCGACATCGGTGGCGGTGCCTCGGCCGAGGTCATGGCCGCGGGTCTCGACGTCATCCTCGGCGACGAGCAGGTCAAGAGCGTGTTCGTGAACGTCTTCGGTGGCATCACCGCGTGTGACGCGGTCGCCAACGGCATCGTCGGCGCACTGAAGAAGCTCGGCGACGACGCCAACAAGCCCCTCGTTGTTCGCCTCGACGGCAACAAGGTCGAAGAAGGCCGCAAGATCCTCGCCGACGCGAATCATCCTCTGGTGACGCTCGCCGAGACCATGGACAGTGGCGCCGACAAGGCCGCCGAACTGGCGAGCAAGTAGGAGCAACAGATCAATGTCGATTTTTCTGAACAAAGATTCCAAGGTCATCGTTCAGGGCATCACCGGCGGTGAAGGCACCAAGCACACCGCACTGATGCTCAAGGCAGGCACTCAGGTCGTCGGCGGTGTCAACGCCCGCAAGGCCGGCACCACCGTCAGCCATGACGGCGGCGTCGAGCTGCCCGTGTTCGGTACCGTCGCCGAGGCCATCAAGGAGACCGGCGCAGACGTGTCGATCGCTTTCGTGCCGCCGAAGTTCGCCAAGGACGCGATCATCGAGGCCATCGACGCCGAGATCGGTCTGCTCGTCGTCATCACCGAGGGCATCCCGGTGCAGGACAGCGCATACGCGTGGGCCTACAACGAGTCCAAGGGCAAGAAGACCCGGATCATCGGGCCGAACTGCCCCGGCATCATCACCCCCGGTGAGTCGCTCGTCGGCATCACCCCGGCCAACATCGCCGGCACCGGCGGCATCGGCCTGGTCTCAAAGTCGGGCACCCTGACCTACCAGATGATGTACGAGCTTCGTGACATCGGCTTCTCGACCGCCATCGGCATCGGCGGCGACCCGGTCATCGGAACCACCCACATCGACGCCATCGAGGCGTTCGAGCAGGACCCCGACACCAAGGTCATCGTGATGATCGGTGAAATCGGCGGTGACGCAGAAGAGCGCGCGGCCGACTACATCAAGGCCAACGTCACCAAGCCGGTCGTCGGCTACGTCGCCGGCTTCACCGCTCCCGAGGGCAAGACCATGGGCCACGCCGGCGCCATCGTCTCGGGCAGCTCGGGCACCGCTCAGGCCAAGAAGGACGCACTCGAGGCCGCAGGCGTGAAGGTCGGCAAGACGCCGTCCGAGACCGCCGATCTCGCGCGCGAGATCTACAAGAACCTGTAAGGCTTCCCGCCACACGTTCGCTCGTCGAAGGGCGTCGGTTCACTCGAACCGGCGCCCTTTGCCATGTCCGGTGTAGTTCAGGGTTTGGCGAGTAATGTTCTGAGTCTTACTGGTAGGCGAGTGAAGGAACCGCACGCGCATGGTCACCGGCGGAACATTGGGGTCCGGCCTGGCTCGACGAGCCGGATCGGCGTACTCATTTGCCTCCCGTATCCCGGTCGTCGGCCCGGTTCTGACACGGACGACGGCAGAAGCGATCGCGTTGGGGGAGCAGGCCCTCGCCGGCGCCCTGGAACTGACCCGCGCTGCTCTCAAGGTCATCATCCGGGAGGTGATCGAAGCCCTCGTCGTCGAAGTCGATCTCACCGAACTCGTCAAACGCCACGTGGACATCAATGAGATCGCCACCGTGATCGATCTGGACACCATCGCCGCACGGATCGACATCGACGCCATCCTGAACCGGGTAGACCTGGACGCCGTCATCGAGACCGTGGACCTGAACCGGGCCGTCAGCGGTGTGGACCTCGACGCGATCGCCGCGAAGATCGACATCGAGGCGGTGATCGGTCGTGTCGACCTGATCGGTCTGGCCAACGAGATCATCGACGGTGTGGACCTCCAGGCGATCGTCCGAGAGTCGACCACCACCCTGACGACGGGCGTGCTCGACGACGTTCGCACGCAGGGGGCCCGCGCGGACGATGTGGTTGCCGGGGTGTTCGGACGGCTGCTCGGCCGGTCGGTCCCACCGCCCCGCGGCAGGCCCGGTCTGAACGGGACCGTCCCGGCGGCCGCCGCCGCGCCGAACACCGCAACGTCGGTCACCGAGGTCGTGGTCGACGTGCACCGCCGCGATCGTGGACACACCCCGTTGGACACCCATGAGTGAACTGGCCCCACAGCCGCCGCACACCAGCAGCGACGATCTCGAAAGCCGGTCCGCGGGAATCGTCAGCCGCGGCGTCGCAGCTGCGGTCGACGTGGCCGCCGTCGCCGTGATCCTCGGAGCGATGTACCTGGGCCTGCTGCTCCTGTCGCTGCTGTTCAACTCGGGCTCGTTCTCTCCGCCGAGTCCGGGCATCCTCTTCACGGGTGTGGTGGGTTACACCACCGCGATCCTCTATCTCGCCGGCTGTTGGGCGGTCTCGGGACGCACCGTGGGTTCGGTTGCCATGGGTCTGGAAGTGGTGAGCCGCAACGGCAAACGGATCGGGCCCTCGCGCTGCCTGGTCCGCGCGCTCTTCTACGCATTTTTCCCGATCGGGCTCGCTTGGGTCGCCGTCGACCGCCGACGGCGATCGGTGCAGGACATCGTGCTGCGTAGCAGCGTCATCTACGCCTGGTAGCTCTCGTCGACCGTGCCGATAACGCCGCCGACCGTGCTCTTCTGGACGCCGACCGTGCCGATAACGCCGCCGACCGTGCCCATCCGATCGTCGATCGTGCCTGTCCGATTGGGTGTTGCACTGGCACTCAACGCTTCTGGCCGCTGCATCGCCGGTAAAGCACGGTGAGTGGTCGTTACGGCACGGTGAGCGGTCGGTAGGGCACGGTGAGTGGTCGGTAGGGCACGGTGAGCGGTCGGGAGGGCCCGGTCGGCGCCTGACAAAGGCGCGCCAGGGACATTCCCTAGAATCTGCGGGATTCTAATTCGACACGCCGATATTGCTCCAGGTCAACGTCTTTGGTAGCGATGGGGAGCAACTGCGCGGGTCAGGGATCGCTGGAGGTAGTCGTTACAGTTTCCAGGCGCCGGAGTCGATCCGGCCCGTGAAACGAAAGGTGACGGGTGTCATGCGACTGAAGAGACTTGCCCTCCTGCTGGTGGTGCCGCTGTTCGCACTGGGGGTGGCGGCCTGTGGCAGTGACGATTCGGACACCGTCAAGATCGGCGTCGCCGACGCCAGCGAGAGCTACTGGAACGTGTTCAAGGAGAAGGCCTCTGGCGAGGGCATCGACGTCGAACTCGTGAACTTCACCGACTACAACCAGCCGAACCCGGCCCTTGCCGAGGGCGAGTTGCAGCTCAATGAGTTCCAGCACTTGCTCTACCTCGCGACCTACAACGCCAAGAACAATCAGAACCTGGTACCCATCGGCGCCACGGCCGTCTACCCACTGCCTCTCTACTCGACCAAGCACGCCTCGGTCGACGAGATCCCGCAGGGTGGAAGCGTCGTGATCCCGAACGACCCGACCAATCAGGCCCGTGGACTCCTGGTCCTGCAGCAGGCCGGCCTCATCTCGCTGAAGAACGGCGGCAACGCGTTCTCGACCCTCGCCGACATCGACGAAGGCGCGTCGAAGGTCAAGGTCACCGCGGTCGACGCGGGCCAGACCGCGCAGAGCCTCGACTCGGTCGATGCCGCGATCGTCAACAACAACTACGCGACCTCGGCCAACCTCGGTGCCGACAAGGTGATCGCCCAGGACGACCCCAACAGCGACATCGCGAAGCCATACATCAACGCATTTGTGGCACAGGACAAAGACAAGAACAACGCCGACTATCTCAAGCTCACCGAGATCTATCACGATCCTGAGGTCGAGGCCGCTGCCAAGAAGGATCTCGGAGACAGCGGGGTCTTCAAGACGAACCCGCCGACCGAACTCCAGGAGCTGACCAAGGAACTCGAAGCTCAGGTCGACACCAGCGGTGCCTGAGAAGACACTGGTCGACGCGCCGGCGATAGCCCTGCGCGGGGTCACCAAGAAGTTTCGTAGCCGAAAAGGCAAGGAACTCATCGCGGTCGACAACGTCACGCTCGAGGTGGGAGCCGGCACCATTGCCGGTGTCATCGGGTACTCGGGTGCAGGTAAGAGCACATTGGTCCGGCTGATCAATGGCCTCGAGACCGTCGACGAGGGGCAGGTGCTCATCGACGGAGAGGACATCAGCCGGGCTGGGGAGCGGCAGCTGCGACGGGTTCGCGGTGAGATCGGCATGATTTTCCAGCAGTTCAACCTGTTCGGCTCGCGCACCGTTGCCGGCAATGTCGAATACCCGCTGAAGGTCGCGGGTGTCCCGCGGACCGAGCGGGCGCAACGAGTGGCCAAATTGCTCGAATTCGTTGGGATTGGGGACAAGTCGAAGCAGTACCCGCAGCAACTGTCCGGCGGACAGAAGCAGCGGGTGGGTATCGCCCGCGCGCTGGCGACCAACCCGAAGATCCTGCTCGCCGACGAGGCGACCAGCGCGCTCGACCCGGACACCACCACGGAGATCCTCGGATTGCTCCGCCGGGTGAACCGTGAATTCGGTACGACCATCGTGGTGATCACGCACGAGATGGATGTGGTGCGTGAAATCTGCGACCACGTGGCGGTGCTCGATTCCGGCACCCTGGCCGAGCACGGGGCGGTGTACGACGTCTTCTCCTCGCCATCGTCGCCGATCACCAGGCGCCTGGTCCGTTCGGCGATCGGCGACGTGCCGACCGACGCCGTCCTCGAACGCCTTCGCAGTCGCCACCGAGGGCGGCTACTGACTGTGGCGATTCGCGAATTCGACGCTGCTGCGGGAGATGTGACGGCGTACTTCGCCGTGCCGGGCGTCGACGCCTCGGTGATTTTCGGTGGTATCACCGAATTGGCGAGGCGGCCTATCGGGTCCCTGACCTTCGCGGTGCAGGGAACCGCCGCCGACGTCGACCGCGTCATCGAGCGGCTGCGCACCGTGACGACCGTGACCGAACACCAACTGGCCGGACACACTGTTACAGGGGAGGTGTGAGCATGTTCCTCGGAGACATCATCACCCCGGAGCTGCGCCCGATCCTGTGGGAGGCGGTGATCCAGACCTTCCAGCTGGTCGGCTTCACGCTTGTGATCGGCGGCGTGATCGGTCTCGGTCTCGGTGGCCTGCTGTACGCCACCAGGCCGGGCAACCTGCTCGCGAACGCGGCGGTTTATCACACGCTGAACATCGCCGTGAACATCGTGCGGCCCATCCCGTTCATCATCTTCATCACGGCCATGGCGCCGTTGACGAAGGAGGTGATGGGCACCCGGATCGGCACCGAGGCAGCGATTTTCCCGGTGACGGTCATGGCGGTGTTCGTGATCGGTCGGGTGGTGGAGCAGAACCTGATCGCCGTGGACCCCGGAGTGGTCGAAGCCGCCCGGGCCATGGGCACCAGCCGCACCCGCACCCTGCTGACCGTGGTGATCCCGGAAGGACTGCCGCCGCTGATCCTGGGTTACGCCTTCGTCTTCGTGGCGATCGTCGACATGTCCGCGATGGCGGGGTACGTCGGCGGCGGCGGACTCGGCGATTTCGCCCAGCAGTACGGCTACCAGCAATTCAACTGGAAACTGACGGTCGTCGTCATCGCCATGCTGATCGTCCTGGTGCAGCTCGGTCAGTTGCTGGGCAACTGGTTGGCCAAGCGGGCGCTGCATCGATAACTCGCGAGCGTCACGGTGCCGATCTTGGTACCATGAGCGGTGCCGGCGAGTCCAGGAGGTCACCGATGGCGTCTCTCAACATCAGCTTCACTGATCAGGAAATGGAAGCGCTACGGGTGGCCGCCGCTCGCGAGGGAGTCGCGCTCAAACCGTTTGTGCATGCCGCAGCTGTAGAAGCGGCGAGTGCGCGTAAAGCACGAGTTGCGGAATTGGCCAAGAGTATTGCCCAGAAATCGGCGGAGTTGAATCGGCGCCTGGCATGACACTCTTCCCCACGCGGGATGAAGTTCTCACCGTCGGGTCGGTAGCCTGCGGCTTCACCGTCGTTGTGGGCGATGAGGGTCTGCTGGCCGCCGCAATAGCGCGTCCACAGACCAGTGTTTTCGGGATCGATGCCTATCCGGCGGATGTTGACAAGGCGGCCGCGTTGATGCACTCGCTGTGCCTGAATCGCCCACTGGTCGACGGAAACAAGCGAACTGCGTGGGCTGCGGCCTGGCTCTTGCTCGGCCTGAACGGGATCGATTTGAGCGCCGATTTCGACGTGGACGCTGCCGAGGCGCTCATGAACGCCATTGCGATCGAGCATCTGGACTGGAGCGCAATCGCTCTCACGCTCAGCAAGTTCCGGGTGCCAACCTCATGACCACCCAAGAACCAACTGCTGCCTCGCCGGTGACCCGTCGTGGCCAGGCGAAGGCTGCTCGGCGACGGGAGTTGCTGGCGGCCGCCGCGAGGTTGATGGCCGAACGTGGATTCGCGGGCGTCCGGCTGGAGGACATCGGCGCCGCGGTCGGCATCAGCGGACCGGCCATGTACCGGCATTTCTCGGGTAAGGACGCAGTTCTCGAAGAGATGCTCGTCGACATCTCCCAACGTCTGTTCGGTGGCGGGCAGGATGTGCTGAGGCTGTCGGACGACGACGAGACCGCGCTGGCAGGACTGATCGAGTTCCACGTGCGCTTCGCCACGACCGAGCCCGAACTGATCACGGTCCAGGATCGGGACATGTCGTCGCTCACACCCGAAGCCAGGCGCGAGGTCCGTCGGTTGCAGCGCAAGTACGTCGAGTTGTGGACCGACGTGCTCGTGCGTCTGGCCGATCCGATGCCGCGCGAAGAGGCCCAGACCCGGGTTCAAGCAGTGTTCGGACTGATCAACTCATCACCCCGACTGCCCGAACTCGACGCCGCTCGTCAGTCTGCGTTGCTCGCTCAGATGGCTCATGCCGCACTTGTGAGCTCCTGAGTGATAATAGTTCCGGCGACGTAACGCGGGAAACAAACTCGTAATCTCACGGCAAATAGCCGCACAACTAAGACCCTATTATCGGTGCCCTGCCTCGAATGAGGTATATCGATATTTGCCACTGCAGGGGTATGTTGTCGCAGGTCCGGCACTGGTTGACTTCAGCGCTATGACCACCGGAGATGACCAGGGCGCACTTGTTCCCGCTCTGCAGATGCACGGAATTGCAAAGAGTTTCGGCGCAGCGATCGCGCTGCAGAATGTCGATGTTCGTTTCCATTCGGGAACGGTGACGGCCCTCACCGGTGAAAATGGTTCGGGTAAGTCGACCATCGCGAAGATCATGGGAGGCATCCTCGCCCCCGATACGGGCACGATCATGGTGCACGGCCGGGAACTCACCATTCCCAACGCCAAGATCGCCAGATCTCATGGCATCGCACTGATCAGCCAAGAACTCACCCTGGCAACAGATCTGACGGTCGCCGAGAACATCTACATGGGGAGGCTGCCGCGGGTCCTCGGGACGATGGTGTCGTGGCGCAAGGTCCGCGCGTCGGCGAGCGAGGTCCTCGAGGCGTACGGGATGTCGATCGACCCCCAGGCGCGGGTCGGTGACCTCTCGCTCGAGACGCAGCAGCAGGTGGAGATCGCCCGTGCGCTGGCCACCGACCCCGACGTGTTGATCCTCGACGAAGCAACGAGTTCGCTGTCAGAGAAGGCCGCCGCCCGACTGCTCGATCTGGTCGAGGTCCGGCGGGCGATGGGCACCGCCGTGGTGATGATCACCCACCGCATGAACGAGATCTTTCAAGCCGCCGACACCGCCGCCGTCCTGCGAGACGGGCACATCGTGGCCACCCGACCGATCGCGCAGACCAACGAGGCCGAACTGGTACGCCTGATGGTGGGCCGCGAGCTCGGCGATTACTACGGCGGTCGCACGGACACCCCCGACCTCACGAACGCCGTCCTCGAAGTGTCCGGTCTGCGCGCGCCCGGCAACGGCCTCGAGACCGTAGACCTGACGATCGGCAAGGGCGAAATCGTCGGTGTCGCCGGTCTTTCCGGATCGGGCAAGGAGATCCTCGGACACGCTCTGGCAGGTGCCGTCGACGCAGAGGGCACCGTCAAGGTGGCGGGCACATCGGTACCGCTCGGCCGTCCCGACCGGATTCTCAAGGGCGGACTGGGATTCGTCCCCGAAGACCGCAAGGCGATGGCACTGATGCTGGGCCGATCAGTCGCCGAGAACCTCGCCCTGGCCTGGAAGAACGACATGTTCCGTTACGGCCTGCGGCGTATCGGCTTCGAGCGGCGACGGGTCGTCGATACGGTGGCGCGCTACGACATCCGCACAGCGTCCACCCAGCTCCCGATCTCCCAGCTCTCCGGGGGTAACCAGCAGAAGGTGACTATCGGCAGGTTGTTCGAACTGAACCTGCCGGTCTACGTGATGAGCGAACCCACCCGCGGCATCGACGTGGGCGCCAAAAGCGCGATCTACACGTTGCTTCGCGAGCAGGCCGCCCGCGGCGCCGCAGTGCTCTTCATCTCGTCCGAACTCAATGAACTGTGCGGGATGTGCGACCGCGTCATCACGATGTACGGCGGCCGGGTGGTCGCCGAATTCACCGGCGCCGACGTCAACGAAGAAACCATCAACCATGCCATGGTCACCGGACACACGGCCACCACCGAGGTGCTGGCCACGGCCTGAAGCCGAGCACGAATCTCTTTCTACAACAGCCCGAACGACATTCCAGGAGTTCCCCATGACCGCAACCCTCGACAGGCCCCCGACACCGTTGCCCGAACCGGCCTCGGCCGCCCGGAAACTACCGCGCCCACGCTTTGGTGACAGTGGCGGCGTCGTCGTCGCACTGGTGGTGCTCATGATCATCGCGGCGATCAGTCAGCCGAGTTTCATGACCTGGTCGAACATGATGAACATCGTCGGCGCCAACAGCGTTGCCCTGGTGCTCGCCATCGGTTCGACGTTCGTCGTGATCGCCGGTGGCATCGACCTGTCGATCATCTCGATGACGGCGGCAGCCGGAATGATCTTCGGCCTCATGCTCCAGGGCGGAGTGCCCGCCCTCATCTGCATCCTCGGTGCTATGGCCGTGGGTGCGCTGATGGGAATCATTAACGGGATCTTGATATCCCGTGCCGGGATCTCCTTCCTCGTCGTCACGCTCGGTATGGCGTCGATCGCCGCCAGCGTCGCCCTCCTCTCCAACGACGGCGCCACCGTCAACGTCTTCGACATTCCGGCGTTCTCGTCGATCAACACCTTCGCCACCGGCAAGATCGGCGAGATCCCGATCATCTTGATCTTCGACATCCTGCTCGTGCTGCTGGCCATCGGCGTGCTGGGCTACACCAGGTTCGGACGGTCCGTGTTCGCCATCGGCAGCAACGTCGAGGCAGCCCGACTGAACGGCATCAACGTTCGCAACACGACCGCGATCGTCTACACCCTGGCCGGGCTGGCCGCTGGTGTCGCCTCGATCATCCAGGTCGGACGCCTCACCGGTGCGTCACCGCAGATCGACCCCGCACTGTTGAACGGTGTTCTCGCCGCAGTTCTGATCGGTGGCACCTCATTCAGCGGCGGTAAGGGTGGCATCTGGGGGACCGTCGTCGGTGTCCTGTTCCTCGGAGTGGTCCAGAACGCCATGACCATCGCGGACATCTCGAGCTTCTGGCGCCAGGCCGTCAACGGCGCCTTGCTCATCCTCGCGGTGGGCCTGGGTGTTGCGCGGTCGTCGGCGATGCGTAGCCGGCTGCGCAGAAAGTCCTCCGCGGCAGCCGCCGCCGGACCGAAAGAGGCCGCCGGTGTCTGACATCTCCACCGACACCTGGGTGATGGTCTGCGCCACCGACGAACTGGTCCCCGGTGAAGGCGTCAAGGTCGGCACCTGCCCGCCGATCGCCCTGTTCAACATCGACGGTGAGTACTTCGCCATCGACGACACCTGCTCGCACGCCGAATATTCCCTGTCGGATGGGTATCTCGACGGCGACAAGATCGAATGCGAACTGCACTACGCCACCTTCTCGGTCCGCACGGGAGAGGCATTGACCGCTCCGGCCGCCGATCCGGTCGGCACCTACCCCGTCCGCGTACAGGACGACACCATCTTTGTTGCCGCGACACAGCGCTGTGTCATCGACAAGTTCCGCAGCTGAACCCCAGCGCCACTCTCCACAGCCCGCCCTCGAAAGGAAATCAAGACATCATGCGTTACAAGGGATCACAGATCGCGATGGCAATCGCCGCCGTCGGCGTCATCGCCGCGGCCACCACCGCCTGCGGTGACAGCGGATCGAGCTCGGACACGTTCCTCGGCTTTTCGTCGCCCACGATGGCGCAGGAGGGTGGCAAGTTCACCGCCGACGCCGTCAACGAAGCCGCCAAGTCGATCGGCTGGAACGAGCAGAGCTACGACGCGAACCTCTCGGCCGACACCCAGGTCTCGAACATCCAGACCATGGTCGACCGACCGGCCACCGCCATCGCCGCGTGGGCCCTCGACGAAGGTGCCATCGCCGGCGCCTACTCGCGTGCCGCGTCGGCCGACATCCCCGTGGTCGGTGTGAACTCCGGTGGTACCGGCGTCAAGTCCATCGTGTGGACCGAGGCAACGACGTGTGAGGACGGCGGCGTCGTCGCACAGGTCGCACAGCTCTTCGCCACCGCCAAGCCCGGCGGCAACATCGCCATCATGTCCGGACCGCCGGCACCCTCGATCGTGTCGATGACCGAATGCTTCAGTAACGCTGCGAAGGGTCTGGGCCTCAATATCATCGCCCAGCAGGACAACACCGCGGACACCAGCTCCGGTGCCTCCACCCTGGCCCAGGACATGCTCTCCGCCAATCCGAACATCGACGGATTCTGGGCGTACAACGACGCCACTGCACTGGGCATCGCATCGGTCCTCGACGCGGCGGGCAAGAAGGCCTACTCGACGACCAATCCGACCGGCATCGTCGTGACGGGCAGCAACGGTGACTCGTCGGCTATCAAGGCTGTCCAGAACGGCACGATCACCGCGACCGTCGACACCGATCCGGTCTGCACCGGTTGGACCATCGTGGCCGCCACCCGCGACAGCATCGACGGCAATGCCGCCGAAACTTACGTCGTCAAGAGCAACATCGTCGACTCGACAACCATGGCCGACTACGTAGCACCCGAGGACAAGACCTGCTCGCTCGACGACCTCCCGTTGGTCAAGTAACCCCACCTCATACCCGAGAGACGAGAAAGGCACAGCGCATGCGTGACATACAACTCGCCGAGCCCGACGGCAAACAGATCGAAGCCGGCGGCCACACCATCCACTACATCGACATCGGTAGCGGTACACCGACCGTCTTCCTCCACGGCGGCGGTCCCGGCTGTTCGAGCTGGACCGACTTCGGCACTGTCGCAGGCATCTTCGCCGACAGCCGTCGCCTGATCCTCATGGACATGCTGCAGTACGGCCGCTCGAGCAAGGAGCCGTTCACCGCTCCCCGCTGGAGCTACCACGCGCAGGTGATCGCCAAGGCGCTGGACGCGATCGGGATCGAGAAGGCCGACTTCGTCTGCAATTCCATCGGTGGCGCCACCGCGTTGGCGCTGGCCGCCGAGCGCCCCGATCTGGTCGGCAAGCTCGTCATCACAGGTAGCGAACCCGTACCGGGCGCGGTGCCGCTCACCCCGGAGCTGGGTGTCGCGGGCAAGACCGCCTGGACCCGGTATTACGCCGATGAGGGCCCGACGCACGAGAAGTTGTTCGACATCATGGCCGATCTCGAATGGCACGGTGGCGACGATATCCCGCAGTGGACGTTCGATCTGCGGTGGGAACTGAGCCGGCAGGACGATCTGATCGCACTCGGCCCAGACTGGAGTCCGGGTGGCGGCCGCGGCATCCCGCAGGACCTGTCGGACCACCTCCCACTGGTCCAGGCGCCCACGCTGTTCCTCTGGGGAGACAGCGACGCGTTCGCGGTGCCCGAATACGCACTGGCACTGAAGCATCTGGTTGCCGGCTCATCTCTGCACGTCATGGGCGGCGGCGCCCACCACATGGAAGAACAGCAGCCCGCCGAGTTCGCGGCGATAGTCAACGCGTTCCTCGACCACTGATCCACTGAACGGAGCACTCGCATGACACAGGACATCAACGACCGGTTGACCGAGCTGGTCAACTGGGAAGACGGGCTGATCAGCCCGGAGATCTTCATCGACGACGAGATCTACCGCAAAGAACTCGAGCAGGTCTTCGGGCGGGCGTGGATCTTCATCGCCCACGACTCGATGATCGCGAAGCCGGGCGACTTCTTCAACACATACATGGGCGGCGACCCCGTCCTCGCGATCCGGCAGAAGGACAACAGTGTTCGGGTCTTCCTGAACGCCTGCCGCCATCGCGGAATGAAGATCTGCCGGGCCGAGGACGGCAACGCAAAGAACTTCATGTGCACCTATCACGGCTGGACGTATAACACGTCCGGCGAGCTCATCAACGTGCCGAACCTCGACACTGCGTACTTCAACGAGCTGGACCAGAAGCGTTGGGGCTTGGTCGAAGTGGCCCAGGTCGCGCAGTACAAGGGCTTGTGGTTCGCAACGTTCGATGCGACGGCACCGCCGCTCGAGGACTTCCTCGGCGACATGTGCTACTACATCGACAG
This sequence comes from Williamsia sp. 1138, assembly GCF_002095435.2. Lineage (GTDB taxonomy): Bacteria > Actinomycetota > Actinomycetes > Mycobacteriales > Mycobacteriaceae > Williamsia. Next base: position 259,771 of record NZ_MJEJ02000052.1, read on the forward strand.
CTGGGTCGACCGCACGCCCGGTGGGATCGAGATCCTGCCCGGCGTCATCAAATGGACGATCCACGGCAACTGGAAGATGGGCGCCGAGCAGTTCGGCGGCGACGGCTACCATGCCGTGATCACCCACGCCTCGTCGTTGGGTACCTTCGACCCCGGATTCCTGAAAGACATCAAGGGCATCGAGTTCGCATCTCGTCAGGGCCACGGCTATTCGATGGTCTTCGACCGGATGACCCGCTTCGCCGACGATCCGCTGGGCCGTTACAACGAATCCCAGGTCTCGGACCGGTTGGAGCGGCTCGGTGATGCGCGCGCCAACACGGTCGGCAACTTCACGGTATTCCCCAACTTGTCGGGGCTGCCCGGTTCGGCGAACCTGCGTATGTGGCACCCCAAAGGACCCAACGAGTTCGAGATCTGGTCCTGGACCGTGGTCGACAAGGACGCCCCGGACTCGGTCAAGCGGGCGCAGCGCACCTCGGCGGCCTTCACCGAAGGCGCCGCCGGCGTGGTGGAGACCGACGACGGTGAGAACTGGGACCTGATCGGGCAGATGCTCGAGCGCGGTGTCCAGACCCGCAAGATGGCGTGGAACTACCAGATGGGTCACGGGCACGAGACCGACAACGACCCGGTGTACCCGGGGCGTGTGTTGCGCAACTACTTCGGCGAAGGTCCGCAGCGCGGCTTCTACCGTCGCTGGCTCGAGTTCATGACGTCGGAGGAGTGGCCGGTCGCGCCCGCGACAGAGCCCGAACGTACCGAGCACGAAGCCATTTCGATGAAGGCCCCCGCCGGGGCCCGGGCGATCGCGGCCATGAAGGGAGCCATCAATGCTGACAACGGGTGAACAACTCAGTCGCGGGCGCAGCGCCCCGATGTTCCGGTCGATGGGCATGGCGCCGGTCACGATGGAAGAGCAGTTCGCGATCGAGCAGTTCCTCTTCGCCGAGGCCGAACTGCTGGACGACTGGCAGTGGCGGACGTGGTTCGAACTCTTCTCCGACGACGCACATTATCGGATGCCGATCCGCCGAAATCGTCTGCGCCGACAGCGTAAGACCGATGAGGCCGACGACATGAACGGTCTCGAGGTGGCGCACTTCGATGACGACAAGACGTCACTCGACATGCGGATTCAGCAGCTCGAGACGGGCATGCACTGGGCCGAGGATCCGCCGTCGCGGTCCCGACATCTCGTGACCAACGTCCGGGTACAGCGGGCCGAGGTCGAGGGGGAGTACGACATCCGGTCGAACTTCTTTGTCTACCGTAACCGCCTCGAGGCCGAGGTGGATCTGTGGGCCGGCGAGCGCCGCGATGTGTTGCGGGTGGCCGGAGACAGCTTCCAGATCGCCGACCGCATCATCCTGCTCGACCAGAACCTGATTCTTGCCAAGAATCTCAGCGTGTTTTTCTGACACCAGGAGTCGTCGACGATGCCGAATATGAAGTCATTTGTGATAGTCGGTGCCGGTATGGCCGGTGCCAAAGCCGCTGAATCACTGCGGAACAAGGGGTTCGACGACCGTATCTTTCTGGTCGGAGACGAGGGGCGGTTGCCCTATGAGCGACCGCCGCTGTCCAAGGAATGTCTGATCGGTTCGAAACCCCTCGACATCACCACGATCCGCGAGTGGGACCAATGGATGGAACTCGCCGTCCACCTCGTCCTCAACGATCCGGTCACCGCCCTCGATACTTCCGGTGGCGCCGTCCGGCTCGCCAGCGGCATCGAGATCAAGGCCGACAAGGTTCTCCTCGCCACCGGTGGCCGGGCCAACGTGATGGATGTGGCGGGAGCCGATCTGCCCGGTATCCACACGCTGCGGACGGCGGAGGACTCCGATGCACTGGGTGACCGGCTCCGCCGCGGTCGAGCCAAGGTTGCGGTCATCGGCGGTGGCCTGTTAGCCGTCGAAGTTGCTTCGGCGGCAGCGACTCTGGGTAACGATGTGACCTGGATGGTCCGGTCGCGCCATCCTTTGACCGCAGCGGTGGGAGCCCATGCGGCCGACACCCTGGCTCGCCGCTATGCGACGTCGGATCTCAACATCATGACCGGCGTCTCGGTGGCCGGATTCGAAGGGCGCGACAAGGTGCAAGGTGTCGCCCTGGACGACGGCCGCATCATCGAGGCGGACATCGTGCTGGTGGCCATCGGGCAGAGCCCGTCGGTCGGCTACCTCGACCGGTCGGTGTTCGACACCAGGCATGGCGTGCAGGTCGATGCCCGTTTGGAGACAACGGTTCCCGGTGTCTTCGCGGCGGGTGACCTGGCGAGCTTCGACGATCCGTTCATCGGGGGCCGGGTGCGTCACGGCACCTGGCTGAACGCGCAGCAGCAGGGTGACTACGTCGCCGGGGCTATGATGGGTGAACCGGAACCGTTCCGCAGCGTTCCTTGGTACTGGTCGGATCATCACGATCTGAACGTGCAGGTCGTCGGTCGCATCGATGAGACGGCAGACATCGTCACACGACTCCATTCGGACGACTCGGTGAGCTACTTCTATCTGTCCGGCAGCAGCATCGTCGGCGCGGTGGGAATCAACGCCAACCGCGATATCCGCGGTGCGATGTTACAGATGGAGAAGGGCGCGGCGATCGATCCGGGAGCGCTGCGCGATATCAAGTCCGACGTCCGCAAGATCGGGGCGAAGGTGGCGGCACTGTGACGGTCGAGGCAGTCCGGTCCGATGTCCTGGTCGATCCGCGCTATCAGCGCAGCATCACCACACCGGAGATGGAGGTTGGTTACGTCGACCGCGGCGCCGGCCCGATCCTGATGATGGTGCAGGCCTGGGGTCCCCGGCCGGGCAGCACCGCGTCGCTGGTCTACAGCAAGGTCTTCGCCCAGCTCGAGAAGCGGTTTCGCTGTATCGCGGTCGATCTGCCCAACTACGGGTTGACCGGTCCGGTCGAGTACCACGAGCCGGTGCACGATGTCGCGGTACGGGGTGTGCTGGCGGTGATGGATCACCTGCGGATCGACAAGGCGCCGATCGTCGGCAGCTCGATGGGCGCGACGACGGCGATCGACCTCGCACTGGCGAACCCGGAGCGGGTCGAGTCACTGTTGATCGGTGCCTGTCATGCGTCGACCGGCGGGGATCCGTATCTGATCACACCGTTCCCCTCGGAGGTGTTCCGGCTGTTCGGCGAGCTCGACGAGGCGCCGGACGACGAGGACCGGCTGCGGAGGTTCCTGCGGGCGCTCTGGTACGACGAGTCGCTGGTGACCGACGACCTGGTGGCGGCGATGCAGGCGATGCGCACCGACCACGCCGATCACGGCGAGGCCGACCGTCGGTCGGTCAGCGTCCCGCACAGCAACATGGCGGCGCTGGCGGAGCTGACGATGCCCGTCACGGTGGTGCATGGTCGATCCGATCGCATGGTGCCGTTCGAACAGGCACTGGCGATCGGTTCGTACATCCCGCACGCCGACGTTCGGCTCCTGGGGCAGTGCGGACACTGGCCGGCCTTTGAGCGGCCGGATGCGTTTGTCGACGCGGTGTTGGCAGTGACGCGCTCGTGACCGTCACGCTCGTGATCGAGAACTCAGTTATGAGCCGAGCGAACGATCAATCGTCGCCTTAAACTTGACACTTCAGCTGTTTGCGCGCCGTCAGGCGATACCCGACGATGTGTGGCCCGATTGATGTCCTGCCGACCAGCCCGCGGCAGGCATCGGGCGCGAACATCTGTTGCCGCACGCGATGGAAAAGTCGCGGCGGCGGGCGAAGAGTCAGTAACGGGAGTTGCCCAATGGAACCCAGTCCGATTCGGACGAGCAATTCGATTGCGTGGGCGGGGGAGCGTACCAACGGGAAAGGTGATCGATCCAGGTACGCCGCGTTGATGAAACTGTCGGCATCGCTTGTCGATGTCAATGATCTGGCCGAACTCGGGGAAGCGTACTTCGGGCAGATCGGTGCCGTGATGGACCTGCCGATGCAGGCGATTTACCTCTTCGAGGACGGGACTCCGAACCCGCAGTGGTACGACTCGCGCAACGTCAGCGACCGCTTCATGACCACGTACGAGCAGTGCGGCCGACCGGTCGACGACGAGCTGCGCAAAGCCCTGCTGACCGCGGTGCCGGTGTACAACCTGGCTGACCGCACCGTCGCGCAGTGGCGGGAGACCGAGGTGTATCAGCGCGTCGATCGTCTCGAGAACATGCTGCACGTCCTCAAGGCGCCGGTCGTCGTCGGCGGCACGATCATCGGCACCATCGACTTCGCGTCCGACTCGCTCGGCACCGAAGTCGGTGAAATCGACATGGATCTCATGTCTGCCATCGCCGATGTCGTCGGAGGTGCGGTGACGAACCTGCGTCGCCGCCAGGATCTGCAACAGCAGGTCGAGGTCTCCCAGTTGGCGCTGCAGACGAGTTCTGCTGCAGTGGTCTACTTCTCGGCGAACTCCAATGATCCGAACCTGACACCCTCGGCGGCCGAGCTGCTCGGCGATCTGCAGGAGGGCAGTGACATCCTGTACCGGATCCTGCGCGATGTCGGGGTGGCGACATCGGTGTTGCATCGGTCGTATCTTGTGCGGATGACGGACGGGGCCAAGGACGTCCTCGAATGCACCGTGCGTCCGGTGCCGGGTCAGCCCGGGGCGCAGGTCCTCGAACTCGAACTCGAGGCCGCTCGCACCAGGTATCGGAGTCCGCGGTTGCTGGCCCTCTCGACCCGGGAGTACGACGTGGCCGGTCTGGTCGCGGCGGGCTTCGCCGACCGGGAGATCGCCGACGAGCTGACGCTGAGCCTGCATACCGTGCGCCAGCACGTGAAGAACATCTACGCCAAGCTCGACATCAGCAGCCGGGTGCAGCTGACCAGGGTCTATCACGGCATGACGGCCCGGTCGGTGTCGGCGCGGGCCTGACCCCTCGCAAACGCGCCACCTTTGCGTAGACGATTTAGCTGTTGCCGGATCGTCTACGTATTCCCGGATCGCCTGTTTCATTCAGTGCGCGCGCAAGGGTTTTCGCCGGCGCCCGATGCCGAGATGGTCGAGGCATGGTTCGAAGTCGCAGCACGCTGCATGTTGCCGTCGAGATCGACGGTGCGGGCGCCCATCCCGCCGCCTGGCGCGTCTGGGGGCGCCCGCCTGTGGAAGTGGTGTCCGCGCAAGCGCTCCGGGACTCGTTGGCGGTCGCCGAAGCGGCGGGAGTCGCGCTGGTGACCTTCGACGATCGGGTGGTGCCCGGCTCCTCGACGACCCCTGTGGGTCGCTTGGACAGCGGGACAAAAGCTGCGTTCGCGGCGTCGACGACCACGACGGTCGGACTCGGTCCCACCGTGCAGGCGCTGACCACCGAACCGTTCCACCTCGCAACGGCGCTCGCGAGCCTCGACCACGCATCGCACGGTCGGGCGGCATGGGTCGTCGGCGTCGACAACTCGCCGGACGTCCACGCCGCCGTGGGTTCGGTGCCGCGTGATCCGGCTGCGGCGGTGCGCGAGGTGAGCGACGTCGTCGAGGTGGCCCGCCGTTTGTGGGATTCCTGGGAGGACGACGCGGTGATCAGGGATACCGCCACCGGTGATTTTCTCGACCCGACCAAGGTGCACCACACCCGATTCAACGGTGAGTTCTTTTCCGTCGTCGGACCGCTGATCACTCCCCGGCCGCCGCAGGGACAGGTGGTGGTCATCGCGGACGCCTCCCTGGACATCTCGGGCCAGCTGGACATCGCCTTGGTCGCCCGCTCCGATGTCCCGTCGATCGCTGCCTCTGCGGCAGCGGCGAGGGATGCGGGAGCCGCCCTGGTCTTCGCGGAGGTCGAGGTGCTCCTCGACGCAGAGGAGGATCCGGCCCGCCGCCGGGCCGCGGAGCTAGGCGGACATGCCGACTGGCCCGACACCGGCCGGTTCCGTTTCGAGGGGTCGCCCACGGACCTCGTCGAGGCCCTGACCTCGCTGGCGGACGTCGTCGACGGGGTGCGGCTGCATCCGGCGGTCACGACCACCGATCTCGATGTGCTTGCCCGCGAGGTGATCCCTGCGCTCACCGCGCTGGGGGTGCACTCACCCCCGACGGCCGGTGCCACCTTGCGGGAGACGCTGGGTCTGCCGTGGACCGCGAGCCGCTATGCCGGAGACCGACGCACTGGAGGTGCATGAGCCATGGTCGACCGCCACGCAACGCCCGATACCGGCGCGCCGTACGACGCCGACGCGCAGATCCATCTCGGCGTCTTCTATCCCGGGGTCGGGCCACAGACGGTGTGGGAAGACCCGAACGCTGCCGATCACGCATCTGCAGACACGTTCGTCAAGGTCGCCACGACCCTGGAGCGTGGACTGTTCGACGCGTTTTTCCTCGGCGATGGTCAGCGCGTCCGGGAAAATCGCGGCGACATTCTCTCGACCGACGTCGCCGGGCGGCCCGATGCCATCACACAACTGTCGGCGCTCATTGCGGTCACTGACAGGATCGGGCTCGTCGCAACGCAGAACACGACCTACTCGCTGCCCACCGATCTGATCAGGCGGCTGGCGAGTCTGGACATCTTGTCCGACGGCCGTGCCGGGTGGAACATCGTGACCACCGACAACGCGTGGACCGGAGAGAACTTCCGGCACGGCGGCTGGCTCGACCACGAGCGCCGCTATGAGCGTGCCACTCAGGTCGTCGACTTCGCCAAGGAATACTGGTCTGCCTGGGGCAACGCCGACGTCGCTGAGGACGGCGGGGCCGAGAGTTGGTTGTCGGCAGCACAATCGCGGGTCGTCGAGCGCGAAACCGACCTCTTGCAGGCCCGCGCGCTGCCGACGGTGCCGTCGAGCCGGCAGGGTCGTCCCGTGCTGTTTCAGGCCGGTGACTCCACCGGGGGCCGCGAGCTGGCGGCCCGCCATGCGGATGTGGTGTTCTCTGCGAACGCGGAGTTCGACGCAGCGGTGACCTATGCCCGCGATCTGCGGACGCGACTCGCCGCCTATGGCAGGGCCCCGGATTCGCTCCGTATCCTGCCCGGGGTCACCCTTGTCCTCGGCGACACCGATGCAGAGGCGGAAGAAAAAGGGCGGTGGCTGCACGCGAACACCTACAACCCGCAACGCTCCATCGCGTTCCTCGAGCACTACTGGGGCAAAGATCTGTCCGCATACGATCCGGACGGTCCACTGCCCGACATCGAACCGGTCGAAGATGAACTCGATCCGAGTCGCGGAACCCTGGCCGTCGCTTCTCGGACCGGCAAACTCGAGCAGATCGAGCAGTGGCGGACTCTCTCCCGGGAGAAGGGGCTGTCGATCCGAGAACTCGTCCTCGAAGTCGCGCCGTCACCGAAGTTTCACACGGGCACAGCGAGTTCCGTTGCCGATCGATGGGCGGATCTGGTGCGCCATCGGGTTGTCGACGGCTTCAACATCAATCCGTACCACGTGCTCGATTCGGTCGACGACCTCGTCGACAAGCTGGTCCCGGCTCTGCAGGACCGGGGCGTGTACCGGACCGAGTACACCACCACGACGCTGCGCGAGCACCTCGCGTTGCCGCCCCTCTGACCCAGCCACACGCTCCACTTATACAAAGACGCGCCACAAATATGTGGCGCGTCTTCGTAAAGGTGGAGCGTATGCGGGGCTAGATGCCCAGTGCGGCTCGCTGCTCGGCCACGGCCGCGCGGTACCGCTCGACGTTGCCCATCTTGATGTCCTCGTAGCCGCGGACCATGTCGGGTAGGGCGGCGAGGGCGATGGCACTGTGCCGCATGTCTTTTCCGACAGTGCCGTCGGCCATGGCAGTCAGCAGGGCGCCGATCATGTCCCGGTACTCTCCGATGAGCGCGCGCTCGGTCTGCCGCACCTCGGCGCGCGCGAACGGATCGAGTCTGGTGCCGCGCAGGCGCTTGGCCTTGGCCAGAGCCGACATCGCGGGCACACCCCAGCGACCGATTGCGATCTTGTTCTTCATACCCAGCGCCCGCAGGGTCGGTGGGTGAAGGCGTACCGCGACCTTGGCGTCGTCGCCGAACTGGTCGGCGACCTCGGCGGCGAATGCAGTGTCCTGGGTGAGCCTGGCGACCTCGTACTCGTCCTTGTATGCCATGAGCTTGAACAGGTTCCGGGCCACGGTGTCGGTGAGTCCGGACGCCGCCGGATCACCTTCGGCGCGGGCGACCCGTGCAACGAACTGCGCGTAATCGGTTGCGTACGAGAGGTCCTGATATTCGGTGAGCTCGTCGATACGGCGTTGCACGGTGGCGATCACCTCGGCACTGGCGGTCGCGATCGGTGCCGTGAGAGCGACGGCGCGGGCACTGGGCTGCCAGGGCGGCGGTGCCGGGTGCGTTGCCGCGATCGCTGCGCTGACGGCGTCGCGATCGGCGACGACCTGGCGACCACGACGGAACGCCTGCAGGTTGCGTTCGGTGGCAACTCCGTTGAGATCGATGGCCCGCTCGATCGATTCAGCCGAGATCGGCATCGCCCCGGACTGATAGGCCGCGCCGACCATCAGCATGTTCGCGAACTGCTCGTCACCGAACAGGTCGAGGGTGAGCGCCCCGGAGTCGACGTAGATACCCCGACGGACGGACCGGTTGATGGTCGACGAAATCTCCGAGTCAGCTGGATACGAGACCGAGGTGTCGATCACCATGGCGCCGGTGGGGATCTTGGTGGTGGAGACGATGGCCGTTGTCTTGTCGGGGGAGGTGACCTTCAGGTTCGCCGGGTCGACGCCGACCAGACCGTCACACGAGAGGTAGAGGTCGCAATCGCCGGAGGCGACCTTGGCGGCCTGCTCGACGACGCGGGCACTGACCTTCACATCGCTGACCACGGCGCCGCCCTTCTGTGCGAGCCCGGTCATGTCGACGGTGCGAGAGACGTGCCCGTCCAGGACTGCCGCGGTGGCGATGATCTGCGACACCGTCACCACACCGGTACCGCCGATTCCGGTGACGCGCAACGTGAAACCGTCGTTGATGTCCTTCGTGACCGGCGGGGCGGGCAGGACGCCGGCCGCGATGTCTGCGACGGTCTGGCGCACCCGTTCCTTGTCCGACGGGGTGACGGTGACGAATGACGGGCAGTCGCCTTTGAGGCACGAGAAATCGAGGTTGCACGAACTCTGGTCGATGTGGGTTTTGCGTCCGAAATCCGTCTCCACCGGATGTACCGACAGGCAGTTGCTCTTCTCGCCGCAATCGCCGCATCCCTCACAGATGCGCTCGTTTATCATGACGCGCTGCTTCGGTGTCTCCGCCTTGCCGCGCTTGCGCTTGCGGCGCTTCTCGGCGGCGCACGCCTGATCGTGGATGAGCACGGTGACACCGGGCGTGGTCGCGAGATCCTGCTGGATCTGCATCATCTCGTCCCGCGGGCGTACCTCGACGCCGCCGGGCAGACCCAGAGACCTGGTGCGGATGGGGTCGTCCGAGGTCACCACCACCTTCTGGACACGTTCGGCCAGCAGCAGATTCACGATCTGGGGCAGGGTCATCTGGCCGACGGGATCCTGGCCGCCCGTCATGGCCACGGTGCCGTTGAACAACAGCTTGTAGGTGATGTTGGCACCGGAGGCCACTGCGGACCGCACGGCCAGCGACCCCGAGTGCATGAAGGTGCCGTCGCCGATGTTCTGGACGAAATGGTGCTCGTCCACGAACGGGGACATGCCCAGCCACTGTGCGCCCTCACCGCCCATCTGGGTCACGCCGGCGATCTCACCCACCTGAGAGGGATCCATGAGCAGGACCATGGCGTGACAACCGATCCCGGCACCCACGAGAGTGCCGTCGGCGACCTTGGTGGAGCTGTTGTGGGGACAACCCGAGCAGAAGTACGGGGTGCGTACCGCCAGCGGCAGTTCGATGCGGCCGCGACCACGCCCTTTCGTCTCCAGCCAGTTCACGGCAGCCGGTACCCGGTGCTGCTTACCCAATCGATTCGCGAGGCCGCGGGTGACCGAATCGATGTCGAGTTCGCCGAACCGCGAGAACAGGGTCGAGCCGTCCTCATTGGTCTTGCCCACGATATTGGGCACATCCGGGCGGCGGAAGAGAATGTCGCGCATCATCGTCTCGAGAAAGTCGCGCTTCTCCTCGACCACGATCACCTCGTCGAGACCAGAGATGAAGTCGTTCATGATCTCGCGTTCGAAGGGGTAGACCATGCCCATCTTGAGGATGCGGATACCGAGCCCGGCGAGGTCGTCATCGGAGATGCCGATGAGCCGCAGGGCTTCCCGGACATCCATGTACGTCTTGCCGGCCGCGACGATCCCGATGCGGTCGTCGGCGGTGCGAGCGGTGATCCGGTTGAGCCGGTTGACGCGGGCGTACTCCATGGCCCGCGGCAGGCGGGTGGTGAGTTGATTCTGCTCGAGCTCCATCAGGTTCGCGCCCAGCAACTTTCCGCTGGGGACGTGCGGGCTGGTGCCGAGGTCGCCGTAGACGGGGAGGATGCGGTCGGGGTGGACGTCGGCGGTGGAGGCTCCGTCGGCGACGTGCGCGGAGATCTTCATCGACGTCCACAGGCCCGACACGCGGGACATGATGGCGGCGTGCACACCCAGGTCGAGGATGTCCTGCGAATCGGCGGGGTACAGGATGGGCATGTACAGGTCGGCGAGGGCCATCTCCGAAGCGCAGGGAACGGTCGAACTCTTCGCGCCCGGGTCGTCACCGACGAGCGCGACGGCACCACCCGTGGGGTGGGTCCCGATGATGTTCGCGTGCCGCAGGGCGTCGGTGGCGCGGTCGAGACCCGGCGCCTTTCCATACCAGTAGCCGACGATGCCCTGGGTGGTCCCGGCGAGCGTGCCGACCTGGGCGGCGACCTGCGAGCCCATCACGGACGTCGCGGCGATCTCCTCGTTGAGTCCGGGGCGATGAACGACATCGAAGGGAGTGAGGTATTGCGCTCGACGGGCGATCTCAAGGTCATATCCCGCCAGCGGCGAACCCTCATAGCCCGAGATGAACGAGGCGGTGTCGAGGTTTTGGCGGCGATCGAGTTTTGCGCGGTCACGGACCATACGGACCAGGGCCTGGATACCGGTCAGATACACGGTTCCGGTCTCTCTGGTGTACCGGTCATCGAGCGAGAAGGACTCCACAGGCGAGGCGTTGCCGCCGAGTGGATCGCGATCGTGATCGCCTTCGTTGTGGTGCTGCGTTGCGAGGGTCATGGGTGTTTCCCGGCTCTCTATGTTGTTGTTCCGTCCCGGGGGTGGTGGGACGAGGACGTGCACTTGGGTAACGCCGATCGTACTGCACTGTTGTGATGCCGGTCACGGGAGTGTTGTGGGTGATGGGACGCGCACAGAAGTCGGGGACGGGCGAACTGACACCGCCCGTGTGCGGCCCGCGTGCTCTGGACGAGGGAGCGAGGGAGCGCAGCGACTGAGTCGACTGAGGAAGAGCACGCGATAAAGGGCCGCACACCCCGCGTAGCGAAGCGGAGCGAAAAAACACAGCTGGCCAATCGCGTGACAATTGTCAGGCCAGCGCTTATGGTGATTTCAGTTAATCGCTCCTAACTGAAGGGAGTGGACATTGGTGTCCACGACGGCAGCCACGGCCCAGTGGCGGCAGGCGCACGAGAGCAATCTCGTCGAACTGCGGCGCCGACTCGATCGCGTCGCCCTGGGTGGCGGAGACAAGGCGCGTGATCGCCACCTCGGCCGCGGCAAGCTGCTCCCGCGAGATCGCATCGACACCCTCCTCGATGCGGGCAGTCCATTCCTCGAGATCGCACCGCTGGCGGCCGAGGACATGTACGGCGGCAAGGTGCCTGCGGCCGGCGTGATCGCCGGAATCGGGCGCGTCGCCGGGCGCGAATGCCTGATCATCGCCAACGACGCCACCGTCTCCGGAGGCACCTACTACCCGGTGACGGTCAAGAAGCACCTGCGCGCACAGGAGATCGCCGCCGCCAACAGGTTGCCGTGCATCTACCTCGTCGATTCCGGCGGCGCGATGCTGCTCCAGCAAGACGAGGTGTTCCCCGATCGCGACCACTTCGGTCGGATCTTCTTCAACCAGGCCAACATGAGTGCCGCGGGTATCCCGCAGATCTCCGCCGTGCTCGGATCGTCCACGGCCGGTGGCGCATACGTGCCCGCGATGAGTGACGAGACGGTGATCGTCCGCGATCAGGGCACGATCTTCCTGGCGGGCCCACCGCTGGTGAAGGCGGCCACCGGTGAGGATGTCACCGCCGAGGATCTCGGCGGGGGACTGATGCATTCGACCGTCTCCGGCGTCACCGATCACCTTGCCGACAACGACGAGGACGCCCTCGAGCGGGTCCGGGGTATCGTCGCCACGCTCGGTCCGGTGGAACCGGCGCAATGGGACGTGGAGTCGGTGCGCGAGCCACGTGCGCCGCAGACCGATCTCTACGATGTGGTCCCCACCGACGCGCGGACACCGTACGACGTGCGCGCGGTCATCGAGATCATCTCCGACGGAGGCGAATACAACGAGTTCAAGGCGGGGTACGGCACCTCACTGGTGACCGCCTTCGCCCACATTCATGGTCATCCGGTGGGCATCATCGCCAACAACGGCGTCCTGTTCAGCGAGAGCGCGCTCAAGGGGGCGCACTTCATCGAACTGTGCGACAAACGCAAGATCCCGCTGGTGTTCCTGCAGAACATCACCGGATTCATGGTGGGCAAAGAGTACGAGCAGGGTGGTATCGCGAAGAACGGCGCCAAGATGGTGACCGCTGTGGCCTGCGCGCGGGTGCCCAAATTCACCGTGATGATCGGCGGCTCCTTCGGGGCGGGTAATTATTCGATGTGTGGCAGATCGTATTCGCCGCGCTTCCTGTGGATGTGGCCGAACGCGCGCATCTCGGTGATGGGTGGCCCACAGGCCGCCGACACCCTGGCCAGCGTGCGCCGCAATCAGATCGAACGCGGCGGTGAGGAATGGTCGAGCGAGGACGAAGAACAGTTCAAGGCGCCGATTCGCGAACAGTTCGAACGGCAGTCCGACGCCTACTATTCGACCGCACGACTCTGGGACGACGGCGTGATCGACCCAGCCGATACCCGTACCGTCCTCGGACTTGCACTGGCCGCAGCACGGCACGCGCCGCTTGCGCCGGTCTCCTATGGCGTCTTCCGGATGTGAGTGAGATGACAACGATCAAGAAGGTCCTCATCGCCAACCGCGGCGAGATCGCGTGCCGGGTGATCCGCACGTTGAAGGCATCCGGTATCCGCAGTGTCGCCGTCTATTCCGACGCCGATTCCGATGCGCTGCACGTCCGTCTCGCCGACGAGGCGGTGCGGATCGGTCCGGCCGCCGCGACCGAGAGCTATCTGAGCATCGACGCCGTGATCGGCGCGGCCCAGCGGGTGGGTGCCGACGCGGTGCATCCCGGCTACGGCTTCCTCTCCGAGAACTCCGCGTTCGCCACCGCGCTGGCGGAGGCATCGATCATCTTCCTGGGACCGCCTGCGACGGCCATCGAGGTGATGGGCGACAAGATCGCGGCGCGTGCCGCGGTGTCCGAGCGTGATGTCCCCGTGGTTCCCGGAATCTCCCGCCCTGGTCTCACCGATGACGAATTGATCGGTGCCGCATCCGATATCGGCTTCCCCGTGCTGATCAAGCCCAGCGCGGGCGGTGGCGGCAAAGGTATGCACCGTGTCGCCGATCCCGCAGAACTGCCTGCCGCGTTGCGCACCGCACGACGGGAGGCCGCTGCCGCCTTCGGCGACGACACACTCTTCATGGAGCGGTTCGTCGACACGCCGCGGCACATCGAGGTCCAGGTCCTCGCCGACACCCACGGCAACGTGGTGCACCTCGGTGAACGCGAGTGTTCTCTGCAACGCCGCCATCAGAAGGTCATCGAAGAGGCGCCGTCGGCACTGCTCGACTCGGCCACCCGGGCGCGGATAGGGGCTGCAGCGTGCGATGCCGCGCGATCGGTCGGTTACACCGGTGCCGGGACCGTGGAGTTCATCGTCTCCGCACACAAGCCCGATGAGTTCTTCTTCATGGAGATGAACACCCGTCTGCAGGTGGAACATCCGGTCACCGAGCTGGTCACGGGCATCGATCTGGTCGATTGGCAATTGCGGGTTGCGGCCGGTGAGAAGCTCGACTTCGGTCAGGACGACGTCACGATGACAGGCCACGCGATCGAAGCACGGGTGTACGCGGAAGATCCGGCGGCGGGCTTTCTCCCCACGGGTGGACCCCTGCTGTTGGTCGACGAACCATCCGGGCCCGGCATCCGCGTCGATTCGGGCATCGTCACCGGTGGTGTGGTCGGCAGCGACTACGACCCCATGCTCGCAAAGGTGATCGTCCACGGGACGGACCGGGCCGAGGCGATCGATCGCCTACGGGCTGCACTGGCCGACACCCACGTGCTGGGACTGCAGACCAACGTCGACTTCTGCGATTTCGTCCTCGATCAGCCGAAGGTGCGGGCCGGCGACCTCGACACCGAGCTTCTCGACCGATTGATCGTGGATTACCGGCCGGCGCCTGTGCCGCCGGAAGCGTTGGCGCTCATCGGTTTGCATCGAGTGCGGCAGGCCCGGCATGGGAGTTCGCCGTGGACCTCACAGGTCGGCTGGCGGATCGGCGGCGCGGCACCGACCCGCACCCGACTCCAGGTGGGCGACGAAGTGGTGACGGTGGATGTCACCGGTCCTGAAACCGACGCCCACGTGAGCGTCGGGGAGTGGAGCGCGAAGGCATCCCTGGTGGGTGAGCGGCTCATCATCGACGGCGCAGGCGCGCGCTGGCTGATCGCCGAGACGAAGCCGAGTTCGCAGCTCGAGCACGTCACCGACACCGACCACACCTACTGGGTCAGTGGCACGGTCGCGGGAGCACCCGGCACATGGCAGGTCGGAAAGGCGCGCATTCTCAAATCCTCCGGGGACACCGAAGCTCTCGGCGTCATCACCAGCCCGATGCCCGGCACGGTGGTCGCCGTGCTGAATGCGGGCGGCGATTCGGTGGAGGCCGGAGCGCCGGTCCTGGTGGTCGAAGCGATGAAGATGGAACACACCCTCACTGCCCCGCGAGCCGGAGACCTCACCGTGAACGTTGCGGTCGGCGACAAGGTCACCTCCGGTGCGACTCTTGCCACGATCACCGATTCGAGCGTGGCCGACAATTCGGAAGGAACCCCCGCATGAGCGTGACCGATGATCTGACAACGGAATACGACGAGCTACGCAAAACCGTTGCGGATTTCGCGAAGTCCGTGGTGGCGCCGGTGTCGGCGAAGCACGACGCAGAACACAGTTTTCCGTACGACGTGGTCCGCCAGATGGGTGAGATGGGCTTGTTCGGGCTGCCGTTCCCGGAGGAGTACGGCGGCATGGGTGGCGACTACTTCGCACTGTCCCTCGCACTGGAGGAGCTCGGGAAGGTCGATCAGTCGGTGGCCATCACCCTGGAGGCCGGGGTGGGGCTGGGCGCGATGCCCATCTACCGATTCGGCAGCGAAGAGCAGAAGCAGACCTGGCTGCCCGATTTGACCGCGGGCCGCGCGCTGGCCGGCTTCGGGTTGACAGAGCCCGGTGCCGGATCGGACGCCGGTGCCACGGCCACGACCGCGAAAGAAGACGGTGATCACTGGATCATCAACGGTTCCAAACAGTTCATCACCAACTCCGGCACCGACATCACCTCGCTGGTGACGGTCACCGCAGTCACCGGCGATCGTGCACCCGGTCCCGACGGGAGACCACGCAAGGAGCTCTCCACCATCATCGTGCCCAGCGGTACGACCGGATTCGTGGCCGAACCCGCTTATAACAAGGTCGGCTGGAACGCCTCCGACACTCACCCACTGAGCTTCTCCGACGCCAGGGTTCCGATGGAAAACCTGCTCGGAGAACGCGGCCGTGGGTACGCGAACTTTCTGTCGATCCTCGACGAGGGCCGGATCGCCATCGCGGCGTTGGCGACGGGCGTGGCACAGGGATGCGTCGACGAGAGCGTGAAGTACGCCAAGGAGCGTCAATCGTTCGGTAAAGCCATCGGCGAATACCAGTCGGTGGCGTTCGCCATCGCCCGGATGGAGGCGAGGGCGCACACCGCACGGACCGCGTATTACCACGCTGCCTCGAAAATGCTGGCCGGTAAGCCTTTCAAGAAGGAAGCGGCCATTGCCAAAATGGTCTCCAGTGAGGCCGCGATGGACAATGCGCGTGCGGCCACCCAGATTCACGGGGGCTACGGATTCATGAACGAGTACCCGGTTGCGCGCCACTACCGGGATTCGAAGATCCTCGAGATCGGTGAGGGAACCACCGAGGTGCAACTCATGCTGATCGCGCGGGAACTGGGGTTCTCATGAGCGACGCTGATCAGACATCCGCACCGCCCAGACGGGTGACCCAGCGCGGCTTGTGGTTCGACGAGTTCGAGATCGACACGGTGTACGAGCACCGACCCGGGCGCACGGTGACCGAAGCCGACAACGTACTGTTCACCACACTGACCATGAACTCTCAAGCGCTGCACCTCGATGCCGCCTTCGCCGGAACCCAACCAGGATTCGGCGGGGAGCGCCTTGTGAACTCGATGTTCACGCTCTCGACGATCGTCGGTCTGTCGGTGAGTCAGTTGACGCAGGGAACGCTGGTGGCGAACCTCGGTTTCTCGGAGATCGCGTTTCCCAAACCGATGTTCCACGGCGACACCTTGTACGCCGAAACGGTCTGCACGGGAAAACGGGAAAGCAAATCACGGCCTGGCGAAGGCGTGGTGTCATTGCGTCATATCGGAAAGAACCAACACGGCGATGTTGTGGCCATCGCGCAGCGTTCGACTTTGATACGCAAGGAACCGTAACAACACCACAGGAGGAACCACGGTGACGAACTGGAGCCCACCCGGTCCGGCGATCTTGTTCTGCCCGGCCGACCGTCCGGAGCGATACGCCAAGGCCGCCGAGCGGGCCGATGCCGTCATCATCGATTTCGAGGATGCTGTTCGCGCCGAGGCCCGTGATGAGGCCCGCGAGGCGCTGATCAGCACGCCGATCGATCCGAACATCACCATCGTGCGGATCAACTCGGCGGGCACGGGCGATCACTTCAGAGACATCAAAGCGCTCGCACAGACCGACTATCGCGTGGTGATGCTGGCCAAGGCGGAGAGTGCCGAGGAAGTGGCCGGAGTCGGCTACCAGGTGATCGCGCTGATCGAGACGCCGACCGGTGCCATGCATGCCGACGAGATAGCGGCGGCACCCAACTGCATCGGACTCATGTGGGGCGCCGAGGACCTGGTCGCCTCCATGGGCGGGCGCTCGAGTCGTTTCACAGCCGCCGAGGACAACACCGGGCGCTATCGCGATGTGGTGCGTCAGGTCCGGGCGATGGTCCGGCTGGCGTGCGCCACCCATGGCCGCTTCGCCATCGACTCGGTGCACATCGAGATCGCCGACACCGACGGTCTGCACGCCGAGGCGCTGGACGCGGTGAACCTGGGGTACGAGGCCACCGCCTGCATACATCCTTCGCAGGTCGAGATCGTGCGCTCGGCGTATCGCCCGACCGAGGGTGAGGTCAGCTGGGCCAGGGAGGTTCTCGAAGCAGCGGAGAACAATCCCGGGGGTGTTTTCAGGGTGGGGAATCAGATGATCGATTCGCCGTTGCTCGGTCAGGCAGAGGCGATCATGCGCCGGGCCGGGTCCATCGGCACCTAGAACAACCAGGAGCGTCGAAGATGAGCGAGTTGTCGTACACCGAGGGCGAGGCCACCCCGCCACTGCTGACTGTGACCATCGGGGAGTCGCTGCGGCAGACCGCAGAGAAGTTCGCCGGAAACGACGCGCTGGTGGACGTTCCGACCGGGCGTCGTTGGACCTATGAAGAGTTCCGCGAACAGGTTCGTGCGCTGGCCGCCGGGCTCGCGCGCAGAGGACTCGTCGCGGGCGATCGTGTGGGCCTGTGGGCCCCGAACTGCGCGGAATGGGTGCTGACCCAGTACGCCACCGCCGAACTCGGATTGATCCTGGTCAACCTGAACCCGGCCTACCGGCAGACCGAGATCGAGTTCGCCCTGAACCAGTCCGGTGCCCGCACTGTGATCGCGGCTCCCGAATTCCGTGGCGCCGATTACGCCGGAATGCTCGCCACCGCGCTCGAGAAGTGCCCGGAGTTCGAGGCTGCGGTGCTCCTCGGTTCGCCGGAATGGGCCGAACTCATCTCGACACCAGAGGAATCGGAACTCGCAGAGCTCGACGCCGCGGCGTCCGCTCTGTCGCCGGAGGACCCGATCAACATCCAATACACTTCTGGCACGACGGGAAATCCCAAGGGCGCCACTCTGTCCCACCGTAACATCCTGAACAACGGCTACCTCGTCGGTGAACTCTGCAACTACACCGACGACGATCGTATCTGCATCCCGGTGCCGTTCTACCACTGCTTCGGCATGGTGATGGGCAATCTCGCAGCTACCACCCACGGTGCGGCAATCGTGATCCCGGCGCCGGGATTCGATCCGGCCCTGTCGCTCAAAGCTGTTGCCGCGGAGAAGTGTACGAGTCTGTACGGGGTGCCGACGATGTTCATCGCCGAACTCGCGCTGAGCGATTTCGGCGACTACGACCTGAGCAGTCTGCGCACCGGGATCATGGCGGGCTCACCGTGTCCGGCCGAGGTCATGCGGCAGGTCATCAACAAGATGCACATGTCCGAGGTGTCGATCTGCTACGGCATGACCGAGACATCGCCGGTCTCTACGCAGACCCGGGCCGACGACACCTTCGAGCGACGGGTGGGGACGGTCGGCCGGGTGGGTCCACACCTGGAGATCAAGGTCGTCGATCCGGTCACCGGCGAGACCGCGCCACGGGGCGAGACGGGCGAGTTCTGCACCCGCGGCTACAGCGTGATGGTCGGTTACTGGAACCAGCCGGACAAGACCGCGGAGGCACTCGACACCGACGGCTGGATGCACACCGGTGATCTCGCGGTGATGGACGCGGATGGATACGTACAGATCACCGGACGGATCAAGGACATGGTCATCCGGGGCGGAGAGAACATCTACCCCCGCGAGATCGAGGAGTTCCTCTACACCCATCCCGACATCCTCGACGCCCAGGTGATCGGCGTCCCGGATGAGAAGTACGGCGAAGAACTGATGGCCTGGATCAGGCTCCGTGACGGCGTCACCGCCTTCACGGCCCAAGATCTCCGAGAATTCGCCGACGGCAAGGTGGCCCGGCACAAGATCCCGAAGTACGTGCACGTCGTCGACGAGTTTCCGATGACGGTGACCGGCAAGGTCCGGAAAGTGCAGATGCGAGAGCAGGCTATCGGCATACTCGAGGGGTGACGACAAGCGCGATCGAAGATTTTGCCGCCCGCGTCGGCGCCGAGCGCGGCCTCGATCTCACCGGTTATGAGGCGTTGTGGCAGTGGTCGATCGAGCACCCCGAGCAGTTCTGGCGCGACGTGTGGAACCGGTATGCGATCACCCCGTCCGGCGGTACGGAATTGGGGGAGTCCGACGAGGACATCCTGGCTGACCCGGCCATGCCCGGCGCTCGCTGGTTCCCGGGAGTGTCGCTCAACTATGTGGACCAGATCCTGACCCACACGGACCTCCCGGGTGCTGCCATCGTCGGGCTGACGGAGGACGGCGGGCGAACCGAGATCGCCTGGTCAGAAGTCGCGCCGCAGGTGGCGGGGGTCGCGGCGACGCTGCGGGAGTTCGGTGTCGGACGTGGTGACCGGGTCGTCGCCTATCTGCCGCACGTGCCCGAAGCCGTGATCGCGTTCCTCGCAACGGCCTCGCTCGGTGCAGTGTTCTCCGGCTGCGGGCAGGACTATGCGCCGGAGGGAGCCGCCGGCCGGCTGGCCCAGCTCGAACCCACGGTGCTGGTGTGGGCTGACGGGTATCGGTACGGCGGAAAGTGGATCGACAAGCGCGGTGACAGTGCCGAGTTGGCGGCGATGCTCCCCACGCTCGCGGGTCAGCTCGTGGTGCGGGTCGGTGACGGCGAGTCGGCAACCACCGCAACCGAGTTCACCGCGGCGACGAGCCGGCCGGCAGACCTGATCACCGAACCGGTGCCCTTTGACCATCCGCTCTGGGTGCTGTTCAGCTCCGGCACGACCGGTAAACCCAAGGGCATCATGCACGGCCACGGCGGTGTGCTGCTCGAGCACCTCAAAGCCGTTGGCCTGCACGGCGACATGGACTCCGGTGACGTGTTCTTCTGGCAGACCGCCTTGAGCTGGATGATGTGGAACTATCAGGTCGCGGGCCTTCTCGTCGGGGCCCGTATCGTCTGTTACAGCGGGCATCCCCTCTACCCCGACGCCGATCGGCTCTGGCAGGTCGTCGAGTCGGAGCAGGTCAGTTACTTCGGGACGAGCCCAGGACAACTGCAGGCGTCTCGCAAGGCGAACCTCGATCCTGGTTCCGATCATGACCTCGGAGCGCTCCGCACCATCGGCAGCACAGGTTCGACCTTGGCTGCAGACCTGTTCGTGTGGATCGACGACCATGTGCGGCAGGGAATCCCGGTGTCGTCGATCAGTGGTGGTACCGATGTGGTCACCGCATTCGCGGGCGGATCACCGGGCATCCCGGTTGTTGCGGGAGAACTGTCGGTCCGCTACCTCGGGGTGGAGTTGGAGAGCTGGAGTCCGGATGGCACACCTCTGGTGGGGGAGGTGGGCGAGATGGTGATCACCACCGCGATGCCGTCGATGCCGGTGGGATTCTGGGACGACCCCGACGGCGAGCGCTACCGCGCGGCCTACTTCGACCATCAGTGGTCTGACGGACCGAGGCCCGGTGTGTGGCGCCATGGGGACTGGGTGACGCTCACCGAGCGGGGTTCGATCGTGATCCATGGACGGAGCGACGCGACCCTGAATCGCAACGGGATCCGGATGGGATCCGCGGACATCTATGAGGTCGTCGAGGGGATCGACCAGGTCGCAGAGGGGTTTGTGCTCGGCGTCGACGGCCCCGGGGGTGCCTACTGGATGCCGCTGTTCGTCACGCTGACACCGGGGTCGAACCTGGACGACGCGCTGATCGCCGAGATCCGGTCGGAGATCCGTGCCCGGCTGTCACCGCGACACGTGCCCGACGAGGTGATCGTCGCACCCGGCATCCCTCACACGCGGACCGGGAAGAAGCTGGAGGTCCCGGTGACGGCAATTCTCGCCGGACGATCCGACGTCGCGGTCGATCCCCGCTCGGTCGACGACCCGGAGCTGCTGGGGTGGTTCCGCGAGCGCGGCGCCGCACACAGCTGGAGCTGAAACCCGTGGCTGTTACGCCCAATGCGCGCCAAATCGTTCACATGCTGCCGGCACACGTGATCGGATGGCTCGATGGGCATCGGGACCCGGTGCCGCCGACCTCGTCGTAGACCAGTCGGCTGCACGCGTCGGTACCCGGTGTCGCATGCATCGTCCACGCCACCAACCGTAGTTCCGACAGATGACACGAGGACCGTGGACAGACCACGTCGCGGCGAAATCGGACCTTGTCGCCACAGCCGCATGTACTAGCGTGGTGCCCGACGAACAACAGGTCCGTGAATATCGATTGGGACTACACCCTCGAACGCAGGAGTGAACATGAGCTATCAACCCGGCGGGTCCGGCTACGGTTCGCAGCAGCCTTACCAGGGCGGCCAGTACCCCGGCGCAGGACAACCCGAAGCTGGCGGGCAGACGTACAACCAGGGATACGGCCAGCAGGGCTACGGTCAGCAGCCGTCCGCGGGGCAGCAGGGCTACGGCCAGCAGCCCGCTTCCGGACAGCAGGGATACGGGGAGCAGCCGGCTCAGGGTTACGGTCAGCAGGGCTATGGCCAGCAGGGTTACGGTCAGCAGCCGTCCGCCGGGCAGCAGGGGTACGGTCAGCAGCCCGCGCAGGGTTACGGCCAGCAGGGATATGGTCAGCAGCCGGCCCAGGGGTACGGCCAGCAGGGCTATGGCCAGCCCGCCGCCCGCGCGCCCCAGGGTCTGCCCGCGGCATTCGGGACCTACCTCATCTACGCACTCGGTGGCCTCGGGCTCATCAACTTCTTCCTCGGCTTCGCACCCGCCCTCGACGGCGACGAGGCACCGAACAACTTCGGCTGGTTCCCGGCCATCGGCCTGGTCGCCCTGGCCATCGCCGGCTTGACCGCCGCGACGACACTGCTGCCGAACCAGACGGCCAAGGTCAGCGGAGCGGTGGCGGTCACCTCCGTGGTCGCAGCACTGTTCCTGCTGTTCCATCTGATCACCGGCGTCGACATCTTCGGCGACTCCGCCATCGGGTTCATCCTGCTGCTCGTCTTCGGCTTCATCCAAGCCGCAGTCGCCGTGGTGTGGCTGTTGGTGGATTCCGGGATCATCAAGACCGGCCCGTCGGCTGCCGCGAGCTCCGCGGTGAGCACCGACACGGGATCGCTCAACACGGGAACACCGCAGACCGGACCCACCCAGGGTGCTGAGCAGAGCACGAGCTACGGCCAGGCCGGCGGCTACGGCTCCGCGTACGGCCAGCCTGCGACGGGGCAGTCCGCGCAGTCCGAACACAGTGGTGGCCACCAGGCCGCGGCACCCGGCCAGAGCAGTCCCGCCCAGAGCAATCCGTACGCGCAGGCATCGTACGGTCAGAGCAACACCCCGGACTCACCCGCGGTGGGTCTGGGCAAGGCTTCGGATTCGAATGCGTCCGACGCCACGACCGCTGTGCCGTCGAGCAGCCCCAGTACCCCGTCCGCATCAAGCACCCCGGGCTACGGCGCACAGCCGAGCACGCCGAATCCCTACGAGACCCCTGCCGCGGGCAGCAGTGCCGAGCAGAACCCGTACGGAGACCAGACGACGCAGTTCAAGTCGCCTGAACACTGAGAACAGAGTGATGCGGTACTGACCCGCACACACCATCCGGGCACCGTCTTCCGAGGAAACTCGGGCGGCGGTGCCCGTTCTTCTGTGATTGCGGTTACGTTGTGGTCGATTGCGCATCGACCGGCGCGCCTGACGTGCCGTTCGCCGGGCGAATGACACCCTGACAAGGGTGGCCAGCTCTACAGCGGAAAGACCTTCTGGAGAGAATCTCGCTGCGCGTCTGAGGGAGATGCGCCGATCGCGGCGCGCTGCCGAGGCCGGTGCGGCGGATTCGGCTCGTGCCCTGGTCCGGCTGGCATTCGGAACCACCGCCGCGACCCTGCTGCTGTTGGCGATCGTGGCGGCCATCATCTTGCTCGCCGTCGGAGACGGTCTCGGCAGCGTTCCGGCCACCGTCGCGTCGATGTGGCTGGGCATCCATCAGGTCCCACTGACAGTCGGCGACGTGACACTCGGCGTGCTGCCGCTCGCCCCGACCTTCGTGATGGCCGGGTTGACCGCCCGGGCGACTGCCCGCGCCACCGACATCGACCGCCCGCAGTCCGAGGTGACGGCGGTGGTGCTGTCCGCTGTCGGTGGGCCACTGCTGGCGACAATTCTCTCGCTCGCCGTCCTGATGGACGCATCCACCGTGATGACCGTCCAGAGTCCTGATGCGCTCCTGGCGTTCGCATGCACCTTTGTTCTCCACCTGACCGGCGCGGTGATCGGCGTCGGATACAAGTGGTGGTCGACGATCGTGGTGCGGCTCGGGTTGCCGGCGTGGGTGCTCAAAGGGGTGCGCTGCGGTGTGATCGCCGTGGTCGCGCTGCTGAGCGTGGCAGCGATGCTCGTGGCCGTCCGGCTGGTGATCAATTGGTCCGTGGCGGGCGAGTTGTTCGAGGCCGGTAACGGCTGGATCGGCGCCATCGGCCTGACCCTGCTCTCGGTGCTCTACCTCCCCAATGTCGTGATCGGCACGTTGGCCGCGCTGATCGGGGCGCCGGTGCAGGTAGGCGGCGCCCTGGTGGATCTGTTCGGCTCGCACGGCGGACAGGTGCCGCCGCTTCCGGTGCTGGCGGTGTTGCCCGACGGCGGCGCCGGCCGCTGGAGTGCGCTGCTGCTCGTCTTCGTCGCGATCGTGTCTTTCGGCGTCGCCCGGCTGTGTCTCGACCTGTCCCTCCTGCGCAACATCCGAATGGTCGCCGTCGCCGCCGCGACGTCGTCGCTGCTGGTCGTCGTGTTGGCGACGCTCGCCGGTGGGGATCTCGGCGTGCTGGGCGGCGTGGGTGTGAACCTTCCCGTGGCCGGTGTGTTCACCTTCGGCTGGGTGGCGGTGGTGGGTGCTGTGACGGCGCTCGGGTACAGCGCGTTGCCGGGGACCAGGCGTGCGAGGGCCGCCCTGGTCGGCAACCTCCATTTCGACGACGACCACGTCTCGGACGACACGTTCGAGGACGAGGACGACCACGACGAGGTGGCACCGGCTCCCGCGGAACCAGAGATCGAATACCGGCAAACCGCAGGTCACGTCCGCGACGCCGCCGGTGAGGTGGACTCTGCCCCCGTCATCGACGGCTGGGACGCCGACGACTGGGTTGTCGATCTCGAGTGGGAGGGGTCGACGCAGGATTCGGTCGAGGATGTCGCAGGCTGGGACGATGCCGGCACCGCCCCGATCGCGCCCGCTGTCGACGGGGAGGAACTGGTGTCCACCGACGACTTCGGTACCCGGCGAACCCGCTGAAGTCGGGGCCATTAGGCTCGAATCTGCCTCACCGGCACTTCATCTCCGACCCGAGTTCGAGGAGCCCAGCCCTGGACGCCATCCCGTCTGCCGAATCGCTGACCGTCGTGATCCTCGCGTCCGGCACCGGTTCGTTGGCCTCTGCGCTGCTCGATGCCGTCGAAGACGACGAGTATCCGGCGACCGTGGCGGCCGTGGTCTCCGATCGTGAATGCCCTGCCCTGAAATCGGCAGAGCGCCGCGGAGTGGCCACGACCGTCGTGCCGATGACCGACGACCGGGCCGAGTGGGACCGCGCCCTGGCCGACACCGTCGCCGGCTATCACCCCGACCTGGTGGTCTCCGCAGGTTTCATGAAGATCCTCGGCGCCGATTTCCTGGCCCGATTCGGTGGCCGCATCATCAATGCGCACCCTGCGCTGCTGCCGTCGTTTCCCGGTGCTCACGCGGTGCCGGCCGCCTTGGCGCACGGTGTCAAAGTCACCGGGTCCACCATCCACCTGGTGGACGAGGGCGTCGATACCGGACCAATTCTCGCGCAGGCGCCCGTCGCGGTGAATCCTGCCGACGACGAGATCACACTGCACGAGCGAATCAAGATGGTCGAACGGGTGCTGCTTGTCGCAGTGGTGCGTTCGATCGCCATCAAAGGTGTTGTCATCGAAGGACGAAAGGCCTACATCCCGTGAGTAATGACCTGCAGCGCAAGCCCTTTCGTCGTGCACTGGTAAGTGTGTACGACAAGACCGGGCTCGCTGAGCTGGCGAAGGGACTGCACGCCGGTGGCGTCGAGATCGTGTCGACCGGGTCGACGGCGAAGAAGATCGCCGAGGCCGGGGTCCCGGTGATCGAGGTCTCCGACCTCACCGGATTCCCCGAGGTCCTCGAGGGCCGGGTGAAGACACTGCACCCCACCGTCCACGCCGGAATCCTGGCCGACACCCGCAAGCCGGAGCATGTCGAGAAGCTCGCGGAGCTGGGTGTTGCAGCCTTCGAGCTGGTCATCGTCAACCTCTACCCGTTCTCCGAGACCGTAGCGTCAGGTGCAACCCCGGACGAGTGCGTCGAGCAGATCGACATCGGCGGTCCGTCGATGGTCCGCGGCGCCGCGAAGAACCACCCCTCGGTGGGTGTGGTCGTCGACTCCGGCGACTATCAGGCCGTGCTCGCTGCCGTCGAGGCCGGCGGGTTCACCTTGGACGAACGTAAAGCATTGGCAGCGAAAGCTTTCCGCCACACCGCCGATTACGACACCGCGGTCGCGTCGTGGATGGGGTCTGTGGTTGCTCCCGAGCCGGACAGTGACAATTCGACCTCGGCTTTCCCGGTCTGGATGGGCAAGACGTGGGAGCGGTCGTCGGTCTTGCGGTACGGCGAGAACCCGCACCAGAGCGCGGCGCTCTACGTCAGCACCTCCGATGCACCCGGGCTCGCGCAGGCACAGCAGCTGCACGGCAAGGAGATGAGTTACAACAACTACACCGACGCCGACGCCGCATGGCGTGCCGCCTACGACTTCACCGATCCGGCCGTCGCGATCATCAAGCACGCCAACCCCTGCGGCATCGCGGTGGCCGACGACGTCGCGGCCGCGCACCGCAGCGCACACGCCTGCGACCCGGTCAGTGCCTACGGTGGGGTGATCGCCGCCAATCGCCCGGTCAGTACCGAGATGGCCGAGCAGGTGGCCGAGATCTTCACCGAGGTGATCGTTGCGCCGGGCTTCGAGGACGGCGCCCTGTCGGTACTCACCCGCAAGAAGAACGTCCGGGTGCTGCTCGCACAGCCGCCGCAGCGCGCCGGGGTCGAGTTCAAGCCGGTGTCGGGCGGACTGCTCGTGCAGCAACGCGACATCCTCGACGCCGCCGGCGACGACCCGGCGAACTGGCAACTCGTGGCCGGTGACCCGGCAGACGACGCCACCCTCGCCGACCTCGTATTCGCCTGGCGGGCTTGCCGTTCTGTGAAGTCGAACGCGATTCTGCTCGCCTCCGACCGGGCGTCGGTGGGGGTGGGCATGGGCCAGGTCAACCGCGTCGACTCGGCACACCTGGCCGTGACCAGGGCCGGTAAGCGGGCAATGAACAGTGTGGGCGCGTCCGATGCGTTCTTCCCGTTCCCCGACGGTCTGCAGGTCCTGATCGATGGCGGTGTGAAAGCCGTTGTGCAGCCCGGTGGTTCGATTCGCGACAACGAGGTCATCGGTGCCGCGCACGACGCCGGGGTCACCCTGTATCTCACCGGCGCCCGGCACTTCGCCCACTGACCCCCCAAACCCGAAAGTGGTGGTTTCTGGCGAGTAAAACCCCAGGTGGGCCTCGCCATAAGCCACCACTTCCGGTGGGCCTAGATCGGTAGCAAGATGTTCTTCACCTGCGGGTCGGTCGCCAGGTACTCCTGAACGGCCGGGTCCTTGAAGACCTGGATGAGCTTCTTGATGTTCTCGGTGTCTTTCCATTTGCTGCCGATGGTCAACTGCCCGGCGAACTCGTCGGGCGCGGGCGGAGCAAAGATCTGCTTGTTTACGTCGATTCCGGCGGCGAGGTAGTACTCGGTGTAGCCGACGGCGGCGTCGAGATCAGGCAGGGCTCGCGACTGGGCTGCGAAGTCGAGCAGCTTGAACTGCAGGTTCTTGGGATTGGAGACGATGTCCTTCTGTGTCGCCTTCCATTTGTCGGCGTTCGGGTTCAACCCGATGAGGCCGGCACGCTCGAGCAACCAGAGGCCCTGGGCCTCGTTGGCGGGGTCGGAGTACAACGACACGGTGGCGCCGTCGGGTAGCTGGGCGGGATCGGAATACTTGTCGGACCAGATGCCGAACCCCCAGCGGAACACCGGCGTCGCGGCTTCCTCCTTGAAATCGGGGTTGGCTTCGAGAACCTGTCCGAGCCAGAGCTTGTGCTGGTAGATGGTGCCCGCGATCTCACCGTCGCTGACGGCCCTGTTGATGGTGGCGCTGTCGGCGAGGCCCTTGAACTTGATCTTCAGGTCGTAGTTCGGCGCGACCTTCTCGGCGATGAAGTTCACCAGGGCCTCTTCGGCGGCATTGCCCTCCGCGGTGGCGATCTCGAGGGTGGCACCGGCGGTCTCGTTGGGAGACTTGGAGTCCGAGCCGCCCCAGAAACGCCATCCGGCGAACGCCAGCACGACGACCACGATCACCCCGATCGCGATGTACAGGGGCAGACGTCTGCGTGACTTGATGTCGAACCCGCCGGGGTCTCCGGTGGGTCGTGGTGTGGTGGTGGTCATGGTTCTCCTCTGGTGGACGAAAATGGCAGAGCTGTGGGATATTTCGGCGGAAATCGTGGATCAGACGGGGGTGCGGGTGCGCAGGCTTTGTCCCGGCGTCAGATGGCGGACGAGCGCGTCGCCGATGATCTGAATCAGCGCGACGGTGATCACGAGGGTGACGATGGTCGCGATCATGACGCCGTGGTCGAACCGCTGGTATCCGTAGGTGACGGCGATGTACCCGAGACCTCCCGCGCCGATCGTGCCGGCGATGGCGGAGTACTCGATCATCGCGATCGTGTTGATCGTCAGTCCACCAACGATGTTGGGGAGGGCCTCCGGGATCTGGGTCTTCCAGATCACCTGACTGTTGGAGGCGCCGGAAGCCCGGGCCACGTCGATCACCGACGGAGGTACCGAGCGCAGAGAGTTCTCCACGATCCGGGTGAAGAACGCCACACCGGCGAGCGACATCGGAACCACGGCGGCCGGGATGCCGATGTTCGTGCCGGTGATCCACCTGGTGAGCGGGATGATGGACGTCATGAGCACCAGAAAGGGGAGGGAACGTCCGATGCTGATCACCCAGGAGAGAGGGGAGTGCAAGGCCTTGTTCTCGTACAGGCCCCCCGGGGCCAGGTTGTGAATGGTTGCACCCAGAGGCACTCCGACGAGCAGCACGATGACCATCACAATGGACACCATGGTCAGGGTGTCGACGAACGCGGGTATCAGTAGATCGGGGATCTCGTTGGTGGGAACCGTGATCGCGGCCAGGTGTGTGGTGGTACTCACGCGGCCACCTCGACCTGGGATGGTGTCGTGACCGAGCCGGCCAGCCCGTGGCGGGCGGCACTGTCGATGAATGCCGCAGCCACCTCGTCGGGGATCGATACCGTGACCGAGCCGATCGACACCCCTTCGACGACCTGCACGGCGGCTCCGAGCACGGCGACAGGAGTGGCCAGTTCGGCGCTGATGCGGGTGATCCAGTCGGCCGGTACGCTCGCGGAATTGTAGGTCAACTCGACGGACCGCTGGCCGGGCCCGGGGTCCGCGGATGTCCCGCGAGGCCGCAGCGATCGACCCAGCACCGAGGTCGAATCGGTGAGAAGGTCGACCAGCAAACCTTTTTCGACGATGCGACCAGAATCGAGCCTACCGACGCTGTCGGCGACCTTCACGATGGTGTCCATCTCGTGTGTGATGAACACGACGGCGAGATCCAGTTCCTGTCGAACTTCGCGCAGAAGCTCCAGGAACGAATCGGTGGTCTGTGGATCCAACCCGGACGTCGCCTCGTCGGACAACAACACCGATGGGCGTAGCGCGAGGGCGCGGGCGATGCCGACCCGCTGGCGCTGACCACCGGAGAGTTGATGTGGGTACAGGGTTGCGCGATCGGTGAGACCGACCCGATCGAGGAGTTCGTTCACCCTGCTCCGGGTCTGGACCTTGGTGACGCCCAAGAACTCCAGCGGCAGGGCCACGTTCTCGGCCGCCGTGCGGCGCGACAGCAGACTCGACGACTGGAACACCGTCCCGATACGTCGGCGGGCATCACGCAATGCGCTGCTGCCGAGTTCGGTGAGGTTCTGGTTGTTCACCACCACCTTTCCGGACGTCGGCCGTTCCAGCAGGTTCAAACAGTGTGCGAGCGTGCTCTTTCCGGCGCCGCTGGGGCCGACGATGGCGAAGATCTCTCCGGGGTCGACTGTGAAGCTCACGTCGTCGAGAACGGTGGTCGCCGCGGGGCCGGAGCCATAGATCTTCCCGAGCTTTTCTACTTCGATCACGGAGGGTGTCTTTCTCAGCAAGTGGTCCGACGCCAGGCGCGGCGGTACGCCAGTCATCCTGGCCACCGGCTGCGGATCGGGACACCTTTGCGATCAGTGTGACCGCAAGTGGACGGGTGCTCATAGCGGTCCGAGGGTCGATTGAACTGAAAAGAACCTGATGTCATTTCCTCTGCGTTAGGGTTGCTCCACGGTGCGGATGGGGCTCGGTAGTCGCCGGACACAGGGGAGCGCAGAGTGATCAGCAAAGCAGCGGGCAAGGTCGGCGAACACGGCGCCGAGGAGGCAGGTCGTGAGGAATCCGGTCACACGGTAGGGGTCCGCGACCTGCTCTCCGGCATCGCGGAGATGCGACACGATCTTCCGTCGATCGCGCGAAGTCTGCCCGCTCTGGCCGATCACCGGCGATCGCGGAAGATGACCATCGGCAAACGATTCCAGCAGGTGGCGGCGGCCCACGCCGAGCGTCCGTTCCTGCGGTTCGCCGGCGAATCGATCTCGTACGCGGAGGCGAATCGGACGGTCAACCGGTACGCGTCGCTGCTGTCTGCCCGTGGCGTCGGGGCCGGTGATGTGGTCGCGATCTGCTCACAGAACAAGCCCGGCATCGTGCTCGCCACGCTTGCCACCGTCAAACTGGGTGCGACGGCGGGCATGCTCAATTACAACCAGCGCGGCGAGGTACTGACGCACAGTCTCGGGTTGCTGAAGGCGACGATCTTGCTCGTCGACTCCGACGTCTGCGATGCGTTCGATTCGGTTCCCGAGGATGCGTTGCCGGCGACGACCCTGAGTTTTCTCGACCTTCACGAGGAATCAGCCGGCCTGTCCGATCGCAACCCGTCGATCACGGCGCAGCTGCCCGCTTCGACCACGGCGTTCTACATCTTCACCTCGGGTACCACCGGGATGCCGAAGGCGAGCGTGATGTCACACTCGCGGTGGCTCGCTGCGATGTCCGGAATCGGCGGTGTGGGAATACGTTTGAGAGAAGACGACACGATGTACGCATCGCTGCCGTTCTATCACAACAACGCGCTGACAGTGTCCCTCGCATCCGTGCTGTCCGGCGGTGCCTGCCTGGCCATCGGCAAACGATTCTCTGCCTCTACCTTTTGGGACGACATCGCCCTCAACAAGGCGACCGCATTCTGTTACATCGGTGAACTGTGCCGGTATCTGCTCGCTCAGCCGCCGTCGCCCGCGGACCGGGAGCACTCTGTTCGCCTGGTGGTGGGCAACGGTTTACGTCCGGGCATCTGGGATGAGTTCACGCAGCGGTTCGGGATCACGCGGGTGGTGGAGTTCTACTCGGCCAGCGAAGCGAACATCGGCTTCATCAACATGTTCAATGCGCGGAAGACGGTCGGGTTCTGTCCGCTGCCCTTCGCGATCGTCGACTACGATCCAGATACCGGTGAGCCCCTGCGTGGGGGAGACGGACGGTTGATCGAGCTCCCCAAAGGCGCTGCGGGACTGCTGGTGTCCAAGATCAGCGAGCGGGTTCCGTTCGACGGGTACACCGACCCCGAGGCGTCGTCGAAGAAGATCGTCACGAATGCTTTCAAAGACGGGGATCGCTGGTTCAACACCGGCGACCTCGTTCGCGGGCAGGGGTTTTCACACATCGCCTTCGTCGACCGGCTCGGTGACACCTTCCGGTGGAAGGGCGAGAACGTCGCCACCACGGAGGTCGAGAACGTGCTCGACGGATCCGGCCAGGTGGCGCAGTCGGTGGTGTTCGGTGTCGCGATCCCCGGGACCGACGGAAGAGCGGGGATGGCGGCGGTCACCCTTGGCACCGGCGAGTCGCTCGATACCAGAGCACTGGCCGACCACCTCAGTCGGCAGTTGCCCGGCTACGCCACGCCGCTGTTCATCCGGGTGGTCGAAGAACTGGCGCACACCTCCACCTTCAAGAGCGTCAAGGTCGCGTTACGGGACGAGGGTTACTCCGAGACCGGCGACGACGAGGTCTATGTGTTCGTCGGCGGTACCGACGGCTACGCGCCGTTCTACGACGGATACGTCGATGAGGTCGCTGCACGCAGCATGCCGCGCACGTAGCTCGTCGCCGGGCTGTTTCGCCGAGGCGTGCCGCAACTGGTGCTCACCTCACCGCCGGTGAGCCATCCATCCCACTGGTGGGGTAGGTTTCGGCGTTGTGGCAGAAGTGGCGTTCCTCGTTGTCGCCGGATTCTTCTCCGGCGTGGTGGGTTACGTGACCGGTATCGCCTCACTCGTGAGCTATCCGGCTCTGTTGCTCGTAGGTCTACCGCCCATCACGGCCAACGTCACCAACACGGTCGCGTTGATCCCGGTCGGTATCGGGAGTGCCACACAGGCTCGCGCGTCGATCACCTTCGACCGCAGACTCGGTCTCCTTCTCGGCGCCGCCGCAGCGGGTGGTCTCGTCGGCTCGGTGGTCCTGCTGCTCACCCCCGCGACTACATTCGAGGCGCTCGTGCCGTATCTCGTTGCGTTCGCGGCCCTCGCGGTGTTGTGTCAACCGCTGATCAGGCGGCTCTCGGGCCACCGCGATGCACCGACGGTGTTCGGGATCGGCGTCTTCGTCATCGGTATCTACGGCGGCTACTTCGGCGCCGGGGCCGGAATCATCTTCATGGCCCTGGCGTTGCTGGCCACCGGCCAGACGATGTTCCAGGCGACGCTGCTCAAGTCGCTGCTGTTGTGTGCGTCGAATCTCGTTGCATCGGTGGCGTTCGCATTCTTCTTCTCCATCGACTGGGTGGCGGCGGCCAGCATGGGCATCGGCTGCCTCGCGGGTGGGTGGATCGGACCACCCGTCGTCGCCCGGTTACCGGTCTCCGTGCTGCGCACCGCCATCGCGTTCAGCGGCTTCGGGCTCGCGATCTGGCTCGCATTCCGGTAGCTGGACGCAGAGTCAGATGATCCCGTCTTCCGCCAGCGTGCCCAGCTCGTCCTCGCTCAAGTTCAGAAGCGAGCCATAGACTTCCGAGTTGTGCTGGCCAGGGGCGGCCGAACCGGCGTTCCGGATCCGGCCAGGGGTACCCGTCAACTGCGGCACGATCCCGGGGCCGCGCACGTTCTCGCCGATCCGTTCGTCGAAGTGGTCTGCGATCATGCCCCGAGCGATCAGCTGAGGATCGTTGATCACCTCGGCGACGGTATTGATCGGCCCGACAACGACTCCGGCACCGCTGAGCCGCTCGATCAATCCGTCGTGCGGTTGTTCGGCGGTCCAGGCCGCGATGAGCTCGTCGAGTTCGTCCTGATTCTCGCCGCGCGCGCCGTGGGTGGCGAATCGGGGGTCGCTGCTCAGCTCGGGCTGTCCCATCACCGCGCACAACCGGGCGAAGACGGTGTCCTGGTTGGCCCCGATGACGACCATCCGGCCCTCTGCGGTGGGATAGATGTTCGAGGGCGCGATGCCCGCGAGCCGGGTACCGGACGGACCACGGACGATGCCGCCCTGGTCGTAATCGGGAATCGTGGATTCCTGGATCGCCAGACAGGATTCGTTCAGCGCGGTGTCGACGATCTGACCTTCCCCGGTGATCGTGCGCCGGTAGAGGGCTGCCAGCGCTCCGTGCACTGCGAACATGCCCGCCAACGTGTCTCCGAGCGACAGCGCGAGCCGAGGCGGCGGTTGATCGGGATAGCCGTTGAGGTGGCGTAGTCCGCTGACGGCTTCGGCGACCGAGGCGTAGCCGGCGCGGCCCGCGTCCGGTCCGGTCTGCCCGTAGCCCGACACCCGCACGAGGATGATGCCCCGATTTCGTTCGCGGAGTGTGTCGTAACCCAGTTCCAGCTTCTCGAGCGTCCCCGGCCGGAAGTTCTCGACGATGATGTCCGAGGCGTCGACGAGTTGAAGGAACAGTTCGCGGCCACGGTCGCTGCGCAGGTCCAGCGTGACCGCGCGCTTGTTGCGGGCGTAGACGGTCCACAGGAAACGATGTCCGTCGCGCTCTGCCTGACCCCAGCCCCGCAGCGGGTCGGGCTTGCCCGGTGCCTCGATCTTGATGACGTCGGCACCCAGGTCACCCATGAGACGCGCTCCGAACGGACCGGCGATGAGTGAGCCCAACTCCAGCACCCGAACTCCGTCGAGCGCACCCGTGGGCGACTGCGTGTCCTCCACCGTGTTCTCCTCCATCGATCCAGTCTCACCCATCGGCTCGCCGGGGCGATCGACACCCCCGCAGCGGCGCCGACGGTTCCTCTGCAGGCGTAAAGGAGTGCGTTTCTGCGGTAGTGCTCGTAGCGTGGAAGGGGTGAGCACACCCCACACCGCGAATATCACCACTGCCCACCCCTCGCCGCGCACCCTCGGGGAGCTGCGCGCGTCCGGTCATGTGCAGCGCAGCGTCAAAGACGAGATCCGCCACAACCTGCTGACGAAGCTCCGTGCAGGTGACGATCCGTGGCCCGGGATCCTCGGGTTCGAGGCCACCGTCATCCCGCAGCTCGAACGGGCGTTGCTGGCCGGGCACGACGTCGTCATGCTCGGTGAACGCGGCCAGGGCAAGACCCGGCTATTGCGCACCATCTCGGGACTCCTCGACGAGTGGACGCCCGTCATCGACGGCTCCGAACTCGCCGAGCACCCCTTCGAGCCCATCACCCCGGCGTCCATCCGCAAGGCCGCCAACCTGCAGGAAGACCTCCCTATCGGCTGGTTGCACCGTAGTGAGCGGTACAGGGAAAAGCTCGCGACCCCGGATACCTCGGTAGGCGACCTCGTCGGCGACGTCGATCCGATGAAGGTGGCCGAGGGGCGCAGTCTCGGCGACCCCGAGACCATCCACTTCGGACTGATCCCTCGCGCACACCGCGGCATCGTCGCCATCAACGAGCTGCCCGATCTTGCCGAGCGGATTCAGGTCGCGATGCTCAACGTGATGGAAGAACGCGACATCCAGGTCCGCGGCTACAGCCTGCGCCTGCCGCTCGACGTCGTCCTGATGGCCAGCGCGAACCCTGAGGACTACACGAACCGCGGCCGGATCATCACCCCGCTCAAGGACCGTTTCGGCGCCGAGATCCGCACCCACTATCCGATCGAATTGGACGACGAGATCGCGGTCATCGAGCAGGAAGCCGACCTGATGGCAACCGTGCCGACGTTCCTGGTCGAGATCATCGCCCGGTTCACCCGGCATGTACGCGATCACCCGGCAATCGATCAGCGCTCCGGCGTCTCTGCGCGCTTCGCCATCGCCGGTGCGGAGACCGTCGCGGCTGCAGCGCTGCATCGTTCGGCGGTTCTCGGCGAGGAGTTCCCGGTGGCCCGCATCGTTGATCTCTCTTCGGTGATCGAGGTGCTGCGCGGCAAGGTCGAGTTCGAATCCGGGGAAGAGGGTCGCGAACTCGAGATCCTCGAACACCTGCTGCGCAAGTCGACCGCGGACACCGTCCGAGCGCACCTCGGTGGGGTCGACCTCGCCACGCTCGTCACCGCACTCGAGGCCAGCGAACCGATCGTCACCGGCGACCGGGTCTCGGCGTCGCAGCTGCTCAGCTCGATGCCCGAGGGCACTGAGCCGGTGGTCAACAAGATCGCCGAACGCTTCGACATCACCGACGAGGGTGAGCGGGCCAGTGCGTTGGAGCTCGCCCTCGAGGGGCTGTTCCTGGCGCGGCGGATCGGCAAAGAGGCCGACGAAGAGGGCCAGACCATTTATGGCTAGAGACCACTAGATCTTTCGACGGGAAACATCATGGCCCGCAGTAATTTTCATCGCGCACGGTATTTGCGCTACACCGGTGGACCCGACCCACTCGCACCGCCCGTCGATCTGCGTGAAGCACTCGACGCCATCGGTGACGACGTGATGGCCGGCGGTTCACCACAGGCTGCGATGCGGGAGTACCTGCGCCGCGGCAGCGAGAACATGCGGGGCCTCGACGAGCTCCGCGAGATGGTGAACAAGCGGCGCGAAGAGATCCTGAAGTCGCGCAACCTGAACGGGACCTTCGAGGAGATCCGGCAGCTGCTCGACGACGCGGTACTCGACGAACGCAAGCAACTCGCGCGTGACCTTGACGACGAGGCCCGGTTCGCGGAGATGCAGATCCAGAACCTCCCGACGTCCACCGCGCAGGCGGTGCAGGACCTCGCCAATTACGACTGGCGCAGTCCCGAGGCCAAGGAGAAGTACGACAAGATCAAAGATCTGCTGGGCCGGGAGTTGCTCGACCAGCGCTTCGCCGGCATGAAGGAAGCCCTCGAAGGGGCGACCGAAGAGGACAAACAGCGCATCACCGACATGCTCAAGGATCTCAACGAGCTGTTGGCGGCCCATAATCGCGGCGACGACACCACCGAGCAATTCGGCGAGTTCATGGACAAGCACGGCGAGTTCTTCCCCGAGAATCCTAAGAACACCGACGAGCTGATCGATTCGCTCGCCGCCCGTGCCGCTGCCGCGCAGCAGTTCTACAACTCTTTGTCAGATGAGCAGCGCGCCGAGCTCGATCAGTTGTCGCAACAGGCTTTCGGGTCACCGGATCTGATGAGCCAGCTCTCGCAGATGGATTCGCAACTCCAACAAGCCCGTCCGGGTATGGGGTGGGGCGAAGGCCAGGACTTCGAGGGCGGCCAGGGCATGGGTATGGGTGAAGGCGCCGGAGCCCTGCAGGATCTCGCCGAGCTGGAGTCGCTGTCGGAGCAGTTGTCACAGCAGTATTCGGGCGCGCACCTCGATGACGTCGACCTCGACGCGCTGGCCCGCCAGCTCGGTGCCGACGCGGCCGTCGACGCCAGGACCCTGTCCGAGTTGGAGAAGGCACTCAAAGAGCAGGGGCTGCTCGAGAAGGGCAGCGACGGCCAGCTGCGCCTGTCGCCGAAAGCGATGCGGCAACTGGGTCAGTCGATCTTCAAGGATGTGGCAGAGCAGCTCTCGGGTCGCGGCGGTGATCGTCAGACGCGCCGGTCGGGACAGGCGGGGGAGCCCACGGGCTCTTCTCGTGAATGGGAGTTCGGCGACACCGAACCGTGGGACGTCACCCGCACGGTCTCGAATGCCGTGTTGCGCACCATTTCCGAAGATCCCGACAAGCTGCACGCCGGTAACGGGATGCTCCGCGACGGAGTGAGGATCAACGTCCGTGACGTGGAGGTCGGCGAGACCGAGGCGAGGAGCCAGGCCGCGGTCGCCCTGCTGGTGGACACCTCGTTCTCGATGTGGCTGGAGAATCGCTGGACGCCGATGAAGCGAACGGCGATGGCGCTCAACCACCTGATCTCCACCCGGTTCCGTTCCGACGAGCTCGAACTGATCTCCTTCGGGCACTATGCCCGCACACTCGAGATGAGCGAGCTGATCGGCCTGGACGGCATGCGCCAGCAGGGCACCAACCTGCATCACGCATTGCTGCTGGCGCAACGGCATTTTCGGAAGCATCCCAACGCCCAGCCTGTGGTGCTGATCGTCACCGACGGCGAGCCGACCGCTCATCTGCTGCCGGGTGGTGAGCCGTTCTTCTACTATCCGCCGCATCCGGCGACCCTCGGAGCAACCGTCCGGGAGTTGGACAACGTGGCCAGGATGGGCGCTCAGGTCAGCATCTTCCGGCTCGGCGACGACCCGGGTCTCGTGCAGTTCGTCGACCAGATGGCCCGCAGGGTGTCGGGGCGCGTGGTGGCCCCTGATCTCGACGGTCTCGGCGCTGCGGTGGTCGGTGACTACCTCGGTGGCAAACGTCGTCGCGGCCGGCGCTGACCCGCGTGGATGGGGAGTCGGCGTCTAGTCCTGAAGTAGGGGGTCGGCACTCCGTCCGGAGTTGGATGCACAAACGGGCTGCACACCATACTGTTCAGGCATGGATGCGACCCGGAACGATCAGGTTCGACTGTATGCCGACCTTCTTTCCGAGGTAAAAGCCCTTGGCCTGCTCGAACGCAGGGTCGGCTGGTACGCGGCCCGGCTCGCTCTGCTGCTCGGTGCGTTTCTCGCCACGTTCGCTGTGGTCTTCGCACTCGGTTCGACGTGGTGGCAACTCGCGATCGCTCCAGTATTCGGAATCTTGTTCACCCAGACGGCATTTCTGTCGCATGACAGCGCCCACAAGCAGGTGTTCGCCTCCGGCAAGGCGAACGAGTGGGCGGCCCGACTCATCGGCAACCTGATCGTGGGTCTCGGATACGGCTGGTGGCAGGGCAAACACTCCAAACATCACGCGAATCCGAACAAGATCGGCAAGGACGGTGACATCGCGACCGGTGCGCTGATGTTCGTGCCAGAAGATTTCGAGGACACCGGCGGCCTCAAGGGTTGGATCAGGGCCCACCAGGGTTGGCTGTTCTTCCCGATGCTCACGCTCGAAGGAGTGAACCTGCACTTCGAGTCGCTGAAAGTTCTCTTCGACGGCACCCGTCCGAGTCGGCGTCGCCTGGAGCTCACTCTGCTCTCGATCCGGTTGATCGGTTTCCCCGTGCTCGTGTTCAGCGCGATGGGCTGGGGCGTCGGCGCGGTGTTCCTCATCATCCAGTCGGTGGTCTTCGGGCTCTACATGGGCGCCAGTTTCGCCCCCAATCACAAGGGGATGCCGATCGTCCCGAAGGACGTTCGGGTCAACTTCTTCGAGCGGCAGGTCCGCACGTCTCGCAACGTTCGCGGTGGTCGGGCGATGGACTGGGCGATGGGCGGACTCAATCTGCAGATCGAGCACCATCTGTTCCCGAGCATGCCGAGTGCGAGCCTGCGGCAGGCCCGGCCGCTCGTCATCCGTTACTGCCTCGAGAACGATGTTCCGTACACAGAAGCGGGTCTGATCGAGTCGTACGGCATCGTCATCAAGTATCTCAACCGCGTGGGCATGGGATTTGCCGATCCGTTCGACTGCCCGTTCGTCGCCGCGTACCGCTGACACCTCGGGCGGCGCCGACGGGAGTCGTCACTTGTCGAGTGACATCTTTTCTTCACCTTGCGGACTCCGGCGCACCACTTCGACCCCGCCCATGATGGCGAGCCCACTCACCGTGATCGTCGGAGCGCCGGGGACGCCTTTGCCCTCGGCGTTGCGGCTGCCGCTGAACCCGCCCATGATGCCCATCCCCGTGATCCGCACCGTCGCATCGTGGGGCACGACGATCTCGATGCCGCCCATGATCGCGTTCGCGCGGATCGTCAGCTGGTCGGACGTGAACTCGGCGTCGCGCAGATCGATCTCGACGCCGCCCATGAGAGCAAAGGCGTTGAGATGCTCGCCGACGGCGACCCGACCCTTCAGTTCTGAACCACTCATCACGGCCACGCGACTGGTGATCACCTCGACTCCGGCGGACGCTTGATTCACCCGCCGCGAAGTCGCGACCGGTGCTGTGGTCAGCTGGTTGACGGGCAGATCGTCGGTGAGCGAATCGAGTTCGCCGAAAGTCTTGGCCGCGACGGCTTTACCGGCCCGTTCCTCATATTCGACCGGACTCAGATGGCCTTGGCTCATCGCAGAGGACAGGATCTGGTGAACGAAGTCTCGGTCACTGTCGCTCGCACGCAGGCGGCTGCGGCCCTGGTCAGGGTCTTCTGCAGGAATCAGGTCACTCACCCTTGTGAGGTTAGCCGCTGCCCGGTGGTCTCGACCATGGGCCGCGGTTTCCCTCCCAGCTCAGAGTCCCGCGCTCTGATGACTCGTTCGCAGTGCACAAGGATTGGCGCCGGGATATCGTTTCTCATCCGAGACCGGAGGACCCGATGACGTTGTTCCGCCTGCCCAGAGTTCTGTCAGCCGTCGCCATCTCGGCGGCGATGGCGGTCGGTGTGTCCATCACCGCCGCGCCGGCCGCCGCCGAACTCAACTTCCCCGCCGCCGTCGACGACGTGATTCTCGATGCGGTGGGTGACGGCAATCTGCGTTCGGCGATCGTGCAGGTTCGGGTGGACGGGAAGGTCGTCGCCGATCTCGCGTTCGGCGAGGCCGCACCGGGGGTGCCTGCGACCACCCGAGATCACTTCCGTAACGGGGCCATCGCGATCACGTACACGGGCGCGCTTCTCGTCGAACTGGAGAAGCGAGGCATCGTCGGCTTCGACGACCCGATCTCGACGTGGCGTCCCGACCTGCCGTACGCCGACAAGGTGACCCCACGCCAGCTCGCATCGATGACCGCCGGATACCCGGACTATGTCACCGACGAGTCGTTCACCGAGCAGAATCTCGCCGACGTCTACAAGAACTGGACGCCCGAGGAGCTGCTGTCGTTCTCGTTCGCCCAGGAACGCACCTTCGAGCCCGGGACGGAATTCGGCTACTCGCACAGCAACTACGTGATCCTGGGCCTGGTGCTCGAAAAGGCCACCGGCACGCCGCTCGCCGAACTGCTGCGCACCTACATCTCGAATCCGCTCGGACTCACCGAGACGGTGTCGAATCAAGAAGCGGCCATCCCGGCGCCGGCACTGCACGGATTCAGCACCGACCGCGGTGTCTACGAGGACACCATCGACTGGAGTCCTTCGTGGACCATCGCCAACGGGTCCGTGCAGACGACCACCATCGACGACGCCGCTTCGAGTTTCGATGCGCTGCTGGGTTCGTCCCGGTTCCTCGGTGAGAACGGATATCAAGAGCTCACCGATCAGGGTCTGGCCGGTCTACCGTTTGGC
This sequence comes from Williamsia sp. 1138, assembly GCF_002095435.2. GTDB lineage: Bacteria > Actinomycetota > Actinomycetes > Mycobacteriales > Mycobacteriaceae > Williamsia. Next base: position 299,961 of record NZ_MJEJ02000052.1, read on the forward strand.
CCTGCCACTCTGACGACCGCGCGGTCGTACGGTCTGGGTGTATTCATCAACAACGACTGGTTCTACGCGAACCCGTTCTTCAACGGGTACACCTCGACGGTCCTGACGCTGCCGGCCCATCGTTCGAAGATCGGCACCGTGACGATCGCCGTCGCCGCCACGCCTACCGAGCAGGGGACGCAGGAGGGCAACATCGCGTACCCGCTTGCCACCGACATCGCGGCGTTGATCGCACCGGATCATCCGATCGCGTAGCGACTCACGCAAGCAGGAATGCGATCAGCGCGATCGCCGGTATCGCGATCAGCGTCGTGACCAGCGCCGAATCTCTGGCGAGCACCACCCCGCGCTGGTAACGCGTGGCGTACACCAGGACGTTCTGGGCGGTCGGCAATGCTGCGATGACAACGAGGGCGAACAGTTCGTGGCCGGTGGCACCGAACGCGAATCGGGCGAGGAAGTACACCAGTACGGGCTGGACCACCATCTTCAGGAAGGCAGCGAGGGCGACGTCGCGGCGGGGGCTCTGCCCCTTCTGCAGCACGCTGACGCCGGTGAGTGACAACCCGAACACCAGGAGCGCCCCCGGGACCGAGGCGTTGCCGAGCATGTCGAACGGCTCCATCACCGCCTCGGGCAAGGTGACCCCGATGATGGAGATAGCCAGGCCGGCCGCTCCACCCAGCACGATGGGGTTGGTGAACGGCGTCACGACGGTGTCGCGGAACGATATTCGACGAGTGGCGCCGTCGGAATCGGTGCGTCCCACTGCGGTGAGATCGAGGGCGGTCAGCGCCAGCGGGGAGTAGACCATGATTTGGAACAGCAGCAGCGGCGCCACGAACGAGGCGTCGTCGAGAACGAAGATCGCGATCGGGATACCCAGGTTCGCACTGTTCACGTACGACGCAGACAGTGCGCCGATGGTCGCCTCGGGGACCTGCCGCTTCAGCAACCACCGGGCGATCACGAAATAGATCGCACCGATCAGCAACGCACTGCCGCCGGCCACCACCAGCGTCGTCGAGAACACGTCGGCGAGGTCGGCCTTGGCCAGGGAAGAGAAGAGCAGCGCCGGCGTGCAGACGAAAAACACCAAGCGGGACAACACTATTACCGCACCTGGACCAAGAGCCTCGGTGCGGCCGAGGATGAATCCCACGAAGACCACGATGAAGATCACCGTGAAACCCTGGATTACGCCTGACACCTCAGCAGTCTAGGTACCCCCGATGGTGGGTCCTTTTGGCGGGTCCCACCTGGGCTTTCGTTCGCCAGAACGACCCATCATCGGGGATCGAGGAGGGCGCGGAGGGCGTTGCGGTGACTCTCGTAGGCCCGACGGCCCGCCGAGGTCATCCGGAAGGTGGTGCTGCTGCCACGTCCGAGACCTTCTTTGGAGGCCGTGATGTATCCGGCGGATTCGAGGGCCGACATCTGCTTGGACAGGTCGGAGTCGGCGAGCTTCAGATGGTCCTTGAGGAACTTGAACGACGTGCTCGAGCTGTTTGCGAGAATCGCCATGGCCGCGAGCCGCTTTGGGGCGTGGATGAGCGGGTCGAGACCATCGATCATGCCAACCGCGCCCTGGTCGCCGCGGCCGCCCGGTCATACCGTTGCTCGTAGAACACCAAACCGGCTGTGACGACTATGAAGGCCGTCAGCGCCGCGACCAGCACCCCGCCGAGCCACCACGACAGTGCGACGACCGCGGCGACCACCGGTAATGAGATGAAGTAGCCACGCCAGACCGGTTGGATCTCGGCCGGCGGCGAGCCTTTGCCCGGCATCGGCAGTGCGCCGTGCCGACGGGTCATCCACCGCAGGAACACGATCTCCAAGACGATCAGAACGGCGATCGATCCGACGAACAGGGCTGCGTTCTCCCGCCACCAGGTGAAGGTCGCGATCATCGCCGCGGCCCACGCCCCGATCGTCGGAAAGTACCACCAGGGAGTCGGTGGGTAGTCGATGTACGGGGCGGCCTCGGCTCGTTCGGCGACCCGCAGTAGATCTTTCGCCTCATCACTTTCCATAGTGGAAAGCCTAGGTGTCACTTTCCACTTGTGCAAGTGGAAAGTTCTGCCGCTATCGAGTGGAGCCGGGGTAGGGCAGCAGCGCCATCTCGCGCGCATTGCGAATGGCGGTGGCGACCTGGCGTTGCTGCTGTGGGTCGAGGCCGGTGATCGAACGACTACGGATCTTGCCGCGATCGGACAGGAACTGGCGAAGCAGGGCCGTGTCCTTGTAGTCGACGGTGGTCACGCCGGCCGCGAGCAGCATGTTGCGCTTGCGCTTGGCTGGGAGGTCGGGTTTGGCGGGGCGCCTGGCCACGATGGTGTCTCCTTGTTGGTCGAAGGTGTCGGGCGGTGAACGCTGTTGTCACCAGCTGGATTTGGTGATGCCCGGGAGCTCGCCGTTGTGCGCCATCTGACGCAGCCGGATTCGCGACAGTCCGACCTTGCCGATGTATCCGCGCGGCCGGCCGTCGACCGCGTCGCGATTGCGGATGCGGGTGGCGCTCGAGTCGCGGGGGAGTCGCTGTAGCGCCAGTTGGGCCTCGGCGCGCTGTTCGTCGGACGACTTCGTGCTCCGGATGGTCTCTTTGAGTGCCGCTCGGCGCTCGGCGTACCGCGCGACGATCACCTTGCGCTGCTCGTTCTTCTCGATCTTGGACTTCTTCGCCATCAGCGCTCCTCGCGGAAGTCGACGTGCCGCCGGGCGCGCGGGTCGAACTTGCGCAGCACCATCCGGTCGGGATCATTGCGGCGATTCTTTCGGGTGACGTAGGTGAATCCCGTCCCTGCTGTCGACTTGAGTTTGATGATCGGGCGAATCTCGTTGCGTGCCATCTAGATTTTCTCTCCTTGTGCGCGAATCTTCGCGACCGCGGCCTCGATGCCGATGCGGTCGATGGTCTTGATGCCCTTCGCCGAGACCGTCAACGTGATGGTCCGGTGCTCGCTGGGCAGGTAATAGCGACGCCGCTGGATGTTGGGATTCCAGCGGCGGCTGGTGCGCACGTGTGAATGCGACACCTGTTTGCCGAAGCCGGGTGTGCGGCCGGTGACCTGACAGTGCGCGGACATCGAGGCCCTCCTCGTTGGTTAATGGGAATGGTTGTCGACAACCGACGAGTTGGACTGTACCTTCAACACTCAGTAATTGAAAACGATTCCCGATAGGAGTGTGTTCAGTGACCCGCCTGGTCAACAAGACCCCGCTGGTGATCGTCACCGGTTTCGATCGCGGGGCCACCATCCGCAGTGCCGAGGCCCTCGCGGTACCCGGTACCGCGGTGGTCCATCACGACCTGTCGCTCGTGGGGGTGGGAACGATCGTCCGAACCGTGTCGACCACCGACTTCAACGGCCACACAGATTCACGCACGACACAAAGCGCACTGGATCACGGTTGCCTGTCCTGCGCCATGCGCGAGGACGTGCTGCCGTTGCTCCGAGCGCTGCACCGGCGTGGCAACGTCGACCGCATCGTGCTCGCCCTCGACCCCGCGCTGGAACCCGAACCGCTCTCGTGGGCCATCTCCAACGTCGTCGTCGCGGACGTTCCCGGGCAGGTGGACGGTCCCGCCGGCCTCGACGTCCAGATCGATGCGGTGATCGGTTGCATCCACGAGGGCACCTGGCTCGAGGACGCCACCGGAGACAGGATCCTCGCCGAGGACGACCGCGGCTCCACTGAAGACGAAAGGACGGTGGCGCAGTTGGCTGTGGGGCACGTCGACTTCGCGGACGCGTTGGTGGTGCACCGAGACGAAACCGGAGGCGGAGCTCGACCATCTGACGGGCAAGCAGCTGACGGATGGTCGGCTGCGAAGTTGTTCGCCGTCCTCAAGCGACTCAACCCGACTGCGCCGATCATCATGGAGTTGCCGCAGCGTCAGCTCGGACCCACGATCATGCGCAACCTCATCGCCTCGATTCCGGACGGCGCGCGCCGGGGTGAGATCACCGGTCCGCACGATCCGCTGTTGCGGGGGCAACCACCGCTGACCCCGGATTGCGGCGTGAACGTCGTCGAGTTCGAATCCGATCGCCCCTTTCACCCGGAGCGTCTTCACGACGCCATCGACGTCCTGCTCGACGGGGTGGTCGCGGCGCGGGGCCGACTCTGGCTCGCCACCCAGCCCGACGAAGCGCTGTGGCTCGAGAGCGCCGGTGGGGGACTGCGGATCGCGACCGGCGGCACCTGGCTGGCCGCGATGACCGACGACCAGGTCGCGGCGAGTGACCCGGAGCGGCTCGCGATGGCCTCGCTGCGGTGGCATCCGCTGTACGGCGACCGCAGCAGTTCGATCGTGGCGGTGTCGGTGGAGGCCGATCCGAACCGCATTCGGCGGACACTGCAAGCCGCCGTGTTGACCGACGAGGAGCTGGCCGCCGGCCAGTCCGGCTGGCACGGATTGTCTGATCCTTTCGGCGTCACCCACGCCGATCCGTGTGACGACATGCTCGATGAACGAGCGCTGCTCGAGGGAACAGAACCACCCTCCGAATGGTTCCTAGAAGTACAGGATTTGGCTGGTCCAAAGCCTGACAACCCCGGGAAGAACCCGGAAAGAGAGGACAAGTCATGAAGGCGAACATCCATCCCGACTACCAGCCGGTGATCTTCAAGGACGCGTCCACGGGCAAGGCATTCCTCACCCGGTCGACGCTCAGTTCCGAGGTCTTTTTGGATTGGGAGGACGGTAACCGGTACCCTCTAGTGGTTGTCGATGTCACGTCCGACTCGCACCCCTTCTGGACCGGTGCGCAGCGGGTACTGGACACCGCAGGACGAGTGCAGAAGTTCGAGCGCCGCTACGGCAAACGGACACGCACAACCCCCGGAACGTAAACGAAAGAAATGAAGGGCTGAATCATGGCTGTACCGAAGCGCCGGATGTCGCGGTCGAACACTCGTAGCCGCCGTTCGCAGTGGAAAGCGGACAACCCGGCTTTGCAAGAGGTCAAGGTCGGCGGTGTGGCACATCGCGTGCCCCGTCGTCTGGTCAAGGCCGTGAAGCTCGGCATCGTCGATCTCGACAAGCGCTGAAGGCTTTCGAGCCCTTCACCAATCTCTAAACGACAGAGACTGACCGTCAGCTGACGGTCAGTCTTTTGTTGTGCCTGGACGATCTCCCTGAGATCGTCCACTTCCGAGGTGTCCAAGGGCATATTTCCCTTTGACACCACTCACGGGGACGATCTCAGGGAGATGAGGTTCGTGGTGCTGCAAGACGTCCTCAACTTCGCCGGTATCGCCGTCTTCGCGTGCTCTGGCGCCCTCGTCGGGGTTCGCAAGGACTTCGACCTCTGGGGCATCCTCTCGATGGGTGCCGCAACCGGAGTCGGCGGCGGAATCGTTCGCGACCTCCTGCTCGGCATCACCCCGCCGACGTCGGTGCAGCACTGGCCGAACCTGACCATCGCAATCATCGCCGGCCTCCTCACGTTCTTCTTCCACCCGGCGTTCAAGCGGCTCTACCCAGCGGTCCTCTTCCTCGATGCCATCGGCATGGGGGTCTTCGCGGTCTCCGGTGCACTGCTCGCGCTCGACCACGCGTCGAGTGCGATCGCAGCCGTCCTGATCGGGATCACCACTGCTGTCGGTGGTGGCGTGATCCGCGATGTGCTCGCCGGCGAGGTGCCACTGTTGCTCCGGCCGTCCGATCTCTATGCCGTTCCGGCCATGTGCGGGGCGCTGGCCGTGGTGATCGTCGACGGCGTCGGCTGGCCCGACTGGACCGGACTCGTGGTCGGTGGAGTTTTCGCCACCGGGCTACGCCTTGCGAGTCTGCAGTGGAACTGGAAGCTGCCGACCGCGCCGCAGCGGGCGCTCGGTCGGCGGTAGATACGAGTGGGGGAGCCGAGATGAACGTCTACGAAGCCATCGCTGCACGCCGGGACGTGCGTAACGAGTTCACGGGGAACGTCCTCTCCGAAGACCAGCTACACCGTGTCCTTTCGGCCGCCCACGCGGCCCCCAGTGTCGGCAACACCCAGCCGTGGGACTTCGTGGTCGTCCAGGATCGGGATATTCTGCGGCGCTTCGCCGCTCATGTGGCGGAGCGACGAGAGGCCTTCGCCAGATCGTTGCCTTCTGATCGAGCCGACACCTTCAGGCCGATCGTCGTCGAAGGGATCGAGAGTTCGGGCACCGGGGTGGTGGTGACCTACGACCCGGCACGCGGCGGGCGACACATTCTCGGCCGTCACACGATCGACGAGACCGGACGGCTGTCGGTGGGGCTGGCGATCCAGAACCTGTGGCTGGCGGCCACCGCCGAGGGTTTGGGGGTGGGATGGGTGTCGTTCTACACCGAATCGTTTCTGCACGAGCTGATCGGCATCCCCGACGGCATCGAGGTGGTGGCCTGGCTGTGTCTGGGGCCGGTCACCGAACTCCAGGCCGTACCCGATCTCGAACGGTTCGGTTGGCGGGATCGACGCTCTTTCGACGACGTGGTGCACCGGGAGTCGTTCGGCGCGTCCTGAGCAACCGCGTCAGTTCATGCCGTTGTTGAGCGTGATGGATTCGCCTGACTGGCAACGCCCTTCATCGGAGACCAGGAACAGCACCGCATTGGCCACATCCTGTGGTTCCAGCAGGCCCGGCCGTGGACGGCCCTGCCGGAACATCTCTTCGACATCATCTCGGGTCGGGTTCTCCAGATCGGGCCGGATCATCCGATAGGTCGTCGGGTTGTGGATCATCTGCGTGTTCACCCCGGCGGGCAGGATTGCGTTGACGGTGATCCCGTACTGCGCGACCTCGAACGCCACCGACTTCACCAGGGCCAGGACCCCGGCTTTCGCCGCGGCATAGTGCCCGGAGTTCGTGGCGCCGGTCGGGGCAACCGACGACGAGGTGGCGACGATCCGTCCTGACCCCCGCTCGATGAGGTGCGGGAGCACCGCCCGAAACGTGTTGAAGACGCCGGTGAGGTTCACATCGATCATCGTCTGCCAGCGCTCGGCGGACATCGTGGCGATCGGCGCCGCGCTCGCGATGCCGGCATTGGCGACGACGATGTCGATCTGCCCGAACGTCGCCACCGCCTTCTCTGCGACCCCCTGCATGGCCTCCAGTTCGCGGACGTCAGCTCGCAGGTCGAGGCATCGACGGTCCAGCGCTTCGACCTCGCGCACCGTTTGTTCGAGATCTGCCGGAGTCGGCAGGTCGTAGTCGACCTCATCGATCCGGGTCACGGCGTCGCACACGACGATGTCCGCACCGGCGCGGGCGAGCGTCACTGCGTGTGCCCGCCCCTGTCCCCGCGCACCCCCGGTGATGATGGCGACCTTGCCATCGAGTCCAGCCATCCGAGCCTCCATTCGGCGCAGTTCTACTCTCATGACGTCAGACCCGAGTTCTGCGCAGAACTCATCGTGTCGCCACCGGCTTTTGCATCTGGACACGCCGGGAACAGGGGTTCCTTAGCGCACTCTCAGTCGTGCACGTAAGACTGTTGGCATGCGCATTCTTGTTGTGGACGACGATCGTGCCGTTCGCGAGTCCCTGCGCCGGTCCCTGACATTCAACGGGTACACGGTGACCACTGCGGGCGACGGTGTCGAAGCACTCGAAAAAATCACATCGGATCGCCCCGAGGCGGTGGTTCTCGACGTGATGATGCCGCGGCTGGACGGGCTCGAGGTGTGCCGCCGACTGCGCAGCACTGGCGACGACCTGCCGATCCTCGTACTCACCGCTCGGGACTCGGTGTCCGAGCGGGTGGCCGGTCTCGACGCCGGGGCTGACGACTACCTCCCGAAGCCGTTTGCACTCGAGGAGTTGCTCGCCAGGTTGCGGGCGCTGATGCGTCGCGCGACGGCCGAGCCGTTGCCGGACTCGGAGGCGATGACGTTCGAGGATCTGACCATGGACCCGGTGACACGTGACGTCACCCGGGGCGAGAGGTCGATCAGCCTGACCCGCACCGAATTCGCGCTGCTCGAGATGCTGATGGCCAACCCGCGGCGGGTGCTCACCCGCAGCCGCATCCTCGAGGAGGTGTGGGGTTACGACTTCCCGACCTCGGGCAACGCGCTCGAGGTGTACGTGGGGTACCTCCGTCGCAAGACCGAGGCCGAAGGTGAGATCCGGTTGATCCACACCGTGCGGGGCGTGGGCTACGTCTTGCGGGAGACCCCGCCGTAAATCGTGAGCTTCTATCACCGTCACGCCTCTGCGCCGGCCGATCAGTCGACCGGGCCGGGCATCCTGACCCCGAGGCGCCCTACGCAACTCGACGCCGCTCCGGCGCCGAGGGAGATGCGCGCGCCCACGCCGGTCACTCGGGTCATCTCACTGCGTTGGCGCATCACCATCCTCGCCGCGACCGTGGTCGGTATCGCCGTCGCCGTGATGGCCGCTGCCGCCTTCGCGGTCGTCTACCGGGCCATGTACGCCGACGTCGATTCCCAGCTCAACAACCGGGCCAACGGTCTGACCGCCGTGGCGCAGCTCGGCATCCTCGACGACTCACCCGAATCCCTCGTCGCCGGAACGGTCTACTCGACCGACATCTCGGTGGCCCTCGTGATGCCCGGTGGTCGCGGATTCCAGCTCGGTAGCGTGCCGTTCGGCGCGTCCGAGCAGGAGGTGGTGGACGGGAAGTCCGAGTACTCGTTGCGCACCGCCAAGAATCAGCGGGTGCTGGCGCGCAAACTCGCCGACGGCAACACCATCATCATCTCGCAGGGTCTGGCCGCCACCGACGACGTACTCCATCGATTGGCGTGGGTGCTCGGCGTGATCGGAGGTTGCGGCGTCATCCTGGCCGCGGTGGCCGGGACGACAGTCGCCCGAGCCGGTCTGCGACCGGTGGCCCGGTTGACCCGCGCCGCCGAACGGGTGGCCAGAACCGACGACCTGACGCCGATTCCCGTCATCGGCAATGACGAACTGGCAAGGCTCACCGAGAGTTTCAACCTCATGCTGCGGGCGCTGGCCGAGTCGAGAGACCGGCAGAGCCGCCTCGTGGCCGACGCCGGACACGAGTTGCGGACCCCGCTGACGTCGCTGCGTACCAACCTCGAATTGCTGATCGCCTCCAGCGAACCCGGCGCGCGTCCGATCCCGGAGTCCGACATGGCCGAGCTGCGCACCGATGTGATGGCGCAGATCGGGGAGTTGTCGACGCTGGTGGGCGACCTCGTCGACCTTGCCCGGGAGGACGCCCCCGAGGTCGTGTACGAAGAGATCGATCTGGCAGAAGTGGTCGACCGCAGCCTCGAGCGGGTTCGCCGGCGCCGCAGCGACGTCGACTTCTCGGTGCAGGTCAGTCCCTGGTTCGTGTTCGGTGAAAGTGCCGGACTCTCGCGGGCGGTCCTGAACGTCCTGGACAACGCCGCGAAGTGGAGCCCGCCGAATCAGCCCGTGGTGGTCCGGCTGACACAGGTCGAACCGGACAGGGCAGAACTGGCCATCGCCGACGCCGGTCCGGGTATCCCACCCGAAGATCGTCAGCTCGTCTTCGAGCGCTTCTACCGGTCCACCGCCTCGCGGTCGATGCCCGGATCGGGGCTCGGCCTCGCGATCGTGCGGCAGGTGGTGACTCGCCACGGCGGTTCGGTATGGGCCGAACAGTCCGAGTTCGGCGGCGCTCTGGTGACCATCAGCCTGCCCGGATCGCCGACCGCAGCGGAGATCGCACCGCGCGTGGTGCAGCAGTAGCGTCCTCCGTGGACAGGTCCGCGGTCATTCGTTGAGCCGACCTCCCTTCCACTCATAGTTACTGGTGGGAGAATTGAGGGGTAAACCAACAGCGCTATCTCAGCCCCATCTCAGGACGACACAGCAAGGTATTCATCAGTGCCGAGAAATGTTGCGGCAGCGGAGAGCGCGCAATGGTGCGCATGGCAGAAAGCAAGCGGAGGACATGGTCGGCAACAACGACAACGAGCGCGGAACCGGTGACGGCGAAGGGTTCGGTGCACAATCGGGTCAAGCGGCACAATCGGGTCAAGCGGGACAGCAGAATCCCGCGGAACAGTTCGGTAGGCACGAGGATGCTGCCGAGTCTGCGCCTCAGAACAACCCTTACGGTCGGACGTCGTCGTTCGACCCTCGTTCGGCGGGCCAGCAGCCCCCGGCCGGGGAGCCCACCACCAATCTGGGAACGCAGGGTTTCGGCTCTTCGGCCCAGACCCCGTACGGGCGCCCGTCCACCGGCCAGCAGCCCACCCCGGGTCAGGGCGGCGCGGGCCAGCCCGCATCCGGCCAGCAGCCCGGCTACGCCTACGGCGCGCAGGACCCCTACGCGGGCCGCTACGGCCAGTCCACTCCCTACTCCGGGTACGCCCAGACCACGTCCACACCGGGCACCAACTCGTTCCCCGGCGCCGGTGACAACAACCCCTACGGCGGCGGACCCCAGACCTACGCACCGGCCCAGCCGAAGGCCAAGTCGGGACGCTCCGGCGGAGCGAAGGCCGGATTGGCCGCTGCGGCAGTGGCATTGGTTCTGGTGGCCGGTGGTGTCGGTGGTGTGGTCGGCGCCAATGTGAGCGACAACGCCTCCAACTCGAGTTCCAACAGCGACAGCGTGCTCGGCGGCGACCGCAACAACACCCAGCCCGCAGCCGCTCCGGCCGGGTCGACCCAGGCCGTGGCAGACAAGGTCACGCCGTCGGTGGTCTCCATCGAGGTGCAGGGCAGCCAGGCCTCCGGTTCCGGATCCGGCATCGTGCTCACCGCGGACGGCACCATCCTGACCAACAACCACGTCGTCGCCGGCGCGGGTGGCTCGCCGAAGCTGACGGTCACCTTCAGCGACGGCAGCACTGCCGCCGCGGAAGTCGTTGGTGCTGATCAGATCTCCGACATCGCGGTCATCAAGGTCGACAAGACCGGGCTGACCCCCATCGAGGTGGGTACTTCGAACAATCTGGAGGTCGGTCAGGAAGTCATCGCCGTCGGTTCCCCGCTGGGTCTCAACGGCACCGTCACCACCGGAATCATCAGCGCACTCAACCGGCCGGTGTCCACGCGTGGCGAGGGTGACGGACAAGCGTCGGTCATCGACGCCATCCAGACGGACGCGGCCATCAACCCGGGTAACTCCGGCGGCGCCCTGGTGAACGCCAACGGCGCGCTGATCGGGGTGAACTCGGCGATTGCCAGCCTCTCCGAGGGGCAGACCGGCGGCAGCATCGGCCTCGGCTTCGCCATCCCGATCGACCAGGCCATGCGCATCGCCAACGAGCTCGAGCAGACCGGCAAGGCCACCCAGGCGGGTCTCGGAGTGTCGGTGCGCTCGGGTGCACCGTCCGCCGACGACCCGGGTGCCCTCATCAGCGAGGTCACCAGCGGGGGCGCTGCATCCAAGGCCGGCATCCCGAACGGCGCGCTGGTCACCAAGCTCGACGATCGGGTCATCCCTTCCGGTGACGCTCTCATCGCTGCGGTGCGTTCACACGCACCCGGTGACACCGTGGAGATCACCTATGAGGTGAACGGCCAGGAGAAGACCGCTCAAGTCACGCTCGACACCTTGGACACCGGAGGACGTTAGCCCGTGAAATCGCCAGACTCTGAAAAAGCCCCTGACAGCCTCGGTGCCCGACTGAGGACCGTGACGATCACCCCGCCCGATACAGTTCCCTTCGGAGATGTCGATATCTCCGCGATGGTGATCGGGGAGGCGGATGTTGTGGCCGCAGATGCTGCGGCCGAACAGCTCGCCGTCCGCGCCGAAGAGATCGAAGCGGAAGGACTGCGGATGAGGTCATTGAACCTGGCTGAAGAGGATCTGGGCCGAGCCCTGGTCGTGATCGTCGACGATCGTGCGGCGCACGGTGAGGATCAGAGTCTGATCGGGCCGCTGGTGGGCGAGTTGCTCGAGGAAGCCGGTTTCCACGTCGACGCCGTCGTCGCGGTGGAGTCCGACGAGGTCGAGATCCGTAACGCCCTCAACACGGCGGTCATCGGTGGCGTCGATCTGGTGATCTCGGTCGGAGGTGTCGGTGTCGCCGGGCGTGACGTGACCCCGGAGGCGACCGCGGATCTCCTCGACCGCAAGCTGCCGGGCATCGAAGAGGCGTTGCGCAGTTCGGGTTTGGCTGCCGGCGCGATGGACGCGGGTCTATCTCGCGGACTCGCAGGTATCTCCGGGCAAACGATCGTGGTCAATCTGGCCAACTCCAGGGCCGCGGTCCGGGACGGGATGGCCACCATCACCCCGATGGCCAAACACCTCATCACCTCGATCAGCAACTTCTGAGGCCACTGCCATGCCGGACCCTTCGATAGCCAAGCGAAGTAAAGAACGCGCGGAATTAGAGAAGATTTTCGGCGACGATCTGCCTTCGACCACCCGCGATGAGCGACCGCTCGGTCGTAGTGACGAAGGTCACACAGGCGACGATATGCAAAGTGACGAATGGTTTCTGGAGAATCGTCCGCCTCATCACGGGTGAATAGCATTTCAGTTACAGGTCGGTCCTGGCCTTTTCCTGATAATTCACTGAATCTGCTGCACTACCAAAGATCCGCTGTCCAGTACAGCGGATCTTTTGTTTCCGAACACGCTCTCTTCTAACTGTTGCTTGCGGTCGGCCAGCACACTAACGTTCCGCTCGATACTTCCAGTACCAGTGCGGGGGCTGGACGTGTCCCGTGACCCGTCCCCAATGGCGATCGCGGTGTGGCCGAATGTTCGGCCGGAATTAACAAATGGGAAACCTTGGGCATACCCGCCCGTTAACTCTTCCCATAGAAGATTCCGACGAACCAGTTGGTCACTTCAAGCTCACGATTTGGTTGAGCTTGGATTACACAGCAATCCTGTGAGAGGGAACGAATGAGCAAGATGAGCATGTTCGGCCTGCGCCGAGTCGTTGGCGTTGGCGCCATTACCGCCGTTGCGGCCCTTGGCCTGGCAAGCATGGGCGCCGGCAATGCCGCCGCCGGACCGCTGCCCAGTGGCGAAAAGGTCACCGTGGGTGTCGACGACACCGTCGTGAAGCTCACCCGGACCGGCGAGAGCGCGTACCCCGTGCCGTCGCAGGCGAACAACGGCGCGGGACGCGCCGCTGAGGTCTCCGGGCTAGTGACCGTCCAGGCCGGAGAGGCTGCTGGAACACTGACCACTGGCTACATCATCGGCTGCCAGATCAACATCGACGGCCTCGAGGGCGCGCTGACTGGTAGCGCAGACATTGGCGGCACCGTTGGGCTGTCCGGAAGCTTGACGGTTCCGTTGACCCCGGGCGAGGTCAAGGTTGCAACCATCGGAAGCAAGAGCTTTGACGGAGGCTTCGCCAGCATCCAGTACAAGCGACAGGGCATCGATGTCCAGCTGTGCGGCGGATACGCTCAGGCGCGCGCGTTCACGATCGTCCAGACTGAGGGCAACTACGTCATCAAGTCGACACTTTACGGCGCACCGTTCTCGATCAACTGATCGCCGGCAGATAGTCCAACCAGTCTCGAACTCTTATCTGCCGCAAGCAGATTGATATTCTCATAAGGGGAATCATGAAGAACAAAACTTCGCGTCGTCTCGCCGCGATCGCCGGCCTCGCCGGTGTAACCACTATCGCACTAAGCAGCATGGGTGCTGGCGGTGCCGCTGCAGGTGCACTGCCCGGTGGAACCGCAACCCAGAAGTTGATCGACGGAACGAGCGTCACTGTCACGCTCAAAGACGAGTTCGTCAACTACCAGCCGTCGACGGTCGCTCTGCCGACGAGCCGCAACGTGTGGCTGTCCGGCAAGGTCCTGGTTGACATCGCAGGCGAAGCTGACGGTGCAACCGTTGAAGCTGGCTACATTGTGGGATGCCAGCTCAACTTCGGTGCCGGCGGCAAGGGTGGCGCGGGTCTCGAGAACGCGGCGCCCAAGACGCCTGGTGGCGAGCGCGTCACCACTCCATCGGGTAAGGGCGAGCTGGGCTTCTCGCTGAAGCCGGGCGAGGCCACGTACGTGCCTGTGATTAGCGGTGGCGAGGATGATCCGACGAACTTCACGTTCGAAGGCAACCAGGGCGGCATCGCCTACAGCCAGGAAACCTTCAAGATCGACGGCTGCGCCGGCTTCGCTGAAGCGAAGGCGTATGTCAATGTGACTGTCGAGACTCCTTCGGTCACCGGCATCGTCACCCTCTGGGGCGCTCCGTTCAGCATCGGCTGATAGCAGCACTGCTGTTGTAATCTCCGCATTATTGGCGAAAGCCGGAACACCACGCGGTGTTCCGGCTTTCGTCGTTTCTTGGCTGCTGAGGCCAGCAGGGACATCCCAGACTCCAAAGTTGCAGCCGACATCGAGCTGAATACTTCCTGGTTCATCAAGTGTCAACCGCGAGATTGGTTCGAACAAACATTCGACAAATCTAAGTTTCTGGGGTACCGTCGGTTGTAGAGAAACTCTTTTGACGACGAATCCGTTCTGGTTGTTGTTGTCCGCGTGTGTTTCTGGGGCTGGGGGGCCTGCATGTCTGATGGTGTTGTCATCGATTCGCCGGTGGTGGGTGTGGTGTCGGAGTTGGATGCTGCGATCGCACGCCTGTCGGAGTTGGATCTGACTGCTCTGTCTGACGTGGATTGTGTGCGGGTGGTGGAACGGTTGGAGGTCGCGTCGCGGCGGTTGTCGGCGGCGGGGTTGCCTGTGTTGCGGGAAGTCGCTGTGCGGCGGGCGTATTCGAAGGTGGGATGTTCCTCTCCCGCGGCGGTGTTGACGTCGGTGGCGCGGTTGCGTCCGGGTGCGGCGAAGGCGCGAGTGCAGGCGATGGATGCTTTGACGCCGTCGGTGACTCCGAGCGGTGAGGTGATCGAGCCTCGGTTCCCGGAGACCGCAGCCCTACTGGCCGAAGGTGTGATCGATCTCGATCACGTCGGTGCGGTGGTGAAGGTGATGGGGAAGATTCCGCACAAGATCGATCCGGAGCAACGGGCGAATACTGAGGTGGCGCTGGCTGATCTGTGCCGCAGATACAATCCTGCTGCGGTCGAGACGATCGGCGAGCGGATCGTGGACTACTTGGATCCCGACGGCAGGCTGGCTGATGATGTTGATCGGGCGAAGAAGCGCGGTGTCAGCGTGGGCGATCAAGCGGTGGACATGATGGCGAAGGTGGCGGGCCATCTGGATCCG
>NZ_MJEJ02000018.1 GCF_002095435.2 Williamsia sp. 1138
GCCGAACAGGCCGAACAATCGAAAAACCCACACCTGTCTCAGACAGGTTGACAACTTCCGTGCGACGTGTGCATATGACTCAAGCGTGTGCATGTGTAGAAATTCTCAGATTTCTCTAGTTGAGCGGAACAGACTCAACTCTTTGTGCGTTACACCTTCTGAACGGGCACAATGAGGCCCGTACCTACTTGTTCTAGACCCAGAAGGAAGGTGCACGAGTGGACAGTTTCAACCCCACCACCAAGTCGCAGGCGGCTTTGTCGTCGGCGATCCAAGCGGCGGCCGCAGCCGGTAACCCGGACGTTCGGCCTGCTCACGTACTCGTCGCGCTGCTCGATCAATCTGACGGGATCGCTTCGCCGCTGCTCAAGGCGGTCGGCGTTGATCCTGCTCAGACCCGTGCAGCAGCGCAACAGCTCGTCGATCGGATGCCCAAGGCGTCCGGTGCGAGCTCGACCCCGCAGCTCAGTCGGGAGTCGATCACGGCGATCTCCGCAGCGCAGCAACTGGCCGGTGAACTCGACGACGAGTTCGTCTCGACCGAGCATCTCGTTGTCGGTCTGGCGACCGGCGACTCCGACGTCGCGAAGTTGTTGGCTGATGTCGGTGCTACTCCCCAGGCCCTGCGGGAGGCGTTCGTCGCCGTCCGCGGTAGCGCTCGCGTGACCTCGGCCGACCCGGAGAACACCTATCAGGCGTTGGAGAAGTACTCCACCGACCTGACCGCTGCCGCCCGCGAAGGCAAGCTCGATCCGGTCATCGGCCGCGACACCGAGATCCGTCGCGTCGTCCAGGTGCTCAGTCGTCGAACGAAGAACAACCCGGTGCTCATCGGTGAGCCCGGCGTCGGCAAGACCGCCATCGTCGAAGGGCTGGCCCAGCGGATCATCGCGGGCGATGTCCCCGAGAGCCTGCGCGGAAAGACCGTCGTCTCCCTCGACATGGGATCGATGGTCGCCGGTGCGAAGTACCGCGGTGAGTTCGAGGAGCGGCTCAAGGCCGTCCTCGAGGAGATCAAAGGCTCTGCCGGGCAGGTCATCACGTTCATCGACGAGCTGCACACCATCGTGGGTGCCGGCGCGACCGGTGATTCGGCGATGGATGCCGGCAACATGATCAAGCCGATGCTCGCCCGTGGTGAGCTGCGGCTGGTCGGTGCCACGACCCTCAGTGAGTATCGCCAGTACATCGAGAAGGATGCGGCTCTCGAACGTCGGTTCCAGCAGGTGTACGTCGGTGAGCCGTCGGTCGAAGACGCTGTCGGGATCCTGCGTGGCCTCAAGGATCGTTACGAGGTCCATCACGGCGTCCGCATCACGGACTCCGCGCTGGTGGCTGCCGCGACCCTGAGTGACCGTTACATCACGTCTCGGTTCCTCCCTGACAAGGCCATCGACCTGGTCGATGAGGCCGCGTCGCGGCTCCGTATGGAGATCGATTCGCGTCCAGTCGAAGTCGACGAGGTCGAACGTATCGTTCGCCGACTCGAGGTCGAAGAGGTCGCCTTGGAAAAGGAGACCGACGAGGCATCGAAGGTCCGCCTCGACAAGCTCCGCTCGGAGCTCGCCGACCAGCGAGAGAAGCTGAACGAGCTCTCGGCTCGCTGGCAGTCCGAGAAGAACGCCATCAACTCGGTGCGCGACCTCAAGGAACGTCTGGAACACCTCCGTGGTGAGTCCGAACGCGCAGAACGCGACGGTGATCTCGGTCGTGCCGCCGAGTTGCGTTACGGCCAGATCCCCACGCTGGAAAAGGAACTCGAGGTGGCTGCGGCCAAGTCGGGTGCCACCGGTGGCGGCGATGTGATGCTGCAGGAAGAGGTCGGACCCGACGACGTGGCCCAGGTGGTCTCGTCGTGGACCGGCATTCCATCGGGACGCATGCTCGAGGGTGAAACCGCGAAGCTGCTCCGGATGGAAGACGAACTCGGCTCCCGCGTCATCGGTCAAAAGCTAGCCGTGCAAGCGGTGTCGGATGCGGTGCGTCGCGCCCGGGCCGGTGTTGCCGACCCGAACCGGCCACTGGGATCGTTCCTGTTCCTCGGCCCGACCGGTGTCGGTAAGACGGAGCTGGCCAAGGCTCTTGCAGAGTTCTTGTTCGACGACGAGCACGCCATGGTTCGCATCGACATGAGCGAGTACGGCGAGAAGCACAGCGTCGCACGGCTCGTGGGTGCACCTCCGGGCTACGTCGGATACGAATCCGGCGGCCAGCTGACCGAGGCCGTACGGCGTCGCCCTTACACGGTGGTGCTGTTCGACGAGGTCGAGAAGGCACACCCGGACGTCT
This sequence comes from Williamsia sp. 1138, assembly GCF_002095435.2. Taxonomy (GTDB): domain Bacteria; phylum Actinomycetota; class Actinomycetes; order Mycobacteriales; family Mycobacteriaceae; genus Williamsia. The sequence goes on from NZ_MJEJ02000018.1 coordinate 2,290, forward strand.
TCGACATCCTGCTCCAGGTCCTCGACGAGGGTCGGCTGACCGATGGTCAGGGCCGGACGGTGGACTTCCGTAACACCATCCTGATCCTCACCTCCAACCTCGGTGCCGGAGGTGACAAGGACCAGGTCATGAACGCGGTCCGGATGGCCTTCAAGCCGGAGTTCATCAACCGCCTCGACGATGTCGTGGTGTTCGATGCGCTCACTCCGGACGAGCTGGTGTCGATCGTCGACATCCAGATCGGTCAGCTGGGCAAGCGCCTCGCGCAGCGTCGACTGACTCTCGATGTGTCCGACGACGCCAAGAAGTGGCTCGCCACACGTGGTTTCGACGCGCTGTATGGCGCCCGGCCATTGCGGCGCCTCGTCCAGCAGGCCATCGGCGACCAGCTCGCCCGAGCTCTGCTGGCAGGCAAGATCACCGACGGCGACACGGTCGCGGTGACCACGAGCGACGACGGCGAAACACTTGTCGTTGGATAACTGCTGAGAAATAACTGCTGAAACAAGAACCCCGGCACCTCATCGGTGCCGGGGTTCTTGCTGCGCGGGTGAAGTCGCTCAACCTTTGATGAGTCCGACAGCCACCATTGAATTGACGACGCTCGCCGCGACAGTCCGAGCGACCGCGACACCGACAGCATCGGCGCCCCATTCGCCACGCTCGAGTTCCTTGCCACGCGTGTACACATCACCCGACCACGGGATGTCGCGATAGAAGGTGGGGAGCGTGCCGCTCGCCGACAGCAATGCTCCGAGCGCTGCGATCCGGGGCTGCGGGCTCACTCCATCGACAAAGACCGCCCGAACCTGCGCCAACAAGTCACTGCGTCGTCTCCCGTCGCCCTCGCGCAACGACGTTGTGGTGAACAGCCGCAACCTCTTCTTGCGTTCGGCAACGATGTACCCGCGTTCGACCAACCGGTCGAGGACGATCGGTCGCAGCGTCGGACCGATGGACGCCAGGAGGGTCTGCGGGTCCCGCGGCTTCTCCGCGATTCGGTTCCACGCCGACCTGAGCAGCGGGTCTGTCGGAGGGGTGTCCTCGACAGCGCTGACGAGACTCCCACGCAGGCCACCCCGGTTCTCGATGGCGATCTGATTGGTGAAGGCGAGTTCGGTCAGAACCGCACCACCGAGAACATAGAACAGGGTGCCTTCGCCGGCGATCGTCCCGGATCGGGGGTCGAACAGCAGCAACAGGAGGTCTTCGGCGATCAGCGGATCCTTGGACGAATTCGGCGTGCTCATCAAGCGTTCGGCGCTTGGTTGTATTCGTCATCGGTGACCGGGGACAGCCACTCGACAGCGGCGTTGTCGTCGTCGGCCTCGTTGATGGCCAGGTGCACCATCAGCCTCGTCGGTGCGGCGCCATGCCAATGCTCTTCGTCGGCCTCGAACAACACCCGGTCACCGGGCCTGATGACCTCGACGGGTCCACCCCGGCGCTGGCACAACCCGACTCCTTCTGTCACGAACACGGATTGACTGAGCGCGTGACGGTGCCAATGTGTGCGGGCGCCGGGCATGAAGTGAACGAGATTGGCTGACACCCGTGACGGCGCCGGAGCGGCTGCCACCGCGTCGATGTACACGTCCCCGGTGAACCAGTCCTGCGGGCCTTTGGCGGTGTCGATCGAGCTGCGAACTATGTGCATGCTCTCCATTGTCCTCGCGTTCGAGGGTGTTCAACGCACGAAGTCGACCTGCACCTCGGTGACCCAGTCCGCCTGATCGTCGGACATCTCCAGATAGATCTCCCGGGCCTGACCGTTCAGGGCGAAACCTTGCTCGGACACCCAGCGGTTGAGCTCCTGATACGTCGAGTCGATGGAGTCCATCGAACCCCGATGGATCATCGATGCGACCTCACCGCCGGGGATGTCGAAGGTGTCGAGCCCGGTCACCGGTCCGGACGCCACGGGGAAGGTCGCATGCACCCAGACCGCGTCCTCGGATTGCTCGGGTGCGGGGGAGTAGAAGGCCACGCTGGGGCCGACCGGGGTGACTGCGGTGGCCCCGAAGGCGGCCATGATCTGCGGGTAGAGCGACTGGATGACGGGTCCGATGTCGTCGCTGGTCTGGCTGGAAGCAAGGGCTCGTAGCCCGACGTTCTTGATCGGGTCGACGGTTTTCGTCAGAACGGTGGGTGCGGACATGTCTGTCTCCATTTCGATGAGTCGGAGTCTCGCTTCCACCTGGGCGAGCCGGTACTGGTCGTGGCGGATCTGGGACTGGATCTCCGCGTGGCGCAGGCGCAACATCGCTCGCAGATCTGACCCGGTGAGTTCGTCGTCTACGATCCGCCGCACCTCTTCGAGGCGCAGGCCCAGGTCTTTGAGTGCGACGACGCGGTTGAGCCGCTGCAGCTGGGACACCTCGTAGTACCGGTAACCCGTATGAGGGTCCGTGCGCTGGGGTGTCAGCAGTCCGATCGAGTCATAGTGCCGCAACATCCGGACCGATACCCGGCCCAGTTTGGCGAAATCTCCGATGGTGATCATTGCGCTCTCTATGTTGCGGTCTCACACAGTGTCAGGGTCAAGCGTGCCGCATCCGAATGTGGTCGACAAGGGCACGCTCGACCGAAACAAAGGCCCGGTCAACGGCTTTAAGAGCCCGGTCGGCGTCTGGAAGGGCACGGTCGGCGGGGTAGGGCCGGGAGCGCCAAAAACCGGGCCGCACCATCAAGGTGCGACCCGGTTCTCCGGCCGAAATGATCAGGCAGCTACATGGGCTGCGTTCTGGGTTTCGTCACCGAGTGCGTGACGATTCATCCGGATCATGAACACGGTGACCGCCAGGGCCAGGGCCATGAAGCCGGCGCCCCAGTAGAACGCCACGTCGTAGCTGTGGATACTGGCCGCCATGAACGCCGCGGGATCGGCCGGTACCGGCGTGCCGTCCGCACCTGCGGTCATCGCACTACCCGAGCTGTTCGAGAAGACCTGCGCGACAATCGTGCTCAGCAGCGCAACACCCACCGAGCCGCCGACCTGCTGTGCGGTGTTGACCAGCGCGCTGGCGACTCCGGAGTCCTTCTCGTCGATCTGGTGCAGAGCGACTGCCTGCATGGAGACGAACACCAGACCCATGCCGAGGGCGATCAGGAGTTCACTGGGCAAGACGTGGGCGAGCCACGTCGAATCCGAATCCAGTTGTGCGAGGTACAGATATCCGAGGACGCCAGAAATGGTGCCGGCAATCATCAGGGGTCGCGGACCGAAGCGCGGCAGGAGTGAACTGGCCGACGCGGCTGAGACGATCAGCGCAATGGGGAACGGCAGGAACAGGATTCCGGCCCGTAGCGGCGTCTCGCCCAGGGTGTTCTGGAAGTAGTAGCTCAGGAACAGGAACATCGCGAACATGGCGGTCGGGATGATGAAGGCCACCAGGTAGGCGCCACCGCGGTTCAGCTCACCGGGTATCCGCAATGGGAGAAGTGGGTGCGTGGTTCGCAGCTCGATCGCGACGAATGCTGCCAGTAGTGTTGCGCCGGCAACGAACAGCATGATGGTCGATGCCGCGCCCCAACCTGATTCGGCGGCTTTGGTGAAGGCATAGACAATGCTGATCAGGCCCAGCGTGACGGTGACGGCGCCGGGGATGTCGTAACCGCCGGTTCGTTTGGTCGGTATGTCCTTGATCACGAGCCACAGGCCACCGATGGCAGCGATGATCGCGATCGGGGTGTTGACCAGCAGGGTCCAACGCCAGGACATGTACTCGGTGAGCGCGCCGCCGGCGATCAATCCGATCGCCGCGCCGCCACCCGAAACTGCTGCGTAGACGGCAAAGGCGCGCGCCCGCTCACGATGCTCGGTGAACGTGACGGTGATCAGGGAGAGCGCGGCAGGCGCGAGCATCGCTGCGAACACGCCTTGGAGAGCGCGACCTGCGAAGAACGACATCTGGTCCCAGGCGAACCCGGCCATGGCGGAGGACGCCGCGAAGCCGGCGAGGCCGATCAGGAACATGCGGCGCCGGCCCAGGTAGTCGGCCATGCGTCCACCGAGAAGCAGTAGCCCGCCGAACAGCAGCGTGTAGGCGGTGAGCGCCCACTGCCTGTTGGCGTCGGAGATGTCCAGGTCGACCTGGGCGTAAGGAAGGGCGATGGTGATGATGCTGGCGTCGAGAACCACCATGAGCTGGGCGAGGGCGATGATCCCCAGTGCCCACCAACGGCGTGAGTCGCCGGTCGATGTCGGTGCGGTGTCGCGATCAGGTGAGTCCTGCGCGATGACGGTTTGGGGTGAAGCCACGAGATCCTCAAATCTGGAAGAGGGTGGATAACGAATCGATCTGTCACCGATAGTGGCAGAGTCAGACAGAAGTCGTCAAGCGACAAAATGCTGATTCGGACATTTGGCGCAGAGGGCAGCTATTTGGTCGAAGCGGAGTTATCATGTGGACGTGAGCATCGCGGAAATCGGAACAGGCCAGGTCAAGGCAGGTCTCCGTGAACGGAAGAAGCTTCAGACGCGCGACCGGCTGATCGCCGCCGCGCTGGAGCTGTGTGACCAGCAAGGCTTCGACGCAACGACCGTCGAGCAGATCTCGGATGCCGCCGACATCTCTCCGCGAACGTTCAATCGCTACTTCGCCACCAAAGAGGACGTCGTTCTCGCCCCGATCGAGGACATGATCGCCTCGATGGCGAACTCCCTCGAGGCGCAGCCGCACACCGACAACCACATCGAGGCGCTGGTCAATGCCCAAGTCCAGATCTTCGGTGGCCGGTGTCCGACCGGAAGTGTCGATCTCACCCGATTCGAGACGATGAATCGCATCATCCAGAATGCCCCGTCGGTGAATGCCCGCAGTATCGAATTGGGCGACAAGAAAATGCGGAGCATCACCGACCTGGTAGCCAAGCGGATGGGCGAGTCCGCAGACGACCCGGCGGTGCGGGTGACGGTCTCGGTCTACATGGCCCTGATGCACATCTCGATGGATACGTGGCGATGTGACCAGGACGGGTCGGTCCCCGCCGACACCGCCGTTGCCGCCGACACCCTCAGGGCGACGTACGAGACATTCCGCGAGATCGCCAAGACCGTCTGAGGTCGCAGTTCAGTTGTTGTCGTCGTACTTGTTCTTGGAGTTCGTTCGCCAGTCGGAGAACTTGCGGTTGACGCTCTCTGCCACATCCGAGGCAGCTTGACCGACGCCGTCGACCACCCCTCCGAGCCCGTCGCGGATCCCCTTGATCAACGGATCTTCGGACTCGTCGAAGTTGTCGCGGTACGCCTTTCGCGCCGCGCCGATATCGTCGGCGACCTTGGCGCTGTCGTCGTCCTCACGCCGCGGGTAGAGGCCGGCTACGATCTTTCCGTAACCACCGCGATCCACCCAGCGGTTGAGCTCTGCAGCTCGTAGCACCGAGAACGGGTGCGATTGCATCTCCAGGTTCAGCAACTTGAGGACGCCGTCGCGCAGGTCGCCGGTCCGCTCGTACTCCTTCGCCTGGGCGATGAACGCCTGGGTGTCCATCTGGTCGAGGTGTTTGCCGCCCGCCAGTTTCAGTTCCACGCGCAGTGCCACATCGAGGTCTTGGCTGCAGAGCAGTCCGGCGCGGTCGCCCGACAGCTCGGACTTGCGTTGCCACTCCATCAGTGCGGCGACGATCGCTCGCAACGCCCATCCGCCGAGCGGGATGAACCCGATCGACGCGGCGATCCGGGTCAGGTGCATCAACATCGTTCGGTACACCGCGTGCCCCGACAGTGCGTGTCCGAGTTCGTGCCCGATGACAAAGCGCAGCTCGTCGTGGTCCATCAGTTCGTACATGCCGGAGGTGACGACGATGAAGGGCTTGTCCATCCCGATGCAGACGGCGTTCACCAGCGGCGATTGGGAGATGTAGAGCTCAGGCTTGACCGGCGCGTCGAGGGTTCTCACGCACTCGTCGAGCAGAGCGTCGAGATCGGCGAATTGCCTGGGGCCCACCCGCGCAGAACTGGCGAGGTACAGCAGCCGGTGCTGACGTTCGCGGAGCAGCCCCGACAACGTCTTGAGGACCTGGTCGAAACCCTTGAGTCTGCGCAGGGCGGTCAGCGCGGTGCGATCGGCGGGGTGTTCCCACGCCCGCGAACTTATGCCCGGAAACGGGGCGCGCACGGATACGGGTACCTGGGTCATCGTCGCTGGTCCTCCCTGTGCCGGATGAGACTGGTGCCCGGCAACCCGATCAACCGTAGCGAAACCCGCGTTCACAGACCGCGAATGTAGTTCTTTCAGACGACCGAGCCGACGCCACCGACAGGCGTCCCCCTGGCCGGTGGGAGGTGTCGGTTCCCTGGGTTAGTTTAGGACCGTGGGGACACAGCGATGGCGGGCCGATCAGGTGTTGGCGCTGGCACCTGATGCGGGGTCCCAGGCAGCTGGTCGCAAGCTGGCCATCCCGACGCCGTGGTCGTCGACAGGCGCCGCGGACAACGTGGTGTGGGGACTGTGTACGGGCAGCGGCAGGAACCCTTATCAAACGATCGTCGACCTCAGCGGCCCCGCGTACAGGTGTTCGTGCCCGTCTCGGAAGTTCCCGTGCAAGCACGCACTCGGTCTGCTTCTGCTCTGGGCGGCCGGCGGCGTACCCGATGCCCCGGCAATCGCCGATTTCGCGAGGCCGTGGATCGACGAGCGCGCCGCGAAGGCTGCGGCTGCCCCGGTCGCCACCGAACGCGCCGAACCCAAGGATCCCGAGCGCGCGGCCCGAACCGCGGAGCAACGGGCGGTTCGGGTCGCAGGCGGACTCGACGAGTTCGAGATGTGGCTCTCCGACCAGGTTCGCGGCGGACTCGCAGGTGCGGAGGCCGACCCTTATCGCCGATTCGACCCGGTGGCCGCGCGACTCGTCGACGCCCAGGTGCCCGGGCTGGCCCGCCGGGTCCGGGAACTTCCCGCGCTGGTCACCGGAGCCCGGTGGCCGCAGCGGCTCCTCCGCGAACTGGCGATGCTCAGGCTGCTCGCTCGCGCACATCGGCGTATCGACGAACTCGACCCGGCGATGGCCGCCAATGTCCGCAGGCATCTGGGGTATCCGGTAGCGAAGGCCGATGTGCTGGCAACCGAGCCGGTGCTCGACACCTGGCAGATCGTCGCGGTGCGCGATCGCGACGACGAACAGCTGATCACCCGCCGGGTCTGGTTGTGGGGTCACACCACGGGCAGATGCGCGGTGGTGCTGTCGTTCTCGCCCAACGTTGCCGGCCTCGACGGCCGTTTGATCGCCGGGATGTCGTTTGCCGGGCCGGTGCACTTCTACCCGGGCACGCCCCCACTGCGTGCACTCGTACCCGACGGCGATCTGGGATTGCGAGCGGCGTCACCGGGAGCTGTGGCCGGGACAACGGTGCAGGCTGCTCTGGGCCGGCGTGCCGAAGCGATCGCCGAAGACCCTTGGCTGCTGAGCTTCCCGGTCGTCATCGCCGGTAGGCCGGCACTGGCACAGGGGCGCCGACTGCTCGTCGACGACGACGGTGTGTCGATCGACCTCGACACCACCGACGACCGCTGGTTCGCACTGCTGGCCGTATCGGGCGGACGTCGGGTGAAGGTGTTCGGTGAGCTCGGAACCGAGGGGTTGGACCCGGTTGCCACCGAAGCTCCCCAGGCGCAACGGATCGACGCAGCGTGAGCGGCTGGGACGAACTGGTCTCCGCTGCGACCGTCGGCGTCGGGGGCAAGGCCATCGATGTCCATGACCTCGACCCTGCGATCGCCGCTGCGGCCTCCCTGGTCGACCCCAAAGACCCAGTGGCAGCGGTTCTTTCGATCGCTGCGCTGGACACCATCGCCACGCGCGCGGGCGTGTTGGCCGGCCCAACGGCCCAGGTTCTGCCTCCCGCGCCGGACGATTTTGGCCGCGTAATGAGCGACCGCCTCACCGGGTTACTCGGGCAGGCGCTCGACTCCGGTGACGAGATGGCCACATGGGCGATAGAGGCGATGGCGGCCCGAGACCTGCGAGTTCCGGCGGAACTGATTCCGATGCTGTTGCAGCGCACCAAGCGTCAGGTCAGGATCCGGCCCGCCGTGGCGGTTCTGGTGGGCGCGCGGGGTCGGTGGCTCGTCGAGGTCAGCGACATCGCAGCAGTGTTGCCGCCCAAAGATCTCGGCATGCAACCCGAGGACGTCGATGCCGACGAGATCTGGTCATACGGCAGCACGCCCGCCCGCGTACAGGTGCTTCGTCGATGGCGATCTGAAGATGGCGCTGGAGCTCTGCAACGCCTGCAAGCGGTCTGGGCGACCGAACCCGGCGACGTACGGGCCGCACTGCTGGGGGCACTCGAGGTCGGACCGTCGCCGGCCGACGAGGCGTTCCTCGACCAGGCCCTCGACGATCGCAAAGGGTCGGTACGCGCCGCGGCAGCGCGACTGCTCAGCGACATCCCTGACTCCGGACTGCAGCAACGGATGATCGAACGGGCGCGGCATGTCCTGATCGCCTCCGGTCGCGGACGGCGACGTCGCCTGTCGCTGGTGTTGCCGGAGCGGGCTGACGAATCCGCTCGACGCGACGGCATCGATCCGACACCCCCGCGGGGCACCGGGCCGGGTGCATGGCTCGCCCGCCAGATCCTGCAGAACACGCCTCTGACGCTGTGGGAGAGCATGTTCGGTGAGCCGGCACAGATGCTGGTCGAGGCGGTGTCCGAGGATGATGCGGACACCGTGCTGGGTGCCTGGGGCGATGCCGCCGTCGCGCAGCGCAACGCGACGTGGGCAGGCGCCCTGTATCGGGCGCCGGGAGCCGATCCCGCGCTGATCGGAATCTTGGCTGAACCGAAGAGAAGCGAGGCGACGGTGTGGTGGCTCCGCAACCGTCGGCCGCCCGGAAACGTGTTGGCTCATGTTTCGGCGCCCTGGACCGATGAGGTGGCCGCGACAGCACTGAATGCGGTGTTACGCGAGTCGATCTCGCCGTCGTCGACCCCGCTCTGGAACTGGCGTGCCCTGGTCGATCAGCTACGCCTCGGGCTGCCCGTCGGGCCCGGGTATCGCTGGATCGAACAGATCGAGACGGTGCGTGACCGGATGAAAGGTGGCTGGCCGCAGTTGCTCGAACCACTCAAGTGGGCGCTGATCCTGCGCACCGCGATCACCGAGGAGATGCATGACGAATCCTGAACCGGACATCCTGCGCCCACATGCGGAGCAGCTGTACGCAGGTGAACTGGCAGCGCTCGCCGCAACAGACGACCGGTCCCGGCCGCAGCAGTGGAACCTGTCTCCGTCAGCGGTGGTGACGTACCTCCTCGGCGGGACGTTGAGCGATGGAACGGTCATCTCTCCCAAGTACATCGGTCCGAGGCGGCTGATGGAGGTCGCGGTCGCCACTCTCGCCACGGACCGGGCATTGCTGCTACTCGGCGTCCCCGGTACCGCGAAGACGTGGGTGTCCGAGCACCTCAGCGCGGCGATCAGCGGCCGCTCGACCCTGCTGATCCAGGGCACCGCGGGTACTCCTGAAGAGGCGATCCGCTATGGCTGGAACTACGCCCGGCTCCTCTCCGAGGGTCCGAGCGAGCAGGCGCTGGTGCCCTCTCCGGTGATGACCGCGATGAGCGAGGGCAAGATCGCCCGGATCGAAGAACTCACCCGCATCCCCTCCGACGTCCAGGACGCGCTGATCACGGTGCTGTCGGAGAAATCGCTGCCGATCCCCGAACTGGGCACCGAAGTGCAGGCCGCCAAGGGGTTCTCGGTGATCGCCACGGCGAACAATCGCGACCGCGGTGTCAACGAACTGTCGTCGGCATTGCGCCGGCGTTTCAACACCGTGGTGCTGCCGTTGCCGGCCACCGCCGACGAAGAGGTCTCGATCGTCACCCAGCGGGTGCAGGCACTCGGCCAGACGTTGGATCTGCCCGAGATCCCGAGCGCGTCGGAGGAGATCCGCCGCGTGGTCACGGTGTTCCGCGAATTGCGCTCGGGACTCACCGCCGACGGCCGCACCCGTGTGAAACAACCGTCGGGCACCTTGTCGACCGCTGAGGCGATCTCGGTGGTCACGCACGGGGTGGTGATGTCTGCGCACTTCGGTGACGGAGTCCTTCGGCCGTCCGACACCGCCGCGGGCATTCTCGGTGCCGTGGTCAAGGATCCGATCGCGGACGCCGTGGTGTGGACCGAATACCTGGAAGCGGTTGTGCGCGAGCGTAAGGACTGGGCCGACTTCTACCGGGCGTGCCGCGAGGTGGAACATTGACGGAGGTGTCCGTCCTGGGCGTACGGCATCACGGTCCGGGTTCGGCTCGCGGCGTCCTCGCCGAACTGGACCGGATCGATCCCGACATCATCCTGATCGAGGGTCCGGCGGATGCAGATCCGCTCGTCGGATTCGTGGGTGCAGCGGACATGACGCCGCCGGTCGCGATCCTCGCGTATGCCGTCGATCGTCCGGCTGTCGCAGCATTTTGGCCGTTCGCGGCCTTCTCTCCGGAGTGGCAGGCCATGCGATGGGCAAACGAATCGGATGTACCGGTGCGATTCTGCGATCTGCCCGCCGCCATGGTGCTCGCCCATGGTCTTCGCGGCGACCAGGATGCGACGGAGACCTCGGACGAGGACCCGACCCTCGACCTCGCCGAGCCCGACGGACTCGATGCGAGCGCACCTGTGCGGACCGATCCCATCGGCGTGCTCGCCGATGCCGCCGGCTATGACGATCCCGAACGCTGGTGGGACGATGTCATCGAAACTCGTTCCGACGGGGGAGGGTTCGAGGCCATCGCGGAGGCCATGGCCGCCCTGCGAGACGAGCTGCCACCGGTAGGTGATCAGGGCGATCGGCTCCACGAGCAGCGCCGCGAAGCGCAGATGCGGCAGGTGCTCCGAAAGGCGATCAAAGAACCCGGCGTGGAGCGGGTCGTGGTGGTCTGTGGCGCCTGGCATGCGCCGGCGCTGATGGGCAAGCTGCCGCCTGCGACGGGTGATGCCAAGCTACTGCGCGGCACACCCAAGGTCCGGGTGAAGCTTGCCTGGGTGCCGTGGACCCATTCGCGGCTGGCGTTCGCATCCGGATACGGCGCGGGGGTCCTCTCGCCAGGCTGGTACCACCATCTGTTCACGCAGCCGCAGGAGGTGATCACCCGTTGGCTGATCAAGGTTGCGCGCCTGTTGCGGGACAAAGACATTGCGATCTCCTCGGCGCACGTCATCGAGAGCGCGCGGTTGGCCGAAGCGCTCGCGACGTTGCGGCACCGTCCGCTGCCCGGGCTCGCCGAGGTCACCGAGGCCACCGAGGCGGTGATGTGCGACGGCGACGACTCCGTCATGGCGCTGATCAACGACGAGCTGGTGATCGGCGAACTACTCGGGTCCACGCCCGCCGACGCCCCGACAGTTCCACTCGAGGCAGATCTACGGGCAAGTGCGCGTTCGGCGCGGCTGAAGATCGACCCCATGGTCCGGCAACTCGTCCTGGATCTCCGCAAGCCCTCAGATCTGTCGAAATCAGTGCTGCTGCACCGCCTCGCATCGCTCGACATCGACTGGGGTGTGCCGGAGGATGTCACCGGGTCGGGCACCTTCAAGGAGGGCTGGCGTCTCGCGTGGAAGCCGGACTTCGCGATAGACATCGTCGTCGCGGCGGTGTGGGGCACCACCGTCGAGGCCGCAGCGACCAGCAGACTGATCGACCGCGCGACGACGGCAACGCGGCTGGCCCAGGTGACTGCGGTCCTCGAACAGGCACTGCTGGCCGACCTTCCGGACGCCGTCAGCCGGGTGCTCGGCGCTTTGCGCGATCGCGCGGCCATCGACCGCGACGTCGAGCACCTGATGAACGCGTTGCCTGCACTGTCGCGGGCGTTGCGCTACGGCGATGTTCGCGGCACCGATACCCGGGCGCTGGCCGAGGTCACCACGTCCCTGCTCGTCCGGGTGTGCGCCGGACTGCCCGCTGCCGTGACCGGGCTGGGCGCTGAGGCTGCCGCGGAGTTCCGGAAGCTGATCGATCAGGTGCAGGAGGTGACCGACCTCCTCGAGCAGGTCGGGATCGCCGGGGAGGAAGCAGCGACCTGGCGTGAAGTGCTGCGCGCACTGGCCGACCGGAGGGATCTGCACGGCGCCCTGGTCGGCCGAATCGTCCGCATCCTGCTGGACTCGCGCGAGATCGACGCCGATGATGCCGCCACCAGGTTGCACCGGGCGCTGTCGGTCGGCGCGGTCCCCGCCGACAAGGCGGCGTGGATCGACGGCTTCATCGGCGGGGGTGGGCTGCTGCTGGTCCACGACCGATCACTGCTCGCCGTCATCGACCACTGGCTCGCAGGTCTACCCGACGAGCAGTTCACCGAGTTGGTCCCGCTGTTGCGCCGCACCTTCAGCTTGTTCGAGGCGGGCATCCGCCGCAATATCGCGGAGTCGGTGAAGGGGATCGGAGGCGGGGTGATCGCGGTGGCAGCGCCTTCGCAGATCGATGCAGAACGCGCCGCGCCGGCCGTCGCCGTGGTCGCGAGTCTGCTCGGACTGCTGCCCGCAGCGGAGGGGAGTGCTGATGCCTGAACAACCCGAACCGGACCCGGTGGAGGACGCGCGGCTGCGACGGTGGCGGATGGTCGTCGGGACGCAGGCCGACGATGCGCTCGGCAGACCCGGCGGCGGGCAGATGCAGGAGATGGACCGCTCACTCGCTGCGCTGTACGAGGCGCCCAGTGGTCGCCGGGGCGGGCTGGGTGGCTCGGCGCCGTCGGTGGCCCGGTGGCTCGGCGACATCCGAAAGTATTTCCCGTCCAACGTCGTCCAGGTGATGCAACGCGACGCCGTGGACCGCCTGGGGATCGCCGCACTGCTCGCCGAACCCGAGCTGATGGACACCGTCGAGGCGAACATCGACATGGTCAGCACCCTGATCAGTCTGGGCAAGGCGATCCCCGAGACCTCACGAGCATCGGCCCGGACTCTCGTTCGCAAGGTCGTCGACGACGTGGAACGCCGGATCGCCGATCAGACCAGGGCGGCAATCACCGGCGCCCTCAATCGTGCCGCGACAACCCATCGGCCCAGACCTGCCGACATCGACTGGAATCGGACGATCGCCAAGAATCTCAAACACTATCTGCCCGAATACCGGACGATCGTCCCGCAGCAGCTGGTGGGGCACGGTCGTCGCTCGCAGCAGCTGGGTCGCGACGTCGTGGTGGCGATCGACCAGTCCGGGTCGATGGCGGCGTCGATCGTCTACGCCTCCATCTTCGGTTCGGTACTGGCCTCGATGCGCTCCATCCGCACGTCCCTGGTGCTCTTCGACACCGAAGTCGTCGATCTGACAGATGAATTGGACGATCCGGTGGACGTCCTGTTCGGTGCGACGCTCGGCGGTGGCACGGATATCAACCAGGCGATCGCCTACTGCCAGGGCCTGATCACCCGGCCGACCGAGTCGATCTTCGTCCTGATCTCCGACCTCTACGAAGGTGGTCTCCGCGACAAGATGCTGGCGCGGGTCGCCGCGATGACCGATGCCGGTATCACCGTCGTGGTGCTGCTGGCGTTGTCCGACGAGGGAGCGCCCGCCTTCGACCGTGATATCGCACTGGCGTTGGCCGACATGGGTATACCGGCGTTCGCCTGTACGCCCGACGCCTTTCCGGAACTGCTGGCGGTGGCGATCGGGCGCGGCGACATCACGGCCTGGGCGGCCTCGAAAGAACTCGAACAGCGCGGGATGTGAACGTCAGGCGGGGATCTTCTCGGCCGCCGGCGCGATGAGGTCCAGCGCGAAAGGCACCGACAGAACCGTCGGGTTACTCAGCGCCGAGGCGTTGTTGTTGTTCACGAACACGGTGGCGCCACTCTTGACGGCGGTACGGTTCGCCCAGCCCGGCAGGGCGTCGAAAGCCGCCGGATCGCCGCCGAGTGGCCACAGCACCAACAGATCCGAGTCCAGCAGATCGGTACGCTCAGCTGAGACCAGAACTCGACTCTGTCCTTCCGCCACTTCCTTGATCTTGGGATCGAGCACAAACCCCATGGAAGTCATCAGCTTGGTGGTCGGGTCGTTCTCGTCCGCGATCAGACCGATCTGACCTTCTGCGTTCAACTGCCCGAACGAGAATGTCTTGCCCTGCGCGTTCGGGTGCGCAGTCTTGAAGTCGGTGAGCTGTTGCTCGGCGTCGTCGACCAGAGACTGTGCCTGATCCTGCTTCCCGAAGATCTTTCCTGCTGTCAGGGTCACGTCCTGCCACGAATCCATGACCGCGTCCTTCTGCATGACCGGGATCACCGGCGCAACCTGGCGCAGGCGCTTGTATTCGTCTTCGCTGCCCAGATATCCGGCCAGAATGATGTCCGGCTCGATGGCCGCGAGCTGGGGAACACTGATCGATTCGGCGCCCAGGTACGGGATGACCTCGGACTCGTGAGCCGGTGTCCACTCGAACTTGTTGTTCTCTCCCGAGTAGCCCTCGGTGACATATTCGGCCTTGATCGGCACGTCCAGGGCAACCAGTGCATCGGTCCAGCTGCCCAGCATGGTGACCACCACCTTCGGCTCGGAGTCGATGGTGGTGGAACCGAACTCGTGCTCGATGGTGATCGACTCGAAGCCACTGCTGTCGGACTTGTCGTCGTCCGGGGAGCTGCAGCCCGCGACCACGAGCGCCATCGCCACCAACGCGGTTCCCGCCGTACCGAACCGGCGTGAAAACTTTCCCAATGCCTTACCCCTTCGTGCGTACCGCGTCGTTGCGGTTAGGGCAGCCTAACCAATGAGGCGGTGGAGGTAAAGCTGGGTCTGTCCCCACCTACGTGGTGGCGCTGCTCTCTGACGCTGCGGGTGAGGCGTCGGTGTTCCCGTACTTCTTCTGGCGCCAGACGCCGATGCCGACAATGACCACGGCGGAGATGGTCGACAGCAGAATTGCGTCTTGCTGATTCGAGTCGAAGGCCATCAGGACCAGGACCGCGATGATGAAGACGATCACCGCAACCGTGAGGAAGGGGAACAGCCACATCGTGACCGCAGGCGTCTCTTTGCGCGCTCGCATAGACCGGCCGAGGACGAATTGGCTCACGGCGATCGAGAGATAGACGAACAATGCGACGGCGCCGCTCGTCGCGAGCAGGTAGCCAAAGATCTTGTCCGGCAGGACGTAGTTGCCGATGACCGCGAGGAACCCCAGAGCCATCGACGCGATGACCGACACCCACGGCACGCCGTTCGCGGTCAGCTTCTTGACTGCCGCCGGAGCCTCGCCGCGGTCGCCGAGCGAGAACAGCATCCGGGAGGCGGTGTAGAGCGCGGAATTCAGGCACGACGCGACCGCGGTGAGCACCACGATGTCCATGATCTGCGCCGAGGCCGGAATGCCGATGGCCTCCAACACTGTTTGGTACGAGCCATCGTCGAGCTGGTTGTACGGAACCAGGGCCACGATGACGAAGATCGAGCCGATGTAGAAGATGCTGATGCGCCAGATCACCGAGTTGACTGCCTTGCGAATCCCTTTCTCGGGGTCGGGCGACTCCGCTGCGGCGATGGTGACGATCTCGGTGCCCATGAACGAGAACATCGTCACCAGCATGGCGGAGATGATCGCGGCGTACCCGTTGGCGAAGAATCCGTCGGGTTCCCACAGGTGACTCACGCCGCTGGTCTCCGACCCCGGGAACAAACCGAGGATGGCGAGCACGCCGATCGTGATGAAGGCAACGATGGCAACGACTTTGATGAGGGCGAACCAGAATTCGAACTCGCCGTAGTTCCCGACGCTGACGAGATTGGTGGCGGTCAGGAGCAGGGTCACCGCGAGGGCCCAGATCCATTGGTCGCCGCCGATCAGTTTGCTGAAGATCTCTGCGGCCGCCGTGGCCTCCACCGGGATCACGAGGACCCAGAACCACCAATAGAGCCAGCCGACGGAGAATCCCGCCCAGCGTCCGAGCGCGCGGTGCGAATAGACGGAGAACGATCCGGTGTCCGGATTGGCGGTCGCCATCTCGCCGAGCATGCGCATCACCAGGATCACCAGGGTGCCCGCGAGCGCGTACGAGATGAGGACGGCGGGGCCGGCTTCTTCGATGGCGTTGGCGGAACCGACGAACAGCCCGGCGCCGATCACTCCGGCGATGGAGATCATGGTGATGTGCCGCGGTTTGAGTGAGGTCCCGAGCTGTCCCGGCGCCCCGCTCGTGCTGCCGGCTTGCTGATCTTCGGTTGTCATGGTCCGACCTCCGGTTTGTTCCCTGCAAGGTTGTCCCCGGCGAGGCGGGGAATCAAACAACGGACATTAGCTCATCTAGAACAATTTGTTGCGCTATGCGAACATCAACGCATGGACAGCAACATCCTGTCTCTGGTTCCGGAGCCCGAGACTCCTGGCGCAACGACCGGCATAGGTATGGTCTGCCCCTTCGACATGGCTCTGGACAGGGAGCTCTGGCGCTGGATGCCGTGGTCGGTGTCGCTGTATTTCACCCGCACCCCGATGCCGTCATCGTCGGTGGTGGATGTGGACATGGTCAGTGCACTCGGCGAACACTCGCAGATTCGGGAGGCCGTCCGCAGCGTCCTCGGGGTGCGGCCTGCAGCCGTGGGGTACGCCTGCGCATCGGGAAGTTTCGTGCACGGTCTCGCGGGTGCGGCGGCGCTGTCGGACTGCATGCGCGACGCGGGCGCCCCGGCGGCGATCACGACGTCCGAGGCGCTGCTGCGGGCCCTGGACGTGCTCGATCTCGGGCGCATCGCCGTCGCGACCCCGTATGTGGCGTCACTGACCGATCTGCTCTGCGACTTCCTCGCCGAAGCGGGCCGCACCGTGGTCTCGCAGGCGGGCCTGGGGTACGACCACGACATCTGGACGATCCCCTACAGCGCCACCGCGGACCTGATCCGCGCCTCCGACAGCCCGGACGCCGACGCGATCTTCGTATCCTGCACCAACCTGCCGACCTACGACATCCTCTCCACGCTCGAGGCCGAACTCGGCAAGCCGGTGCTGTCGGCGAACCAGGTGACTGCGTGGGCGACGTTGCAGGAGGCCGGCGTCGTCGACCACGCCGCCGAACCCTGCGCGGTGCAGTCGCTCTTCGGCCGCGTCGCGTGAGTAGTGTTCAGCCCATGACCGCACCGTTTGGGCAGGCCGGAACTGCGAAGTACGTGCAACTCACCACGTTCCGAAAGGACGGCACCCCGGTTGCGACACCGCTGTGGGCGGCCTTGGACGGTGACAAGCTGTTGATGTGGACGGTGACGGACTCCTGGAAGGTCAAGCGGATCCGCCGAAACCCGGAGGTGCTGGTTCAGGCCTGCGATGCGCGTGGCAAGAAGGCCTTCGGTGACGTCGTCAGGGGCACTGCCGAGATCCAGGACGCTGACGGCACCGCCCACACGCGAAAGGCCATTGCGAAGAAGTACGGGATCCTGGGCTGGATCACCGTCAAGGGCAGTCAATTGCGACGTGGCGATGGCGGCACCGTCGGCCTCTCGATCACCGCAACCGGGTAGTCAGCCTCGGAAGACAGTGCCCAAGATGTCGCTCCGGATGGGTGTACCGGCGAGCTTCAGTCCGTACCAGACCGTCACCTGATTGGCGGTCAGCACCGGCTTGCCCAGAGCGTCCTCGAGCTCGGGGAGCCAGGCGATGGTGTGCAGTGCCGTGTCAGGGATCAGGACGGCTTGCGCGTCGGGAGAGTCGTTGCTCTTGGCCAGCTCCAGCACCGCATCATGGTCGAGGCGGCCTGCCATCGCCGCAGTGGGGATGTCGTGGGACACCAGTTCGGTGACCGTGATCCCTGCCTTACCGAGGAAGGCCGCGAAGTGCGACGAGACGACCTCGGGATACGTCGCGGCGACCGCCACCCGATCCAAGGCCAGTTCCTGGCAGGCGGCGGCGAACGCGATCGACGTCGAAGCGGCCGGTATACCCACTTCGTCGGTGATCTCGGCAACCTGCTGGTGGGCACCATCCCATCCGAAGACGAAGCTGCCGGACGTGCAGGCCCACATCACCACGTCCGGGGAGAACGCGGCGACTTCGCGGGCGCCTTCGATCAGCCGGTCGCTGCTGCCCAGGTCGAGCAGGGCGCCCACCTCATGCGCGTCGACGCCGACGGTCGTGAGTATGACGGGCAGCGAAACCTCTTGGCCCAGTATTCGTTCCATGAGCGGGTAGTCGTCTTCGGCGGCGCTGCCCGGGTACAGGATCCCAATGGTGACCGACATCGTCGTCCTCTCTGCTCGGTCCTCGACCTGCCGTCGGATCTGGACAGGGCTGGTCTGTCCACTTCGAGACCGGTACATTACGGTAAATTGTCAACAATCTACCAAGAGGTTCGCCGGATGCGGAGGTGAGGACGGACGTGGAATCGCGACAGAACTGGGGCATTCGCAGCCACGGCGCCTCCGAACTGACCACGCACTACCGCAGCGGTGAGCTCTCGCCGCTGACCGTTGTCGAGGAAACACTTGACGCAATTGTTCGGTACAACCCGGACCTGAACGCATTTACGCAGGTCCACGGTGATTCCGCGAGGCGAGAGGCACTCGAATCGCAGGAGCGGTACCGGAGGGGGGCGCCGCTCAGTGCGCTCGACGGCGTACCGGTCACCATCAAGGACCTCCTGCTGACGGCGGGCAGGCCGACACTGCGCGGATCCGAATTGATCGATCCGGATCAGCCGTGGCCAGAGGATTCTCCGGCTGTCGCGCGCCTGCACGAAGCGGGTGCGGTGACGCTCGGGAAGGTCACCACCCCGGAGTTCGGCTGGAAGGGCGTCACCGACAGCCCGGCGTTCGGCGTGACCCGCAATCCGTGGAACACCGAGCGCACATCGGGTGGCTCGAGCGGCGGCAGTGCCGCCGCCGTCGCTGCGGGTCTAGGGGTGCTGTCCGTCGGCACCGACGGTGGCGGGTCCATCCGTATCCCCGCCGCTTTCTGCGGGATCGTGGGCTTCAAGCCCACCTACGGTCGCGTGCCGATCTATCCGGCCAGCCCTTTCGGGACGCTTGCGCACGTGGGCCCGATGGGACGCAGCGTTGCCGACGTCGCAGCGCTGCTCGACGTGATCAGCGGATTCGACGCCAGGGACTGGTCAGCGCTCGCACCTGTTCCGCCGGTGGACCTCGGTACCGGATCGTTGGACGGCCTGCGGATCGCCTTCAGTCCGGACCTCGGGTACGGCACCAACAACCCTGCAGTCGAGCAGAAGGTCAGGGACACGCTGGAGGTGTTCACGGGACTCGGCGCACACGTCGAGGAGATCGACCTGGCGCTGAGCGACCCGGTCTGGGCCTACCACGTGCTGTGGTTTGCCGGGGCAGCCGTGGTCGTCGCCGCACATGGTCCGGGGGCGGCAGCAAAGGTTGATCCCGGACTCATCCGGGCGCTGGACCGGCACAGCGACTTCTCGGCCGGTGATTTCATCGACGCCACCACCCTGCGCATGGACCTCGGACGGCGAATGGGCCTGCTGCACCAGGAGTACGACCTGCTCATCACGCCCGCGATGCCCGATGTCGCGTTTGAGGCGGGCGTCGATGTGCCCGCGGGCTCAGGCGATCCGGACTGGACGAGTTGGACCCCGTACAGCTATCCCTTCAACCTGACCCAACAGCCGACGATCACGGTGCCATGCGGATTCGTCGAAGGGTTGCCCGTCGGCGTCCAGATCGTCGGACCTCGACATGCTGACGAGCGAGTCCTGCAGGCAGCACATGCATTTGAACGTCACGCCGCTGTGAACTCGAGTGCACCGAAAGGTGGGGGACATGAGTAGATATCTACGGATCACCCTGGAGAAGCGTTCGGTGACCGCAGTGGCCCGGTTGCTCGACGACGAGGCGCCGCGTACTGCGGAGGCGGTGTGGCAGGCCTTGCCGCAGGGCGGGCAGGTGTATCACGGGAAGTTCGCGCGCAACGAAATCTACACACTGGTCCCGGCTTTCGCCGGCACCGAGCCGGGACCGGAGAACACCACCGTCACCCCGATCCCGGGAGACCTGTGCTACTTCACGTTCGACGGAACTCTCGAAAACACCGCCTACGGGTACGAAAATGATAGTGCGGCAAGGGATCACACTTTGTTGATCGATCTCGCGGTGTTTTACGGCCGGAACAATTTGCTCATCAACGGTGACGTGGGGTGGGTGCCTGGCAACGTCTTCGCGACGATCGAGGAGGGCCTGGGGGAGTTCGCCGCAGCCTGCAACGATGTGTGGATGGGCGGGGCGCGCGGTGAGACGCTCACGTATCAGAGGGTGGAGTGAGCAGTGACCGAACCGATGAAGGCTCATGACACCGCACGAAAACGCGCGGCGAGGTCCAGGGTCCTCGAACCACTCGTGCAGGAGTCGACGCCGGCGATCATCGCGAGGCAGCTACGCGCGGCCATCGCCGGAGGCGACTTCGCTCCGGGGTCGCAGCTCACCGAATCGGGACTGGCGGCCGATCTCGGGGTCAGTCGGGGCCCCCTGCGGGAGGCCATGCAGCGCCTGACCCAGGAGGGATTGCTGGTCAGCTACCGGAATCGCGGCCTGTTCGTCATCACGATGGACGACGACGACATCCGGGACATGTATGTCGCCCGAACAGCAATCGAGCGCGCGGCACTCGAGCAGGTGATCCTGCGCAGCCCGGACGAGGCAGTGGATGTGCTCGGCGGGTGTGTCGAGGAGATGGAACGGTACGCCGATGAACCGAACGGTCCACAGATAGCCGACGCTGACATGGGCTTTCATCATGCGCTCGTCGAATTGGCGGGAAGTCCGCGTCTCTCGCGGTTGCACGAGACGATCCTGGTGGAGACCCGCATGTGCCTCGGTGCGATGCGCGGGACGTATGCTTCCTCGGAGGAACGCATCGGGGAACATCGACGACTGGTCGAAGCGATCGCAGTACGCGACATCAAAGCCGCGGATGAGATCATGATCGACCACATGCGCGATGGCTTGCGCCGCATCATCGCGGAACCGGGGGCGGTATCGCAATTCGCCGGTGCGGCGATGGCTCCGAGCTCTAACGTACCCATAAACCGTCCGGCAGCGGACTCGAAGCGCACCGGACCGAAAACCTGACCTGCAGCATCCGCGGGCCGCGTACCACCTAGGAGGCAGCAACACAGAACCGAATGGCAACGCCTGCTCTCGAGCATCCGGGAGCAATCGCATTTTGTGGGCCTCGAAGACACCGAGATCGATTGAATGTCTTCAGTTCTGAGGAGGTATCGATGAGCCCAGATATAAAGAAGTCAAGTTCTGCAGTACCACCGGGATTCCCGGATCCGGAATCCCCGGAGGGCAAGAAACTATTACGCAAGGCGATCGGCGCATCCGCCATCGGCAACGCGACGGAGTGGTACGACTATGGCGTCTACGCCGCCACCACCACCTATCTGACCCAGGCATTCTTCCCTGGCGACCTCGGGACCATCGGCACCATGCTCGGCTTTGCGATCTCGTTCGTCCTCCGTCCGATCGGAGGCATGGTCTGGGGTCCGATCGGTGACCGCATCGGTCGAAAAGCTGTGCTCGCCATGACAATCCTGCTGATCTCCGGTGCCACTGCGCTCATCGGTGTCCTTCCGACCGAGGCCGTCGTCGGGGTCTGGGCACCGGTCCTGCTGATCACCTTGCGCGTGGTCCAGGGCTTTTCCACCGGCGGGGAGTACGGTGGCGCGGCCACCTTCATGGCGGAATACGCACCGGACAACAAGCGAGGCAAATACGGGAGCTTCCTCGAATTCGGCACTCTCGCCGGCTTCGTCATGGGCACCGCGTTCGTGCTGGTGCTGGAGCTTTTCCTGACCGATGACCAGATGCAGCAATGGGGTTGGCGTATCCCGTTCCTGTTCGCTCTGCCGTTGGGTCTGATCGGTCTGTATCTGCGGAATCAGATGAACGACACCCCCGTCTTCACCGAGATGGAGCAGAAGGACGAGATCGAGGGATCGGCCTGGCAGGCGTTCAAGGCCCTGCTGACCATGTATTGGCAGCCGATCCTGGTGATGTTCGGACTGGTGATCGCGCTCAACGTCGCCAACTACACGCTGCTGGCGTATCAGCCGACGTATCTCAAGACCACCATCGGGATGACCGAAACCACTGGCACGATGGTGATCCTGATCGGTGAGCTCGCAATGATGGCCTGTATCCCGTTCTTCGGGGCGTGGTCGGACAGGATCGGGCGAAAACCCATGTGGTGGGGCTCGTTGATCGGACTGTTCGTGTTCGCGTTGCCGATGTACTGGCTGATGGGTCAGGGACTGGCGTGGGCGATCGTCGGCTTCGTGGTGCTGGGCTTGCTGTATATCCCACAGCTGTCCACGATTTCAGCGACGTTCCCGGCAATGTTCCCGACACAGGTGCGGTATGCGGGCTTTGCGATCTCGTACAACGTCGCGACTGCGGCGTTCGGTGGCACCGCGCCGTTGATCAACGACGCGGTGACAGCGAACGAGGGCTGGGAGCTGTTCCCGGCCGGCTACATGATGCTGGCGTGTGCCGTCGGCATGATCGCGCTGCCGTTCTTGCGTGAGACGGCGGGCTGTTCGATCCGCGGGACCGAGGTCCCCGGTGAGGAGACAGAAGCCGAGAAGAAGTTGATCAACAGTTAGCTCGATGATGGTTGAAGGGCCCGGTCGCAGTGCGGCCGGGCCCTTTGCCGTCGTCCCGAAACCGGAGGATCTGATACTTCCTCCGACTTCGGTAGGTGCCGCTCGAGTTCTTCCAGTGGATACGGGGCAAGATAGACAAGTGAGCGTTGCGCCGCAGCGCATAGCGAACCGACTGATCGGGAGATTCAATGGAGCCGGCCGTCACGTACGAAATCTTCGACGATGGGCGTATCGCCCGAGTGTCCCTCAATCGCCCCAGGGCGCGGAACGCGCAGAATCGTCGGCTTCTCGTCGAACTCGACGAAGCACTGCGCAAAGCCGAGGCCGACGACACCGTGCGGGTGATCGTCCTGGCCGCCAACGGCCCTAGCTTCTCGGCCGGCCACGACATGGGGTCGGAAGAAGCAGTAGCCGAAGTGACGCCGGGGCCGGACCAACATCCGACGTTTCGCATCGACGGTGGAACACGCGAAGGTGTCGTCGAGAACAGGGCAATTCAGGAGTGGCACTACTACTTCGAGAACACCAAGCGCTGGCGCGAGCTGCGCAAGATCACGATCGCGCAAGTGCACGGGAACGTGATCTCTGCAGGTCTGATGCTCATGTGGGCGTGCGACCTCATCGTCGCGGCCGACGACACGGTGTTCTCCGACGTCGTCGCCGCACGGCTGGGGATGCCCGGTGTCGAATATGTGGCACATCCGTGGGAGTTCGGGCCCCGTAAGGCGAAAGAGTTACTGCTGACGGGTGATTCGATCGACGCAGAGGAAGGTTACCGACTCGGAATGGTGTCGAAGATCTTTCCCCGAGACGAACTGCCAGACAAAACGCTCGAATTCGCGAGGCGTATCGCGTCACGACCCACATTCGCCGCGCTGTTGGTCAAAGACACGATAAACGGCGCCGTCGATGCCATGGGATTTCAAGAATCCCTCAAGCATTCGTACTACATTCATCAGCTTGGCCACGCGCATTGGTCAGCGTTGCACGACGACCGTCTCCCGGTTGCGAAACCGGGCCCCGACATCGATGACTGGCGCACCGCCGGACCGCCGAAGTCGTCGGACAAGTACACGCCCTGAGAATTTTTGGCACGGTCGAAGGAATTTTGGCCCGCTGGAATCGTGCCGATCCGACCGTCGACCGTGCCCGTGCGATTCATGCAGCAGCGCAACCAATTACCCGTGCAAACAACTGGTCGCTCTGTCAGTGGTCGCTGATAACCTTGAATCGAAGGCACTGTGCCCGAGTCGAGTCGGTGCGTGATGCCCCGGATTCTATTGGCTGCCAGTAGCATTCATCCGTTCGGGCCACTTGCGAACATCTGTTCGAACAGTTAGGTTGGTGTTAGTCGATCGACCTGGGGAGGGGTTCGATGAACATCCGCACCACTACTGAAGACATGATCGGGCTGGTGGTACCAGACGATCCCGGTGACCTGGCGTCACTGACGAAAGACCTGATCACCCTGCGCAATGCGACCGAGTCGCAGCTGTCGGTCTGCGCGGCGATGATCGACCGGCTCGGGTTCGCGAAGAAGGCCGGCACCACACCGTCGAAGTGGCTGCAAGACAACGGCGCCGCCCCAGCATCAGCATCGCGCTGGCTACGTATCGGCGCCGGCGTCGCGACGCTCGATCGCACCGCCGGGTACTTCCGGGATGGATTCCTCTCCACCGAGCATGTCGACGCCGTGGTCAAAGGGATCAAGCAGATCAACAACAGGTCGGACGTCGGGATCACCAACGAGGAACGAGTCGTCTTCGAAGGAAAATTGCTGAGTCACGCCATCTCCGGAGCGCGACCCACCGAGATCGAGAAGGTCGCCCAAGGTCTGGGAAACCAGGTCGCCCACGACACCGGCGGACCCACCCCGGCTGAGGATCCCTCACTCAACAAACTCGACTACGCGTTCAGTGAGGGACGGTTGGTGGGTCGGTTCGATGTGGATGCGCAGATCGGGGAGAAGTTCTACGCCGCGCTGGACCTGTGGAGCCGGCCACGCCCAGAGCCTGATGGATCTGATGATGCCCGCGGTGACACCCAGCGCCGCGCTGATGCGTTGCATCAGTTGCTCGATTGCGGCGGTGGCGGCGGCGATGGATTCGTGTCGGCGCCGCGGACCGAGGTGAACGTGTCTGTCCCCGCCGACCACCCCGAGCGGGCGACGCTGGAGTGGATGGGACCGATCACCGAGCACCTCGCGAAATTGCTGGCGTGCGATTCCTCGATGGCATCGGTCATCCTCGACCAGCACGGGGTGCCGATCGACGTCGGACCTTCGAAACGCCTGTTCACCGGCGCTGTCCGCAAAGCGATCATCATCCGCGACCCATTCTGGGTCAAGTGTGGGGCGCTCGTGAGCGCAGGATGGGCCGCGCGGGATGCAGTGAGGAACGAGGGAGCGCAGCGACTGAGAGACGAGGGAAGAGTGCGCATGAAGGCCCATCCCCAGCGAACAATTGATACAGCCTGGGAGATCAGTATGGGGTCCGATGGGCATCCGTGGCTGATTCCGCCGGCCGATATCGACCCGCAACGAAGACCCTTACCCGCCTACAACAGGCGAACCATGACACTCGCAGCCTGATCTACTTTCTGACAACAACTCTCAGACCGCTCGACCCCCCGCGCACCCTAGAACGCTTCGGGACCGCGCACGCAGATTGACAATTCCACAGTGTGAAACGCAAGGTGCTGCCGCCCGGATGGGCCGGGCGGCAGCACCACGGTCTCCGCCCTGTATTCGGACGAACCGCACGAGATACGTCTCGAGTGAGCTGGTCAGGGGCTTCGCTACTCCGTCGGCGCTGGAGCGAATATTCTTGGGAACCCCGGTATTAAGAGCACGGTCAACGCACGGAAGGGCCCGCTCACGGTTTCAACGCACGCCGGCGTTCGGATTGGCACGGTGGGCGGCGTTGATGGCACGGTCGGCGGCATCTTTGGCAGTCAGAGCAGTCGTAAGGCCAAGAGTGCGTACGCCTTCGCGGCGGTGACCAACTCCGCGATCGAGACGGACTCGTCAGGACGATGGGCCTGATCGTTCAGACCGCCCGGGCCGAGAACGATCGCGGGTATGCCGAGATCGCGGTTGATGAATCCGCCGTCGCAGGCTGCTGTCCAGCCGGTGATGGAGGTTGCACCGCCGGCGTCGACCACAGCGGCGGCGGCCCCGGCGGCAAGGGGGTGATCGGGGGCTGTCTCGAAACCGGGCATGGCCATCGTGACCTCGATGTCGACGGTGATGCCGTCGGAGTCGACCCCTGCTTCGGTGATGGCGCCGCGCAACCACCGAGCAACCTCGAACGCGTCTTCGCCGGGCATGAGCCGGCGATCGAAACTGACTGTGGCGGTGGGAGCCACGACAGAGATGCCCTGTCCGCCCTCGATGAGGCCGGTGTTCCAGGTGCCGGTACCCAGCAGACGATCGGGCGTCTCGAGCATGCTGCGCTGGTCCGCACGGACCAGGTCGATGATCGCCGCCGCAGCATCGATGGCGTTGCGACCGTCGGCGGGACGGCCCGAATGAGCTGCACGACCGGTGATCCGAACCTCGATGTACGACGCGCCACGGCAGGCGATGACCGTCTCGAGATCGGTGGGCTCGGCGACCACGCAGCCGGCGAAACGGTGCGACGACGAGCGCGTCACGAAGTCCCGGATACCGATCCCGAGGTCTTCTTCATCGACCGTGCAGGCGAGTTGCACGGGACCGGGCAACTGCACACCGGACCGCGACAATGCGGCCATGGCGATCACAGCCGACGCCAGGCCACCCTTCATGTCGGTGGCGCCGCGACCGTAGATCCGGCCGTCCGACACACTCGCCTCGAACGGGCGCCGGGTCCAGCCGTCACCGGCCGGCACCACGTCAGAGTGTCCGAGAATCATCAGCCCGGGCTCGTCGCCTCCCGGCAATGTGGCCGTGAGGTTCGGCCGGCCCGGGGCGACGTCCCAGGTCTCGACGGTGAAACCCAGAGCCTGGCAGGCCCGGTCGAGCACGGCCACGGTCTGACCTTCGGTGCCGCCGGGGTTCTCGCCGCCGGCGTCGATCAGGGACCGCGTCAGCGAGACCAGATCGGCCTCGTCGACAAGGTCGAGCACGGCAGTTTCGTCCACGACCGTCTCGGTCACGAGGCAGCTAGGGCCAGATCCAGAGCACTCTTGAGGCGGCGGACGCCCTCGTCGATCCGTTCCGGGGTACTGGAGGCGAAGCACAGACGCAGGGCGTTGCGGAAGTGACCGCCGGGCGAGAGCGCTGGGCCGGGGATGAACGCCACCCCCTGCGCGAGGGC
Organism: Williamsia sp. 1138; assembly: GCF_002095435.2. Taxonomy (GTDB): domain Bacteria; phylum Actinomycetota; class Actinomycetes; order Mycobacteriales; family Mycobacteriaceae; genus Williamsia. Next base: position 29,147 of record NZ_MJEJ02000018.1, read on the forward strand.
GATCTCGAACAGTTCCCGGGTGTCGAGACCTTCGTACTTGCCCTGCAACGTGACCCAGAGGAAGAATCCGCCGTCGGGGTTGGTGCTGGTGTAGTCGTCGCCCAGGTGCGTCTGCAGTGACGTGAGCATTGCATCACGCCGGATCCGGTAGAGCTCGCGGATCGACACCAGGTGGTCGTCGAGTCCGCCGCGGGAGATGTATTCGGCGACGATGTGCTGGTTGGGCACGTTGGTGCAGGTGTCCATGGCCTGCTTGCCGTTGATCAGCAGCTGGCGCAGAGCGGGGTCGGCGTCGATCCAGCCGACGCGCCATCCGGGCGCCAGGATCTTGGAGAAGGTGCGTACCGAGAACAGGAGGGGATCGTCAGGACTCAGTGTCCGGAACGTCGGGATCTCCTCACCCGAGAAGCGCAGCAACGCATAGGGATCGTCGTCGATGATCACCGCGCCCCACTTGTGGGCCAACTCCAACAGCGCTTTCCGGCGCTCCAGGGACAGCGTCACACCGGACGGGTTCTGGAAATTGGGGATGGTGTAGATCGCCTTGGGGGTGCGATGGGTACGCGCCACCAGATCAGGCAGCTGATCCACCATCATGCCCTCGTCGTCGACGGGGACTTCGAGCAGCTGCGCACCGTAGGAGAGCGCCGTGGCGCTGCCGTTGGTGTAGGTGGGGGACTCGGTGATCACCAGGTCGCCCGGGTCGACGAAGAGTTTGCAGGCGAGGTCGAGACCCTGCATGCCGCCGGTGGTGATGACGAGGCGGTCTTCGCTGGCCGGGTCAGGCGTGCCGGCAAGGTATTTGACCAGCAGATCCAGCAGACGCGGCTCGCCCTCCGATGCGCCGTAGGTGAAGGACGTGTGGTCGAGGATGCTGCCGGCGATCTCGCGGAACTCGTCGGCGGGCACGGCCTCATCGGCCGGCGAGCCCATCGCAAATCGCACGATGTCGTGTTTCTGCGCTGCGAGCAGAGAGGTGGACGAGTCGATCATCGAACCGACGAGGTCCTTGGCCCGCCCGGCCAGAGGGAAGGTAGGGGCGTGGTGGGAAAGTTCGGTTGCGGTCATGCGTCGCTCACTTTCTGATCAGGTCGCGGGGGAAGCTGGTGAAGGTCTCGACTCCGGTGGCACTCACCCGAACCGACTCTGACAACTCGAAGCCGTAGCCGTCCATCCACATTCCGCAGACGATGTGGAACGTCATGTTCTCCTCGAGGATCGACTCGTCTTCGGTGCGGATGCTGATGGTGCGCTCACCCCAGTCCGGCGGGTAACCGATTCCGATCGAATAGCCGAGACGCGAATGCTTCTCGAGTCCGTACTTGGCCAGGGTCCAATTCCAGGTAGAGGCGAGTTCACGGGTCGGGACACCGGGGGCGATGGCCTCGAGCACGTTGTTGAGCCCCTCTGCGGTCGCACCGGCGACGTAGTCGACATCCTTGTTCACCGGGCCCAGCGCCACGGTGCGGGCGAGTGGGCAGTGATAGCGATTGTGGGCGCCCGTCAATTCGACGACCACTGCCTCGCCGCTGATGAAGGTGCCCTGGTGCCAGGTCAGATGCGGGGTGTCGGCTGCGGCGCCGGTGGGCATCATCGGGACGATGGCCGGATAGTCACCACCGAACTTGTCGGTGCCGGTGATCTGCGCCTGCGAGATCGCTGCTGCCGCATCACATTGCCGGACCCCGATGTCGATGGTGTCGATGGCCGCGCGCATGGCTTCCGAGCACACCATGCCTGCCTGACGCATCAGCTGGATCTCGGCGTCGGACTTCACCGATCGCACCCAGTTGACCAGCTCGAAGCAGTCGACCAGCTTCCACTCGGGGATGGCGTTGAACAGCGCGCGGTAGGCCTTGGGGGAGAAGAAGTGTGAGTCCATCTCCATCCCGACGGAACCGCCGCGCGATGCCGGCGCGATGAGGTGACGCTGACGCAACGCGAACGCCACCCAGTCGAAAGGGTGTACGTGCGGACGGTGCACGTAGCTCTCCGGGTAACCGACGATCTGCTCGGCCGGCAACCATGTGGTGCGGTGCGCACCGTGCGCGTCCATCTCCCGTGCGAAGAACACCATCTCGCCGTCCATCGGGACGAACAGCATCTGAGGGGTGTAGAACGACCAGGCGTTGTAGCCGATGAGATAGAAGATGTTGGCCGGATCCGTCACGATGATCGCGGACAGGCCCTGCCGATCCATCATCGTCCGGACCTTCGCCAGCCGGGTCTCGTATTCGGCATCGGTGAACAGCTGTGAGCCGAGGTACATGGCTTCTTCACACCTCCTTAGGTCGTATTCGCTTCTGGTACTGGCTTCTAAGTACGGGGGATTGCCAGATACTTCACTTCGAGGAACTCGTCGATGCCGATCTTGCCGCCCTCTCGGCCAAGGCCGGATTGCTTGACGCCACCGAACGGGGCCGCCGGATTGGACACCAGGCCGGTGTTGAGTCCGACCATGCCCACCTCGAGCGCCGACGAGACCCGGAGTCCGCGATCGATGTCCTGGGTGAAGAGATAACCCACCAGGCCCCACGGGGTGTCGTTTGCCAGAGCGATCACCTCGTCTTCATCGTCGAACGGGATGATCGGAGCGACCGGACCGAAGATCTCGGTACCCATCAGATCGGAGTTCGGGTCCACGCCCGACAACACCGTCGGCTGATAGAAGTATCCGGCGTCAAAGGTCGTGTCGCCACCGCAGATCACCGTTGCCCCGCGATCAACCGCATCGGCCACCAACGACTTCACCTTGTCGACGGCCTTCTGCTCGACGAGAGGGCCGACATCGGTTCCGTCGACGGCGCCATCACCGACGTTGAGGGCCTTCATCTTCTCGGCGAGCTTGGCGGCGAACTCACCTGCGACGCTGCGGTGTACGAAGATCCGGTTGGCGGCGGTACAGGCCTCGCCCATGTTGCGCATCTTCGCGACCATGGCCCCGGCGACGGCCTTGTCGATATCGGCGTCGTCGAAGACGAGGAACGGGGCATTGCCACCGAGTTCCATCGAGGTGCGCATCACCGACCGGGACGCCTGCTCGAGCAGGAGTTTGCCGACCTGGGTGGATCCGGTGAAGCTGATCTTGCGGGCCAGGCCGCTGTCCATCCAGGTCTCCACGACCGAGCCGGGATCGTCGGTGGTGACGATGTTGAGGACACCGGGTGGAAGGCCGGCCTCCGTGAGGATGTCTGCCAGCGCGAGAATCGTGAGCGGCGTGAGCTCCGCCGGCTTGAACACCATGGTGCACCCGGCCGCGATCGCGGGCCCGATCTTGCGGGTGCCCATGGCGAGTGGGAAGTTCCATGGCGTGATCAGGATGCAGGGACCGACAGCCTCTTTGGTGACGAGGATGCGGTTCTTACCGTCACCGGTGGTGGTGTGATCGCCGCCGATCCGGACAGCTTCTTCCGAGAACCAGCGGAAGAACTCGGCGGCGTACGCGACCTCGCCCTTGGCTTCGGCCAGCGGCTTGCCCATCTCGGTGGTCATGATGAGCGCGAGGTCGTCCTGGCGTTCCAACAGGAGTTCGTAGGCGCGACGCAGGATCTCACTGCGCTCCCGGGGAGGGGTCGCCGCCCAGTTCTTCTGGTGTGCAGCCGCGGATTCGATCGCTGCGGTGGCGTCGGCCTGACCACCCTTCGCGACGGTGGCGATGACCTCACCGGTCGCCGGATTCTCGACGTCGAACGTCGCGCCGTCTGCTGCCGGGGCCCATTCCCCGTTGATGTAGAGCCCGGTGGGCAGCGCGCCGATGAGGTCGGCGGCCCGGCCCTTGCGATCGGTGACGGTTGACGCTGTCATATCGAACCTCCTTGTGAAGCGGGATCGAGCAGTTCGGCCAGATGGACGGACTGCACATCGGGAATGTTGTCGTCGGTGGCGGTGAGGTGCTGTACCGCCATGGCGCAGCTGAAACCGTCGGTGAGGACGGGGGTGTCGTCGCCGTGCTTGCGCAGCGCGGGGGCCAACGCCTGTTCGGAGACGTCCATGCTGACGTCGTAGTGACCTTTTTCGAATCCGAAATTACCTGCGACACCGCAGCATCCGTCCGCCTGGTGTACAGCGGTGGCGCCGAGTCGCTTCAGGACCGCAGGCTGGGTGGTCGGACCGAACGAGGCGTATTCGTGACAGTGGGTCTGCACCGTGACCTCGGCGGGCAACGGTACGGGGGGCGTCCAGCCGTCGTCGAGGAGATGTCCGACCTCGACGGCGAAGCTACGGACCCGCGCCGCGACCCGGCGGGCGGCATCGGTGTGCACGAGTTCGGGCAGGTCCTTGCGCAGGGCGGCGGCACAGCTGGGCTCGGGCACCACGATCGGGCGGTCGGTGCCGTCGTCGAGGGCAGCAGCCGTTCGGGCCAGCACCTTTCGGGCGTGCCCGAGTTGTCCCGTGGAGATCCAGGTGAGTCCACAGCACTGGTCGGCCTCGCAGCTGATCGTGCGCCCGGCGCTGCCGAGGACGTTGGCGGTGGCGGCTGCGACGTGCGGGCGGAACGCCTTGGTGAAGGAGTCGACGAAGAGCACGGTGTCGGCGGATGGGTCGGCATGCAGTCCGGCCATTCCGGCGCGGACCTGTTTGCGGCGGGCGAACGCGGGCATGGTGCGTCGCGGGTCGATCCCCCCGGCCTTGGCGGCCAGCGTCGACAATCTGCTGGACAACGTCTTGTTGATCAGCGGGGCCAGAGTGCCTGCGACGCTGAGCCAGGCGGGCATCCAGCCCAGCGAGTAGTGCGAGAGCGGGCGGAACCGGCCGCGGTAGTAGTTGGAGAAGAACTCCGACTTGTAGGTGGCCATGTCGACGCCCACCGGGCAATCGGTCGAACAGGCCTTACACGACAGGCACAGGTCGAGGGCTTCGCGCGAATCCTCGTCACGCCAGCCGGATTTGATGTCGGGTGCCGTGCGGACCATCTCCTGCAGCACGCGAGCGCGTCCACGGGTGGAGTCCTTTTCGTCCCGGGTCGCGCGATAGCTCGGGCACATGACCCCGCCGGCGTCGGAACGGCAACGTCCGACACCGATGCAGCCCTGCACGGCGTGGATGAAGGGGTCGAGGCCCGGTTGTCCATCGACGCCTATCCCTGGTGTTCCGAGGTCGAAGCTCGTCTGCCACTGCCGGTTCGGCACGTCCGCGAGCACCAGGTTCTCGTCCAGCGGATCGGGGTCGACGATGCTGCCCGGGTTGAGGATGCCGGCCGGGTCCCAGATCTTCTTGAAATCACCGAAGGCCGAGATCATTTGCGGTGAGTACATCATCGGTAACAACTCCGACCGCGCGCGACCGTCGCCGTGCTCGCCCGACAACGAACCGCCGTGTTTGACCACCAGCGCGGCAGCGTCGGTGCAGAACCGGCGCATCACCGCCCGCCCTGCCGCGCTGCGCAGGTCGAATGTGATGCGCACGTGCATGCAGCCGGCACCGAAGTGGCCGTACATGACCCCGGTCAAGCCGTGCTGCTCGAGGAGTTCGGTGAAGCCTTCGAGGTAGTCGGCGAGGTTCTCCGGCGCGACCGCCGAGTCCTCCCAGCCGGGCCACGACTCGTAGGTGCCGCCGTGTCCGCCTTCTTCGGGTCTGATCTCTTCAGAGCTGACGAGTCGCGACGACAGCCCCGCCCCGTCTTCACGGACGCGCCACAGCGATACCCGTTGGGTGGGATCGGCAACGGTCCGCCCGTCGACGAGGCGGCCATTGGCACGGAGCTTTTCGAGGAGTTGTTCAGCTGCGAGTGCGGGATCGGCAGCACTCTCCTCGTCGAGGTCGATGTAGAGCCAGGCGTTGCCCTCGGGCAGACCAGCGACTGAATCATCGCCGCGCCGGGCTCGCATGGTCTGTACGATCCGTTCGTCGATGCCCTCGATGGCGGACGGGGCGAACTCCAGCAGGGTGGGGACGTCGCGCGCGGCGTCGACGACGTTGCGGTACCCGAGGCAGAGCAGCAAGGCACGGGTGGGGGCGGTGACGAGTCGGACCCTGGCGGAGACCACGATCGCGCAGGTGCCCTCGGTGCCCACCAGCGCACGGGCGACGTCGAAGCCGTTTTCGGGCAACAGCTTTTCGAGATGATATCCGGACACCTGACGCGGGATCTGCTCCATCTCGGTGCGCAGTGCGCCCATGTTCGCCGACGTGAGCCGGCGCATCGCCGCAGTCAGCTCTTCGGCCCGCGCGACGGCAGCACCGTCGGTCGGATCCGTGGCCACGAGTCCATCGCGGAGTGCGGTCAACCGCAGGCCTTCGGCGGTGACCAGATCGAGCGACTCGATGTGATCGGTGGTGCGGCCGTAGCGCACGGAGTGGTTGCCGCACGCGTCGTTGCCGATGGCGCCACCGAGGGTGGCGCGCGACTGACTCGAAGGGTCGGGTGCGAAGGTCAGCGCCCCACCGGTGGCGGCCCGCACCTGGCGCTGCAGTGTCGTCAAGACGATGCCCGACTGGGCCACTGCGGTTCCGCCCTCGGCATCGACCTCGAGCACTTTGTCCATGTATCGCGAGAAATCCAGCACGACCCCGGTGCCGATCGCGTTGCCACCCATACCGGTACCGCCGCCGCGGGCGGTCACGGTGAGACCGTTGCGGTGGCAGTAGGCGACGGCCGATGCCACGTCCTCATCGGTGCGCGGAAACACCACCACCAAGGGTGACAATCGGTAATTCGATGCGTCGTAAGAGTATTCGGTGAGGCGACGCGTCGAGGCGTCGGCGCTCAGTCCGAGCGCCTGAAGATCTGCGCTGATGCGAGTCCCGGTAGGTGCGGGGTCCATGACCCCCGCTATCCGAGGGCCGCGGTCAACGCTGCTTCGAACCTGTTCAGTCCGGTGGCCATCTCTTCTTCGGTGACAACCAGCGCCGGGATGAGTCGCACGACGTTACCCATCGGACCGCACGTGAGGGTGAGCAGCTTCTCCGGGATTGCCGCCTGCTGAACGGCCGCTGCTGCAACCGCATCGGGCTTGCCATCTCCGTCGACGAATTCGATGCCCGCCATCAGACCGAGGCCGCGGACGTTGCCGATCTGCGGGAACTTCGGTGCCAGTTCGGACAATCCGCGCAGCATCTGATCACCGCGGACCTGTGCGTTGTCGACGAGATTCTCTTCTTCGATGACCTTGAGGGTGGCGACACCGGCCGCAGCTGCGACCGCGTTGCCGCCGTATGTGCCGCCCTGGGATCCGGGCCAGGCCTTGGCCATCAACGAGGTCGGCGCGGCGATGGCGGAGATGGGAAAGCCTGAGGCGATGCCCTTGGCCGTGATGAGGATGTCGGGGATCAAGCCCTCGGAATGCTGGTGTCCCCAGAACTTGCCGGTGCGCCCGACGCCCGCCTGCACCTCGTCGAGGATGAGGATGATGCCGTACTTGTCGGCACGCTCCCGGAGGCCCGCGAGGAACGCAGGGGGCGCGGGGATGTAGCCACCGTCGCCGAGCACCGGCTCGATCAGGAAGGCTGCGGTGTCGTTCGGCGCGACGCGGGAGGCGAACAGGTAGTCCAGCTCACGCAGCGCGAACTCGACCGCGGTCGCCTCGTCCCAGCCGTAGCGGTACGCATATGGGAACGGCGCCATGTGGACGCCACCCATGAGGGGCGAGAAGCCTGCCGAGAACTTGGTGCCTGCGGTCGTCAGGGTCGCAGCGGCGACGGTCCGGCCGTGGAACCCGCCCTGGAAGACGACGATGTTGGGGCGCTCGGTGGCCATCCGGGCGAGACGAACCGACGCTTCGACGGCCTCGGATCCCGAGTTGGCGTAGAACACCGAGTCGAGGCCGGTCGGCAGATGCTCGCCGAGTTTGTCCGTGAGTTCGAGCAGCGGCTTGTGCATCACCGTCGTGTACTGCGCGTGGATGATCTTTCCGCACTGCTCCTGCGCGGCTGCGACCACCTTGGGATGGCAGTGGCCGGTGCTGGTGACACCGATACCGGTGGTGAAGTCGAGGTAGTCGACGCCATCGGTGCCATGGATCCACGATCCTTTGGCGTGATCGACCACCACCGGAGTGGCTTGTTTGAGGACAGGGCTCAGGGTGGCGGAACTCATGGGTACACCGTGACTGCCGATTGCACGATTGTCAACAATTAGACAGTCGCCGCGGGATGGTCAGGGCGGCTGCCCTACCGTGGGGCGCATGGGAACTGCGAACACGAAGCCGAATGTGGTGATCCTGGGGCGCGACGGGCTCGAGAACCCAGGCAATCTGGAGCAGATCAGGGAGGTGGCGAACGTCCGGCTCGCCACCACCGCCGACCTCGGCGACGCGTTGGGAGCAGCAGGCGGCGCCGACGTCCTGATGCTGTGGGACTTCTTCTCCGCAGCGCTGCGGGACAACTGGGCGCAGGCGCAGGGGCTGCGGTGGGTGCATGTGTGCGCCGCCGGTGTCGACGCCATGATGTTCGACGAACTGCGGGCGTCACAGATCACGATCACCAATGCCCACGGGGTCTTCGACGGGCCGATCGCGGAGTTCGTCCTCGGCTCGATCATCGCCCAGGACAAACAGTTCCACCTGTCGAAGAGGTACCAGCAGATCAAGCACTGGGAACGGCGCGACACGATCCGCACCGCGGGACGCAGTGCCCTCGTGATCGGGACCGGTGGGATCGGCAGGGCGGTCGCGCGTCTGCTCAGGGCCGCGGGGCTCGAGGTCACCGGCGCGGGCCGGATCGCGCGGACCGAGGACCCGGACTTCGGAACAGTCCTGCGGACCGACGAGTTGGCCGGGTACGCAGGCGACTTCGACAACATCGTGACCATCGCGCCCCTGACCGAACAGACGGCGCAGATGATCGATGCAGACGTGCTGACGGCGATGAAGCCGTCGGCCCACCTGATCAACGTCGGCCGCGGGCAGCTGATCGACGAGAAGGCGCTGATCGTCGCATTGCGCGAGGGCCAGATCGCGGCGGCGAGCCTCGACGTCTTCGAGACAGAACCCCTGGCGGCCGACAACCCCTTGTGGGACATGGAGAACGTGCACATCTCTGCCCATATGAGTGGCGACGTGGTGGGCTGGCGTGATGAACTTGCGCAGCTGTTTCTGACAAACCTGCAGCGCTACGCGGCGTCCGAGCCGCTCGCCAACGAGGTGGACAAAGAAGCGGGCTACGTAAGGGTGAGGCCCGCCCAGCACTGAAAACGCGGGTGGTGACGCACCCGTGAACCCGGGTCACGCCCCGATGAACTGAGGTCGCGATGGGCACGCCAGACAGGGTGCTCGTCGCCGCCACATCCTCGATGGCCCTGCTCGTGCTGGACTCGAGCATCGTCGGGGTGATGCTGCCCAGCATGCGGCACGACCTGTCGTTCGGGACCGCGACCGCGAACTGGGTGGTGTCGTCGTACCTCTTGACGCTCGCTGTACTGCTCCCGGTCGGCGGTCGGATCTCCGACTCCATCGGAGCGCCACGGGCATTCATGGCCGGGGCCGGTGGTTTCGCCCTGGCGTCCCTGCTGATCGGGGTGTCGCAGGGACCGATCGAACTGCTGGTGGGGCGCGCGGCGGCCGGCGCCGCGGCCGCGGTGATGATGCCCGCCACCCTTGCGCTGATCTTCGACGCGTATCCCGAGGACGGTCGGGCCAAGGCGATGTCGATCTACGCAGGTGCAGGTCAGGCGTTCGCGACCGTGGGACCGGCTTTCGGTGGCCTGTGCGCGGAGTTCGCCTCCTGGAGAGTGGGATTTCTGGTGAACGTACCGATCGGGGTCCTGGCCATCGCGCTGTTGCTCTCGGCTACGCGGTCGAGCTCTGTCTCCAGCACACCGTCGATGGCGCAAAGCCGTTCGACAACAGTCGATCTCTACGGACTGCTGACCCTGACCGCGGGTTTGTTCGGCATCTCCTTCGGCCTGATGCAACTGCCGGCCTGGGGTGCGGGATCGGCAGCGGTACTGCATGCGCTGCTCCTGGGGGTGGTGAGTGCGGGGCTGTTCGTCCGGCACTGCTGGACCCGCGCCGACGGCCTTCTGGACCTGCGACTCTTTTCGGACCGTGTCTTCGGTGGCAGCACCGTCGTCCTCGCCGCCCTCGGTTTCGCGATGACCGTCACCACGATCTACACAGCGGTGGTCCTGCAAACCACGCTCGACCTCTCACCCGCGGCGGCCGGGATCGCACTCCTGCCGCTGGTGGTCCCGCTGCTGATCGCAACCCGATGGGCCGGCACCAGGTACAACGAGGTCGGACCACGGGCCCTGGGTGTCGCGGGGTCGGCCGCACTGGGCGTCGGCAGTCTGGTGATCGCGCTGGGTCTGGGAACGTCGACGCTCTGGGTGTTGTGCCTCGGATTGATTCCCTCCGGCGTCGGCATCGGGCTGCTGATGAGCCCGATGACCACGTCCGCCCTCGCGACCGTCCCTGCATCGCTGCGTGGTCAGGGTTCGGGCATCACCTCGACGTCGCGTCAGCTCGGCGGCATCCTCGGTATCGCCGTGTTCGGGATCGCCGCATCGGCTTTCTCCCATCACGACAGCACACATACGGCGAACGCCGCGGGATTCGTGCTGACGGCCGCGCTGATGGCCGCCGCCGCCGTGGTCGCGGCATTCACCCTGGGGCCGAAATTGACCGTCTAGATCACGGCGACTGCCGAGTCGGTCAGCATGTCCGGTCCGGGCCCGCGGCTATTCACAGACGTATCTCAGACTTGGCTTCTATGTTCGGACTCGTGTCTGAATCTCAACCGCGTTCGACGAGGGTCGTGACGTTGTTGTGTGTCGCCGGACTGGCCGTGGCCGGCGTGGCTCTCGGTTACTGCATTCATCTGGGAGCGCAGCGCAGCGACTCCGACCGGGCGTCGACCCAGATCCAATACGTGAGCCCGACCGAGGTGGCTCCGAACAAGGCGGGCCTGTCCGCAGTCGGGCCGTCGGACGAGGCGGTACCGGAAGACCTCGACACCGAGCGGTCGAAGGTGGTGTTGTGCACCATCGACAAGATCGACCCCGGCTCGCTGTCGGTGCACACCGCGGACGGACGCAAACACCACTTGATCCTCAGCCCCGACACCCATGTGCAGTCCACCCGGGGCGACACGGTCGATGTTCTCGACGTCGGTGACCTGGTGGTCGTGAGGGTGGTCAAATCGAACGGCGAAACAACCGCTGACCTCATCGTCGACGGCAGAGTCTCTGGCTCGATCCCGGAGAATTAGCTCCTCTGCCAGCAACGCTTTCAGACTGAGCGCGCGTCGCTCGAACAGGCGAAGCGTCGGCCGATCGATTCCGATTCGGACGTCCCACGGTAAGCTGACCGGTGATGACTGCCGTCTACTTCCTGATCGCCACTGTTGCGCTGGCCGGCGCCGTGGCGCTGCTCCTGCTCGATCGCAGGCGCACCACCGGCGTGCGCCGTGAGCGCGCCGTCTGGGGAGATCAACACGGGTTCAAGTACCGCGAGACCGATCCCGAACTGAAGTCGGAGTTCGGCCGCGCTGCGATGGACGTACCGGACCATGTTGCCGTGCAGGATCTGGCGTATGGCTCGTATTACGGCGAAGAGACGCTGGTCTTCGACCTCGCCGACACCGCGACCGTTGTCGCCATCCGCCGCACCACAGAGTCGAACGTGACGATCGATGTGCGGCACGAGAAGACCCTTGCCCCTTCTGAGGACGACGTCGAACTGCTCGGCGCGATGGGCAGACGCGTGATGTTCTCCAGTCATCTCGATGTGGCGCGGCGGGTGTGCGATCGACGCATGGTGGCGCTCGCGACGAACGCCCCCGACTACATCCAGATCCTGTGGAACGAGGGCGCCTGGTCGCTGGGGTCGATGCCGATCACCAATGATCCCGAACGCCTCGACACCGCCCTCGAAACCGTCCGGCGCTTCACCGATCTGCTCCGGGTGCTGCCGCCTGTCGTCGACCCGCAGAGCGCCCCTGATCCCCGCGATCCGTCGAGCCCGACAGGTCGCTCCCGGCGTGGTCTCGCCGAGCCCCGCACCGAGAACATCCGGCGTGAGGACCTACCGCAACGCGCGGCGCGGCCGGCCCCGCGGGACTCCGGCGCACACTCCCGTACTTCCGGTCCGATCCAGCGCAGCCCGGTGCCGCCGGTCGGTGGATCAGGACCGATTCCACGCCAGCCCGGTCCCCCGGGATCACGCCGAGCAGGAGGCCCTCAGTGAGCGATCGTGACCGGTTGTCGGACTTGGTCAAAGAGCTCGCGGTGGTCCACGGGAAAGTCACCCTGTCGTCGGGCGCCGAGGCCGACTATTACGTCGACCTGCGTCGCGCGACCCTGCACCACGAGGCGTCGCCGCTGATCGGCCGGCTGCTGCGTGAGCTCACCGCCGACTGGGACTTCGAAGCGGTCGGTGGACTGACGTTGGGCGCCGACCCGGTGGCGACCGCGATCATGCATTCGCCCGGGCGCCCGATCAACTCGTTCGTGGTGCGCAAAGCAGCGAAAGCGCATGGGATGCAACGCCAGATCGAGGGCCCCGACATCGTGGGCAAACGAGTGCTGGTTGTCGAGGACACCACCACGACCGGTAATTCACCGCTGACCGCGGTGCGTGCGCTCCGCGATGCCGGCGCCATCGTGGTCGGGGTCGCGACCGTCGTGGACCGGGCCACCGGTGCGGACGCCGTCATCGGTGCCGAGGGTGTCGAGTACCGATCGCTCCTGGGGCTGAGCGACATCGGCCTGAGCTGAGTGAGCGACGAGGCCGGTCCCACCGAATGGGGTGAGCCGCTGGTCGGCGTCGGTCCGTGGACCGAGGAGCGCCAGGGGGAGGTCCCTGAGGACCCGCGTTACGATCCGCACCTGTTGGCCGAGGGTGATCGTCGTAATGTCGTCGACCCGTACCGCTATTGGACGCGGGAAGCCATTGTCGCCGACCTCGACACCCGGCGTCATCCGTTCCACGTGGCCATCGAGAATTTCGGCCATGACGGCAACATCGGCACTGTCGTCCGCACTGCCAACGCTTTCCTGGCGGAGGCGGTGCACATCGTCGGCAGGCGGCGCTGGAACCGGCGCGGGGCGATGGTGACCGACCGCTATCAACACGTGCTGCATCATGGTTCGGTGGAGTCGCTGATGGTGTGGGCGCGCGAGAAGGGACTGGCCGTCGTCGCGGTGGACAACACCCCGGGGTCGGTGCCGCTCGAAACCGCCGACCTGCCACGGGCATGTGTGCTGTTGTTCGGGCAGGAGGGACCCGGGATCAGTCCGGATGCGCAGAAGCAGGCCGACCTGACCGTCTCCATTGCACAGTTCGGGTCGACCCGCTCCATCAACGCCGGTGTCGCCGCAGGAATTGCCATGCACGCCTGGATCCGCCAGCACGCCGACGTCGGTCAGGCGTGGTGAAAGCCCACTGACCCACCCGTTTTCGCAGTACCCACCCGTTATTCGGAAGTTGTCAACCTGTCTGAGACAGGTGTGGGTTTTTCGATTGTTCGGCCTGTTCGGC
>NZ_MJEJ02000045.1 GCF_002095435.2 Williamsia sp. 1138
CCGGCCGAACAGGCCGAATAATCAAAAAACCCACACCTGTCTCAGACAGGTTGACAACTTCCGCCAGACCCGTGGGTTTGACCGGAACGGGTGGGTTTGCGCTGAGCGAGCGAAACGCGCAAAAGGCTACTAATGCGCTCAAGCGTGACTGTGATCTGGGGCACCTCCAGACTCTTTTTTGTAGCGCGGATCACTCCGGTCCCGCAGTCCGCAAACGAGAGCGACGTCGTCATGTTGGTAGCACTGGGCCTTGCGATGGTGGCCACATTCATGTTCCTGATCATCACCAAACGCGCCACCCCGGTGGTGGCCCTGATCCTGGTGCCCGTCGCGTTCGGCCTGTTCGCCGGCGCGGGCATGGGGATCAGCGACATGATCACCGACGGCATCAAGGATCTCGCGCCGACGGCCGCGATGCTGTTCTTCGCCATCATCTACTTCGGCATCATGATCGATGTCGGGCTCTTCGACCCCATCGTGCGCGGCGTCGTCAAAGCCGTCCGCGCCGATCCCGCGCGACTTGTCGTGGGAACGGCACTGCTGGCGATGATCGTCTCGCTCGACGGTGACGGCTCGACGACGTTCATCATCGTCACGTCCGCGTTGTTGCCGCTGTACCTCAAGCTGGGGGTGAGCCCGGTGGTCCTGACCGTCACGGCAGGCCTCGCCAACGGCACCCTGAACATCTTGCCCTGGGGCGGCCCGACCGCTCGAGCCGCTGCCGCACTGGGCATCTCGCCGTCCGACGTCTTCATCCCGATGATCCCGTCCCTGGTTGCCGGCCTCGTCATCGTGTTGCTGTTCTCGTACCACCTGGGCGTCATGGAGCGTCGCCGGATCGGCAAGATCGTCATCCGGGAATCGGTCCTGTCCCGGGAGAACGACGCCGTGCTGGTGGGTACCGGTGGTGGCACGGGCGGTACCGGTGGCTCGGGTCGCAGCGGTGGCACGACGGGTGGCGACGACGCAGCAGGGAAGAGCGACGATTCGACCGGCGGCGGATTCGTCGGCAACGCTCTCGACCCGAACCGCGCCACATTGCGCCCGAAGTTGTTCTGGATCAACGCCGCACTGACGATCGTGCTGCTCGCCGTCCTGGGCATGGACGTCATCGCGATCCCGGTGCTGTTCATGGTCGCGGCAGGTATCGCGCTGGTCATCAACTTCCCGCACGTCAAAGACCAGCAGTCGGCCATCACGCGGCATTCGTCCAGCATCGTCTCGGTGGTGGCGATGGTGCTGGCCGCCGCCGTGCTCACCGGGGTGTTCGCGGGAAGTGGCATGGTCGAGGCCATCGCCGAATGGCTGACGTCGATCTTGCCGGACGCCATGGGACCGCACCTGGCCGTGGTCGCCGGAGTGCTCTCCATCCCGTTCACGTTCCTGATGAGCAACGACGCCTTCTACTTCGGCATCCTGCCGGTGCTGTCCGAGACCGCCACCACCTACGGCATCGCTCCGGTGGAGATGGCACGCGCCTCGATCACCGGGCAGACCGTGCACATGCAGAGCCCGCTCGTGCCCGCGATCCTGCTGCTGGTCTCGCTGGCCGGTGTATCGCTGGCCGACCACCACAAGAAGGTGCTGTGGCGGGCCGTGGTGGTGTCCCTCGCCATGCTGGTGGTCGGAGTCCTCGTCGGCTCCATCCCGTTCTGACACGCAGCACATGAACGTAGGCACCCGCTTGGTGGCGGGTGCCTACGCTGTTGTGATGCGGCTGCGTAACCAGGTCTTGCTCCTGCAGGTGGTGGTGATCGTGGTCAGCCTCGCGGCAGGCGTCGGGGTGGTGATCTCCACCAGCGACGACCGGCTCCGTGATGAGTACGGACAACGTGCTCTCGCCATCGCACGAACGGTTGCCACGGACAACGATGTTCGCGAGGCCGTGGCGAGCTCGGGCGGTACCTCCCTCGACCCCGCCGAACTGGGAGCCCGTCCGCTGCAAGCACAGGCGCTCGCGGTGGCGATGCGCACCGACGCGCTGTTCGTGGTGATCGCCAACGATCAGGGCATCCGGTTGGCTCATCCCGACCCCGCGGAGCTGGCCCTGCCCCTGAGTACCGATCCCACCCGTGCGCTGGCCGGACGGGAGGACCTCGCGACGGACCGCGGCACCCTCGGACAGTCGGTACGGGCCAAGGTGCCGATCTACGCGCCCGGCGGGACCGAGGTGGTGGGGCTGGTGAGTGTCGGGATATCCACTGAAGAGATCGCCGACGATCTGCGCGGAGACATTCGCACGCTGGTGCTGATCGCGTTGTCCGCGTTGCTGATCGGAGTGGTGGGATCGGCTTTGCTTGCCCGCCGCTGGCGCCGGCTGACACTGGGTCTGGAACCCGACCAGCTGGCCGAACTCGTTCGCGAGCAGGAGGCGGTACTGCATTCGATGGGTGAAGGGGTGGTCGCGATCGACCCGAGCGGTGTGGTGCGCGTGATCAACGACAAAGCGAGGCTCTTGCTGGGCGTCACCGCTCAGACAGGTAGCCCGATCGATGCCGTCGGGCTCACGCCGCGGGTACTCGAGGTGGCCCGCACTCCGGTGGACATCCCGCGCTCGGCCACGGTCGCGGATCGGGTGGTGCTGGTGAGCTCACATCGCGTGGTGCGCGACGGAAAGGATCTCGGCATGGTGCTCTCGGTGGTCGACCGCACGGACGTGGAAGACCTGACCCGTCAGGTCGATTCGATCCGGTCGATGACCGACGCACTGCGGGCACAACGACACGAATCCGCGAACCGGATGCATGTCGTCGCAGGACTCCTCCGGCAGGGCAACGCCGCCGCCGGCCTCGACTATCTGGACGAAGTGATGGGCACCGGTCCGTACGGCACCGAGCTGCCAGGTCTGGAGAACCTCACCGAACCCCACCTTCGAGCCTTTCTCGAGGCCAAAGCCGCTGCGGCCAGGGAGCGCGGGGTCGCGCTCACCCTCGGCGACCAGACCTTCCTCGACGGCACCCTGCGCGACCCCGTCGTCGTGACCACCGTCGTCGGCAACCTTATCGACAACGCAATAGAGGCGGCCTCCGGCCGGGCAATAGAGGCGGCCTCCGGCCGGGCAATCGAGGCGGCCTCGGGCAAAAACCAAGCCCTCGTGGAAGTCGAACTGATCGCCGACGATTCCACCTTGCTGGTCACCGTCGCCGATTCCGGGCCGGGCATCGGCTTCGAAGATCCCGACTCGGTCTTCGTCGAGGGGGTGACCACCCACGACGACCCGGCTGTTCCGGGTGGGCGGGGGATGGGCTTGGCGTTGGCCAGGCAACTGGCCCGCCGCGCCCGTGGCGATCTCGTCGTCGGCGACCCGGGCGGCGAGGCCGCAGCCGCCGACAATCCTTTCGGTGGCGCCGTCTTCGTGGCCCGACTGCCCGGCATCGTCGGGACAGGACATCCGGCATGAGCGCCGACGACTTCGGCGTCCTGATCGTCGACGACGACTTCCGGGTCGCCGGACTGCACGCATCGATCGTGAACGCGGTGTCGGGATTCACGGTCCTCGCGCAGGCAGGCACCCGCGAGGCGGCGGTCGCCGCCTTGACCGAGCATCCGGAGATCACCCTCGCCCTGATCGACGTCCACCTGCCCGACGGCCCCGGGCTCGACCTGTTGCCCCGCCTGAACTGCGACGCCTTCGTGATCAGCGCAGAGACCGACAGCGCGGCTGTACGTAAGGCCTTGCGCGGGGGCGCACTGACCTACCTGATCAAGCCGTTCGAGAACACGGAGCTGGCGCGGAGGCTCTCGGCGTATTCCCAGTACCGTCGCATCCTCGCCACACCCACCACCGAGCAGAGTGCCGTCGACGCCGCGCTCGGCGCCCTGCGGACCGGGCGTGCGCTCAAAGAAGTCGCCGAGACCGGTTCTCAGACGGAGGAACTCATCCTGGCGGCGTTCGACGATGCGGACCACGTCATGTTCGCCGATGAGGTCTCGGCCGCCGTCGGTATCTCGCCGCCGACCGCGCGCAGGCACCTGGCGAACCTGGTCTCGTCGGGAAAACTGACCATGAAGTTGCGTTACGGCGCGACCGGGCGACCGAAACAGGAGTACCGGCTTCCTTCGAGGCCCGGGTAGATTGCCCTGAGGTCAACCGGCTGTACGGGTGGGGGAGTGGATGAGGTTTCCGGGTCAGGAGTCGGACTTCGGTTCGGTGTTGCTCGGTTCGGCCACGGACACCGTCCGGCGTCAGCGGATCCGGATCCAGTTGCTGATCACGGTGTCGCTGCTCACCGCCAACGCGATCGGCGCGGGCATGGCAATCCTGCTGGTGGTGGTGGGCATCCCGGAGCCGAGCGTGCTCGAGGCGCAGTTCTGGTGGGTCAACTTCATCGTGGTGCCGGTGTACGTCGGGATCGCGTTCGGTTTCGGCTGGGCGGTCGGTACGACGCGGGTGCTCCGCCGGTTGCGCTGGGCGCTGCGCGACGAACGCCCCACCCCCAAACAGGCTCGTGCAGCGCTGCGGGCACCGTGGGTGCTGACCAGACTCCAGCTCGGACTGTGGCTGGTGGCCGACGTGCTGTTCACGCTCTGCTACGGCATCCAGGACCCCGGATTGATCCCGAAGATCATGCTGGTCATCGGTCTGTCGGGCGCGGTCGTCTGCGCCATCTCGTACCTGCTGACGGAGTTCTCCCTGCGACCCGTCGCCGCGCAGGCCCTGGAGACCGGCATCACCCGCCGCAGCAGGCTGCGGACCCGCGGCATGCTCAGCTGGGTGCTGGGGTCGGGGATCCCGATCGTCGGGATGATGCTGGTGGTGCTGTTCGCCGTCTTCCGCGACGACACCACCAAGACCGACGTGTTCATCGCGATCATGGTCCTGGGCGCGACGGCCCTGTTCACCGGTCTGCTGCTGAACTACTTGAGTATCGATGCCATCAAGGCCCCGGTCGGGTCGGTCCGACAGGCGATGACCCGGGTCGAGGGTGGCGACACCGACGTGAGGGTCGTCGTCTACGACGGCACCGAGATCGGGGATCTGCAACGCGGATTCAACCTGATGGTCGAAGGTCTCGGTGAACGCGAACGGATGCGCGACCTCTTCGGCCGCCACGTCGGCCGTGAGGTCGCCGAGGCGGCCCTGGCCCAGAATCCCGAACTCGGCGGTGCCGAGCGCGTGGTCGCGGTGGTGTTCATCGACGTCATCGGTTCCACCACGCTGGCTGCCACCCGGCCCCCGAACGAGGTCGTCGAGTTGCTCAACAGATTCTTCGCGGTGGTGGTCACCGCTGTCGAGAGACACCAGGGGCTGGTCAACAAGTTCGAGGGTGACGCGGTGCTCGCGGTGTTCGGGGCGCCCCTCGAACTGGGCGACGCCGCGACCGAGGCGCTCGCCGCGGCCCGGGAGATCTCGGTGGATCTCGCCGCCGACGTCGCCGAACTGGCAGCGGGAATCGGCGTATCGCACGGCCCCGTCGTCGCGGGCAATGTCGGTGCCATCCAGCGCTTCGAATACACCGTCATCGGCGATGCGGTGAACGAGGCGGCGCGCCTCAGCGAACTGGCGAAGAAGGATCCGACCCGGCCGCTGTCGTCGGGGACCGCGGTGGCTGCGGCCACCGATGTCGAGGCGGCGCAGTGGGATTGGCAGGAGAAGACCGAATTGCGCGGACGCTCCGAAGTGACCGAGGTGTATGCGGCGAAGCGCCCGTCGACCGACTAGAGCTGCTTGCGGCTGTCGCCGAGGCCCTCGGCCAGGTCGAGTTGCCGCAGCGCACTACGCAGCACCTCGTCGTCGATGCGCCCACGGTCCCGCTCGTCGATGAACACCTCGCGCTGAATCTGGATGAGCTCGTTGCGGATCCGGTTGTACGCCTCGCTCGGGCTCTCTCCGAGTTCGTCGGAATCGCGACCGAGTCCCTCCCAGGCCAGGTTCTTTCTCGTCCGGATCCAGTGCCGCAGGATCTCGACCTGCTCACCGCGAGCATCGTCGGCGGGAATCGTCGCGGCGATCTCGTCGAGTCGCTTGATCGCAGCGCGCCCTGCGCGGTCCTGCGCCCGGGCGAGTGAGACCAGGTCGGCCTGATGGTCGTCGCCCTGGACGCCCAGCCATCTGATGATCAACGGCAACGTGGTGCCTTGCAGCAGCAGTGAGCCGACCACCACGACGAAGGTCAGGAACAGGATCGCGTCGCGGGCCGGGAACTCCGAGCCGTCGTCGATGGTCAGCGGAATGGCGAAGGCGGCAGCCAGACTCACCACCCCGCGCATGCCGGCCCACGACACGACGAAGACGGCGCCGGCCGTCGGTGCCACCTCACGGTTGCGGATCCGCGGGAACAGCCGCGCGCCGTACGTTGCCGTGTAGACCCACACGATCCGGATGACCACCGTGGCCAGGAAAACCGCCGCCGCGGCCCAGCAGATCCCACTGATCGACCGGCCGTCGAGGCCCTCGATGACCTGAGGCAGTTGCAGTCCGATGAGCAGGAACACGAACGCTTCGAGGATTGCGTCGATCGATTTCCAGACCGCGTTGTCCTGCAAACGGGTGGCGTAACCTTCGCGCACCGATCGCTGACCGAGGTAGAGGCCCGCCACCACCACGGCGATGACCCCGGAGGCGTGAACTTCCTCGGCCACGAAGTAGACGACGAACGGCGCGAGGATCCCCAGCGCCGTCTCTATCGGTGGGTCGTCGAGAAAGTGTCGGGCGAAGGCCACGGCGATACCGGCCGCCATCCCGATGACCACGCCACCGATCGCGGCTTCGGCGAAGGCCAGGATTCCGTCCCACACCGTGGTGGTGGCGCCGATCGCGGCAGCGAGCGCGAGTCGATAGGCGGTCAGCGCGGTCGCGTCGTTGAGCAGACTCTCGCCACCGAGCAGCGTCATCACGCGACGCGGCAGGCCGAGGCGGCGTCCGACGGCCTGCGCGGACACGGCGTCCGGCGGTGCGACGATGGCCCCCAGCACGAACGCGGCCGCCCACGGTAGATCGGGAACCGCGTAGTAGGCGACCACACCGACGCCTGCGGCCGTGGCCAGCGGCAACCCGACGGCGAGCAGCCCCACGGCCCGGATGTTCTTCCGGAGTGCGACGTAGGAGCTGTCCTGCGCTGCGGAGTAGAGCAGCGGCGGGAGTATTGCGAACAACACGAGCTCCGGTTCGAGCGTGAACTCGGGCAAACCCGGAATCCAGCCGACCCCGAGCCCCACCACGACCAGGACGAGTGGCCCCGACAACCCGTACCGACGGCACAGCGCGGAGACGATCACCGCGACCACCGCGACGATGAGGAGCCCTTCGTTCACCTGAGAATTCCTCCCTGAGCTGACTTCTGGCCGAACCAGGCAAAGATACGGGAGAATTGCCGGAGACGAAGCCGGCGGAAAAAGAGCTCGAAGAGACCACTGCCACACGCCAGAGGCGGAGCTCGACCAGATTGGACTGTATGCGACTGCCACGAAGATCGGTGATGCACCGAAACATCAAGGCCTCCGATGTGAAGGCGGACGACGACCTGTGCGTCGAACTGCGCGATGCGGCAGCGGTACCCGTAGAAGACACCGCCCCCGACGATGTGGGGGTCTGCCAGGACTGTGCCGCCGAGGGTGTCGATCACTGGGCGCACCTGCGGCGTTGCCTCGCCTGTGGGCACGTCGCCTGCTGCGATTCGAGTCCGCGCAAGCACGCGACGACGCACTTCAAGGCCACCGGTCACCCTGTGATGCAGTCGGCCGAACCGGGTGAGACCTGGCGCTGGTGCTACGTCCACGCGCGGATGGACTGATCGGCCCGTCGTCCCTCGGCGAACCCGATGTGAGAACCGCGGAGGTCCACCCGTACGAAAGCCGCTTCGTTTGCAGCTAGCCTTACAAAGGTGACTACGAATACCTCGGGGAGCGGCGTTGTCATCAACGCAGTGCCCGACCGTATCGGCACCCCCCTGACACCGGGCGCCACCAAGGTGATGCTCCTCGGCGCCGGAGAGCTCGGCAAAGAGGTGGTGATCGCCTTTCAACGGTTGGGCGTCGAGGTGATTGCCGTCGACCGCTACCCCAATGCCCCCGGCCATCAGGTCGCACACCGTTCGCATGTGGTCGACATGACCGATCCCGTGGCGCTGCGGGCCGTGATCGAGGCTGAGCAGCCCGACTATGTGGTCCCGGAGATCGAGGCAATCGCCACCGAGGTGCTCGTCGAGATCCACGAAGAAGGTTTCACGGAAGTCATCCCGACTGCCCGCGCGACCGCGCTGACGATGAACCGTGAGGGCATCCGCCGGCTCGCGGACGAACGGCTGGGTCTGCCGACGTCGCCGTACGCGTTCGCGGACTCGGCCGACGAGATCCGCGCGGCCACGGCCCGCGTCGGGTACCCGTGCGTGATCAAGCCCGTGATGTCGTCGTCGGGCAAGGGTCAGAGCGTGGTCCGGGGCCCCGATGAGATCGACGCCGCCTGGGATTATGCGGTCGCAGGCGGGCGCGTCAAGGGCGGCCGGGTGATCGTCGAGGGTTTCGTCGACTTCGATTACGAGATCACCCTGCTCACCGTCAGGGCGATGGACCCTGCGACCGGGCGGCTGGCGACCTATTTCTGCGCGCCCATCGGCCATCGCCAGCAGCATGGTGATTACGTCGAATCGTGGCAGCCCCAGCCGATGAGTGAGGTCGCGCTCGGTGGTGCGACGTCGGTGGCCGCGCGTATCGCCGCGGCTCTGGGCGATGGCCGCCTCGGTGGCCGCGGCATCTTCGGGGTCGAGATGTTCGTCAAGGACGACGATGTGTATTTCTCGGAGGTCAGTCCGAGGCCGCACGATACGGGTCTGGTGACGCTCGGCACCCAAAGGCTTTCGGAGTTCGAGATGCACGCCAGGGCGATCCTCGGCCTGCCCGTCGATGTCACGCTCGCCTCACCCGGAGCCTCTGCCGTGATCTATGGCGGTCTCGACGAGCCGGCGATTGCCTTCGAGAACGTGGCTGCGGCGCTGGCGATCCCGGAGACCGACATCCGGCTGTTCGGCAAACCCGAGAGCTTCGTACGCCGCCGCATGGGCGTGGTCATCGCGACGGCCGACGACGTGGGCACTGCGCGGCAACGGGCAGGCGACGCCGCTCGCCTGGTCCGCCCAATCAGCACGTCGCCGCAGGCCGACACCGCTGCCGTGGCGGCGGCCAGCAGAGAACCGACGCCACAGCCGGCTGCGGCGCAGGACGACCTGGCGCAGACCCGCATGACCCGTAGGCCGCCGTCGCCTGCCGGGCCACCCCCGAACGCCGGGCCACCCCCGAACGCCGGGCCACCCCCGAACGCCGGGCGACCGCCGCAGCAGGCACCGCGTCCGGACGTTCGGCTTCAGAAGCCGGTCCGCTCCGGCGACGACCCCCGGTAGCGCGGATGTCCCTAGTCGGCGAGCTCGTGGTCGCCGCGGTGATCTTCATCGGTCTCTGCGGCGTGGTGTTGCCCGTATTGCCGGGTTTGATCCTCATCCTGGCCGCAATCGGGGTCTGGGCGTTCGTCGTCGGCGGCTGGGCGTGGCTGGTGTTCGCCGTCGCAGCCGGTTTTCTGGGCGCAGCCGCGCTGGTCAAGTATCTCGTCGCGAACAAGTCGATGAAGAACTCGGGGGTTCCCGGACGCACGGTGATCGCCGGTGGACTTCTCGGTATCGTCGGTTTCTTCGTGATCCCGGTCGTCGGACTGATCATCGGGTTCGTGCTGGGTGCTTTTCTCGCCGAGTGGTATCGGAACAAGAGCATCGAAGCCGGCTGGCGCGGAGCGGTTGCCGCCACCAAGGCCGCGGGCATCGCGATGATCATCGAGCTGGCGGGCGCCCTGTTCGCCGCGTCGATCTGGCTGGGCGCGGCGTTCGTCTACTAGCCCTCGACCGTGCCGAGCCGCAAACGCTCCGCCTTTGCAAAGACGCGCCACAAATAAGTGGCGCGTCTTCGTATTTGTGGAGCGTTTGCGGCGGGAGCGGGGTGCTAGCGCTTGCGGCCGATGGGGACGATCATCGGACCACCGGAGATCGGGTCGGTCATCACCTGAGACCGCAGACCGAACGCTTCCTGCAGCAGCTCGGTCGTGATGACGTCACCGGGCGCACCTTCGCGGATGATGGCGCCCTCGCGCATCACGACCAGCCAATCGCTATAGCGGATGGCGAGATTGAGGTCGTGCAGCACCATGATGATCGTCTTGCCGTGCTTGCTGCAGAGGTCGTCGACGAGGTCGAGCACATCGATCGAGTGGGACAGATCGAGGTAGGTGGTGGGCTCGTCGAGCATCACCACATCGGTCTGCTGCGCCAGCGTCAGGGCGATCCAGACCCGCTGACGTTGTCCTCCGGAGAGTGCGTCGATGGTCCGCTCGGCCAGTTCGGTGCAGTTGGTCTGCTCGAGGGCGGTGGCCACGGCGACCTCGTCTTCGTGCGACCACTGCCGATACCACGCCTGGTGCGGGTGACGGCCGCGGGAGACCAGGTCGACGACGGTCAAACCTTCGGGGGCGACGGGGTTCTGGGGGAGCAGACCCAGGATCCGCGCGACATCCTTGGTACGCAGGGTCGCGATGTCGCTGCCGTCGAGGAGTACCTGACCTCCGGTCGGTTTGAGCAGCCGCACGAGCGAGCGCAGCAGTGTCGACTTCCCGCAACCGTTCGGGCCGACGATGGTGGTGATCTTGCCGTCGGGGATGGTGACGTCGAGACCGTCGATGACGGTGCGTTCGCCGTAACCGACCTGCAGATCCGTCGCGGCGACCCGTGACGTCGCCTTCTCCGAGAACGCGGCACTCATACCGAAGCCTTCCGGTTGATCTGGATCATGAGGTAGATCAGGGCGGGTCCGCCGATGCCCGCGGTCACCACGCCGACGGGGATGCCGGCCGGCAATACGGTGCGGCACAGCAGGTCTCCGCCGATGACCAGGCAGGCACCCATCAGGCCGGAGGTGATGGGACCGGGGATCTCGGCGCGGGCGAGGCGCATCGCGATCTGCGGGGCGAGCAGCGCGACGAAGGCGATGGGGCCCGCCGAGGACACGGCGACCGCGGCGACGACGACGGCCGCGATGAGGATCGCCGCCGACACCGCGTTGGCCCGCACCCCCAGCCCACGGCACACGTCTTCTCCGAGACTGAGAATCGCGAGGTTGCGGGACTGGATCGTGACGAAGATGATCGCGGGGATCAGCACGATCAGTGGCGGCCACACGGCCTTCCAGCCCGCACTCGACACCGACCCCACGATCCAGAGCTGCGCCCGCTGCACTTCGTCGACGTTCGCGCGGGTCAGCAGGTAGGCGATCAGGGCCTGGAGCCCCCAGGTCAGGGCGACGCCCACGAGCACGAGGCGGATCGGGTCGATGCCTCTGCGCCAGGTCAGCAGGTACATCGCGAGAGCGGTCAGCAGACCGCCGAGGAGCGCCGCCACCGCGAGTCCGAGATCGGCGAGCCACGATGCCCACGTCGATCCGAAGGCGATCACCGCGACGGCGGCGGCGCTGGCGCCGGAGGTGATCCCCAGCATGTCGGGGGTGGCGAGCGGGTTGCGGGCGATCACCTGGGTCAGCGCGCCGGACATCCCGAGGCCGAAACCGACCAGCAGGCTCACCAGGCCGATGGGGAGCTGGGTGTCGAAGACGACCACGTTCTCGGCACGGGTTCCGCCGCCGAGCAGGATCCGGCCGACGTCGATGGGGCTCATCGGGAAGTCGCTGGTGCCGATACTCACCGCGAACAGGAGCAGCGCCGCCGCGGCCAGCACCAGGCCCACGCCGGTGGCCCAGGGCCGGATCACGAAGGTGCCGGCGCCGATCCGAACGACGGTGCGGCGCAGGTGGTGTGCGGGCAGCGGAGCCTGCGCGGTCTCCGGGGGCTCGGCGAATGTCGTCATACTGCGACCAACTTCATACTGCGACCAACTTCTTGGCTCGGACCAACGCGATGAAGAACGGCGCACCGACCGCCGCCAGGACGATCCCGGCCTGGATCTCCCCGGGCCGGGCGATCATCCGGCCGAGGACGTCGCAGGACACCAGTGCCACGGCGCCGATCAAGGCCGAGTACGGGACCACCCATCGATAATCGGGCCCGGTGAAGAACCGGGCCACGTGCGGCGCGACCAGGCCGAGGAAGACGATGGGTCCGCACGCAGCGGTGGCGGCGCCGACGAGCAGGGTGATCGCAACGATCCCGACGATGCGAACCTGCAGGATGCGGGACCCCAGAGCTTTCGTCATGTCGTCGCCGAGCGAGAGGATGTTGAGAAAGAACCCGCTGGCCACAGCCAGGATGAGGCCCGGTATGACGAACGGGAGCGTCGCGGTGATGACGTCCCAGCCCCGGCCTGCGATGGAACCGACCTGCCAGAAGCGCCACGCCTCGAGCGAAGCGGTGTCGATGAGCACGATGGCCGAGGTGACGGCGATCAGCATCGCGGACAGTCCGGTGCCCGCGAGGGTGAGGGTCAGTGGGCTGGCGCCTTTGCCGACCGATGCGAGAAAGAAGACCAGGCTCGCCGCCAGCATCGCGCCGATCAGACCGAAGCCCATGTACTGGATGGGGGTGGTGATACCGAGCAGATAGACGCCCGCGACCACCGCGCAAGCCGCGCCCGCGTTGACACCGAGGATGCCGGGGTCGGCCAGAGGGTTGCGGGTGTGACCCTGGGTGAGCGCTCCGGCTGCACCGATCGCCAGGCCGACGATCAATCCGAGCACGGTGCGGGGAATCCGCAGGGTCTGGACGATACCGACCGCGTCGGGGGCGCCGGGAACGTTGTCGGCCCAGAGTGCATCCCAGACCTCATGGAGGGGGATGACGCGGGATCCGATCGCAATCGACGCCGCGCACGCGATGAGGAGCAGCGTCAGCAACAGGATGGCGCCCGGTAGGCGCAGCGACTTCTTGCCCAAGACCCGGGTCCTGCCTCTTCGCGATCGACTGATTATCAACCTTGGCGAGGTTAGCCTAACTTGCCCACGTATCGCGAAACCGGAGCTCCCGCGACCCACTTCGATAACGGAAAGCTAACGAAACGAAGACATGGAGTTTCTTATCTGTTTCTTGGCTAACACTCAGGCTGTACACGACCGATTCACGTGCAAGGCCGCTGTGTCGGTGGCGTTCACGAAAAAGGAGTGAAGATGAAGCAGAAAATGGTTCGCGCTGCGGTCGCCGCAGCGGCGGCGGTCGGGATTGCGGCGGGGAGTGTCGTGGCTGCAGCTCCGGCTCAGGCGGCAGCGCCTGATCTGGCTCTCACCGGTGGGGTCTACTGCTCGTTCGGCAAGCCTGGCGACCCCTGGCAGAACGCCTGGTACATGGTCCGTTGGATGGAGGTCACCGCACACGGCCGCAACTGGCCGAACGTGACCCTGCACGAGTTCGGTGGAGCCGAGAAGTTCTCCCCGAACCTCAAAGAAGGCCAGAAGCTGCGGATCGAGACGAAGTGGTTCGGCTGCTTCCCGAGCTCGATCTCCGGATACACCATCTCCAGCGACATCGATCCGCTGCAGAACAACATCGGCTTCTGGGCCAACGTTCGGCGGATCGACAACTAGACAACCAGGTCCTCTCACCCGCAGGTAAATGATCCCTCTTCCTGACGTAGACCCCGCACATCGGTCTCGTCGGGGGGAGGGATCGTTTTGTCCGCGGGTTCATCCGGAAGGGATGAGGGCATCGAGGACCGCAGGGGCCAGACTCGTTTGCAGGCTTTCACTTCGAAGACTGATCTGACCTCATCCTTCAAGAAGGAGACACCCATGACGGAACCCGAGGCGGCCGAGGTCGGCCCCATCGACTATCTGGTGATCGAGTTTCCCGCCGACCGGACCCCCGATGGTTCGGCCTTGCCGCTGCTGGCCGACCTGGTGGATCGCGGGATCATCAAACTCCTCGACCTCGTCTTCGTCCGTAAAGAGCTCGACGGATCGATCTTTGCGGTCGCCGTGGAAGACTTCGACCTCTCCGGTGACTTCGACGTGTCGATCTTTGCCGGCGCGGCGTCTGGTCTGATCGTCCGAGAGGATCTCGACGAGGCGGCTTCCGCGCTCGAGCCCGGTTGTTCAGGTGCGATTCTGATCTACGAAAACCATTGGGCCGCACCGTTCGCGTCGGCCCTGCGGCGCAACGGCGCACAGTTGGTCGCCTCCGGACGCGTGGCCACCCAGGACCTGCTCGACTCCCTCGACGCGCTCGGCGTCTGAACTCAGCGAAGGAAAAGTCATGCCTGGTCTCTTACGCGGCGTAGCCCGCACCGCCGTCATCGCCGGCACCGCGACGTCGGTGTCCAACCGTGTCTCCCGCCGGCAAGGCAACCGATGGGCGCAGCAGTCGCAACAACAGGCGCCACAGCAGCAGGCGCCGGCGCAGCCCGTCGCCGCACCGGTTGCGGCACCCGCGTCGAGCGTCGATCGGCTCAGCGCCCTCCGCGAACTCGGCGAACTCCGCGCTCAGGGCGTGCTGACCGAGGCGGAGTTCGCCGCCGAGAAGGCCAAGATCCTCGCCTCCTGAACTCTCCTCCACTCGCGGGGTGAGGAAAGATCTGCCCGCCGCGCGCGCGAGTTGACGCGCCGCGGCGGTGGGCGTGGTACGAGTTCTGCATGCGTGATTCGGGTGAGCGGGTCCGGGTGGTTGTCGCCGACGACCATCCGATGATCCGTGATGGCGTGGTCAGGGCTCTCTCGAGCAGCGGTTTCGTCGAGGTGGTGGCCGAGGCGGGTGACGGGCGCGAGGCACTGGTCGCGATCCAGCGCGAGCTGCCCGACGTCGCGCTGATCGATTTTCGGATGCCTGAGATGGACGGTGCGGAGGTGGCTGCGGCGGTTCGTCGAGACGGGCTCGCCACCAGGGTGCTGTTGCTCTCGGCGCACACCGAGAGCGCCATCGTCTACAACGCTCTGCAGCAGGGCGCCTACGGGTTCGTGTCCAAGGATGCAGGGCGCTCCCAAATCGTCGATGCGGTGCTCGACTGTGCCGCCGGGCGTCCCGTGCTCACAGGCGAGCTCGCTGCCGGGCTCGTCGGGGAGATCCAGATGCGCCGGGACAGTACTGCGCCGGTTCTCTCTGCACGGGAGAAGGAAGTGCTCGGCATGATCGCCGAGGGCAAGAGCGTGCCCGCGATGGCCGAGAAGATGTTCGTCGCGCCCTCGACGGTGAAAACCCACGTGCAGCGGCTTTATCAGAAGCTCGGGGTCTCGGACCGGGGAGCGGCGGTTGCCGAGGCGATGCGGCACCGGTTACTCGAGTGACCGGCCCTCAATCCTCCGCGGACGCGAGTCTGGTTCGTATCACCGCGGCACTGCGACTGCTGCTGGTGGTCCTGTTCGGGTTGCTCGGTGTGGCGATCCCGGACGGCGAAGTTAGTAGTCCCGGCTATTACGTCATACTGGCCGTCTACGCGCTCATCGCCGTCGGATGGTTTGCCGTGGTCTACCGGCGCCAGGCTCCTCCCCGCATCCAGATCGCCTCTCCCGCAATCGATGTGCTCGGGCTGATCGGGCTCGCCGCGTTCTCCGGCGGAGCCACGTCGATGTTGCAGCCGGCGTTCTTCCTCATCCCCATCGCGGTCGCTTTCAAGGGAGCGCCCTGGGCCACCGGGTTGATCGGCGGCGTGACGTCGGTGGCCTATCTGGTTGTCTGGCTGACGGACCCGGGCGCCGCGGATGTCGACAGGAACGTCACCTGGCTGAACTTCGGATTCCTTCTCTGGCTGACCGCGGCCACCACCGGTCTGTCGTATGTGCTGCTGCGGCGCTCCCGGCGGATCGATGCCCTGCTCACCGCGCAGCGGCAATTGGTCACTCAGACGTTGGCCGCCTCCGATCGGGAGCGCGCCGTGCTCGCGGAGGCCCTGCACGATCGTCCGCTGCAGACGTTGCTGGCCACGCGCATGGATCTCGAGGACGTCATGGACAGTCCGTCCGCCGCCGATCTGGCGCCGGTGATGGCGAACCTGCGGAGCACGGCCACCGAGCTTCGCGAGCTGGTGTCCGGCCTGCATCCTCAGGTGCTGGCGCAACTCGGACTGGTGCCCGCGCTCACGGAACTGGCCCGGCGGCACGAAGAGCGCACCGGGGTCCCCGTCCGACTCGAGCTGACGCCCGTCGACGCCGGTGAGCTGGCATCGCTGCTCTACAGCGCCGCGGGGGAGTTGCTGACGAATGTCGTGAAGCATGCGCGCGCCGACGACGTCCTGCTCGAACTCGGCGGCGACGACACCACTCTGCGGCTGGTGGTCACCGACAACGGCGTCGGTTTCGACCCGTCGATCGTTCCGGACCGAATCGCGCAGGGTCACATCGGGATCGGAGCTCAGGCTGCCCGGGTGATCGGAGCCGGAGGCACCTTCACCATCTCCGAGCCGACCGGCGGCGGAACGCGTGTCGCGATCACCGTGCCACGGTAGGGATCACCTGAGGCGAAGCCTCAACCCTTGTTTACCTTGTCCGGCTCGCTGGCGGCGAGCATGTCTTCGCGTTCGACGACCTTGACGCGTTCGCGGCCTTCGGCGGCGCCGAGTTTGCGTTCGTGTTCGTCGAGGCGGTACCAGCCGTCCCAGGTGGTGAAGGCGACGTTCTTGTTCTCGAGGTAGTCGATGATGGCGTCTTCGCCGGGGGTGGCGGGGTCGAGGACCTTGCCGGCGAGGGCGTCGTCGAGCAGGCAGTCGACGGTCTCGTTGGCGTCGCCCTTGGTGTGGCCGATGAGTCCGACGGGGCCGCGTTTGATCCAGCCGGTGGTGTACATGCCCGTCATGTGGGTGCCCTGGTCGAAGATGCGCCCGGCTTCGTTGGGGATGACCCCGGCCTGGTCGTCGAACGGGATCTGCGGCAGGTTGTCGGAGAGGTATCCGACGGCGCGGTAGACCGCGCCGAGGTCCCAGTCGGTGGTCTTGCCGGTGCCGCGGACGTTGCCGGTCCCGTCGAGTTCGGTGCGTTCGGTGCGCAGGCCGACGACTTTGCCGTCCTGGCCCAGGATCTCGGTGGGGCTTTCGAAGAAGTGCAGGAACAGCTTGTGCGGGCGGCCCTTGGGGTCGCGGATCGCGTACTGCTCGATGATGGTGGCGACCTGGTCGGTGATCTTCGACGAACGACGGGCCACGGTGGACCCTTCGTCGTAGTCGATGTCCTCGGGGTTGACGATGACGTCGATGGTCGGTGAGTGGTCGAGTTCTTTGAGCTCGAGGGGGGTGAACTTGGCCTGGGCCGGTCCACGGCGTCCGAAGACGTGGACTTCGACGGCCTTGTTGTTCTTGAGGCCGTCGTAGACGTTGGCGGGGATCTCGGTGGGCAGGAGTTCGTCGCCGGTCTTGGCGAGGACGCGGGCGACGTCGAGTGCGACGTTGCCGACGCCGATGACGGCGACCTTTTCCGCGTCCAGGGGCCAGGTGCGGGGGAAGTCGGGGTGTCCGTCGTACCAGGCCACGAACTGGGCGGCGCCGTAGCTGCCGTCGAGGTCGATGCCGGGCAGGTCCATGATGCGGTCGTCGGTGGCGCCGGTGGAGAAGATGACGGCGTCGTACATCGACTGCAGGTCTTCCAGGGCGATGTCGGTGCCGTAGTCGACGTTGCCGATCAGCCGGATCTGCGGCTTGTCCAAGACCTTGTGCAGGGCGTTGATGATGCCCTTGATCCGCGGATGATCAGGCGCGACGCCGTAACGGATCAACCCGAACGGGGCAGGCATCCGCTCGAACAAGTCGATCGAGACACCACGGTCTTTGGCCTTGTCCGACTTCATCAGGGCATCGGCGGCATAGATCCCGGCAGGGCCCGCGCCAACGATGGCCACGCGAAGAGGACGGTTCTGATCGCTCATGAGTCGGAGTGCTTTCTCGTGCGAGTAGGAGTTCCGGCGCCCACCGATGCGGGTACCCGGACGGGGCTCAACACCCCACGGTAGGCGTTGGACCTGGCGGGAACCAAAATCGCCAGACGGTCTCGAGACGAACTCGACCGCCCGGGATTCTGGTTCCGGCCAGGCCCGGCGCTGAAGGAGAACCGGTCAGGCGCCCAGTTTGGGTGCTATCTGGTCGATTGCCCACGGGATCGTGAGGACGGTCGGCACCGACATCGCGGAGCCGATCTGCTGGTCCAGGTAGATCACTCCACCACGCTTGGCGATGTCGAGATTGTTGAAGATCGCGTTGTTCTTGAGCTTCTCGTTCGAACCCTCCCAATCGATCGCCACGACCTGGTCGAGGTTGTTGAGCAGGTTCAGGTTCTCGTTGGAGATCGTGCCGTAGAAGCCGCTGGTCACCAGGGGCTCGAGCTCGGCCGGGAAGACCTGGCCGAGATTGACGAGCATCTGGCCGCGTCCGTCACCGGGCCCATAGATGGAGATCGACCCGTCGGCGCCGGAGATGATGACGGCCGACTTCTTGCCGACCATGTTCGGGTACTGCGCCTTGGCCTCGTCGAACTTGGCGTTCGTCTGGTCGATCAGCTCCTGGGTCTCATCGGGCATCCCCACGGCGGTGCCGATCTCCTTGGTCGAGGCCGCCCACGGAATCAGCCAATCCTGGTACTGCGCCTCGCGAACGATGGTCGGAGCGACCTTGGTCAGGTTGTCGTACTGCTCGCGGGTGACCGCGTTGTTGACCGCGACGACGAAGTCCGGATTGGTCGCCAGTGCCTTCGGGATGTCGGCGCCCAGATTCTGAGTGGCCTGGCCGAGCGCGACGGGGGTGTTCTCCGCGATGTACTTCTCGTTCCAGGGTTCGATCACGTTCTTGCCCGTCGGATCGTTGAACGGGACGATCGTGGTCGGGGTGATGCCCAGCGCCATGAGGATGTCCGCGTCACCGGGGCCGAGGGTCGCGATCCGGGCGGGCTCCGTCTTGATCTCGGTCTCGCCGAAGTTGTGGGTGACGGTGACCGGCAGGGCACCTTCTTCAGCGGTGACCGATGCGCCGGTGCTGTCCTCGTCGGGGGCCGAACAGGCCGTGATCCCGATCAGAGCGGCAACAGTCGCGGTCACCATTGCTGCGCGGGCAGTCGCTCGCCTGGGGTTCTTGATTCGCACGATCTCTTCCTCACAGTCATGGAACAACCCGAAACGCCGAAAATTAGGGTTGGCTCACCAATGTCAGAGGCCAGCGTCTCACGGCGGTGGTAGCCCGGGCAAATACGGGTTATAAGCTCGCGACCATGGCATCAACCGACAAGAATGCGGTACCACCGCTGGAAGATGACGAGCGACGGACGCCGTGGCCGTTCCTCATCGCGGTCGCGATCGTGGTTCTGGTGCTCGGTGCGATCGGCGTGATGCACGTCGTGCGACCCGCGGAGGACCGCCTCACGGAGGAGTCGAAGGTCTCCCGGACGATCAACGACTATTACACGGCGCAGAACGCCCTCAACTACAGCAACTTCCGCGCCCTGACCTGCGCCGCGCAGCGCGATTCGGCAGACTTCCCGACCGAGGATGCCTTCTCGGAGGAGCAAACCGAGGCCCGCGAGGCCGATGGCCAGATCGAGATCAGCAACATCTCGGAGACCGTGGTCAACGGCGATCGGGCGACCGCGAATGTCCATTCGTTCCGTAAGCAGAAGACGCAGACCCAGATCACTCCGGTCACACTGGTCAAGGAAAGCGACTCCTGGAAGGTGTGTGCATGAGTTACGCAGGTGACCTGACCCCGCAAGAGGCATGGAAGATCATCACCGAGGATCCGACCGCGGTGCTGGTCGACTGCCGCACCAGGGCCGAATGGACCTACGTCGGGGTACCCGATCTCACCGAGGCCGGCAAAGAGACGGTGTTCATCGAGTGGGTGAGCTTCCCGGACGGCGCAAAGAACTCAGACTTCGTCGGACAACTGCGTGCCGCGGGGGTGACCGACGACCAGCAGGTGGTGTTCCTGTGCCGCTCCGGCCAGCGTTCGATCGGAGCCGCGCAGGCCGCGACTGCCGACGGCGTCGCCAAGGCTTACAACGTGCTCGACGGCTTCGAGGGGGCCACCGACGCGGACGGTCATCGGGGCGCGGTCGGCTGGAAGGCCCTCGGTCTCCCGTGGCGCCAGTCGTAGCACCCCGATCACCCATGCGCGGCACCACCACACACGGAGGATGACAGTGAACAGTCCACTGCCCGACGGCGTCTCGCCGGACACGCTGGCGGTACGCGGCGGTCTGGCCCGCTCGAACTTCGAAGAGACCTCCGAGGCGCTCTATCTGACCTCCGGATATGTCTACTCCTCGGCGGCCGCCGCCGAACGTGCCTTCACGGGTGAAGACGAGCGATTCGTGTACTCCCGCTACGGGAATCCGACGGTCGCGATGTTCCAGGAGCGACTTCGGTTGCTCGACGGCGCCGAAGCCTGTTTCGCCACCGCGAGCGGGATGGCCGCAGTGTTCGTCGCGCTGGGTGCCCTGCTCAAAGCCGGGGATCGCCTCGTCGCCGCCCGCAGCCTGTTCGGCTCCTGTTTCGTGGTGTGCAACGAGATCTTGCCGCGCTGGGGTGTGGAGACGGTGTTCGTCGACGGAGAAGACCTCGAACAGTGGGAGCAGGCGCTGTCGGTGCCGACCACGGCGGTCTTCTTCGAGACTCCGTCGAACCCGATGCAGACGCTCGTCGACGTCGAGAAGGTGTGTGAGCTCGCGCATGCGGCCGGCGCACAGGTGGTACTGGACAACGTCTTCGCGACGCCGTTGCTACAACGCGGCCTCGACCTCGGTGCCGACGTCATCGTCTACTCCGGGACGAAACACATCGACGGGCAGGGCCGGGTGATGGGTGGGGCCGTCCTCGGTTCGGCCGAGTACATCGACGGTCCGGTGCAGACACTGATGCGGCACACCGGTCCGGCAATGAGCCCGTTCAACGCCTGGACCTTGCTCAAGGGTCTCGAGACGCTGCGGCTGCGGGTGGATCACTCCACGAGTTCGGCACTGCGCATCGCTGAGTTCCTCGAGGCGGATCCACGGGTTGCCTGGGTGAAATACCCATTCCTGAAATCACATCCGCAACACGATCTGGCGGTCGGCCAGATGTCGGGCGGCGGCACGGTGGTGACGTTCGAACTCGCCGATTCGGCCGGCGCGTCAGGTAAGGCGAGAGCCTTCGAGGTGCTCGATGCACTGAGGATCGTCGACATCTCGAACAATCTCGGGGACTCGAAGTCACTGATCACGCACCCGGCCACGACCACGCACCGTGCGATGGGGCCGGAGGGCCGCGCTGCGATCGGGCTGTCGGACTCTGTCGTACGTTTGTCCGTAGGCCTTGAAGGCATCGACGATCTGCTGGGCGACATCGATCAAGCGCTGTAGGTAAGCGGCACAGAGGGGACGGTGGGTCATCCTGCACTCGGTGGCCGACTGGATCGTGTCGGTTGTTCAGTCGACGCCGCCCTGGGCGGTGTATCTCATCGTGTGCGGCGTCGTATTCGGTGAGGCCGCCGCCTTGCTCGGCCTGGTGTTACCCGGCGAGACCGTGCTGCTGGCGGGCGCCGTCGCCGCGGCGATCGGCAGCACCAACATCGCCTGGCTGATCGTCGCGGCGAGCGTGGCCGCGGTGCTCGGTGACTGGACCGGTTACCTGATCGGCAGACGTTCGGGTGACCGGATCACCCACTCCCGGTTCGGTGGCTGGATCGGCGAAGAGCGGTGGGCCCGTGCCGAGACGCTGATCCGGGACGGCGGCGTCGTCACAGTGGTCAGCGCCCGGTGGATCGGATACGTCCGCACCGTCACCCCGTTCGTCGCCGGCATGAGTCACATGCCGACAAAGCAGTACCTGATCGCGAATGTGGTCGGCGGGGTGCTCTGGGTGGTGGTGGTCTGCGTGGTCGGGTACGCGCTCGGTCAGACGCTCGGGGCCAGCCTGCTGCTGTACTTCGCGGTCGGTGCCGCCCTGGTGGTGGTCATGTATTTCGGGATCCGGCGGTTGTGGCGACGACGGTCCGCGGTGCACGTCGGACCTCCTGCAGAGTGATCGCTCGCCCGTCGACTAACAATCATGACGACTTTTAGCCGCCGGGAAATAGTTCGCCACAGCTAAGTTGTTGTTCGAGGAAGACCTGGTTCGACCGGTGGAATTCGATCCGACCTGAACAGCAACGCGAAAGGAACGTCTGAGGCGATGGTCCCAGTGCCGGATCCCAAAGATGTACTCGCCGGTTTCGTGCGCGCCCGCGTCGACGACCGGGTGCTGTTCGCGGATGACGTCGACGAGGCGATCGCGCTGATCACAACGCCCCTCTCCGGCGACGTCGTACTCCTGGACGTACGCGGCGACCTGGAGACCTCCACCGCCTCACCCGGCTTCCGGAGGGTTGCCGCGCAAGTCGATCTCGCGCACACCCTCGCAGCGTTGGAAGCCGAGTTCGTCGCCCGCGAGGCCGAACTCCTGATCGTCCCCGGAGTCGTCGATGCCACGGGTGAGGTGTTACCGCTGCCGAGGCTGGCCGCGATCGCCCATCGCCATGGCGCCCGGCTCCTGGTCGATGCGGGCGAGCTCGCCACGCGTCGTGTCATCAACCTCACCAGCCACGGCATCGATTACGTCGTGCTCTCCGGCGCGATCATCGCCGGGTTCGGGCCCGCAGTGGTCATCGGACGCGGAGACGGGCTGCCGCCGGTCGACTCCGCTCACGTCGACACCGCGGTGGCCCACGGGTTGGCGCAGGCGGCGATCGCCGTCGTGGATCTCGGTTTCGACTGGATCGGTCTGCACGAGGAGTCGCTGTCCGCGGTGGTCGACGACGCCGTGCGCGCGCTGCCCGGTGCCCGCAGGCTGCGCCTGTGGCCCGACGTCCGCGATCGCGTCGGGCTCGCCGAGATCGCCGTGGCCGGCCGATACGAACCCGTGTCCATCAGATGGGGCATCGGCACGGGTCACAAAGAACTTGCACGACAGTTGAATACCTTGGCACACGTTGTTTTCGAGCAGGAGGCGTCATGACAGGTCGGACTCGACCGGAATTGCTGGTTGCGATCGACGGCGCGGCACCGATCGCGTGGAGCGGGCCGCGGCCTGTCGACGCCCATGCTTCCGTGGTGCGCCGGATCCGCCAGCCGGAGTTGCGCGGCGGGATCAAGGAGCGCGCCCAACTGCGGGCGAGCTGGCAGCACCTCGGCGACGACCCGGCCGACCTGGTGGTGGCACTCGAGATCGACGTACTGATCGCCGCCGACGCCGCGACGGCCCGTGCGGAGCTGCTGAAGCTGGGCGAGTCGCGCTTCGGCGACACCGTGCGCTATGTCGGTACCGCTGCAGGCCTGCTGACCCTGATCCTGGACGTGTACACCGCCGAGGTCGCGGACGCGGTCATTCTGCGGCCGCTCGATGGAGCAGCGGTTTCCGGCTCGGCCGAGCTCATCGCCGAGCAGGTGCTGCCGCGACTGCGTGAGCGGGCCGCGGCGGCCTGATCAGTCCCACACAGAAGCACACCGTTCAGTCACGACCAGACCTCGCAACGTGTGCCTGTGACTGAACGGTGTGCTTTTGTCGTCAGGCCGGGGGCTGCGCGCGTTCGCCGTGGTCCCAGCGGTCGATGATCTCGGCGCGCGCGTTGTCGGTGAGCTGGCCGTAGAGCCGCAAGCGTGCCATGCCGCCGTCGGGAAAGATGTCCATGCGGGCTTCGGTGAGTGGCCGGTCGACGTCGACGAGGAACCGGTGGCGCGTGTCGGGCTGCAGGGCGCTGCGTGGCAGCAACTCGAACCATTCGCCGTTCTCACCGTCGCGTCCGCGGATCATCGCCGAGCCGGGCGCGTTGCCCAGGAAGTAGCTGGTGTCGAGTTCGGCGAGGCCGACCGTGGACTCGCCCGCCAGCTTGATCTGGACCCAGTCGTTTCCGGAGTCGCGGCGACGGGATGTTTCCCAGCCCTCACCCATGGTGCGGGCGCGCCCGGGCATCAACAGGTTGTTCGGCGAGCCGTAGAACATGTTGGAGCACGCCGTGATCATGCCGCCGTTCTCCAGGGCCGCGAGGTCGAAGTGCCCGTACGACAAGAACTTCGGGTCAGGCGTTCCTCGCCCGTGGACACGGAACCGCGCGACACCACCGTCGGGATAAATCGACAGACGGACGTGGGTGAACCGCTCCATGGAATCGACCCGGAATGGGTTCCGGGTATCGCCGTTGACCTCGACCCGTTCGACGATCGTCTTCCACTCTGTCTCCTCGACCAACTGCGCGGTGGTCGGAATGCCTTCCACCGCAGCGGCTTCGACAGAGACATACGGGGGGTAGTTGCCCACGAACCACGAGGTGTCGACGACGACGCCGTAGATGATTCCAGGCACTCCGAGGCGGATGATCGCTTGGTCCACGCCTTCTTCTCGACGCCGTCTGGTCTCCCAGCCGTCGTAGACCTGACCCTTGTGGCCGAATGTGGCCGGCTGGTATTCCGCTGCCGGGGTCTTGATGAGGTTCTGCGCCTCCGCGAACAGGTCGTCGTTGGTCCAGACGACCGCGCCGCCGAGGGTTCGCAACGCCAGATCCGGCATCGAGGTGAAATGCGGGCGCGATGCGGGAGGCGATGGGGTCACGACACTTGAGATTAGTGCGCGGGAGGTGGTGGGTCGAACCGACCTCATCGATCACCGGTGGTTGCAGTGCAGATCTGGTTACGCGCATACTTGCGGCGATCAATTAGTTGTGGGGCGAAACTCGTTGATCGCCGAAAGGACAACGGTGAGAGCCGAGAGGGGTCGTGGAACGCGATGACACGGGTTGATCAGGTCGACGATCTCATAGAGGTCCTCGCCCGGTACGCGCAGATCCGCGAGCGACTCGCGGCGATGCGACTGCGGACGCCCGACGGGATCGTCGAGACCGCTGCCTACAACTGCCTGTTCCGCCTCGCGGATGCCCCCGCCCGCTCGGGTGAGCTGGCCGAAGCGATGTTCGCCGACCCCTCGACCATCAGCAGGCACGTCGCCCACCTCGTCCGACTCGGATACGTGCGCCGGGAGGCCGATCCGAACGACGGGCGCGCGACGATCCTGGTCGCCACCGACACCGGGCGCGAACGAGTCGCCGAGTTGCGCACCCGTCGAGGAGAGCAACTCAGGGCGATGATGAACGACTGGGCAGAAGAGGACGTCAGCGCCCTCACCACTCTGATGGGCCGTTTCGTCGAGGACGCCGAGGCGACCCTGGCGTGCTCGGTGACCGAGGAGGGGGCGAGTTGACCGGGCCCGCCGAGCCGGCCGTCGCCGGTAGCGAGCTCTCGCACCGCAAGATCTTGACGATCCTCGGCGGTCTCATGCTGGGCATGTTCCTGGCCGCCCTGGACCAGACCATCGTCTCGACGGCCATCCGGACCATCGCCGACGACCTCCAGGGCTACTCACTACAGGCCTGGGTCACCACCGCCTACCTGGTGACCGCGACCATCGTCACGCCGCTCTACGGCAAGTTGTCCGACATGTACGGCCGCAAGGCGCTGTTCATGACCGCGATCTCGATCTTCATCGTGGGGTCGCTGCTGTGTAGCACCGCGACGTCGATGTACCAACTCGCCGGCTATCGCGCGCTGCAAGGCCTCGGTGCCGGTGGCCTGATGTCGCTGGCTCTGACGATCGTCGGCGATATCGTGCCGCCTCGCGAGCGCGCCAAATACCAGGGTTACTTCCTCGCGGTCTTCGGGACCTCGAGTGTCATCGGTCCCGTGCTCGGCGGATTGCTCGCCGGCCAGGACTCGATCCTCTGGGTCTCGGGATGGCGCTGGGTGTTCCTCGTCAACGTCCCCATCGGACTCGTGGCGCTGCTCGTCGTGTTCCGCGTGCTCGACTACGACCAGATCCGCAACGTGCGTCAGCGGGTGGACTGGTGGGGCGCGGGGCTGCTCGCGCTCGGTGTGGTGCCGCTGCTGATCGTGGCCGAGCAGGGCCGCATCTGGGGATGGGGCAGCGGCTGGGCGTTGACCTGCTACATCACCGGAGTCGTCGGCATCGCCGCATTCGTCTGGGTCGAACACAAGATGGGAGAGGCGGCGATCATCCCGCTGCGGATCTTCCAGAACCGGATCTTCGCGCAGGGCATCGTGATCTCCGTGGTCGTCGGGATGGTGATGTTCGGCGGAATCTCCATGCTGCCGCAGTACTTCCAGGTCATCCGCGGATCGAGCCCGACCATGGCCGGCCTGCAGATGCTGCCCATGGTGCTCGGTCTGATGAGCGCGTCCATCATCTCCGGGCAGCTCATCTCCCGCACGGGTCACTACCGCATCTACCCCGTCGTCGGCTCCGTGCTGCTCACCGTCTCCACGTTCCTGCTGCACCTGATGAGCGTCGACACCCCGGTCTCGCTCGTGATGGTGATGGCATTCGGGCTCGGATTCGGCCTCGGCAACATGCTCCAGCCGCTGACGCTGGCGCTGCAGAATGTGCTGCCCCCGAAAGACATGGGGGTCTCGACCGCGTCTGCGACGTTCTTCCGGCAGATCGGCGGCACTCTCGGTGTCGCGGTGTTCTTCTCGGTGTTGTTCAGCCTGATGGGCCCGAACATCACCGACGGTCTGAAGGACGAGGCGAGCTCGCCGCAATTCCGCCAGGCCGTGGCTCAGGCGGTGCAGAGTCCCGATGCCCAGGTCTCGGAGTTCGGCAAGGGACTGGCCGCCGCGGCCCAGAATCCGGGGGCTCCGGGCGGGCAGGCCGGCAGCGTCATGGACGACACGTCTGTCATAGCCAAACTGCCCGAACCGATCTCACGGCCCATCAAGGTCGGATTCGCCGACGCGATGGACAAGGTGTTCCTGAGCGTCTCGATCGTGTCGTTGATCGCACTGGTGCTGGTGCTGTTCTGGAAAGAAGTGCCACTACGTACCCAATCAGGCATGCAGGCAGCCCGGGACAAACCCGACGCCGTGGAACCGTAGTTCCCGAGCGAAAGGCCCGACCCTGGTGGGGTCGGGCCTTCCTGTCGATAAATGCTGTCAGCCTCGGGAAGGCTCGTTCGCCTCGTGCGGGTTCTCGGCCAGGCGGTCGATGGCCTCCTGGGCGATCTTCTCGGCGTCGGCTTTGCCTGTCCAGCCACCGGGGAAGACCTCCTTGCCCGGCTCGAGGTCTTTGTAGTGCTCGAAGAAGTGGGCGATTGCCTTGAGTTCGAACTCCGGCACGTCACCGATGTCCTGGATGTGATTCCAGCGGACGTCCTTGGCGGGTACGGCCAGCAACTTGTCGTCGCCGCCTGCCTCGTCGGTCATCCGGAACATGCCGACGATCCGGGCGCGGACGATCACGCCCGGGAACACCGACTCGGGTAGCAAGACCATCGCGTCCAGGGGATCGCCATCCTCACCGAGGGTCCCGTCGATGAATCCGTAGTCGGCCGGATAGCCCATCGAGGTGTACAAATAGCGGTCGAGGTACACCTTTCCGGATTCATGGTCGACCTCGTACTTGTTGCGCTGTCCCTTGGGGATCTCGATGGTGACGTCGAAGTCCACGGTGCCTCCTGGTGCTTTGTGCGTAGCCGGTCCCAAAATCGACTCAACGATACTGTGGAGACCTGGGACCGTCGCGCTCGGCGGGACCAAGGAGTGAAACTCTGACCGGAGGTAATCAGTGGCAGGCAGTGCGCGCAGCCGCAAGGGGCTGCTGTGGACGCTGGTTCCGGTGGTGGTTCTGATCGTGGTCGCCGCAATCGTGCTGGTGATCGCACTTCGTGTCGATCAGGACTCCGATGCCCTCCCGGAGGGCGCTGTTCCCCAGCCCGCGCCTGCTTCACTGACGCCGCGGATCAACCCGGTGGCCGCGGATGCCCCGTCGCCGACCCCGGATGGCGTCCGTGCCGATCTGACGCAGGCCCTGGCCAACCCCGATCTCGGGCAGCTCTCCGGGGAGATCTCCGACGCCGTGAGTGGTGAGACCCTCTGGTCTGCCACTCCCAACCAGCCGATGGTGCCCGCGTCGACGATCAAGGTCCTCACCGCCTCTGCCGCGCTCGTGTCGCTGCCGCACGACAAGCGCATCACGACGACGGTGGTCGCGGGCAAGGCAGGTCAGGTGATCCTGGTCGGCGCCGGCGATCCGACACTGTCGGTGCAGCCCGCGGGCGAGGAGACGTTCTTCACCGATGCCCCGCGGATCAGTGACCTCGCCGAGCAGATCAAAAAGACGGGGATGAAGGTCACGTCGGTGGCCGTCGACACCAGCGGTTTCAGCGGCCCGACCATGACGGAGAGCTGGGATCCGGCAGACATCGCCGGGGGCAACATCACGCCGATCGAGTCGCTGATCGCCGATTCGGGCAGGGTCGAGCCCCTCGAGATCGACTCGCCCCGTACCGCGACCCCTGCCGTCACGGCCGGGGCCGCGCTGGCGTCCGAGCTCGGGGTGGACGGCGCGGTGGTGCAGGCCACGGCGCCTGCCGGGGCACAGGTTATCGCTCAAGTGGAGTCTGCGCCGCTGGTCACCAGGCTCGGCGACATGATGAGGGCGAGTGACAACGTCCTCGCCGAAACCGTGTCCATCGAGATCGCCATGGCCACCGGTGGCAGACCCACCATGGCAGGTGGAATCGATGCGGTGCGGAAAGCGTTGAGCGACTATGGGTTCAACATGAACGGCACCGTGATCGCCGACGTCAGCGGACTGTCGGAAGACAATCGGGTCTCCGCGGGGCTGCTGGACAAGGTGGTCAACGCAGGCGCAGGAACGGCGCAGCCGAAACTCCGGCCATTGCTGGACATGCTGCCGGTGGCCGGGGCGACGGGCACTCTCGCCGAACGTTTCGCGACCGAGAACAAGGCGGGAGCGGGCTGGGTCCGGGCCAAGACCGGGACCCTGACGGGCGCGAGCGCGCTGGTCGGAGTCGTGCAGACGAGAGAAGGTCGCGTGCTGAGTTTCGCCCTGATGTCCAACGGGACGTCGCCGGATGTCGCGAGACCCGCGCTCGACACGATCGCGGTGGCGCTGCGGGATTGTGGGTGTCGATGAGTATCGACTGGCAGCTTGCCGCGACGATCGGCAAGAAGGTCGCCCGCCCCGGACCGATCACCACCGGGTACACGCTGACCGCGGCCCGTGAAGAGCTGGCTACGTCCGCGGTGGCAGCAGAAGCGCCGGTCCGCGAGGTCACCGGCCTGGCCGATGGTCTACCGGTCCCGACGGCGCGGATCCTCGACCGCGGCGGCTGGATCGAGGCGGCGACGCGATCGATGTCGGCGATGCTCGACGCCGACGACGAGAGTTCGAAGCCCGGGATCAGCGGACGCCTGGCCGGTGTTCAGGCGGGCGGATTGCTGGCGCTGCTCTCCGGAGCGATACTCGGGCAATACGACCCGTTCACCCCGGACCCGGAGTCCGGCAATGACGGTGTGCTGATGTTGGTCACTCCCAACATCA
The DNA here is from genome assembly GCF_002095435.2 of Williamsia sp. 1138. GTDB lineage: Bacteria > Actinomycetota > Actinomycetes > Mycobacteriales > Mycobacteriaceae > Williamsia. Next base: position 29,240 of record NZ_MJEJ02000045.1, read on the forward strand.
TCGCCGTCGAGCGTGCGTTGCGCGTGGTGCCCAGCGACTTCCGGTTGTGGGTGTGCCTGCACGAGGTGACCCACCGGGTGCAATTCTCGGCCAATCCCTGGCTGCGCGACTACATGTCGTCGAACGTCGAGTCGCTCACCGCGGAGAACAGCGAATCGAGCAGCGAGATGGTCGGTCGCATCAGTGCCGCCCTCAAGAACGGCCAGCAGCGCGAGAAGGGGATCGTCGGCGCGATGCAACTGCTGCAGTCGCCCGAGCAATACGAGGCCTTCAGCCGGATGATGATGCTCGGAACGCTGCTCGAAGGCCACGCCGACCACGTCATGGATGCCGTGGGACCGGCCAAGGTCCCCACCGTCGACCGGATCCGCAGCGCCTTCGACAAACGCCGCACCAGGCCGCAGAACCCGGTGCAGCGAGTTCTGCGCGCGCTGATGGGCATGGATGCCAAACTCGCGCAATACATTCGAGGCAAGGCATTCGTGGACGAGGTGGTGGGAACCGTGGGCATGACCCGGTTCAACGCCATCTGGACCGGGCCCGAGACCATGCCGCTGCCTGCTGAGATCGAGCAGCCACGGTTGTGGATCGACCGGGTGCTGTGAACTCTGCTGCGGTCGCCGAGATCACCGGCGCCGTGGCCGACTTTGCCGAACGACACCTCGCGAGCACCGACGTCTGCGTCGCGCTGTCGGGGGGTGCGGATTCGCTGGCGCTGACCGCTGCGGCAGTTCGCTCGGGTCTCGGTGTCCGGGCGTTGATCGTCGATCACGGCCTACAATCCGGTTCCGCGCAGGTGGCAGAGAGCGCCGCCCTTGCCGCGACCGAACTGGGGGCGGACGCACGGGTGCTGCGCGTCGAGGTGGGCCGTATCGGTGGGTTGGAGGCAGCCGCCCGGACAGCGCGCTATCGAGCTCTGGAGGATGCGCGCGACGGTGTGCCGGTGCTACTCGGACACACGCTCGACGATCAGGCCGAGACCGTCCTGCTGGGACTGGCGCGGGGCTCGGGCGCCCGTTCGATCGCCGGGATGCAGCCGTGGACAGCGCCTCTGGGCAGGCCGTTGCTGACGATCAGGCGGGCGGCCACCCGCGCCGCATGCGCCGATCTCGGGCTCTCGCCCCATGACGACCCGCACAACGCCGACCCCCGGTTCACCCGGGTGCGGCTACGCGCCGAGGTGCTGCCGCTGCTCGAAGAGGTCTTGCACGGGGGAGTGGCGCAGGCGCTGGCCCGCACCGCCGGACAACTGCGCGACGTTCTCGACGTCGTCGAGAACGTCGTCGACCAGCACAGCGCGGTGATCGCCGGCGACACCGTCGACTGCGGCCACCTCGCGCCACTGGCGCCGGCGATCCGCTCGCGTCTGTTGCGGCGCTGGTTGACCCGGCAGGGGGCGACCGAGCCGACGGAGACCGTCGTCAGGGCGGTCGGGTTGTTGGTGACCGGGTGGCGCGGACAGGGGCCGGTCGCCATCGGCGGCGACCACGATCACCGACTGGAGATAGCAAGACGCGACGCCCGACTCGTGGTCGAACGCCGCGTCCGCTGAAGCTGCTTGCTAGTTCGCCGGTGGGGTGAACGGCGAATTGATCGTGTTGAAGAACTGGATCGCTGCTCCGACCAGGGTCGGGCCGCCGACGGCGATGGTCCCGATGATCGTGCCGATCCCGGCTCCGGCGACCAGACCCGGGAAGCAGCCGACGCCGCCGAAGAACGCCCCGACCACGCAGCCGAGCACGCCTCCGACGATGGTGCCGATCAGGCCACCGACTGCAACCGACACCGACACGTAGGTGCCGAGGGTGGAGAGGGCCTGGGTGTCGCGTTCTTCTCGGGTCTGCGGTCCGTCGGCGACCTGCTTGCGCACGGTGTCGCTGACCTCTACCTTGGTGCCACCTTCGCGGACAGGGGTCAGGGTTGCGGTGTTGCCGGTGATGTCGGCGATGATCGGGAATTGCTGATCTTCGAGGTTGTAGAGAAGGGGGATCGAGGCGGCGACGTTGCCCTTGGCGTCGACGATCTGGAACTGGTCACCTGAGGTGCGGAGGCTGCCGACATCGGTGGTCAGCACGACGTGGTCGCCCACAACGTCTGCCTGGTAGCCGATCTCCCCGGACTGCGGGGCGGCGCTTGCCTGGGTGGCGGTGACGAATCCGGCGGTCATCGCGACACTCGCGACGGTTGCTATTAGTGCGGTCCTGAACTTCATGTGGGCACGGTCCTATCTGCTGTGTGGTTCGATAAATCCCCCCACGTGCCCATTTCGCGAAACCGGTGTCGTGCCGCCCCCGACGGCTGATTGACATCGAACCCAAGCCTCGCTCGGTGACGTGGATCTCATGGCCTGCTGATCTCAAGCCGTCGTCATTAAATCAAAAATGAGTCAGAAGATCACATCGTTTGGCGAGGTTCATTCGGTCGATGGATCGTCAGGTCGCATCCACGCGGAGGCGTTCGGCCGGTTTGAGGCATGATGAGTCACGTGATGCAGCAGCGCGACCCATATGGCAACGACATCGAGGCGATTGTGGTCACCGAGGAGCAGATCTCGGCACGGATCGCCGAACTCGCGCAGACCGTGGGGGAGCGATATCGGGACGCTCCCGACGACCTGGTGCTGATCGGGGTGCTCAAGGGTGCGGTGATGTTCATGACGGACTTCGCGCGGGCGCTTCCCATCCCATCGCAGCTGGAATTCATGGCGGTCAGCTCGTACGGATCATCGACGTCCTCGTCGGGTGTCGTCCGGATCCTCAAAGACCTCGATCGCGACATCCACGACCGCGACGTCGTCATCGTCGAAGACATCATCGACTCGGGCCTGACCTTGTCCTGGTTGATCAAGAACCTTCGGACACGGCACCCGCGGTCACTCGAGGTGTGCACCCTGCTGCGCAAACCCGACGCGATCCGCGTCGACGTCCAGGTCAAAGACGTCGGCTTCGACATCCCCAACGAGTTCGTCGTCGGTTACGGCCTCGACTACGCGGAGCGGTACCGCGATCTGCCGTACGTCGGCCGACTGCACCCGCAGGTCTACACGGACTGAGGCCACCCCACCATGACTGCTGTTGAGATCGCCGCGAGAGTACGCGCCGGGCAAGTGGATCCGGTGGCAGTGACCAGGGAATCGCTGGAACGGATCGCACAGCGTGACGGTGCGATCGGGGCCTTCGTGAAGGTGCGGGCGGACAAGGCGATTGCCGAGGCGGAGCTGCTCACCGCCCACCCGGATCTGGCGAAGCTGCCCCTGGCAGGCGTGCCGATCGCCATCAAGGACAACGTCCCCGTCGCCGGCGAACCGATGACAATCGGATCCGAAGCGACCTCGCGGGCGCCCCAGCTCACCGATCACACCGTTGTTCGCCGACTGCGCGCCGCCGGTGCGGTGGTGGTCGGCCTGACTGCGGTCCCGGAGCTGTGTATGTGGGGCACCACGGACAACCCGGCGATCACCACACGAAACCCCTGGAACGAGAAGCGAACCCCCGGCGGGTCGTCCGGTGGGTCGGCGGCCGCGGTCGCCAGCGGACAGGTGGTGCTGGCGCACGGAAACGACGGTCTCGGCTCGATCCGGATCCCCGCCGCAGATTGCGGTCTGTTCGGGATCAAACCCGGCTTGGGCGTGGTGCCGCGGGAGTTCGGCGGCAACGGCTGGTTCAACATGAGCGAGAACGGGCCGCTGGCGACCACCGTCGCCGACGCGGCGCTGATGCTGGGCGTGATGGCCGACGATCTCGAGCTTGCGCGTGCCGGGGCCGACGCCGATCCCGGACATCTGAGAATTGTTGTGGCGGAGAACTTCCCGTTGGCAGTGGGTAAGGCCGACAAACATTGGGCCCAGGCACAGGCCAGTTGCAGTGGGGTGCTGGCGGATCTGGGGCACCGCGTCCCGCACGCCGACCTGCCGTACCCGACCAACCCGGCTCCGTTGCTGTTCCGGTGGTTCGCGGGCGCCGCGGCAGATGCGGAGAGCATCGCCGAGGCAGGCGGTGATCTGGACAAGCTGCAGCGACGCAGCAAGACCCACACGGCCATCGGTCGGGCCGTCAGCCGATTCGACCTGGTCCACGACGTCCAGGTGAGCAGGGTGGAGCAGAAGGTGCTCGCCTATCTCGATCGCAACAAGGCCGATCTGCTGCTCACCCCGACTCTGGCCACACCGCCTCTGAAGGCGCAGCAGTGGAGCGCCAAGGGCTGGGCGTCGAACATCTGGGCCAACGTCAACTACGCGCCGTACGCCGGACTGTTCAATCTGCTCGGCTGGCCGGCAATGTCGGTCCCCTTCGGCGTCCATCCCGTCTCCCGGACCCCGATGGCGGTGCAATTCGCAGGACGACCCGGGTCGGAAGCGCTGCTGTTGAAGCTCGCCGCTCAGCTCGAGATCGCCCGCCCCTGGCAGAAGGTCGCTCCCGGGTTCTGAGCGAAGTCGAAGCCTACGGAACCGAGGCTGAGCCCACTGCGTCCAATGTCTCGATACCGGGGGCATGGAGCTGGGGGATTGATGGGGCAGAGAAATGGTGAACCTACTACTACCGGTGACCGTGCCGTAGTCCTTCGTGAAACCGTTGTAAGACAGGCATGTTCGCTGTTCGCCGTGCTCCTGTCGGCAGTTGTCGTCACCTTCGTCTGGGGTGCGTGGGTGTACTTCCACGGGGTGACCGCCAATGTCTTCGACCCGGCTCGCGCCGCGAGCGAACCAGGGTCGAATGTGCACGACGCTGCTCGAGCTCTCGGTTTCAGTGCCGCGGCGGTTGCGCTCGGTGTCGTCACTATCCTCATCCAGGCAACTACGCCGTCCCCGAACATCTCGGTGCGACGATTCAAGGCTCGGGTCTTGATGTGGCTGTGGGTGACGGCGGTGGTGCCCGTCGTGGCCGCGGCGATCTGGTTTCGCGATGTGAACTTCGTTCGGCCGGAACTCGTAGACGAGAACTCCTCCATCGGTTACCTGCTGATGTGCATCTCGGCACTACTGCTCGTCGCGGCGGCTGCAATCGGGACGGTCGTCGTCGTCCTCGGTCAGCCATTCGAGCGTTGGAGGCGACCGTCGACGGCCGCTCTGCTCGGCGCGGTGGGGTGGGCCGCGCTGGTCTGCATCACCGTCGTCTGCGCGCTGTCGGTATCGAACTCGATACTGCCCATGCGCGACGAATTCGGGCCAGGGGCGGTCGCAGACATGACACCTAGGGTGCCCGGCCTTCACATGGCTCGCGCGCAGGCCGCGCCGCCGGCGGTGGCGAGCCAACCCTGGCTGGTGACTGCAGCTGGGTTGGTGGGTGAGATCGACGACGTTGTGGTGGCGATCGACCCGTTCAGTGGCGACGTCCGGTGGTCACTCCGGAAATCAGGCACCCCTGACGGTGCCTGGTATATCGACGTGGTCGGAGATGGGAGGGTTGTCCTGGTCAGATGGCCGAACCTCGGTTTGAAGATGGTCCATGCGTACGCAGCCGATACCGGTAGGTATCTATGGCATGGTGAGGTCACGGATGAATCCGGGTGGGACGAGGTCGAGTTCAGCGATGAGGCTCGCTGGACGGTGCGGGACCCGTGGACGGGCGACACTCAACTCCTGCTCGACGCCGACACAATCTGCCCGTTCGTGCCGCAGATTTATGCGCGCGGTGAAATCGTCTACGCCGAATGTAAGGACCCCGACGCCGACCCCAATGACGGCAACTCGGCCCACACGTTGGTGGCACTGCGCCGCAGTGATGGAACAGAGTTGTGGCGCACCGATTATTTCGGCTATTCACACCTCGGCACCGAAACCCTCGACGTTTATGGGTGTCCCAAGATTTCATTGGATCTCAAGACCGGGTCGGTGATCGGGAACAGGCCCTGCCGAGAATATGGGCAATACACTGACGCCGGGTCGTATCTGGTCGATGTGACCGAACCCGAGAACTCACCCGGCCGGTTCGCTGTTGTCGACCGCAGCGGTGTCCGTGGTCCGACCGTCGACCTCGGACCACAGATCTATGTCTTCGACCCCGCGGGCGGTACGCGCGACCACGTCTTCGTCCGTGCACTCGACGGCAGATCCGACGCAGCCTGGCTGATCGCAGCGGACAACCGTACGGGCGCGGTCGAAGTCCTGGTCGGTCTCGACGCCATGCCCGGCGGTGCCGAGCCACTCGTGCGAGCGGCGGTCAGCGATGACGGCACGATTGTGTACGCGGCGCCCTGGGGTGTGGTGATCGGTGCCGGTCGGACGCCCAGGCCTGGCGAGCCGCGCGGGTGGGTGCAACCGCAACTGGTGATCCCGGCGGCCCCACGATGAGACCGTATGAACTTGGCTCATTGAACGTCGCCGTGCTCGTGAAATTCCGCGAGCAAGGCGCAGGAAAGTGAGCGAAGTCTAAATTCTGCCGGGAGGGAACGCTCGACCACGACGAATCGTTGACAGGTAGCCTGATGATTCAGACATCCCGACTGGAAGGACGCGCCGAGATCACAGCGAGGGCCACTGCGTGGCCGTCGGGATCGGCTGACACACCTCAATGAACCGCAAGACTGTCTTTCGCAACCTGGCGATCGTCGCCGTAATCGTGCTGGCGATCTGGGGCTGGACCGTGCTCCGCGACGGCAACCGTGACTACAAGGCCGTCGACACCTCGGTGGCGATGACGCAGCTCAACATCAAGAATGTCGACGAGGTCCAGATCGACGACCGTGAGCAGACGCTCCGGATGACGTTGAAAGACCCCGTCAACGGCGACAAGAAGATCTCCTCGAAGTACCCGGCGCAGACCACCGAAGAGGTCTTCGACCGGGTGGACGCCTCGGGCGCCGTCTATCAGACGAACGTCAACAAAGAGTCGTTTCTGATGCAGATGCTGATCTTCATCCTGCCGCTGATCCTGCTCTTCGGACTGTTCTTCTTCGTGATGAGCCGGATGCAGGGTGGTGGCAAGGGCGGGGTCATGGGCTTCGGCAAGTCCAAGGCAAAAGAGCTGAACAAAGACATGCCGAGCACCACGTTCGCGGATGTCGCGGGCGCGGACGAGGCCGTGGAAGAACTGTTCGAGATCAAGGACTTCCTGCAGAATCCCGCCCGCTACCAGGCCCTCGGTGCCAAGATCCCGAAGGGCGTCCTGCTGTTCGGTCCTCCCGGAACGGGTAAGACCCTGCTCGCCCGCGCCGTGGCAGGCGAGGCCGGAGTGCCGTTCTTCACGATCTCGGGCTCGGACTTCGTCGAGATGTTCGTCGGTGTGGGTGCATCGCGGGTGCGCGACATGTTCGAGCAGGCCAAGAAGAACAGCCCCTGCATCATCTTCGTCGACGAGATCGATGCCGTGGGACGCCAGCGCGGCGCCGGCCTCGGTGGCGGGCACGATGAGCGCGAGCAGACCCTCAACCAGCTCCTCGTCGAGATGGACGGGTTCGGTGAGCGTTCTGGGGTCATCCTCATCGCAGCGACGAACCGCCCCGACATACTCGACCCCGCACTGCTGCGCCCGGGCCGTTTCGACAGGCAGATCCCGGTCGGCAACCCCGACATCGCAGGCCGTAAGGCGATCCTGAACGTCCATGCGCAGGGCAAGCCCATCGACGCCGACGCCGACCTCGACGGTCTGGCCAAGCGCACCCCGGGCATGTCCGGTGCTGACCTGGCCAACGTCATCAACGAGGCCGCTCTCCTCGCGGCCCGCGAGAACCGCACCTCCATCACCGCCGAACTCCTCGAGGAGTCCGTCGACCGGGTGGTGGGTGGTCCGCGCCGCAAGAGCCGGATCATCAGCGAGCACGAAAAGAAGATCGTCGCCTATCACGAGGGCGGGCACACGCTCGCCGCATGGGCGATGCCCGATCTCGACCCCATCTACAAGGTCACGATCCTGGCTCGTGGACGCACCGGCGGTCATGCGCTGGCAGTTCCTGAGCAGGACAAGGACCTGATGACCCGCTCGGAGATGATCGCCCGCCTGGTGATGGCCATGGGTGGCCGCGCCGCCGAAGAACTGGTCTTCCACGAGCCGACCACCGGCGCCTCGTCCGACATCGACCAGGCGACCAAGATCGCCAGGGCCATGGTCACCGAATACGGCATGAGCGCGCGCCTCGGTGCGGTTCGCTACGGCCAGGAACAGGGCGACCCGTTCCTCGGCCGCTCGATGGGAGCGCACTCCGACTACTCGGCCGAGATCGCCGGGGAGATCGACGACGAGGTGCGCCGGCTGATCGAGGCCGCGCACACCGAGGCGTGGGCGATTCTCACCGAGTACCGCGACATCCTCGACGTCTTGGCCACCCAGTTGCTCGAGCGAGAGACCCTGACGCGTAAGGACCTCGAGAAGATCTTCGACAAGGTCGAGAAGCGTCCGCGCATCACCACCTTCAACGAGTTCGGCGAGCGCACCCCCAGCGACAAGCCTCCGGTGAAGACGCCTGGCGAGCTGGCGAAGGAGCGGGGCGAGCCATGGCCACCCGAGCCGCCGCGTTCACCGGAGCTCGCCAAGGTCGGGCCGCATGCGGGCCCGGGCCCCGGTGAGTTGCCGGGTCAGCAGTACCCACCCCAGACCCCGTATCCGCAGCATCAGGGCACACCGCAGCAGGGCGGCGCACCGGGCGGGACCCGTCCCGACTACGGCGCTCCCGCGGGCTGGTCGGCGCCGGGGTGGCCTCCCACCGGTGGTGGCCCGAACGGAGCCGGCAGCAGTGGCGGGCCCCAGAACGGTGCTGCTCACAACGGCGGCTACCAGAACGGTGGCTACCAGAATGGCGGCTACCAAAACGGTGGTTACCAGAATGGCGGCTACCAGAACGGTGCACCGTCGAACGGCGGACAGCCGCCGACGAACCCGTACGGTCAGCCCGGCAGTCCCTATGGACAGCCACCGACGAATGGCCATCACAACGACGGTCATGATGGTCAGAACGACCAGCCGCCCTCGAACGGACAGAACGGACAATGACGTCTCGCGAAAAGCTGACCGCTGTCAACCCCTTCGACGCCGATCGAGCAGAGCGCGCTGTGCGCGAGCTGCTCATCGCGGTCGGGGAGGATCCTGATCGCGACGGGCTCAAAGAAACCCCTGCCCGGGTGGCCAGGGCGTATCAGGAAATGTTCGGGGGGCTGCACTCGGACCCGGACGAGGTCCTGGCGACCACCTTCGACGTCGGGCACGACGAGTTGGTGCTCGTCAAGGACATCCCGATGTACTCCACCTGTGAGCATCACCTGGTCTCGTTCCACGGCGTCGCGCACGTCGGGTACATCCCGGGCGCCAGCGGCCAGGTGACCGGATTGTCCAAGCTGGCCCGCGTCGTCGATCTGTACGCGCGCCGCCCGCAGGTCCAGGAACGACTGACCACGCAGATCGCCGACGCACTCGTCCGCAAACTCGATCCTCGCGGTGTGATCGTGGTGATCGAGGCCGAGCACCTGTGCATGGCCATGCGAGGCATCCGCAAGCCCGGCGCGTCCACCACGACCTCCGCGGTTCGCGGGCAGTTCAAGACCAGCGCGGTCTCGCGCGGCGAAGCCCTGGATTTGATCTCTCGACGGAGTTGATTTCCGTAGGGGAGGGGCTGACGACATGAGCACGGTCATCATGGGTGTCGTGAACGTGACTGCGGATTCGTTCTCCGACGGCGGGCGGTATCTCGATGCCGACGCGGCCATCGCTCACGGGGTCGCTCTCGCGGCGGGCGGCGCCGACATCATCGACGTCGGTGGTGAGTCGACCAGACCGGGGGCCCAGCGCGTCGACCCCGACCTCGAGATCGCCCGGGTGGCGCCGGTCATCGAGGGCCTCTCCGCCCGCGGCATCGCGACATCGGTCGACACGATGCGCGCCGTGGTCGCCGAGCGGGCTATCGAGGCAGGCGCCGCGATCGTCAACGATGTGTCGGGTGGCCGTAGCGATGCCGACATGGCAAGGGTCGTGGCAAATGCCCGCGTCCCGTGGATCCTGATGCACTGGCGCCCGTCCGATCCTTCTTTCACCCATCGCCGCGGTGAGAAGGGTGGCTATCGCGACGTGGTCGCGGAGGTGAGCGGCGAACTGCTGGCACAGGTGGACGCAGCCACCAGTGCGGGGGTCGACCCCGAGGCGCTGATCCTGGATCCGGGACTGGGCTTTGCCAAGACCGCCGAACACAATTGGGCGCTACTCCATGCGCTGCCGACTCTCGTCGGTCTCGGGTTCCCGGTGCTGGTGGGCGCCTCGCGGAAGCGTTTCCTCGGTTCATTGCTCGCCGGAGCCGATGGTGAGCCCCGCCCTCCTGACGGTCGGGAGGTGGCGACGGCTGCGCTCAGCGCGTTGGCTGCCGCGAACGGGGCCTGGGGTGTGCGCGTGCACGACGTCGCTGCGAGCCGGGACGCGGTGGCTGTCGCCGAGGCCTGGGCGGCAGGCGCCGCGCGGCCGGTGCAGGAGCACGGAACTCGACCACGGTATCGGGTCGTTGATGCGAAGGGACACGATGGCTGATCGAATCGAATTGCGCGGGTTGAAGGTTCGGGGCAATCACGGCGTTTTTGATCACGAGCGGCAGGACGGTCAGGACTTCGGCGTCGATGTCATCCTGTGGGTGGATTCGCGGATCGCGGCGGCCACCGACGATCTCGCCGACACCGTCGACTACGGGGCTCTGGCTCACCTGGCGCACGACATCGTCGCCGGGACCCCGCGCAATCTCATCGAGACGGTCGCCGCCGAGATCGCGGACCGGGTGATGCTCGAGACCGAACAGGTACTGGCCTGCGAGGTGACACTTCACAAACCCTCGGCTCCAATCGATCTGGCGTTCGACGACGTGGCGGTGGTGGCCCGCCGCTCGCGCAAGGGGTCGCAGTGAGCCGGGCAGTGCTGTCCATCGGATCCAACATCGGCGACCGGCTCACCCATCTGCAGTCGGTGTGCGACGGCCTCGGGACCGCTGTCGTCGCCGCGTCCGGGGTGTACTCGACCCCGCCCTGGGGTGGTGTGGAGCAGCAGGACTTCCTCAACGCCGTCCTGATCGTCGATGATGCCGACCGTGATGCCGGGCAGTGGCTCAAAGCCGGACAGGAATTGGAGCAGCAGGCGGATCGGAAACGCGTGCAGCGCTGGGGCCCAAGGACTCTCGACGTGGATGTGATCTCGGTGCCGCACGACGACGGCGAGGTCATCTCGGATGATCCGGTGCTGACCTTGCCGCACCCGCGCGCCGCCGAACGTGCTTTCGTACTCGTCCCGTGGCTCGACGCCGATGCCGACGCCGCCTTGTGGCATGCCGGGGCTCGGGTGCCGGTGACGAAGTTGCTTGCTGCGCTGCCGACATCGGAGCGCGAGGGCGTGACCCGCACGGATGATCGGCTCGTCATCACCGGCAGCGAGCCGCGATGAGAGGCGATCCGCCCGAGAACGACAACGCCATGGGTCCCACCCGTGTGCGGGACCTGACCATCCTGGCCGCGGTGATCGCTGTGATCGTCTTCCTCGTGGTCCGGATCAGTTACGGGTCCATGCCGCCGCTACCACTGCTCGCCGGGATCGTTCTGTATGTGCTTGCCGCACTTGAGGTTGTCATCGCGTTTGTGGTCCGATCCCGGGTTGCCGGCAGGCAGATCGGCGCCCATCGCGGCCAGCTGCATCCGCTGACCGCTGCTCGGGTACTGGCTCTGGCCAAGGCTTCGGCGATTCTCGGTGCGATCGCCACCGGTGTGTGGGCCGGCACGCTGGTGTATCTGCTGACCAGGCAGGGCGATCTGGCCGCGGCAGAGCACGATCGCCCCGGGACGATCATCGGATTGATCGGTGGTGTGTTGCTGGCGGCTGCGGCGCTGTGGCTCGAATACTGCTGCCGTACGCCTGACGATCCGTCCGACGACTTGGCCACATGAGGCCCGAAGCGAGGAGAGATCGGGCAAAAAGACAAGCGATCGGGCGACTATGACGGGACTTGCCGGGTGAGTTGGCGAATCGAGGCGATCTCGAACGGTATGTTTGCCCAATGACCACCTCCGCTGGCCGATCGGCTGATGCCAGAAGAGCCCGCCGTGGTCCCGGACAGTGGCTGCTCGGCGTACTGCTGCTGTTCGCGCTGGTTTCCAGTGTCTTCATGATCATCACCTCGGAGATGAGCATCGCCGGGTCGCTGGCGGTGATCACCGCACTCTGGGCTGCCGTCATCGGTGCGATCCTGGTGACCAAGTACCGCAGGCAGGCCGACTCCTCCGAGGCGAAGGCACGCGACCTGCGGCTGGTGTACGAGCTGCAGCTCGAACGGGAGATCACGGCGCGAAGGCAATACGAACTCGGCGTCGAATCGCAGATTCGCAAGGAAGTCGGCGCCGAGGCCGGCGAAGAACTGCGGGCCCTCAAGTCCGAGCTTGCGTCGCTGCGGGCAAGTCTGGAGCAACTGCTCGGTGAGCTGCCCGACGAACGGATCGCGCTGGTACGCGAGCGCCTGCCCGAGCTCGAGCATCGCTCGCGGCAGAGCGGTTTCGGTGGCGCAGACCCCGACCGGCAGACGAGCGGGTTCGCGTATTCCGAACCTTCCTTTGGGAGTGCTCCGCTCGTCCCGGACGACGGGACTGTCGCAGAACGCGACTTCGCCTCCACGGCGCCGCCGTCGGATCAGCCAGAGCGCGGTGACCGGAACGAGATGACAGAGGTCATCCCCGTCGTCACCGATGACGACCCGCTGCCTGCCGAGCCCGCGGATCCGCCGGCCGCCCCGGTGACGTACGACCCCCCTTTCGACCCCGAGGCCTACGGCTCGGAACCCGACGTCCCGCAGCCGCTCGACCCGGAGCTGGTCGAGGACAGCTCGGCGCAACCAGAACCCCTCCGGGTGCCCGTGGCCGCTGCGGAGGAGCCGGCCGCGGTCTCTGCGGCTGGGCGGCACTCCGGTGGCACCCGTCACCGCGCCCAGACGCCTACCGATGAGCAGACTGCCGCAGACGACCAGCCGGTACCGGAGTTCGTGGACGAGACCCCGACCGATGAATGGGAGGTCGCCGCGCCCCCTGCCGGCGGCATACCCGATGCGCTGCTGGCCGACGACGCCGACAGCTTGCCCGAACTACCCGGAGCCCATGCCTCCGGTCGCTCGGTGTCCGAACTGCTGACGGGATTCGAGTCCTCGGCCCCCAGCGGTGGCCGTCGCCGTCGTCGCGACTGACACACCGCAGCACCCGCATCGGGTGAGCCCGGTCACACGCATTGGCGGTTCGGCTCGTGCTGGTTCTATCCTCGCTGCGGAACGTCTGGTACCCGCAGCTGAGAAATCAGTGGGACTGGAACGAATGGAGGACGACGGTGACCTCGACGGGGATTACCAATTGGCCCGCGCCTGCGCGCCTGACGGTGGGCATCGTGTCCGCGGGTCGAGTGGGAACCACGATCGGTCAGGCGCTCGAGCGTGCCGACCACGTGGTCGGTGCCGTGTCTGCCGGGTCTGCCGAATCCCGCGACCGGGCGCGGCGCCGTCTCCCTGAGTCCGAGGTCCTTGCGCCTGCAGAGGTCGCGGCGCGATGTGAACTGTTGATCCTCGCAGTCCCCGACGACCGGCTGGCGACGGTGATCGCCGACCTTGCAGCGTCCGGCGCGGTGCGGTCCGGCACGATCGTCGCCCACACCGCAGGCGCGCTCGGTGTGCGGGTCCTCGATCCGCTGACCGAACTGGGGGCCCTGCCGCTGGCCCTGCACCCGGCGATGACCTTCATCGGCTCGGAAGAAGACACCGATCGCCTGCGTTCGTGCTGCTTCGGGATCACCGCCGCCGACGACATCGGACTGGCGATCGGGCAATCCCTGGTGCTGGAGATGGGGGCAGAACCCGTCCACATCCGCGAGAGTGACAGAACGCTCTACCACGCCGCCGTCGCGCACGGCGCCAATCATCTGATGGCCCTGGTCAGCGACGCTGCCGCGGCCTTGCGAACGGTGCTCGACGGGCAGGACGTCAGCGCGGAGCGAGTGCTGGGACCCATCCTCGTCGCGGCGCTGGACAACACGCTGCGGTCGGGCCCGAAGGCCTTGACCGGCCCTGTGATGCGAGGCGACACCGCTGCCGTCGCGCGGCATCTCTCGGCCCTGTCGGCCACAGACGAGGGCATCGCGCAGAGTTATCGGGCCATGGCCAGGCGTGCGGCCTCCTACACCGACCCACCGGCCGACATGATCGAACTGCTCGAGGGCAACTGATGACCAGGAGTGATGTGACCGCCGAGAAGCCTTACACCGCAGGACAACTGACAGTCCACCGGGATCCGGCAGTGCTGAACAAGATCAGCCGGGCACTGCGTGCGACCGGCAAGCGCGTGGTGTTGGTGCCGACGATGGGTGCTCTGCACGACGGGCACCTCGAACTCGTCAGGGCAGCAAAGGGGAAGGGCGACGCGGTCGTCATCGTCTCGATCTTCGTCAACCCGCTACAGTTCGGTGCCGGCGAGGACCTCGACGCCTACCCGCGCACGTTCAAGAAGGACTGCGACCTGCTGCGCAGGGCCGGTGTCGAATTGGTGTTCGCCCCAGGGGTCTCCGGCATGTATCCCAACGGACCCCGGACCACCGTGCATCCCGGACCGTTGGGGAGCGAACTCGAAGGTGGCTCACGACCAACGCATTTCGCTGGAATGCTCACCGTGGTACTCAAGCTGCTGAACATCGCGGCGCCGATGGCGGCCTACTTCGGGGAGAAGGACTACCAGCAGTTGGTGCTGATCCGGCAGATGGTCGGCGACCTCGATCTGGACGTGGAGATCGTCGGCGTGCCGACGGTGCGAGAGTCCGACGGGCTCGCGATGTCATCGCGCAACCGCTACCTCGACGCCACCCAGCGTGAGCTGGCGACCTCGTTGTCCGCGGCACTGGTGGCGGGCGCCCACGCGGCCGCAGGCGGCGAGGCGGCAATCCTCGACACCGCGCGTTCGGTGCTGGCCCATCACCCGGAGGTCGAGGTCGACTATCTCGAACTGCGCGGAACGGGCCTGCAGGCTCCGCCCGAACGCGGCGACGGCAGGTTGCTGGTCGCCGCCCGGATCGGTGGCACCCGGCTCATCGACAACGTCGGCGTCGCCATCGGCACCGGTTTTCTTGGAAGAGGAGAGAACACAGCATGATTCGCACCATGATGACATCGAAGATCCACCGCGCGACCGTGACGCAGGCCGACTTGCACTACGTCGGCTCGGTGACGGTCGACACCGATCTGCTCGATGCGGCGGGCTTGATCGAGGGGGAACAGGTCTCGATCGTCGACATCACGAACGGCGCCCGCCTCGAGACGTACGTGATCGCCGGCCCGCGCGGCTCCGGCGTCATCGGGATCAACGGCGCTGCGGCGCATCTCGTGCATCCGGGCGATCTCGTGATCCTGATCGCGTATGGCGGTCTGAACGAGGAAGAAGTGAAGCAGTATCGGCCCCGCGTGGTGTTCGTCGACGAGCAGAACAAGATCGTCGAACTCGGCGCCGACCCCGCGCATGCGCCCGCGGGTACCGATCTGAGGGACCCGAGAGAACTCGATCCAGAGAAGTTCGCAGCCGGGGAACTGCTCACGGGCAGTACGGCCTGACATGCTGCTCGCCCTGGACGTCGGTAACACCAACATCCACCTCGGTGTCTATGCCGGATCGGGTGACCATGCCCGGCTCGTCCGGGATTGGCGGATGCGCACCGAACCCCGGATGACCGCCGACGAACTGGCGCTGAACCTGCGTGGTCTGCTCGGATCCGACATCGACCAGGTGACGGCGGTGGTCGGCCTCTCGACGGTGCCGTCGCTCCTTCGGGAGATGCGCGTGATGGTGGGCAAGTATTACGGAGCCGGACCCCACGTCCTGCTGGAACCCGGTGTGCGAACCGGGGTTCCGCTCCTGGTGGACAACCCCAAAGAGGTGGGTACCGACCGGGTGGCGAATGCCCTGGCCGCCTACACCGCCTACCAGCGCGGTTGCATCGTGGTCGACTTCGGTACCACGACCCTGGTCGACGTGGTCTCGGCCAAAGGCGAGTTCCTCGGCGGCGCGATCGCGCCCGGTATAGACCTCGCGGTGGACGCCCTGGCCGCTCGAACCGTCACGCTGCGCACGGTCGAATTGTTGCCCCCTCGCAGCGTGGTCGGCAAGAACACCGTCGAAGCGCTGCAATCGGGCATCCTGTACGGCTTCGCGGGGCAGGTCGACGGACTGGTGTCGCGGGTACGACGCGAGGTACCCGGCTTCGACGGAGATGCCATCGCTGTGATCGCGACCGGTTACCTGGCGCCGCTCGTGTTCGACGAATGCGTGACGCTGCAGCACCACGAGCCGACCCTGACTCTCGATGGTCTGCGGCTGGTCTACGAACGGCAGCGGGACGCCCGCGCGCGATCGCGGTCGCAGATGTGATCGGGTCTGGTGTGGCCGGGCCGGGTATGGCACAATCCTCACCGTGATGAACCGGAGCTGTCAGGAGTGTTGTCGGGGCTGAATGCCTCTCGATGACCCCTGTGCCCGTTCTCGGCGGCTGATGACCGCCGAACACATCTGAAAGCTCCCCGATGTCAGTGCTCACTGCACCCCTGTCAGACGTCCACCCCAGCCGCGACGCAGAGATTCGTCCCGGCGAACCGATGACCGCGCGCGTCAGCGCTCCGTTGTCCATCTCTGCTGATCAATTCGGTCCTGCCCTGCACAGTGGTGCCACGGCGGTCGACATCCGTAGCCAATCCGATCGAGACCGCGACGGGATCCTGCTGGGCGCCTTGGCGATTCCGGCTGATGACGTTCTCGCGAGGCTCGTGCCCGGCACCGCGGTCTCGCTGTCCGGTGCTGAGTTCGGTCGGCGATGGGTGCTGGTCGGTCGCGATGGCCACGACGCCGAGATGCTGACCTGGCGGCTGCAGGCGCTCGGTGTCACGGGCGCGCGGTTCGTCGCAGGAGGACAACAGATGCTGTCGCGCTCGGCCACCCGTGGACCGCTCGGCGCGCACACCGCCCGCGATCTGGAGACCTACGCCGCGCACTGATCGAGCGGATGCTGTACCTCCTGCGGCGTAATGAATTCGGCAGTGTTCTGCGCGGCCGATAGGGTCGCCTGTGTGAATGAAGTCCGTGGCCGAGGCCGTAACACCCCAGATGTCGACACCACTCCCGAATCAGAGGGCGCTGATCAGACCCCGGAGCAGCTCCGGATCCGGCGCGCGAAGCGGGAGAAGATCCTCACCGAGGGCGGCGAGGCGTATCCGGTGTCGGTACCGCGAACACATTCACTTGCCGAGATCCGGGCAAAATATCCCGATCTCGAGGTCGATACCCAGACCGGCGACATCGTCGGGGTCGCCGGACGCGTCATCTTCGTCCGCAACACCGGCAAGCTCTGTTTCGCCACGCTGCAGGAAGGTGACGGCACCCAACTGCAGGCGATGATCAGTCTCGGGGGAGTCGGAGAGGAAGCGCTGGCCTCGTGGAAGGCCGACGTCGATCTCGGCGATTTCGTCTTCGTCCACGGTGAGGTCATCAGCTCGCGGCGCGGTGAGCTCAGTGTGCTCGCCGACACCTGGCAGATGGCGTCCAAGGCGTTGCGCCCACTTCCGGTGGCGCACAAGGACATGAGCGAAGAGGCGCGGGTCCGGCAGCGGTACCTCGACCTGATCATCCGGCCGCAGGCACGGGAAACGGCGCGAATCAGGGTCGCGGTCATGCGAGAACTGCGCGCCGCACTGGAACGACGCGGTTTCCTCGAGATCGAGACGCCGATGCTCCAGACCCTGCATGGCGGTGCTGCGGCGCGGCCGTTCGTCACCCACTCGAACGCCTTCGACATCGACCTGTACCTGCGCATCGCGCCGGAGCTCTTCCTGAAGCGGGCTGTGGTCGGCGGAATCGAGCGCGTCTTCGAGATCAATCGCAACTTCCGGAACGAGGGTGCCGACTCGACGCACTCTCCGGAGTTCGCGATGCTCGAGACCTATCAGGCTTACGGCACGTACGACGATTCTGCGCGGATGACGCGGGAGGTCATCCAGGAGGTCGCGTTGGGTGCACTCGGCACGCTGACCCCGGAGATGGCGGACGGGACCACGTACGACCTCAGCGGTGACTGGCGGTCGGTGGAGATGTATCCGTCGTTGTCGCAGGCCATCGACGAAGAGGTCACCCCGCAGACGTCGGTGGAGAGGCTGCTCGAGATCAGTGCGCGAGTGGGCCTCGAGGTTCCCCCGAACAAGGGATACGGGCACGGCAAGCTGGTCGAAGAGCTGTGGGAGCACACGGTGGGCGACGAGCTGTCGGGACCGGTGTTCGTGCGAGATTTCCCGATCGAGACCTCCCCGCTGGTGCGAGAGCACCGCACCATCGAAGGTGTGACAGAGAAGTGGGACCTCTATATGAGGGGTTTCGAATTGGCAACCGGGTACTCAGAATTGATCGACCCGGTCATTCAACGCGAGCGGTTCATCGATCAGGCCCGCCTTGCGCGGGCCGGCGATGACGAGGCAATGGTGCTCGATGAGGACTTTCTTGCCGCCATGGAGCAAGGCATGCCGCCGACCACCGGTACGGGAATGGGCATTGATCGACTACTGATGGCACTTACCGGACTCGGCATTCGGGAAACTATCCTCTTTCCACTTGTGAAGCCGCAGCAATGATCTAAGAAGTCATTTCTCCACTATTAGCGCGGACGGTTCTTTCGCGCTATGCTGGCGGCCGATAGGCGGCCACTATGAATATGTTTGTTCGTGTTGGGTGCCCGATCCATCAAAGAAAGTCTCGGAGCCATCACGAATGGAGCACAATGGCTAAGAAAGTTACGGTCACGCTGGTCGATGATGTCGACGACAGCAAGACTGCGGATGAGACCGTGGAGTTCGGCGTCGACGGCGTCACCTACGAGATCGACCTGTCTACCAAGAACGCGGACAAACTGCGCGATGACGTCGCCAAATGGGCTGAGCACGCCCGTCGTGTGAGCGGCCGTAAGCGCGCAAAGGGCCTCGCGACGAAGGCTTCGGTGGATCGTGAGCAGACCGCTGCTATTCGCGACTGGGCGCGGCGCAGTGGCCACCAGGTGTCCTCACGTGGGCGTATAGCCGCGGGCATCGTGGAAGCGTACAACGAGGCCCACTAAGCCGGTTTCTGACAACGGATGTAGTCCGAAAAAACGAGCGACCCGAGTAAACGGGTCGCTCGTTTTCTGTCTGAACTGTCGATCGATTGAATTGTAGATGGCGCGAAAGCTCAAACAATCTTAAACAATTATGACCGTCGCGATCATTTGTGCACCTGTGTTTCCAGAATTGATTCCGTCGGTTTAAGAAAGTTCTCGTTTCAAGATCTTGCCCGCCGCATTGCGGGGGAACTCATCGATGAAGACGACCGATCGGGGAATCTTGAAGTTCGCCAGTTTCTCGCGAGCGTGAGAGATGATGGAACCCTCATCTATGGAGGCGCCGGGCGCCGTCGTGATATATGCCCGCCCTACTTCGCCCAGTCGGTCGTCAGGGATGCCGATTACTGCGACCTCGGTCACGCCATTGATTCGCGCGAGAACCTGCTCGATCTCGGCGGGATAGACGTTGAATCCACCACAGATGTACATGTCTTTGAGTCGATCCGTGATCGTCAGGTTCCCTTTTGCATCAATTGTTCCGATGTCCCCGGTGTGCAACCAGCCGTCCGGATCGATGGCCTCTGCCGTGGCCTCGGGATCGTCCAGGTATCCGGCCATCACCATCTTTCCGCGGGCGAGCACCTCGCCGGCGTCTGAGAGCTTGAACTCCATACCCGCGAACGGTCGCCCGCAGGTGTTCGCGACGGTCTCGTTGTCGTCATCCGGGGTACAGGTGGACACGAACCCGCTGGTCTCGGTCAGTCCGTAGGCGGTGATCACCGTCTCGATACCCAGATCGGTCTGCATCCTCTCCACCAGGACCACCGGGACGATGGCCGCGCCGGTGACGGCCAGGCGTAGGGACGACAGGTCGTGGTCGGCGCGGTCGGGGGCGTCGAGGATCGTCTGGAAGATCGTGGGCGCACCCGGGAAGACGGTGGCCTGTCGGGTTTCGATCAGACGCATCGCTTCGGTGGGCGAGTACACCGCCAGCGGCACCATGGTCGTGCCCATGAGAGTGCACGGTAGGATGCCCGCCTTGTAGCCGAAGGTGTGGAAGAAGGGATTGGCCATCAGATAGGTGTCCTGTGGCCCCAGTCGGCCGTTCTGGGCCCACGCCCGCGCTCCGGCGATGGTCTGCTGGTGCTCGGCCAGGGCGCCTTTCGACTTACCGGTGGTGCCGGAGGTGAAGAGCACGTCGGAGATGGTGGTCGGGCCCACCGCGGCCGCGCGGGCCCGCGCCTCGGTGGCGTCGTGATCGATCACTGATGCCAGGAAGTCGTTCCAGTCGACCCCGACGGTGCCGCGATGGTCGTCGGCCTCGAGCCGGATCCGGACGGCCACGGACAGGTTCGTCTGGCCGTCGAGATCACCGCCGGCGGCCTCGGCGAGGCGGGCCAGCCGATCGGTGCCCAGGAAATTGCCGGCCACGACCAGGGCCGTGGCCTCGGTCCGCTGGATGATCTCGAGTGCCTCGGACGCGGTGTACCGCGTGTTGAGAGGCACGACGGTGCCGCCTGCGACATGCACGCCGAGTGCGGCGATCGGCCAGTGGAAGCTGTTCGGCGACCAGATCGCAACGCGGTCCCCGGCGTTGATCCCGTGCTCGATGAGAGCCGTCGCGAACGTGTGGACCGTCTCCCGTAGTTCAGACCAGGTCAGTTCGACCGTGTCGCCCCACTGGTCGTCGATGATCGCCTGCCGGCCGGGCCACAGTCGGGCCGCGCGTTCCAGCGCCGCAGGGGTAGTGGTGACGTCTTCGACGTCGATGATGTCTGCTGAACGATCTGGGGTCGCGGACACGAATTCCTCCCGGTTTGACACCTGTTCGAATATGCTGCTCCCGTCGTGGTCGACGAGGGTCCTGAAAGCAAAAACCTAGCACTTGCTTGGGTGGTCCGACCGAGCAAGTGCTTGGTCGGTTATGGTGGTCGACATGACGGCGATCAACCTCGCTGACCGAGGCGTGGACCTGGCGCAATGGGATGGAACGACGGCAGACTTCGCCGATTCCGTCCGAACGTGGCTGGACCAACATCTGTCGGGAGAATTCGAGAATCTCAAGTCCCGCGGCGGCCCGGGTAGCGAGCACGAGTTCTTCGCCCGCAGGCTGGAGTGGGACCGATTGCTGGCCGAAGCGGGCTGGACGTGCCTCGGGTGGCCGACGGAGCACGGCGGCCGGGGGGCCTCGATCGAGCAGCGGATCATCTTTCATCAGGAGTACGCGCGATCCGGTGCTCCGGCGCGGGTCAGTCACGTCGGTGAAGAGCTACTCGGCCCGACCTTGATCGCGTTCGGTACCGACGAACAGAAGCGCCGCTTTCTGCCCGGCATCAGGGACGTCGAAGAACTCTGGGCGCAGGGGTACTCGGAGCCCGGGGCCGGGTCCGACCTCGCGAACATCTCGACGACCGCGCGCCTGGACGGCGACAAGTGGGTCATCAACGGCCAGAAGGTGTGGACGTCGCTGGCGCACGTCGCGCAGTGGGCTTTTGTCCTGTGCCGTACCGAACCGGGCTCGAGCCGGCATCAAGGCCTCAGCTTTCTGCTCGTGCCGCTGGATCAACCAGGCGTGACCGTTCGTCCCATCCAGCAACTCACCGGGACCTCGGAGTTCAACGAGGTCTTCTTCGACGACGCCACCACAGAGGCGTCACTCGTGGTCGGCGAGCCCGGCGAGGGCTGGAAGGTGGCCATGGGGCTGCTGCAGTTCGAGCGTGGCGTCTCCACCCTCGGCCAGCAGGTCGGGTTCTCCCGTGAGTTGGATCATGTCGTCGAGATGGCCAAGGCAAATGGCACGGCGAGCGATCCCGTCATCCGGGAACGGATCGCCAGGGCCTCGCTGGAGCTGCGGGTGATGCGGGCGCATGCCCAGCGGACATTGGCAATCGTGGACACCGGCGGTTCTGGTGGTGAGGCCTCGGTGGCGAAGTTGTTGTGGGCCAACTGGCATCGCGACCTCGGGGAGCTGGCGATGGCGGTGCAGGGTGCACCGTCGCTGATCGCGCCGGACGCCACCAGTGAAGGCGTGCCGAACGACATCCACGATCCGGAGCACCTCGAACTGGACCTGTGGCAAAGACTGTTCCTCTTCACCCGCGCCGACACCATCTACGGCGGGTCCAACGAAGTGCAGCGCAACATCATCGCCGAGCGGGTGCTCGGACTACCTCGAGAGGCACGATCGTGACCGTTTCCGAACATCGGCCCAGTCCGCTGGCCACCGCCCCCGACGAGATACCGGGCCACGGCTTGCTGGCCGGGCGAAAGGTGGTGGTCACCGCCGCTGCCGGAACGGGGATCGGGTTCGCCTCCGCGCGCAGGGCATTGCTGGAGGGCGCCGACGTGCTGGTCAGCGACTGGCATGAGAGACGGCTCGGCGAGACCGCCGAGAAGCTGCACGCCGAGTTCGGCGACCAGGTGGTGGCGCAGGCCGTGTGCAACGTCCAGAAGACCTCTGAGGTGAACGACCTGATCGCGACGGCCGCAGATCAACTCGGCCGCATCGACATCCTGATCAACAACGCCGGCCTCGGCGGCGAGACCCCGGTCGTGGACATGGACGACGACGAGTGGGATCGCGTCATCGACATCACCCTCAACGGGACGTTCCGCGCGACCAGGGCCGCACTGCGCTACTTCCGCGACGCTCCGCAAGGCGGCGTCATCGTCAACAATGCCTCGGTTCTGGGCTGGCGCGCCCAGCACAGTCAATCGCATTACGCCGCAGCAAAAGCCGGAGTGATGGCGCTGACCCGCTGCGCCGCGGTCGAGGCCGCGGAATACGGGGTGCGCATCAACGCCGTGGCGCCGTCGATCGCCCGGCATCCGTTCCTCGCGAAGGTGACCAGCGAAGAGTTGCTCGCCGACCTCGCCTCCCGCGAGGCCTACGGTCGGGCCGCCGAGGTGTGGGAGATCGCCGCCACCATCGCCATGCTGGCCAGTGACTACACCACCTACCTGACCGGCGAGGTCGTCTCGATCTCCAGTCAGCGCGCTTGAATCCGAAAACACAGGAGAAGAACATGTCTGCACCACAGGCCTACATCGTCGAAGCACTGCGGACCCCGGTGGGCAAACGAAACGGATCGCTCGCCGGGGTACATCCGGCCGACCTCGGGGCCCACGTCATCAAGGCCGTGATCGAGCGCACCGGGATCGACCCGATGGTCGTCGACGATGTGATCTTCGGTTGCGTCGACACCATCGGCGCGCAGGCGGGCAACATCGCCCGCACCGCGTGGCTCACCGCTGGCCTGCCCCTGGACATCCCGGGAACCACGGTTGACCGTCAGTGCGGATCATCGCAGCAGGCAATCCATTTCGCCGCGCAGGCCGTGATGAGTGGCACCCAGGACGTCGTGATCGCCGGTGGCCTGCAGAACATGAGCGCCATCCCCATCTCCGCCGCGATGCTCGCCGGCCGGGAATACGGCTACTCCACTCCGACCGCCGAATCCCCGGGTTGGACCGAGCGGTTCGGAGACGCAGAGATCTCACAGTTCGTCGGAGCCGACATGATGGCCAAGAAATGGGACATCAGCCGCCTCGACATGGAGCAGTGGGCGCTGCAGTCGCACCAGCGGGCCCGCCGGGCGATCGACGAGGGCCGCTTCGCCGCGGAGACCGTGCCGCTGGGGGAGTGCGTCGTCGACGAGTGCCCCCGCGAGACGACCCTGGAGAAGATGGCAGGGCTGAAGGTGCTGGCCGAAGGGTCGCAGCTGACCGCCGCCGTTGCCTCACAGATCTGCGACGGAGCGTCGGCAACATTGGTGGTGTCCGAGGCGGCACTCAAGGCCTACAACCTGACCCCGCGGGCGCGCATCCACCACATCTCGGTGCGCGGAGACGATCCGGTGATGATGCTGTCGGCGCCGATCCCGGCGACCAAGTACGCGCTCGAGAAGACGGGCCTGAGCATCGACGACATCGACGTCGTCGAGATCAATGAGGCCTTCGCACCCGTGGTCCTGGCCTGGCTGAAGGAGACCGGCGCAGATCCGGCGCGGGTCAACCCGAACGGCGGCGGTATCGCACTCGGCCATCCGCTGGGTGCAACCGGCGCGAAGCTGTTCGCCACCCTGCTGCACGAACTCGAGCGCACCGGCGGCCGCTACGGCCTGCAGACGATGTGCGAGGGCGGCGGCACCGCCAACGTCACGATCATCGAGCGCCTTTAGTAGCTCCGCCCACCCACCCGTTTTTGCGCCGCCCACCCGCTATTGCAGGTGGGCGGCGCGAATTCGGGTGGGGGATGGGGTCTGCTGAGGTGCCCGGTGGCGCGGTCGGTGTGAGTTGGCGCATACTGGTTTGCGACATACTTGGAAAATCGTTCCAACGTTTCGCATGCGAACCAGAAGCACTTGGAGGTCTCCGCCATGACCAAACCCGCAGACGTGGCAAAGAAACAGGTCAGCGAGAACACATCCGCCGACACGTTGTCGTTGCAGGCACTGCTCGACCTACAGCGAGCGGCGTTCCTGCGCGACGGGATCCCTGACGCCGAGACCCGTATCGATCGGATCGTCCGGCTGCAGGCGCTGCTGCTCGACAACGCAGAGGAGCTTGCTGAAGCGCTTGCCGCCGATTTCGGATCACGTCCGCGCGAGCTGTCCATGGCCGCAGACATCGCCGGCTGCATGATCGATCTCGCCCACCAGAAGAAGCACGTCGCCAAGTGGATGGAGACGTCCACCCCCGGCAAGATCCTGGCCCGCGCAGGTTTCCGCCAGGAGGTCCGTCACGACCCCAAGGGTGTCGTCGGGATCATGGGTCCGTGGAACTTTCCCCTCAATCTGACGATCGTCCCGGCCGGGTCCGCATTCGCCGCCGGTAACCGCGTGCTGATCCGGCCGTCGTCGGTCACCGCGAAGACCACCGCGGTCTTGGCCAAGCACGCTCCCCGGTATTTCGACCTCGAAGAGCTGGCCGTGCTCACCAGTGCACACGGAGGCGGCTCCGACTTCGCGAAGCTCAGGGTCGACCACATGTTCTTCACCGGTTCGCCCGAGGTGGGTGCGTCGGTCGCCACCGAGGCCGGCAAGAACCTGGTGCCCGTCACCCTCGAACTGGGTGGCAAGAACCCGGTGGTCGTCGACGTCGATGCCGACATCGAGAAGGCTGCCACCCGGATCGCGGATGCGCGCCTGGTCAACGGTGGCCAGGTCTGCCTGTGCCCCGACTACGTGTGGGTGCCCGAGGCGAAGCTCGGTGAGTTCACCGACCGCGTGCTGGCACGCTGGCGCGCCAACCTGCCGTCGATCAAAGACAACCCGCAGTACACCTCGACCATCAACACCAAGAACTTCGAGCGCATCGTCGACCTCATCGACGACGCCGAATCGCTGGGTGCCACCAAGCATCAGGTGATCCCTGCCGGGGAGAAGCTGCCCGACGCCGACACCCGCAAGATCCCGCCGACCCTGCTCACGGGCGTGAAGGCCGGGATGAAGATCGAAGAGGACGAGGTCTTCGGTCCGGTGCTGACCGTGTACCCGTACCGCGAGCTCGACGAGGCGATCACGCACATCACCAGCCACCCGCATCCGTTGACGATGTACTGGCACGGCGACCGCAACGACCGGTTCTACAAGCTTGCCGACTCGACCCAGTCGGGTTCGATCAACGGCAACGACTTCGCCATCAACATGTTCGGTCCGGACCTGCCATTCGGCGGCGTCGGCAAGAGCGGCATGGGCGGCTACCACGGCAAATACGGCTTCGACATCTTCTCGCACACCCGTGCAGTGGCGTTCTCGACGCTGAAGATCGCGGTGTCGGAAATGATGTCGGCTCCGTTCACAGCCAAGGACACGAAGAACACCAACGCGCAGCTGAAGCTGTGGAAGTTCTTCAACAACCGCGCTCGCAAGAAGCTCGGCCACAAGTACTGAGCCGCTCCGCATAACAAACCCAGTCGCTCCAGGTACACCCAGTTGTTGCAGGAGCTGGGTGTGCCTGGGACGACTGGGTTTGTGTGCAGCCGGTGAGTCAAGCAAGCGCTTGCTAGGCTGTTCGCGTGGCATCGAGACGGAGCGAGACGACATCTGCCGGCCCGTCCAGCGAGGGTACCCGGGTCTCGCGACGCGATGAACTGCTCGCCGTCGCGAGCGGGTTGTTCGCCGAACGCGGGCTGCGCACCACCACGGTGCGCGACATCGCCGACGCCGCCGGGATTCTGTCGGGGAGTCTCTATCACCATTTCGACTCCAAGGAGACGATGGTCGACGAGATCCTCCAGGGGTTTCTTGATTCACTGTTCGAGAACTATCGCAAGGTCGTGGCAGCAGGCCTGCCCGCCCGGGAGACGCTGACCAGTCTGGTCACCGTCTCTTTCGAGAGCATCGACCGTGATCACTCGGCGGTGGCGATCTACCAGGACGAGGCGAAGCGACTGTCCGGCCAGGACCGGTTCGCCTACATCCGCGAACGAAACGTCGAGTTCCGCGCTCTGTGGAGCGACGTACTCAACAGCGGCGTCGCCGACGGCAGCTTTCGCGAGGATCTCGACACCGAACTCGTCTACCGATTCATGCGCGATACCGTCTGGGTCGCGGTGCGCTGGTATCGGCCGGGCGGCGAGATGACCGCCCAGCAGGTCGCAGACCAGTATCTGAGCGTCGTACTCGACGGCATCATTCCCCGCTGACCCCCGATTTTGGTGGGTTTCGGCGACGTTGACCTGCGGAAATGCTCGCCAGAACCCACCATTTCCGGGTGTTGGGGGCCGCAGTGGCAAGGTGTGCCCATGATGTTGTTACGGGTGGTCTCGCCTGCCGAGCACACGCAATCGATCGCAGACCTGCTCGCCGACGACACCGCGGTCAGTAACGTCGCAGTTCATCGAGGCGTCTCGGTGAAGCCTGCAGGCGACATCATCGAGGCAGACATCGCACGAGAAGGCGTCAACGAGATCGTCGATGTCCTCTTGCGCATGGACATCCACAAATCCGGGACCATCCAGCTCACCGATGTCCCGACGTGGATGTCCCAGAAAGGCTTCGAGGCCGATCTCGTCACGCCCGGGGCCAGCGCAGACGCCGTGGTCTGGAGCGAGGTCACCCAGACCGCGTACGAGGACTCCGAATTCAACTGGACCTTCGTCAGTTTCATGTTCCTGGCCACGGTGCTGGTGGCCATCGCCATCCTGCTGAACTCGACGATCCTGCTCATCGGGGCGATGGTCCTCGGGCCCGAATTCGGCGCGGTCGCCGCGCTCGGTGTGGCACTGGTGCGCCGCCGCGCCACACTGCTGCGACGGGCCGCGGCCACGCTCGCCGGAGGCTTCGTGATCGCGATTGCAGCCACCACCGTCCTGGCGCTCGTCGCGCGGGCACTGGGATGGATCACGGTGGTCGACGTGGTCGAATCCCGCCCGGACACCGAGTTCATCTACTCCCCGGACAAGTGGTCGTTCATCGTCGCAGTGCTCGCCGGGGCCGCCGGCGTCCTGTCCGTGACCTCGGCGAAGCTGGGCGGGCTGTCAGGAGTGTTCATCTCCGTGACGACGATTCCCGCGGCAGGCAACGTCGCACTCGGTCTCGCCTTCGGGCTCCGGGACACCGTCGTCGGAAGCGCTCTGCAACTGCTTCTCAATCTCGCGGGTATGGCGGTCGCGGGGTGGCTGACCCTGGCATTGCAGCAGGCGAGTTGGGGCCGGGCCTCGGCCTATCGTGCCAAACTCCTCAGAAACCGCCCGACGCGAGGACGGCCCGACCTCTAGCCAATGGCCGGCGGAGTGCTCACAGCTTCCCGAGGCGCTCCAACCGGTTCCACGCCTGCGTCATGATCGACTGGATGAGGTCGTCGCAGCTGGGCAGGTCGTCGATCATCCCGACCACCTGACCTGAGGCGAGAACGCCGGCGTCGGTGTTGCCCTCGACCAGGCCGGCGCGCAGCAGCATCGGGGTGTTGCCGGCCATGATGATCTGCTGCCACGTCCGTTCGCCGGACTTGCGCATGGTGCGGCCGTCCTTGAGCATCGTCGACCACTTCATGCCGGTCAGCTGCTTGAACTTGTTGGCGTTGTTTGCCGCAGCCGCCAGAGCTGTTGCGCTGTTGCCCGATTCGAGTTTGTCCACGAGTTCTGTCCGCAGTACCCGGTGCGGCATCCCGTCGACTTTCGTGGAGACGACGGTGTCCCCGAGGCCGCGCGCGATGTATTCCTTCTTGACGGCGTCGGGCACCGCGCTGTCCGACGTCAGCAGGAATCGGGTCCCCATCGCGACACCTTCGGCGCCGTAGGACAGGGCTGCGACGAGCCCGCGCCCGTCGAAGAAGCCGCCGGCAGCCACGACTGGAATGCCTTCTGGACCAAGCGCATCGAGCACGCTCGGCAGCAGCAGGGTGGTTGCGACCGGCCCGGTGTGGCCGCCGCCCTCGCCGCCTTGGACGATCACCGCGTCCGCACCCCAGGAGGCAACCTTGACCGCGTGCTTCGCCGCCCCGATCGACGGGATGACGACGATGCCGTGGTCTTTCAGCTTGGCGATGAGCTCAGGCTTGGGTGCCAGTGCAAACGATGCGACCTTGACCTTTTCGCGGATCAGCAGATCGATTCGCTCGGGTGCGTCGGTGGCATCGGCACGAAGGTTGACGCCGAATGGTTTGTCCGTCAACGTCTTCGTCTTGGTGATGGCCGTCTCGAGCTCGGGATAGGTCATCGTGGCCGACGCCAGGATGCCGAGGCCGCCGGCGTTCGACGTCGCCGAGGTCAGCGAGGGGCCCGACACCCAGCCCATCCCGGTCTGCACGATCGGATACTTGATCCCGACCAAGTCCGTGAAACGCGTGGCGAGCGCGGGCGCGGGTTGCGGGGTGGTCACTTGGTCGCCTCCACCGGCTTGACTTCTCTCTCCCGCAAGCCTTTCGGGTCGATGACCTCGCGGATGAGCCGGAGTTCCTCGGCAGAGGGGAGGCGGGTCACCCCCGCGGTCTCGAGTTCCGCGACCTCGAAGCCGGTGTTGTCCGCGACCTCGTCCGCCTCGACCCCCGGATGCAGGCTCAAGGCGCGCATCGTGTGACCCGGACCCCCGAAGTCGAAGACGCCGAGGTTGGTCACCACTCGGTAGATGTTGAGGTATTTGTAGGCGGGGTTCTCCGGATCGACCTTGTCGTAACCAACCCCGGACACCACGTCCACCACACCGCCGAACACCCGTGAGGAGTGTTTGGCGACCCAGTAGCTCGTCGGATGGTTGATGGTGTTGCCCGGTGCGCCGCGTGAGCCGAACATCTGGCGCGTCGGTTGCTGCAGTGGACCGAAGGCCGACAGGTTCTGGTTGCCGTAGCGGTCAATCTGGTTGGCGCCCATCACCACATGGCGTCGGCCGGAGGCGACGACGTCGAAGACCTTCCGGAACGGCATGTAGCCCTCGATGGCTCCGGACTTTCCCACGGCGGGGGTGTCGGCGAAGATCAGGGCCTCACCGTCGGTGATCAGCAGGTCGGGCTCAGTGGTCAGGCGCGCCAGCCGGACTCCGATGAGGGGTGTGGTGGCCATCGGTGATGCCATGGTCTCGCCGGCGCCGGCGAAGATCTCGGCGCACGCGATCACACAGCTCTCTGCGCGGGTGACGTCTGCGGCCTGGGGTTCGCTCATTTTCCCGACTCCTTCGCGTTGGTCGCCTGTTCGGTGGCCCATGTGCTGATCTCGCTCTGGTACTGCGCTTCGTCGACGGTGAGGAAGCGGTCGGAGAAGGCCTGCCACGCCTCGGGGGTCTTGGCCGACTCCGCGTAGAACCGCTGGAATGCTTCGTCCCGGCCGTAGTCGCCCGCGAAGGTGAAATGGGCGCCGTTCGGGGTGTGCACCACGCGGTCGACGTTGAGCCGGTTGAGCAACACCCGTTGCAGCGGCACAGATTCGATCAGTTCCTCGGTGGAGACCAGGCGATCGGTCTCGAGATACCGGCGCTTGGCGGCCCCGCAGTAGAGATCGTCGAAATAGGGGTCGACTCCGGTGTAGGCGGCGTTGCCGTGCTTGTCGGCAAGGTCGAGGTGCACGAACGCGGCGTCGAGGTTGAGGGCGGGCATCGCGATGAGGGTCTGGTGCCTACCGTCTTCGTCGGGATAGGGCGAAGTGACCGTGGACAATTCACCGTCCCAGAAGTTCGGCACATCGGAGCCGAGGCCGGCGCGGATCGGCAAGAACGGCAGTCGGGCGGCGGCGGCCTCGAGCCCGCACTTGACCATGCCCTCGTCCATCTCACGGACCGTGATCGCGCCGGAGGTGCGGGCGGCGGCGAACCATGGGTCGTAGAACGGTGGTGAGTCCAGTGAGACGAACCCGTAGTAGGCCTTGCTGACCTTGCCTGCGGCACAGAGCAATCCGAGGTCGGGTCCGCCGTAGGTGACCACGGTCAGGTCCGTCACCTCCGACCGGGCAAGGGCTCTCACCAGCGCCATCGGTTTGCGGCGTGAACCCCAGCCGCCGATGCCGATGGTCATGCCGCTCTCGATCTCGCCGATGACGTCGTCGAGCGTGCTCGTCTTGTCCTTCGCCATTGTTATTCCGACCCTCCGCCGCTGTGTGAACTCTGTTGAGGTGAACTCGTCTTGGGCTTGCCGGTCTCGACGAAGGCGTCGCGGTGCTCGTCGGCGACACCGGCGAGGTTGAGCTCGAATGTGAAGCCCTGCTCGAAGCGGTAACTCGATTTCACGTCGACGGGATCGATGCCGTTGAACGCTTCCTTGGCAGCCCGGATGACCCTGGTGTCCTTGGCCGCAATCTTGCGGGCGATCTCCAGCGCAGCGGCGTCGAGCTGCTCGCGTGGGACCACCTTCTGTACCGACCCGAAGTGCTCGAGCTGCTGGGCGGTGACGTTCTGAGCGGTGTAATACAGGGCGCGCATCGTGTGCTGGGGGACGAGTCGCGACAGATGGGTGGCTGCTCCGAGGGCACCACGATCGACTTCGGGGAGTCCGAAGACCGCGTCGTCAGAGGCAACGATGATGTCGGCGTTTCCGACGAGGCCGACCCCGCCCCCCACGCAGAAGCCGTTGACCGCCGCGATGACCGGGACAGCGCAGTCGTACACCCCGGAGAAGGCGACGGCGCATCCGCGGTTGGCGGCGATGAGCGCTCCGTAGCCCTCGGTCGCCTGCATCTCCTTGATGTCGACGCCGGCGTTGAAGCCCCTGCCCTCGGCCCGCAGGATCACCACGTGGGTGTTCGGGTCGCGTCCGGCCGCGAGTATCGCTTCCCCCAATTCGAACCAGGCGGCCGACGGAAGGGCGTTGACCGGCGGAAAGTCGACAGTGACCGCGACGATCCCTGGTTCGACGGTGGATGTGGTGATGGGCATCGATGCTCCTCGCGTACCGTACGTCTGTAGACCAACCAAGCAATTGCTTGGTACTTTAACACCCTTGTGGTCATGACAGATGGGGCAGTGGATGGACTTGGGATTGTCGGGGCAGGTGGTGCTCGTGACCGGAGGCGTGCGCGGAGTCGGCGCGGGTATCAGTGCGGTCCTGACGGAGCTGGGTGCGACGGTGGTCGCCTGCGCAAGGCGGCCCGCCGACGAGGGATCGCCGGCGCCCTATGCCGAGTTCGTCAGCTGCGACATCCGTGACGCCGACGCGGTGACCGCCATGATCAAGCAGGTGGTGGAGCAGCACGGCCGGCTCAGTGGTGTCGTGAACAATGCCGGTGGTGCGCCGTTCGCGATGGCGGCGGACGCCTCGCCGCGCTTTCATTCGAAGATCGTGGAACTCAACCTGCTCGCTCCGCTGATCATCGCGCAGGCTGCCAACAAGGTCATGCAGCAACAGGACTCCGGCGGCTCGATCGTGAACGTGTCCAGCATGTCCGGGCGCAGGCCGTCGCCGGGAACGGCGGGCTACGGTGCTGCCAAGGCGGGGCTCGACTCACTGACCGGGTCGCTGGCTGTGGAGTGGGCTCCGCGGGTGCGGGTCAATTCCGTGGTCGCGGGTGCGGTACGCACCGAGCTCGCGGACATGTTCTACGGCGACGACGACGGCGTAGCAGCCGTGGCGCGGACCATCCCGATGGGTCGCCTGGCGCTTCCCGAGGACGTCGGCAACGCTGTGGCATTCCTGTTGTCCCCGTTGGCTTCCTACATGACCGGATCGACGATGGAAGTCCACGGCGGCGGCGAACGCCTCGCCTTCTGGGACGTCGGATCCAACGAGATCCCCAGCTGATCAGCGGGCGCAGAACTCATGACGACATCGACAAACCGAAGGAGCTGATTTGATGAGTGGAATCGTGGCCGGCCGAGTGGTCATCGTGACAGGGGCGGGCCGGGGCATCGGCCGTGAGCACGCACTGGCATTCGCGGCCGAGGGCGCCAAGGTCGTTGTGAACGACATCGGGGCCGGTTTGGACGGCTCGAATACCGGCGAGAGCCCTGCCGAGCAGGTGGTGGCGGAGATCAAGGCAGCGGGCGGCGAGGCCGTGGTCAACGGCGACGACGTCGCCAGCTGGGCCGGCGCCGAAAACCTGATACGGACAGCAATCGATTCCTTTGGAGCGCTGGACATCCTGGTCAACAATGCCGGATTCCTCCGCGACAAGATGCTCGTCTCGATGAGTGAAGAGGACTGGGACAACGTGATCCGGGTCCACCTGAAGGGACACTTCGCGACCTTGCGGCACGCCGCCGCATACTGGCGGGCCGAATCGAAGGCCGGCAATCCGAGGCAGGCGCGGGTGATCAACACGTCCTCTGGCGCTGGGTTGTACGGCTCTGTCGGACAGGGAAACTACTCCGCGGCGAAGGCTGCCATCGCGGAACTGACGATTCAGGCGGCAGCCGAGATGAAAGCATATGGTGTGGCGGTGAATGCCATCGCGCCGTCGGCCCGGACCCGGATGACCACCAGTTCCGGCGACGCGATGGCCGCGCAGATGGCCGCACCCGAGGACGGTTCGTTCGACGCGATGGACCCGGCGAACATCTCGCCGCTGGTGGTCTGGCTCGGCTCGGTCGAAGCCGGCTCGGTCAGCGGAAGGGTCTTCGAGGTCGAGGGCGGCACGGTGTCGGTGACCGATGGTTGGCAGCGAAGCGTCAAACGCGACAAAGGTGCTCGGTGGGACCCGGCCGAACTCGGGCCTGTGGTCGAGGAGATCCTGGCACAGGCCCCGACCCCGATGCCGGTGTACGGCGCACGATAAAAGGGCAG
The DNA here is from genome assembly GCF_002095435.2 of Williamsia sp. 1138. Lineage (GTDB taxonomy): Bacteria > Actinomycetota > Actinomycetes > Mycobacteriales > Mycobacteriaceae > Williamsia. Next base: position 62,419 of record NZ_MJEJ02000045.1, read on the forward strand.
GCACGATAGAAGGGCAGGCACGATAGAGGGCAGGCACGATAGAAGGGCACACACGATAGAAGGGGCAGGCACGATGAGCACGGATACCGACCTGATCGCCGCGGCGAAAGCCTACGTCGACGCCCTGGTCAGTCACGATCCGTCGGCAGTGCCGTTCCATCCGGACTGCGTGCGCATCGAGATGGGCGCCAAGACCGGACGTAGCGGCGATCACCTGACGCGCAGTCTGGCCAGGGGGCCGCAGTACCGCGTCATCCACAGGATCAGTGACTTCAGCCCGCGTGTCGAGGGGCCGGTGGTGTACGTGAGTTTCTATGTGCACGTGCAGCCGAAGCCGTTGAAATTGGCCGCCAGGGTGACCGAGAGTTTCGAGTTCGACGATGACGGCAGGATCGTCAAGATCATCGCGAAGTTCGGCATCCCACGGCGCCGGCCCACCTAGCCCCCCAGCCGCGCCGGATATACGAAGACGATCCACCTAGAGGTGGATCGTCTTCGTATGAATGGATCGTTTCCGGGTCAGGAACCGGGCGCGCGGATGACCAGGGGGACACCGGGGAAGTAGGCGGCCAGTTCGGACCGCGAACGACGCAGGGCTGAAGTGCCGTAGCCCTTCTTGCGATGCTCGGGAGCGATCCAGATCCGAACGTGGACCTCACCGTCGGATAGTTCACCGAACACGAGTCCGATCTTGTCCGACCCTTCGGTGGCTACCAGCCAGACGGCCTCTTCGGCGTGCATCCGGCTGTTGGCGGCCGAGATCTCATCGGCGATTCCCGAAGCGGGAGAACCGCTCCCGTCGCCGGCGGCACCCACGTCGGAGGTCCGCTTCTCGAAGATGTCGGCATCGGCGTCGGTGAACTGGCGCAGCGTAAGGGTCTCGGACGTGCTGGCCGGGCGCTCGGTCTGCGTGAACGTCAGCTGTGAGTTGAGATCCTCGAGCTCGGCAGCATTCTCGCGCCGCGCCGTGACAGTCAAGCGGTCGAAGGACATCCCCAGGACGGCCTCGGCACCGATCGCAGGGACCGAGAGCAGGGTGGCGATGGAGTTGATGGCCGACGCGCGGTCCTCGGCCTCCACGATCGCGTCGAGGACTTCGTGGCGCCGTTCGAAGGCGGCTTCGAGGGCGGCAGTGATGTCGCGGCGCGTCGCCGCACGGTCTGGAGCAGTCATGCAGCCAAGTCTATTGCGAATGCCTCCGGGTGGTCGGCTGACCCCGGTAAAGCTCACCCGACTTTCATCGGGTGGTTCTGCGACCCGACTCGGAACGTCAGCGGGGTCGTTCCGTCCCATATCTCGGCGGCCACCGAACCGGTGGCGCCCACGGGGATGGTCACCGCCCCGTTGGTGCGGGCGATGTGGTCGGCGATGGTGTCGCTGCGTTTGACATCGACGTGCAGTGACCCCGGGAGACCGATGCCTGTGAGTCCGAATGTGTAGTCACCGTCGGTGTCTCGGCCGACCGAAACCGTGCTGCCGGGCAGGAGGTTCAGGCCGGTTCCCTCGGCAGCCACGGACCAGTCCGCTTCCTCGCTCGCGACCGTCAGCCGTGGAGAGACCGGGAACGAACTCGCCAGGGCGACGCGGCGTTGATCCTTGTCTACCGACACGGTGGCGGTGGCGGCCGGGAGGATCACCAGATCGTCCACCTCGTTGATCCAGCCGTCGCCGATGATGGAGACGTCCACGTCTGCGGCCGGCCCGATCGGCACACCACCGATGGTCAGTTCGAACGCGGTCGCCGCCGGGACCCGGTACAACTCGCTTCGCCGGGTGTTGGAGTAGTCGAGTCGCTCGAGTCCGGCGACAGGTCCGCCGCCGGGGCGGGTGATCGTCAGATCCCAGTCCGCCGCGTCGGCGGCGGGCTTGGCGGCGGTGTCCTTCACCAGGATCAGGACGGAATCGTCGCCGACGTCATGGCATACCGGGCATTCGTGGACCTGTGTCATCTGCGACAGCGGAAACAGGATCATCGGATTGGTCGGTGACCCGAGATAAAGGGCACTCGGCTCAGCCGGATTCAGCGCCGTCGTGTAATACCACGTGTTCGCCCCGGGGTCGGTGACGACCATTTTTTCTTCGCCCGGATAGTTGTTGTCATAAACGACGATTCCGATCCGCCCGTCGCCCAGGTCGCGCAGGGCGGTGGGGGTTATCGCATGCCCGCCGGTGTCGCTCATGATGGCCAGCAGATAATCGTCTCCGGCGGCCCATGCGCTCTGGATCTTTGTGAGGGTGTCGGCCACGGAAGACTTCGTGGAGGCGCCGGCAGTCGGGAGGGCGCCCTGCGAATTGAAGTACCTGGAGATCAAACCGTCGAGTTGATCCGACGGGCCGACGTCATAGAGGCTCTGGCCCGCGGGAACGTATCCGGACTTGTCGAGACCGCCGGTGTAGAAGAGGCCGGCAACGGCGGCCATCCCGAAGCAGTGCCCTCCGTCGGAGCCTTCATTCGAATCTCTTTCCAGCACTTCGCCGGTGGCGGTCAGCACGCATGCTCCGTCAACGATGCGGGCGCAGATACGATCTCCGTAGAGCGATTGCATGGCGGCCGGTGTCATGCTGCGACGATGCGACTCGTCCGGTGGGCCCCAGTTCGCGAAGGAGAAACCGTCCCGTTTGGCCTCGAAGCCACTGTCCGCGATCAGTGTTCCCGACGTCGGGTCGAGCGCCACGTAAGAGCCAGGGTTTTCTGGCTGTTCCGGTTGTTCCAGCGACCCTGTGTCAGGGAGGTCGATGAGCGGCGCCGCGCCCGCACTCACCGGAAATGCGAGCAGAATTGCCGCAACGAGCATCGATATATAGCGCTTTCGCACTACGCCTCCTCAGGCCGCGTGATCACAGGGGGTGGACAGGCACCCTCCGAATCGAACGCCCGACGGGATTGGTGAAATGTCCGCTTTGCAGAATAAGTTAGCTTATCGCACGACAAATTGCACCGGCTGCTCGAAATTGCTCGCCGGCGAACTTTTCGGCGCCCTGAAAAGAGCGTTGGTCGGTGCGTGTGATAGGTCCGTGATATGCGAATGCGACGCACACCGGGTCGAGCTACCCGGCTGCGCGTCCGACCTGAACGACCTTCTGTGAACCGTTCGGCACCCGCCAGGACTGGCCGTACCGCTGGCCTGATCGCGGGTCGTCGCGATTGTTGACGAAATACCAATCCATCTGGGTCGCAGCGTCGGTCACCGTGAGCACCGCGTAACCGTGAGCATCGGTGTCGACCCAGCGCAGGTGTCGGTTCACGTTTGTCAGCGCCGCCGCCGCGACGTTGCCCACCGTGTATTCCGGTGCCCCGACGAGATCGTCGACGTTGCTCGACGTCACCGACGGCGTCACCAACTCGGTGCCCACCGTGCCGGCCCCCGGGTAGTTGGCGGGGTCGTTCGGCAGGTCGCACGCGAACGACATGTGGATGTCGCCGGTGATGAAGACCGTGTTCTGGATGTTGTTGTCGCGCAACGCCTGATAAAGGCGCCGGCGGTCGGCGGTGTAGCCGTCCCACGGGTCCGAGCTGAGCGGGATGCCGGCGCTGGGCACGCCGAGCAGATCGGTGAGGGCGGCGGTGGTGCGGGGTTCCAACGGTGGGATCAGGATGGGGCTGATCATCACCGGGTTGCCGACGATCTTCCACCGGGTCGGCGACGACACGACACCGTTGGTCAGCCAGGACATCTGGGCGGCACCGGTGATGGTGGCCGCGGGATTGTCGGCAGCGTTCGAGGTCGTGCCCGGTTGTTCGGTCCGATAGGTCCGCAGGTCGAGCATCGACAATTCGAGCAGGTTGCCGTACCGCAACCTGCGATAGAGGTGCCTGCCTCCGGCATCGGGAACCGGACGCACGGGCATCCACTCGTAGTAGGCCTGTTCCGCGGCGGCCTTGCGGGCCGGCCAATCCCCCTCGGCGGCACTGTGGTTCTCCGCGCCGGAGGCCCAGGCGTCGTTGGCGGCCTCGTGATCGTCCCAGGTGCAGATCCAGGGCAGGTCTCGGTGGGCCAACTGTAGATCGGGATCGGTCTTGTACTGGGCGTGCCTAATCCGGTAATCCGCCACGGAGATGATCTCGTGCGCCGGTTCGTGGCGTCGGACCGGACCGTTCTTGCCGGTGTATTCGCCGATTCCGTACTCGTAGATGTAGTCGCCGAGGTGCACGATCGCGTCGAGATCCGGCTGCGCGGCCAGGTGCCGGTACGCGCCGAAATACCCGGCTTCCCAGTTGGCGCAGGACACCACCCCGAACCGGACCCGGGCGACCTCTGCCGCCGTGTCGGGCGCGGTCTTCGTGCGACCGACCGGCGAGACGGTGCCCGCGGCGGGACCGTCGACGACATGGAACCGGTAGTGATAACCGGTGTTCGGGCTCAACCCGCCGGCGTCAACCTTCACCGTCAGGTCGCTTCCGGTATCGGTGGTCGTGGTGCCCGAGGACACCACCGACCCGAAGCCCGGATCGGTCGCCACTTCCCAGCGGATCGTCGTCGCGCCGCCGCGGCCCGATCCTGCGGTGGCGTCTGCCGTCGGCGTCACTCGGGTCCACAGGATGACGCGATCGGGCAGGGGATCGCCGGAGGCGATGCCGTGGCGGAACACCTCCGACGGGGGTGCGGGCGCTGCCGCGGCACCACCGGCATAGACCGTTCCGAGGACGCCGACGGTACCGATGGCGGCACCGCCGAGAAAGGCGCGACGTGACGGCTGGGTCCAGGATGGCTGTGGGACCGGCTCAGGGCGGGAGTCTGGATTAGATGTCATTGCGCATCGAATCCTGGCATACCCGGTGGCCTCGGGTGCACCGACCGGTGACCTTCGCGAAGAATTCTTGTCGTCGCTGCGATGAACTCTTCACTCGGTAGCCTTCAGCGCGGCTCGCAGATGATCACCGGGATCTTGCGGTCCGTCCACGCCTTGTACTGGTCGAAGTCGGCGTACACCTCGACGAGTTTGGGCCACAGACGTTCCCGCTCGGCGTCGTCGGCTTCGCGCGCCCGCATCACCGATGTCTTCTTGCCCTCCTGGATGCTCACGTCGGGGTTGGCGGTGATGTTGAGATACCACGCCGGGTTGGATGCCATCCCGCCCTGGGAGGCCACGACCACCACGTTCGCGCCGTCCCGGAGAAAGAGCAGCGGCACGGTGCGTGGCTTGCCGGACTTGCGGCCGATGGTGGTCAGGAGGATCACCGGCACCGGATCCTTGAATCCCGCCCCGACGCGCCACTTGGCGCCCACCTTGCCCCCGGTGAGTTTGTAGATCTTCGTGTTCACCCGTGACGACAGTTTGACGATCGTGCTGACCGCCTTGGAGTTGAGGGCCTTGGGTGGTTCCTGGGTCGGCACCGGGCCTCAGATCCGCTCGATGATGGTGCCGCTCGAGAGCGCGCCGCCGGCGCACATGGTGATGAGGGCGGTCGACTTGTCCGACCGCTCCAGCTCGTGCAGCGCGGTGGTGATGAGCCGGGAACCGGTGGATCCCACGGGGTGCCCGATGGCGATGGCGCCGCCGTTGACGTTGACTTTGTCCATGTCGGGATTATGCACCGACGCCCACGACAGCAGCACGGAGGCGAACGCTTCGTTGACCTCGAACAGGTCGATGTCGGAGATGCTCATCCCGGACTTGGCGAGCACCCGCTCGGTGGCCTGCACGGGTCCGTCCAAGTGGTAATACGGTTCGGCGCCGACCAGAGCCTGTGAGACGAAACGCGCACGGGGCCGCAGGCCCAGAGCCTTGGCCTTGTCCTCGTCCATGATCAGCACCGCGGCAGCGCCGTCGGAGACCTGCGAGGAGGTGCCGGCCGTGTGGATACCGCCCTCGATGACGGGTTTGAGCTTTGCCAGAGATTCCAGGCTGGTCTCGCGTAGACCCTGGTCGCGGACGACGTCGAGGATGTTGCCGGTCAGTTCACCCTCTTTCGTGCGTTCTGGGGCCTTGAGCGAGAACACCTCGCGGTCGTAGCGGCCCTCGTCCCACGCTTGTCTGGCCAGCCGCTGGCTTCGTTCGCCGAGGGCGTCGACGTCTTCGCGGGTGATGCCGCGACGGGTCGCGATGCGCTCGGCCGCCTCGAACTGGTTGGGCATGTCGATGTCCCAGGATTCGGGCCGCCGCAATCCGGCGTTCTCGACCATCACATTGGCGCCGAGGGGCACCGTCGTCATCGATTCCACACCGCAGGCGATGCCGACGTCGATCGTGCCGGAGGCGATCAGGCCCGCGATCAGGTGGTTGGCCTGCTGTGCGGACCCGCACTGGCAATCGATCGTGGTGGCACCGGTCTGCCAGGGCAGGCCCGCGTGGAGCCAGGCGGTGCGCGTGACGTTGTTCGACTGTGCACCCACCTGCATCACGCAGCCACCGATCACCTGCTCGATCTCAGCGGGGTCGATCCCCGCCCGCTCGATCACCGCCTTCTGCGCCGCGCCAAGGAGTTCCGCCGGATGCAGGCCCGACAGCCACCCCGCTCGCTTGCCGATCGGAGTGCGGGTGGCCTCGACTATCACCGGTTTTCCCATGTCAATCCCTTCGAGTGCGTTGATGTGCAGAATTCGAAACTAGAACAAGTTGCCAACTGGACACAAGTCCTATTGCAGCAGGTAGTAGCCATTGTTCAGCATTGTGCTCTACCATCGAACTAGAACACGTTCATGTCTAGCATTTAGGTGGTTGCAATGACGCAGGCCGAGAAGGTGTGCCCGTTCGCAGAGGGTTTCGATTTCACCAGCCCTGACCTGTTGGAACAAGGGATCCCGGTGACGGAATTCGCAGAGCTGCGAAAGACGTCGCCGGTCTGGTGGAATGCCCAAGCCGAGGGTAAAGGCGGTGGCTTTTCCGACGGCGGTTACTGGGTCGTCAGCAAGCACGAGGATGTGCGTGCGATCTCGAAGAACAACGACAACTGGTCCACCAACGAAAACGGTGTGATCATGCGGTTCGACGACGCGATGACGTCTGAGCAGCTCGACATCACGAAGGCTCTGCTGATCAACCACGATCCGCCCGAGCACACCCGTCTGCGCAAGCTGATCTCGAAGCTGTTCACGCCCAAGGCGGTGCATGCGATCGAAGAGAAGCTCGAGGATGCGGCACAGAAGATCGTCAAGGATGCCGCGGCAAAGGGCAACGGAGACTTCGTCGAAGACGTCGCGATCAATCTGCCGCTGATGGCCATCGCCGACCTGCTCGGCGTTCCCGAGGACGACCGGGAGAAGCTGTACCACTGGTCGAACAACATGATGAACGCCGATGACCCGGAGTTCAACGAGGTCGATGACGAATCCGGACTGACCCCGGCGCAGCTGTCGTCCGCCGAGATCCTCGGCTACGCATACACGATGGCCGAGGAACGCAAGAAGTGTCCGGCCGACGACATCGTCACCGCTCTGGTCAACGCCGACATCGACGGACAATCGCTCGACGAGATCGAGTTCGGTTACTTCGTGATCCTGCTGACCGTCGCCGGCAACGAGACCACCCGTAACGCCATCAGCCACGGCATGAATGCGTTCCTCGACAATCCGGACCAGTGGGAGCTCTTCAAGCGTGATCGACCGGCCACCACCGCGGACGAGATCGTCCGCTGGGCCACCCCGGTCAACGCGTTCCAACGTACTGCCCGTCATGATCTGGTCCTCGGTGGCCAGGAGATCAAGAAGGGCCAGCGCGTCGGGATGTTCTACGGATCGGCCAACTTCGACGAGGACGTCTTCGATAAGCCCTTCGAGTTCAACATCCTGCGCGATCCCAACCCGCACGTCGGCTTCGGTGGCCATGGCGCCCACTACTGCGTCGGCGCCAACCTGGCCCGCATGGAGATCAACCTGATCTTCAACGCGATCGCCGATCACATGCCCGACATCACCAAGCTGGCGGAGCCCCGCCGGCTCCGGCATGGCTGGATCAACGGAGTCAAGGAGCTGTCGGTCAACTACGGCGGCTAGACACACGAGAAAGCCCCCCGTCCGAAAGGATGGGGGGCTTCTTCGTGTCCCGAAAATGGTGGGTTCTGGTGAGCGTCACATGGGGAAATACTCGCCAAAACCCACCAAGATCGGGGCTCGGGCTAGGCCTTGCGGACGGAGTTGATCGTCTTCTCGACTTCCCAGAACGCCCGCAGCGCAGTCAGTTTGCCGTCGTCGTTCGCGCGGTACGTGAACACTCCACGGGCCTCCGAGATGTGGCCGTGGATGTGGGTGATGATCTTGCCGATGTAGGCGACCTCGTTGCCGCAGATGATCTCTTCGTCGAAGGCGAACTCGATCTGCTCGGTGGTCCCGATCGACAGGTCCCAGAAGTCGCTGATGCGATCGTGCCCGGTGAACCCGATGCCTTCTTCGTCGAACATCGACGGGCCGACCGGGTCTTGGACGATGCCGTCCTCGGCGAAGAGATTGACCCAGGCCGCCTTGTTCCTCGACCCCACGTACTCGCGGGACAGACGTCCGGCGACAACCGCGGGATTGTTGGCCCGGTCGATGTTCATGTAGGCGGGTTCTGCTTTGGTCATGACCTGATCCGATCGGTGGGTGGTTGTGTCGGCCGGCTCAATGGGTGGGCTTGTCGGAGCCCACGAGCCACATCGAGAAGTACTGTGAGCCGCCACCATACGCGTGGCCGAGAGCCTTCCGGGCATCTTTGACCTGATGATCGCCGGCTTTGCCCTGTACCTGGATGGCCGCCTCGGCGAACCGGATCATGCCCGATGCGCCGATCGGATTCGATGACAGCACACCACCCGACGCGTTGACGGGCAGCTTGCCCCCGATGGCGGTCTCACCGGACTCTGTCAGCTTCCAGCCCTCGCCCTCCGCCGCGAACCCGAGGTTTTCGAGCCACATCGGCTCGAACCACGAGAACGGGACATAGATCTCGGCGGTGTCGATCTCCTCGAGTGGGTTGGAGATGCCGCCGGCCTTCCACAGGGCGGCGGCGGCGTCGCGGCCGGCCTGCGGGCTGACGGTGTCGCGATGGGAGTAGGCCAGTGGTTCGGTCCGCATTGCCGACGCATGGATCCAGGCGACCGGAATCCCCCTGGAGACAGCGTCATCCGAGGTCTCCTCATCGGCGATGACCACCGCGCACGCCCCGTCGGACGACGGGCAGGTCTCGTCGTAGCGGATCGGATCCCAGAGCATCTGCGAGGCCATCACGCTGTCGACGGTGATGTCGGGCTGATGCAGATGGGCCAGAGGGTTCAGGGCGCCGTTCTGCCGATCCTTCGCCGCGACGATGGCGCCGATGTGGTCGGGGGCACCGGTACGCCGGATGTACGACCGGATATGAGGTGCGAAGAAGCCGCCCGCTCCGGCACCGACCGGCATCGTGAACGGGACCGGGATCGACAACGCCCACATGGCATTCGACTCCGACTGCTTTTCCCAGGCGATGGCGAGGACGCGGCGGTGCACACCCGAGGTCACCAGCGACGCGGCGACGTTCGCGGTCGATCCACCGACCGAGCCGGCGGTGTGGACGCGGATGAGCCGCTTGCCCTCGGCGCCGAGGGACTGTGCCTGCGCGAGTTCGGGCATCATGGTGCCCTCGAAGAGGTCGGGCGCCTTGCCGATGACGATGGCATCGATGTCGTCCATCGACACCTGCGCGTCGATCAGCGCCTTGTCGATGGCTTCGCGGCACAATCCGGCCATCGAGACGTCATGGCGTTTGGCAACATACTTGGTCTGGCCGGTGCCGAGCACCGCCGCGCGATAGCGCCCCATCAGTTCTTGCCTTCCAGTTTCACAACCATGTTCTGCTGCAACAGCGGACCGCTGGTCGCATGCGCGAGCGCGGTGCCGGCGTCGCCGTTCAGGATCGCGGTGGCGGCGAAGCCGATGCGCTCGAGTCCGGCGGAGAACAGCGGATTGGCCGCCAGCGCGCCGCCCGACGGATTGATGATCACCGAATCGTCGAGACCGAGTTCGGATTTGAGTATCAGCTCTTGGTGGGTGTAGGGCGCGTGTAGTTCGGCCACGTCCACCTTGCGGTCGGTGCCGAGCACCGTGTCACCGGCGAGCTTGGTCGACGGCGACTTCGTGAGGTCGCGGGCCCCGAAGTTGGGGGTGTCGATCCGGTGATCCCAGCCCGTGATCCAGGCGGGATTGGCGACGAGTTCGCGTGCCCTGTGTTCACTGGCCAGGATGATCGCCGCGGCGCCGTCGGTGTACCGGCAGGTGTCGTGGGCGCGAAGGGGATTGGCCACGTAGTCGCTGCGCAGCAGGTCCTCCGCGGATGCGTCGGAACCACGGGCGGCGACCGCGGCCATGTCGGCTTCGGTCCAGGCCCCGGAGTCGATTCCGGCACGGGCCTGCAGCGCCGCCAGCGACCGGGCGTCCGGCCAGAGCGGCGCGACGGTGTGGGGGTCGGTCTGCAGGGTCAGCACCTGATCGGTGTTGGACGCCGATGGCTTGCCGAAGCCGTAGGCGAGCGCGACATCGACCTCACCGGTGGCGATCTTGACCCACGCCTCGTAGAGGGCCCAGGCGGCGTCCATCTCGACGTGCGACTCGTTGATCGGCGGGACGGCGCCGATGGAGTCGATCGCGGAGATGAACGAGAAGGCCCGGCCGGCAAGGTAGTCCGACGATCCCGAGCACCAGAAGTCGATGTCGGTGCGGACGATGCCGAGGTCGGCGTAGAGCTTCTGGAAGCAGGGGACCAGCATCTCGACACCGTTGGTGGTGCCCCAGGTCGCATCGACGTGTGGACTGTGTGCGAATCCGATGACCGCGATGGGCGGGATCTCGCGATGGGTACTGGTCACAGGTGATCCTTGTACGAGTCGTAATCGGCGTCGGGTTCGCCCGACGGACGGAAATGGCTGATGTTGCGCAGCGTGTGGTCCCACTCCTCGCGCGGTCGCCAGACCGCTTCGACCCGCAGGCCCATGTGCACGTCTGCTGCCTCGACGTCGAGGATCAGGTGCAGGAACGGGATGTCGGAGCCGTCGAGCAGCACGTAGGCGGCCACGTAGGGCGGCTTGATCTGCTGGCCGAGGAACGGCACGTTGACGATGCAGAACGTGGTGACCACGCCCTTGTCGGAGACCTCGACGCGTTCACCGGTCGGGTTGCCGTCGGTGGGGTCGGCGCCGCGGGGTGGGAAATAGACCGGGGCATCGGGTCCGGTCCGGCCGCCGTACAGTTTGCCCTCCTTGAGGCCCTGCAGGTACCAGGTCTCCTCGACGGACGCGGTGTGGTCGATCGTCAGTCCGAGCGGGGTGGTGATCATGATCCCGTCGGTGTCGGACGGCTCGTTGGTCCGAGGGGCCGCGGGTTCCGGGTCTCCGCCCAGTGCGAAGTGGTCGATGTCGTCGATGCGTCCGGTGCGATCGGTCTTCCACACCGCGTGGACGCGGGCCCCGGTGCTCAGCGCGTCGGGGCCGTCGGCGGCGACCGCATGTAGGAGGCTGGTGCCGGCGCCGTCGAGTTCGATGAGAGCCCACGCGAAGGGTTGCGAGAGTGGCTGGCCCTCAATCGGTTCGGCCATCCAACTCCACGACTTGATGGTGCCCACCTCGGACACCTCGACGAAGTCGTCGATCTGGGCGCGGGTGACGGGATCGAACTCGACGGGAGGGACGTATACGGTGCCGTCCGCGCTGCGTCCACCGATGATCTTGCCGTCGAGCAGGCCTCGGGCGAAGCGCCCGAGGACCGGTCCGAGCGACCGTGTGTAATCAAAGGCGTTGTGCAGTGGCGCGGACAGGACCGGATCGTCCGGGTCCTCGATCGGTGCGACTACGGCTGCGAATCCTGCGGATATCTGGCTGACGCTCACAGAATCGAGTAGAACAGGTTCTAGATTTGTTCGCAAGGACTTGATCGATCAGGAGGTCACAGGCGCATGAAGCTGGGTTTGCAACTGGGGTATTGGGGGGCCGCGCCGATACCCGACGCACCGGCATTGATCGCCGCCGCCGAGGCCGCCGGATACGACGCCGTGTTCACCGCTGAGTCCTGGGGATCGGATGCGTACACCCCGCTCGCCTGGTGGGGTTCGCAGACGTCCACGATCAAGCTGGGGACCGGTATCGCCCAGCTCTCGGCGCGGCCACCGACCTCCGCGGCGATGCACGCCCTGACCCTCGATCATCTCTCCGGTGGTCGGCACATCCTCGGGCTCGGGGTATCAGGGCCACAGGTGGTCGAAGGCTGGTACGGCGAACCCTTCGGGAAGCCGCTCGCGCGGACCCGGGAGTACGTCCAGGTGATCCGCGACGTGCTCGCTCGAGAGGACCGGGTCACGAATGCCGGACCTCACTATCCGTTGCCCTATCCGGCCGACGCTCCGGGATCGACCGGGCTGGGCAAGTCGCTCAAGCCGATCACCCATCCTCTACGCAATGACCTGCCCATCTGGCTCGGTGCCGAGGGTCCGAAGAACGTCGCGCTGAGCGCCGAGATCGCCGACGGATGGCTCGCGATCTACTACACCCCGAGGCTGTCGGACATGTACGAGCAGTGGCTCGCCGAAGGCTTCGCCCGTGTCGGGGCGCGGCGTACCCGCGACACCTTCGAGGTCGCCGCCACGGTCCAGGTCGAGATCACCGACAACGTGGCCGCGGTCATCGACGCCTACCGTCCGTCGACCGCGTTGTATGTCGGTGGGATGGGTGCCAAGGAGCAGAACTTCCACGCCGAGGTCTACCGGCGGATGGGGTACTCGGACGTCGTCCGGGAGATCGGGGAGAAGTTCTTGTCGGGTCGCAAGGAAGAGGCGATCGCCGCGGTGCCGGACGAGATGGTCCTCGAGACGCTGATCGTCGGCGACGAGGAGTCGGTTCGCGGTCAGATCAAGCACTGGGAGCAAGCCGGTGTCAGCATGCTGATGGTCACCACCCGAGACGTCGACCAGATCACCCGATTAGGCACTCTCGTCTGAGTGAACATGTTCTAAATTGTTGTCGATCTCGTCCCGCATCGTTTGGTGCGGGACGCATCAAACGATGCGGCAGCTGTCAGCGTCGGCGAATACGCAGTCGCAGTCCCGATGGCATCAGGGTGAGGCGTTCGGTGATGGCCAGTTCGTAGCCGGGATCGGCGGGTTCGAAGTCGTAGCGCTGCAGCAGGCGGGCAAGGAGCAGGACGGATTCGTGGAGGGCGAATTGCCTGCCGATGCAGGCCCGTTCACCGGTACCGAACGGTTTGTACGAGTGGGCGGGCCGCTTCTTGACCTCGGCGGCCAGGAAGCGGTCCGGGTCGAAACGTGACGGCTCGGTCCAGACAGCGGGATCGCGATGCAACTTCGGTAGGTGCACGATGGCCCAATCGCCCGGCGCCATCTCGTATCTCCCGGCGACGGTGGTGGGCTCGATCGGTCCGCGGGAGAAGCCCGGCGCGGTGGGCCACAGGCGTAGCGATTCGTCGATGATGCGTCGGAGCAGCCGGAACTTTGCCACCTGCTCGAAGGCCGGTTCCGCGTCTGCCTCGAGGATCGAGTCGACTTCTGCATGCGCGCGGGCGAGTAGTTCTCGGTCCTGCGCCAGGTGGTACAGCGCGAATGACAGTGCCCCAGAGGTCGTCTCGTGTCCGGCGACGAGAAAGGTGAGGATCTGATACCCGATGTTGCGGTCATCGAGCACGTCGCGCTCCCGTGCGGCGTTCTGGCTCAGCATGATCGCCAAGAGATCGGTCTCGCCGCCATCCCCACGTCGGCGACGTCCGGCGACCAGCTCCTCGAGCATCGTGTCGATGTACCGCTGGTGGCGGGCGTTCGCCCGGGTCATCAACGCGGTCAGTGCCTTCGCGCCGGGAAGTCCCGAGAGTCCTCCGGTTCGCTGGCCCGTCTTGAGTGCGGCGATCATCGCCGATACGAAGGCGTGCGGGGTGTCGCGCTCGAACGACCCGAGATCCTCCCCGAACGCGGCCCGGCTGATAGTCTCCAGCGTCAGCCGCGTCATGTCGGGGGCGACATCGATGACGTCGCCGCGACGCTCCCAGAAGGTGAAGAGTTCGGAGATCGCATCGAGCATCAGCGGGTGGTAGTTCTTCATCGCAGATTTGGTGAAGGCGGGCATCAGGAGGTCATGCGCCAGTCGCCAATTGGGCTCGTCGGTCGCGGCCGTGAACAGCCCGTCGCCGGCAAAGGCCCGCAGCGCCGCGACCCCCGGCGTCAGAACCTTCTCGAACCGGGTCTCGTCGCAGAGCTCCGCGGTGATCTCGGCGCTGCCGGCGAACACGAATCGTTGCCGGAACGCCTGGAATTGCACCAACGGCCAGATGTCTTCGGGCCAGTCGAGCATGCTCAGGACCGGGCCGTCGATCTTGATCGACCGGACGTCGCCGAGTAGGCGGACCCGGCCGGGTGGGTGGGGGAATTGCTGCCCCCAGTTGTTCGGGCCGACGAGGTCACGCGGCGTGGGCAGCTCGGTGGTTGTGGCCATGACGCTCCTTATTGGAGATTGGTTCAATAGCGATTGTGTGCCGCTATTGAACCTGTGTCAAGTAATATGAGCCCCGTGGCCGCACGTACTCGTCTGTCTCCCGAGGAACGCCGTAGGCAGTTGCTGGATCTGGGTGCTCGACTCTTCGCAGAGCAGCACTACGACGACGTCCACATCGAGCAGGTCGCCGAATTGGCGGGCGTCTCTCGTGGCCTGCTGTATCACTACTTCCCGACCAAACGTGCGTTCTTCGCCGAGCTCGTCAGGCGTGAGACCAGTGCGATGATGGCCGACTCGAACCCGGATCCCGCGCTGGGTGTGCTCGACCAACTCCGGCACGGCATCGATGTCTATCTCGCCAATTGCCTCGCCAATCGACGCGGTTCCCAAGCCATCTACCAGGGTTCGGCCAGCTCGGATCCCGAGGTGCTCGCCCTGATCGAGGAATCGATCAGGGTCCAGGAAGAACGCATCTTGAACGCTCTCGATCCCGGATCGTCCCACCCGCGGCTGTTGCAGATCACCGTGCGCAGCTGGCTCGTCATGATGCGTAGCGCCTGCCACGCCTGGCTGGCGGATCCCGATGACGGCGTGGACGCCGTCGATCTCCGCCAGATGGCCGAGCATGCACTGTTGGGTGCCCTGTTCGGTTTGCCCGACGCCGCCCGGCCGGCGAACTTGGCCGTGTTGATCGATGACGCCGCACGGCGCGATCCGGCCGATGGCTGACCGCGCCGCCCGCGGCCAGAAGTTGGGCCGGGTGGTGGCCGCGCACGCGGCGAGGTCGACGACGGCCAAATTGAGTGCGCCGCTGCGCAGTGACGCCGCCAATGCCCGTAAGCGCGACGAAGCCCTCCTGCGGTTCGCCGACGAACTGGTCACCGTGATCGGCAGCATGAAGGGCGCGGCGCTCAAGCTCGGTCAGATGTTGTCGATGTTCGACGTGGGTTTGAGCACTCCGGCCACCCGGGAGGAGTTCAGGGCCCGGTTGGCACCGTTGTTCGACAGCGCGCCTGCCGTCGACGATGCCGTCATGATGTCGATCCTCGACGCCCAGCTGGGCACGGCGGCGCGCGCGCGGCTCACGGTGACCCCCACCCCGATCGCGGCGGCATCGATCGGGCAGGTCTACCGGGCCATCCTCGACGGCAACGAAGACGGGGGTGGCCGTGAGGTCGCGATCAAGATCCAGTACCCCGACATCGGATCAGCGGTCCGGGCCGATCTGAAGAATCTGGCGCTGGTGGTACGCCTCGGTCGCGGCAGGCTGCCCGGCGTCGACCTCGATCCGATCGTCGCCGAGGTCAGCAGGCGGGTGCTCGCAGAGCTCGACTATCGCACCGAGCTGGCCAATCACCGTCGGATGTACGACTTCTACCGCGACCATCCCAGCTGGCGGATACCCGAGCCGATCGCCGAACTGTCCACCGATCGGGTGCTGGTGACCGAATACCTCGACGGGATGAGCTTCGCGGAAGCCATCGATCTGCCTGTCGCGGAACGGGATCGGATCGGTGAAGCCGTGTACCGCTTCTACTGCGGCGGTGTCTATGACCTCGGTGAGTTCTGCGCCGATCCGCACCCCGGCAACGTCCTCGTCCTGCCGGACGGCAAGCTGGGTTTCCTCGACTTCGGGCTGTATCTCAGAATGGATCGCGACGATATGGCCCTGCAGCGCAACGCCTTCAGGGCCCTGATGGAGAGGCGCGATGCGGACGTCTACCAGATGATCGTCGACGCCGGGTTCATCGCGGACCCCGATGCGATGGGTATGGAGGACGCTGTCGGCTACATGCGAAGCGTGGCGGGGTGGCACCTGGTCCCGCAGCCGGTGACCATGACCGACGACCTCGCGCGCCGGGTGTTCGCGTCCGCTGTGCTGCCGGGCTCGGGACACTTCGGCCAGATTAGGCAGCAGAATCTGCTCGATACGCACGCCTTCTCCCGCCGCACCGAGATGAGCGTGTGCGCCCTGCTCGGCCAGTTGCGTGCGACCGCTCCGTGGGGGGCGATCGCACGCGAATGGCTCTACGACCCGCGGCCTGCCACGCCGATGGGTGAGTCGATTGCCCAATGGCGTCGAAAGAATGCGGGATAAACTCCGCCCGTCGGTCGTCGGCGCCGCAAAGGCTTCGATAGTGTTGACCGCGACGAGAGGTGGAGCATGACGTTGGTTGGAAATCGCCGTGGCAAGAAGGTTGCTGCAGTGGAAAAGGTTGTCGCGGGCGTGGCGTCGAAGAACCCGACCGTGATCGCGGTGAAAACCGCCGATTCGGTGCTCCCGAAGATCATCGGTGCGGGAATTGCCGGTACCGGAGTGGCGCATTTCGTGCGCCCCCAATTGTTCGAATCGATCACCAAGCCGGCTTTTCCCGAGAACACCCGGGAATGGATATACGCGAACGGGGCGACGGAAACCGTGATCGGACTGGCGATTGCCAACCGGTCGACCCGATTGTTCGGACTGGTTGGTCTGGTCGGCTACGTCGGCTTCCTGGGCAGCCGGATCGCCTCGGCCTGAACGCTCGCCTGATGACAGACCAACCCCCCGCGCGCCGTCCCCGCGGCCGCCCCAAGGTCGAAGGTCTGGCCGACCAACGTCGCACCCAGATCATCGAGGCCGCGTTCGAGGTGCTGACCGAGCGCGGCTACCACGGGACGTCCATCGCGGAGATCGCCCAGCAGGCCGGAATCGGCCAGGGCACCGTGTATCGATACGTGAGCAGCAAGCGTGAGTTGCTGGATCAGGTCTTCGACTGGGCGGTCGAACGCGCGTTCGCGACCGTGGACCCCAATGCGCTGCTGGCTGCCGACCCCGACTCCGCGCAGGACATGGTCACGCAGATCGGTGTCGTGAGCGAGCGGCTCTACGCGATGATCGACGCAGAGCCTGCGATGCTGAAGTTGATCGGGGTGCAGGCCAGCGCGATCGACAAGGAATTGAAGGCGCGCGTCGTGGGGCTCGAGGCGATGATCAACTCGATGGTCTCGCAGTCGCTGACCCGGGCGGTCGACAAGGGGTGGCTCGAGCTGTCCGCCCAGCAGAAGCCGATCATCGCTCGATTGTTGATGATGATGGCGATGCCGGGTCTGGTCAGATCGATCGTCTCGGACGACGATGCCGACAAGCGTGCGCGATCCGTCAGCGGCGCCAGCGACATCGCGTTCCATGGATTGATGAAGCGCGGGGCGTAGAGGCAGATGGCGCAACCCATGGTCGGATCAGGCGCGGGTCGGTCCGACACCAGGCGGACCCGGATTCGTCGTATCCAACTGCTCGACGCCGCTCTGGAGACGTTTGTCGAGTACGGATACGGCGACGTCGGCGTCGCGGAAATCGTCGCGCGCATCGGCTGTAGCCACGGCACGTTCTACAACTACTTCGACAACAAACGAGACGCCCTCGACGCTCTGCTGTCCCGGGAGCTGTCCGAACTAGTCTCGGTGGCCGAACTGCACCGCCCACGTCCACGGTCGGAATCGGAGTTCGTGGACGCCCTGAGCACGTTGGTCCGCAGGCTCGTCGAGTACGCGAACGAACGTCCCCATGTGCTGACGTTCCTCGCGATGGAGGCCCCGGGCATCGATGAGGCCGCGCTGAAGACGATGGTCGGCAGCTACGGCCAGCTCGGGCAGCTGTGTGGTCAGTACATCAGGTATGGGATCGAGGACGGGTACCTGCGCGAGGACATCAACGTGGAGTTCGCCGGTGAGGCCGTGGTCTCGTGTCTGATGGGTGCGGTCCTGCCACTCATCCTCGACAACACGGCACTCGTCGACGTGGACTCGACCGTTCAGACGGTGGTCGGATTCCTCTGTTACGGCACCAACGCGCAATAGCGGGAACCCCGGTACGGTTCGGTGACCCCGCGCTACTCCCCGGTGAACACCGGGGTCTGCTTCTCCGAGAATGCCTTCGGGCCGATCTTGGCGTCTTTGCTCATGAACACCTTGGCGCCGAGATCGCCGTCGAGCTTGAACGCGTCCTTCTCGTGCATGCCCTCGGTGTCGCGGATCGTCTTGAGGATCGCCTGGACTGCGACAGGTCCGTTGGCGGCGATCTGGGCGGCGAGTTCGAGTGCCTTGTCCAGCGCGGTCCCGTCGGGGACGACGTGGCCGATCAACCCGTAGTCGAGGGCTTCGGTCGCCGTGATGTGGCGTCCGGTCAGCAGGATCTCCGCGGCCACGGTGTACGGGATCTGTCGGACGAGACGGACAGCTGAGCCGCCCAGTGGGTAGAGACCCCACTTTGCCTCGGATACACCGAACTTCGCGCTCTCACCGGCCACCCGGATGTCGGTGCCCTGCAAGATCTCGGTACCGCCCGCGATCGCCGGGCCCTCGACCGCAGCGATCAGCGGCTTGGTCAGACGGCGGCCCTTGAGGAGCGCGTCGAGGATGCTGGGATCGAATCCCTTGCTCTTGAAGGAGTCGCCTGGGGCGGACTTGTTCATGTTCTTGAGATCGGCTCCGGCGCAGAAATATCCGCCGGCGCCGGTCAGGATCGCGACCCGGATGTCGCTGTCGGAGTCGACCTGATCCCATGCGGTGTTCATGATCCCCAGCATCTCGCCGGAGAGTGCATTGCGCGCTTCGGGCCGGTTCATCGTCACGATCAGCGTGTGATCGCGCTTCTCGACCAGACAGTGGGGAGCGGCATCAGACATGTTTTCTCCTGATTTTCGGGCAGCACTCGGCGACCGGCGGCGCCTGTGACGGGTATCTCGCGGGGCCTTGCCTTCAAACGGTAACACGTTCTAGTTTTGACGGTATGGCTTACAACATTGCCGACCTCATCGAGCATGCCGTCGACTTGATGGGCGACCGGATCGCGCTCGAAACCGACGGCCGACACGAGACGTACACCGAACTGGACCAGCGGGCCAACGGCCTCGCACACACCTTGCGGCGCCTGGGCGTCCAGCCCGGCGAGTCGGTGGGGTTGTACAGCAGGAATAACATCGAAGCCGTCGAATCCATGGTGGCGATCTTCAAGGCGCGCGCGGTGATGGTCAACGTCAACTTCCGCTACGTCGAGAGCGAACTCGAACACATCTTCACCGACTCCGACATGAAGGTGCTCATCGTCGAGCGCCAGTACGTCGGCAAGGTCGCGAACGTGTTGCCGAAAGCGCCGAAGTTGACATCGGTGATCGTGGTGGAAGACGGCAGCGACCTCGACACCGCGGCTGTCGACGGGCTGGCGTACGAGCAGGCGATCGCCGACGGAGGCACCGAACGCGACTTCGAGCCGCGGTCGAACGACGACGTGTACATGCTCTACACCGGTGGCACGACGGGAAATCCGAAAGGTGTCGTGTGGCGCCAGGAAGACGTATTCCGGGTCCTCGGCGGTGGCATCGACTGGTACACCGGCGATCCCGTCACCGATGAGTGGCACTTCGCGAAGACCGGCGCCGACGGCGGGCAGCTGGTGCGCTTCCCCATCCCACCGTTCATCCACGGTGGCTCGCAGTGGGCGGTGTTCCAGGCACTGTTCCAGGGCGGCAAGGCCATCGTGTACCCCGAGTTCGGCGCCCACCAGACCTGGGAGATCGTCGAACGGCACAAGGTGAACGTCATCTTCATCACCGGAGATGCGATGGGTCGCCCGATGATCGACGCGCTCGAGGAGAAGGACTACGACATCAGCTCTGTCGTCTCGGTCGCGTCGTCCGCGGCACTGTTCTCGGCGTCGGTGAAGGATCAGTTCATCGAGAAGTTCCCCAACGCGATCATCATCGATGCCATCGGCTCGTCGGAGACGGGCTTCTCCGGTATGGGTGTCATCTCCAAGGAGACCTCGCACAGCGGCGGCGGCCCCCGGGTCAAAGCCGACCTGTCCACGGTCGTTCTGCGTGAGGACGGTTCGATCATCGAGCCCGGCAAGGGCGAGGTCGGGATCCTGGCCCGCACCGGCCACATCCCGCTGCGCTATTACAACGACCCGGTCAAGACCGACAAGACGTTCAAGACCTACAACGGGATCCGCTACTCGATCCCCGGCGATCAGGCCCGCGTCGAGGACGACGGCACCGTCACGATGCTCGGCCGCGGTTCGGTCAGCATCAACTCCGGTGGCGAGAAGATCCACCCCGAAGAGGTGGAGTCGGCGCTCAAGGCTCATCCGGATGTCTTCGACACCGTCGTGGTCGGGGTTCCCGATGAACGTTACGGCCAGCGCGTCGCTGCAATCGTTGCCACCCGCGACGGTCTGCGTCCCACCCTCGACGAGATCAATGCCGTTGCACGCCAGGACATCGCCGGTTACAAATGTCCGCGCTCGGTCTGGTTCGTCGACGAGATCAAGCGGTCACCTGCCGGTAAGCCCAACTATCGCTGGGGTGTCGAGATCGCCGAATCCCGGCCCGCCGACGAGACCCTCGCAACTGCCTCACGAAAGGCCTGACCACATGCGTACCTCACTGTCCGAAGAGTTCGGAATCGAATACCCCATCTTCGGCTTCACGCCGTCCGAACACGTCGCCGCGGCGATCAGCCGGGCCGGCGGTCTCGGAGTGCTGGGCTGTGTCCGCTTCAACGAGGCCGACGAGCTCGACGCCACGCTGGACTGGATGCGCGAGAACACCGACGGCAAACCGTTCGGCGTCGACATCGTGATGCCGGCGAAGATCCCGACGGAAGGGTCGCAGGTCGATCTGGACTCGATGATCCCGCCGGAGCACCGGGCTTTCGTCGAGCGCACCCTCGACGATCTCGGCGTTCCGCGACTGTCGGAAGGCGACCGCGTGAACGCAGGCGTCCTCGGCTGGCTGCATTCGGTGGCCCGCTCGCACGTCGACGTCGCGATGACCCACGCCGACAAGTACGGCCAGATCAAACTGATCGCCAACGCGCTGGGGTCGCCGCCGGATGACGTGATCGCGAACGTACATGCGCACGGCATCAAGGTCGCCGCGCTGGCGGGCGCAAAAGAGCATGCCCTGCGGCACGTCGCCGCCGGGGTCGACCTGGTCATCGCCCAGGGGTACGAGGCAGGAGGACACACCGGGGAGGTGACGTCCATGATCCTGTGGCCGGAGATCGTCGATGCGGTGGGCGATGCGGCACACGTGCTGGCAGCTGGAGGGGTCGGCAGCGGTCGTCAGATCGCTGCCGCGTTGGCACTGGGCGCGACGGGGGTCTGGATGGGCACGTACTGGCTGACGGCCGCCGAGTACCAACTCGGGGTGCGGGGAGTCGGGCCTTCGGTCATCCAACAGGCCATCCTGAACGCCACGTCGCGGGACACCGTGCGTCGGCGGATCTACTCCGGCAAGCCGGCTCGCTTGCTCAAGACCAAGTGGACCGACGCCTGGGATGCGGCGGGCGCGCCCGAGCCGTTGCCGATGCCGCTGCAGAACATCCTCGTCGCCGAGGCGCACGCGCGGATCTCCGCCGCCGACGACCCGGGTGTGGTCGCGATGCCAGCCGGTCAGATCGTCGGGCGCATGGACGCCATCACCCCGACCGAGGATCTCATCAAGGACCTGGTCAGCGAATACGACGTCGCGGTGGAGCGGATGCAAAAGGCTCGCTAACCTCGCGGTATGGCGAGTGACCTGACACGGTTTCATGATGCGCAGGCGGCGGTGTACGACGACGTCACCGCCGAACTGCGTGCGGGACGCAAGCGTTCACACTGGATGTGGTTCGTCTTTCCGCAGCTGGATGGCTTGGCGCACAGTGGGACGGCCCGGCGGTATGCGATCAGGGATCTGGACGAGGCTCGCGAGTATCTGGCGGACGACGTGCTCGGCGCCCGGCTCCGCGAGTGTGCGCGACTCGTGGTCGACATCGATGGGTCGACGGTCGAGGAGATCTTCGGGTACCCGGACAACCTGAAACTACGGTCTTCGATGACACTGTTCGCCGCTGCCGCCACCGACGATGCCGTGTTCGTCGCGGTGCTCGACAAGTACTTCGGTGGCCAGGGCGATGACCGGACCCTGGCCCTGCTCGAGTAGGGATACCCCGAGTACACACTGCTCGGCAGGCCGGCGCTTCTGCCGACGGTTGTGATCAGATATGGTCGCAGCCGTCGGCTTTTTCCAGCGCAGGAGGTAGGACCATGTCCGAGGGCGTCGATCTGGTGCTGTCCGAGCGCGTCCCGACCGAGGCAGGTGCCACGGTGGTGGTCACCCTCAACCGGCCCGAGGCCCGAAACGCGTTGACCGGCACCCTGATCGTCCAACTCCGGGAGGCGCTCGCCGCTGCGGATGCCGACGACAGCGTCGGCGCCGTGGTGTTGACCGGCGCCGACCCCGCGTTCTGTGCGGGTGTCGATCTACGGATGCTGGGTAGCGAGGGTGGTTGGGACGACGTCAACGTCCCCGGCGTGCCCACCGGGTTCCCCTGGATCCCGCTGAGCAAGCCGATCATCGGTGCGATCAACGGAGCGACGGTGACAGGCGGATTGGAACTGGCACTTGCCTGCGACATCCTCATCGCCTCGGACAAGGCCCGTTTCGCCGATACCCACGCTCGCGTCGCAATGGTGCCCGCCTGGGGTCTGACAGGGCGTCTACCCGCTGCCGTCGGCTGGGGCTTTGCCCGTCGGATGAGCTTGAGCGGCAATTTCGTCGACGCCGAGACGGCGCTGCGCGTCGGATTGGTGACCGAGGTGGTCGGTCACGCGGAGCTGCTGCCGAGCGCACTGGCGCTGGCCGCAGACATCGGTGGCAACAACCGGCGAGCTGTCGGAGCATTGCTCACCTCGTACCGAGAAGCGCAACAGCACGGTCTCGGGCCCGAATTGGACACCGAGGCAGCGCATTCCGAAGCCTGGATGGCAGCCTTCGATCCCTCCCAGGTGGCAGCAGCGCGTGAGAAGGTCATGGATCGTGGCCGCAAGCAGATGAAGTGAGGATGCGATGAGCAGGTCGGGTACAACCGCGCGATTGGCGGCGCGCAAGCGCAGAGGCCAGGCGATCACGGTGCGGGGCAAGGTCGTTGTCGTCACCGGGGGCGGGCGCGGCATCGGGCTGGCCACCGCGGAGTTGCTGCAGCAGCGGGGCGCCAGGGTGGTTCTCGGTGACATCGATGACGAGGTCGTCGCGAAAGCAGCCGCCAACCTCGGTTGTGAGGGATACCCGCTCGATGTCACGAGTGAGGAATCGTTCGCAGAGTTCCTCGACCGGGTGGAGACGGAGTTCGGCCGGATCGATGTCTTGATCAACAACGCCGGGATCATGCCCACCGGACCGTTTCTCGACTTTCCGGACTCGGTGATCGCCCGCAACTTCGAGATCGACCTGCTCGGTGTCGTCCGGGGCAGCAAACTCGTGGCTCGCCGGATGGTCGAGCGCGGAGCGGGTCAGATCGTGAACGTCTCGTCGGTGGCCGGTTTGGTCCCGCTGCCGGGGCTGAGTATCTACAGCGCGGCCAAGGCCGGTGTCATCGCGTTCTCCGAGGCTCTCGACAACGAACTCAGCCCTCAGGGCGTGCGGGTGCTCGCGGTGATGCCGAACTTCACCAAGACCGGCCTGATCGACGGGTTGCAGACGACGGCCATCATGCCGCCGATCGAGCCCGATGACGTTGCCCGCCAGATCGTTCGGACGATCGAGACCAACCGCGACCGGGTGGTCATCCCGCGACAGAGCATGGCCGTGCTCGGCTGGATGGTCACCCCGCGGTTCCTCAAGAACATCTACGGCAAGCGATTCGGCTTCGACACCATGTTCATGGAGTTCGACCGCGAGCAGCGCGCAAAATATCTCGACCGAGTCACCCGCAGCTGACTCCTGGCCCCCGATAATGGGTCCTTTTGGCGAACAAAAGCCCAGGTGGGCGCCGCCAAAACGACCCATTTCCGGTGGGCGGGAGGCGATCAGGGGGTGACGTACTCCAGGGAGCGGTCGGTGCGAACCCATGTCGGTGGGGCGTCGTCGGCCGCGAGGGTTCGTTTGAGGATCTTGAACGTGTCGGTCCGGGGCAGGTCACTGACCAGCCGCACCCGGCTCGGCCACTGTTTCGGCCCGAGATCGGACTGCGCGGAGAGGAATTCGGTCAGCTCACCCGCGGTGAGGTCGGGCGCGACGAGGGCGGCGGCCAACTCGTCCCCGATGTCGGCGCGCACCCCGTAGACCGCGGCCATCGCGATAGCGGGATGGCGGAGCAACACCCGCTCGATGGGCCCGGTGCCCATGTTCTCCCCGTCGACGCGGACCCAATCGCCGAGACGCCCGGCGAAATATACATAGCCGTCGGCATCGACGTATCCGAGGTCTCCGCTGTGGTAGATCCCGTCGCGCATCCGTTCGGCGTCGGCCTCGGGATTGCGGTAATAGCCGGTGAACAGGCCGCCCCCGGAGCTGTTGACGATCTCGCCGACGGCCTCGTCGGCGTTGAGCAGTCGCCCGTGGTCGTCGAACTGTGCTGTGGCGCAGACCCTGCCGGTGGCCGGATCCCGGATCTCGTTGGGCGGCATCAGTGGACCGAGTGCATCCGGGGGAGTGTCCGGCGTACGGGCGATGGCGACGCCACCCTCCGTGGAGCCGAACCCGTCGACCACCCGGACGTCGAATCGCTGCGATACGGCGACTATGTCGGCCGCCGAGGCCTCGTTGCCGTACAGGATGCGCAGGGGATTGTCGGCGTCGTCGGGTCGTGTCGGGGTGGCCAGCACATACGAGAGCGGCTTACCGACGTAGTTCGCGTAGGTCGCCCCGAACCGGCGGATGTCGTCGAAGAACGCACTGGCAGAGAACTTCCGGCGCAGAGCCACCGACGATCCGCCTGCCACTGCGACCATCCAGCCGGCGATGATCGCGTTGGAATGGAACATCGGCATCGACAGGTAGACGACGTCTTTCGGGCCCAACCCGAAACGGGTGGACAGCATGGCTCCGCTCGCCGCGAACTTGCGGTGACTGCACTGCACGGCTTTTGGGTCGCCGCTGGTACCGGACGTGAAGATCAGCATGAGGAGCGCGGCCGGATCGATTGCGGTGAACTCGGGGCGCCGCCCGGAATGGGGCTCGAGCAACTCGGCCCACTCCGGCCGGTCGACGTTCAACACGGTCACGCCCGGCAGATCGACGCCGGCCAGCAGGTCTGCGGTGGCGTCCTCAACCAGCACGATCTGGCAGTCGGCGGTGGCGATGTCGCCGGCGAGCGCCGCGCCCCGCCTGGTCGGGTTGAGTCCGACGACCACGAGATCACCCAAGACGGCCGCGGCGAGTAGATAACTGAACTCGGGGATGTTGTCGAGAAGCAATGCCATGTGGCGGGGCCTGTCGAGATCGACCAGTCGACGCAGCGCCGATGCCCGGCAGGCCGAGAGCCGCAGGTGGTCCCGCCAGCAGACGAATTCGTCCTCGAAGAGAAGTCCGGAGTCGGTGACGTCCGTCAGTGGCTCGAGCAGTTCGGCGACGGTGGTCGGGCTCTGGACCATTCCTCAGGCCGGTTCGGCGGCGAGCGCGGCTCCGATGCGCCGCAGCTGGGTCGGTGCCGAGCCGAGATTGAACTCGTTCTGCTTGGCCCGCAAGAAGTAGCGGTGCACCGGATGGTCGACGTCGATGCCGACGCCACCGTGTACGTGCACCGCGGTGTGCGCGACCCGGTGGCCGGCGTCGGCAGCCCAGAACTTCGCGGTCGCCAGTTCGGTGGTCGCATCGAGTTGCTCGGAGAGCAGCCAGGCAGCCTGCAAGGTGGTGAGCTTGAGGCCTCGGACGTCGATGTAGGCGTCGGCGAGCCGTTGCGCAACCGCTTGGAACGAACCGATCGCGCGGCCGAACTGCTCGCGCTCGCGGCCATAGTCGGCCGTCAGTTCCAGCGCCCGTTCGAGAATCCCGGTCTGCTCGGCGCACAGCGCGAGCGTCATGCGGTCCCGCAGGAACCCCACGACCTTCTCCCCGTCGGCGCTGCCCAGCACTTGTTCCGCCGGCACGCGAACGCCGTCGAATTCCACGAGGGCGCTCGGTCCCTGGCCGGTGGACAGTGCAGGTGTGATCGCCACCCCGGCCTCGGAGGTGCCGACCAGCAGGGCCAGCACACCCTGTGGGCCTTGCGCATTGACGATGACGGCGTCGGAGAACTCACCGAACGGCACGTTGATCTTCGCGCCCGACAGCACCCAGCCCTCGCCGTCGGCGGTCGCGGTGGTCACCGGGGCGAGCGGATCGTCGTTGAGATCCTCGTCGAGGCCGACGGTGATCACCTTCTCCCCGGAGATGACAGGGCCGAGCCACTGTGTGGTGAGCGACTGCGCACCGAACTCCGCTATTGCAGGGGCGGCGGCAAAGGCGACCGGCCCGAACGGGACGAGTGCGAGTGCACGACCCAATTCCTCTGCGACCGCGACATTCTCGAGCACCGACAGGCCTGCGCCACCGTCGTCCTCGGTGACCTCGAGGCCGAGGAGGCCCGAGGCCGCCAACTGCGACCAGAGGGTGGGGTCGAAGGCGCCCTGTTTCGCGCCGGGGGCGTCACCGGTCTGCTCCAACTGCACCAGGCGGTCGGTGGTGACCAGCTTCTTCACGATGTCGCGGGTGAGCCCGGCGAGATCGGCGGTCTGTTCGCTGCGGTGGAAATCCATGATGTGGTCCCTTTTCCCTTGTCTCTCAGCGCCGGGCGGGGGGCTGGCCGAGGGCGAGCATGGCGATGATGTCGCGTTGGATCTCGTTGGTCCCGCCACCGAAGGTGAGGATCAGAGACGAGCGGTGGAAACGTTCGAGGCGCCCGCGCAGGTGGGTGCCTGCGCTGCCTTGACGCAGGGTCGCGGCGGGCCCGAGGACCTCCATCAGCAGGCGGTACGCCTCGGTGGCGAACTCGGTGCCGAAGACCTTCGTCGCGGAGGCATCGGCGGGGGAGGGGGAGCCCCCACCCGTCGCTTCCGACGCGATGTTCCAATTGATCAACTTCAGGAACTCGACCTTTGCGTGCACCTTGGCGAGGTTCATCTGGACCCACTCGGAGTCGATGACGCGATTGCCGCGCGCGTCCTTGGTGTTCTGCGCCCACTCGATGGTCTCGCGCAACGCGGTCTGGATGGGGGCGGCGCTACACAGCGACACCCGCTCGTTGTTGAGCTGGTTGGTCACCAGCGGCCATCCGCCGTTCAATTCGCCCACCAGAGAATCGGCAGGCACGCGAACGTCCTGGTAGTAGGTGGCACTGGTGTCGACACCCGACATCGTATGGACGGGCGTGTACGAGAAACCCTCGGCGTCGGTCGGGACGATGAGCATGGAGATGCCCTTGTGCTTCTTGGCCTCCGGGTCGGTCCGGACCGCAAGCCAGATGTAGTCGGCGTACTGGATGAGGCTGGTCCACATCTTCTGACCGTTGATCACGAAGTCGTCTCCGTCGCGAACGGCTGTTGTCCGCAGGGCCGCGAGGTCGGTGCCGGCGCCCGGTTCGGAATACCCGATGGAGAAGTGCACGTCGCCCGAAGCAATCCGCGGCAGGTACTTGGCCTTCTGCTCGTCGGTGCCGAAATGCATGATGGTCGGCGCCACCGAATTGATGGTCAGAAAGGGTACCGGTGCGCCCGCGATGGCGGCCTCGTCGGTGAAGATGAGCTGGTCCATCATCGAACGGTCCTGGCCGCCATACTCCTTCGGCCAGCCGAGGGCCAGCCAACCGTCGCGGCCCATCTGCGCCACGACCTCGCGGTAGACGTTGCCCTCACCGAATTCACCACTTGTCGAAGACAGGGCCAGACGACGCTCCGGCGTGATCAACTGGGAGAAGTAAGACCGGAGTTCGCGCCGGAGTTCCTGCTGCTGGTCGGTGTAAGCAATTCGCATCGGGGCTCCTGCTTTCTCCGCGCGTGAGGCTGAGACCGGGGACCCGGTCGCGCAGTTCTATAACACGTTCTAACCTGTAAGTCGGTTGCTCGTCAACATGCGACGCCACCTGGTCCTGCGATGGAAGGAATCTGAACCGATGAAGATCAAAGCTGATTTCGATCTCTGTGAGTCGAACGGGGTGTGCGTGGGCATGGCCCCGGATGTTTTCGATCTCGACGACGACGACTACCTGGTCATTTTGCAATCCGACGTCCCCGAGGACCGTCGTGAGGAGATGCGCCAGGTGGTCGGGAGCTGCCCTAAATCGGCGTTGTCGATCGAAGACTGACCTGGTCCGACCCGGCGCGCGGGGCCTGCCGCGCGCCGGCGGCTTCGCGATCGATTTTCGCCGATAGTTGTCTCAAACCGAGAACACGTTCTACATTTGGTTCACAGCCGCCGGGATCATGAGCCCGAACTCCCGGCGAGTACTCGATGGAGGACAGTGGTGAGCCAATCAGCAGGTGGGGATCTCGACGGGAAAGTCGCGGTCGTAACCGGTGCCGGCGCGGGACTCGGCCGGGCCGAGGCGATCGGTCTCGGCGCGCTCGGTGCGACGGTGGTCGTCAATGACCTGACCGCTGCACTCGACCGCAGCGACGTCCTCGACGAGATCAAGGCGGCGGGCGGGGTGGGTGTCCCGGTCGCCGGCGACATCTCGGACTCTGCGACCACGACGGAGATCATGCGGGTGGCCACCGAAGACCTCGGCGGACTGCATGTCGTGATGAACAACGCGGGCCTCGTCCGCGACAAGATGCTGTTCAACATGGCCGACGAGGACTGGGATCTCGTCATCCGCGTGCACCTGCGTGGCCACTTCTTGATGAGCCGGAACGCCGGGGCCTACTGGCGCTCGCAGTCGAAGGCTGCCGGGGCGCCCGTCTACGGACGGCTCATCAACACCTCGAGCGAGGCCGGCCTGTCAGGGCCGGTGGGGCAGGCCAACTATGGGGCCGCGAAGGCCGGGATCACGTCACTGACGCTGACCGCAGCGCGCGGGTTGGCGGCGTACGGGGTGCGATCCAATGCGATCTGCCCACGCGCTCGCACGGCGATGACGGAGGGCACCTTCGGGGACGCACCCGACGGCAGCGTGGACCCGTTGTCGACCGATCACGTCGTCACTCTGGTGCAGTTCCTGGCCGGTCCCGACTCCGACGGGGTCAACGGTCAGGTGTTCGTCGTCTACGGCCCGAAGGTGACCCTGATGGCCGCACCGACGGTGGAGCAGAGCTTCGTTTCCGCGCAGGACGCATGGGACCGCAGCGACCTCACGAAGACCCTCTCCGAGTACTTCGTCGGCCGCGACCCGGAGCAGACTTTTTCCGCAGGTAAAGCCCTCTTCGCATAGGTCGACTTATGGTGCGGGAGTGCCGATGAATCGCAGATTTTGTGAACTGGACGTGTGATAAGTTCGCGATCATCTGCTGGCTCACAGCACCGGTTCCGAAGGAATCTCGAGCGGTGGAACATGTTTCAGTTATCGGGCGTCGGGCCGGTCGTCGGAAGGCGGAACTTTCCTGCTTGTAAGTGTTGAGAATCGTCGATATCAGAACTAGAACACGTTATGATCGAGCGGCTTCGCTCGAACCGGGAACGCCTCATGCTGAAGGAGAGTTGGTGAACCGCAGACTGGCAGTCCCGTTCGAAGGCGTTGGCGATTTCGTGTCGATGAGCGTCAGTGCTGCGCGGGAACTGTTCCGGCCGCCTTTTCAGTGGCGCGAAACCGTCGAACAGTCCTGGGCGATCGCCCGGGTGTCGATGGTGCCGACCGTCCTCGTCGCGATCCCGTTCACCGTGCTGGTCAGCTTCACCCTCAACATCCTCCTCCGCGAACTCGGTGCCCAGGATCTCTCGGGCGCAGGCGCGGCACTGGGCACCATCACCCAGATCGGGCCGATCGTCACCGTGCTGATCGTCGCGGGTGCCGGAGCCACCGCGATCTGCGCCGACCTCGGCGCCCGCACCATCCGCGAGGAGATCGACGCTCTGCAGGTGCTCGGCATCGACCCGATCCACCGGCTGGTCGTACCCCGCGTGATCGCCTCGACCATGGTCGCGATCCTGCTCAACAGTCTGGTCTGCACCATCGGAATCGGTGGCGGGTTCGTCTTCTCGGTGTACTTGCAGGACGTCAATCCCGGCGCGTTCATCGCCAACCTGACCCTGCTGACCGGATTCCCCGAACTGATGATCTCGATGGTCAAGGCCGCGCTGTTCGGACTGGCTGCCGGCTTGGTCGGTTGCTACCGGGGACTGCACGTGGCGGGCGGCGCCAAGGGCGTCGGCGACGCCGTCAACGAGACCGTCGTCTACTCGTTCATGGCGCTGTTCGTCGTGAACGTGGTCGTGACCGCGGTCGGCCTCAAAGCGACGGCGGGGTAGAGCGATGATTCTCCCTCACACGGTCCGACTACGCTCCACACGTGTGGCGTTCAAACGGGCCAGTGGCGGTTGGAACCGTATCGGCGACCAAGCATTCTTCTACTGGGACAGCCTCGTTGCCATTCCGCGGGCGCTCCGTGCGTACAAGAAGGAGACCCTGCGGCTGATCGCCGAGATCTCGATGGGTTCGGGTGCGCTCGCCCTCATCGGCGGCACCGTCGTCGTGGTCGGGTTCTTGACACTGTTCACCGGCGGCACCATCGCGGTCCAGGGCTACAGCTCACTGTCGAACATCGGGGTCGAGGCACTCACCGGGTTCTTCTCGGCTTTCATCAACGTGCGCATCGCGGTGCCGGTGATCGCGGGTATCGGGCTCGCCGCGACCATCGGCGCCGGCGCCACGGCGCAGCTCGGTGCGATGCGGGTCAGCGAAGAGATCGATGCGCTCGAGGCGATGTCGATCGCGTCGATCCCCTACCTGGTCAGCACGCGGATCGTGGCGGGCCTCATTGCGATCATCCCGCTCTACTCCCTTGCCTCGGTTGCCTCGTTCCTGGCGAGCCGGTTTGCGACGGTCTTCCTGTACGGCCAGTCCTCGGGCGTCTACGACCACTACTTCTCGACGTTCCTGATATCCACCGACATCCTGTGGTCATTCGTACAGGCGATCTGTATGGCCGTGGCCGTCATGATGATTCACACCTACTACGGTTTCAATGCGTCCGGCGGTCCCGTCGGGGTCGGGATCGCGGTCGGCAACGCGGTGCGGGCCTCCCTGGTCGTCGTCGTCGTGATCACGCTCCTGACGTCGCTGGCGATCTATGGCGTCGACGGAAAGTTCAACCTCTCGGGGTAGGGCCATGGCACAGACAATCGAACGTCCCAGTTGGGCCAAGAAACTGGCCGCCACCTTCATGGTGGTCTCCCTGGTCGCAGTGTGCGCGCTCGCCGCATTGCAGTTCCTCGGCAGTTTCCAGTCCACGGTGCCGGTGACGCTGACCGCGGATCGGGCCGGACTCGTGATGAACCCCGACGCCAAGGTCCGCCTGCGGGGCGTGGTGGTCGGCCGGGTCGGCGACATCAGCGAATCGGCCGACGGCGTCACGCTGAAACTGGACATGAACCCGGACCAACTGAAGTACATCCCGGCGAATGTCCGTGCGGACATCAAGTCCAACACCGTGTTCGGCGCGAAATCGGTCAACCTGGAGATCCCCGACGACCCGTCGAAGGCCAGGCTCTCCGGTGGTTCGACGATCGAGACCGAAGACGTCGTGGTGGAACTGAACACCATCTACCAGCGGCTCGTCGACGTACTCGCCGAGGTGCAGCCGGAGAAACTGAACGCCACGATCGGTGCCATCGACACCGCCCTGTCCGGGCGGGGTGAGCAGATCGGGCAGGGCTTCGCCGATCTGTCGGATCTGCTGCGCAAGACCAATCCGCATCTGGACGCGCTGAGCCGTGACATCGAGGCGGGCGCGGAGTTCACCAACGTCTACGCCGATGTGATGCCGGATCTGCTCAAGGTCGTCGACAACTTCACCTTCACCGGGAACACCTTGGTCGACAATGCCTCCGACCTCGACGCCCTGCTGATGAACGTGACCGGTATGGCCGACACGATCAACGGGGTGATCGCGCCGTCGAAGGCCGACATCATCTCCACCCTCGCGAACCTGAACCCGACCGCGCGATTGCTCGGCTATCAGTCGCCGGGGCTCGCGTGCTTCATCGAGTCGACGGCCGCCGCGGGTCAGAAGGCGTTGCCCGTCTTCGGTATCGAGACCGGTTACGTGGCCCTCAATGCAGGCCTGCTCCCGGGCAAGGAGCCGTACCGGTATCCCGAGGATCTCCCGCGCGTGAATGTCGACGGGCCGCCTACCTGCCAGGACGGCCTCAGCGATCCGGACTCTGCCGTCCACACCGACTTCTACGTCGGTGACAATGCGGCGTACCCGTACCAGCCGCGGACCACCCCGAAAGCCGACCCCACCAAGCTCTTCCAGGTGATGTTCGGACCGGCGCCGCGAGGGTGAAGACGATGACAACAGTGATGGCGAAGACCGACCAGCGAACGGAGGTGTGAGATGGCAGTGTCGAGGGAGCGCGCGTTTCGCGCGACCGTCATCAAGCTGGGCACCTTCGCAGTGGTGATGCTGCTGATCTTCGTGGCGCTCGTGGTCGTGTTCAGCCAGTACCGCAGCGGTTCGACCTACGGCTACAAGGCGACGTTCACCAGTGCCTCCCAGTTGAAGTCGGGCAGCAAGGTGCGTATTGCCGGTGTCGAGGTGGGCAAGGTCGGCTCGGTCGGTCTGAACCCCGACAACGAGGCCGTCGTCGAGTTCGACGTCAGCGAGAAGTACCGGCTGCCGACAGCCGCGCGAGCACTCATCCGGTACGAGAACCTGACCGGCGACCGTTTCCTGGAACTGCAGGAGGGCACCGGCGATCCCACCGATCTCATCGGTGACGGCGGGTCCATCCCGATCACCCAGACCGAGCCCGCACTCGATCTCGACAAGCTCCTCGGCGGATTCAAGCCGTTGTTCCGCACCCTCGACCCGAAAGAGGTGAACGAACTGTCGGCGTCGCTGGTGCAGGTGTTCCAGGGGCAGGGGCCCGCTCTCAACGAGTTGCTGGCGGACACCGCGACATTCACCGACTCGCTGGCCGACCGCGATCAGTTGATCGGCGAGGTCATCGACAACCTCAACACCACGCTCGGCATCATCGATGCCGACAACGCCGGATTCGACAGCTCGCTCAATCAGCTGCAGTTGCTGATCTCGGGACTGAACTCACAGCGGGATGTCATCGGAGAAGCGGTCACCAACACCTCGGAGGTCACCAACGATCTCGCCGACGTACTGGCCACCAACCGTGCGGATCTGAAGTCGATGATCACCGCAACCGGCCAGGTCTCGAGTGAGGTCCTCAAAGGCGAGGACTACGTGCGCGGCCTGATCAGTCGACTGCCCGGCGACTTCAAGGCACTGTCGAACCTCGGTAGTTACGGTGCGTGGCTGCAGATCTGGCTCTGTCAGGTGAACATCATCTTCACGGCCCCCGGCGGCCAGGAGATCGTGTGGAACAACATCGACACCACCGGCGTCAAACAGAATCCGGGCGGGAGGTGTGACCCCAGATGATGGCCGCCCTGTTCAAAGGACAACGTACGGCGACCGATGAGGCCGATGACGCCCGTCGGATCAAACGTGGCGAGCCCGATCGTGCTCGCGTGGGTCTGATCGGTGTCGTGATCGCCGCGTTGGTCGTCATCGTCGCACTGCAGATGGACAAGCTGCCGTTCCTGGCGAACGGCAGTGTCTACACCGCCTACTTCGACGATGCGGGCGGTCTGGCCAGCGGCGACATCGTGGTGGTCTCCGGCGTGAATGTCGGAACCATCCAGGGTATTTCACTCGCGGGTACCGACGACGGCACCAAGGCCAAGGTCACCTTCAACATGAGTGACACCGTGCGGGTCGGTAAGAACAGCGAAGCCGCCATCAAGACAGAGACCGTGCTCGGCCGCCGCAATCTGACGTTGATACCCCGCGGAACCGGGCAGCTGAAGCCGGGTGACGAGATCAGCAGCCAGAACACCGTCGCGCCCTACTCACTCACCGATGCGCTCGAAGGCGCGACCGACACGATCGAAGAGACGGACACCGATCAGCTCAACGAAGCATTGAACACGCTGTCGGACACGTTCTCCGACACGCCGAAGTCGGTGCGCTCGGCCGTAGACGGAATCGCGCGGGTGTCGAAGGCAATCGCCGATCGGGACGAGTCGCTGGAGCAGCTCCTGAGCCGGGCCAGCAGCGTCACCGATGTGATCGCCAAGCGCAGCGGCCAGATCAACACACTGCTGCTGGATGCGAACTCGTTGCTCGGCGAGTTGCAGGCCCGTCGATATGCACTCGGACAACTGATCTCGGGCACCGAGGACGTCACGGCCCAGATCAGCGGCTTCATCGACGACAACAACGCTCAGCTCAAGCCGGTGCTCGAACAGCTGAACGGGGTACTGGCGATCTTGCAGGACAATCAGGTGGAGCTGGGGGAGACCCTTGACGAATTGGGTCCGTACGCAAACACTCTCGGTGAAGCGGTGGCCAGCGGTCCGTACTTCTCGTCGCTTGTCGGCATCGCCACCTTCGGCGACTACACGGACGTCTTCTTGAACATCATGCAGCAGAAGTATCCAGAGGCGTACCGGGCATTCCAGTTCGCCTTCCCGATCCCGCCGGCGATCACGACCCGACCGGATGCGGCAAACGATCCGAACTCGACGATCGCTCCCGCACCGGCACCCCGCTATCCAGGACCGAACGGGTGATGGGGATGGGACGACTGAGCAAGCGTTTCTGGATGTCGACGGCGATCGTGGTGGCCGTGGTGGTGGCACTCGCAGTCGTGTACGTCGGCTACCAGAAGGTCAGCTACAAGACGTACAACGCGTACTTCTCCACCGTCAACGCGATGTACGAGGGCGACGCCGTCAAGGTCCTCGGTGTCACGGTCGGGACGGTCGGAAAGATCACCCCGCGCGACGGCGACGTGAAGGTGGAACTCAGGGTCGATCGCGATCAGGAGATCCCCGCCGACGCGGAGGCCGTGGTGGTCGCGCAGTCGCTGGTGTCCGGCCGGTTCGTCCAGTTGACGCCGGTGTTCGAAGGCGGCCCCGCACTGAAAGACGGCGGCTCCATCCCCATGGAGCGGACCGCGGTTCCGGTGGAATGGGATGAGGTCAAGGCCGAGTTGAGCAAACTCACCGAGGCCGTCGGCCCCGATGGCGCCGACCCCGGCTCCGTCGCCAACCTCGTCGACGTGGCCGATGAGAACCTGAACGGCAATGGCACCGCCATCCGGCAGTCGCTGCAACAACTCTCGGATGTCACGAGCACGTTGGCGGACGGTCGCGACGACCTGTTCAACTCCATCCGGAATCTGCAGGCGCTCACCGAGGCGTTGTCGCAGAGCTCCGAGCAACTGGTCCAGTTCAACGGCCGGATCGCGTCCGTCAGCCAGGTTCTGGCCGACAACACCGACAATCTGAACGGCGCGCTGACCAACCTCGACACCGCGCTGACCGACGTGAAATCGTTCATCGAGACCAACGGTGCCACCCTCAGCGACTCCATCGCCCGACTCGGCGACGCCACCAACGTGCTGGCCCAGAAGGACCAGGAAATCCGGGGACTGCTCCACTCCGGACCCACCCAGCTGTCGAACTTCTACAACATCTACAACCCGCTCCAGGGTTCGCTCTCCGGCATCTTCGGACTCGGCATGGGCGGCAACCTGATCAACCTGTTGTGCGGGTCCATCCAGGCGAACGATCGTCCCGGCCAGGAAGCCGACGTCGAGAAATGCGTCGACGTGCTCGCGCCGGTACTCGCGTCCATCTCGGTGAACTATCCGCCGGCTCTGATCAACCCGGTGTCGGGCATCGACGCCAGGCCCGACCAGATCCAGTATCAGAACGCCAGCGTGAAAGCCCGCGCGCAGCAGAGCATCCGCGACCAGGATGCGGAGACCCGCAAGAAATACAACAACCCGGGACTCGCGCAGTTGCTGGTGCCGTTCGGGGGTGAGGGCTGATGCGTCCGATCTCACGTCGGAGCCGCGCTCTGCGCAACGTCGTCGGCGCAGTGGTGGTCAGTTCTGCCCTCGTCGTCACCGGCTGCTCGTTCGACGGTCTCAACTCACTGCCGGTCCCCGGAGCCGAGGGCACGGGCGATGGTTCGTATGAGTTGATGGCCATGATCCC
This sequence comes from Williamsia sp. 1138, assembly GCF_002095435.2. Lineage (GTDB taxonomy): Bacteria > Actinomycetota > Actinomycetes > Mycobacteriales > Mycobacteriaceae > Williamsia. Next base: position 98,759 of record NZ_MJEJ02000045.1, read on the forward strand.
GAACGCTGCCAACCTCGTTCAGAACGCGCCGGTCCTGATCAACGACGCCACCGTGGGCAGTGTCGGCAAGATCGAGGTCAAGAACTGGCAGGCGGAGCTGACCCTGCGACTGAACAAGGGGACACAGGTCCCGGTCGGCTCCTACGTCATGGTCGGCCTCACCAGTGTGCTCGGGTCCTTGAACCTGCAGATCGTGCAGCCGGAGAACGCAGACAAGGGCACCATGGCCCCGGGCGAGCAGATACCCGCGACGAGTTGCCCCGAGCAGGACAACATCGCGCCGCCGACCAACGCCGAGCCGATCCCGGACATCAACTCGGCCCAGCAGGTCGCGGCGTGCACGTACCCGACCACCGAGCAGGTGCTGAGCTCGCTGTCGGTCGTACTGAACGGCGGCGGTCTGGCGCAGGTCGGCGACATCGTGCACGAGATGAACGCCGCCCTGGCCGGACGGCAGGATGTGCTGCGCGACCTGGTCCCACGACTGAACACCCTCGTCGGCGAGCTGAACGATCAGCGCGAGAACATCATCCGCGCGATGGAGGGCCTCGACCGGCTGACCGGACAGATCAACGAGCAGGCGCCGGTGGTCGAGAAGGCACTGGCCGACGGACCGAAGATCCTCAAACTGCTCGTCGATCAGCGGGTGCACTTCACCGATGCGCTGGGGGCTTTGAGCCGGATGAGCCGCACCACCGATGACATCCTGCAGGCGAACTCCGAGGACATCGAGGTGCTCACCAGTAACCTCGTCCCGGTCCTCGATCAACTGCAGTCCACGGGACCGTCGTTGACGCAGTCCCTGGGCATCCTGCTGACCTTCCCGTTCGCGGAGCAGGCCATCCCGCAGGTCGTCCGCGGCGACTACCTCAACGCCGTCATCAACCTCGACCTCACGTTCGGACGCCTGCAACGCGGCGCGCTCGCCAGCGTCGGCGTTGCCAGCCAGTTCTACGGCCCGGAAGGCATGTTCGGTAAACCCGCCGGCGCCGCAGGCAGAGGCGACAACCCGTTCACCGGGCCGTTGACGGATGATCCGCCGCCCCAAACTCCTGCGCCTGCAGCAGGAGCGCAACCGACAGGGGAGGAGGGCCCATGAGGATCACGCCTTTCGTCCGCATGCAGTTGATCATCTTCTCGATCGTCACCGTCATCGCGGTGATCGCGGTCGCGGTCTTCTACATCCGCGTCCCCAGCATGGTGGGTGTCGGGGAGTACAACGTCGAGGTCGAACTGCCCAGCACCGGTGGGTTGTACCAGAACGGAAACGTCAGCTACCGCGGCGTGGACGTGGGCAAGGTGCAATCGGTGACGTTGACCGAAGAGGGAGTGGTCGCGAAGTTGTCGATCAACTCCGACACGAAGATCCCGAACAATTCCATCGCCTCGGTGCACAGTGTGTCGGCCGTTGGTGAGCAGTACCTCGAGTTCGTGCCCGACCCGGAGACCGAGGCCACCGGCAACATCGAGAACGGCGCCGTGATCGAGAACGGCACGGTGCCGGTCGAGGTGGGCACCTTGCTGGATCAGACCAACAATCTGCTGGAACAGGTGCAGGACACCAAGCTGCGGCGGGTGATGGACGAGGCCTTCAACGCGTTCAACGGCACCGGCGAGGACCTGCAACGGCTGCTCGACTCGATGGCGCTGCTCGTCGGCGACGCCAACGAGAACTCCGAGGCGATCGTCAAGTTGATCGAGCAGGCAACGCCCTTGCTCGAGTCCCAGACCGCGACCGTCGGTGACATCCGCGCGTGGACGGCGAATCTCGCCGCGGTGACCGATCAGCTGCGGGCCAACGACCCACAGCTCAAGGACATCCTGAACAAGGGCCCGGGCGTCGCGAAGCAGACCCAGGAGCTGTTCGCGTCGATGAATCAGACACTGCCGCTGCTGTTCTCGAACCTGAACACGGTCTCCCGGACCTTGGCCATCTATCACCCGAATCTTCGCCAGATCGTGGTGATCTATCCACGGCTGATCGCGGCCCTGATCACCGCTCTGAACTCCGAAGACGCCCGTAATGGTGCCAACGTCGACTTCGCGCTCGGCTTCCAGGATCCGGGTACCTGCACGGTCGGCTTCTTGCCGATGACGTCCGACCGCAATGCGTCGGCACAGACTCCTCGCGATCTGCCGCCCGGGATGTTGTGCCGCGTACCGCAGGACTCGAACCTCGGCGTTCGCGGTACCCGAAACTACCCCTGCGTCGAGCTCCCCGGCCGACGCGCATCGACCCCGGCGGAATGTGAGACCGGCTACGTGCCGATCGGCGAGAACGTTCCGCTGCCCCAGGGACTCCCGGGAATCGATGTCCCGCAAGGGTTCCTGACCGACGCCAATCCGGGCGCGGACGACGGCAGCCCATCGGTGTACGCCACCACCTACGACCCGGTCAGCGGCGACTACATCGGTCCCGACGGCAAGACCTATAACGCTGGGACGGGGTCTGCGACGACTTCTGGTACGAGTGGTGGGACCGGTGCACCACGTTCCGGGACCACCGATACCGGCGCACAACCGCAGGAAGACAACAGCCAATGGCAGAGCCTGATCACGGGGACCGTGAGGTGACTCGCCCGTCGACGCAGCGTCGCCGGGCTCGTCGCCCCGCGGGTCCACCAGAAGAAGCCCAGCGCGGTAGGTCGACCCCTGCCGGCAAGTCGGGTCCCACCGGAAAGCCCAGTCCTACCGGTAAGCCCAGCCCCACCGGTAAAGCGAGTCCTACGGGAAAGCCGAGTCCTACAGGTAAGCCGGTCAAGTCGGCGCCGCTGGGCCGTAAGCGCAAGCCGGCACCGAAGTCCGAGCCGGCGGCAACCCCTCCTGTGGTTCCCTCCGTGGACTTGACCAAGGTGGATGAGCCGGTGGCGGAGTCGGCCCCGGTGACCGATGACTCCGCAGTCGTCGCGACCGGGGTTTCGTACCGGGAACGTCGATCCGCGGGCCGTGGGCCCGGCGACGACGGGCCGCGCAAGAGCAGGGGCTCGCTGCGCAAGGGCAAGGCAGGTCCCGGGAAGAAGCGGGCGAGCGTTCGTGGACTCGGAGTGGTGATCGCGGCGGTGTCCGCCATTGCGCTCATTGCCGCCATGGTGGTCGCGTCCACGTTTTTTGTGTTGGGCACCAACAAGATCGACGATCGCAATGATCTGCGGGCTGAATATTCGGCCTTCGCGCGGCAGATGGTCACCAACCTCACGACGCTGAACCCGGAGAACATCGACGCCTCGATCAAGTCGTTCCAGGACGACACCAGCGGTAAGGCGATGGAACAGGTCGGGCAGTCGGTCGAGCAGACCGTCAACATGATCAAGTCGGAGAACGTCTCGACCAGGGGCGCGGTGATCTCCGAAGCCGTCACCGCGAGCAATGCCGATTCGGCGTCGGTCATCATGGTCTTCAGCTGGGAGATGAACCAGCCCAACGTCGCCGAGCAGCAGACCGTGCTCCAGGTGTTCCGGTGGAAGCTGGAGATCACGCGGATCAACGGCGAACTCAAACTCACCAACGTCGAGTGGGTGACCTAGATGTCGCGCAGATTCTGGACATGGACAGTGTCCTTGCTGGCCGCCGCCCTGCTGGTGGCCGGCGCGGTCATCACGACGATCGTCGGTCTCGACTACCGCGACACCAAACTCGCCGAGGATGCCCGCGGCGAGGCGCTCGACGCCGGGAAGCAGACTGCAGCAGTGATGTTCGGGTATCAGCCCGACAACGTCGAGCAGCATGTCGCCGACACCCGTAAGTCGTTGTCGGGTGCTGCCGAGCAGCAGTACGACGAGATCATCAAAGAGTCGAACCTCGTTGCCGAAGTACAGAAGCAGCAGGTCAAATCGGAGGTGTCCATCCAGGACGCCGGCGTGGTCAGTTCCACCCGCGACAGGGCTCTGCTCCTCATCTTCATGAACCAGTCGGTCACCAAGGGTGGCAAAGACCTGGTATCGGTCAATGCCAGCCGGTTGCAGTATTCGATGGAGCGATCGGGTGACGAGTGGAAGGTCACCAACATCGACATCCTCACCGACGATTCGGTGAAAGCGCGACTCGCCGAAGAGGCCGACAAACCAGGTGCATCCACCGCCCCGGCCCCGGCACCCGCGTCGTCGGCCCCCGCCCCGGCACCCGCGTCGTCGGCCCCCGCCCCGGCTCCTGCGCCTGAGCCGGAACCAACCCCCTGACCCGATACTCCCAGACACCAGTCAGGCCCTCCGATCGAAACCGGAGGGCCTGACTTCGTCTGTAGCCTCGTCCTGAAACAGGAGGATGTGGCAGTTCCTCCGACTCCACGATCAAGAGGACTTGGCTGGAGCCGGAGGGACGTGCGAACTAGGCGTTCGGGTCGTATCCCATCGGGAGGATGACCGACTTGTGCTCGAGGTAGGACTCGAGGCCCTCGGGTCCGTTCTCACGGCCGATGCCGGAGTTCTTGTACCCACCGAAGGGAGAACCCGGATCGATCGCGTACCAGTTCACGCCGTAGGTTCCGGTGCGGATCTGGGCGGCGATCTGTAGTCCGTGTTCGACGTCGGCGGTCCACACCGTACCTGCGAGACCGTATTCGGAATCGTTGGCGATCGCGACCGCCTCTTCTTCGGTCTCGTAGTCGATCACCGAGATCACCGGTCCGAAGATCTCCTCGCGGGCGATCGTCATGTCGTTGGTGACGCCCGTGAAGATCGTTGGGCTCAAGTAGTATCCGGAATCCAGGCCTTCCGGCCGGACGCTGTCGAGAACCGCGGTGGCACCGGCTTCCTTGCCCTGGCGGATGTAGTCCTCGACCTTGGTGCGCTGCTTCTCGGTGATCAGGGGGCCGAGCTGGGCCTCGGGATCGTCGGGCAGACCTGGCTTGAGGAGCTTGGCCGCCTCGATCATGGCGGCGACGATCTCGTCGCGCTTCGCGCTCGGCACCAGGACGCGGGTCTGGGCAACGCACGCCTGGCCCGTGTTCATCAGGCCCGTGAACGTCAACATGCCTGCGATTTCCGCGGGATCGGCGTCGGCCAGCACGATGGCGGCGGACTTGCCGCCCAACTCCAGCGAGCAGCGCTTGAGCTGCTCACCACACGCTGCACCGATCGCACGGCCGGCCGCAGTCGATCCGGTGAAGGTGATCTTGTCGACGTCGGGATGCGCGACGAGCGCCTTGCCCGTGTCGGGGCCGCCGGGGATCACCGACAGAACCCCTTCGGGCAGCCCGGCTTCGGTGAACAGTTCAGCGATGAGGTTGGCCGACAGCGGTGTTTCGGGGGCAGGCTTGAGCACCACCGAGCAACCCGCGGACAGGGCTGGGCCCAGCTTGTTGCAGATGAGGAACAGTGGCACGTTCCAGGCCGTGATCGCGCCGACGACGCCTACTGGTTCACGAGTGATCTGAGTCTTTCCGAAGAGCCCGTCGCGGTACTCGTGCCACGTGTAGTTGACTGCGGCCTTGGCATATTCGCGCAGCACGCCGGTGGCCGGTAGCTGCTGCAGTGTCGCGACAGCCAGCGGGGGAGCGCCCATCTCCGACGACACCAGCTCGGCGATCTCCGCGCCGCGCTCGTCGATCAGGTCGGCAACCTTCGCCACGACTGCGGCCCGATCCTCGGGAGAGGTGTTCCGCCAGACGCCGGAGTCGAAGGCAGCTCGGGCGGTCTGCACTGCGGTGTCCACGTCGGTCTCGTCAGCCAGCGGAGTGCTGCCGACGCGCTGCCCCGTGGCCGGCGAGTGGACCTCGAGAATGTCAGAGGAATGAGGGGCGACCCAGGTGCCGCCGATGTAGAGCGAAGAGAAGTCATGCGAGGTCGTGGGTGCGGCGTGCGCAGTGTCCGTCATTGGTCCTCCGTTGGATTATTGCTTTCCTGCCAATGTTAGAACACGTTCCAGTTTTGAGGAATGGAGTTGGTGGCACCGATCTGCGCTACCTTCGGTTCGATGACGGAAACGGCCAGTTCTGAGGCGTCGCCCGCAAATCTCGTCGCTCGTCTGCGAGCGGCCGGCTGCGCCTTTGCCGAGGAGGAAGCGCAGATCCTGCTGGCGGCCGCCGCGGACGCGGTGACCCTCGAGCGGCTGGTGCAGCGCCGCGTCGCCGGCGAACCGTTGGAATATGTCGTCGGGGCGGTTGAGTTCGGCGGGCTGCGCGTGTCGCTGATGCCCGGGGTGTTCGTGCCGAGGCAGCGGTCGGTGCTGCTGGTCGAGATCGCCGCCGAACTCGCTGCGTCGGCGGCGACGATCGTCGATCTGTGCTGCGGGTCGGGGGCCCTCGGGGCTGTGCTGGCAACCCGGCTGCCCGGCGCGTCGATCATCGCCGCAGACATCGACCCGATCGCGACGGAGTGCGCCCGGGTGAACCTCGCCGGACGCGGCCAGGTCTACCTCGGCGATCTCTTCGAGGCCCTACCGCAGGCGATACGGGGCCGAATCGATCTGGTGGTGTGCAACGCGCCGTATGTCCCGACGTCAGCCATCGCGATGATGCCGCCCGAGGCCCGGGTCCACGAACCGCAGGCGACTCTCGACGGCGGCGCAGACGGGCTCGATCTGCTGCGGCGGGTTGCCCGCGAAGCAGTGCCATGGATGGCTAGTTCGTCGCACCTGGTGATGGAAGTGGGTGAGAGCCAGGCAGATACGGCGCGGCAAATCTTTGCTGCCGCCGGCTTCGCGGCCTCGATCCGACGCGACGACGACAGAGGTGCCGTCGCCGTCGTCGGGACCCGCGACGCTACTGACCGGGCTTGACGTCCAGGACGACCTCGAATTCGAGCAGGTCGGCGCCGCTGGAGACCGGCTTGGCGCGTTCCCCGGCGTGTGCCTCCCGTGCGGGTCCGGCGGCCCAGGCCGCGAAGGACTCTTCCGATTCCCATTGCGTTACGACGAAATAGCGATCATCGCCCTTGACCGGACGCAAGAGCTGGAAGCCGAGAAAGCCCGGGGACCCGTCCACGGAGTGCGCGCGATGTGCAAACCGCTTCTCCAACTCGGGTCCGGAACCTTCGGGAACGGAAATCGCGTTTATCTTCACAACAGCCATGGCGTCACATTACCGTCGCGGCCGGGCCGCACGACCTCTGCTGCCGGAGGTGCGATGCCGATGCCGTCCCGTCCGGATAACGTTCTACCCCGTGAGCGCGGACACGGGATTCATCGACTACGGCGGAATGCCGGATCAGCCGCCGATCGTCCTGATGCACGGGCTGATGGGCCGCGGACGGACGTGGCGGCGGCAGATCCCCTGGTTGCGGCGGTATGGCCGGGTCTTCACCTTCGATGCGGCCTGGCACACCGGCCGCGACGTCACACCGCCTGCGTCGGCGGAAGAACTCTCCACCGAGCGGTTCGTCGCCGACCTCGCCGAAGTGCTGACCTGGATCGACATGGGGCCGGCGGTCCTCATCGGCCACTCGATGGGCGCATTGCATTCCTGGTGCGTGGCAGCCGAATACCCGGAATTGGTCTCGGCACTGGTGATCGAGGACATGGCTCCCGACTTCCGGGGGCGCACGACGCAGGGCTGGCAGCCATGGTTCGATTCCTGGCCGCCCGAGTTCGCCTCCCTCGAACACGCACAGGAGATGTTCGGCGACATCGCCGGGCGCTATTTCTACGAGGCGTTCGACGACGGGGTCCTGCACGGCCGGCTCGACATCTGGGCGCAGATTGCCGACGAGTGGGGGCAGCGGGACTTCTGGGACCAGTGGCGCCAGGTCTGTGCACCTAGTCTGCTCATCGAGGCCGGCAACAGCGTCGTCCCGCCGGGACAGATGGCGGGCATGGCCGAATCGAAAGACAACTCGACCTACATCAAGGTTGCCGGCGCGAGCCACCTCGTGCACGACGACGCCCCGGACGAATACCGCGGTGCCGTCGAGGCCTTCCTCTGTGCGCGACCCGCGCCTTGGCGGAACAAGTACTTCAAACCCTGATCGACCTGATCAGCCCTCGCCCGCAAGCGCGAATCGGCCGTCGGACGTGACCTCCGCGAGGCCGTCGACCAGGAGCGAATCAAGTGCCCGGTCGCGCTGTCCGGTGTCTTTGGTCCACACGATGTCGAGTTGATGTCGCGAGACGGGAATGTCGCTGCCGCGCAACACATCGAGAAGTAGGCCGCGGACCTGCCGGTCGGTGCCGGCAAACTTCTGTACCTTGCGGGCCGGGCCGGAATGCGCCGGCGACCCCGCTGCCACCCACCGACAATCGGTCAATGGGCAACGCTCGCACCGCGGATTCTTCGCGACACACACGAGCGCCCCCAGCTCCATCAGGGCGGCCGAGAAACGTGGGGCCCGCGAATCATCGGGCAGCAGCAATTGGGCGTCGACGAGATCAGCACGGGCCGGATTGCCTGGTTCGGCCCGGGCATGAACCGCCCGGGCGATCACCCGTCGCACATTGGTGTCGACCACCGGAACGGACTGTCCATAGGCAAAGCAGGCGATTGCTCGCGCCGTGTAATCACCGATTCCGGGCAGCGTCAGCAGCACGTCCACGTCCGCGGGCACCACGTCGTCGTGGTCGGCGGCCAGGACCGCGGAACAGGCGTGCAGCCGCATCGCGCGCCGCGGATAGCCGAGTTTGCCCCACGCGCGCACCACTTCGCCGACCGGTGCAGCCGCCATGGCCGACGGCACCGGCCACCGCTCCACCCACTGCTCCCAGATGGGCGCGACCCGCGACACCGGGGTCTGCTGCAACATGATCTCGCTGATCAGGATGTGCCAGGCGGTCACCCCGTCCCGGCGCCATGGCAGGTCTCGCTCGGCGACGTCGAACCATCCCAGGAGCTTGCCCGGCGCGACGGGATCGGGACGAGGCACAATGTCACCCATGGCTCAGACAACTCCGGCGCAGGCGTGGAAACAGCTGCGCGAAGGCAATGAACGTTTCGTGGCAGGCAAGTCGGCTCATCCCAGCCAGGGTATCGAGGACCGCCACCGGCTCACCGGCGGCCAGCATCCCAAAGCGGTGCTGTTCGGTTGCGCCGACTCGCGCGTGGCAGCCGAGATCATCTTCGACCAGGGACTCGGCGACATGTTCGTCATCCGCACGGCCGGTCACGTCATCGACTCCGCGGTGCTCGGTTCGATCGAGTACGCGACCGAGGTGCTGGGCGTTCCGCTCATCGCGATCCTCGGCCACGACAGCTGTGGTGCGGTCCGCGCCACCCTCGACGCCCTCGACGACCTCCAGATCCCCGGTGGCTTCATCCGCGACGTCGTCGAACGCGTGACCCCGAGCATCCTGGCCGGCCGCAGCGAAGGCCTGACCCGCGTCGACGAGTTCGAGGCGCGGCACGTCAAGGAGACCGGCCGGTTGATGGTGCAGCGCAGTCGCTTCATCGCAGACCGGGTCGAGAAGGGTGAGGTCGGCATCGTCGGCCTGACCTACGAACTGTCCGAGGGCAAAGTCCGGCTGCGCGGCACCCTGGGCGACGTCGGCGAAGACACCAGCGACCCGGAGACGCCCAGCCTCAACGCCTAGTCCAGCTCCGCTCTGCTGCGCTGCGTCTCACACCATCGGTTCGAGCTCCGCTGCGCTGCGTCTCACAGGCCCCGATATGCGACACGCCGCGTCCGGTGACCCGGTGTGTGGCTACCGGCCACTAGCGTCAGGGTGTGCTAGATCCTCAGGGCCCATTGCCACCGGAAATCTACTGGCGCCGACGCGCACTGGCGGTCGGCGTCCTGGTGGTCGTGCTCGCAGTGATCATCGGCCTCATCTTCTGGGTGACCAGCGACGGCGGCGGAAAGAACACCGCGAACTCCACTGATCTCTCGGGTACCCCCAGTTACGCACTGCCGTCGGCCTACAGCGATCCGTCGGCCTCGGCGTCGGGTGTGCCCGGGGTCAGTGGTGGCTCCGGCGGTGGCGGCGGCGATGTCGCAGCGCCCGGCGAGTCACCTGCTGCGGGTGAACCCGGGATCCCCGGCGGCACCCCTGCCGGTGAGACCCCGCAGCCGGTCCCCGCCAGCGGCCTGTGCCCCGACCAGAACATCTCGGTGGTGCTCTACACCGACAAGCCCGCATACACAGAAGGCGAACAGCCGATCTTCACGATCGCCGTCACCAACGCCGGGCTCTCCGAATGCACCAGGGACGTCGGCAAGGCGATGCAGAGCGTCACGGTGCTCAACCTCGCCGGCGACCGCCGCATCTGGGCCTCAGGCGACTGCGCACCCGTCGAAGGCGTGAACAACCAGCTGCTCAAACCCGGACAACAGGTCAAGGACACCATCGACTGGTCCGGCACCACCAGTACCCCGGGCTGCGAGACCGTCCGCCAGCCGGTAGCACCCGGCGCCTACCAGGCCGTCGCGCGAATCGGCGAAAAGGCAAGCGCCCCGATCACATTCAACGTGAATCGCCCGGCCGCGCAGTAATATGTGCTCGCTCTGACCTTCGGGCGACTCAGTCGAAGCGTTCGATGCTGGATTCTGCGAGGCGGGACAAGCCCTCTCGGATGTGGCGGGCCCAGATGCTGCCGATGCCTTCGACGGCCTGCAGGTCCGCCGCTGTTGCCGCCAGCAACGCTTGCAGCGTGCCGTAGCTGCGCACCAGGCGGTCGATGTGCGCGAACTGCAGCCGGGGGATCCGCGCCAGCAAACGGTAGCCACGGGGGCTCATCGCGATGTCCTGGGCGTCGATCGTGTTGGGATAGCCGAAAGCCCGGGCGAGCGCGGTCAGGTCCAGCAGGTCTGCGTCGGTGAGTTCTTCCACCGCGGCGAGGGCCTGCTCGACTTCTTGTGTGCTCGCCGGTTCCGGGCTGGCGAAGTAGTCACGCACCACCAACTCGCGTTGAGAGTCGTTCTCGCCCACCAGTTCCTCGAGCTGCAGACTGAGCTGGCGGCCGTTGACGCCGAGTTCCAGGACGTAGTGCTTGATCTCGTCGCGAACCCGCCGGACCATCTCCAGGCGCTGCACCACGGTCATGGCGTCGCGCAGCGTCACGTAGTCCTCGATCTCCGATCGCGACAGCTGCGCGCTGACCTCGTCGAGGCGGGTCTTGTACCGCTCGAGGGTGGCCACCGCCAGGTTGGCGCGGGAGAGAATCGCATCGGAACCCTCTACGACATAACGGATTCCGGCGACGTATGCGCTCACGATCGACATCGACGCGCTGACCGAGATGACGGGGTAACCGGTCTGGATGGCGGTCCGCTCGGCGGATCGGTGACGGGTTCCGGACTCGTCGGTGGGGATCGACGGATCGGGGACGAGTTGCACGTTGGCGCGCACGATTCGACTCCCGTCGGTCGAGAGCACCACGGCACCGTCCATCTTGGAGAGCTCGCGGAGGCGGGTCGGGGCGAACGCGACGTCGAGGTGGAAGCCACCGGCACAGATGCGTTCGACTTCGGGATCATGACCGATGACGATCAGGGCACCGGTACGGCCACGCAGGATACGTTCGAGGCCGTCTCGCAGCGGGGTGCCAGGCGCCAGCCGGGCAATCGTCGTGCGAAGCAGGTCCGAGGCCGGAACCTCAGCCATGAGGCGCCTTTCTGTCATGAAGCAGGTGGAGACTAGATTAGCTGTCTGTGAAAACCTCTTTCGTGTTGCCCGACGACCTGGTCCCCGCGCAGCGCTCGCCGAAGGCTCCGGCGGCGGGCGGGCCCGTCCGGGCGCACAACCCGATGTGCTTCGGATGCGGCAAGGATGCGCCGGCCGGTCTGCATCTCACGGCCGTTGCGGGCGAAGGGGTCGACATCACCGCTCGTATGCAGGTGGAGCCACGTTTCGAGGGCGGACCCGGCGTGATCCACGGCGGCATCCTGTCGTCGGCGTTCGACGAGGCGATGGGTCTCGCACAGTGGATGGTCGGAGCGATCGCCGTGACCGCCCATCTGGAGATCGACTTCGCCAAGCCGATACCGATCGGCAGCGAGTTGCGCATCGAGGCCGAATGCATCGGTGAGGTACGTCGCAAGCTGTACACCCGCGCGGTCGCGTACCTGGGCGACGATACGGAACCGGTCGGGGCCGCCCACGCGCTGTTCATCAAGATCAAGCCACTCGAGCACTACCGCGACAGTTTCGCCGCCAGCGGTGCGGCGGACTTCTACGCCGACAAGGTGGCCCGTAGAGAACGTAGCGGCGGCGCCTAGGGGAGTGTGCGCTAGAACGAGTAGGGGCTCGAGGGGCCCTTCAGGGCGACGCGCATGGCCGTCTGTAGATCAGCGACCTGCGTGATCTTGATGCCGGAGGGCAGATCGAGCGAGCCGGCCGGGACGATGGCGTGTTTGAAGCCCAGTCGCTTCGCCTCCGCCACTCGCCTGCCCACTCCCGCGACGCGGCGCACCTCACCGGCGAGGCCGATCTCTCCGAGCGCGACCATCGACCCGGGCAATGACCGTTCGGCCAGGATGGAACTGAGCGCGAGCGCGACGGCGAGGTCGGCAGCCGGTTCGCTGATCTTCATGCCCCCGACGGTCGCGACGTAGACGTCCTGGTCGAAGGTCGGGAGATTGGCACGAGCCGCGCACACCGCCAAGATCATTGCCACTCTTGCCGAATCGATACCGACGACGGCGCGGCGCGGATTGGCCAGACTCGACTTGGACACCAGTGCCTGCACCTCCCCGAGCAACGGTCGTTTGCCGTCCATCGCCACGGTGATCGCAGTGCCCGCCACGCCGATGTCGCGGTGGTGCAGGAACAGTTCGGACGGATCGGTGACCTCGTGGATGCCGTCCTCGCGCTGTTCGAAGCAGCCGACCTCGTCGGCCGCCCCGAACCGGTTCTTGATCCCGCGCACCATGCGCAACGTGGAGTGCTTGTCGCCTTCGAAGGACAGGACCACGTCGACGAGGTGCTCCAGGGACCTCGGCCCGGCGACGGTGCCGTCCTTGGTGACATGCCCGACGAGGACCACCGCGATACCCGAGTTCTTCGCCAGTGACGTCAGAGCGGTTGTGACAGCGCGGATCTGGGTGACACCGCCGTTGACGCCATCGACGCTCTGCGCGACCATCGTCTGCACCGAGTCGACGATCATCAGCGAGGGCATGACGGCCTCGGCGTGGCCGAGGACGGCGCCGAGATCGGATTCGGCGGCCAGGTAGATCTCGTCGTGGACGGCTCCGGTGCGTTCGGCGCGCAGGCGCACCTGCCCCGCGGATTCTTCGCCGGTGACGTAGAGCGCGCGTCTGCCCTGTAGTGCCCACTGTTTGACCGCCTCGAGCAACAGCGTGGACTTGCCGACTCCGGGTTCCCCGGCCAGCAAGAGCACCGACCCGGGGACGATCCCTTTGCCCAGCACACGATCGAGCTCACCGATACCGGTGGAGAAGGCCGCCGCGTTGGTGGCGTCGATCTGGGTCATCGGACGCGCGGGCGTGCCGGGAACCGTCGCGAGCGTAGGGGATTTGCCGCCGCTGATGCCGGAGGTACCGGCACCGATGGCCGCGACCTCGCCTACCGAACCCCACTCACCGCAATCAGGGCACCGGCCAAGCCATTTCGCGACCTGATAGCCACACGCGCTACACCGGTACGTTGTTTTGGTCTTGGCCACCGGGCAACTCTAGCGGCGCCGTCGGACAACCCGGAATTGGTGGCTTCCGGCGACGCCCACCTGGGGAAACGCTCGCCAGAACCCACCAAGATCGGGTGGTTAGTGCGCTTCGCCCTCGGCCTCTTCGACCCCGCGCGGGTGATCCTGGCGCGGGAGGATGGCGCCGGCGTCGACCGGGACGTCGATGGTGGTCTCGCCGGCCTTCTCGAAGTCGAAGACCATCGGAACGGTCAGGCCGGGGGTCAGGCTCGGCGGTGCGCCGGTCACGGTGACGGTGATGCGCTCTTCGCTGGGGTCGGTCGGCTCGTTGCTCGTGGTGAGCAGCAGCGCGGGCTCACCGGCACGCAGGGACTGGTTGGGTCCGATGGTCCTGCGGCCTTCGATCTCGACCTGACCACTGCCGTCGGCGAACGAGATGCCCTCGAGGGTGTCGGTGGTGTCGGGGCTGCCGTTGGAGATGAGGAATGCCATCTCCAGGGGTCCGCCGTCGACGAACGCCTGAGTACTGCCGTCCTTCGGGAAGATGATGTGCACATCACGGAGTGCGAGAGGTCCGGCATCGATTTCGTTGCCGTTGATCGCGGGGGCCTGGTCGGCCGTCTGCGCGATCTGTCCGGCGCCGCACGCGGTGGTGCCGATCAGCAGGCCTGACGCGATGGTTGCGGCGGCCACTGCCGAGACGAATCGACTGCGCCGGACGCTGCGCACCGACCGAGAACCCGTGGGTTGGGCCGAAACTTTCTGCACTGACACCGGTTTTCCTCCGAGGTAGGTCCTGATGCAACGCGCGCCCTGCGCCGGTTCGGTCGCCGGGAGATTCCGGTGCGTCCGAACACACAGTGCGTGCACTACGGAGCGTAGTGGGCGTTGCCCGGGAAAGTCTGTCCGGGTCGCGAAATCGATGCGTTTTCGTCTTTCGCCCGGTTGCGGCTCACACCTGACCTCGGCCGGTCCGCGTTCCGGCCGGACAGGCATGATGCTTCTCATGACCGAGAATGCCGCTACCGAAATCGTGTCGTCGTCACGCGTGACGCTCAGTAACCACAGCTTTGCGTCCGACTTCGGGCTGGCCTCGTTCCAGCCGACCCGTGAGCGTTCGCTGATGCGCAGCGAGTTCACCAACAAGATGCGGTCGCCGGCCGGCACCGCCTCCCTCGGCTTCCTGCTGACGTTGGTCGACTACGTGACCTCGGACCCGGCATTGTCGGTCTCCGCACCCGACTGGACCGCGACCCAGAACCTGTCGCTGCATGCGGCAGACGCCGTGCGGCAGGGGCCGGTCCTGATCGACAGCAACCTCGTCCGGATCGGCAAGAAAGCGGTGGTGGTGTCCGCCGATGTGTACGACGGACGCGGCCTGAGAGATCTTGCCGAGTTCGCGCGGTCGATCGACGACGCGGCGGCGATGGGGGAGGAGGGCCCGGTTCTCGCGGGCCGGGCGTTGGTGACCTTCGTCCGATTGCCCCGTACCGCGGCGACCGGCGCGGACGACTACAGACCCGAGGAATGGATCGGCCGACTCCGCGAGCGAAACATCGAACCTGTTGAAGGGGACATCTACTCGCGTCTGCGAATGCGGGTCGTCGACCCGTCGGCCGGGGTCATGGAACTGGACCTCACGCCTTTTGTCGCCAACATGATCGGCACCATCCAGGGCGGCGCTCAGGCGTTGCTCGTCGAGGCGGCGGCGCACGCGATACGGCCGGGGTTCGTCTCAACGGACATGCAGTTGCACTACCTCTCGCAGGTGCGGGTCGGGCCGGCGAGGTCGTACGCCGACGTGGTGCGCGAGGCGAGCGATCACTGCGTCGTGAACATCCGTCTGGTCGATGCCGGCGACGACGATCGGTTACTCGCGCTGACGACGGTCACGATGGCGCGCCGGGCGGGCTTGGACAACCGTGTGGACAGGTGACCGACGAGCGGCCGAGGCCTAGCCTCATCCGGCTGTCCGACGGCCTGGTTCGGGCTATGTGCCAGCACACTTTTCGGGTGTCGTCAAGGTTTGCGAAACCGCTGGTATGCCGCTGACCTGCACCGTTGGCTGATGACCTGGAACGCCCCGTGCTAGACTGGGCAAATCGAAAGGGGCATGGAACATTGAATTTCAAAGTTGGTGACACCGTTGTCTACCCCCATCACGGTGCCGCACTGGTCGAAGACATTGTGACCCGGACCATCAAGGGTGAGGCCGTCGAGTACCTCGTTCTGAAGGTGGCCGATGGTGACATGACGGTTCAGATTCCATCCACGAAGCTCGAGTATGTGGGTGTCCGCGACGTCGTCGGGGAAGAGGGTCTGGGTAAGGTTTTCGACGTCCTCCGGGCGCCGCACACCGAGGAGCCCACGAACTGGGCGCGCCGGTTCAAGGCCAATCAGGAGAAGCTCATCTCGGGCGACATCATCAAGGTCGCCGAGATCGTGCGCGACCTGTGGCGTCGCGAGCAGGACCGTGGTCTGTCCGCAGGTGAGAAGCGGATGCTGACCCGCGCTCGCCGTGTTCTGGTCGACGAGCTCTCGTTGGCACAGAACACCAACGACGAGAAAGCCTCCATCATCCTCGATGAGGTTCTCGCCGCCGCTTCCTGACCGAAGCAGCAAGGTTCTGGTGTCCACAGTCGCGTTGATCCCGGCCGCCGGCCGCGGAGAGCGGCTCGGCGCGGGACTTCCCAAAGCATTCGTCGACCTCGCCGGTCACAGCATGTTGCATCACGCGGTGCGTGGTGTGCAGGCCAGCGGGGTCGTCGACGCGTTGGTTCTCTCTGTACCGATCGACCTCGTCGAGCAGGTGCAGTCTCAATTCCCCGAGGTGATCGTGGTCGCCGGTGGTGCGGAGCGCTCTGACTCCGTGCGTGCCGCCCTGGCTGCGGCGCCTCCGTCCGACGTGGTGCTCGTCCATGACGCTGCCCGTGCTCTGACCCCTCCATCTCTTTTTGCCGACGTCGTCGCGGCCGTGACGGCCGGAGCACCCGCAGTCGTTCCGGGGTTGCCGGTCGTCGACACCATCAAGTCCGTCGATCTCGCAGGTGCGGTGACCGGCACGGTTGACCGCGTACCTCTCCGGGCCGTGCAGACCCCGCAGGGTTTCGATTCGGCCATGCTCGGCGCCGCCTATGCCGCAGCGACTGCCGACTTCACCGATGACGCCGGCCTGGTCGAGTCGCAGGGCACCCCGGTGCGCGTCATCCCCGGCGATCCGATGGCTTTCAAGATCACCACGCCGTGGGACCTGAAGCTCGCGACGTGGCTCCTACACGAACGGGCCAGTGCATGAGGGTTGGTATCGGGACCGACGTACACCCGATCGCCGTGGGCAAACCGTGCGCGATGGCAGGGTTGCTGTTCCCCGACGACGACGGGTGCGAAGGCCACTCCGACGGCGACGTGGCTGTTCACGCTCTCTGTGACGCGGTGCTCTCGGCTGCTGGGCTCGGTGACCTCGGCTCGGTGTTCGGTACCGGCAGGCCGGAATGGGACGGGGTCAGTGGCGCCAGGATGCTCACGCATGTCCGGGAGCTCTTCGAAGCAGCGGGATTCACACTGGGGAACGCTGCGGTCCAGGTCATCGGCAATCGCCCCAAGATCGGACCCCGACGCGCCGAGGCCCAGCAGGTTCTCGGCGAGTTGCTCGGCGGACCGGTTTCGGTATCCGCCACCACCACCGACGGTCTCGGTTTGACCGGCCGCGGTGAGGGGATTGCTGCCGTGGCCACAGCCCTGTTACTCGACAAGTAAGATTGCGGATCGTGACCCTGCGCCTGTACGACACCGCCACCCGAGACGTGCGTGAATTCACGCCGTTGCGTCCCGGTCATGTTTCGGTGTACCTCTGTGGCGCCACGGTCCAGGGGGTTCCGCACATCGGGCACGTCCGCAGCGGGATCGCTTTCGATGTCCTACGGCGCTGGTTGGCGTACAAGGGCTTCGACGTGGCATTCGTACGCAATGTGACCGACATCGACGACAAGATCCTCCGCAAGGCGGCTGAGAACGAGCGCCCGTGGTGGGAGTGGGCCGCGACCCACGAACGCGAGTTCAACTGGGCCTACCACCAATTGGGCGTCTTGGCGCCGTCGGCCGAACCGCGGGCCACCGGCTTCATCACCCAGATGGTCGAGTACATGGAGCGGCTCATCGAACGCGGGCATGCGTATGCCTCCGAAGGCAACGTCTACTTCGACGTGTTGAGCCTGCCCGAGTACGGGTCCTTGTCCGGACACCGACTCGATGATGTCCACCAAGGAGAGAGCGCCGGCACCGGTAAGCGCGACGCCCGCGACTTCACCTTGTGGAAGAGCGCGAAACCCGACGAGCCGTCGTGGCCGACCCCGTGGGGACGCGGCCGGCCGGGCTGGCACCTCGAATGCTCGGCCATGGCGACGTCGCTGCTCGGTCCGGAGTTCGATATCCACTGTGGCGGGATGGATCTCGTATTCCCGCATCACGAGAACGAGCTGGCGCAGAGCCATGGTGCCGGAGATCCGTTCGCGCGCTACTGGTTGCACAACGGCTGGGTCACCATGGGCGGCGAGAAGATGTCGAAGTCCCTGGGCAACGTCGTCGCGATTCCCGCCATGCTGCAACGCTTTCGGGCTGTCGAGCTCCGGTACTACCTCGGCAGTGCCCACTACCGGTCGATGCTCGAATACTCCGAACATGCCGTCGAAGACGCTGCCAAGGCGTACCGAGGCTTGGAATCTTTTGTGCATCGGACTGTTTCGCGCGTCGGGCCTGTTCCAGTCGGGCAGGTGCCTGCGGAGTTCGCGGCGGCGCTCGACGACGACCTCGGGGTCCCGGCTGCCCTGGCGCAGGTCCACGGAATGGTCAAGACCGGCAACATCGCGCTCGAGAACGGCGATCATACGACCGCACTCGAATCGGCGTCATCGGTGCGGGCGATGCTCGACATCCTCGGTGTCGACCCGCTTGCCGAGCACTGGGCTGACGGTGGCAGCGACACCGACATGACCGATGCGCTCGACGTGCTGGTGCGGGCCGAGCTCGACCGGCGCACCACCGCGCGGGCGGAGAAGAACTGGGCGGTTGCAGACGAGGTGCGAGATCGGTTGGCACGGGCGGGCATCGAGGTCACCGACACCCCCGATGGCCCGCAGTGGTCGTTGACCGAGAAGAAAGACAATTCAGAGGCAGGCCGATGATCGGCAGGCCACAAGGCACATTCAGCGGAAGGTGGTTGGCTGATGGCCGGCAATTCACGACGTAAGGGCGCGGTCCGTAAGGACGGCACCAAAAAAGGCCAGTCGGTCGGCTCGGGCGGTCAGCGTCGCCGTGGTCTCGAAGCCAGGGGTGCCACCCCGAAAGCCGTTGACCGGACCTACCATCAGGCTCACAAGAAGGCCAAGGCCGCCGCCAGGAGCAATGCGACCTCCGGCGGCCGGACACCGCGCGGCAAGACCCTGACCGAGCAGCCCGAGTACGTGCTCGGCCGCAACCCGGTGGTCGAATGCCTGCGTGCCCAGGTGCCCGCGACGGCGCTGTACGTGGTCCTCGGCGGCGACGCCGACGAGCGCGTCTCCGAGTCCGTACAGCTCGCCGGGAACATGGGTATCTCGATCCTCGAGGTCCAGAAACCCGAACTCGACCGGATGAGCACCAACGGCATGCATCAGGGGATCGCCCTGCAGGTCCCGCCGTACCGCTATGCCCACCCGACCGATCTGATGCAGTACGCGATCGATTCGGGACAGCCTCCCTTGCTGGTGGCGCTCGACAACATCACCGATCCCCGCAATCTCGGCGCGGTGATCCGTTCGGTGGCCGCGTTCGGTGGACACGGAGTGGTGATCCCCGCTCGGCGCAGCGCGTCGGTGACCGCCGTCGCCTGGCGGACCAGCGCAGGCGCCGCCGCTCGGCTACAGGTGGCCCAGGCCACCAATCTGACCCGCACCCTGAAGGAATGGGCCGAAACGGGTGTTCAGCTCGTCGGTCTGGACGCCGACGGTGATGTGACGCTCGACGACTACGACGGCTCGGGCCCGACGGTGATCGTCGTCGGCTCGGAAGGCAAAGGCCTCTCGCGCCTGGTGCGTGAGTCCTGCGACTCGATCCTGTCGATCCCGATGGCCGGCGACGTCGAGAGCCTCAACGCCTCTGTTGCGGCAGGTGTTGTTCTCGCAGAATTCGCGAGGCAGCGCCGCTCCTAGCCCCCTCCCGACCCCCGAAAATGGGTCCTTTTGGCGAACAAAGCCGCAGGTCGGCTTCGCCAAAAGGACCCATTTCGGGAGAGGCGGGGGGTCAGGTCGTGGGCGCGCTCTTCTTGTCTTCGGGCAGCAGTTTCGCCATCGCAACCTTCAGGATGACGCCGCCGACGGCGATGCTGACGCCCACCGTCGTGCTGAGCGAATCGGTGACCAGTCCAGCGATACCGGTGACGATCACGAAGATCGGAACCCAATCCCACAGCCGGGCCAAGGACTGCGGGCTCACGGGCTCGCCGCGCTTCTGTGCCGCACGGTCGGTGGCGTAGTCGGGATAGAACTCGGTGAACGACAGCGCGAAGATCGTTCCGGCGAGCTGGATGATCCATCCCGTCCAGAAGTTGCCGCTGTCGTCGAGGACCGCATCACCGTAGAAGCCGGCTGCTGCGGCGACACCGAACCCGATCACCCACGACCAGGTGATCATGTAGTTGATGTGGAGGAACAGTGGGTTCTTCCACAGTTCTTCAGGGGCCTGTTCTTTGGCGTACTGGATGGTGAACGGCTGCCGGATGATGATCGACCCGAGCGCGAAGGAAACCAGCGCGATGTTGGTCATCTCGCCGCCCCAGCGCTCGAGCCAGTCGACCGTGCCCGCCGACGCGAACTGGGCCAGCAGAACCATGGCCGCGAAGTAGGTGACGTCGAATACCTCGAGCAGTTTTATCTTGCTGCCGCGGCGATGACCACCGATCACGAACAGCAGTGAGAGGCCGAATGCGGCCGCGGCCGCCTCCTCGAAGCGTCCGGGCCCGTTGATGAGGGCCATCAGGATCCATGGCGACATACCCGCGAAAGGCGAATCGAGAAATGACGAGAGGATGCGGCGGGATTTCGATAGTTCGACCGGTGGGGGAACTGTCGTCTTATTCGAGTCGGTATTTTCTGTCACGGCTACGGGGCCCCATCTCGGGTCGTTTTTCAGGCAGTTCGGATGACTGCTCTGGTGATCGTATCGGGGTAGGGCACCCGTTACCGGCAAAGACCTTAGGCCGGATCACCATTGAGGAAATTGATGATGACCGGATTGACAACGCCGGGGGTTTCGATCGGAATGAGATGCGTACCAGGCAAGACCGCAAGCCGGGCGTTGGGCAAAACCCCGACGATTTCCGCGCTGTGCTCGAGGGTCACTTCGTCGTGATCGCCCTGCATCACCAGAGTCGGTGCGGTGATGACACTGAGATCGGTAAGCGCGATTTCGGGTTCGTTCGCGATCATCGTGGTGGTCTTCTCGAATACGACAGGGAAATGGTCGTCCCCTTCAGGCGCGGCCGCGGCGTAATCAGGGCGGAGGAATTGCACGATCTCGGAGTTGATGTCGTCGATGCTGTCGAGGAGTCCGCCGGCGGCGCGGCCGGATGAGTTCAGGTATTGCCCGAGCACGACCATGCGATTCACCAGATCGGGTCGTTTGAGAGCGACCAGGAATGCGATGACGGCGCCGTCACTCCAGCCGACGAGGTGAGCCGGGCCGCCCACGACCTCATCGAGATAGACGATGGTCTCGTCGGCCATCGCCTCGTAGTGGAACTCGTCCATGACGTCCGCGCTGTGCCCGTGGCCGTGGCGTTCGGGTACGTACACCTTGAATCCGGCGTCGACGATCGGCCGGTATTGGCCACCCCAGTCGGCCGCCGCGGAGAACGCACCGTGCAGGAGGACGACAGGGGCGCCGTCACCGTCGACCTGGTGCCAGATCTCCGTGTCGGGAACTGGATGGTTGATTTTCACGTATCCGGTGTACTCGGTGCTCATGTCGTCGATCTTTGCAGAAAGCCGGACAATCGACCGCCCAAATCAACCCATAGCGGGCGAGCGCCCGCTATCAGACCGATAGGGTCGAAAACATGGTGAGTGCAAGCACGAAGGTGACCCTGTCCGACGGTGTCGTCGACGGTGTCCGAGACGGGGATTTCATTCGCTGGCGAGGAATTCCCTACGCCGCCCCTCCCGTCGGTGACCTGCGGTTCCGGTCACCGGAACCGGCGATTCCGTGGAGCGGGGTGCTGGTCGCCGACAGCTTCGGCAACGCGGCTCCGCAGAACCCGAAATACGCCGTCGTCGAGCGCGGAAAGCATCAGCCGGTGAGTGAGGACTCGCTGATCATCAACGTGGTGGCGCCCGGCCGGACGTCGGACAAGCCGCGGGCGGTGATGGTGTTCATCCACGGCGGTGCGTACATCCTGGGTTCCACGGCGACTCCGCTCTACTACGGCCACGACCTGGCCAAACGGGGCGACGTGATCTTCGTGTCGATGAACTACCGGCTCGGACCGCTGGGTTACGGCGACTTCAGCCAGTTCTCCACGGAGGATCGGGTCTTCGAGTCGAATCTGGGTCTGCGTGATCAGGTGAAGGCGCTCGAATGGGTGCGCGACAACATCGCAGAGTTCGGTGGCGACCCCGGCAACGTGACGATCTTCGGCGAGAGCGCGGGCGGCAATGCGGTCACCACGCTGATGGCGACCCCGGCGGCCGGTGGGCTCTTCCACCGCGCGATCGCCGAGAGTTCGGCCCCGATGCTCACGTTGCACAAACACTACGCAGATCGGTGGGCCCGCAAGCTCACCGAGTTGTTGTGCGCCGACATGGGTGTCGACGATGTGGTCACGGCGCTGACCACGGCTTCCCTTGCGCAGATCGGCCGTGCCGGGCACCGTCTCGCGCGCTGGGTCACCAAGGACACACCCGGTCTGCTGCCGTACGGTCCGGTCGTCGACGGTGACTACCTTCCGGTCTCCCCGGTGGAGGCATTCTCGCAGGGGTCGGCACATCAGGTCCCGATGATCATCGGGACCAACCGAAACGAGGGCACCCTCTTCAAGCGCCTCCCGGATGGGATGTTGTCGACGGAGGAGTCCATCTCGGCGATGTTCGCGAACACCGAACCCGATGCGCAGGAGCGGATCACCGGTTCCTACGGGGAAAAGCTGACCTCGCGGAACATGGTGCAGTTCGGCGGCGACTACATCTTCTGGGTCGGTACGATCGCGGTCACCCAGGGCCACTCCGAGCATGCCCCGACGTACGCCTATCGCTACGACTTCGCGCCGCGTCTGATGAAGTGGCTGGGGCTCGGGGCCACCCACGCGTCCGAGTTGCTGGCCGTCTTCGGGATATACCGGGGCCGGGCCGGTCGATTGCTGACCGCGGTCGGCGACCGTCGTGACGCCCTGCGGGTCACGTCGGAGATGCAGGATCAGTGGCTCTCGTTCGCCAAAACCGGTGAACCGCTGGAAAGTTGGCCCAGGTACACTCCGAAGGTCCGGGCTACCCGGATCTTCGATCGGCATTCCTATGTGGAGGTCGACCCGTGGCGGGCACGTCGCGAGGCGTGGTCCGGGTTCGGCGATTATGCCGCCAAGATCCCCGGTTCGGCGAAGGCAACCGAGGAGATGGAGAACGTCTGATGCGGGTTTTCACGTCGGCTGAAGAAATCCTGGCCGCTGTCGGGACCGAGATCGGCAAGAGCGAGTGGCTGACCATCTCGCAGGAGCGGGTCAACCAGTTCGCCGAGGCCACCGGCGATCATCAATGGATCCACCTCGACGTCGACCGGGCCAAGAAAGAGAGTCCGTACGGCGGGACCATCGCGCACGGCTTTCTGACCCTGTCCCTCGTTCCGTACCTCAGCGCCCAGATCTACAAGTTCGAGGGCGTCAAGATGGGCATCAACTACGGCAGCAACAAGGTCCGTTTCCCCTCGCCGGTGCTCGTGGGTTCGGCCATCCAGCTGACCAGCACCCTGTCCGAGGCGACCGACCTCGGAGACGGTGCACTCCAGAACACTTTCACCCAGACCATCGCGGTCGAGGGTGGCAGCAAACCCGCGCTGGTCCTGGAAATGGTCACCCGGGTCATCTTTTGAGACGTGGCGTAGTCGCGGCGGGCCTGGTTCTGGCGGTGCTGACAATCGGTGGCTGCGGCGACGAGACCGCGTCCGCCGATCGATCGATCATGAACACGACCACCACCACCTCGACGACCATCGCGCCTACCGCGTTCACGCCGACGCCTGCGCAGCCGGTCTACGTCGCACCGTTCATCGATCGGGTCGCGTGGGCGACCACCGAGCAGGGCCCGAGCCTGCAGGTCTTCCCGACCGAGTCCGGCCGATACGTCCAGGGTGAAACTGGCCTCGACCCCGCGTGGGCCGAGGTGGTGGCCCTCGATCCCACCGCCGACAGTCCCGGGATGCGTGAGCAGTTCGCCTGCCATTGGCGGTTCGCGAGGATCGTCGCACCGGACAAGACGAGCTGGAACCTGGAGCCGTGGCGTCCGGTGGTCACCGACGCGGAGATGGTCGCGTCCCGCTGCAATCCCGGCGGGGCGGAGGAACAGATTCCCTGATCCCGGCCAGGGCAGCGGTCAGGCAGGACTGATCGCCCGGACGACCTGTCCGACCCGCAGGACTCCCGCCGGATCGTGCTGGTCGGCGAGTGCACTGAGCCAGGCGAGGGTGTCCTCGTCGTAGCAACGGGCGAGTCGCGCCGGATCGCTGCCGGGGGAGAAATTGGGCAGCTGACCCATCGACCACGGCGCGACGGAGTCCATGATGGCAGCGGCGTGGGGCGCGACGTGTTCGGCGATCGGCGGCGCCAGCACCCCGATCGTCGTCAGGTTGTAGGCCGCTCCGCGGTGGCAGAAAGCGCTGCGCTGGGCTGCAGGCCGCGACATCGCGCCACCGAGCAACCGCACCTCGACGACGACCTGAGGGGACTGCGCGTTCGGGCCCGCCAGGGCGATCAGGGCTTCGACCGCTTCATCACCGAACTCTCCGAGCAGGGTGCTGTCCTCGTGTACGGGCATCGGGTCGACCGGATCTGCGTGGATCGCTCCCAGTGCTGCGTAGGGCATCGGGCCGACGATGTCGATCAACGGCTCGGCGACCGCGCGAATCGGCGCGATCAGCGCTTCCGCGTCTGCATGTTCGGCCAGGGATGCGTATCGGACGGCGAAGGTGAGCTTGCCCGCCAACGGCGGGGGAACGGCCGGGAGCGGCGGCAGCTGCAAGAAAGCGATGGATGTGGTGGCGTGTTCGGGTAGGTCGACGCTCCACTCGCGCCATGCCCGCAACAAGGCCGGTGCATCGGATCCGTCGAAGTAGATTGCCCCGCCGTAGATCTCGGAGATCGGCAGCAGGTCGATCTCCACCGACGTGACGATGCCGAGTGTGCCCTTGCCGCCACGCAGCCCCCAGAAGAGTTCGGCGTGGTTCTCAGGGGACACGAGCAGGATCTCGCCCTGTCCGGTGACGAGCTCGAAGGAACGGACATGGTCGGACGAGAGACCGACACTGCGGACGAGGGGGCCGATGCCCCCTCCGGTGAGGAAGCCGATCACCCCGACCCCGGGTGCCGAACCGGCGAGGGCCGCCAGCCCGTGCGGGGCGGCCGCGTCGATGACCTGCTGCCAGCGCACGCCGGCGCCCACTCGTGCTGTCCTGGCCGCGACGTCGATGTCGAGCCCACCGAGGCCGGCGGTGTGTACGAGGATGGTGCTCCTGTCGATCGGCAGCGCCCCGTGCCCGGTCGACTGCACCCCGACGGTCAGGCCGTGGCGTTCGGCGATCCGAAGCGTCGCAGCGACGTCGGCTGCGGACTCGGGGAACACGATCGCGCAGGGATCGACCGGGACCGCGACGTTGAAGGGGATCGCTCGTTCGGATCCGGGTTCGCCCGGGCGGGTGACCAGGCCGGCCACTGCTGCCTGCAATTCGGCGGTGGGGTCGGCGTTGGTGCTGTGGGGGGTCGGGGGCGAGATGGTCATGAGCGGCTGGCCTTTCATCAATGGTCGGTGAGCTGATGAAAGTCAGCATGCGCCGAGGCCCTTGGTGGGTTCTTGGTCTGTCCATCCAAGAATGTTTCAAGAAAGCGGGCGCCATTCACGCCGAGGACGTCACTCGCTGTACCTCTGTGACCAGGCCATTCATGCCCAGCGCGAGGGCGGCGCGCGCAATCTCGTCGAGTTCGCACGTTCGTGCGTCTGACGGCGCCTGCAGCGAGCAGTCGAGTAACCGACACCGCAGCGCCGAGGGGACCCCGCCGGTGTCCACCGCGAGGGTGCGAGCCTGATCGTTGAACCGGTGGGCGCGGTCGAGGTCACCGGCGCAGGCGTGCAGGCGCGCGAGCGCGAGCGCGACCGGTCCGACGACCCCCACCTGACCGATGATCGCGATCCGGTCTGCGAAGGGCTCGAGTTCGGTCAGGAATGCGTCGGCGTGTTCGATGAGTTCGTGGTCGGCGACGAGATGGGCCAGCAGGACGGCGTGCCCGAGTGTGGTCCAGACGTGGGCGGTACGCACGGCGAGCCACTGCCGGACCATCGCGTCGGCGAGGTCACGATCGACCGGCGTGCCGGTCGTGGTCGCCGCGCCGGCAGCCACCACCCCTGCCAGCCCCGTGTCGCCGCCGGCGGAGATCAGCCCCCGAATCCATTGCAGCAGTTCGGCTTCGTCCGAGACGGGACCCACGGTCACCAGGCCCTGCTCGCGGGACAGGGCCATGGTGGCGACCATGCCACTGCCCGCCACATACAGTTCGGTCTGTTCGTGGACGTGCGCGGCGATCTCGTGGTGGCGGCGGGCTTCGGCGAAATCGCCGCGCCACAAGGCGATCACCGCCTCCATCCACCGCAGCTGTGCCCGCAGCACCGGTAGGCCGAGGTCTTCGCTGCCCTCGATGCCGTGCCGCAGATGTCCGGCGGCGGCGTCGACATCGCCGAGATTCATCGTGGCCATGGTGGCGATCGAGTGGGCGATCACCGTGTCCACCCGGGACTGCCGATGACCGAGCGTGAAGAGTTGCTCGATCAGTTCCGGCACCTGATGGCTGTGGGTCGCGACACCGGAGTAGGTGATCAACCGCGCCATCAACACCTCTGCGGTGACATCGCGATCACCGAGCTCGGCTGCCAGATCCATCGCCCTGGTGATGTACCCGGCTGCGACGTCGGGGTCGGGGTTGTAACAGTGACCGACGCTGAGGGCGCAGAGGACCTGGGCGTGGGCAACGGGGTCGTCAGCAACAAAACCGTCGAGTTGTTCGAGGACAGCCAGCAGCGGGCCGGGATCTTCGCTGGGCGCCAGCCAGGGCCATCCACCACTCGAGCGCAGGAGTGAGCCCGCCAGCTTCCCCGCGGTCGCAGTGCGTCCGGCCCGCATCGCCGCGACCAACTGCGACTCGACGGTGTCGAGTACGGTCTGTCCCCGGCCGGCCCGAGAGAGGGCCTCGAGTAGCGAGAGCATCAGTTCGTCGCGTTCGATGTCGACCGAACGTTGGTGCGGCATCGAGTCATACGTGTCGAGGGCTCGTTGCCACCAGAGGGCTGCGGTCTCCGAACTCCATTGATCGGCGGCCTCCTCGGCAGCGGCCCGGCAGGCCTGAACCGCCTCGCCGACATCGACGAGCGGTAGTGCGGCCAGCAGATGGGTGGCACGACGGCTGAGCAGGTCGGCGCCGAGGCCGCCGCTCTCGAGGGCGGCGGCAACCCGGGCGTGGGTCCGTTTCCGCTGCAGCGGCGGCATGCCCGCGAGTATCTCTTCGCGCAGCAGCCCGTGCGCGAAGGTGTAACCGTCGACTCCGGGCGCGGGCACGATGATCCGGTCATCGGCCGCGGCGTCGAGGTGGTCGGCGAGCTCGTCGATGTCGAGTTGCGTTGTGGCAGAGAGGAGAGCGATGTCGATGTCGTCGCCTATCACCGCCGCGGTCCGCAAGATCGTCAGGACCTCGACGCCGAGCCCGGCAAGTCGGCGGCCGAGCACGGAGCGGACGGCGAGCGGGATCTCGCCGCGCAGCCGTTCCCGGCTCGACAACCGGGCGTATTCAGAGATGAACAGGGGGTTGCCCGCGGTGCGCGCTGCCAGCACCTCGATCTCACGTTCGCCGATGGCCTCGCCCGCAACCTGGGTTGCCAGCGCCTCGATGTCCGAGGCGCCCAATGCAGGCACCACGATCTGGCGACTGCCCTCACCCCGCGCGACCGCGCTGCTCAGCCTGCCGAGCGCCGCGTTGCCCTCGCCGTCACGGATCGTGACCACCACGGCCACCCGATGTCCACGCAGGGCCGTGGCCATGAAGGCGAGTGCGCCGAGCGACATCGGATCCGCCCATTGGGCGTCGTCGATCACGACCATCAGGGGCGCCGACGCGGCTGCGTTCTCGACGACGCGTTGCACCCGCTCATAGGTGGTGAAGCGTGCAGTGTCGGGATCGACGTCGGTGGGGATCGACAACACCTCATCCGGGTCGCCGCCGAGTGCGCCGACCAGCTGCCGGGCCGGCCACCAGGCCGGTGAACCTTCCTCGGGGCTACGCGCCCACACGTCGCGACCACCCACCTCGCGGAGGCGCGCGGCTGCTTCCTCGGCCAGCCGGGTCTTCCCGATCCCGGGCGGTCCCATCAGGATCATCCACCGGGTGCCGCCTGCGGCGACGTCGGCGAGCAATCGGTCGATCTGCTCGATTTCGCGGGCACGACCGACGATCGGGCTGCTGCGAGGAGCTGTGGTGACGTCGACGGCGGTCTCACCGACGGGACGTGCGGCACGTGGCGACTGCAGCTCGGCCGCACCCGACCAGCCAGGTCTGCGCGGCCACGCAGCGAGCTCCGGATCGTGTCGCAGGATGGCCGATTGCAGCTCGCGCAGTTCGGTTCCCGGTTCGAGGCCGAGTTCGGCGTCGAGGCGATCGCAGTGTTCGGTGAAGATCTCCAGGGCCTCCGGGGAGCGGCCCGCCCGGTGCAGGGCGAGCATGTGTAGCCAGCAACTGCGATCGCGGAAGGGTTGGACTTCACGCAGGGTGGTCACCTCGACGAGTGCGTCGGCGATCCGGTTCACCGCGAGCAATGCGGTTATCCGGTTCTCGCGGCAGTCGCCGCGGATCTCCTGGAGTCCGCGGGCCTCGAGCCGGACCCATTCTTCATCGGCCATGCCGCTGAGCAGGGGACCCCGCCACAGCGACAGGGCGTGGTCCGCCGCGTCGAGGGCATGCTGCCAATCATGGGCCAGCGCGCATCTGTGCGCGGTGGCCGCGGCGTCGGTGAACTCGGCGACGTCCACCTCGCCGGCGGGAACGTCCAAGACGTACCCGGGTGTTTGCCTGCGAATGGGGGACGAGCCCGCGGAGTCACTGCGCAGGGCGCGACGCAGGTTGGATATGTACGCCTGGAGGCTGGAGGCGGCGCTCGGTGGGGGCCTCTCACCCCAGAGTGCTTCGGTCAGTCGGTCGGTGGACACGACGGTGCCGCGGTGGATCAGCAGCAGCGCCAGCACCATTCGCTGCTTCGGCGAACCGAGATCAACCTCCTGTGCTGCGCCGGCGGAATGCGCGCTGTCGGCACGGGCCACCCGCAGAGGTCCGAGTAGCTGATAGCGCATGACTTCGGAGCCTAGGCGACAAGGCGATCGGTCGGCGTGGTTGTCGTCGGTGGGGGCCGTGGGCCGGCTGCAGCTGAGCTCGATGCCCGGCGGTCACGGTGGAGAACGGTCAGGCCTGCTCACGCAGGGCGTCGACCTCGTGTGCCAGGCCGATCATGCCGAGTGCCCGCGCGCGTTCGGCAAGGTCGGTGAGTTCGTTCGGACGTCGTTCGTCTGGCCGACGGAGCTGCCAGTCGAGGACCTGGCAGCGAAGTAGGGACGGCGTGCCGCCGGACCGTTCGGCGATCCGCGTAGCGGCGGCAACCGATTCCCTTGCCGCCGAATCATTCCCGATCAGCATGTGCAGCCGGGCGAGGGCCAGTCCCACCGGGCCGACGGCGGCGAGTTGCCCGATTGCGCCGACACCGTCGGTGAACGGCTCGAGTTCGGCGATGAAATCGGACACGTGCTCGATCAAGTCGAAGTCGGCGACGACGTGGGCCAGCGCCACGGCGTGACCCAGGGTGAACCAGACGTGCGCGCCGCGGGTGGCTTGGCGTTGCCGAACCAAGGCATCGGCGAGATCGCGGTCGAGCGGTGCGCCGGCGATGGTCGCCATCCCCGCTGCGATCACCCCGAGCATGTTCGTATCGGTGGGGCTGGCGGCCACGTCGGTGATCAGGTCGCGGGCGATGGTGGTCTCGGCCTCCGAGAGCGTGCCCTGTTCGCGTCGCAGACCCATCAGCGACATCGTCGACTGGCCGGTCACGTAGAGCTCGGTCTGCTCGTGAACCCGTTTGGCAATGGACTGGTGGTGTTCCGCACGCTCGAAGTCGCCGTGCCAGACCGCCACCACCACCTCCATCCATCGCAACTGTGCACGCAAGATGGGCAGGCTCAGCTCTTCGCTGCCCGCGATGGCCTGCTGTAGATGGTCCTGCACCGCTGCGATGTCGCCGAGGGTGTACGCGGCCATCGTTGCGATCGAATGGGCGATGACCGCGTCGAACCGCGCTTGGTGGTGCTCGAAGGTCAACAGTTCGCCGATGACCGTGATGACCTCGTCGGCATGGGTCGACACCCCGGAGAAGGTGATCAACCACGCCATCATGACCTCGGCGGTGATGTCGGGATCAATGGCGATTGCGGCGTATTCCTGTGCCCGCCTGATCAATTCGGGAGCAAGTGCTGGATCCGGATGGTAGCTGTGGCCGACGCTGAGGGCCCCCAGGACCTGGGCCCGGGCGGCTGGGTCGTCGGCGACCACCTGCTCGGCCCTGGCCAGCAACAGCAGCAGTGGGGTGGGGTCCTTCGTCGGTGAGACCCACGGCCAGCCGCCCCCGGAGCGCAGCAGCGAGCCCGCGAGTCTCCCGACAGTCGAGGGCTTTTCGGCTCGAACCGCCACCGTCAGCGCCGTCTCGACCGTTTCGAGCACGGTTTGCCCACGCCCGGACCGCGAAAGCGCCTCGAGCAGTGCGACGGTCAACTCGTCGCGCTGCTCGTCGGTCTGCTCGGCGGCAGGCAGTAGTTCGTAGGCAGCCAGAGCCTGCTGCCACCAGTACACAGCGGCCTCGGAGTTCCACCGGCTCGCGGAGTCGGTGGCCGCGCCGGCGCAGGCGGCCACGGCATCCCCGGGATCGACGAGAGGCAGCGCAGCCACCAGATGCTGTGCCCGCCTGGTCAGCACATCGGCGCCGACACTTTCGGTCAACACTTCGGCAACTCTCGCGTGCGCCCGCTTTCGGCGCAGCGCGGGCATCTGGGCCAGCACCTCCTCGCGCAACAGGCCGTGCGCGAATGTGTACCCACCGCTGCCGGGTGCAGCGGTGATGATCCGTTCGTCGGCGGCCTCGTCGAGATGATCTGCCAGCGAGTCGATATCGAGGTCGATGGTCCGGGACAGCACGCCGATGTCGATGGTGTCGCCGATGATCGCCGCCATCCGGAGCGTCTTGAGCACCTCTGGATCGAGACCGGCCAGACGTAGCCCGAGCACCGAACGTACCGCCAGCGGCAGTTCGCCCGTGTTGCGTTCTTCGCGGGACAGCCGTGCATACTCGGACACGAACAGCGGGTTGCCCCCGGTCCGGCGAACCAGGCGGACGACCTCGTCGTCGGTCAGTTCACCGCCCGCCGTCTGCGTTGCCAGGGCGGAGGCCTCCTCGTCGTCGAGAGCCGGCACCACGATCTGGCGGTTGCCGGTGGCGCGCGCGACCGCGCTGAGCAGACGTCCGATCGCGGGATGATGCTCTCCCTCGCGGAGCGTGATCACGAAGGCGATCCGATGGTGGTGAGCGGAGGTTGCCATCGACGCGAGGGCGCCGACCGACATCGAGTCGGCCCACTGCGCGTCGTCGACCACGACGGCGAGAGGGGACGCGGCCGCACCTTCCTCGAGCACCCGCTGGATCCGGTCGTAGGCGGTGAAGCGGGCGGTGTCGGCGTCGACATCGTCTGGGGTGGAAAGGATCTCGGCAGGGTCGGTGCCCAAGGCGTCCACCAGTTGTCGCGCAGGCCACCACGCCGGCGCACCCTCCTCGGGGTTCCTCGCCCAGATCGCACGACCGCCCATCGACTGCAGCCGTCGGGCTGCCTCGTCGGCCAACCGAGTTTTCCCGATACCCGGCGGGCCGATCAGGATCAGCCAGCGCGTTGCTCCGGCGACGACGTCGTCGAGAAGCTGAGCGATCAGCGCCTGTTCGCGGACTCTTCCGACCAGTCCACCGGGTGCGGGGACCTCGGGTGCCGCAGTCGAATGAACCACGGCAGGATCGGGTTCCGGTGTTCGCAGTTCACCCGCGCCCGACCAACTGGGTCGACGAGGCCAGGCCGCGAGTTCGGGGTCGTGCCGCAGTACCGCACCCTGGAGTTCACGGAGTTCGGCGCTCGGTTCGAGACCGAGGTCGCCGTCGAGTCGGCGGGCGTGGTCGGCGTAGACGTCGAGCGCCTCCGCCGAACGTCCCGCGCGGTGCAGCGCGAGAATGTGCAACCACGCACTGCGGTCGCGGTAGGGCTGGTCCGTTCGCAGCGCAACGACGTCAGCGAGCGCCTGCGCCAGCCTGCCGAGCGCCAGCAGTGCCGTGATCCGGACCTCGCGGCACCCGCTGCGGATCTCTTCGAGACGCGCGGCCTCGGTGTGCACCCACTCCTCGTCGCGCTGACCGACGAGCAACTCGCCGCGCCACAGCATCAACGCCCGTTCGGCAGTGTCGAGGGCCAGTGCCCACGCCTCGTCGTCTGATGCCTGGCGGGACTGGTTGGCGAGGTCGAGGAACTCGCTGACGTCGACCTCGGACTCGGCGACGTCGATGATGTACCCGTTCGACTGCCGCCGGATGGGTGAGGTCCCGACCGCATCATCGCGCAGTGCTCGCCGCAGGTTCGAGATGTAGGCCTGCAGGCTCGACGTCGCGCTCGGCGGTGCCTGCTCACCCCACAACGCGTCGGACAAGCGGTCGGTGGATACGACGGTGCCGCGATTGACCAGCAGAATCGCCAGGATCGCCTGCTGCTTCGGCGAGCCGAGGTCGACCGACACGGCACCCTTGCCTGCCCGCCGGACAACGGAGAGCGGGCCGAGTAGCTGGTAGCGCATGGCCTGCCTTCCGACCTCGAGTCCCGTACGCGAATCGAGTACGAGCTTAGGCGACTCGGATTGGATACGGGATGGATAGACCGCGGCCCTCTCACCAGCCGATCTTCGCCCCGTCGGGGCTCACACTATGGAATTGTCAATGTTCGAGCTGCACAGGAGTTCACCTGTGCTGCGGTAGTAGCTCGGGACTGCGTCGCTGTGTGTAGTTTCTCGTGAATCTGTGGTGGTCTCTATGGGACCGGAGGGTTCAGGCGGCGAGTGATTCGGTGGTCAGCGTTCGCCGAGCGTGGGATCTGATGGGTGGGTTCCCGTCGACGGCATACGCAGCGACCGAAGGAACAGAGCTGAGCGCGCGACCACCGCCCACGTAGCGTTGCGCGGCAGCCGGAGGCGTCTGCACTGCCTGCAGCAATTCCTCTGACAACGCCAGGTCGTCGAGCGGCGCGAGCAGAAGTGCATCTGCCGCCATAGGTGATAGGTGTTCGAACAGCCCCCGCAAGTTCATGAGTTGAAACTACCGCGATTGCCGCATTCGCACAAGCGTTCGAGAACACTTATTTTATTGCGGCTCAACCCTTTTCGCTTCAGAAGGAGCTGACCGCAATCAGGATATCAGCGAGGTCTGACATCGTCGGAAACGAACCAGTAGGGCACGCTCGACGGCCGAAAGGGCACGCTCGACGGCCGAAAGGGCACGCTCGGCGCGAGTTTCGGCACGGTCGAGGGGGATGGCCGATCAGGCGCCGGATGTGAGCAGCGAACGGGTGGTCGGGACGCGCCGTCGACCCGACGTCTTCGAACGGCGCGTGCCGACCACGCGGCACACCAGATAGATGGCGAACGAGATCGTGGTGACGAACACCGACGGCGGCAGGGCAGGTGCCAGCGACAGGATGATGCCGCCGACGGCCGCGACCACACCGAACAGAATCGACAACCCCAGTACAACGGTCGGATTCGACGAGATCCTCATCGCGGCGGCCGCCGGGGTGATGAGCAGCGACATCACCAATAGCGCACCGATGATCTGAACGCTTTGCGCGACCGCGGCGCCGAGCAGTACGGCGAACACCACGGAGAGCAGTTTCATCGGCACGCCGCGCGCCTCGGCGACCCGCGGATCGGTGCTGGCGAACAGCAGGGGTCGGTAGATGACGGACATCACCGCCACCACGACGACAGTGGTGATCACCACGGCCACAACACCTTTTGCTCCCGCATTGACGGCCTGGCCGGTGAGGAGGTTGAAGCCGGTTCCGGTGCGTCCGTAGAGCGCGATGAACAGCACCCCCAGTCCGAGGCCGAAGGCCATCACCACGCCGATCACCGAATCACGCTCGCGGACGCGGGTTCCGAGCAATCCGAAGATCACCGAGGCGATCACGGCACCGATCAGACCGCCGAGGTTGACGCTGAACCCGAGCAGGAGCGCTGCGGCTGCACCGGTGAATGTCAGCTCGCTCGTACCGTGCACCGCGAATGACATCTGTCTGCTCACGATCATCGGACCGAGCAGGCCACCGAGAACGCCTAGCAGGGCGGTGGCGAGTAGCGCCTGCTGTACGAAGGGGTATCCCAGCAGATTGGCGGTCTCACCGAAGTCGAAGAAATCGGACCAGGTGGCGCTCACTCAGCGACCTCTGAGGTGCCGGCGAACTGCTGATCTATGAGGTGATGGTCTCCGTGACACGCGGATTCGTCTGCGCCGACGACGATGAGCCGGCCCTGGACGTGGAGGACGTCGACACGGGTCTGGTACAGCTCGCTCAGGGTCTCCGACGTCATGACCTCATTGGGTGTCCCGATCCGGAAGCGGCCGTCGACGAGATACACGACGCGGTCGACGTACGGCAGGATCGGGTTGATCTCGTGGGTCACGAACAACACTGCGGTGCCGTGGTCGCGCCTGCGCCGGTCGATCAGGGCGGCTACGCGGCCCTGGTTGGCGGGATCGAGGCTCAGGAGTGGCTCGTCGCACAGCAACACCGTCGGATCTCCGGACAGCGCTTGGGCCACGCGTAGTCGCTGCTGTTCACCTCCGCTGAGCAGACCCAGCGGTGCATCGGCGAAGTCGCGGGCGTCCACCTGGGCGATGGCGTCGTCGACAAGCTCTGTGCGGCGCTTTCGATTTCGCCAACCCAATCCCCAGGTCTGACCGTCGACCCCGAGGCCGACCAGATCACGGCCCCGCAGCGGTACGCCCTCATCGTGCGTCTGCTGCTGTGGGATGTATCCGATGGTGCTGTCGCCGCGACGGAGCGTACGGCCCGAGACCGTCACCGAACCGGCATCCAATTCATATTGACCCAGCAAGGTTTTCAGCAGTGAGGTCTTGCCGGAGCCGTTCGGCCCGAGGACCGCGACGAACTCGCCACGAGCGAGGGTCAGGTCGAAGTCGTCCCACAGCACCCGTTGCCCGAATGACAGCCGGGCGCCGCTGATGGTGACGGCAGCGGGCCGCTGCTCGCCGAGAACGGGTGCCGGTACGGGCTGGGTCATCTGCTGGGCTGCCTACATCGGGTGGTGCTGGACGGATCGGGGGTGTTGGATCGATCAGGGGTTGCTGGGCGCGCCTGACGCCAGGGCGGACGTCAGCGTCTCAACATTAGCCCGCTGCCACGCGATGTAGTCGGTGACTCCGACAGGGAGGGTCTCGGTGAAATCGACGACGGGCACACCTGCGGTGTTCGCGATGTCG
This sequence comes from Williamsia sp. 1138, assembly GCF_002095435.2. GTDB lineage: Bacteria > Actinomycetota > Actinomycetes > Mycobacteriales > Mycobacteriaceae > Williamsia. The sequence continues at coordinate 134,114 of NZ_MJEJ02000045.1, forward strand.
AGTAGGGCTTTCGCGGCCTCGTCGACCGCCTGGGTGTTGTAGACGAGGGCCCGCACCTTCCGGTCGCGGAGCAGGTCCTGGGTCGCGGCGACGTCGCGGGCCGATGGTGACTGCCCGGCTTCGACGGCATCCTGGAATCCGGCAGGCGTGACGTCCTCGAGGCCGGCTTCGGCGAGCAGATAACCGGCGAGGGGTTCGGTCTGCGCCACCTGGGCGCCGGGGTCGGTGGCCTTGATCGCAGCGAGTTGGGTTTGGAGCTGCGCGATCTGCTCGTTGAACGTCCCCGCGTTGTCGCGGTAGTACTGCTCGTTCGCACTGTCCTTCTCGGACAGGGCATTGGCGATCTTGTTCGCGACCTCACCGACGACCGTCAGGTTGTAGAACACATGCTCGTTGACCGCACCGGGGGCGTGGTCGTGGCCCTCTTCTTCGTGGGCCTCGCCCTCTGCATGATCGTGCCCCTGCTCCTCGGAATGCTCGGTGCCCTCCATCAGATCGAACGCGTTGACGACGATGGCATCGGGACCCTTCGGGGCCTCTTCCATGTAGGCGTCGTAGTGACCACCGTTGAGCACGACCACGCCGGCGTCGGACACCCTGGCCGTGTCCTTCGCGCTGGCCTCGAACTCGTGTGGGTCGCCGTCCGGCGAGGTGTAGAGCGCGGTGACCTGCGCGTGCTCGCCGCCGATCGCCGAGGCGACCGCGCCCCAGACGTCAGTGGACGCGACCACGTCGACCTTGCCGTCAGAGGTGGTGCCCGCGTCGTCGGACGAACATCCGGCGATCACCCCGGTGGCCAGGGTCAGGGCCGCGGTGACCCCCAGGAATCGGGTCGAGGTGCGCATCGGGAAGAACCTTTCACGTCGTGTGTGGGCGATTCGCGCAAGGGCTTGCTGCGAACTTCGCCGAACAGACGCTAATGATAACCGTTACCGACAGGGATGCGAAATCAGTTCGGGCCGAGGACCGACGGGGTGACGAAGCGGCGCACGAGCTCTCGTTCTTCGGTGGCGTCGGCGCCCGGAGTCATCAGCAGCGACAAGATGACTCGCACCATGAAACGGCCCTGCAGGTTCGATTCGGCACCGGAGTCGTATGCCCCGCCGTTCACGAATGCGACCGCGATGCGGTTCACCAACTCCGACGAGGTGCCGATCGCTCCGGTGAGCGCCGCGGATTCGGGAAGGAACCAGGTCCGCAACACCGGATCGGTTCGGACTCCATCGACCGCAGCCAGGATCGCCTCGGTGACCTGTTCGTGTGGGTCGGGAATCTCTGCGACCCGGTCGGCGATCGTCTTCGACAGGGCTCGCGCCTCCCGCTCCACAAAGGCCATGTAGAGGTCGCCTCGAGAGGCGAAGTAGCGGTACAGGGTCGCCCGAGAGCATCCGGCCGCCGCGGCGATCTGATTCATGTTGACCGGCGCGACGCCGTGAGCGATGAACAGGTCTGCGGCCACGTCGAGGATGCGATTGGCCGCCATGGCAGAGCGGTTACTGCCGAGCCAGGAGGGTGTCCTCGACGTCATCGACCCACAGCAGGGTTCGGTGACGACGGGTGAAAGTCCAGGGTCAGCGGGCGCCGGACGTAGTTGCCCTGGGCGTAGGTGACCGACTCCGGATCGATCGTGTACTCGGGGCATCGCTTCAGCAGCTCTTCGATGGCGACCCTGGCCTGCATCCGGGCCGCGGCAGCGCCGAGGCAGTGGTGACCGCCGCGGCTGAAGGACATGATGTAGCGGGGGCGTCGACGGATGTCGAGGACGTCCGCGTCAGGGCCGTATGCGCGCGGATCCCGATTCGCCGAGCCATAGGCGAGCAACACCTTGCGGTCGGCCGGGACGGTGCCGCCGTCGAACTCGACGGGCGCTGTGGTGGTGCGGGCAAGGCCCTGAACAGGAGAGGTCAACCTCAGGAATTCGTCGACCGCGTCGCCGGCCAGGGCCGGATTCGCCGCGAGTTCCGCCCGCTGATCGGGATTCTCGGCGAGCAGTTGGGTCGCGCCGCCCAACAAGCCGGTGGTGGTGTCGTTGCCGCCGGCAACCATGGTGAAGGTGAAGGCGAGGATCGACAACAACCCCTCGGTGTTGCCGTCCTCCGCGACTCCTGCCTTCACCAGATGCGACACGGTGTCGTCGCCGGGGTGCTCGCGGCGGTAGGAGATGAGTTGGCCGAAATAGGCCATCATCTCCATGATCGCACCGGCGGCTGCTTCGCCCGCTTTCGCGAGGTTGGAGGTGTCGGCACCGACGACAGCCTCGGTCCACCCGTCGAACGCCGCCCGATCCGACTCTGGCACCCCGAGATAGTGCGCGACCACCATCGAAGGCAGTGGCTTGAAGAGATCGGCGACGATGTCGCCGCCGTTCGATTCGATGAGCCGATCGAGTCGCGCGGTGACGAACTCCCGGACCGCTGGTTCGACCTCGGCGACCTGTTTGGGTGTGAAGCCCCGCGCGACCGACTTCCGGAAATCCGTGTGCTGGGGCGGATCCTGCATGACCATGGGCGGGTTGTCGGCAAGGCCGATGCTCTCGAGTTCGCCGTAGGTGACGGTCAGCCCCTTGGTGGAGGTGAACGTGCGCCAGTCGTCAGCTGCCCGGCTCACGTCCGCGTGTCGCGTGAGGACCCAGAAGTCCTTGTCGGGATGGTCGGTGTGCACGCGGTGTACCGGGTCGTGGTCGCGCAGATCCGCGTACATCTGCCACGGCTCCCGCCATGACTCGCCGGAGAGGAGACGAAACGGTGCGCGGTGGGACAGATGGGCGGTCATGTCCCAACAATGAGACAGATAGGCATAAGTGTCAAGGCGACTGCGAATCAAGCCCTCATCGCCGCAGACAGGGAACTGTCGAGGATGGCCATCGCGCGGTCGAGGTCGTCGTCGCTGATGTTCAGTGGCGGCGCCAGCCGGAAGATGCCGCCCATCCCGGGCAACTGGACGATGTTCATATGTAGACCGCGCTCGAGGCACGCGGTGGTGACCCGTTGTCCGAGCTGGTCGGCGGGCGCCTTGGTCAGCCTGTCTGACACGAGTTCGATGCCCTGGAACAGGCCGCGACCGCGAACGTCGCCGATCACGTCGTGCCGTGACTGCAGGTCGAGGAGATGGTCGCGCAGTCGCTTTCCGGATCGGGCGGCACGACCGACGAGATCGTCGCGCTGCACCACGCGCAACACGGTGGACGCGACAGTGCCTGCGAGGGGGTCGGAGACGTGGGTGGTGAAAAACAGGTAGCCGCGGTCGTGGCAACGCTCTTCGATCTCCGCCGACGTCACGACCGCGGCGACCGGGAGCCCGGCCCCGAGCGTCTTGGACAGCGTGATGATGTCGGGGACCGCGCCGTCCCGCTCGAACGCGTACATCGCCCCGGTGCGTCCGAGACCCGTCTGCGCTTCGTCGGCGATCAAGAGCATCTCGCGCTCGTCGCACTTGGCTTTCAACGCTGCGAGATACCCGACCGGCAGATCGATGAGACCGCCCGAAGACACGATCGGCTCGACGATGCAGGCGGCCAGCGACCCGGCGGACTGCTGGTCGATGAGGTCGAACCCGTAGTCGAGTTCGCCCTGCCAATCGTGGTCGTCGCCCGCCGTGCGAAACGGTGACCGATAGGCGTTGGGCGTCGGCAGGGTGAAGTTGCCGGGCGGCGGCGGCCCATAGCCTTTGCGACCTGCCGAATAGGTCGCCGCGGCCGCGCCGGAGGTCATCCCGTGCCAGGAGCGGTCGAACGAGACGATCTCGTATTTCCCGGTGTAGAGCTTGGCCATCTTGAGCGCGGCCTCGTTCGACTCGGCGCCGGTCGAGAGGAGCATCACCTTGTCCAGCCCGGTCGGCAGCGTCTCGGACAACGCCGCAGCGAACTCGACGACCGGACGACTGAGCATCCCGCTGAACAGGTGATCGAGGTTGGTCATCGCGGTGTGCACTGCGTCGACGATCTCCGGATGGCCGTGGCCCAGAATCGAACTCATCTGCCCCGAGGTGAAGTCGAGGATGGCGGTGCCGTCGCTGTCGTAGACGTACGAACCACGTGCACGCTCGATGATCCGGGGCGTGAACGTGCCGCCGTAGCGGATGATGTGGTCACGGGCGGTCGACCAGAACTCCGAGTTCGTCACGGTGGACTCCTGTCGATGGTTGGCGTGTGACCAACGATCTCAGGTGTGCGCCGAGTTTGTCCCCCTGAAAGGCTGCCGGGGGAAGATTCCCCTCGGCGGCCCTTGCCGGGGACGAGGATCCCCGGGCTCAGACGGTGTGCGGCATCAGTGCGCCGGGCGGGATCTGTCCGAACTTGCCGGCATTGAAGTCTTCGACCGCCTCGACGAGCTCGGCCTTGGAGTTCATCACGAAGGGGCCGTACTGGAAGACCGGCTCGCGGATCGGCTGTCCGCCGAGCAGCAGCACCTCGAGGGCGGGACGGTTGGAGTCCTGGTTCTCGGCTGCCGCCAGCGAGATGCGGTCGCCGGGCCCGAGCACCGCGAGCTGCCCCTGCTGGATCGGATTGCCGACGGGTCCGACGGTGCCGCGTCCCGACAGCACGTAGACGAGGGCGTTGAAGTCCCGGTTCCACGGCAGGTCCAGGGCAGCCCCCGGTTGCAGCGTGGCATGGGCCAGGGTGATCGGGGTGCGGGTCGAACCCGGGCCGCGGTGCTCGCCGACGTTGCCGGCGATGATGCGGACAAGTGCGCCGCCGTCAGGGGAACTCACCAGGGTGGCCTGGTTGCCCTCGATGGCCTGGTAGGCCGGGTCGGTGAACTTGTCGCGCTTCGGCAGGTTGACCCACAGCTGGATGCCGTGGAAGAGGCCACCGCTCTCGACCAGCTCAGCCGGTGGTGTCTCGATGTGCAGGATGCCCGAGCCGGCGGTCATCCACTGCGTGGCGCCGTCCTCGATCATCCCGCCGCCGCCATGGGAATCCTGGTGGGCGAAGCGGCCGTCGATCATGTACGTGACCGTCTCGAAGCCGCGGTGCGGGTGCCAGCTGGTGCCCTTCGGCTCGCCGGGTTCGTACTCGACCTCACCCATCTGGTCCATGTGGACAAACGGGTCGAGAGCGGTTGCGGGCACGCCGGCGAACGCACGAACCACGGGGAATCCTTCGCCCTCGTGGCCGCGCGGGCCGGTGGTCACCGTGCGTACCGGGCGTTGGGTGTCGGCAGCGATCGAGCCGGAGATGCGGGGGAGGGTCAAGGTATCGGCGCTCACTGCGGGCATGAGGTGCTCCTTCGAGGCTGGAAGTTCTTACTACCAGAGTAACCGGACCGCAGTCCGATTTGTTCCGGATCGGTGCCGGCCGTCGGGCCACCGGTGCTCCCGGCCCGCAGGATTAGTGTGGACGTATGGGCACCTTCACGCGCCGGGTCGCCGCCGGCGACGGTACGGACATCGCATACCGGGTCACCGGCCCCGCCGACTCGGTCGATGACGCCGCACATGCGCGCGACGTCCCCACCTTGCTGCTGATCCACGGATGGGCACAATCCAGCGCGTGCTGGGGCGGCGACCTGATCGACGACCTCGCCGCGCGGTATCGCGTCATCGCGATGGATCTGCGCGGCCACGGTGGTTCGGGAGTGCCGCCCGCGGATCGGCTGACCTCTGAGGACTTCGGCAGCGACGTCGCCGCCGTCCTGGCGGCCGAGGTGCCACTCGGCGGGCCCGTGTTCGTGCTCGGCTGGTCTTACGGCGGCCTGGTGATCTGTGACTACCTTGCCCGCGCCGGAGCCATCGCGCCCACCGGGCTGATCTTCGTCGGGGCCATCACGTCCATCGGTCGCGGGCAGGCGGGTGGCAGGGTGGGGCCGCAGATGCGCGCTGCGCTTCCCGATGCCTACTCGGAGGACCCCGCGACAGCGGTCGCTGCGCTGCAGTCGTTTGCCGGCAGTCTGGCCCCGGCCGGACAAGGTGCTTGCGCCCAGCGGCTTCTGGGTACCTCACTCACCGTGCCCCCATATATCCGCGCCGGGCTGTTCGCGCGGGAAGCCGCCAACGACGCGTTGCTGGAGCAGGCGGGGCTACCGATCCTGTTGATTCACGGGACCGCGGACGGCGTCGTGGACATCTCCAGCGCCGAACATCTGGCCGGGCTCGTCCCAGGCGCGCAGGCCCGATTCTGGGACGGCGCCGGGCATGCACCGTTCCTGGACGACCCGGGCCGTTTCGTCCGGGAGGTCGACGACTTCCTCGTCGACGTGACCGTGTCCGGCGGTGTGCGATGACCGGTTCACGACCGCGTCGAGTTGCGCTGATCTCGGTACACACCTCGCCGCTGGCCCAACCCGGTGTCGGAGACGCGGGCGGGATGAACGTGTACGTGTGGCAGACGGCGAAACGGTTGGCCCAACGCGGGGTCGAGGTCGAGATCTTCACCCGGGCAACGTCATCCACGGATGAACCCGTGGTGACCGCGGCGCCGGGAGTGACCGTCCGCAACGTGGTTGCCGGACCCTTCGAGGGACTGGACAAGCGAGACCTGCCCACTCAGTTGTGCGCCTTCACCGCCGGTGTCCTGCGCGCCGAGGCGGGGCGGCCGGTCGGCTACTACGACCTGGTGCACTCGCACTACTGGCTGTCCGGCCAGGTCGGCTGGCTGGTCCGCGACCGCTGGGCGGTGCCGTTGGTCCACACCGCCCATACCCTCGCCGCGGTCAAGAACGCATCGCTCGCCGCCGGGGACACCCCTGAACCGCCCATGCGGCAGGTCGGCGAACAGCAGGTCGTCGACGAGGCCGATCGATTGATCGTGAACACCGAATCCGAGGCGCAGCAACTGATTGCCATCCACGGAGCCGACCCACGGCGGATCGACGTCGTCACACCCGGCGCCGATCTCGAGTGCTATACCCCGGGTTCGCGGACGCAGGCGCGGCTCGAGTTCGGTCTCGATCCCGATGAGGTGGTGGTGACGTTCGTCGGGCGGATCCAGCCGCTCAAGGCCCCCGATGTGCTGCTCCGTGCCGCGGCGCCGCTGATCAGGCGTGGTCTCGCCGATGGCAAGAAGCTGCGTTTGCTGATCGCCGGTGGGCCGTCCGGATCGGGCTTGGACCGACCCTCGTCGTTGATCGACCTGGCCAGGGAACTCGGTGTCGAAGCGTCGGTGACCTTCATCCCCCCGCAGTCGCCGAAGCGTCTCGTCCAGGTGTACCGGGCGTCGAATCTTGTTGCAGTACCCAGCTATTCGGAGAGCTTCGGATTGGTTGCGATCGAGGCGCAGGCCACCGGTGTGCCGGTGCTCGCGGCTGACGTCGGCGGGCTGGGTGTCGCGGTCGAGAACGGGGTGAGCGGCGTCCTCGTCGACGGGCATGACATCGACCACTGGACCGCCGAATTGGACCGGCTCCTCGGCGATCTGCCGAAACTGGAAGCGATGGGTGCCGCGGCCCATGAGCACGCGCAGCACTTCTCGTGGGATCACACCGCAGATCAGCTGCTGGCCGGCTACGGAAAAGCGATAGAGACGTTCCGCAGTCGCACCGCACAGCCGGCCGCCGCCTCGCCCGCTGCCGCGACGGTCAACGGCGCGGACATCGAAGACGATCGACCACTGGCGCGGATCGCCCGCCGATTCGCCGGACGACGAAATGGAGTACGTACGTGACCACACAGGTGACCACCGACCTGAGCGCCATCATCGAAGACTTTCTCGGTGAGCGTGAATTGACCTACAGCCGCAAGGATTCCGGCGGAAAAGACGCCGACTATTTCGTGATCGAGCTGCCGGGTGAGAAGAAGCTCAAGACGACTGTGCTGCTGACGGTGGGCCCGCACGGACTGCGCCTGGAAGCGTTCGTCTGCCGCAAGCCCGACGAGAATCACGAGGGCGTCTACAAATGGATGCTCAAGCGGAATCGTCGGCTCTACGGGGTGGCCTACACCCTCGACAACGCCGGTGACATCTACCTGGTGGGCAGGCACTCTGCCGAATCGATCACCGGTGCCGAACTCGACCGCCTGCTCGGCCAGACCTTGGAAGCCGCCGACGGCGACTTCAACGTGTTGCTGGAGATCGGGTTCATCACCTCGATCCGCAGGGAATGGGCATGGCGGGTCTCGCGAGGTGAGTCGTTGAACAACCTCAAGGCGTTCGAGCACCTGATCGAGGGGCACGAACCCGGAGGCGTTCGACCCGACGGTGCAGGCGCAGGCAGAGCAGACGGAGCCGGCGCCCCACAGGCCGGTGGCAGCAGGGCGGAGTCCGTCGTGCAAAACGGCGTCGCGCCCCGAGATCTCGGCGATGATGAGGGTGATGTGTCCGATTCGGCGAAAGCCTGACAACAATCATTGGTATGTTTTGCTGCAGAAGTCACCCACGATGCCGGAGGTCAGTCAGTCATGAGTTTCAAGAGTCCGTATCCGCCTGTTGAGATTCCCGACGGCTCCATCTACGAGACGCTCTTCGGCAACATCAGCGAGGACGACCTGGAGCGGACCGCGCTCATCGACGCCGGCGCGACCGAGGGCACGTCGTACCGGGAACTGATCGGCCGGATCAACGCGTTCGCCGGGGCATTGGCCGCACGGGGCATCGCGGTCGGCGACAAGGTCGCTCTGCTGTCACCGAACACGTCGGCTTTCGCGTTCGTGTTCCACGGCATCCTGCGCGCCGGTGCGACGGCGACCACGGTCAATGCCCTGTTCACCGCTCCCGAGATCGCCAAACAGCTCACCGACTCCGGTGCCAAGATGCTCATCACGATCACCCAGCTCGCCGACGGTGCAAAAGCCGCAGCTGCGCAGGTGGGTCTGCCCGAGAGCGCGGTGATCATCCTGAACGGGCCCGGCGAGGCCGAGAGCCCGAATCCGAACGCGATCGATCTGCTGGCGGCCGGGCTACCCGCTCCTGAGGTGAGCTTCGACCCCGCCACCCATCTGGCGGTCCTGCCCTACAGCTCGGGAACCACCGGCAACCCGAAGGGTGTGATGCTGACGCACCGCAACCTGATCGCGAACGTCGCGCAGAGTCAGCCACTGCTGAAGATGTCGCACGACGATTCGGTCCTGGCCGTGTTGCCGTTCTTCCACATCTACGGCATGACGGTGCTGCTCAACCTCGCGCTGTACAACCGCGCGAAGCTCGTCGTGATGCCGCGTTTCGACCTCGTGCAGTTCCTGGAGTCCATCCAGAACTTCAAGTGCAGCTACGTGTTCATCGCACCGCCGGTCGCCGTTGCGCTGGCCAAGCACCCGTTGGTCGAGGACTACGATCTGTCGTCGATCAACACCATCATGTCCGGCGCTGCGCCCCTCGACGAAGAACTCGGCAAGGCCGTGGCCAAGCGGTTGGGCACGCAGGTCATCCAGGGTTACGGCATGAGTGAACTCAGCCCGGTGAGCCACGTGATCCCGGTCGACCCGGGCGACGGCCCGCAGGCTCCGCTGAACTCCTGCGGATGGCCGATCCCCAACACCGTGAACAAGATCGTCGACCCCGCCACCGGCGAAGACATCGGTATCCCGGCGCAGGGCCTGAGCGAGCCCGGCGAGCTGTGGGTGTCCGGACCGAACGTCATGGTCGGGTACCTGAACAACGACGCGGCGACCAAGGAAACCATCGACGACGACGGATTCCTGCATACCGGCGACATGGCGAAGGTCGACTCCGACGGGTTCGTCTACATCGTCGATCGGCTCAAGGAACTCATCAAGTACAAGGGCTACCAGGTGCCTCCCGCCGAGCTCGAGGCACTGCTTCTCACCCACGACGACGTCACCGATGTCGCGGTGATCGGAGTCATCGAGGCAGACACCGGGGAAGAGATCCCGAAGGCTTTCGTCGTCAAGCGTGAGGGAGCGGACCTCACCGGTGAACAGGTGATCGAGTTCGTCGCCTCCCAGGTGGCTCCGCACAAGAAGGTCCGTGAGGTCGAGTTCATCGACGCGATCCCGAAGAGCGCGGCAGGCAAGATCCTGCGGAAGGATTTGCGCAAGCCCGTCGCCTGACGCCAAACGCTTCACAAACACGAAGACGATCCACCTACAGGTGGATCGTCTTCGTGTTTGTGGAGCGGGACTAAGAGACAGCCTCGGCGGTGTTGTTGTCCTCCATCGCAGCGAGCGAGGTGGGGGGCCGCACGAACTTGTTGGGGATGCTCAGCGCCAGCAGTGCCGCGCCGATTGCCGCGATGCTGCCCGCGATGAACACCAACCGGAAGCTGGATTCGGCAGGCACGACATTTCCGCCGCCGATGTCGATGACCGAGCTGGCCAGGATCGTCGCCAGGAGAGCCGACGCGATGGCCGTACCGATCGAGCGCATCAAGGAGTTCAGGCTGTTCGCCGCCGCCATCTGATGCAGGGGCGCGGCCGACATGATGAGGGCGGGCATCGCCGAATACCCGATCCCGACGCCGGCGCTGACGATGATGTTGGCCACCAGGATCTGCCACGGATCGGACATCAGGAACACCGACGTGAGGTAACCGATCGCAATGACCGAGGCGCCGATCAGCAGTGTCATCTTGGGGCCGATGACGATGTTGAGCCGCGCGGACACCGGGGACAGGAACATCATCATCAATCCGCCGGGGGCGAGGATCAGGCCGGTCGCCAGGATCGTCTCGCCCATGCCGTAGTCCACGACGCCGGGGATGTGGGGGATCTGCAGCAGCTGAGGTGCGGCCAGACCGATGGCCATGAGTGAGAAGCCGACCAGCACAGAGGCGGCGTTCGTCAGCACGATGACCGGCTGGCGCGAGGTGCGGAGATCGACCAGCGGTGTCTTCGTCCGCAATTCGAACCAGCCCCAGAGGGCCAGCACCGCGAGACCGGCGGCGGCCAGTCCGAGCGTCATCACACTGGTCCAACCCCAGGCCGCACCCTTCGACAGCGCGAGCAGCAACGCCACGAGCGCGGTGGTCAGTCCGACGGCGCCGGTGATGTCGAAGGTGCCCGGCGATTTCACATGCGACTCGCTGACGAGCGTGAACACCAGGATGAACGTGAAGGTGGCAAGTCCGGCGGACGTCCAGAACAGCACGTGCCAGTCGAAGGTCTGGGTGATCCACGCCGCGACCGGCAGACCGATCGCGCCGCCGACACCGAGGGTCGCCGACATCGTGGCGATGGCCCCGGGGATCCGGGCCGGATCGAGCTTGTCCCGGAGAAGGCTGATGCCGCAGGGGATCAGCCCCATCGCCAGCCCCTGCAGTCCACGCCCGACGATCATCGGCACCACCAGCGACGTGAGGGCACAGATCACCGAACCGACGATCATCGCGGCGATGCAACCCAGGATCACGGCGCGTTTGCCGAACATGTCGGCGAGGCGCCCGGCGATCGGCATACCGACCGCGGCGGCGAGCAGGGTGGACGTGATCACCCAGGAGGCGTTGTCCGCGCTGGTGTTCAGGTATTCCGGCAGTTTGCCGACGATCGGGATCACCAGGGTCTGCATGAACGACGCCAGCAGACCACCGAAGCAGAGCACGGCGATCAGCAATCTCGGATTCGAGGACTTCTCAGGCGCAGTAGTCATTACTTGCATCATGCATGCAAATGCGCAATGCAACAAATCAGACAGGGCTGTGACCAGCAGGGCTGTGTTGGTTTGGCTCGCTGTGTTGGTTTGGCTCGCTCCGCTCGCGGGCAGTTCGGCCCTTCAGCGCGCGCTCTTCCTTCGTCGACTCGGTCGCTGCGCTCCCTCGCTCCTCTGTCCAGAGCACGCGGGGCCTCCTGCCGGGTCCTCGCATCGGTCGCTGCGCTCCCTCGCTCAGACTTCCGTCGAGCGTGCCGATAACGCCGTCGAGCGTGCTCAAACAACCGTCGAGCGTGCTGAACGGCCTCAGACCAGAAGGCGGGCCCGCAAGCGCTCGAGATCTTGCTCGGTCACGCGGCAGGCGGCGAGGTAGTCCTCGAGCGACCCATACGTATCGAGCATCGCTTGTTGTGCGGCGGCCAGATACACCTCGTTGACGCCGAGCAGATCATCCGAGATCTCGATCGGCTCGCCGTCGGGTTGGCCGTAGATCTTCTGCATGTGGGCACGCAGAGGCCCGATGCTCGCGTTGCTTTCCAGGTAGTCCTTCAGGACCTCGTCTCGGGCGACACCCAGGGCACCGAGCACCACGGCGACGACCCAGCCGGTCCGGTCCTTGCCTGCAGCGCAGTGGACGAGCACTCGCCGATCGGGGTCGCCGAGCAACTTGATCACCTGTTCGATGCAGTTCATCGCTCCCGGCAGCATCGGCATCGTCGCGTACACCTGGGACAGGTATCGGGTGCGGTTCGCCATGTACTCCTCACGAGAGATCTCGTGTGGGGCCTTGCCGTCCGGGCGCAGGTCGAAGGGCAGGACGTGGACCTCGATGCCATCCGGCACCTTGTCCGAACCGCTGCGCTCTATCTCGGCTGTGTCCCTGACATCGAAGATGTCGGTCACACCGAGGTTGACGAGATCTTGCCCGCCGGTGTCCTCCAGGGAACTGAGTTCTGAACTCCTGAAGAGGAAACCTGCACCGACACAACGTCCTTCGTCGGTTTTCAGGTCGGACACATCGCGGAAATTCCAGGCGCCGGAGAGCATGGCGGTCAGTGTATGTGGTCGTGGGCGCGACCGGGCTGCTCGGCCTGTGGAAAACTATTGCCTCATGAGCAACGGAACCCTGATCCTGATGCGGCACGGCGAGAGCGAGTGGAACGCGTCCAACCAGTTCACCGGCTGGGTCGACGTTGCCCTCACCGACAAGGGAAAGGCCGAGGCCGTGCGGGCCGGCGAGCTGCTCGTCGAGCACGATGTGCTGCCCGACGTCCTCTACACCTCGCTACTGCGCCGCGCGATCACCACCGCCGAGATCGCGCTGGACGCCGCCGATCGGCACTGGATCCCGGTGATCCGCGACTGGCGGCTCAACGAGCGGCACTACGGTGCCCTGCAGGGTCTGAACAAGGCCGAGACCAAAGAGAAGTTCGGCGACGAGCAGTTCATGCTGTGGCGCCGCAGCTACGACACCCCGCCACCCCCGATCGAGAAGGGTGCGGAGTACAGCCAGGACGCCGACGTCCGCTACGCCGACCTGCCCGAGGTCCCGCTGACCGAATGCCTCAAAGACGTTGTGGTCCGCCTCATCCCGTACTTCGAGGACGCCATCGCCGCAGATCTCAAGGCAGGTAAGACGGTGCTGGTCGCCGCGCACGGCAACTCGTTACGCGCGCTGGTGAAGTATCTCGACGGCATCTCCGACGAGGACATCGCCGGCCTGAACATCCCGACCGGCAACCCGCTGCGTTACGACCTCGACGAGAACCTGAAACCGCTGAACCCGGGTGGCACCTACCTGGACCCTGACGCGGCTGCTGCGGGTGCGGCCGCAGTGGCCGCGCAAGGCAGCAAGTAGCACGGATTCACGCGTCATCGTCGTTCGCGGCGACGGAATCCGCATCTCTTCGTGCAACCAGCGGTGATGGTCGAACGCGAGGTCTACCCTGGTTCCATGGCGGGAGAAAACACATCTGGGACCGGGACCGACACGCGTGATTCCACAATTCGGGTGACCCATTCGCAGGCGCAGGAACGGTACGAGATATTCGTCGGTGACGATTATGTCGGTTACCTCGACTACGTCAGCGAACCCGAACAGGTGCTGCTGACCCACACCGTGGTGCACAGCCAGTTCAGCGGTCACGGATATGCCGCTCACCTGGTCAAATTCGTCCTCGACGACATCGCGAAAACGGGCAAACAGGTCGTGCCCCTGTGTTCCTATGTCGGATATTTCATCGACAAGAACCCCGAATACGCGGGTATGGCCACCGAAGTGACCCGCTGAGCGAAAACCGAAACGGGTTTCGATTTCGATCAATTGCCCCGCCGGGGGCCATTCCGGCGACAATCGGGTGAACAAAGCCCCAACTCTGGCGCGCTGACTTGTTACCGGCACCCGATGCCGAGCATTCTGCATAGGTGTCATGTTCAGCTGCCCGTAAGATTTGTCTGTGACCGCATTTGTTGTCGCGGGCGTGGCGGTGCTGGCGCTACTGATCGGCGCGACGGCCGGATGGCTCGTCGGCCGACGCAGAGGTCTGCCTGAATCGATCGAAGCGGCCGCAGTTGTCGCCCCGTCGGTCCCGACGGTCCTGCAGGCGACACCGCCGCCCCCAGCCGCCACCCGCATGACCCGCGCGATGCTGCTCGACCGCATCATCGAAGGCGGCGAGACCGGTGTCGCCGTGGTCGACGACGTGCGCGACGTCGTCTTCTACAACGAGCAGGCCGTCCACCTGGGGATGGTCCACGATCACCTGCTGGACGATTCGGTCTGGGAGTATGCCCGCTACACCTTGGAAAGCGGAGACAACGGCCGGTTCACGTTCGTGCCGCCGCAAGGCACGGGTGCTTTCGTGTCGACCGGTCGCGCGCCGGGTCGCAAGATCCAGTCGGTGTCGTGCCTGTCCGAACTGATCGCCGACGGTGGCGAGCGGTTTGCGGTCGTCTACGGCCACGACGACTCAGAGAACATCCGGGTCGAGGAGACCCGCCGCGACTTCGTCGCCAACGTCTCCCACGAACTCAAGACCCCCGTCGCCGCGATCGGGCTACTGGCCGAGGCGCTGCTGGAGTCGTCCGATGACCCGTACTCGGTGGAGCACTTCGGTGAGCGGGTCCGCATCGAATCGGTGCGTATGGGCAACATGGTGTCCGAGCTGATCGCGCTGTCGCGACTGCAGGGCGCAGAGCGACTGCCGGATCTGGAGGATGTCGAGGTCGACGTCCTGATCGACGAGGTGCTGGACCGGGCCCAGATCAACGCCGAGGCAGCGGGCATCAAACTCACCACCGACGACGATTCCGGCCTGCACGTCGACGGCGACCACACCCTGCTGCTGACGGCGTTGAACAATCTGGTGGCCAATGCGATCGCGTACTCACCCAGCGGGACGTCAGTGTCCATGAGCAGGCGCGTGGTCAACGTCGACGGCAGGCCGATGGTGGCCATCGCCGTCACCGACCGCGGCATCGGTATCGCGCCCCAGCATCAGTTGCGGGTGTTCGAGCGCTTCTTCCGTATCGACAAGGCCCGCTCACGCGCCACCGGGGGCACCGGCCTGGGACTGGCGATCGTCAAGCACGTCGCCAGCAACCACGGCGGCGCCATCGAACTGTGGAGCAAACCCGGAACCGGCTCCACCTTCACCCTCACCATCCCACTCGCCGCGGCGGCACGACAGTCGGACGCCGCAGCCAGAGAATCAGACAAGACCGCAATCGTGGTCCACGAAGAGAGAGAACTGAGCCGTTGACACATGTGCTGATCGTCGAGGACGAAGAATCCTTGGCCGACCCGCTCGCGTTCCTGCTTCGAAAAGAGGGTTTCGAGGCCACGATCGTCACCGACGGCAACTCCGCGCTGCCCGAGTTCGAGAGGGTGAGCCCGGACATCGTGTTGCTCGACCTGATGTTGCCCGGAGCTTCCGGCACCGAGGTCTGCAAGGCCATCCGGGCCCGATCGTCGACTCCGGTGATCATGGTGACCGCACGCGACAGCGAGATCGACAAGGTCGTCGGGCTCGAGCTGGGTGCCGACGACTATGTGACCAAACCTTATTCGGCGCGCGAGCTGATAGCCCGGATCCGGGCGGTGCTCCGCCGCGGAGGTGACGCAGGCGAAGCGCTCGACCTCGACGGCGGGCTCATCGAGGCGGGGCCGGTGTCGATGGACGTCGAGCGCCACACCGTGTCTGCCAGTGGACAGTCGATCACGTTGCCACTCAAAGAGTTCGATCTGCTGGAGTACCTGTTGCGCAACGCGGGCCGGGTGCTGACCCGGGGGCAGCTCATCGACCGGGTCTGGGGTGCCGACTACGTCGGGGACACCAAAACCCTTGACGTGCATGTGAAGCGGCTGCGGTCGAAGATCGAGTCCGATCCCGGCAACCCCAAGCATCTGGTGACCGTGCGGGGTCTCGGCTACAAGTTCGAGCCCTGAGTCGTTCATCCGCTGAGAGTTCGCGCCACCTGCTTGCGTACGCGCCGGTTGCACCTGGCGCGTACGCCGGCGGATGGCGCGAATTCCTGGGTGGTGAGCTCAGGCCTCTTCCGGGTGCTGGGCGTACTTGATGTCGCCCTCCTGACGCTTGGTGGCAGCGGCGGTGGCCGGGTGGATCGCGATGAGTCCGAGTCCCTGGCGACGTCGGCAGGCCTTCGCGAGTTCTTCGTAGGCGGGCTCGCCGAGAAGCGCGATCAACTCGGGCCGGTACGACTCCCAGACCTGCTTCGCGCCGATGTGTGCGTCGGGGGAGCCTGAGCAGTACCACTCCAGGTCGGCGCCTCCGGACCCCCAGCCACGCCGGTCGAACTCGGTGATGGTGGTCTTGAGGACCTGCTCGCCGTCGGGCCGCTCCACCCACTGCTGCTCGCGTCGCACCGGGAGCTGCCAGCACACCTCGGGTTTGACCTCGAGCGGCTCGATTCCTTTGCGCAGCGCCATCGAGTGCAGGGCGCAGCCCTGACCGCCGGCGAAACCCGGGCGGTTCAGGAAGATGCAGGCGCCCTTGTGCTTGCGGGTCTTGAGGGCGAGCTCACCGTCGAGCTCGTCCTCCTCGAGATATCCGCGCTTGCCCAAAGGGTCTTTGCCCGAACCTTTTTGGTAGTACTGCCAATCATCGGGCGTCAGCATGGCCACGCCCTTGGCGAGGATCTCGCGGTCCCCGTCGTCAGAGAGATACGCCCCGTGGCTGCAACAGCCGTCGTTCTCGCGGCCCTCGATGATGCCCTGGCAGGCAGGGGTTCCGAAGACACAGGTCCAGTGCGACAACAACCAGGTGAGGTCGGCGTTGATGATGTGTTCCGGGTTTTCGGGGTCGGCGAACTCGTACCACTCGCGCGGAAAGTCGAGAGGAACTTCCGGGGCCGGGTCGATTTTGGAGGCTGCGTGCACAATTACCAACGGTAGACGCACTAAGTTGTAACCCGTGCGTTTAGGAGTGCTTGATGTCGGCAGTAACACAGTCCACCTGTTGGTTGTCGATGCCCACCGGGGCGGTCACCCGACCCCGATGAGTTCGACGAAGTCGACCCTGCGACTGGCAGAGCAGATCGATGCCGACGGCCGGCTCTCGCAGCGCGGCGCGGATGGGCTGATCGAATCTGTCGACGAGTTCACGAAAATCGCCTACACCTCGGGTTGCAAGCAGGTGATGGCCTTCGCCACCTCGGCGGTGCGCGACGCGGCGAACTGCGACGAGGTGCTCGAACGCGTCGCCGAGGCGACCGGGGTGCGGGTCGTGGTGCTCTCGGGGGTCGACGAGGCCCGCCTGACCTCGCTGGCGGTGCGTCGCTGGTACGGGTGGGGTTCGGGCCGGATAGTGGCCCTCGACATCGGTGGCGGCTCGCTGGAGCTGTCCAACGGCGTCGACGAGGAACCGGACGTCGCGCTGTCGTTGCCGCTGGGTGCGGGCAGGCTCACCAGGGAATGGCTGGCGGAGGATCCTCCGGGCAGACGGCGCGTGGCGGTTCTGCGCGACTGGCTCGACGCCGAACTGGCGGCCGGAGCCAAAGAACTGATCGGAGCCGGCTCCCCGGACCTGGCGGTGGGCACGTCCAAGACGTTCCGCTCGCTGGCGCGACTCACCGGCGCGGCACCTTCCAGCGCAGGACCCCGTGTCAAGAGGACACTGACCATCAGTGGTTTGAGACAGTTGATCGCGTTCATCTCCCGGATGACTGCAGCGGATCGAGCCGAACTGGAGGGGGTGAGTGTGGACCGCGCAGGACAGCTGGTGGCGGGCGCACTCGTCGCGGAGGCGAGCATGCGCGCGCTGTCGATCGATACTTTGGAGATATGCCCATGGGCCCTACGCGAAGGTGTCATTCTGCGCAGACTGGATCTGGAGTCCAGCGACACCGAGTTGCCGGCGGGCGAACGCTAAGGATGGTGAACTAACTCATGGCCAGAGGATCGGATCCCGATTCACGTCCCATCTCGGTTGCCGAGTTGCTGGCGCGCGCCAAAGAGGCCGGTGCGACGGACGTCGCCGAGGCGGCGGCCAACTCTCCGGCAGCCACCGGCCGTCGCCATCGCGGCGGTAAGGACGGCATCTCCGTTGCCGAGCTGACCGGTGAGATCCCGCGCATCGCCGAGTCCACGACACCGCCGCCCACCCGCGACTTCAATGCTGCCGACGTCTCCGAGCGGGCCGAATCGGCGCCCGAGGCCGACGCCGCCGAGACGAAGCCCGCTCCCGCGGTGTCAACTGACTCGACCGAGCAGGACGAGGCCTCATCTCACCCGGAATCGGAAAAGGCCGAACCGCAGGTGACGGGGCCGTCTGTCGCCGATACGTCCGACCAGCATTCGGACTCCGAGACCACCGGCGTCATCTCCTCGGTGCAGGCGTACTCGCAGGTCGACGACGAGGACCCGAACCGCGATCGTCAGGATGATCATCGTGTGCTCAGTGCCGCCGAGCGGGATCGCGAATTCGAGGCGTACCGCAACTTCGAGGACGTCGACGCGACCCCGTCACCGACCGGTGAGCCGAAGAAGAAACGCGGCATCCTGGGATTCGGACGCAAGAAGGCGACCGCTGCTGCGCCGTCCGCACCTGAATCGCCGAGGACGTCTCGGGACCACGCGGACGATACCGATCATGAAGTGACGCAGCTCATACCGACGGTCACCGCGACTCCGCCGCCGTACCCTCCGGTCTTTGCCACGGACGGTCCGCCTCCGCCTGTGCCCGCCGAGTCCGCCAAACCGGCTCAGTCGCCTGCGCCCGGGAAAGCACAGGCCGATACCGGCCGATACCTGCGTTTCGACGTCGACGACGATGCCACGTCGCGCGTCGACACCACGAAGCGTTCGAGCCCCGAGGAGTCGAATGCCGAGGAGTCGAATGCCGCACCGGCCCAGGCGGATACCCGCGGGTTCGGTGCGTTCGCGAGCGGAAGCCCGGTCGACGAGACCCCCATCGAAGATCCGGCGACACCGCAGACGCCGGGCGACGACGCCAACGCGGATGCTGATGCCGTACGGACCCGGCTGACCGGTTCGGCAGCGGCGCAGGATCACCCGCCCGCCGGTGAACCCGCGCACGACGAGGCGGCTCCCACGGAGAAGTCGCCGTCGGTCCAGTGGCTCTTGCTCATCGGCCAGGTGCTGGCCGGTTTGGCCGTCGGCGTGGCGCTCTTCTGGGGTTTCACCGAATTGTGGCGCTGGAATGTGTATTTCGCACTCATCCTCGCGGTCGCGGTGATCTTCGGGTTGGTCACCCTCGTGCACGTCGTGCGGCGCAGCCAGGACCTGATCAGCACCCTGCTGGCATTGGGTGTCGGCTTGCTCGTGACGATTGGTCCGCTGGTGCTGTTGCTCGTCGCCGGAGACTGAGGAGTCGGTGTCGGAACAGGGGCGGGTCGGCCCCGCCGCAGCTTCGCAGGATCAGTCGCTTCGTGGCGAGATCGCCGTCGGGTTGTCGACGGCGTCGGTCTACCCGCAGAACACCGAGGCGGCCTTTCAATACGCCAACGAGCTCGGCTATGACGGCATCGAACTGATGGTGTGGGCGGAACCGGTCAGTCAGGACATCGACCGGGTCGCGATGCTGTCTGACCGCTATCACCTTCCGGTGCTGTCGGTGCACGCGCCGTGTCTGCTGATCTCGCAGGGGATATGGGGCCGTGACCCCATTGCGAAACTGGCGCGGGCGGTGACCGCTGCCGAGGACCTGGGCGCGGACACGGTGGTCGTGCATCCGCCGTTTCGGTGGCAGCGTAGGTACGCGCGTGAGTTCTCGGTGCTCGTCTCGACCCTCGAGGAGGACTCCGACGTCGCGGTGGCCGTGGAGAACATGTTCCCCATCCGTACCGATCGGTTCTTCGGGAAGTACGAGGGCGCGGCCGACCGGATGCGCAAGCGCGGTGGCCCGGGTTCGTCGGTGTCGGCGTACGCGACCTCGTTCGACCCCACCGACGACGGTTATGCGCACTACACCCTCGACATCTCCCACGCCGCGACGTCGGGCGTCGACGTCCTCGCGATGCTCGACCGGATGGGCCCCGGTCTGCGTCACCTGCACCTCACGGACGGGTCGGGGGCGGCCGTCGACGAACATCTGGTCCCGGGTGATGGGTCGCAACCGTGTGTGCAAGTGTGTAACCGTCTTGCCGACAGTGATTTCTCTGGTTCGGTTGTGCTGGAAGTCAGCAGCAGCGCGGTCAACACCAAAGCTGAGAGACTCGAAATCCTTTCCCGCTCACTGGATTTTGCACGTACACACCTAGAGCGGCCTTGACTTACAGGAGCACCGGAAAGTTGTCTGCGCCCACTCTCGACCAACTCAACACGCTTCGGACCGCCGGTCCCAGTGGTCCGGATCACATCGACTACACCGCTGTGATCGACCCCGTGTTCACCATCGGGCCGAAGGTGCACGGTGGGACCACCCAGATGCTCTCCGCGAAGGCGGCGCTGGCGGGTTTCGTCGCCACGGCCCCCGAGGGCGCGCCTCCCGCCGCCGGTCTCGCGCCGGTGGCGATCTCCACCAACTACCTCGGTGCCCCCGACCCGGCGGAGATCACCCTCAAGGTGTGGGTCCGCAAACGCGGTCGGACGGTCTCCCTGGTCGACGTCGAAGTGCACCAGAACGGTCGTAATCTGATCCACTCGACGGTGACCATCGGCACCCTCGACACCGACGGCCACTTCTCGGCGCCCACCCCGTTGACCGCGCTGCCGATCGAACCCCCCGATGACGTGATCTGGGTCGACCAGAGCCCCATGGGCGACGTCATGCACCTGTCGGCGTCGATCGATGTGGCCATCGAGCCCAACTCGCTCGCCTTCATCAAGGGGGAGAAGGCCGACCCGGTGTTCCGGATGTGGGCTCGCCCCAAGGAGGGCGTGACCGATGAGCTGTTCGCGATCCTGAGCGGTGATCTGAGCGCCCCGGTCGTGATGAACCTGCATCTGTTCGGCTGGGCGCCGACCGTTCAGCTGACGACGTATCTGCGGCGTTTGCCGGCGCCGGGATGGCTGCGTATCCAGGCCTCGAGTACCGAGGTCGGGCACGGGTGGTTCGAAGAAGATCATCTCGTCATCGACTCGGCGGGCGACGTCATCGTGCAAACCCGGCAGCTCGCGTTGATACCGGCGTCGGGCTGACAAGCACCCGTCGAGATCCCGGCGTCGGGCTGACGACCTCCCCTTGGCAATGAACCTTCCTGAAACGAGAAAGTGACCCACATGACCCAGCGAATCGCAATCATCGGCGGTGGAAACATCGGGGAGGCGTTGCTCGCCGGCCTCATCGGATCCGGCAAACCGACCAAGGACCTCGTGATCGCGGAGAAGTCGCCGAGCCGGGGCAAGGAGCTGACCGAGGAGTACGGCGTCCGGGTGACCGACATCGCCGACGCGGTCGAGGGCGCGAACATCGTCGTGCTGGCCATCAAGCCGGGCGACGTGGACGCGGTCCTGGCGGTGATCGCCGATGTCGAGGATGTCGGCGAGGTCGAGCGTCTGACCGTCACCCTCGTCAGCGGGCTGCCCACCGCCAAGTACGAGAACGCCCTTCCTGCGGGTGCGCCCGTGGTGCGGGTGATGCCGAACACCCCCATGCTCGTGGGAGAGGCGATGAGCGGTGTCACGGCCGGACGTTATGCGACCGAGGAACACGTCGCGACGGTCGTGACGCTGCTCGAGACGGTCGGCAAGGTCGTCGTCGTCCCGGAGAAGCAGATCGATGCGATCACCGCGCTGTCCGGGTCGGGGCCGGCATACCTGTTCCTGATGGCCGAGGCGATGATCGACGCCGGTGTCTCTCTCGGGCTCACGCGTGCACTGGCCACCGAGTTGGCAGCGCAGACCGTGCGTGGTGCCGGTGTTCTGCTGACCGACTCGGGAATGTCGCCGGTCGATCTGCGCGCTGCGGTCACCTCGCCCGCCGGGACGACCGCCGCGGCGCTGCTGGAGATGGAAAAGCACGGTCTGCGGCACGCGGTCGCCGAAGGTGTTCGTGCCAGCGCGGCGAAGAGTGAGGCGATCGGGCGAGTGGTGCTCTCCGGACTCGAGACGTCCTAGGGCCTCGGCCACCCCTGTTCAGCCCCCCTCCACCCGTTTTCGCGGCGTCCCCCTGTCGTAACCGGTGGAGGACGCAAAAACGGGTGGGGAAGTGCCGTTCGTGCATGTCGCGCCACCCTCCACCCGTTTTTGTACCGCCCACCGATTGTTGTGGGTGGAGGACGCAAAAACGGGTGGGGGGAGGGCGCTGGAGGCCTGATTCGGGCAAGAAATCCGAATCAGTTGCCCACTCACGTCGCTTTAACCCCACCCGCCACGCTAAGCTTCGCTGAGCACGTGCGTGTCTGGAGTCCGCCGGAGGGGAAGCCGAGCGGCCGCGACGCGTGCCCCGGAGGTATGAAATTTTCATGGCATCTGCAAGTAAGCCAGGTGACAACGCCGGTGGTGGAACCCAGTTCCTGACCGTCGCAGAGGTCGCATCCCTGATGCGCGTCTCGAAGATGACCGTGTACCGCTTGGTGCACAACGGAGAGTTGCCCGCCGTACGCGTGGGTCGCTCCTTCCGCGTGCACGCCAAGGCGGTGCACGACTATCTCGAGACGTCCTATTTCGACGCCGGATAGAAGTCCCGACTGACAAACTCAGAATCCGTCCTGGTTCGGCAGGTCGGCTGCACCACGCGGTCGGCCGATCGAGCGGGCGATTTCGTCACCGGTGCGCCGGGCGGTAAGGTTTGCAGTCGACCCGTTCGCCGGTGCTCTGGCGCGCGAAGTAAGTGAGCCAGCCTGTGTGGACGGCCAAAACCTGTAGGACCATCCGGTCAGATCGTGAGGAAGTTCCCAGATGGGTTCAGTGATCAAGAAGCGCCGCAAGCGCATGTCGAAGAAGAAGCACCGCAAGTTGCTGCGTCGCACGCGAGTGCAGCGCAGGAAACTCGGTAAGTGAGTTTTCTTTCCTCAGAACCCGCCGCTTGTCGGCGGGTTTTGTTTTGCCTGGACGAGGGTTTGAATTGGCGGAACCCTAATCCTCGTCTCAGTGGGTGAAACAAGGATCGAGTCCGTACGCTGGTCGCCATGGTCGATGGTGAAGGTGTGGTGCAGCAGTCGCCACGGGTCGTTCTGGTCACCGGTGCATCGACGTTTCTCGGTGGGTACCTGACCACTCGGCTCGCCCAGAACCCGGCCGTCGAGCGGGTGATCGCGGTGGACTCGCTGGCCCCCTCGAAGGACATGTTGCGCCGGTTCGGTCGCGCGGAGTTCCTGCGCGTGGACATCCGCAGGCCCACCATCGCGAAAGTGATCGATCAGGCGGGCGTGGACACCGTCGTACACGCCGCGACGTCGGTGATGGACACGGTCGGACATTCGCCCGCGATCAAAGAGTTCAATGTGATCGGGACGATGCAGCTGTGCGCCGCATGCCAGCGCAGCCCGACGGTGAAGCGGTTCGTCATGCGATCGACCGGGATGGTCTACGGGGCGAGTTCGGCCGACCCCGCGCACTTCTCCGAAGACACCTCGGCTCGGCGCGAGCCCACCGGTGGGTATGCCCGCGACCTCATCGACGTCGAGGGTTATGCACGCGGCCTCGGACGTCGCCGCCAGGACATGGCCGTCACCATCCTGCGTCTGACCGCGATGCTCGGTCCGCAGATCTCGAGCCGCATGAGCAAGTACTTCTCCTCGACGGTCATACCTGTCGCCATCGGTCACGAGCCGCGGTTGCAGTTCCTGCACGAGGAGGACGCCCTGTCGGTGCTCGAACACGCGACACTCGCAGGCCGATCCGGCATCTTCAACGTGGCGGGAGACGGCGTACTGACACTGAGTCAGGCAGTGCGCCGAGCCGGGCGGATCGCGCTGCCGGTGCCGTCGTCGATGATGGGCACGGTCGCAGGCGTCTATCGCGGAATGCGCGTGAGCACCATGCAGCTCGATCAGATCGACTACCTGACGTTCGGGCGGGTACTCGACACCACCCGGATGCGCACCGAACTCGGTTTCGGCCCGAGGTACACGAGTATGGAGACGTTCGACGACTTCCTGTCTCGAAAACCCTTGGCGCCGGTGGTCTCTCCGGCGGCGTGGCGCCGGGTGGAGGAATGGACGAGGCAGGCCGCGAAACAACTGACGTGAGAAAATGATCGTCAAGTTCTGACTTCGAGGGTGCCGAGTGGCGAACGGGTCACCGGGGCGGGGACAATCAAGATGCGGGTGCGCGAGAAGCATCACGAGCGGGGAATCAGGCTTCGGCTTGAGGGAGGTGTGTGCGGTGCCCAATCGGGACCAGACGTCCGATGCACGGACGGCTAAAGTGATCCAGCTCTACTCGAGTTCGCCGGGTCCGGACGGTCAGCCGCGCCGCAGGCATCCTTCGCAAAGCTATGGACCCCAGGCGAGATCCGCGGCGGCTCAGCAGAATTCCGCCGGGCATCCGAACACCGATGATTTCGACCAGGCCGCGGTCACCCCGATCAGCGACGATGTCCGCGCCCAGATCGAGGCGGGCCAGTACGCCGAGGCGGCCAAGGCGTCGTCGTCCTTCCTGAATCTCGATGGAGTGCGCCACGCGCTCGCCGACACCCTGACCGGCGCGGCAGGTTATCTCCGGCAGCGCGTCACCGGCGACTACGAGGTCGACGACTTCGGCTTCGACCCGCATTTCACCGAGTCGGTGTGGCTACCCGCGATGCGCGTGCTGTTCGACAAGTGGTTCCGCGTGGATGTGAGTGGGATCGACAATCTCCCGCTGGAGGGAGGCGCGCTACTCGTCGCCAACCATGCCGGCACCATCCCGATCGACGCCCTGATGACCTCGGTCGCGGTCCACGACTATCACCAGAATCGGCGCCACCTGCGTGTGCTCGCCGCAGACCTGGCCTTCGACACCCCTTTCATCAGCGAGGTCGCCCGTCGTACCGGGTCGACCCTGGCCTGCACCGCCGACGCCCAGCGGTTGTTGCGCGGGGGAGAGCTCACCGCCGTCTGGCCCGAGGGATTCAAGGGCATCGGCAAGCTCTACAAAGATCGCTACAAGCTGCAGCGCTTCGGGCGCGGTGGGTTCGTGACCACTGCGTTGCGGGCGGGCGTCCCGATCATCCCGGTCTCGATCGTGGGGTCGGAGGAGATCTATCCGATGCTCAACGACCTCAAGCCCATCGCTCGCCTGCTCGGGCTGCCCTACATCCCCGTCACCCCGACCTTCCCCCTTCTCGGACCGCTCGGCCTCGTGCCGTTGCCGTCGAAGTGGCAGATCCATTTCGGGACGCCGATCGCCACCGACCATTTCGATGAGCAGGCGGCCGACGACCCGATGGTCGTCTTCGACGTCACCGATCATGTGCGCGAGGAGATCCAGCAGACCCTGTTCCGGATGCTCAGTCGCCGCTCCAGCGTCTACTTCGGCTGACCGGGGAACCCCAGGTGAGCGCTGTCGTCGAAGAGGTGGACAGGCGGCTGGAGCCGTGGCGCGAGGAGCTCGGCGCCGACTGGGACCCCTATCGCAATCACGTCCGCCGCGTGCTGGCCTTCTGCGACGAGTTGCACGCGATCTCGTTCCGCGCGCCACACAGTCCCGTCCCCAGCACCACCGAGGAGTTCCTGACCGCCGCGGTCTTCCATGACCTCGGGATCTGGTCGGCGGGCACCTTCGATTACCTGCCGCCGTCGGTGGAACTGGCGCAGCGGTGGTTGGCCGAGCAAGACCGGGGAGACCTGAGAACCCTTGTCACCGAGATGATCTCGGATCATCACAAGGTGCGCAGGGCGGGGCCGCCGGCGTCGCCGATCGAGGTGTTCCGGCGCGCCGACACGATGGACGTCAGCCTCGGCCTCGTACGCTTCGGGGTGACGCGCCGACGCTATTCGGCGGTTTCGGAAGAGCTGCCCGATGACGGTTTTCACCGCAGACTCATAGACCTGACGATCCGGCGCATCCGCGAACACCCCACCTCGCCGCTGCCCATGTTCAAGTGGTGACCTGACCCCCGAAGATGGTGGGTCCTGGTGGGCCTCACCTGGGGAAACACTCGCCGGAACCCACCAAGATGGGAATCCCGGGGGTCAGCGGCGCAGGTGTTTGACGGCTGCGGCTGCGCCACCGCCTGCAGCGCCCAACAGCACTGCCGTCGGGACGCCGATCCTCGCGGCCTTGCGCGCGGTCCGATAGTCCCGGACCTCCCAGCCGCGCACGCGCGCGACGTCGCGCAGGTCGGTGTCGGGATTGATCGCGACGGCGGTACCGACCAGCGACAACATCGGGACGTCGTTGTGGGAGTCGGAGTAGGCGGTGCAGCGCTTGAGGTTCAGTCCCTCGCGGATGGCGAGCGAGCGCACCGCGTGGGCCTTGCCGAGGCCGTGCAGGAGGTCGCCGACCAGTCGCCCGGTGAACACTCCGTCGACGCTCTCGGCCACCGTGCCCAGCGCTCCCGTCAACCCGAGCCGTTCGGCGATCGTCTGGGCCAGTTCGACGGGCGTGGCGGTGACGAGCCACACCTGCTGACCCGCGTCGATGTGCATCTGGGCCAGTGCCGCGGTGCCAGGCCAGATCTTGTCGGCGATGAACTCGTCGTAGATCTCCTCGCCGACGCGGACCAGCTCCGCGGTGGAGCGGCCGGCGATGAACGAGAGAGCCTTCTCGCGGCCCTGTGCGACGTCTTCGGAGTTCTCGCGTCCGGTGATGCGGAACTTCGCCTGAGCCCAGACGAACTCCATGATGTCGCGGTAGCTGAAGTAGTCCCGCGCGGCCAGACCTCGGGCGAAGTGGATCATCGACGACCCCTGGACCAGGGTGTTGTCGACGTCGAAGAAGGCGGCAGCGGTGAGATCGGGCGGTACGACGGTGGGGCGGCCGGGTTCGTCCACGTCGGCAGCACCCTGGTCCAGGCGCGGATCGACGAGGGTGTCGCCGCCACCGGGCAGTGCGCGCTCCCGGAGTTTCGCGTAGGCGGCGTGGGCGCTGGCCTCACCCGCGAGTGACTGACGCAGTTCTCCGGCGGACTGGCGGAACCTGCCGACGCGGCTGGTCAGGGGCGACAGTGGACCGGATGCGGTCGCGGGTTGGGCTTCGCCGTCGAGGTCGTCACCGTCGGGGTCGTCACCATCTGGACCGTCGTCGTCCGGAGCGTCGTCATCCGGTGCATCGTCGTCGTCGACGAGATCGTCGTCGAGCGCAGGATCAAACAGGTCTTCGGGTTCGTCGAGGCGGGATCGGTCTGCGTCACCGGCGTTGTCGTCGCCCGGAGTATTTGTCACTCGCATCGCCTCCTGTGGGTCTCGTTCAGCGTAGTCGGTACGCGGGCGATGACCGGCGGTCGCGCCACGCGGGCGTGCCTGTCAGCCAGGCGGGCGTGCTCGTCAGCCACGCGGGCGTGCATGGCAGACTGGCTGGGTGATGATCACGTTGCTCACCAGGGCGGGGTGTACCGCCTGCGCCCGGGCCCGCGCCGACCTCGACCCGCTCATCGCCGACTTCGCGGTCGAGTTCGAGGAGATCGACGTCGATGCCATCGCCGACACCGATCCGGGCGTGCGCGCCGAGTTCGGCGACCGTTTGCCGGTCGTTCTTCTCGACGGTCGTGAGCACAGCTATTGGGATGTGGATATCCCCAGGCTGCGAGCCGATTTGCAGGCGGCATCTGGACAGTAGTCCAGACGGATGGACAGAATTTGGGGGGCCGAGTTTGTGAATCGATTCACAAGCGGTAACGTGATACCGCGAGTCAGTGCGTCCGCGGTGCTTTTCGCAGGCATCACGCCTGCTCCGCGACCCGCAGACACCAGGGTCCGCAGAGCCGCGGACGGTGGCGCCCAATGAGGAAGACGGTCGGCATGGGGAAGAGTCCTGCAGATGCGGGAGACAAGGGGAGCTCGGGTTCGGCCGGTGGCCCACAGCCCGACATCCCGAGCGCTGCCGTCGCCCGGCTCGCCACCTACCTGCACGTGTTGCGCTCGATGAGCGAAACCGGCGCGATGGTCGTCTCGTCCGGGCAACTCGCAGCGGCCGCGGGTGTGAACTCCGCGATACTCCGCAAAGACCTCTCTCACGTCGGCTCGGGCGGAGTGCGCGGCGTCGGATACGACGTCAGCCGCCTCGTCGCCCGTATCGCTCTGGCTCTCGGTGTCGAGCACAACCACAATGTGGTGCTCGCCGGCGCCGGTCACCTCGGCAAGGCCCTCATCAACCGGGTGGGCTTCGATCGCCGCGGCATCAAGATCGTCGCCATGGTCGAAGCGGACCCGGAGTTGGTCGGTACGTCCATCGCCGCCGCCGAAGGCGAACTCCAGGTGCGCGGGCTCGCCGAGATCCCGGCGATCTGCGCGGAGCACCGCGTCGAGATCGCTGTTCTCGCGACGTCCGACGAGAACGCCCAGATCACGTGCGACAGTTTCGTCGCCGCGGGCGTGCAGCAGATCCTCAATTTCACGTGCGTGGCACCCCGGGTGCCCGAGCACGTCTACGTCAGGCCCGTCGACTTCGCTCTGGAGTTGCAGGTGATGGCGTTCAACGCGACCCGCAGGAACAGCGCGGAAGCTCAAGTTGTGCAGCGTAAGTCGGCCCCAGTCGGCCGGACGCAAACGAAACAAAGGTCGGTGGGCGTGTGAGTATCTTCCTGTTCGGCATCTCGCACCGCAGTGCGCCGGTGCCGATACTCGAGCGGCTTGCCGTCACCGACACCGATCGCCCCAAGCTGATCGAAGATCTCCTCGACAGCCCGCAGATCAGCGAGGCGATGATCGTCTCCACGTGCAACCGCGTCGAGGTCTACGCCGTGGTCGACGCCTTCCACCCCGCGCTGGAAGCGGTGGGCGAGGTCATGGGCAGGCATTCGGGCATGACGGTCAACGAGATGACCAAATACGCCTACGTCCGGTATTCCGAGGCCGTGGTGGAGCATCTGTTCTCGGTCGC
Source organism: Williamsia sp. 1138 (assembly GCF_002095435.2). GTDB lineage: Bacteria > Actinomycetota > Actinomycetes > Mycobacteriales > Mycobacteriaceae > Williamsia. The sequence continues at coordinate 162,976 of NZ_MJEJ02000045.1, forward strand.
TGCGGGCCTGGACTCGATGGTCGTCGGCGAGCAGCAGATCCTGGGTCAGATCCGGTCGTCGTATGCCAGCGCCGATGCCAACCGCTCGGCAGGCCGGGTGCTGCATGAGTTGGCGCAGCAGGCGCTGCGGGTGGGCAAGCGGGTCCACAGCGAGACCGGACTCGATCGCGCGGGCGCCTCGGTGGTGTCGGTATCCCTCGAGCGCGCCAAGAGCGTCCTCGGCGGGGAGATCGGATCGGCCGTCGTCTTCGGTGCGGGCGCGATGGGTGGCCTCGCTGCTGCGCACCTCGCCAGGGCAGGTGTCACCGACCTCATGGTGGTGAACCGGACGTTCGAGAAGGCACAGCACCTCGCGGCCAACGTCGCCAAGAATCATGGCGTGGACGCCCGCGCCGTCGAGATGGACGACCTGACGGACGCGCTGGCCGGCGCCGACGTACTCGTCACCTGTACGGGCACCATCGGCACCGTGGTCGGCGTCGGTGAGGTGCATTCGGCACTGGCCAGGCGGACCGCTGCCGGGCCGCTGGTCATCTGCGACCTCGGATTGCCCCGCAACGTCGATCCTGCGGCCGGGCGGCTGCCGGATGTGCACATCATCGACATCGAGGGTCTGCGCGGCGATGAGGGCACCAAGGCGGCCGACGCCGATGAGGTCGCGGCTCGCGACATCGTGCTGGCAGAGCTCGCCGACTACCTCACGCATCAGCGTCAGGCCGAGGTGACGCCCACCGTGACGGCGCTCCGGCAGCGGGCGGCCGAGGTGGTGCAGGCCGAGATGCTGCGTCTCGAGAGCCGGCTCCCCGGTCTCGACGACCCTCAGCGCGACGAGGTCGCCAAGACCGTGCGGCGTGTGGTCGACAAGCTGCTGCACGCACCGACCGTGCGCGTGAAGCAACTTGCCAGCACCCCGCAGGGCGATCATTACGCCGAGGCACTGCGCGAACTGTTCGAACTCAAACCAGGTGCGGCCGAATCTGTTTCCGCACCCGAGGTCGGTCTCGGCGAGACCGACACCCATGGAAAGGCCCGGTAGGAATTGAGCCGCTCGTCCAGTCCGAATCCGATCCGGATCGGAACCCGTGGTTCCTTGCTGGCCACCACCCAGGCCGGCACCGTCCGCGACGCCCTGATCGCTGCCGGACACCCGGCCGAACTCGTCATCATCAAGACCGCGGGCGACCTGTCCGCAGCTCCGGTCCAGCAGATCGGGGTCGGTGTCTTCACCACCGCGATCCGCCAGTCGCTGACCTCCGATGAGGTCGACGTCGCCGTGCACTCGTACAAGGACCTGCCGACCGCACCCGAGCCCGGACTCGTGATCGCCGCCATCCCGCCTCGCGAGGACCCGCGGGACGCACTGGTCGCCGCAGGCGGAAAAGTGCTCGGTGAGCTGCTTCCGGGCGCCACTGTCGGCACCTCCGCGCCGCGTCGGGCGGCGCAGCTTAGAGCATTGGGTCTCGGTTTGGAAATCCGCCCCCTACGAGGCAACCTTGATTCTCGGTTGGGCAAAGTCGCCAGCGGGGAACTCGACGCGGTGGTAGTAGCCCGGGCCGGACTCGTACGAATCGGACGGACCGATGAGGTCACCGAAGCGTTGGATCCGGTTCAGATGCTACCGGCGCCTGCACAGGGCGCCTTGGCCGTGGAGTGCCGCGCAGACGATGCCCAATTGGTGAGCATTCTCGCCGAGTTGGACGATCCGTCCACCCGTGCGGCGATTGACGCCGAACGTGCGGTGCTTGCGGCCCTGGAGGCCGGATGCACGGCACCGATCGGTGCTTTGGCCGAGGTGGTCGAGTCGATCGATGAGGACGGACGCATATTCACCGAGCTGTCGCTCCGCGCGACGGTCGTTGCCGAAGATGGTTCGGACGCGATCAAGGCCTCGGTGGTGGGCCCGACCGAACGAGCGACCGAACTCGGCCGAGAACTTGCCGCAGAACTGCTGGATCAAGGAGCTAAAGAGCTCCTCTAGAGCCAGCGGGCCGAGCTACAGCCCCACGGGGCAGGAGTGCTGAGCATGAGCCGTACCAAAAAGGCCGTTACCCCTGGTCGCATTCTCTTTGTCGGGGCAGGCCCCGGCGACCCGGGATTGTTGACCGTCCGCGCCCGCACCGCGATCGAGAACGCCGTCACGGTGTTCATCGATCCCGACGTGCCGTCCGCGGTCGTCGACCAGATCGGTGTCAAACCAGGGCAGCAGGCCGAGGCGAAGACCGGTTCCTCGCGGACTGCCAAACCGAGCAAACAAGACCCTAGCGCCGCGGCAGACGGCGCCGATCAGCAGGGTGGGGAACACGACACCCCCGCCGCAGACGCCCCCGCCGCCGACGAGCCGCTGAGCAATGTGCGTCCGGCCCTGGGCGATCCGAACGAGGTGGCCAAGACGCTGGTCGCCACCGCCCGCGAGGGTGAGGACGTGGTCCGGCTCGTCGCAGGCGACCCGTTGACCACCGATTCGGTCCTCGCCGAGGTCAACGCCGTCGCCCGCACCCAGGTGCAGTTCGAGGTCATCCCCGGGCTGCCCGCCACCGCCGCTGTGCCGAGTTACGCGGGTATGCCGCTGGGCTCGGGGCACACCGAGGCAGATGTCCGCGGAGAGGTCGACTGGGCGGCTCTGGCCGCTGCGCCCGGACCGCTGGTCCTGCATGCGACGTCGGGCCATCTGGCCGAGACCGCCAGTGCGCTGACCGAGCACGGACTGGCAGCGCAGACGCCTGCCGCGATCACCGTCAACGGGACCACCTGCCAGCAGCGCACCATCGAGGCGACGCTGGCCACCCTCAACGAGAGCGGCAGCGCCCTGACCGGGCCGCTGATCGTCACCATCGGCAAGGTCGTCACCCAGCGCGGCAAGCTGAGCTGGTGGGAATCACGCGCCCTGTACGGCTGGACCGTGCTGGTGCCGCGTACCAAGGATCAGGCCGGCGACATGTCGGAACGGCTCGTCACGCACGGCGCCATCCCGATGGAGGTCCCGACGATTGCCGTCGAGCCGCCCCGCAGCCCGGCGCAGATGGAACGCGCCGTCAAGGGTCTGGTCGACGGCCGCTACCAGTGGGTGGTGTTCACCTCCACCAACGCCGTCCGCGCCGTCTGGGACAAGTTCGCCGAATTCGGTTTGGATGCAAGGGCTTTCAGTGGCGTCAAGATCGCCTGTGTCGGTGAGGCCACGGCCGAGAAGGTACGCGGATTCGGGATCAACCCCGAACTGCTGCCCTCGGGCGAGCAGTCCTCGCTGGGACTGCTCGAGGACTTCCCGCCGTACGACGACGTCTTCGACCCGGTGAACCGGATCCTGTTGCCACGCGCCGACATCGCCACCGAGACCCTGTCCGAAGGCCTGCGCGGCCGCGGCTGGGAGATCGACGACGTCACCGCGTACCGCACGGTCCGTGCCGCGCCGCCGCCCGCCGAGACCCGCGAGATGATCAAGACCGGTGGTTTCGACGCGGTCTGCTTCACCTCGAGCTCGACCGTCCGCAACCTGGTCGGCATCGCCGGCAAGCCACATGCACGCACGATCGTCGCCTGCATCGGGCCGAAGACCGCCGAGACCGCCACCGAGTTCGGCCTCCGGGTCGACGTGCGCCCGGAGAACGCGTCGGTGCCCGAGCTGGTCGACGCGCTCGCCGAGCACGCCGCCCGGCTGCGCGCCGAGGGTGCCTTGCCTCCGCCGCGTAAGAAGGCTCGTCGGTCGCGCTCGTAGGCTGGCGGGTATGACCGCATCTTCCGACCGTCCGCCTTTCGATCGTCCCCGGCGACTCCGCAGCACTCCGGCGATGCGCCGGCTGGTTGCCGAGACATCGCTCGAGCCACGGCATCTGGTGTTGCCTATGTTCGTCGCCGACGGCATCGACGAACCGCGCCCGATCAGCTCGATGCCCGGCGTCGTCCAGCACACGAGGGAGTCGTTGCGGCGTGCGGCGGGAGACGCCGTCGCTGCAGGGGTCGGCGGCCTGATGCTCTTCGGAGTCCCGGCTGCCGCCGACAAGGATGCTGTCGGCAGTGCGGGCACCGATCCCGATGGGGTGCTCAACGCGGCCCTGAAGGATCTTCGCTCCGATCTCGGTGACTCGACGGTGATCATGGCCGATACCTGTCTCGACGAGTTCACCGACCACGGACATTGCGGGGTCCTGCGCGACGACGGTGTCGTCGACAACGATGCCACCCTGGAGCGTTACGCCGAGATGGCCGTGGTGCAGGCCCGGTCCGGAGCGCACGTCGTCGGGCCCAGCGGGATGATGGATGCCCAGGTCGGGGTGATCCGAGCGGCTCTCGACCGCGCCGGCTTCTCCGAGACGGCGATCCTCGCCTACACCGCCAAGTACTCCTCGGCCTTTTACGGCCCGTTCCGTGAGGCCGTCGGCTCGTCGCTGCAGGGCGACCGGAAGACGTACCAGCAGGATCCGGCGAACCTCCGGGAGTCCATGCGCGAGCTGGCCCTGGACCTGGCCGAGGGCGCCGACATGGTGATGGTGAAGCCGGCGATGTCGTACCTCGACGTGTTGCGCCGGGTCGCCGACGAGGCCGACGTCCCGGTGGCGGCCTACCAGATCTCGGGGGAGTACGCGATGATCACCGCCGCCGCCGAACGCGGCTGGATCGATCGTGATGCGGCGATCTTCGAGTCGCTTCTCGGTATCCGGCGAGCTGGAGCTGACATCGTGCTCACATATTGGGCCCACGAGGTCGCTGCTGCGCTACATTGAACATCACAGATGATTGGTGATCGTTCATTGGTGGGGGCTGATGATACGAATGGGGTTCTGGGGGAACTGCCGTGTCGGATGGATCGAATCGGGTCGAGCACGTCTTCTCACGCTCGATCAGGCGACGGTGGAGCGCGCAGGGTGACATCGCTACGCGAGATGACCTGTACCGCTTCGTGAAACAGCTTCGCGACGACGGTATTCCGGTGGAGGCGTCGGCTGCGGTCCTGGATTTCGAGGCGGCGGATTATCGGCGCTGGCTGGCCGGGGATCAGCCACTCCGGGTCTTCGAGGCAGAGACCGCCGAGCGCGTTCAGCGCTCCCGTCAGCAGCTCGGCAGTACAGAGTCACGAGTGGGCGGAGGCGGGCGCCACCCCGCGAAGCCTGTCGACGACTGCGACAGTCTGATGCGCGCTTTTGAGAGCACGGTCCGCCTCCGGGCCAAGGAGCTGGTCGCCGATCCGCCCCTGCACCAATCCGGTTGGTTCCCGCTGATGCGGCTGCTGGCAGGCGAGGGGGTGCCCGTCGAGGTGAGTGCGACGATTCTCGGGGTGGATGTGGTGGCCTACCGGGACTGGGTCTGCGACCACCGCATGCAGATCGATTCGTCGGGGGATCGGTAGTCGGTTCGAAACTCGGGCGGCGCACGATCGCCGGGTGACAACCCCAAGGCGTTCGCACCGGTGCCACTAGGGTGGTGGTCATGTCCGTGACCCCGCCGCCCTACGGCCGAGACCCTTATGGCGCGCCGCAGCCGGGCCGCATACCGGCGCCGGACCGACCGCAGCAGGTCGAGAGGCCGCCGCTCGTCAGTTCTCTCGCGATCGCCACCGAACTGTGGGTCGTGGTGACCATCGCGCAGATCGTGGCCGTCTGCGGTCAGTTCACGCTCGCCTCCGATCAGATCGATCAGGTCCGCGACGACATGGCGCGGCAGGGTCAGCCGGTCTCCTACGCCCTCGTCGTCACCATGGTGATCGTGATTTCGATCGTGATGATCGGTGGGATCTGCGGGACCCTGACCTGGTTCGCTCGCTCGGGACGGAACTGGGCCAGGCTCGGGCTCGGGTTCCTCAGCTTCTACCTGGTGGTGCAGACCGTCTACGCCTTCTTCGTCGCCGGAGCGGACCACTGGACGATGATCCCCACGGTGATCGGTGGAGTCGGGGCGCTGGGCGCAGGGGTGTTGCTCCTGCACCGCGACTCCGATCAGTACTGCAAGGACATGGCCGCATGGCGCGCCGAGAAGAAGCGGCCGGCCTCGGTGTACCCACCGGGCGGATATCCCCCTGTCGGCGGTTATCCTCCGCAGGGCCAGTACCCGGGCCAGTATCCGAGCGCCGGTCAATACCAGCAGTACGGGCAGCCGGGGTATCCGCCGCAGCAGTATCAGCCGCCGGCCCCGCAGAATCCCCCAGATACCCAGAACCCCCAAAACCCCCCGAGTTCCCAGAACCGACAGCCTGGGTCCGACACAGGAGAACGCCAGTGAGCACCACGCCCGTCGATCCGGCGGTACCCCCGAAGCTGGTCACGCGGGCCTACTGGCTGTGGATGGCCGCAGGCGTTCTGTTGGTCCTCTACGGGGTGGCGATCATCGTCGTGAGTCTCGTCGCGAGCGGCGTCGGGTTCGTCATCTTCGGTGTCTTCTTCGCTGCCATCGGCGCCGGCTTGATCGTGCTGGCCCGCAAGGCTTTTCCTGGTGACCCGCGCTGGCGGTCGGCGTTGGCCGTCTTCACCCTGATGCTGGTCGCGCTCGGAGTGCTGGCATCGCTGCTGGTGGCACAGGTCGCCGCGGCACCGCTGCTGTTCAGCCTCTTCGCCCTCGTTGGGTCGATGATGGTCTACCGGCCCTCAGCGGAACCGTGGTTCGCCGAGAAATGAGCGAGGAGTACCCGGACGACGATGACATCGTCGCCGACGAGAGCGCGGACGAGGGCGAGGTCCTCTACGCCGAGTCGGGTGGCGCGTGGTGGGTGGTTGCCATCGGTCCGGTGCTGTGCCTGATAGTGCTGGTCACCGAGATCATCGGCGGCGGTAAGTTGCATTGGCCCGCGCTGCTCGTGTTCGCCCTCGTCATCGGTGGTTTCTCACTGGTGCAGGTCTACGCGGCCAGGACTCACGTGAGCATGATGCTGACCGAGCGGTCGCTGCGCCAGGGCGCGCAGACGATTCTGCTCGACGAGATCAGCGAGATCTTTCCCGAGAACAACAGCCCCGAACCCCAGAAGTGGGAGAGCGCGCCCGCACTCGGTGAACTGTCGGCGGTACCCCGTCGTCGTAAAGGCGTCGGGATCAGAATGACCAACGGCAAGCTGGCTCAGGCCTGGGCCCGGGACGTCGACCACTTCCGCTCCGAGCTCACACAGGCTCACCAGGCGATAGAGCTAGGCCTCGGCCCGAGAAAACGCGCCCCGCGCCCCGACGAAGATTAGGTCGGGAGGCGCGGCCGCGCGTGTTCTGGACGAACGAGGAGCGAGCGCCAGCGATGCGAGGAGAGAGGAAGAACTCGCGCCCGATGGCCGCGCCGACAAGCGAGGGGAGCGAGCAGATCAACACTGTCAAGAACTCGCGCCCGATGGCCGCGCCGACAAGCGAGCGGAGCGCGCCATCAAACAGAGTCCTGATCTGGGATCATCACCGTCTTCAGCAGCTCCTCCGGCACAGCAAAGGCGTCGACCAGGGTGCGGGCATGGGGCCGCAGGTCGCGGCACAGTTCGTTCACTCCCCGGCGGATGGCCTTGGCGCGTTCCACCGACACGTGCCGGTGCATCAGGAACCAGTCGAGATCGTCGTCGAGGGCCGAGTACACGAACAAGTCGCACACCTTGCCGAGTAGTTCGGTGCCGGCCTTGCTGTCGCAGCGGTCGATAGCGTCGACGAACGCCTCGAGCACCACACGCTCGGTGTGCGCGGAGCCGACTTTGAGCAGGTGATCCTGGGCGCCGTTGAACACTTCGAAGGGGTCGTTGTCGTCCTCGGTGGCCCGCCGAAGGCGGTTCGCACAGGTGCGGATGAGGTGGTCTTCGCGGTTACGGAAGAGCCGGATCTGCGTGCCGCGGTTGGTGAGATCGGATTGCTCGGGATCTTCGTCGGAGCCGTCGATCAGCGTCTGCACCACCTGGCGAGCAGCGGACTTCTCGAGGATGACGTCGCGCGCCATCCCGGCGATGAACCGTGCCCAGCCGACGGTGTTGAGTCCGCGTACATCTTGCGCGTACGCCGACAGCAGCTCTTTCGCCACCAGTTGGGTGAGGACGGTGTTGTCGCCTTCGAACGTGGTGAACACGTCGATGTCACCGCGCATGATCGAGAGCTGGTTCTCGTCGAGATATCCGGCGCCACCGCAGGCTTCGCGGCACACGTTGATCGTGTTGGACGCGTGCCAGGTGGTCATCGCTTTCAATCCGGCAGCGGCGCTCTCGAGTTGGCGCTGGCGGTCTTCGTCGAGATCCTCGGCGGACTGGAGTTCGTGCAGTTCTTCGATGATCTCGTTCTGCGCGAACGTCAGCGCGTAGGACTTCGCGATGAGCGGCAGCAGTTTTCGCTGATGACCCAGGTAGTCCATGATGGTGATCTCGTCGGTGGAGTCGGGGGACTCGAACTGCTTGCGCACCAGCCCGTATCGCGTGGCGATTGTCAGGGCCTTGCGGCCTGCGGCTCCTGCGGTGGCGGCGACGCTGACGCGGCCACGGATGAGGGTGCCGAGCATGGTGAAGAAGCGCCGGTTTTCGTTCTCGATCGGTGAGCTGTAGGTGCCGTCTTCCGCGACATCGGCGTAACGGTTGAGCAGGTTGTCCCGCGGGATCCGGACATGGTCGAATTCGATGCGCCCGTTGTCGACTCCGGCCAGTCCGCCCTTGTATCCGTCGTCGCTCGTGGTCACGCCCGGTAGGTCGTTGCCCTCGTCGTCACGCAGCGGCACCACGAAACAGTGGACGCCGCGACTCGTCGGCTCTTCTCCGGGGCCGCCGGTGACCAACTGCGCGAACACCGCGGCGACCTTGGCGTGCTGGGCGGCGCCGCCGATGTAGTCCTTGCGGGCGAGATGGGATTCGGAGTGGATGACGAACTCGCCGGTCGCCGGGTCGTAGGTACCGGTGGTCTGCAGCGCCTGCACGTTGGAGCCGTGTCCGGTCTCCGTCATCGCGAAGCAGCCGAGCAGGTCGAGGTCGATGAGGCCCGGCACCAGGGTCTCGTGGTGTCGTGCGGTGCCGAGATTCTCGACGGCGCCACCGAACAGTCCCCACTGGACGCCCGCTTTGACCATCAGGGACAGATCCGCGTAGCCGAGGAGTTCGATAGCGCTGATCGAGGCACCGATGTCGCCGGTGCCGCCGTGCTTCTCCAGGAAACCGGACCGCGGGAACCCGTGCGAGGTCAGCTCCTTCATGAGCTCCAGCATGCGGGCGCGCGCCTCATCCAGCGTGCGGGACGGGTCGGGCAAGAACTCGGCATTATTGAGCTGCCCACGCACCGTCTCACGGGTGGTGCGCCAGCGGCCGTCGAGCGCAATCCGCAGATTGTCGATCAGCAGCTCGCGGTCGTCGTCAGGTGTCGTGCTCGTCAGGGCATCAGGTTCGCCAGGAGCGGGCAGATCGGCGGAACTGGCTTCGATGGCAGTCATAGTCCCGAGAATACCCAGCGCTTCGTGCCGCAACCCTGGATATGTGTAGATACGCGTCACACTCAGTAGGTCGGGTTATGGCGACGCCTGATTCACCTCGCGGACAGCTGATCCGGTCAGTGCGTCGCAGGCGCACCTACCGTGATCGCGTCGAGGCGTTCGCCGATGAAGTCGCCCGAGATTACGGGCGGTCGACCGGCTTCGGCGCCGATCGGTGGCTGCAGCGGGACGACCTCGGCGTCGTGGTTGAGCTCATAGAAGAAGATCAGCGAGACGAGGTCTTCTTCCGGAGCCTGCGACGGTGGGGGTAGGACGCGATGCCGCCCCGCACGCCAGCGACCGGCGGTCCAGTACTCGAGCAGATCACCGATGTTGATGGTCAGCGCAGCGGGGTCGTACGGCGCGTCGGCCCAGCCGCCCTCGTCGCTGTAGACCTGCAGTCCGCCGGCGCCGGGTTCGCGGTCGAGCACCGTGACGGTGCCGAAATCGGTGTGCGGTCCGATCCGGAACTGACCGTCCGCGACCGGGCCGGTCTGGGTCAGCGCCGGATAGTGGTTGATGTTCGCCGTCCAGGTCGCATTGTCGGCAAGTCCGAGAAAGGGATTGGCCGAATCCGGCAGTCCCAGTGACGCCGACATCAGCGCGAGGAGGTCGTCGGACAACGACTTCATCTGGCGGCAGTATTCGACGAACAGCTCGGCCAGTTGGGGCACCTCCGCCGGCCACACGTCGGGCGGGAACCACAGGGCGTCCACGACGGGGTCACCGACAGGTGTCTGGGCGCCGCAGTTGTATGTCTCCTTGAGATCGGGTGGGGTCTCGGTCCCCTCGGAATAGCCGTTGGCCTCCATACCCGGGCCGATCCAGCCGCGACCGCCCACGGCGACCGCGTATTTGTCCTTCACTTGCGTTGGCAGCGAGAAGAACTCGCGTGCAGCGGCACGGAGGGCGCGGGGGAGTTCGGGATCGATGCCGTGTCCGGTCACCAGGAGGAAGCCTGCTTTCTGCAAGCTCTCGTCGACGGCGGCGCACATGGCGGTTGCCGCCTCGCCGCCGGCTCGCCACTGCGAGATGTCCACCGTGAGAACGGGACTGCCGGTCATCGTGTGCCCCCGTTCGAGGCCTCTTCGTCGGCGACCCCGATGTCTTCGTTCCACAGGAGGGGGTTGTCGTCGATGAACGACGACATCATCGAGATGCAGCGCGGATCGTTCAGCACGGTCACCGCGACGCCCAGATCGGTGAGCCAGTTCTCGCCGCCCTGGAAGGTGGTGTTCTCGCCCACGATCACCGAGCCGATGTTGAATTGCCGGATCAGCCCGCTGCAATACCAGCACGGCGCCAGGGTGGTGACCATGATGGTCGACCGGTAGTCGGTCTGGCGGCCGGCGTTACGGAAGGCGTCTGTTTCACCGTGAACCGACGGATCGTCGTTCTGGACCCGGCGGTTGTGGCCCCGGCCCAGGAGCACCCCGTCCGAGGCGAACAGCGCCGCCCCGATGGGGATGCCGCCCTCTGTCAGGCTTTGTTGAGCCTCGGCGTAAGCGATCTCGAGGAGCGTGGTCGGGGAAACATCGATGGATGTCGTCATGTCCTCAACCGTGCCCCTCTCGCGCCTGGGCGGCAACTGACATAGTGTCGCGATGAGACCCGATCTTGACGTGCAATCCGTCTGGCAGTTGTAGGAGGGCCGTTCCCGATGGTGCTGACTTTGCGAGACGTGCTGGACCGGCACCTGGCCGCGGCGGACCCGCAGGTGCTCAGCGGACACGATGGCCTCGACAACGAGGTCCGCTGGGTGCACTCCAGCGAGATCTTCGAGATCGGCCCGCTTCTCTCTGGCGGGGAGTTGCTGCTGACGACCGGTCTGGGCCTGGCCGGGGTCGATTCCGGGACGCGTCGGCATTACATCCGCGAGCTCGCCCAGCGTGGTGTCGCCGGGGTGGCCGTGGAGTTGGGTCGTACCTTCGACCAGGCACCCGGCGAGATGGTGCGAGAGGCGTCGTCGGCGCGATTTCCCTTCATCGTGCTGCGTACGGTCGTTCCGTTCATCGACCTGTGCCGGGCGGCGAACACCGATCTGGTGTCGCAGGAAGTCGGCGCACTGCGTAGGCGGAGCGAACTCGACGCGGCGCTGCATGCTGAGATGGCGGCCGGAACGGGTGCCCCCGCGATGCTGAAATGTATTGCGGCTGCAGTGGGTTGCCCGCTGGTGCTGTTGGGCAAGGGCAACGCGTTGATGGCTGCCGAGGGCCTCGACGACGATCACTCGGCGTGGCAGGCGGTGGACGCGCAGGCGGCATCGGTGCCTGTCGGGATGCGCGGTGAAGTGGTCGCGACCCTGGTCGCCGGCCCGGGGTCGCCGCTCGATGTCGATGACCTGCTGACGTTGCTCGAGGTCGGGGCGGGTCCGCTCGGTGTGACGTTGTCGTTGACCCGCGAGCTCGCCGGATTGCCGCACCGCGCGGCGTCATCGTTGGTGTCAGATCTGTTGGAGCGCCGCATCGATCGCCGATCCGATCTCGTGATGCGGCTGGGCGCAGCCGGCTTCCGTCCGGCCCGGACATCGCAGATCGTTCCGGTGGCCGTCGACGTCCCGACGCCGCGGATGGCCTCCCGAGTCACCGCGTCGGTGGTGAAAAGCCTTGCTGCGCAATCCATGCATGCGCAGGTCCATGCGACGTCGTACGCGTTGATCGCGACGGGCCGGCCCGGCAACGACGACGTGACGGTGATCGCCGATGCGTATCGGGAATTCGCCGACGGGGCAACCGTTGTCGTTGGCGATCCCGTACCGATCGACGCGCAGGAGTTGTCGACGTCGCTGCTGCGCGTGCGGCATGCGCTGGCCTTGGCGGTGGCGGATCGACAGATCGTCGGCGGGTCGGCCGACGCCGTGACATCGACGCGGGCGTTGGCCGCGGATCTCGCGATGGAGACGCTCGACGCCGCAGTGCGCGTCGACCTGCTGGCCGTCATCGCCCCGGTCATCGCCTGGGATGCCGAACACGGTTCGGAGTTGACCCGCACACTCGAGGTACATCTGCGGCACGGATGTAGTGCCACCCGATCGGCCGCGGCCCTGAACCTCGGACGGCAGAGCCTCTATCAGCGGCTGGAGCGGATCCGCGGGCTGATCGGATTCGACTTCACCGCTGCGCAGACATACCCGGGACTGCTGCTGGCCCTGTGCGCGCACCGCGCACAGGGCCGCAGGAGACGTAGCGGAGCGGAGCTCGACCGGTTATCGAGCGGAGAATGAGGCTCAGACCTGCGAGTACTCGCGATTGATCTTGTTGCGGCACAACAGGACGTAGGCACCGAAGGCGATGAGGAAGCCGATGAAGAAGGCGATGTCTCCCAGTTCGGGGACGGCTTCGGCGACCCACCCCACATAGCGCTCCTGGTTGGCGAACAGCGCCACCGAGACGACGAGCGCGATGACGAACGAGAGCAGGCCACCCCAGTTGGTGTACTTGGTGTCGTAGAGCAGGTTCGCCACCGGGCGTCCTCGCCTCAGTAGCTGGTCGGCGAGGACGATGCCGAGCCACGGCCCGATCCAGTAGGCGACGATCAGCAGGAATGTCTCGTAGTTGGCGGCGGCGTCGGCCAGTGCCCACCACGCCACCAGGAACCCGACGACGCCGAAGACCGCGGTGACGACCGCACGCTGGATCCCGACGGACATCTTGAAGCCCATGGTCACGAAAGCCATTGCGCCCGAGTACAGATTGATGGCGTTGGCGGCGACCGCGCCGATGGCGATCGCGAGCAGGGTCAGGTTGGCGACCCACGACGGCAGGGATCCGGTGAATGCGTCGGTGGGGCTGAGATCGGCGTCGGCGCCGATGGTGACCGATGCAGCGCCGATCGCCATCAGCGCGGTGGTCGACACGAACAGTCCGGACGAGGCGAAGAACCCCGTCTGGAACTTCGAGACGTTCACCGGCAGGTAGCGGGTGTAGTCCGCGGCGTAGGGCGTCCAGGCGGCGGTGTAGCCGAATGCTGCACCGAGGGTGAGCAGGAAGCCGCCCAGACCGGCCCCGCCGTCGGCTGCAGCCATCCCGAGGTCGGCATCACGGAAGATGAAGACGCCGGCCAGTACGAACACCACGGCCAGCACGGGTGCGGCGAGCCGCTCGAATCCCTGGACCAGGTTGTGGCCGCAGAACGCGAAACCGGTCTGCGCGAGCACGATGATGATCAGCGCGAGCACCGACGGCAGCCCGAACAGGGTGTTGAGCGCCAGTGCACCGCTGACGCTGTTGGTGGCGAACCAGCCGACACCACACATCACCGTCATGAAGGCGGCTGGGAGGATGTTGCCGCGGTACCCGAAACCGAGGCGGCCCAGCACCATCTGCGGCACCCCGTGCAGGGGTCCGCGGGCGGACAGCACGTAGTGCGCGAGTGCTCCGAGTAGGTTGCCGATCGCCATCGCGGCGATGGCCTGCCAGAAGCTCAGCCCGAAATAGAGGACCGCGATGATCCCGAGGAAGATCGTCGCGAACTCGAGGTTGGGTGCGGTCCAGGTCCAGAACAGCCCGCGGGGTTTGCCGTGCCGGGCTTCGGGCGGGATGAACTCGTTACCGCCCGGCTCCACTGCAAGGACCTTGTCGCCGTAATTGCCCAGTGCTGCTTCCGGGGTATCCGGCGATGCGGGGCCTTCCGGGGTCGTGCGGGGAGTCGTCGATGTCATGGCGCAACGGTCCCTTGCCGGAGGCGTCCGGGGCAACTGACAGATCGTCCGTTGCAAAGGACCTCTGGCCCGTCGTTCTGTCCGAAAGTGGTGGGTTCCGGCGACGGCGACCTGCGGATTTGGTCGCCAGAACCCACCATCATCGGGCGGTGGGCTGGTTCTGCGTGATGCAGTGGATCCCGCCACCGCGTTCGAACAGGGGGCGTGCGTCCACGGCTTTCACGGTGCGACCGGGGTAGACCTCGGCGAGGATCGCCGCGGCCCGTGCATCGTTGGGGTCGTCGTAGCTGCAGGCGATGACACCGTCGTTGACCACGAGGTGGTTGATGTAGCTGTAGTCGACGGGACCCTCGTCGTCGGTCAGCACGGTGGGTGCGGGGACCCCGATGATCTCCCAGCCCGGTTCGGCGTCGGCGATCAGCGCCTTGATCCTGGCGCTGACCGCGAAGTCGGGATGATCGGGATTCTGCTGATCGTGCACCAGCACCACTCCCGGCGACGGCATCGCGGCGACGATGTCAACGTGCCCGCGCGTCCCGAACTTCTCGTTGTCGCGGGTCAGGCCGTGCGGCAGCCAGATTGCCCGCTCGGCGCCGATGGTGCGCGCCAGTTCGGCTTCGACCTGGGTCTTGGTCCAGTCCTGGTTTCGCCCTTCGCCGAGTTGCACCGACTCGGTGACGAGCACCGTGCCGGCGCCATCGACCTGGATTCCGCCGCCCTCGTTGATCATCGGGGAGTCGATCAGTTCGGCCCCGGACAGTTCGGCGATCAGCGTCCCGATGTGCTGGTCTTTGTCCCATTGCGCCCACGACGCGGCACCCCAGCCGTTGAAGACCCAGTTGACCGCGCCGAGCCGGCCGTTCTCGTCGAGCACGAACGTCGGCCCGATGTCACGGGCCCAGGCATCGTTCAGCGGCGCTTCGATGATCTCGATGTCGGCCGAAAGGTACTGGCGTGCAGTCGAGATCTCGCCGGGGTCGACGATCATGGTGACCGGTTCGAAGTCGAGTACGGCATGCGCGACGGCGGCCCACGTCGCTCGTGCCTCGTCGCGCGCGGCCTCGGTCTCGCCGAGGGAATACCCCTGCACCGGGTAGGCCATCCAGATCTTGTCCTGCGGCGCACCCTCGGCGGGCATCGTCCAGGTGGTCATGTGAGGGCGATGTACTTGGTGGTCAGGTATTCGTAGATGCCTTCGGAGCCGCCTTCGCGCCCGATACCCGACTGCTTGACGCCACCGAACGGTGCTGCGACGTCAGAGATCACCCCGCGATTGACCCCGACCATCCCGGATTCGATCCTGTCGGCCACCCGGAGTGCCCGGTCGAGATCCTGGGTGTACAGGTAGGCGGCGAGACCGTACTCGGTTGCATTGGCGGCGCCGACGGCCTCGTCCTCGGTGGTGAAGGTGCTGATCACCGCGACCGGACCGAAGATCTCGTTGCAGACGATCTCGGCGTCCGAGGGGACCTGGTCGAGTACGGTGGCGGGGTAGAAGCACCCCGCGTCCTCGGTGGGGTCGGCACCGAGACGAACACGCGCGCCGTCGGCAACCGCCTTCGACACCGCCTCTGCGATCGACGACTGCTGCTTCACGCTGACCATCGGCCCGAGTGTGGTGTCGGAGTCGTACCCGCGGCCGAGCACCATGGCCTTCATCTTCGCCGTGAGTGCGGCGGTGAACTCCTCGGCGACACCCTCCTGCACCAGAAAGCGGTTGGCCGCAGTGCAGGCCTCACCGCCGTTGCGGGTCTTCGCAGCGAAAGCACCTTCTACCGCCTTGTCGATGTCTGCGTCGTCGAACACCAGGAACGGAGCGTTGCCGCCGAGTTCCATCGAGGTGCGCTGGACGTTCTCGGCCGCCTGACCGATCAGGGTGCGGCCGACGGGTGTCGACCCGGTGAAGCTGATCTTGCGGACGCGTGGGTCCGCGATCAGCGGGGTGCTGACCTCGGCGGATTTGCTGGTCGGGAGCACCGAGAGCACACCTGCCGGCAGTCCGGCCTCCCTGAACAGCTTGGCCAGGTAGAGCATGGTCAGCGGCGTCTCGTGTGCGGGCTTGACGATCATCGTGCAACCTGCCGCCAGTGCGGGGCCGATCTTGCGGGTTCCCATGGCCAGCGGGAAGTTCCACGGCGTGATGGCGAACGCGACACCGACCGGCGCATGCGTGACCATGATGCGGCCGGAACCGCCCGGTGACTTCGTGAAGCGGCCCGCCACCCGGACCGACTCTTCGGCGAACCAGCGCAAGAACTCGCCGCCGTAGTTGATCTCTGCCACCGAGTCCGGCAGCGCCTTGCCCATCTCGAGGGTCATGATCATCGCCATGTCGTCCGCGTGTTCGCGAATCAGTTCGTAGGTGCTCCGCAAGATCTCCGACCGGGCCCGGGGTGCGGTGTCTGCCCATTCCTCGGAGACCGCCACTGCGCTGTCCAGTGCCGTGGCGGCATCATCGGGTGTCGCGTCGGCGATCTGCAACAGTGAGGTGCCGGTCGCCGGATCATCCACGGAGAACGTTTCTTTGGTCGATGCCGCCACGGAGTCCCCGTTGATCCACAGGCCGGTCGGCACCGTCGCCAGCAGGTCGCGATACGGCGCGATGGGATCGGTGGAGGTGTCAGTCATGGCAGTGTCCTTTCGGGTCAGAGGAGTCGGCATGGCAATGAGAACTCGGGCTCGGTGCCACGTCGAGGGAGGGATTGCGATCGAAGAACCCGAAAGGCTTGAGCCAGAACGACACCGTGTCCGCAGGCATGATGGGCCAGTCCTCCGGCCGGGTGATGTGGTGGACACCGAATGTGTACCAGACGACGACGTCGGTGTTGTCGATGCTTCGGTTGGCTTTCGTCCACTCGCCGAGCCCCGTGTCGATCGACGACTGATTGACGAATTCACCTGCCGGCCAGCGCTCATCAGGACTGTTCGGCGTGACCCACACGGTGTGCCCGATCACCTGCGCGCGCTGGAAGATCGGGGAGGCAGGGTCGAACATCGACGGGATGGCATCACCGGGCACGAGTTTGTAGGACGGGTTGGTGCCCAGACCGTTGGTCGTGTTGGTGTTGACCACCTTCCACGCCCGCTGGGTGGCCCAGTTCATGTCCTGCTTGCCTTCTTCTTCGGTGCGCAGGGGAGTGTTGCGCTGCACGAGGGACAGCCCGTAGGGGTTGTTCGGACCCATGGGCTCGATCTCGGTCTCGCTGGCGTACACGGTGTTCTGCGTACCGTCGACGTCGAGATCGAGGCGGGCGACCAGGAAGTGCTGGTGATACGGGGCATACGTGCGTTCGTCGACCAGCGTTCCGTGAGGATGGGTGCCGCCCGGCGCGAACGGGGTGGTCACCATGATGCCGGTGGCCCGGACCTCGCACTCGATGTTGCCGTCCTGGTAGAAGCGCCAGTAGACCAGGTATTCGTAGTTCGCGACGGTGACGTGGAAAGAGACCGTGAGGCGGCGCATCCGGCGCACCTCGGCGCCGGCGTCGTGGTCGACGTGCTTCCACAGGACCGCGTTGTCCTCTTCGTGGATGCAGATGGCGTTCGTGATCGTGTACGGCTCGCCCTTGCTGTTGTGGAGCACGGCATCGAGGTAGCGGATCTCGCCGAGGCAGTCGCAGCCGAGCTCCAGCGAGGTGGTCATGAAACCCAGACCCCACTCGCCGATGTCGAATGCGGTTCTGCGGTAGTGGTCTTCGCAGTGATCGCGGTAGGGGACCATCATCTCTGCGAACGACAGCTTGTGCGCGACAGAACGCTCGCGACCGTCGTCGTTGTAGCTGATGGTGTGCAGGGTCATGCCCTCGCGGTGATTGAAACCAACCCGCAGTGACCAGTTCTGCCAGGTCAGTTTGTTGCCTTCGAGGGTGAACGACGGTCCTTCGGGCTGGGTGATCTCCAACGGTTTCAGCGGCTCTCGGCGCGAGGCGTTGCGGATCCGTTCAGGGATCCGGGCAGGCACGTATTCGCCCATCACCTCCGGGGGTTCGACGCCGCCGGTGTCCTCGATCTCGAGCAGTTCCATCGTGTTGAGGTCGATCACACAGTGCAGCCCGCTGACCGGATGCGCGTAGGGATTTGCGCCCGCCTCGCCCTTGACCCAGGTGTCCGACCAGCCGATGCGCCGGTCGCGGTACTTTTCCGGTGCCACCGCATCGCCGTAGGTCCAGGTGTCCATGAACACCAGCTCGAGGTCGGTGATGCCGCGTTTGGCCAGGGCCGCAACCACATCGGGATGCTTGCGCAGAACCTCATCACATTCCTCGAACTCGTCGACCGTGAAGTTCGCTTGTACGCCGGGGATGTGATCGAACGATTCGACGGTGTCCTCGGACAGCGACACCACCGCCTTGTAGGTGGCGTTTCGGCGCGAGTCGAGGCAGGTGACCACGCCACGTCGAGGTGGCTCGGTGCCACCCGCTGCATAGTCGGCCAATTCGGCCTTGCTCGGCTCCAGCAATTCGATGGAGTTGAATCGCCACCCTTCGCCGACCCCGTGGTCTCGCAGCATGAGTGCTGCCGTGGCGCGGAACTCGTCAGCTGAGAAGGGGTCGAGGGGATGGGACGTCGATGCAGTGGTCACGCGTGGTCTCCTACCGGCCGGTGAGATCGTTCAGGGCGTTCTCGAGTACGTCGAGGCCGTCGTTCAACAGGGCGTCATCGATCACCAACGGCGGCAGCAGCCGGATCACGTTGCCGTACGTCCCGCAGGACAACAGCACCACCCCTTGCGCCAGGCATGCCGCGACGAGGGCCTTGGTGAGCTCCGGGTTCGGTTCTGTGCCACCCGGTTTGACCAGTTCGATGGCCAGCATCGCGCCCCGGCCACGGACCTCGCCGATCTCCGGTGTCACCGACGCCATCGCCCGGAGGCGGCCTCCGGCGAGTTCCTCGATGTGGCGGGCGCGGGCGGGTAGATCCAGGTCCTTCATCACATCCATGGCGGCCAGCGCGGCGGCGCAGGCCACCGGATTGCCGCCGTAGGTTCCACCGAGGCCACCGGCGTGCACCGCGTCGAGCAGATCTGCGCGCCCGGTCAGCGCTGACAGCGGCATACCGCCGGCGATGCCTTTGGCCATGGTTACCAGATCGGGCACGATGCCCTCGTGGTCGCTGGCGAACCAGGCGCCGGTGCGGGCGAAGCCGCTCTGGACCTCGTCCGCGATGAACACGATGCCGTTGGAGCGCGCCCAATCAGCAAGTGCCGGCAAGAATCCCGGCGCGGGGACGATGAAGCCGCCCTCGCCCTGGATGGGTTCGATGATGATCGCCGCAAGCTGGTCACCGCCGATCTGCTTGTCCATCATCGAGATCGCGCGCTTGGCCGCTTCGGCACCGTCGAGTCCGTCGCGATAGGGATACGACATCGGGATCCGATAGACCTCCGGCGCGAACGGGCCGAAACCATACTTGTACGGCATCGTTTTCGCGGTCAGCGCCATCGTCAGGTTGGTGCGACCGTGATAGGCGTGATCGAACGCCACCACCGCGTCGCGACCGGTGGCCAAGCGTGCCACCTTGATCGCGTTCTCCACGGCCTCGGCGCCCGAGTTGAACAGCACCGTGCGCTTCTGATGATCGCCGGGGGTCAGGTGGTTGAGCCGTTCTGCCACCGCGACGTAACCCTCGTACGGCGTGACCATGAAGCAGGTGTGGGTGAAGTGGCTTGCCTGCTCGGCGACAGCGGCGGCCACGGCAGCGTTGCCCGCTCCCACCG
This sequence comes from Williamsia sp. 1138, assembly GCF_002095435.2. Taxonomy (GTDB): domain Bacteria; phylum Actinomycetota; class Actinomycetes; order Mycobacteriales; family Mycobacteriaceae; genus Williamsia. Next base: position 182,736 of record NZ_MJEJ02000045.1, read on the forward strand.
TCGTCACCGCGATGCCTGATCCGAAGTCGATCAACGAGTTGCCGTCGACGTCGACGATGACCCCGCCGTCGGCGTCCGCGGCGTAGACCGGGACACTCGACCCGACTCCGCCGGCGACGGCCATCGCTCGACGACCCTGGAGCTCTGAGGATTTCGGACCGGGCAGGGCGGTGACCAGGTTCCGTGTCTGGGGCAGCCGGTACTGGGGCTGTGTCACGGTGGTCATTCGATCGAGCTCATGACGTGCTTGATGCGGGTGTAGTCCTCGACCCCGTACGACGAGAGATCTTTGCCGTAGCCGGAGTTCTTGAACCCGCCGTGTGGCATCTCCGCGACGAGTGGGATGTGGCAGTTGACCCACACACATCCGAAGTCGAGACCGGCGGTCATGCGGCCGACGGTGCCGTTGTCGGTTGTCCACACGCTGGAGGCCAGGCCGTAACTGACGTCGTTCGAGAACTCCAGTGCCTGCGCCTCGTCGTCGAACGCCTGCACCGTGACGACGGGCCCGAAGGTCTCGTCCTGCACCAGCGAATCGCTCTGGCGGACTCCGGTGATCACCGTTGGTTCGACGTAGAAACCCTTGTCGCCCTTGCGTTTGCCACCAGTCACCACCGTGGCATGGGAGGGCACCGAGTCGAGTATCGAGGTCACCTTGGTGAAGTGGTTGATGTTGTTGAGCGGCGGCACCGTGGTGTCTTTTGCCTTCTCGATCAGGGCGTCGACGAACTTGTCGTGAATCGACGAATGCACCAGGATCCGCGTGACCGCCGTGCAGTCCTGGCCCGCGTTGAAGAACGACGCGTCGCCGATGCCGTCGACGGCCTTGTCGAGGTCGGCGTCGGCGAAGACCACTGCGGGCGCCTTCCCGCCGAGTTCGAGGTGAGCGCGCTTGAGGTTCTGCGCCGCCGACACCGCGACTGCGATACCCGCGCGAACGGAGCCGGTGATCGAGACCATGCTCGGTGTCTTGTGTCCGACGAGGGCGGCGCCGGTGGCGCCGTTACCGAGCACCACGTTGAGGACCCCGTCGGGCAGGATGCCCTTTGAGATCTCCGCCAGTACGAGCGTCGACTCAGGGGTGGTGTCCGAGGGTTTGAGCACGACGGTGTTGCCCGCCGCGATGGCGGGGCCGATCTTCCACAGCGCCATCATCAGCGGGTAGTTCCATGGCGTCACCTGCGCGACGACGCCGACCGGCTCACGCCGGACGTACGAGGTGAAACCCTCCATGTACTCACCGGCCGACTTGCCTTCGAGTAGGCGGGCCGCGCCGGCGAAGAAGCGGATCTGGTCGGCACCGACGGTCACCTCCTCATCGGCGATCTGGTCGTCGGGCTGGCCGGTGTTGCGAGCCTGCGCCGCGACCAGTTTGTCCGAGTTCGCCTCGATGGCGTCGGCAAACTTCAGCAGCGCGGTCTGCCGCGTCTTCGGTGTGGTCTTTCCCCAGCTCTCGAAGGCTTTCGCCGCGGCGGACATGGCGGCGTCGACATCGGCGTCCGACGAGATGGGTGAGGTACCTACCACCGATTCGTCCGTGGGGTTGATGAGGTCCAACGTCTCCGTGCCGGTGGACGCCACGAACTCTCCGTTGATGTAGTTCTTCAAGATCTGATTGGCCATATCACCAGGTCACTCTCGGTTGGGGGCGGATGGGAGAAGGGCGATGAGTTCAGTCTTCGCCGACGAGCCCGCGCGCGGACCTGACGGAACGTCCAGTCACTCTGCTCAGGCACTACCATTTGTCCAATGGGAGCGAAGTCTGTGCAGGTATGCGCCATGAATGGGCTCGGCAAAGTCGCGAAGCCATGACGACCACGGTGCGCTGGTTACTGGCCCAGCGTGATCTGCAGCTGACCCTTCTCGGCGGCGCAGCCGGTCAGGATCGCGACATCGACTGTGCACTCAGTTCGGAGCTGCCCGCACCGCACGAATGGCTTGCCGGCGGGGAGTTGTTGCTCACCACCGGGCTGCGTCTGCCCGCGTCGACCCATGACCGACGCGAGTATCTGACGCGCCTCGACGAGACCCGGATCGCCGGTGTCGGGTTCGGTGTCGGCCTCGGGTTCGACGACGTACCGGGAGATCTTGTCGAGATCGCCGACGATCTCGGACTGCCACTGATCAAGGTGCCGCTTCCGGTGCCGTTCTCGGCGATCGCTCGCACCGTCCTCGACCGCATCGCTGCGCAGCGGTTCGACCAGTTCGTGCGGGCGTCGCATACCCAGCCACGGATCACCCGTGCGGTGATCGCAGGCGGGATGCCGGCCGTCGTCCGCGAACTGGCCGATGCCATCGAGCAGACCGTCGTGCTGCTCGACCGGGAGCAACAGGTGGTCAGTGCTCGACCGCAGGCATTGTCCGGCGAGGAATTGGCGTCGGTGCGGGCTCAGATCAGCCGCGATCCGGCGGCGGCGAGTGGCGTCACCATGACCGACGAGCGGGTGATCACGGTCCAGCGGATCAGTGTGGCCGGCAGCGTCTTCGGGCACCTTGTCGTGCTCGGAGATACCCCGCTCGGCGACCTCGAACGGGTGCTGGTGGGTCATGCCACGTCCCTGCTCAGCCTCGAACATGCCAAGCCGGGACAGGTACTGCGCGATCAGCAAGCGCTCCACGCCGATGCGCTGACGATGGCGATGGCCGGGCCACCTCCGGCCGCGGCCCGCAACATCGTCTTGCGGGCCGCTGACCGCGAGGGTCGGGTACGTGCCGCCGTCGTGCAGTACTCCGGCGTCGGCGGTGCCCAGCGGGCCGCGGCGTCCATCGCCGTCGAACTCCAATCACGTTGGCGTCCGGTGTTTGTCGAGCAGAGTGGTAGCGAGGTGGTCGTCCTGCTACGGGGGGAGGACCAGCGCGGGTTCGCCGAATCGGTGCTCGGCATGGTCGGGGTCCAGGGCGCGCGAGGCGGCCTCGGAACCGTGGCGTCGGTCGACGAGATCGCCGACTCCGTACGGCAAGCCCGGCTCAGCTGTGTGGTCGCGGCGGAAGGAGAGGTGGTCGATCTGTTGGCGCAGGGGTCGGTGTTGTCTCTCGAACCGGTTCGTCGGGCCTTCAGCGGTGCCCACGACACTGTCCTCGGGCCGCTACTCGAGTACGACCGCACCCACGACAGTGGTCTCGTCGCGACCCTGCGCGGCTACCTGCTGGCCAATGGCCACTGGGAGACCGCCGCTGCGACGGTAGGGGTGCATCGGCACACGCTGCGTAACCGGGTCGACCGCATCGAGCGGTTGTTGCGCGTTGACCTCACGGACGCCCGGACCCGCGCCGAGTTGCTGCTGATCATCCTCGCCGACCCTCATTGACCCACCGCCCCACCCGTTTTTGCATGCGCCACTCGAAATAATCGATGGGTGGCGCAAAAACGGGTGGAAGGCTCTGGTGCGGGACGGCATTCGCTGCCGAAGTCGGAGGAAGTCACAGTTCCTCCGACTGTCGTCACGTCCTCCGGTTGCAGTCGGAGGATGTGGCTGGTGTCGGAGGAAGTATCAAATCCTCCGGTTTTGCCGGGCTTCCATAAGACTTGTTCCGCCAGCAGCGAAGTTGCAGCGCCGATTTACGCGCGCGGCTGCGGACCAGCGGGCCAGCCGAGTTTGACTGTGTCAACGTGATCGAATGCATCGTTAGTGCACGGTTGCATCGAATCGTGATCAGCGTCGCCATACAGTGGGTCATATTCCACGGCGTACCAATCGCCGAACACCGAGCCATGCGGGACGATTCGTGCGCCGCTCTGTTTTACGGGAGGGGAGTTGCCATCGCGTCTCTACACAAGGGCAAAAGACTGCATGAGGCCGTGGCCGTCGGAGCGTTGAGACGGGGTGGGGTCGGCGGCAGCCCTGGAGTCGAGTAGCAGCCCACAACCCTAACGGCCCCGTCAGACAATGTCGAAACGTTGGTAATGCGTCGGTATATGACGCCGTAGGCGGGTGCACGGGAAAGTAGGTTCTCGACGTCGAGCGTCCGTGCCGCGGCCACGGCGGGGGCCAGCGCGTCGGCATACCCGGTATATGAAGCGTCGTAGCTGCCTACGAAATAGCGCAGATGGCTGGCTTCGATGAAGGCACGAATAAAAGTGCCGTCGGCTGAGCCAAAGTCGACTGCATCGGTTTGCAACCACCGTTCCTGGTACCGGAGTTCGTCTGGTGTGGGATAGCCACCGTCCCCGGATGGTTGCGCGGATTGAGGCATCTCGATTCCGCTCGCGCAACTTGTGGACAGGGCGATTGTGAAACCCAGCGCCAGAACGGCGAACCAAGAGCTACGGGTCGGGTGCCGATGGGGGCTTTGATGGATCGCATGGGGTCGGAACAGTGCCTCATCTACTGCGAATTGTTCCCCCACAAAAGCCCCCCGGCCTCGATCGTCTTCACAAATCGTAATCCATGCCGGGACGAATCTGATGCCGCGACCCTGCCCACCCGTTTCAATCGCTTCTCACGCACGTGGCTGCGCGACGGCTGGCCAGCCAAGTTTGACGGTGTCGTCGGGGTCAAGGGCGTTGGAGTAGCACATCTGCGTAGAGGTTGGGTCGGTTCTGTTGTACAGGGGGTCGAAGTCGATTGCTCGCCAATCGCCGAACACCGATTCGAGTGGAGCTGCCCGGGGGCCGCGTTGTTCCGATGGCGGGAGCTTTCCTGCGCGCTGGTAAGTGAGAGCATACGAGTGCTGGTATGCGTGTTCGGGCTCGGTCGTGGCGGGAGGTGCTGGTGGAAGGCCGGTCGTCACGTCGCAACCAACGACTCGAACTGTGTTGCCCGGAAGGTTTTCGATACTGACAATGCGGCGATATACAGTTCCGTACGCGGGCCGTGGTTTTCGCGGAAAATCTGTCAGTGACCCTGCCGGTTGAGCTGCTGCTGCGTAGCCAGGGTAGGAGGCTTCAGGACTTCCGGCGAAGAATGCGAGCAGTTGGGCCTCGACGAAGGCTCGAATGAATGTTCCGTCGGTCGTATTGAGGTCGAGTGTTTCTGTCTGGAGCCAACGCTCGTCGTACTTACGCTCTTCTGGAAGGGAATAGCCCTGAACGCCGGCAGTGCTGGTGGCGGTGATTCGCGCTGGCTCAGACGTGGGGTCTGTGCAACTCGACGTGAGCGTCATCAGAACCAGGCTGATCGCCGCGAGCATGAGTTTAGTAGTGCGTGGGGCGATCCCACGTTGTTGCCGGTGCTCAGTCGAACCACACGCAGTGTGCGGGGAAGTTGTCTCCACTGACCTGCCGCGGGCTGCCACTTCGAGTGGCCAGATGCCGGCTACCGCTTTCGGCGTATGGTTTTGCTCGGTCGATAAAATTGTGTCGCTCCGCAGGGTTTGGTGTTTCACAAGCCTGCGTCCGGCCAGCCAGGGGACGGCGGCAGTGGAGTGAACGGGTCGGATTGCTTCTGCGGTTTGTGCGGCGGAAGGAGTGGTAGCCCCCTTACATCGTCTTGGCACTGCTGGACGAGGGATGGTTGTACGTCGTAGGAATCAGCGGGAAAGAGTTCGAACGAGGTTGTCTTCCAGCCGCCGAAGACGTTGAGTGCTGGCGCGCGCCGCGACCCACGTTCGCCTGCTGGGGGATCTGCGTCAGCGGTGGTGAAAGTAATGCTAATCGGGATGGGCTTCCAGGATGAGTACCACCAAGTCTTCTTGCTGAATACCGTCCCCTCGCCGTATCGACAAAGGGTGATTGTTGTTGAGCTGGGGCCGGATAGGCGCCGGAGCAGCCGGTAAAATTGTGTAGCCCTGTAGTCAACTCCGAGCTGATTGGTCTTGAGCATCTGTTCTATGTTGGGGGGAGATGCGTCTGCGAATCCGGGATAGCCCCATTCGGTGCCGATCCCGTCACGGGCAAGTTCGTAGGATTCGACGTAGGCGCGTACGAAGGTTCCTTCGGAGCTCAGTGGGTCGAACTCCGGGGTGGTTATCCATCGGAATGAGAGATCGATTCCACGTGGCTGCTTGTGCTCGGTTGGGCTGGGCATTGTGCTGAGGCTTGGAGTCGTCGAACCGCAGCCAGTGAGAAACAGTAGGCAGATTACAGTCGCTGTACTGAACGTGAACCGTACTTTCTGCATTCTACTCATTCCAATCAAACGCCTTGCCGTCTTCACGACCAACCATGTAGAGACTTATGCTGTCTCCGAATAGATTGCGGACGTGCCCGTCGAAGTCGTCGGAGTTAGTGCCTGCCAAATCAATGGATCCGTCAGCGGTGAAGTACGGCTGAAACCTCGGATCTTCCCGGATGGCTGGATTCTTCTCAGCGTATCCCGCCAGCATGTCTTTGTATCGCTCTGTCGGCCCAACCGCCTCGTTCAGTTCGTTCTTCAGCGTCGTGTATCGATCGTTAGGCGTCACGTCGCTGGGATTTGGCGGGTCGCCCAGTATTTCGCTCTTCGCGAAGGGCGCGAACGTATCCAGCAGCGCTTTGGCGATTGGGGGAGTCCCTGGGATCGACCCAAGTAGACCCTTAGTTGAGTCGAACATGTAGCCGTTCTTCGTGTACTCCTGCGTGGCTGCGTAACGCTGATCGTCCGTGTCCTCGACGGTTTGGAGGGCGAGACCTGAATACATCGAGTTTTCGAGCCGTCCGGCAACAGTTCCGAGTGGGTTGTCTTCGGGGTGCTGCGCAAAGGTGTATTCCAGGTAGTTGATCGTCTGTGCTGCAGCGGTGTTGATTGTTCGACCTGCTTCGGCGTCTGTGTCGAGAACCTGGAAGAGCTTGGCCATCTGGTCCCCGTTCTCCAATTTGTCGGCTCCGCTGGTTACGAACAGGTCGTCGCGTGCACCCGCGAGATCACCGAGCTGAGGAGCCAGGGCATTGGCAAGTGTGCGGGTCAGCTCCGGATTCACCTCTCCAAGTGCTTTGTCGCCGTTGACGTCAATGAGCGACGCGGTCTGGTCTGCGATGATCCTGGTGAGTTCACTGCCGGATTCACCAGCCCGCCACGACTCCGCGACGGTATTCGCCGAAGAGCCCTCGGGCGCTGCCGCGGAATCACCGATCCACTTGAACAGATTGTTGGGGCCGGAGTCTTCGCCGCCGGTTCCATCGGCCCAATCGAAGGTCATCAGATCGGCCATGGACTTGCTCGCGTTGTAATCACCGGTCGTACCGTCGATGTTGATGGTGTCTGGCATGACGGAATACGTACCCGGACCACCCTCGCGCCCGGTCATCAGAGCGTCGTGGACCGCAATGTGGTCGTTGCCAGCAACGTGAGTCGTCTTTTCCAGGACCTCCCGTATGTCGGAGAACCTCGTGAACTCGGTGCCGGTCCCGTAATGCGCGGCGGGGTCGATTGCCGCCGCGGCGATTTCGCTGCTACGCACGATCAACGCGCGATCGATGTCACTGCCGAGTTGCATGTTCGGATCACCGTGACCGAGGACGTCGGCGATGGATCCGAGCTGTTCCAGGGTTGGGAAATCGTGGGTGTCAAAGGACGCGCTGCTTTTGGCGGCATGGGCCGTGACCGAACTCTCACGGGTGGCTTGCTGCGTCAGCGGATCCCGAATCGCACTGGGCACCTGCGACAGCCCGCCACGGATGTAGGAGGGTGGCGCAGGCTGACCGGTGACGTTGCTGACGATCGGACCGAACCAGTTGTCCACCTGCTGATCCGTCCGCACATGGGGATTCGACAGCAACTGCAGCCCGTCGGCCAGCGCGGCTTTCATCGCCGGATCACTGCCGCCGAAGGCGGTGAAGCCTTCCAGCCCTTGCTTGTTCAGCTCACCGTAGAAGCCCTGTAGGTACTCGAATTGGCCTTTGGTGATCACCGCATCGTTGCCTTGGATCAGGGCATCGCGCTGCTCGGGCGACAGATCGGTTGCGGCTTCGAACCTCGCTTTCTGTTGCGGGGTGGCGGTGCCGCCTGCGATTGCCGCGACATCGCGTGCGGCCTGCTGCCTCGACATCCCCGCGGTGAGGGGAGCGTTGACTTCGGCATTGCTGAACGCGTCGGCCAACGCCGTCGCACCGGCCTGATCGTCGATGCCCATCTGGTCGGCGAGGGCCTGCAGCGAAATCGTCGAATTGATGGCGTCGTTGATTCGGCGGTCTCGCTCGGCGATCAGTTTGTTGTATTCGGCGCTGCCCTGCTCGGCTGCTGCGATGGCTCCTGCGTAGTTTCGCGTCTCGTGGACGGACCAGTCGTCGTCCACCCGGAAGTCGTCCTGTTCGAGGCCGTCGACCCGCGACAAGGCGGTGGATCGGTTCGGCGAGATCGCGTTGGCGGTGTTGTTCAAGATGTTTCCGGCGCGGTCGATGTCGGAACCGAGTTTGTTGATCTCAGCCTGGTCGGACAATGCGCGTTGCTCACAGGCACGCTGCGATTCACCGACCCATTTCCCGGCCGCGTCCTGCGCGGCGTCGAGCATCGTCTGCGTCTGGGTCCGCAGATCGGACGCACCGTCGATGAGGCCGGCGGCCTGTGTCCGCAGCGCCGACAGATTCCACCCGGTCACGGTGGACTTGGAGGGCCGCCCCATCAGAAGTCGCCCAACGCGCGGAACCCGCTCGCCGACTCCTCCTCGGTATCGATCAGCTCATTGCCGGTGTCTGTGCAGGCGTTGCCGATCTGCTCGACGCGGCCCGCAGCCCTGCTCAACAAGTCGACCAAGAGATCGTCTTTGCCCGCGCAGGCACCCGCGAGGGCCGACCCGGTCATCGCGGTCGCCACTGCTGCGAACCCGGGTGCCACCGTGATCCCGCGGACCTCACCGGCGATGGTGGTCATCTTGGTGCCGACCCCGTGAATGGTGTCGACTTCGTCAACCGCGAACAATTCCCCCACAACAAGCCCCCCGGCCTCGATTGTTTTCACGAAGCTTAAACCAGCCCTCCGACGCTGACCCGTCGAGGCACGCGAGCCCCGATGATGTGCTGTTGTGGCGGCCCCCACCTGGGAAAACGTTTGCCAATAGAGCCCATCATCGGGAGGGCGAGGGTTGCATGGGACGGGTCACATCACAGCGTTTGCCACACTGGAGGTCGTGTCGTATGCCACCGATCGTTCAGCGCAGCTCTTCGAGCGCGCCTCCCGTGCCATTCCAGGCGGCGTCAACTCGCCCGTCCGAGCCTTCAGCGCCGTCGGAGGAACCCCCCGGTTCATCTCCAGTGCCTCGGGTTACCGACTGAACGACGCCGACGGCAACAGCTACGTCGACCTGGTCTCGAGCTGGGGGCCGATGATCCTCGGCCATGCCCACCCCGCGATCGTCGAGGCGGTACAGCAGGCCGCGACCACGGGTCTGTCGTTCGGAGCGCCGACCGAGGCGGAGATCGACCTCGCCGAGGAGATCATCAAGCGCGTCGATCCGGTGGAGCAGGTTCGCCTGGTCAACTCCGGCACCGAGGCGACGATGTCGGCGGTCCGGCTCGCGCGCGGATTCACCGGCCGCACGAAGATCATCAAGTTCTCCGGCTGCTACCACGGACACGTCGACGCCCTGCTCGCCGACGCGGGCTCCGGCGTCGCCACGCTGGGCCTGCCGACCTCGCCCGGCGTCACCGGCGCACAGGCCCAGGACACCATCGTCCTGCCGTACAACGACCTCGACGCCGTCCGCGAGACGTTCGCGACCTACCCCGGCGAGATCGCCGCGATCATCACCGAGGCCGCCGCGGGCAACATGGGCGCGATCGCCCCGCACGACGGCTTCAACCAGGGTCTCAAGGACATCACGTCGAAGGACGGCGCACTGCTGATTATCGACGAGGTGATGACCGGCTTCCGCGTGAGCAAGGCGGGCTGGTTCGGACTCGAAGGTGTGGCGGGCGACCTCTACACCTTCGGGAAGGTGATGAGTGGAGGCCTGCCTGCCGCTGCGTTCGGCGGCCGCGCCGAGATCATGGCCTACCTCGCTCCGGCCGGCCCGGTCTACCAGGCAGGCACCCTGTCCGGAAACCCTGTTGCGGTTGCCGCCGGGCTCGCGACCCTGCGGCACGCCGACGACGCCGTCTACGCCGCACTCGACGCCAATTCCAGGCAACTGGGCGACCTCATCGGCGAGGCTTTGACGGCCGAGGGTGTGGGCCACCGGGTGCAGTACGCCGGAAACCTCGTGAGCGTGTTCTTCACTACTGACCCGAGCACGCCCATCACCGACTACGCAGGCGTCAAGAACTCCGAGACCTGGCGTTTTGCGCCGTTCTTCCACGCGATGCTCGACGCGGGGGTCTACCCGCCGCCGAGCGCCTTCGAGGCCTGGTTTGTATCCGCGGCGCTGAACAAGGATGCTTTCGGTGTCATCGCCGATGCACTTCCGGCGGCTGCGACCGCAGCTGCACGTGCTCGGAAGGAGAATTGATGCAGCAGCGCACCATCGTGCACATGATGCGGCACGGGGAAGTACACAACCCCGACGGCATCCTCTACGGTCGCCTTCCGGGTTTCCACCTGTCCGACCTCGGCGCCGCGCAGGCACAGAAGGTCGCCGACGCGCTCGCCGATCACGACATCACCCACGTTTTCGCCTCACCGTTGCAGCGTGCCCAGGAGACGGCGACCCCGGTTGCGACGTCCCACGGACTGGAGATCATCACCGACGACGGGCTCATCGAGGCCGACAACACCTTCGAAGGCCTGCGGGTCTCGGTCGGCGACGGCGCTCTGCGACGTCCTCGGCACTGGGCAAAGCTCCGCGACCCGTTCACCCCGAGCTGGGGCGAGCCGTACATCCAATTGGCCCATCGCATGCTGGCGGTGGCCAACAAGGCCCGCGAAGAAGCCAAGGGTCATGAAGCGATCTGCGTCAGCCACCAGTTGCCTGTCTACACGCTCCGCAGATTCCTTGAAGGACAACGCCTCTGGCACGATCCGCGTAAGCGGCAATGCTCGCTCGCGTCGTTGACGAGCCTGTTGTACGACGGTGATGCGTTGGTTGACATCGTGTACTCCGAACCGGCCGGTGCCTCGGATCCGCTCGCCACGGGAGCCTGAGGGAGCCCGGTAGATTCTGATGGAGCAGTAGATCTTGATGGAGTCCGGCCGTGAGCGCAGCGATACGCGCATGTTGGCCCCTTTGGGTTGGCGACTGTGTTGGTTGGTCGTCCTCGCCGTCGCCACGCTCGTCGTGATGACCGCGTGTAGCACCGGTGACGACGCTGTGCGACAGGGCGATACGTTCGAGTTCGTCTCACCGGGCGGCAAGACCGAGATCTTTTACGATCCGCCCGCCGAGCGCGGCACCGTGTCGAACATCTCGGGGCCCGATCTGCTCGACGAGAACAAGACGATCAGCCTCGACGACTTCGCAGGTCAGGTGGTCGTGATCAACGTATGGGGCTCATGGTGCGGGCCCTGCCGGGGTGAGGCAGAAGCACTCGAAGAGGTGTACGCCAACACGAAGGCCTCCGGAGTCGCGTTCCTGGGCATCGACTTCCGCGACCGCAAGGATTCGGCGCGAGACTTCGTCGAAGACCGCCAGGTCACCTACCCCTCGATTTTCGACTACCCGGGACGCACACTGGCCAAGCTCACGACCCCGACCTCGGTGGTTCCCACCACACTGGTCCTCGACCGCGACCACCGGGCTGCGGCAGTGTTCCTCAAGGCGATCACTGCCGAAGAGTTACAGCCGGTTGTCGAGCGGATCGCCGCCGAGAAGAGCTGACTGCAGTGATCTCGGCGACGACCAACCTCGCGGGTGTGGGAGAGAGCTTCTCCGACACCGTCTCGAGCGGTCCGCTGTTGCTCGCCCTGGGTGCCTGCATGCTCGCCGGCCTGGTGTCGTTCGCCTCACCGTGCGTGGTCCCGCTGGTGCCCGGATACCTGTCGTACCTCGCAGGCCTCGTGGGTGCCGAGGCGCCGGCGACCTCCCCGCAGGAATCGCGGAAGGCGGGACGGCTCAGGGTCACCGGTGCCGCGTTGCTGTTCGTGCTCGGGTTCACGGTCGTGTTCGTGCTGGCGACCGCGTCGGTCTTCGGGATCACCAGCGCATTTGTCCTCAATCGTGAACTGCTGCAACGCATCGGCGGCGTGGTCACGATCATCATGGGTCTGGTCTTCATCGGGCTCATTCCCATCCTGCAGCGCGACGCCCGTTTCCATCCGCGTCTGGTGTCGAATCTCGTCGGGGCCCCGCTGCTCGGCGCCGTCTTCGCACTCGGCTGGACGCCGTGCCTGGGACCGACGCTCGCCGCGGTCATCACCACCGCCAGTGGAACCGAGGGCGCCACCGCGGCTCGCGGGGTCACGCTGATCATCTTCTACTGCCTCGGCCTGGGGTTGCCGTTCGTGTTGCTCGCGTTCGGTTCGGCCTGGGCTCTGCGGGCTGTGGGCTGGATGCGGAACCACGCCCGGGCCATCCAGGTATTCGGAGGTGTACTACTGGTTGTCGTGGGCGTGGCACTGGTGACCGGACTGTGGGATCAATTCATCGTCTGGGTCCGCGACGCGTTCGTCACCGACACGGTGCTGCCGATATGACGGCCACCGCGACCCGATCGCCACAGCCGGGCAAGCTCCCGCGGCCCAATCCGATCAAGCGTTACGTCCTCTGGCCTGCACGTAACCTGTGGCGCTCGCTGACGTCGATGCGCACCGCACTGGCCCTGCTGTTCCTGCTGGCCCTGGCGGCTGTTCCCGGCGCGCTGCTGCCGCAGCGGTCCTTGAACGAGACGAAGACCGAGCAGTACATCGCCGATCACGGTTTCGTCGGCGAATTGTTCGACAAGATCGGTATGTACGAGGTCTTCTCGAGCATCTGGTTCACCGCGATCTACGCGCTGTTGTTCATCTCACTCGTGGGCTGCCTCACGCCTCGGATGATCGAGCACGCCAAGTCACTACGCGCCCGACCCGTGCCCGCACCGCGCAACCTGGCGCGCCTGCCACGCCACGAGAGCCACGAGATCGACGGCACCCCCGACGAGATCGCCGCCAAGATCAACGGTGGGCTGCGCGGTTGGCGCAAGACCACCCGCACCGTCGAACGCAAGCAGGCCGACGGCACCGTGGTCACCGTCGTCGAGGTCTCCGCCGAAAAGGGATACCTGCGCGAGTTCGGCAACCTGGTGTTCCACTTCGCCCTGCTCGCCCTGCTGGTCTCGATCGCAGCGGGCAAGATGTTCGGCTACGAGGGCACCCGCATCCTGGTGGCAGACGGACAGGAAGGCCTCTGCAACACCTCGACCGCGGTGTACGACTCGTTCCGTGCAGGCAACCTCGTCGACGGCACCAACCTGAACGAGTTCTGCATGCAGATCGACTCCTTCGACGCCGACTTCCTGCCCAGCGGCCAGCCCGACATGTACAGCGCGAAGATCCGCTATCAGGTCGGCGAGGACATCGACAACGATGAGTGGCAAGAGAGCGACGTCCAGGTCAACCATCCGCTGCGCATCGCAGGCGACCGGATCTACCTCCTGGGCAACGGCTTCGCTCCGACCTTCACCGTCACGTTCCCGAACGGGGAGACCCGAACCCAGACGGTGCCGTTCCAGCCCAACGAACTACAGACGATGATGTCGAGCGGCGCCGCCCGCTTCGACACCCCCGCAGGGCTCTATCCCAACGAGGACGAGCGTCGTAAACACCAGATCGCGCTCGAAGGGCTCTTCGCCCCGACCGCGGTATTCCACGGTGGCCTGATGACGTCGTCGTTCCCACTCCCCGAGAATCCCGCCGTGGCCATCGACGTCTACCAGGGCGACACCGGCCTCGACACGGGCCGGCCGCAGAACGTCTTCAGCCTGGACGTCAACTTGATCAACCAGGGCCGGCTGCTCAAGAAAGAGCGCGTCAACCTGCAGCAAGGAGAACAGACGCGACTCGAAGACGGCACCACGGTGCAGTTCGACGGGTACCAGCGGTGGGTCTCGCTACAGGTCTCGCACGACCCGGCGCAGAACTGGGTGCTGGTGTCGGCGATCGCGATGCTTGCCGGTCTGCTGGTCTCGCTGCTGATCAAACGTCGCCGCGTCTGGGCGAGGATCACGCCGCTGACCGAGTCGCGGTCCGGGGATGCTGCTCCGCGAGCCCCGACGTCTGCGGAGGAACCGGCTTCTCAGAGCCAGGTCGATCCCTCTACTCTGGATGTGCGACGGTCTGTAGTAGAGATGGCCGGCCTCGCCCGCACCGACCAGGCCGGTTGGGGTGAGGGTTTCCCGGACATGGTGGCCGATCTACTGGGCCTCGAACGCACGAAGACCCCGAGCGGCAAGTAGACCGCCGAGCGGCACGAGCACGAAGTGAGAAGGATGCACGAGATGAATCACTGGGAGAAGGTGACCGATGGACGTCGATGAGACCCTGTCCCGGTATTCGGATCTGTGTTACGGCACAGCGCTGACCGTCTACGTGCTGGCGATGATCATGTTCCTGGCCGCGCTCGCGAGCAAACGGCAGGTCGTAGAGAAGGCCGACCAGCTCGTCGGCGCGGGTGGCCCGACGCCGGTGACGGCCGGCGACGTCCGGACCCCGGGCAAGCTCGAATCTTCCGGCAAGGCACCGCTCGGCGACCGCCTTGCGAAGATGGCCTACGGCGTCGTCTTGCTCGCCACAGTGTTGCAGATCGGCTCGATCGTGTTGCGCGGCTTCGCAACCGGGCGCGCTCCGTGGGGCAACATGTACGAGTTCGTCTCGATCGCCTGCGCCGCGGGCATGGTGGCCGCGCTGGTGGTCTTGCGCAAGCGCGAGTACCGCCCGCTGCTCGGATTCGTGTTGCTGCCCGTGGTGGTGCTGCTGTTCATCGCAGGCACCTATCTCTATACGAACGCCGCACCGGTGGTCCCGGCGCTGAAGTCGTACTGGCTCGCGATCCACGTCTCGATCGTCGCGGTGGGCTCCGGAGTGTTCCTGGTTTCCGGTGTGGCCAGCATTCTCTACCTGCTCAAACTGAAGTACCCGAACCCCAGTGACAAGTTCTGGGGCCGGGTACTGCAGCGGGTCCCGTCGGCGCAGACTCTCGATCGGCTGGCCTACAAGACGGTGGTGTTCGCGTTCCCGCTGTTCGGTCTCGGCGTGATCTGCGGTGCCATCTGGGCCGAAGCCGCGTGGGGTCGTTTCTGGGGTTGGGATCCCAAGGAGACGGTGTCGTTCATCGCCTGGGTGATCTACGCCGCGTATCTGCACGCCCGTGCCACCGCCGGATGGCGGAACACGGCTGCGGCATGGATCAACATCGCCGGTTTCGTGGCCATGCTGTTCAACCTGTTCATCATCAACCTGGTGGTGTCCGGCCTGCACTCGTACGCCGGACTGTAAAGCGGCTACGCCACGCGGTCGTTCTGCTGCTTCTTGACGACCTTGAGGAGTTCGATCACCACGTCGAGGGTGTCGGTCGAAATCGCTTCATGTCGGAATGCCGCGAGGTGGGCGCCGGTCTCGGCTGCCATCTGCACGTACTCGCGCTGCTGTTCCACCCGTTTGAGATCCTCATCCGGATCGGTGAGGAAGTAGGTCACGCTGATCTCGAATGCACGAGAGATCGCTTCGACGGTCCGGAACGACGGGGTCTTTGCCTTCCCGGTACGCAGTTGCGAGATGTAGGCGTCGCTCAGCGTGTAACCGAGCTGGTTCGCCTTCAGCGCAATCTTCTTGCCGGTGTAGGGGATTCCGTTCTCATCGCGAACTGTGTTGAACAGTTCGTTCAGGTGGTCGGCAAAGCTTTTTCCGTCGTGTACAGCAGCCACTTCTCTCACTCCCAGACCTCTGATTTGACTACAGCGGTGTGCCGCGGTCGAACTAGATTGAGACTCTACCTTTAAAGGTCGCAAAGTGGCTACCGGGATGACCCAACTTATGTCGGTTCGTCAAAGTTAATCTGAAGTCGGTTTATAGTGAACTTTTCTCACCGGCTCGTCGCCAGAACCTTGGACAAAGGGTCAACGATTACTGGACGGTTGTGCAGGTCAGTCGGTAGAACTGGGCCGATCGTCACCGTCTGCCCGATATTTCGGATCTTTATCGCGCGCCTTGCGGTCCAGGTCATTGAGAAATTCGAGATCGTCATCCGGACCAACCGGTCCGCGAGGCATCTGGCGTCGCGTCGGACGGGTTTCACCTTCTCCGCGTCCTGCCACCGCGTCCGGGCCGAAAGCGCGCCAGGCCAGGTACGTCAGTGCCAACAGGCCGATGATGGCAAGCAGGTAGATCATTGCGGCACCTCCAGAATCAAAGCCGACAAACCCAGGCTACGGGAGGCGGCAAGTGCACATACGCGAGCACGCCGACCGCAGAGTGCGATCGGCGTGCTCGGGTGCTGATGAAGCGGCGCTCGATGGGTGAGAAAGTGTGTTCTCAGGCCCCGTGGGCGGGGGTGCGGCGATTGAGTAGCTCGACGACGTCGGCTTCGCGGAAGCGACGGTGACCACCGGGCGTACGGATGGCGCCGAGCAAACCGGAGCTGGCCCAGCGTGCAACGGTCTTCGGGTTCACGTTGAACATGGCGGCGACCTGGCCGGGCGTCAAGGTGTGCTGGCTAGCTGTCTGTGGACTGAGAGCCTGGGGGCCGAGGGACTGGGGGCTCAGGGATGAGGCTCCGGGGGTGCCGGGGCTGGGCAATCTCGGTCCAAGGGGGCTTGCAAAGGTCATCGCTGCTCCTATCGAGTCTGGCCTTTCGTGCTGCGCCGTGACACCTGACGGCGTCTGTCGGTGGCGCATCGTTGTACGTGCCGCTCCTGCAGGGCTGCGGGAGACCGCGACTCATGGTTACACCCAAATGCCCAGGTATTCGAATAGTTAGCTGTTAGTAAAGGGATTGCAAAGGTGGACGTTTCGGGCTCTCCCGGAGGTCGAAGTAAGGTCATGGGCGTAAGCGGAGAAGAGCTCGGCCCCCCAAACGGCATGAACTCAGAAGGTATGAACCCAGAAGGCGAGAAACCAGTGGCCAAGAAACCATCGGCGAAGAAGCAGACTCCTGCGGCGCCTGTCTCGCCGTCGCCGGGAGCCGGCCGACGGCTCGCGGTGGACTTGGCGTTGTTCACTGGAGCGCGTATCGCTCTGGTCATCGCGCTGGCGGCCGGTATCTACCTGCTCGGGAACGTCGTGGGCATCGACGTGCCGGTCCTCGTCGCCGCATTCTTCGCGGTGATCATCGCGCTCCCGTTGGGGATGGTGCTCTTCAAGGGCCTGCGTGATCGCGTCAACGTCGGCATCGCCACCGTGGACGCCGGCCGCAAGGCGCAGCGCGAGAACCTCACCGCGCGGTTGCGCGGCCAGGAATCCTCCGGCCGGGAATCTTCTCAGGTCGATGGCAAGTCCAAGGATTCTGGCAAGTCATGACAACCAGGGGCGGACCGGTGAGCGCAGCAGGAGTACCTCGCACACTCGATGTGGATCACCGGTTCGACCGCGGCTGGGTGGACAACGCGGTCCGCCTGATCGACGCCGACGCCACCCGTAGCGCAGATACGCATCTGCTGCGATACCCACTGCCGGACTGGTCCCGGTGGGACACCGACGCGGGCAACACCGGCATCTCGCTGTACCTGAAGGACGAAAGCACCCACATCACCGGATCGCTCAAGCATCGACTTGCGCGGTCACTGTTCCTCTATGCCCTGTGCAACGGCTGGATTCTGAGGGGGACCACCGTCATCGAGGCCTCGTCGGGGTCGACTGCGGTGTCCGAGGCCTACTTCGCCCAGCTGATCGGGGTGCCGTTCATCGCCGTCATGCCTCGGACCACGTCGCCGGCGAAAGTCGCGCTGATCGAGCGCCGCGGCGGTCGTTGCCACTTCGTCGACCGCTCCGACGAGGTGTACTCGGAGGCTCAGCGGCTCGCCGACGAAACGGGCGGGCACTTCATCGACCAGTTCACGATGGCCGAGCGGGCCACTGACTGGCGCGGCAACAACAACATCGCCGAATCGATCTTCACCCAGCTCGCCCAGGAGGAGTACCCGGTGCCCACCTGGGTCGTCGTCGGTGCAGGCACCGGTGGCACCTCCGCGACCATCGGGCGGTTCATCCGCTACCGCAGGCATCAGACCTGGCTGTGTGTGGTCGATCCGGAGAACTCGGCCTTCTTCCCGGCCTACCGGGACGCCGACCCCGAGGCAGGTTCTGACACCGGCTCACGTATCGAGGGCATCGGTAGGCCGCGCGTCGAACCATCCTTCATCTCGCAGGTCATCGACCGCATGATGTCGGTCCCCGACGACGCCAGTATCGCGACTGCGCGCCGGGCCAGTGAGACCCTCGGCAGGCGGGTCGGCGGCTCGACAGGCACGAACCTGTGGGGGGCACTGCGGCTGATCGCCGAGATGCGGGCGCAGCGTCGACCGGGAAGTGTTGTGACACTGTTGTGCGACGGCGGTGATCGCTACTCCGGAACGTATTACAACGACGAGTGGCTGGCCGAAAAAGGCCTGGACCTCGGCCGTGCAGAGGGGATGCTGGATGAGTTCTTCACCACCGGAGAGTGGAGTGAGTGAACAGTCGCAGACTGTCGGGGCGCACGCGCCGGGCGCTCGTCCCATGGTCGAGGCGGTCGATCTGGTGCGCGAATACCGGATGGGCGAGCAACGCGTCCGGGCGCTCGACGGCCTGAACCTGACCCTGCAGGCCCGGCAGTTCGTTTCGATCGTCGGACCATCCGGGGCGGGTAAGAGCACGCTACTGCACGTGCTCGGCGCTCTCGACGTGCCGGATTCGGGGTCCATCGTCGTCGACGGACTCGATCTCGGGTCGCTGTCCGAAGAGCAGCAGTCCGAGTTCCGCAGGCATCGGGTCGGATTCATCTTCCAGTTCTTCAACCTGATACCCACCATGTCCGCGTGGGAGAACGTGGCCCTGCCGAGGTTGCTGGACGGAAAGTCGTTGAGGTCGGCCAAATCCGAGGCCATCGCACTGCTCGAACGGGTGGGGCTGGGCGACCGCGAGAAGCACCGCCCGTCGGAGCTCTCCGGTGGACAGATGCAGCGGGTGGCAATTGCCCGCTCACTGATCATGAGTCCGCGGATCGTGCTCGCCGACGAACCGACCGGCAACCTCGATTCTCATACGGGCGAATCGATCCTCGAGCTGTTGACCGAGGTGAGCCGCGAAGGCGACGGCAGGCTCGTGGTGATGGTCACGCACGACAACAAGGCGGCCGCACACGCCGATCGGACGATCACCGTGCGGGACGGGAAGATCGAGGAGTGAACCTGCCACGGCCACTGGGATCTCTCGGTGCAGGATTCACCAGGATCAGGCTCGTCAACATACGTGAGCTCCTCGGGCACCGGCTGCGGGTCACCACCTCGCTGCTCGTGGTCGTCGTCGCCTCGGCGCTGCTGGTGGCGGTTCTCGGTACCTACGGCTCGCTGACGGCGTCGGTGCAGAAGCTGAGCGCGACCATCTCCGGCACCGCTGATCTCGAGATCGCTGGCATCGTCGACTCCGGGGTGAGCGATGAGCTGTTGGGGGAGATCCGTCGTGACGCGCCTGCCGCAAGAAGCGTTGTGCCACTGATCAACAGCCCCGTATTCGTCGATGGTGAACGAACCACCGTGTTGGGCAGCGACAACAACATCACCGCCATCAGCGGCGGGCTGCGTGATGCGGTGTCGCAAGCGGCGGGTGGTGAAGGGACCGATCTCACCACGCTGATGTCAGGCATCAGTGTCGGGAAGGCCACCGGACTGCAGCAGGGGCAACAGGTTTCGATCAACGGGGTCGAGACCACGGTCACCACGGTGATCGACGCTCCCGAGGCAGACACCATCAATGGTGGACGGTTCATCTTCGCCTACCTGGGACTGGCGCAGGAACTGACCGCCCACGAGGGCCGGGTCGACTCGATCCTGGTCACCAAAGAACCCGGGACCACCACCGACCAGTTGCGTGAGCAGCTGAACTCGGTGGTCCAGGGCCGCGCCGTCGTCGTCAACCCCGATTTCCGGGCAAAGCAGGCGGAGACCGCGAGCTCGGTGACCCGGAACTCGACCTTGCTGGTCTCGCTGATCTCACTGGTGATCGCGGGATTCCTGGTGTTCAACACCATGAACATGGCGGTGGCGTCGCGACGGTCGTCCATCGCGATGATCCGCGCGCTCGGCGGCAGACGCGGTCCGCTGGTCGCCGACCTGATCGGTGAGGCAGCGTTGTTCGGCTTGGTGGGTGGGCTGATCGGTGTCCCGGTCGGCATCTTGGCCGGGCGGTGGGCGATCGCGCAACTGCCCGACATCTTGTCGTCGTACGGCGCCACGGTCGAGTTCGGACTGCCGATCTATGCCGCTCCGGCCGCGGTCATCGCGTGCGTACTGGCCTGTTGCGGCGCAAGCGTATTGGCCGCGCGGTCGGTGTTCACGGTGTCGCCGATCGAGGCGATGTCGAGCAGTGCTGCCGCCGGCTCACCAGCGGGCCGCGGGGTCGCGGTGAAGGTGTGCGCGGTCCTGGGGATCGTGTTGATCGTCCTCGGCGTGATCATGGCGAACACGATCAAAGGACAGGTCGTCGCGACTGCCGGCATCGTGTTCTGTCTCGGCATGCTGCTGGTGGCGTTTGCGATCACCAAGCCCCTGGTCGCCGCCGTCAGTGCATTGGCCGGCCGATTGGGCGGCCCAGGCACCCTCAGTGCCGTCAACACCGAGCGCGCACCGCGTCGGGCGTGGGCGACCCTGATGACGGTCGCCGTCGCGATCACGGTGGGACTGTGCACCTCTGGTGTCATGAACAACCTGGTGTCGTCGATCACGAACTCGTTGGACGGGTTGGCCGACACCGATTTCTACGTGTCGTCGCAGGAGAAGTCGAGCATCCCGGACGGCCCGATCATCGATCCGGCGGTCGGCTCCGCGGTCTCGCAGCTACCCGGCGTCGAGCGGGTGGTCGGCGGGCAGTGGGCGTCGATCAACGTCGGTGAGTCCCGGGTGATGTTCCAGGGCTTGAGTCCCGGCACGAGTGCGCCGTTCATCCGCAAGGGCTCACCGGAAGTGATCGATGAAGTACTCGCAGGTCGTGGCATCATCATGTCGCGAACCCTGGCGGGCAACCTCGGGGTCGCGACCGGTGACGACGTCGAGATCGCCTCTCCCACCGGCTATCACACCTTGCCTGTGCTGCAGCTGGTCGACTATGTGACCGTCAACTCCGGTACCGCCGCGATCTCGCACGACCTGCTGTCGGAGTGGTTCAACCGCCCGGGCGACACCTTCTTACAGGTGACGGCAGCGCCCGGCGTCGACAAGGAGCAGTTGCGAGGCGAAATCGAAGCGGCCGCCGCGGGCGCCACGACGATGCCGATCAACGTCTACACCGGCCAGGAGGGCCTCGACGCGACCAAGGCATCGGTCGAACAGTCCGGTGCGTTCGCCATCGCCATTCAATGGATTGTCGCGGTGGTCGCGGCCATCGCGCTGCTCAACACGCTGCTGTTGTCGGTGATCGAGCGCAGACGCGAGTTGGGTGTGCTGCGCGCGATGGGGGCGTCGAGAAAGTTCGTGCAGAGGATGGTGCTCGCCGAAGCGGCAGCTGTCGCCGCGGTCGGATCTCTGCTCGGAGTCGTGATGGGCACGGGGCTGCACATCGTCGGCAACAAGATCCTCACGCAGACGACGTCGGTGCAGGTGCAGTATTCGCCGCAACTGGTCATCGGTCTGTATGTCGTCACGGCCTTTGCCCTCTGTTTCGCCGGCGCCTTCTTCCCCGCCGCCCGCGCCGGCCGGATGAACATCAGCGAAGCAATACTCACCGAGTAATCCCCCAACCCCGATGATGGGTCCTCAGTGTGACTCTTGTGTTGCCGCTCTGGCGGTGGTTGGGTCCTGATCACCTGGTGTTTGGCTCTTGATGGGCCTACCGGCATCACCATCAAAGGGTGAGGTCTGGTCTCCAAAAGTTGTGCCAACACCAGGTGTGATGGACCGACCGATGTGGCTTGATAGGAGCGTGGCACCGCCCCCAACTGAGGATTGCCCACCGGCCGGCCCAACCGTCCCTGTCCCTGTTTCTGAATCAGGAGGCAACCACCATGGTTGTTGTTGGAGTCGATGTACACAAGTCCACTCACACATTCGTCGCCGTCGATTCCGTCGGCAAGAAGCTAGGCCACCTCACCTCTGCGGCCACCACCGAAGGGCACCACACAGCGATCAACTGGGCACTCACCGAGTTCGGTGGCGATCTGGTGTGGGGTATCGAGGACTGCCGGCAGATGTCGACCCGCCTCGAGCGCGACCTGCTCGGCGCCGGCCAGACCGCGGTGCGCGTACCCACCAAGTTGATGGCCCAAGCCCGCTCCAGCGCTCGCACCCGCGGCAAGTCAGATCCCATCGACGCCCTGGCCGTGGCGCGAGCGGTACTACGCGAACCGGACCTGCCCGCCGCTGGCGCCGACCCCCAATCCCGCGAGTTACGGCTCCTCGTCGACTACCGGGAAGTCGCTGTCGCCCAACGCACTGCGTCAATCAACCGACTGCTGTGGCGGGTCCATGAGATCAATCCCGCCTACGCTCCCAAACCCCGGTCGCTGAGCATGAACAAGCACCAAAAAATACTCGCCACCCATCTCGCGAACCACACCAGCCTCCTCGCCGACATCGCCCGCGCGGAACTCGACGACATCATCTCGCTGACAGCCCGGATCAACAAGCTCGCCACCGAGATCGGCAAGCGAGTACGCCAACTGGTGCCGACCTTGCTCGAGTTGCCCGGCTGTGCCGAACTGACCGCCGGCAAAATCGTCGGCGAAACCGCCGGCATCTCCCGCTTCCGCTCCGCCGACGCCTACGCCAGCTACGCCGGCACAGCACCCATCCCCGTCTGGTCCGGCAACAGCGCCGGCCGCGTGCGACTACCCCGACACGGCAACCGACAGCTCAATACCGCACTGCACCGCATCGCCCTGACCCAAATCCGCCTCGAAGACTCCGACGGCTACACCTACTACCGCAACCGCCTCGCCGCCAACGACACCAAAACTTCAGCCCTACGGTGCCTGCGACGACGACTCATCCGCACCGTCTACCAACGACTCACCACCGACGCCCACACGCACCCCGCACCGACCGAACAAGCCGCCGCTTGACATAGGAGCAACTT
>NZ_MJEJ02000031.1 GCF_002095435.2 Williamsia sp. 1138
CGGCCGAACAGGCCGAACAATCGAACCCACACCTGTCTCAGACAGGTTGACAACTTCCGTCAAGCAGGTGTTTTTGACTCGAACGGGTGTTTCTGTCTGTGCCGGCTTCAGCGTGTGCGTAGGAGCGCGGTTCCGGTCGCCCGGTCGTGCATGCCGCGACCGTCCTGATCGTTGATCAGCGGGGGCACCAGGAAGACGATCAGTGCCTGACGAATCAAGGCCCGTACGAAACCGACCCTCTCCCCGCCGTCCACGCGGGCCACGCGCATACCGGTGAGGAATTGTCCCGGCGTGAAGCCGAAGGTGGTGACGGTACCGACGCCGATGATGAACCAGACGCCCAACACGATCGTCGACAACGACGACGACTGTAGGTCCTGGACGAACAGCAGCGAGATGCCGCCGCACATCAACCAGTCCGCAAGAAGTCCGAGACAGCGATGCCAGGACGAGGCCAGCGCGCCTGCGCCGGATTCGGGCAGACCGAGTTTCTCTCCGCGGTACTCGCCGACGTCGGCGCCGTCTTGCAGCGCCGCCTGCGGACCCGACAGCCACGATCCGGTGATTCTTCCCATGCCATCAATGATAGGTGTCGCACAGAGTGAGACACTGCGATGTCGTCGTGCGCGATCTCACAATCGTTGCCGTGGCGATTTGCGTACGTAACACAGGCGAAACACCGAAGTATCTGGCCAGCAACCTGGCGTCAATACGGTCAGCGTTGATGATCCGCCACTCTAGAGTGGAGAAGGACAATCGCCAGGCCTTGCAACATCCATCAACATGGGGTGCTGGCAGCAATTGGGCACAAGTGAAGGAGCCACCCGCAGGTGTACAACTCAAAGGAAGAACTGCTCGAGGGCATCAAGGCCGAGGGAGTCGAGTACGTCGACATCCGGTTCTGTGATCTCCCGGGAGTGATGCAGCACTTCTCGATCCCGGCATCGGCGTTCGACGAGAGCGTCTTCGAAGACGGTCTGGCATTCGACGGATCGTCTGTCCGTGGATTCCAGTCGATCGACGAGTCGGACATGATGCTGCTGCCCGACCCCGCGACCGCGCGCATCGATCCTTTCCGTAAGGCGAAGACGATGAACGTCACGTTCTTCGTGCACGACCCGTTCACCCGCGAGGCCTACAGCCGCGACCCGCGCAACATCGCGCGCAAGGCCGAGGACTACCTGGCCAGCACCGGCATCGCCGACACCTGCTTCTTCGGTGCCGAAGCCGAGTTCTACATCTTCGACTCCGTCTCGTTCAGTTCTGAGATCAACGAGACCCATTACCGCGTCGAGTCGGAGTCGGGCTGGTGGAACACCGGCTCGCAGACCAACCCCGACGGCAGCCCGAACCTCGGCTACAAGGTCCGCCAAAAAGGTGGCTACTTCCCGGTCGCCCCGTACGACCACTACGTGGACCTGCGTGACGAGATCTCGACCAACCTGCAGACCGCAGGGTTCATCCTCGAGCGCGGCCACCACGAGGTCGGCACCGCCGGACAGGCCGAGATCAACTACAAGTTCAACACCTTGCTGCACGCAGCCGACGACGTTCAGCTGTTCAAGTACATCGTGAAGAACACCGCATGGCAGAACGGCAAGACCGTCACCTTCATGCCCAAGCCACTCTTCGGTGACAACGGCTCGGGCATGCACGCCCATCAGTCGCTGTGGAAGGACGGCAAGCCGCTCTTCCACGATGAGGCCGGCTACGCGGGACTGTCGGATCTGGCCCGCCACTACATCGGCGGCATCCTGCACCACGCGCCGTCACTGTTGGCGTTCACGAACCCGACGGTGAACTCGTACAAGCGTCTGGTGCCCGGCTACGAGGCACCCATCAACCTGGTCTACAGCCAGCGCAACCGCAGTGCCTGCGTGCGTATTCCGATCACCGGCAACAACCCGAAGGCCAAGCGCCTCGAGTTCCGCTGCCCGGACAGCTCGGGCAACCCGTACCTGGCGTTCGCCGCGATGATGATGGCCGGCCTGGACGGCATCAAGAACAAGATCGAGCCGCACGAGCCCGTCGACAAAGATCTCTACGAGCTCCCGCCCGAGGAAGCAAAGGGCATCCCGCAGGCCCCCACGTCACTCGGTGCGGTCATCGATCGCCTCGAAGAGGATCACGAATACCTCACCGAGGGTGGCGTGTTCACCGAGGACCTGATCGAGACCTGGATCTCGTTCAAGCGTGAGAACGAAATCGAGCCGGTGCAGATCCGCCCCCACCCGTACGAGTTCTCGCTCTACTACGACGTCTGATCCGCCTCCGGCGAAGGACGTCTGATCCGCCTCCGGCGAAGGACGTCTGATCTGCAGTAGACCAGACACAATCCGCCCGCTTGGCTTCGGCCAGGCGGGCGGATTTGTTTTCTCCAGATCTTTCGGCGGCATCGCCACTGACCTCTTCACGGAGTCGCCCGGAGCACGAGCGTGCCGACATCGCTACGGTGGGTACACAGGGGGGCGATCACCGGATGGGTCGGCCGGGACGATCAACGAACGGATAGAGGTACAACCGTATGCAGGCCGCCGAACAGGTCGTCCTGGTGTCCGATGACGGCACGCCGATCGGTGTTGCCCCCAAGGCGACCGTCCACGACGGTGCCACTCCCCTGCACCTTGCGTTTTCCTGTCATGTGTTCGACGGGGAAGGCCGCGTCCTGGTGACGCGGCGGGCTCTGGCCAAGAGCACCTGGCCCGGGGTCTGGACGAACTCGTTCTGCGGGCATCCCGGACCGGGAGAAGCCATGGAAGACGCAGTCGTGCGTCGAGCCTCGTTCGAGTTGGGCATCCGCACCGACCGGATCGCACTGACCCTTCCCGATTTCCGGTATCGGGCGGTCGACGGGTCGGGAATCGTCGAGAACGAGATCTGTCCTGTCTATCGAGCCGACCTGGCAGGCGACCTCCGGCCCAATCCGGACGAAGTCGTGGAGACCCGGTGGGTACACACGTCGGCGCTTCGTACCGCAATCGACGCAGCACCATGGGCATTCAGTCCCTGGCTCGTTCTGCAGGCCCGCGAACTCTACTGAGCTCGGCGTCGACCCGCCGAGGTCACACCATCCCCACCTCGGACAACATGGTCCGGGTCTGCGCCACAGACGCGAGTTCGTCTAGGTCGATGTCGAGCCCCGCAACCTCCGCCAGCGGGGGCAGCTCGTAGGTCGTCGAGGTCACCCCCGACACCACGGGATATTCGGCCGCCTCGTCCGCGAAGTACTCCTGCGCGCCCTCCGACAGCAACGCCCGCAGGAACTCGATCGCCTGGGCTTTGTTGTCGGAATGTTTGACGACTCCGGCACCGGCGACGTTGACGAGTGCGCCCGGATCTCCGGCGGCGAACCGGTGGAGTCCGACTGACGAGGCAGCGCCACCGGTGAGGGCGAGCGGATACCAGTAGTAGTGGTTCGTGAGCCCCAGGGTTGCCTGTCCGGAGGTCACCGCCTGCACCACAGACCCGTTGTCGGGCAGAGCAATCGGGTCGTTGGCCAAGAAGTTTGTCAACCATCGGCGAGCCGCATCGTCGCCTCGCATGACCCGCAGCGCCGTGACGAACGACTGGAACGATGGGTTCGTCGGTGCGTAGGTGATCTGGCCCCGCCAGCGCGGATCGAGCAGTCCATCGATCCCTGCGGGTAATTGGGCGTCGGTCACCCGCGCAGAATTGAAGATGAGCACCCGCTCCCGCGCGGAGGTTGCGATCCAGGTCCCCTTACTGGATCGATATCGCGCAGGGACCATTCCGAGGATGTCGTCAGGCAGCGTCTCGAGCATCTCGTTTTCATCCAGCATTCCGAGAGCGGCCGCATCTTGACCGAAGAAGACCTCCGCGGGAGTGTCGTCGCCTTCGGCAAGCATTCTTCCCACCTGCGTATGGGTGTTGCCTGTGTAGTCGACGTCCACCGTGAAATCCAGGTCACCACTCAACAGATCGATCATCGGGGCAACCAGACCTTCATCCCGTCCCGAGTACACGAGTATCGATCCTCGGCCCTCCGCATCCGAATTCTTGTCTGAGGCACCGCAGGCAACCGCGACCGCGAGTAACCCCGAAACAATTACGAACGACACGACTCGCCTGAACAGCGGCACACGATCTCCAATCCTTCAAAAGGGATTTTCCGGGCTTTTCAGACCAACAAATACACCGTAGCGAATTTATTTGTCGTTGACCCAAGATGGAGCGTCATTGCGCGGCGGAGTTTTTATGATCAACCTTTTTCGCGTCGCCGAAGAACCCGCCTCCGAGCCATACCCCTGCCGATCGGCAGCACCGGCCAGCCACCGATCGAACGACGATGCCCAGTCGCGGTCCAGTTGCTCATCGAGTGCCCGGAGTCTGTTGTCGATGGGTTCGTGCTGATCGGGCGGACATTGCTCTCGCAGGGTCTGCAGCAGGGCCCGAAGTCGGCGCTGCACCTGCGCCGCATTCGACGAGTAATGACGGATCTCGTCGGTGCCCACGGCGACGAAGTCGTCCCACGTACGGCGGTAGCCCCCGACGAGAGTCAACGACGCGTACTGCTGGTCGACGCGCAGCCGCGGAGCGAGCATCAGCAGGAGGTCTTCGACGTGATCGAGGGCCTGCACCGCACGACCGGGGTCATTGATGGCCGGGGACAGCGCCTTGAGCGCGATATCCGAGATCGATTGCAGCGCAGCAGCTGGACTCACCGAGGGCCTGTGGGTGTCCCCGAACAGCAGGGTGCCGAGCAGGTGGTGTGGTCGCACTCGATCGCCGGGACCGTGCACCTCGAACACATCGGCATTGTGCGCAACAAAATCCCCGATCCCGATCAGCAGATCGACGCGAACATTCCAGTCGATGGCCAGCCGTTGCAGTCGCTGCAGGTCGACGGCCATCAAGACCCTTCCCTGACTGGGTATCTCACGAAGCTGGATCAAGGTTGTCTGCGAACCGGGTTCCGGTTCGACCCCCACCGGTAGCTCGTCGCCCACATCCCCTGTCGCCTCGACGGGATACACCCGCCGGATCGCACCGCGTCCCTCGTTGGCGATCCATCGCAACAATTGCGACGAATTCAAAACACTGCCCACCTTGACGACGAGTGCGATGAACATGAAGACACTCGCGATCGTGACAAGGAGCGCCAAGAGTGTCGACAGACCGGGCGCCGGCACATCATTGCTGTCTTCGGCGATGTCGAGGGCAGTGATGAGGGTGAAGACGAACGTAGCCAAGAACGTTCCGATCGACCACCGCATGATGGGATCCTGCTGCAGCACCGGGATCACCCGGACAGATATCTGCGAGGCACCGAATTGCATGGCCAGGGTGATCGCCGTGAAGACCAGACCCGTCAGGGTGGCCATGGCGCCGGCGATCACACCGAGGAGTGTCGACGTCGAACCCGCATCCATCCCCTCGATCACAAACGTGTCGTCGACGGTGGTGACGACCAGCGCCGCCAGGATCGACAACGAGACCAATACCGCGGGAAGTCGCCAGACCGGGATCATGCCCAGGCGGTGTCGGGTGCGCCGCCACCGGATCGCGGTGGCCATTCGGTTCGGGGCGCCGGCGCCCGGCTCGCGCACCGCCACCTCGACAGGGATCGGCGCGGGATGGTCCGGGATTCCGAACCGACCCGCGACCGCCTCCTGCACAACGATCTTCCACCGTACGATCGGCTCGCGATAACGCTGCTCGCGGCGGATCGCTTTTTCCCGTTTTCCAGGCCGGGTGGTGTATCGCCACCGGGCCCACGGCGACGCCGGCCTGCCGATCCGGATGGAACCGATGATCAGCAAGGGCAGGAAGAACAGGCCGATCAAACCGGTCCAGAGCTTGCCTTTGAGCAGTGTGATGGTCGCCAATACCGCCGACAAGGCCAGCGCCACGATCACCACCACTCGAGTAACGGTGTCCGGCGCATTCTCGTAGTCGTTGAGTTCGCCACCGAACCCGAAGGGCCGCAATCCCATCAGGAACAGGGTGATCACGGCGATCGCCACGAACACCGCATCGATCGATGACCGTCCCTCTTCCTCCCAGTACACATCCCGCAGATGCAGCACCAGCGCGAACTCGTCGAGAACCAGTGCTGCTCCGATACCGAAGATCGAAGCGAGAACGCAGTTGGCGATCGGGGTGTGAAAGCTGGCGAGTGCGACGAAGCAAAACCCCGAGATCATCATCATGATGACGCCGAAGAACTCGTGATGCATGTGCACGCCGCCGGGTGTCACGTTGCCTGGCCACCACGACACCTGGGCGCGGATCATCCGCACGCTGAACCGGATGAACAGGAACGTCAGTACGAACGCGACCAACAGGAAGAACAGGGGCAGGCGGCCGGTGTCGACGATGGTGCGGTCAAACCACTCGTACATGCTCACCTCTCGCGCACGGGACCACATCGACGACAGCCAACTGTGTGAACACTATCGCCGAGGACTGCGATTGGTTTGGGCAACGGACGCTCAAGTAAGTTGCGATCATGACTCTCAAGCGCCTGTCCCTGACCATCGTCGCCTCCTCGGCGCTCTTTCTCGCCGCCTGCGGATCCGACGAGTCCTCGGACACCACCGAGTCGACGACCGCGGGTGCGACCGGCACCGCCGCGGCGGCAACCTGCCCGACCGCAGCTCCCGCGGGCGACGTCGCGCCGGAATGGACGCTTCAGGGCACCACCGGTTCGGTCGAGGTCACCGGGTCCACCGACTCCGCCGCGCCCAAGGTCACCGTGTCCTCTCCGTTCTCGGTCGACGCCACCCAGGTCCAGACCCTGACCGAGGGCACCGGCGCTGTCGTACCCGAGACCGCAGAGGTCTCCGTCTGCTACATGGGCGTCAACGGCCGCGACGGCAATGTGTTCGACAGCAGCTACGAGACCGGTTCACCCGTCGACTTCCCCCTCACGGGTGTCATTCCCGGCTTCCAGAAGGCCATCGCCGGACAGAAGGTCGGCTCCACCGTCGGCGTGGCCATGTCATCGGCAGACGGGTACGCCACCGGGCAACCCGCCGCAGGCATCGAAGCCGGCGACAGCCTGATCTTCGCCATCAAGATCTTGTCGGCACAAGGCTGACAACCAGCCCGCGGTGATCTGAACCGCCTATTCCGAAAGTATTCAGGTCGGCTGCGACGAAACCGCGGGAGATCACGTGGTCGATCGCGATGACCGGCGGAAAAGTGCGATCGGCCGGGTAGGTCATCTTCCACATGCCGCCGGACTGCTCGGTGGCATCCCGAAAACCGTTCTCCAACAACGCCCGGTACTGGGCGTGGTCCCAGGTCGAATTGAAATCGCCGCTGACGATCACCCGGTCGGTCGTCGTGGCGTGGACGGTCTGGCGCAGCCGCTTCATCTCCCCCACCCATCGATCGGGGTCGTATGGGTAGGGCGGAATGGGATGCACCGCATACACGGTGGTCGACGGCGCACCAGGCAGGTCGACCTCCGCTCGCAGGTTGTTCAGACCGAATTCGTTGAGCTGCGCGGTATCACGCAGCGGGAAGCGGCTGAAGATGCCGGTGCCCACGCCGCCGACGTCCGGCACCACGAACTCATAGGGCAGCATGCTCCGCAGTTCGGTCTGCTCGAATCTGGCCAATGCCGCCGGAGTGATCTCCTGCACCGTGAGCAGGTCGGCGCCGCTCGATCTGACCTCGGCGACGACGTCATCGACATTGCCCTCCCCCAAGGTGATGTTCGATGTGACCACGGTGATCCGCTCGCCGGCGGGCGCGTCGGCGGCCTTGAGCAGAGGTGCCTGAGTCCAGATCCCGACGCCGAGGAGGATCACCGCCAGCACGGTGGAGATCCAGCGCCGGGTGACGGCGAGGATGATCACCGCCGGGATCGCGGCCAGCAGTAACCACGGCACCGCGCTGGCGAACGCCGTCGACGCGCGACCTTTACCGGGGTAGTAGTGCAACCAGATCGCGACGATGACCGCGGCGAGCAACGCCCACCCCAGCACGACCGCGATGAAGTAGAAGACCTTGAAGGCAGCTCCGCGCTGAGCGAGACGCTGCTTCACCCGCCGAATACCTTGAGGACCACTGCCTTGGCTCTGCGAGTGACCCGCAGATAGTTGTCCAGGAACTCCCCCGAGTCGTCGTCATGCCAGCCGGCGACGAACGCCACGGCTCGCAAGGTCTTGCCGGGTGCGGGTAACTGGTCGACCGGCTTGCCACGCACCAACACCAGCGCGTTACGCGCCTTGGTGGCGGTAAGCCACGCCTCTTTCAGCAAGAGGACGTCGTCCTGGGCCAGCAGTTCAGCCGAACCGATCGCGTCGAGACATTGGAGCGTCGACGTGTTGTGCAGCGCCGGCAGCCTGTGTGCGTGCCGCAATTGAAGAAGCTGCACGGTCCATTCGACGTCTGCCAGACCACCGCGGCCCAGTTTGGTGTGAGTGGCCGGATCGGCGCCGCGCGGCAGACGTTCCGAGTCGACTCTGGCCTTGATCCTGCGGATCTCGCGCACCGCGTCCGCGGACACTCCCCCGGCCGGGTAACGAATCTGATCGGCCATGTGCAGAAACGCGACTCCGAGCTCTTCGTCGCCCGCGACCTGGTGTGCCCGCAACAGCGCCTGGATTTCCCAGGCCTGCGCCCACTGCTCGTAGTAGGCCGCGTAGGCGGCCAACGTACGTACCACCGGGCCATTGCGCCCTTCCGGCCGCAGTCCGGTGTCGACCTCGAGGGGCGGATCGGAGCTGGGTGTTCCGAGCAGCGACCGCACCCGCTCGGCGATGGTGTTGGCCCAGCGAACGGCTTCGGCGTCATCGGCGCCCTCGACGGGATCGCAGACGAAGAGCACGTCGGCGTCGGAACCGTAGCCGAGTTCACCGCCGCCGAGACGACCCATCCCGATCACCGCCATCGTGGCGGGTGCGGGCGACTTGCGTTCGGCGACAGAGGCATTGGTGACGACCGTCAACGCAGCATTGAGCACACCGGCCCAGACCAGCGACAGGGCTCGGCAGACCTCGGGTACGTCGAGCATGCCGAGGATGTCCGCAGACGCGACCCTGGCGAGTTCGAAACGCCGATGAGAACGCGCGACCGAGATGGAGGCCTTGAGGTCGCGCTGGCGGATGGCCGAGGCGACCATGCCTCCCACGACGTCCTGTGGATCGACCTCGACGAGCTTCGGTCCCCGTGCTCCGTCGGCGTACAGCCGGATCACATCCGGCGAGCGCATGAGAAGTTCGGCCGCGTACGCAGACGTACCCAGCACGGTCATGAGCCGTTCTGCCACAACGCCTTCGTCACGCAGCAGTCGCAGGAACCAGTCCCGGTCGGCCGCGGCATCACAGAGCCTGCGGTAGTTCAGTAGCCCTGCGTCGGGATCGGGTGTGCGACTCAACCATTCGAGCAAGGTCGGGAGCAACAGCTCCTGGATCTGGCCTTTTCGGCCCGCCTCGGACACGAGTGCCTTGAGGTGCCCGAGAGCGTTCTCCGGTTTGCCGTATCCGAGGGCCCCCAGCCGGCGAATCGCCGAGGTGTCGGACAGTCGCAATTCGTCTTTGTCGAAACGGGTCACCGCCTCGAGCAACGGGCGATAGAACAGCTTCTCGTGGAGGCGACGGACCCGGTGGGATTGCCTGCGGATCTCTTCCCGCAGGACCCCACCCGCATCGAGGTCACCGGTCGGGCGGATGTGTGCCGCACGCGCCAGCCACCGCATCGCCTCGATGTCGTCGAACTCGGGCAGGGTGTGAGTCCTCTTGAGCCGCTGGAGCTGCAAGCAATGCTCGAGCAGACGCAAGAACTCGTACGAGGCAACAAGATTGGCACCGTCATCGCGACCGATGTAACCGCCATCGCGTAAGACCGTGAGCGCTTCGACCGTGCTCTTCACCCGTAGCGTCTCGTCGACGCGGCCATGCACCATCTGCAGGAGTTGCACCGCGAACTCGACATCGCGCAGGCCGCCCCGGCCGAGCTTGATCTCGCGCTCACGAAGGTCTTCGGGCAGCATCTCCTCGACGCGACGACGCATCGCCTGGACATCGATGACGAAGTCCTCGCGCTCGGAGGCCTCCCAGACCATCGGGCTCACCGCGTCGACGTAGGCGCGCCCGAGCTCCATGTCACCGGTCATCGGGCGGGCTTTCAGCAACGCCTGGAACTCCCAGGTCTTGGCCCAGCGCCGGTAATAGGTCAGGTGCGACTCGAGGGTGCGGGTCAGGGCGCCGGCCTTGCCTTCCGGTCGCAGCGCCGCGTCGACCTCGAAGAACGCCATCGACCCGACCCGCATCATCTCTCCCGCGATGCGGCTGGTCTGGCCATCGGCTGGTTCGCT
Source organism: Williamsia sp. 1138 (assembly GCF_002095435.2). Taxonomy (GTDB): domain Bacteria; phylum Actinomycetota; class Actinomycetes; order Mycobacteriales; family Mycobacteriaceae; genus Williamsia. Next base: position 10,289 of record NZ_MJEJ02000031.1, read on the forward strand.
GACGAAGATGACGTCGACGTCACTGACGTAATTGAGTTCGCGTGCACCGCATTTGCCCATCGCGATGACGGCAAGCCTGACCGTCAACGGTTTGTCGCCGCAGACCTCGGCGATCGCCACCGCCAGCGCTGCGGTGAGTGCTGCGTCGGCGAGCTCGGCCAAGAAGTTGCTGACCTCGCCGAACCGCAGCACCGGCTCGTCCTCGACGGTGGGTGCGAGATCCCGGGCAGCGACCTGCAGCAGCAGATCGCGATAAGCCAGCCGCAGCGCGATGATGGCCTTGGGGCCGGTCAGTTCTGCCCGGTAGATCAAATTGTCGTTGTCTTCGTGGCCCGGTTCGGGCTGCGCCGAGACCGCGCCCAGCATCGTGCTCCGCACTTCATCGACATCGAGCAGGTCTTCACGGGTCAACAGCCGCCACGCGTGGGTTTCGGCGACGAGATGATCACCCAGTGCGGTCGAGGATCCCAGCACCGCGAACAGACGTCCGCGGAATCGGCGATCGGTGCGCAGGAGGTCGTCGATCTCGTTCCAGTCGGGGCCCACGGCCGCCCGCAACCGGACCAACGCACGCAACGCGATGTCGGCGCTGGGTGCCCGCGACAGCGACCACAGCAGGTCGACGCACTTCTCCTCGTTCCAGCCGAGTGTGGCCAGGTCATTCGGAGCGGTCGACTCGAGAAGACCCAACCGGCCGACGCCGGGTACGCGAGAGCGGGACGCAGGTGGTGTCACAGGTGTAAAGGTACTGGTCTGGTTCTGACGAGCACCATCAACCCACCAACCCGGCAGCACCGATTCCGGGCCGGGACCGCCAGTGACCGATAAGAGGCAGCGACTACAGGGACAGGTAGTTCTTGAGCTCGAACGGCGTCACGTGGCTACGGTATTCGGTCCACTCCGCCCACTTGTTCCGCAGGAAGTACTCGAAGACGTGCTCGCCCACCGCCTCGGCGACCAGTTCGGACTTCTCCATCTTGGTCAACGCCTCGGCCAGGGAGCCGGGCAGTTCCTTGTAGCCCATCGCCCGACGCTCGGCCGAGGTGAGCGAGAAGACGTCGTCCTCGGCGTGCTCGGGGAGTTCGTATCCCTCTTTGATGCCCTTGAGTCCGGCAGCGAGCAGCACCGCGAAGGTCAGGTAGGGGTTGCAGGCCGAGTCTGGGCTGCGGACCTCGATACGCCGCGACGACGCCTTGTTCGGGGTGTAGAGCGGCAACCGGATCAGCGCGGAACGATTCGCCGCACCCCAGCTCGCCGCTGTCGGGGCCTCCCCACCGTGGATCAGACGCTTGTAGCTGTTGACCCACTGGTTGGTGATGGCACTCAATTCGTCGGCGTGATGCAGGATGCCCGCGATGAACTGCTTACCCGTGTCCGACAGCGCCATCGGATCGTCCGGGTTGTGGAAGGCGTTGGTGTCGCCTTCGAACAGGCTCATGTGGGTGTGCATTGCCGACCCGGCGTATTCGCTGAAGGGCTTCGGCATGAACGTCGCCCAGACGTTCTCTGCGATCGCGACCTCTTTGACCACGTAGCGGAAGGTCATCACGTTGTCGGCCATCGACAACGCGTCGGCATAGCGGAGGTCGATCTCCTGCTGACCGGGTGCTCCCTCGTGGTGTGAGAACTCGACGGAGATGCCCATCGACTCGAGGGCCTCGATGGCGTGCCGACGGAAGTTCGGTGCCGAGTCGTGGACGGCCTGATCGAAGTAACCGCCGTTGTCGGCGGGGATCGGGACCGAACCGTCGGTGGTCGGCGGGTTCTTGAGCAGGAAGAACTCGATCTCGGGATGGACGTAGCAGCTGAAGCCCTGGTCGGCCGCCTTGTTGAGCTGACGCCGGAGCACGTGCCGAGAGTCCGCCCACGACGGTTCCCCGTCGGGCATCACGATGTCGCAGAACATCCTGGCGGAATGGTGCCTGCCCGTGCTGGTCGTCCACGGCAGGATCTGGAAGGTCGAGGGGTCTGGCTTGGCGATGGTGTCCGCCTCCGAGACCCGCGAGAAGCCCTCGATGGCGGATCCGTCGAAGCCGATGCCCTCGGCGAAAGCGCCCTCGAGCTCGGCCGGTGCGATGGCAACCGACTTCAGATATCCGAGTACGTCGGTGAACCACAGACGAACAAAACGAATGTCGCGCTCTTCGAGCGTCCGGAGCACGAATTCTTTTTGGCGATCCATGACATCGGAGCCTAGGAGCGCCCTGTTAAATGCATGTTACGTGCGCGCTTCAACCAGAATATCCTGCGCATTTCTGGCGAAAATCTCAGCATTTGAGGCCCTCGTCCGGCAGTGTGAGATTCACGAAGTAGTCGGTGACTGCGTCGTCGACACATTCGTGGCCCTCCAGAGACGCCGTGTGCTGAGCACCCTCGAAAGTGATCAGTCGGGCCCCCAACTGCGCTGCGAGATCAACCCCGGCCTGGTAAGGGGTCGCGGGGTCGTTGGTTGTCGAGATGACAACAGTCGTGGGCAGATTCGGGATGTTCAGATCGTGCGGAGTGCTGGTGGGCGGTACGGCCCAGAATGCGCACACATCGCGGGCACCCGTGCCGGTGCCGCGTCCGTCATCGGTGAACGGCGCGGCGCGGCGACCCTCGACCTCGAGCCGGTCGATCTCGGCCTGTTCGGTCAGTCGCGGGTCGTCGACGCAACGGATCGCCGTGAACGCGTCCGAGCTGTTGCTGTATTCGCCGGCCGCGTCCCGTCCCTCGTAGAGGTCCGCCAATCGCAGCAGGGTGTCTCCCCGACCGCCTGCGAGTTCGGTCAGCGCTTCGCGCAACGGCTCCCACAACGCGCCCGAGTACATGGCCTGCGCGACTCCGGTCATCGCGTCGTCGTAGGTCAGGGAACGGCCGTCTGCCGTGCGCGCGGGCCTGTCGATGAGCGGCCTGGTCAGTTCCTGGAACCGTGCGGTCGCCGTGGCGGGGTCGTCGCCGAGGGCACAACCGCCGCGCGTGATGCAGTCGGCCGCGAATGCGTCGAACGTCGACTGGAAGCCGGCGAGTTGCCGGATGTTCTCGTCGACCGGGTTGGCGGAGGGGTCGACCGCGCCGTCGTTGACCATCGCCCGGACCCGGGTCGGGAACTGCTCGGCGTATGCAGCCCCGATCCTGGTGCCGTAGGAATAACCGAGGTAATTGAGTTGGTCGTCGCCGAGCGCCGCCCTCAGCACGTCCATGTCCTTGGCCACGTCGACGGTTCCGACATGCGCGAGAAAGTCGGTACCGACCCGCTGCGCGCACTTGTCGGCGTCAGCCTTGTTCTGCGCTTCGATCTCGGCGATGCCGGCAGGGCTCATGTCGACCAACGTCTCGGCTCGCTCGTCATCGCGCTCCTGCGCAGTGAAGCAACGGATCTGCGGCGTCGACTTGCCGATCCCTCGAGGATCGAAGCCGATCAGGTCGAATCGTTCGCCGAGGTCGAGGTCTCCGAAGGTCTGCGCCTGCCCGGCCATGAACTCGACTCCTGACGCTCCGGGACCACCGGGATTCATCAACAGCGACCCCACCTTGTCACCGGACGCGCGGACCCGGAAGACCGCGATCTCCGCGGCGCCGCCGTCGGGGTTCTCGTAGTCCACGGGCACGGTGATCGTCGCGCAGTCGCTGCGGTCCTCCGGGTAGCCGGTCGTCTCCTGGTCTGCATAGTCGGCACACGATTCCCAGCGGATCGTCTGACCGTAGAACGGGTCGAGGTTCGGGGCCGGCCCGGCGCCGACACTGAACGTGGCGTCCTCGGGCTGCCCGTCGACGCTCTCGGTACACGCCGATCCCACCATCACCACCAGCACGGCACCGGTCACGCCCAACCATTGCCGCACCCGCGGTCGCCTTCGCCTGCTCACCAGGCACATCGTGCCACGGGGCCCGCCGGCGCGGTCGACCGATCGCGTCCCATGATGTGACAAATTGCACAGCTACCTGCTGTTTCCCGGTGGACATCCCGGTGCCACACTGGTGGGGTCATCCACCCACCCGGGTACCTGCTGATGCAGGACTCGAGGCACGAAAGAGACAACGATGTCTGAGAATCCGGTTTATGGTGCTGCGCATTCGGCAAGTGATTCGGCCGGCGCAGCCGATTCCGCCCGACGCCGCGTGACCCGCGTGCACCATCTGGCCCAGATGAAGGCCGAAGGTGAGAAGTGGTCCATGCTCACCGCCTACGACTTCTCCAGTGCCCGCATCTTCGACGAGGCGCAGATCCCGGTCCTTCTGGTCGGAGACTCCGCCGCCAACGTCGTCTACGGGTACGACACCACCATCCCCGTCAGCATCGACGAGCTCCTCCCGCTCGTCCGCGGAGTCGTCAAGGGCGCCCCGCATGCCCTGGTCGTCGCCGACCTGCCCTTCGGCAGCTATGAAGCAGGTCCGCAGCAGGCTCTGGAATCGTCCATCCGATTCTTCAAAGAAGGCGGCGCCCACGCCGTCAAGCTCGAAGGTGGAGAGCGGGTTGCCGACCAGATCGCGACCCTCACCGCCGCCGGTATCCCGGTCATGGCCCACATCGGCTTCACCCCGCAGAGCGTCAACGGGCTCGGGGGCTTCCGGGTCCAAGGCCGCGGCGACGCCGGCGACCAGCTGATCAACGACGCGATCGCCGTGCAGGAGGCCGGCGCCTTCGCCGTCGTCATGGAGATGGTCCCCGCCGATCTCGCGGGCCAGATCAGCCGCAAGCTCACCATCCCCACCGTCGGCATCGGGGCAGGCAACGAAACCGATGCCCAGGTCCTCGTCTGGCAGGACATGGCCGGCTTCACCCACGGCAAGACCGCCAGGTTCGTCAAGCGGTACGCCGACGTCGGCGGCGAATTGCGCCGTGCGGCAGAACAATACAACGACGAGGTGCGTCGCGGCGCCTTCCCGGGACCCGAGCACAGCTACTGACCCGGAAGCCCGATCGTGGTGGGTTCCGGCGAGCGTTCACCCAGCTCGGCATCACCAGAACCCACCACTTTCGGGTCCGTGGATCACGGGACGGGCATAGTGGACACATGCGCGACTTCTATCCACCGATCGAACCCTTCGCCGCCGGCCACCTCGATGTCGGTGACGGACAACAGATCTACTGGGAACAGAGCGGCAACCCTGCCGGTAAGCCTGCGATCTTCGTGCACGGCGGACCAGGCGGCGGCACGGCGCCGGCCCAACGGCGATTCTTCAACCCCGACGCCTACCGGATCATCCTCTTCGACCAGCGCGGCTGCGGTAAGTCGACGCCTCACATCGCCGACGGCGCCGACCTCTCGGTCAACACCACCGACCACTTGATCTCCGACATGGAAAAGCTGCGCGCGGAGTTCTCCATCGAGCGCTGGCAGGTCTTCGGTGGATCCTGGGGCTCGACCCTTGGTCTCGCCTACGCCCAACGCCATCCCGAGCGGGTCACCGAGCTGGTACTGCGCGGGATCTTCCTGCTGCGCCGCAGCGAGATCGACTGGTACTACAACGGAGGCGCTGCCAACATTTATCCCGATCTCTGGGAGGGCTATCTCGAGCCCATCCCGACCGGCGATCGTGAGGGTGATCTCGTCGAGGCCTACCACCGACTGCTCACCGGCAGCGACCGGACTGCGGCAACTCGAGCCGCGGTGGCCTGGACGACCTGGGAGAAGTCCACGAGTTATCTTCTGCCGCAAGCCCAAGACGACGACGGGTCCGAATCCGATCGGTACGCACTGGCGTTCGCCGGGATCGAGAATCACTACTTCCAGAATCGAGGCTTCCTCGACGAAGGACAGCTGCTCACCGATGCGCATCTGATCAAGGACATCCCCGGCGTGATCGTGCAGGGGCGCTACGACGTGGTGTGCCCCGCCCGCAGCGCCTGGGACCTGCACCGCGCGTGGCCCATCGCCGACCTGCACATCGTGGACGACGCCGGGCATGCGTCGTTCGAGGTCGGGATCCGCCATCATCTGATCGAGGCGACGGACCGCTTTGCAGGTCTTGCCGCCGCTGAGAAAGGACACTGAGTTGACCGCGCACGAGGCCCTGGAGATCGAGCTCAAATACGACTTGAACGCCGGCGCGTCGGTGCCGGATCTCACCGTTCTCGAAGCGGTGCATTCGGTTACAGGTCCGGTCGTCGAGCATCTGGACGCCACGTACTACGACACCGACGCCCTCGACCTCGCGGGCAACAAGATCACCCTCCGACGCCGCGAGGGCGGCCACGACGAGGGATGGCATCTCAAACGTCCGGCCACCTCCGCAGGGCCCGGACGCCGAGAGATGCAGGTCGGATTGGAAACGGCCGCCGACCCATTTTCCGAGGTATTGGTCCCGACCGAGCTCACCGACCATGTCCAGGTCCATGTGCGTGGTCGACGGCTGTCCCCTATTGCCACGATCTCGACCGTCCGGCGCATCACCGAACTGCACGATGCCGCCGGCGAGGTCCTCGCCGTTCTCTGTGAGGACAGCGTCGCCACCCAGTCGCTGTTGCCGGGTGGTCACGCACAGACCTGGAACGAGTGGGAACTCGAACTCGTGGCAGGCGACGAGAAGTTGCTGAAGGCAGCGGACAAGGTGCTGCGGAGCAGTGGAGCGCGAACCGCGTCGAGTGCGTCGAAACTGGCTCGAGCCATTGGACCGACCCCGACCGGCAGCGACTCGACCAAGCAAGGAAAGAAGTCGTCAGCGAAGAAGCTGTCGGCGCTCGAGTTGGTGATCTCGGAGCTCGCCGAACACCGGGACCATCTCATCGCCCAGGACCCGCTGGTGCGGGTCGACGCGCCGGACTCGGTGCACCAGATGCGGGTTGCGACCCGGCGCGCCCGCAGCGTTCTGCGATCCTTCCCCGAAGTGCTGCACGGCGACGTGATCGGACACCTCGAAGGCGAGTTGAAGCACCTGGCAAGCATTCTCGGCGACGCTCGTGATGCCGAAGTCCAGCTCGAGCGCAATCGCCACCTGCTCGAAGGTGAGTCCGCACCCGCCACCATCGTCGCGGCGTTGATCGACGACCAGATCAGGACCTGCGGATCCACCGTCGAGGTGGTTCTCGAATACCTCAGGTCCACCAGGTACTACGAGCTCCTCAACGAACTCGACAGCACCGTGGCCGAACCCCAGCCAGGACCGGACGCCGATCTCACTGCTGCGAAGGCCCTCGACGAAGCGGTCGCGCGCAGTGCCAAGCGGGTGCGTAAAGCGCAGCGAAAGCTCCAGGGGCTCGCTGTCGAGTCCGCGGAGTGGATCGAGCAGTTGCACACCATCCGCAAGCGGGCAAAACAGTTGCGTTACACCACAGATTCGGCTGACCGGCTGGGCACCAAGAAATACAGCAAGATCGCGAAGCAGGCCAAGCAGGAGCAGGCCGCTCTCGGCGACTTCCACGATGCCGAGGTCAGTCGCGAACACCTCGCTCAATTGGCCGGGGGTTCCGGCATCTCGGTGGCCGACGCGTTCGTCTACGGCCGCCTGGATGCCCGCGAGCAGGCGGCTGCCGAGACCGCGATGCGTGAATACCTCAAGGCGAAGTCTCGGCTGTGAACACAAGAGTGGGGCCATGCGTATCGGCGCTGGTCAGTCGCACCGAGATCTGACTGCCCTCGGCCGGGTCCCCGATGCAGGTTGCGAAAACGGGGGGTTCGGCGATGAAGATCCGGGCGGGGCGTTTGCCCCGTTTCGGGTGCAGGACGGTGGCCGAGAACGTCTCGCCCACCCGGTCTGCGAGCAGGATCGCCTCGGCGAGGTCTAGTCCCGCCCGGTCCGCCCGTCCTGCAACGGCACCCGAACTGCGCATGATCTCGGGCAGGGTCGGCAACGCCGCGAGCACCCACTCGGGCACCGGCTCGCCCGCATGCAACGCCAGACACACCTCCGTGGCGAAGCGGTCCGCCAACCGGCGCAGAGGTGCGGTGACGTGGGCATACACTCCCGCGATTCCGCCGTGGGTGGTCACCGCGTCCGCCGGGATCTCCCCCAATAGAGCCAGATAGTCACTGCCGCGGAGCAGCGTGGTGGCGTCTGACATCAGCGCGAGCGTAGTGGGGGCCTGGGGATCGAGCCCCGCCAGGAATGCTCCGGGAGAGACCGATTCGGACCACGGCACGCCCAGGGCGGCCGCCGCTGTGCGCAGAGCCGCGACCTCGCCGTCCTGCGCGTCGGGCAGCGTTCGGAGCAAGCCGACCGCGTGGCCGAGCATGAGTGCGCCCGCGCACATACCCGTCAGCAAGGAGACCTGCGAGTTCCACATGTCTGCACGAGTCCTCGGTTGCACCGACAGCTCCCAATTGCCGTCGGCGTCGCGAACCACATCCTGCTCGGGCAGACCGAGCTCGATGGCTCCCCGGCTGATCGACAACCTCTGCCTCAGCTCACCGAAATCGGGCAGCGCCGCGATCGAGGGGTGCAGGGTGCCGGCGGCGTGGTCGGCCATGACGCCCGCATAGTCCAGTCGCGCCACCGACTTCACCCGCGCCCTGGCCAGGTCCACCGACACCGGGGTCGCCTCGGCATCGACGACGATGCGCCAGAGCACCGCGGGTCGGACCTGTTCGGGGAGCAACGAACCGGTGTTCTCCGACAGGGCCCGAGGGTGCAGGGGCACGTTGCCGTCCGGGAAGTAGATGGTCTGTCCGCGTCGCCTGGTCTCCTGGTCGAGGGCGCCCTGCGGCACCACAAGAGCCGCCACATCTGCGATCGCGTAGTGCACGACGAAACCGTCGCCATCCCGGGCGATGTGCACGGCCTGATCGAGGTCCACCGAACCGGGTGGATCGATGGTCACCAATGCGAGGTCGGTGCGATCGATTCGACTGTCGGCGAAGCGGTCGACGGCGGTCTCTGCCTCGTGCTGGGCCGCGGCACCGAACTCCTCGGACAGCCCCAGGTCGGTCCGAATGGAGCCGAAATCTATGTCTGCGGCGCGAAGTCTGCGTTGCACAGGCCCCAGACTATCGGGCGCGGAATCGGTCCGGGGCGAACGAGCCGACCTGTAAGCCGGATCCTGTGCCGCCCACCTCACGGTGGGCGGTAGCGGCCATCCATCTGGGCACACCGTCACCGGGTACCTCGAGCGGTCCACCCGCAGGCTCGGGCGAGCAGCCCTCGAACGCCTGCGCAGCCGCACCGGTTGGGTGCGGCCTTCGACCTTGCTCCGGGTGGGGTTTACCGAGCCACCACGGTCACCCGTGGTGCTGGTGCGCTCTTACCGCACCGTTTCACCCTTACCGACTTGCACCGGCGGTCTGTTTTCTGTGGCACTGTCCCGCGGGTCACCCCGGGTTGCTGTTGGCAACCACCCTGCTCTGTGGAGTCCGGACTTTCCTCGACCGTGGGCAGGTGCGCTTTGAAGCGACTGTTCCCACGATCGCGGCCGCCCGGCCGGCTCGTTCGCTCCATCACTCTACGTTCTCCCCGACTGCGGTTCGCACCCGCGACCCGGCGCAGTGAACAATCAACGCGTGGATGTCGTGTCATTGGTGCTGCTGGTGGCGGCCCTGGGATTTGCCGTGTGGCGTCCACGAGGCCTTCCCGAGGCGACGGTCGCGGTGCCCGCGGCCCTCGCTGTCGTCGCTGCCGGGGTCGTGGATGTCGATCGGGCCTGGTCCGAGATCTCCGCACTCGCGTCGACGGTGCTGTTCCTCGCGGCGCTGCTGGTGCTGTCTTATGCCTGTTCGGTCCTGGGCGTGTTCACCTGGCTCGCAGCGGTGATCGCCCGGCGGGCCTCACCATCGCCCGGCGACACACGCCCGAACCGTCATCGGCTGCTGGCCTTGGTGTTCGGCGCCGCGGCGCTGACCACCGCTGCGCTCAGTCTCGACGCGACCGTACTGCTGCTGACCCCGGTGCTGCTGTCGATGACACGCACCCTGCGGGTCTCGGCGCGGCCATACAGCTACGCCACGGTGACCCTGGCCAATTCGGCGTCGACGTTGATGCCTGTCTCCAACCTCACCAACCTGCTCGCATTCGCGGCCACCGGGCTCGGGTTCGTCGAGTTCACCCTGCTGATGGCGCTACCGTGGCTGATCACCCTCGCGGTCGAGTTCGTGGTGTTCTGCCTCTTCTTCCGCGGCGATCTCCGTGAGCGCCCGCATCCCGATCACATCGAAGATCCCGGTCCCGCACCCCGGTTGCCGTTGGCGCTGCTGGCCATCACCCTCGTCTCCTTCGGGCTCAGCTCGGTGGTCGGCATCGAGCCGGTGTGGTGCGCGGTGGTCGGAGCCGTCGTGATGGCCGCCCTGGCGCTGCACGCAAAGACGAGTTCACCGCTGACACTCGCCCTGTCGGCCAAACCCGGCTTCCTGCTGTTCGTGTTCGCACTCGGCGTCCTGGTCGCGGGCATCTCCGACGGCGGGATCGGCAGCGGCCTCGCAGACATCTTGCCGAGCGGCACCGGGTTGTCCGATCTCCTCGTTGTGGCCGCGATCTCGGCGGTCATCGCGAATCTGATCAACAACATCCCCGCTGCATTGCTGATGCTGGCCGCGTTGGGATCGGGCGCCCCGGCACCGCTGGTGCTGGCCATGCTCCTCGGGGTCAACATCGGACCTACCCTGACCTACCTGGGTTCGTTGGCAAATCTGTTGTGGCTCAAATTGGTTCAGCATGATGGACAGCAGGTCACCGTGCGGGAGTTCACGGTCGTCGGACTGGCCACCGTGCCGGTCACCCTGGTGATGTCGGTGGTCGCGTTGTGGGCCGTGACCTGAGCGTGGATCAGTCGTGACCCGGCATCGCGCTGCGCACCGACTGCAGCGCCGCGATCAGGTCGCCGACGATCTCCGAGTGCGCGGCGGGCGATCTCACGACCGCTGAGACCGACACCCGCAGCGCGCGCTCCCGATCGCGGGTGAACGCGATCCCCGCCAACGGGGTGCGCTCATAGAGGACCGTCCACTCCTCGGGGTGATTGAGCAGTTCCATGGTCGCGGTGTGATCAACCGGCAACGGTGGCGCCTGCCGCGGCCGTTCGAGCCCATGTCGATCGAAGGCGTCGCGAATCACGTTGTGCAACAGCACCTGGTCGCGGGCCGAGGGCAGCAGCAACGGGTAACCACCGAGTTCTGCCAACCCCACCTCATCGGCACCGGCAAGGGGATGACTCTGCGACATCGCCACCACGAGGTCGTCGACCCAGAGTTGCTGTACCGCCAGACCAGGCCGATCGAGACCACCGCGGATGAGTGCCAGGTCGACGTCGCCACCCAGGACCGCTTCGATACGTTGGTCGAAGCTCTTGATGATGAACTCGATCTCGACGTCGAGGTGCTCATTCCGCAATTGCGCGATGGCTGCCAGCGACTGCTGGGCGAACGACATGTTCGCCGCCATCCGGACGCGGCCGCTGGGGGTACGGGCGGTGGCGGTGATCATCGACTCGATCTGCAGCATCTGCTGCGCCAGCGGAAGCACCTGGGCCCCGAGGTCGGTGAGCCGCACGAGCCTGGTCGAACGCTCGATCAGTTTGGCGCCGAGTTCGTGCTCCAGGCGCGCCACCTGGTGACTAATCGCCGATTGCGAGATGAAGCATCGCGCCGCAGCCCTGCTGAAGCTCAGCTCCTCGGCGACGGTGACGAAGTAGGTCAGCTGGCGTAGTTCCACGCCACCAGGATATATGAGCGATGCAGATAAGTTCTATCTGAACAATGTGTTTGATCAGGCGCTGATAAGGGATTACTTGTTGTTAGGTGCGCGCTGTACTAGGCAGTAGTCGCCAACAGGAGATAAAAGGATCATGAACACAATGCCCGCACCTCACAGCGTTCCCACCCAGCTGGACGTCGACGTGGCCATCGTCGGATCGGGATTCGGCGGGTTGACAGCTGCTCAGAAGCTGGCCAAGACCGGCCTGCGCGTCGCGTTGATCTCCAGCACCCCTGAGCATCTGTTCCAACCGCTGCTCTACCAGGTGGCGACCGGTGTGTTGAACAGTGAAGAGATCGCACCGGATGTCGCCGGGATCCTGCGCAAGCACCGCAACGTCGAGGTCGTCCTCGGCACCGTCACCGAGGTGGATCCCGATGCCGGGATTCTGCGGTACCGCCACGAAGGCCCGACCCAGACCATCTCGTTTCGTTATCTGATCGCCTCGACCGGTGCCACGCAGTCGTACTTCGGACGCGACGAGTTCGCGCACTACTCGTATTCGCTCAAGACGATCGACGACGCCACGAACTTGCGCACCCAGATCCGCCGATGCTTCGAGGAGGCGGCCAAGACCGACGACGCCGACCTGCGTCGTCGCCTACTGAGCTTCGTCGTCGTCGGCGCAGGCCCGACCGGAGTCGAGGTCGCAGGCCAGATCCGCGAACTCGCCACGCGGTACTACAAACTCGACGATGTGTCGGTGTATCTCGTAGAAGGCGCAGGCAACGCCCTTCCTGTCTACGGTGGTTCGCTCTCCGCCTACGCCAAGAAGGCACTCGAACGCGGCGGTGTCGAGGTACTACTCGATTCGCTTGTCACAGAGATGGATTCAGACGGCGTCACCATCAAGGTCGGCGGCGCGGCCACCCGGCGCATCGCCGCGGACACCGTCGTCTGGTCGGCCGGCGTGCAGGCGAGCCCGTTCGCGGCGGTACTTGCGAAGGCAACCGGCAGCGAGACCGACAGGGCGGGCAGACTCCTGATCAACCAGGATCTGACCGTGGGCGGATACGCCAACGTCTACGCGATCGGTGACATGACCTCGCTGAACGGATACCCGGGCCAGAGCCCGGTCGCGATGCAGCAGGCCCGCCATGCAGCAGATGTGATCAGCCGAAAGAAGCTCCCGGGCACCGCCTTCGAGTACTTCGACAAGGGCAGCATGTCGGTGATCAACCGGTTCAGCGCAGTCGTCGCGCTCAATGAACGGGTTCGCTTCGGTGGATTCATCGCGTGGCTGACCTGGCTGGCCGTGCACCTGTTCTATCTGGTGGGCTTCCGCAACCGCTTCGCCGCCATCGCGTCGTGGTTGTTCGCCTTCATCGGCAGCAACCGGCCGGGCTTCGCACAGGCCGACAAGATCGAAGCGGAGTCCAGACGCCAGCCCAAGGCGAGCTGACACCGACGCTCAACCGGCGCGCCCGCACTCGAGTTTCCCTCGGGTGCGGGCGCGTCGGCGTGTGAGGTCAGAACTCGCCGAGATGGCTGGTGTCGTTGACGAGGCGGACCGACGCACCACCGTCGGGGTAGAACTCGGCAACACTCAACGACGCCAGGTCCAGGTGCATGCGATACAAGAACGACGAACCGACACCCAGTGCATCACGCAGCGTCACCTTGATCGGCGTGACGTGAGAGACGACGAGCACCTCACCCCCGGCGTAACGATCGATCAGTTCAGATCGCACGTCCAACACGCGCTGCGTGACGGCGTCGAAGCTCTCGCCACCCGGCGGCGCCACAGAGGTGTCACCCATCCACGTGGTGTGCAGCTCACGATCGCGCTCTGCCGCCTCACCGAACGTTAGACCCTCCCAGGAGCCGAAGTCAGTCTCGGTGAGTCCCTCGTGGATCTGCACCGGCAGGCCCAGCTCGGCAGCGGCGGCCTCAGCCGTCGCACGTGCGCGGGACAACGGCGAGGACACGACCGCGGCGATACCGGGACCACCGGCGTCGCGCTGCGCGCGGGCGGCGAGCCGCTTCGCTGCGCGAGCGACCTGCTCACGACCCAGCTCCGTCAACTCCGGATTGCCACGGCCGGAATAGCGTCGTTCCACCGACAGTGGCGTCTGACCGTGCCGCAGCAGCAGCAGTCGCGTGGGTTCGCCGCGCGCCCCGGTCCACCCCGGAGAGGGCTTGACCTTCTCGTCCGGTTGCGGAGCTTCGGCTGCCGGACTCACCAACCCTGCCGCCGCATCCATGGCCTCGTTCGCCAGCCGGTCGGCATGCGAGTTCTGAGCTCTGGGGATCCAGTGGAAATCGACGCTCGCGAACCTGCCGACCAACTGCCTGGCCTCCGCCGCGAGCGGAATCATGTCCGGATGCTTGATCTTCCATCGTCCGGACATCTGTTCGACCACGAGTTTGGAGTCCATGCGGACCTGCACCTCGTCGGCCCCGACCTCGGCGGCGGCGGCCAGGCCTGCGATCAGTCCGCGGTACTCGGCAACGTTGTTCGTCGCGATGCCCAGCGCTTCCTTGCGCTCGGCCAGAACCGCCGAACGATCTCCAGAGAAGACCACAGCGCCGTATCCGGCCGGGCCGGGGTTGCCCCGCGAGCCGCCATCGGCCTCGACCACGGCTCTCATTTCGACGTCAGACCGGATTCGTGGGTCCGGACCAGGATGGCGCCGCACTCGTCGCACCGGACGACCTCGTCGCTCGCTGTCGCGGTGATACGACCGATCAGGCCGCGGTCCAGTTCCATCCGGCACGCGCCGCAGCGCCCGGCACGCAGTAATCCGGCCCCTACTTGACCATGACTCACCTGGCGTTCGTAGATGGCCAGGAGGGCAGGGTCGACATTCGCGATCAGAGCGGCGCGCTTGGCCGTCGCCTCGGCCTCGTCCTGAGCAATCTTCTCGAGGGCGACGTCGCGTCGCGCGGTGGCATCCTCGATCTGCCGCTCCGAATGGTTGGTCATCGCCGAGGCACGTTGCTCGTCGGCCGACACCGCCTCCTGCTGCTCCATCACCTCGAGCATCTCGTCTTCGAGCATCGAGCGCCGCCTGATCAGACCGGCGACCTCATGTTCCAACTCGCTCAACGCTTTCGCCGGAAGGTTGCCCGCTGCGAGCTGCTGGTTGTCTTTCTGCTCACGCAACGACATCGACGTGATCTCGTTGTCGAGCCGACGCGACTCGCGAAGCAGATCCTCGGCCGCGATCTGCGCACGCACCGCTTCGTCGCGCTGCGTCTGCAACTGCTCGCCGAGCGCCGCCAACTCGGCGTTCTCGGGCAGCATCGCCCGCCGGTGATCGATACGCAAGAGTTCGGAATCGATGTCGGCGATGTCCAACATCAATCGTTGGGCGGCCGGGTCTGCTTTCACCAGTGTCTCTTCATTCCTCTGCTGTCCGGCCCCGTGGCCGGATCCTCGCCAAGTCCCGCATCTATCGCCAGGATGACATTGTGCAACGGTACGCGGTCTGCGCCCCCGCCCGATCACCGCGGCGCTCGCGGCGCACGTCAGGACCCTCGCTGGGCATGGATCGTCCACGGGTCTGTCGGCTCGCCGAACACGTCGGTCGACAGTCCGGGCAGGGTCGCCTCCAACAACCGGCTCACCTGCGCGCACCACGGGAACTCCGTGGCCCAGTGACCGGCGTCGATCAGTGCGGGCGGACCGGCGCGCAGGTGCTCGTCCACGGGGTGATGTCGAAGATCACCGGTGACATAGACATCGACCCCGCTGCCGCGCGCGGTGTCGAGCAGCGAATCGCCCGCCCCACCGCACACCGCCACCGTCCGGACCATCTGCTGCGGATCGCCCGCGGCACGGACCCCGACCGGCGCCGCCGGCAGCGAACGGGACACGAGATGGGTGAACTCGGTGAGCGTCATCGCCTCGGTGAGTTCCCCGACCCTGCCCAAACCCTCATCGCTGTTCGCCGCCGCCATCTCCACGAGGTCGAAGGCGGGCTCCTCATAGGGATGCGCAGCGCGCAGCGCGGCGAGGACGTCGTTGCGAACCGCACGATGAGCCACCATCTCGATGCGGTCCTCGACGACCCGGGTCACTTCCCCGATCGATCCCACGGCCGGATCGGCACTCGTCCCCGGCAGGAACTGACCGGTGCCTGCCGTACTCCAACAGCAGTGGCTGTAGTCCCCGATTCGACCGGCCCCGGCCTCGAACATCGCCTCGCGAACGGTGTGGGCGTCGGCGGTCGGCACGAACACCGCCCACTTGTCCATCGCAACAGCGGGTTTGGGGTCGAGCGGACGTAATGCGGTGAGTCCGAGCAGGTCGGCCAACGCGTCGGATACTCCCGGATTCGCCGAGTCCGCGTTGGTGTGCGCGGTGTACAGCGCACATCCGCCGCGGATCAGGCGGTGCACGAGACGTCCCTTCGAGGTGTGGACACCCACCGTGTCCACACCTCGCAGCAATAGGGGGTGATGCGCCACGATGAGGGTGACGCCGGCGGCGATCGCCCGATCGACCACCTCCTCGGTCACGTCGACGCAGCAGAGCACCGAGTCGACCGATTCGGCCGGATCGCCGCACACCAGGCCGATCGAATCCCAACTCTCGGCGAGCCGAGGCGGGTAGGCGCGCTCGAGAACGTCGATCACCTCGGCGAGTGTGGTCATCAGATCACCTTCCTCAAAGCTGCGATCAATCCGGCGACGGTGTCCTCGTCTCGGACGGCAAACCGTAGGTGGTCGGCATCCAATCCGACGAAGTTGGCGCAGCTGCGCACCGCATAGCCGTGTTCACGCAGCCCGTTCTTGACGGCGGTGCCGTCGGCAACTGCGACCAACACAAACGAACCCTGCGGTGACCCGATCACCTCGAGACCGGCTGATCGCAACGCCTCGATCATCGAAGCTCGTTGCGTGGCAACCGATACCGCCTGTTCGTGGGCGTAGCGTGCCGCCTGTGGGCCCGCACACAGCTCCAGCGCCGCCAGCTGCAGGGTTCCCAGCGGCCAGTGCGGACGACGGGCCGACAGCCGTCGCAGCAGAGCCGGATCCCCGAGTAGGTACCCGGCACGTAGGCCGGCCAGCGCAAAGGTCTTGGTGATGCTGCGCAACACCAGCACTCCGCTGTGGCGAACGCCGGCGAAACTCTCCGGTTCTCCCGGCACGACGTCCGCGAAGGCCTCGTCGACCACCACGACCCGGCCCGGCCGCAGAAGGGACTCGATGGCCGCGCGCGGGTGCAGCACCGACGTCGGATTCGTCGGATTCCCGAGCACCACCAGGTCTGCGGTGTCCGGCACCAGACGCGGATCGAGTTCCCACGGCTCTGGGAGAACGACGTGATCCATCTCGATCCCGGCCGCCCGCAACGCGCGTTCGGGCTCGGTGAACGACGGCTGGATGAGGGCGGCCCGCCGGGGCGCGAGCTGCGGCAGCAGCGCGAAACCCTCCGCTGCCCCGGACAGCAGCAACACCTCGGCAGGGTCGCGCCCGTGACGGTCTGCGATGGCCGCGACCGCTCTGTATTCGTCGTCGGCGGAGGGATATCCGGCCAGGTCATCGAGGCGGCTCGCGAGCACCTCCCGCACAAACCGGGGCGTCGAACCACGCACGTTCACCGCGAAGTCGACCAACCCGGGCTCGGCGTCGACGTCGCCGTGCCGCCCGAGGTCTGCCAGTGACGACCGCGTCCATTCCGATCCCACGGTTCGGATTCCTGATTTCACAGTTGTCGAGCCTACGGGCAGGATGGACCAGGTGAGCTCGCCCAACGTTTCTCCCCTACCCGATCCCGCCGACCCTGCCACCGTCCTGTTGTTCGATCTGGATGGCACCATCACCGATTCGTTCGCAGGCATCGAAAACAGCTTCCGTCACGCGCTGGCCTCGGTCGGGGCACCCGAGCCCGACCCTGCCCTGGTTGCGGGGATCGCAGGCCCGCCGATGGTCGACAGCTTGCGTGGCATGCAGCTCTCCGACGCAGACGTGGAAGCGGCGATGCTCGCCTACCGCGAACGGTATGTGGCGACCGGATGGCTCGAGAACTCGGTGTTCGACGGGATGGCGGCGCTGTTGGCCGAGTTGTCCGACTCCGGCCGGCCGATGGCCGTGGCCACGTCCAAGAACCAGACGACAGCCCGCCGCATCCTCGAGCATTTCGGGCTCGACGGCCACTTCCAGTACATCGCGGGCGCCTCCGACGACGGAAGCCGACGGACGAAATCCGACGTCATCGAACACGCACTGAAATCACTGGGTATCACCGACGTCGCCGAGCGACCGGTCGTCATGATCGGTGACCGCCACCACGACGTGCACGGGTCTGCCGAGTTCGGCATCCCGGCGGTCTTCGTCACCTGGGGTTACGCACTGGACGAGGAGGATTCCGACGCGGCCTGGACCGTCGAGTCGGTGTCGGCGCTGCGGGAACTCATCCATGCCTGATCGGCTGCACGTCACCTTCGTCTGCACCGGCAACATCTGCCGATCGCCGATGGGCCAGAACATCTTCCGGCACGCGCTCGAGGACGCGGGCCTCACAGACCAGGTCCGCGTGAGCAGCTGCGGGATCGGTGACTGGCATGTCGGCGAGGCCGCCGACGTCCGTGCCCGTACCGAACTAACCTCCGCGGGGTACGACGACGAACACGTCGCGGCCCAGCTCGGCAGCGAGCACCTGTCGGCGGATCTGTTGCTCGCCATGGATACCGGGCACCTCGCCGCGCTGCGGGACGCCGGTGTCGCCGACCGTTCGGCACTCCTGCGCAGCTTCGATCCCGACGCCGACAGCGATGACGTGGCCGACCCCTATTACGGGGCGGACTCCGACTTCACCGACGTCCGGATGCAGATCGAGGCGGCGATGCCCGGCCTGATCGAGTGGGTTCGCACCCGCCTGTAGACCCACGCCGACAAACCCACCCGTCCGCGCCACAACCAGCTGCTGCAGCACCTGGCCGTGCCCGGAACGAGTGGGTTCGTGGTCGGTCAGAGAATCGCCGGTGAGATGAGTCCGTGAATGAACCGCATCTTGTCGAGCACCTTCGCGGGCAGAACGAACGGGTAGAGGTCCTGGTGACCCATCGAGCGGTTGATCTGGTTCAACGCCCAGGTCAGGGGTAGCCACAGATCGATGATCTGGTCGAAGCCCACGTCGCCGAGCAGCACGCTGTCGAGCGTCGCCCCGCTGGGCGCCATGGCGAAGGCCGCGGCGGTGTCGAGGGTGTCGCGGATGTGCAGGTAGTGCGCGAACGTCTCGGCCCAGTCTTCCGCCGGATGCATCGTGGCGTACGAAGAGACGTAATCGCTCTTCCAGTTGTCGGGCGGTCCCTCACTGTAATGACGATCGAGTGCGGCCTGATAGTCGTCGTCGGGGTTCCCGAAGAGTTCTTCGAAACGCGGCCGGTGTTCGCCGGTCCCGACCAGCACCATCTGGTAGTAGTGCCCGATCTCATGGCGGAAGTGCCCGATCAGGGTGCGATATGGCTCATCCATCGACACCCGCAGTTGTTCCCGGTGGACGTCGTCGCCTTCCGCGAGGTCGAGGGTGACGACCCCGTCGGCGTGGCCGGTGATCACCGGGTTGTTCGCACTCGAGAGCAGGTCGAACGCCAGGCCGGTCTGCGGGTCGACGTCGCGTCCCCGGATCGGCAGGCCCAGCTCGTCGAGTTCGAGGATCACCCTGCGCTTGTTGGTCTCGGCGTCTCCGAACACGGCGATCGCATCGACATCGGTGTCGGCCGGACGGGTCCGGGTCAATCGGCACGACTCGCACAGCGCAGACGGATCCGGTTCTCCGGCAGGGGTACTCGCGCCTGGTTCAACCGGAGGGATCAGCCAGTTGCAGGCGATGAGGTCGAAGTTGGCGCAGCGCACCAGGGTTTCGCCGTCTACTTCGGTGGTGGCGTTCTCGTCGAGCACGTACATGGTCCGGGCGGGAAGGTGGAACCCGAGAGGACTCTTGCAGTTGAGGCACAGGGTGTTTTCAAAGGACAACTTCTGGCCACATTTGCGGCAGACCAGATCGCGCATCAGGACTCTCCGATCAGATGATGATGGGCGGCGCAGCGAAGGCCCGCCGCCTGGGGACCGCAGTGTCTCAACCGCCCCGCTACGGTCAACAATAACCATGCCCTCCCGCGCATCCGACGTCGCTGCGACGGCCACCCCAGAACTTCATCTCGGAGCGCTCGGTACCGTGTGGGTGTGCGAATCCTGCGGAACTTCCTACGTCCGGGCTGGATTGCGCTCGCTCTGGTGGTTCTGGGCTTCGCCGCCGCCTGCTTCTGGGTGCTGGCACCTTGGCAACTCGGCAAGAACTCGCAGAACGAGCATCAGAACGATCTGATCAAGCGGGCCGAATCGGCGGAACCGGTGCCGGTGGACGAGCTGTACCGAGATGGCCGGCCGATCACCGACGCCGAGTGGAGCCGGGTCGAGCTCACCGGCACCTACTTGCCGGACAAGGAAGTCGTCGTCCGGCTGCGTTCGGTGGACGGCTCCCCCGCCTACGAGGTGCTCACGCCATTTGCCGAGACCTCCGGCAGCACATACCTGGTCAATCGGGGGTATGTGAACCCGGAACAGGGCACAGCGCTGCCACCCATCACGCCGGCGCCGACCGGACAGGTGACAGTCCAGGCCCGGATCCGGGCGTCGGAGAGCACCATGCCCGGTCGAGAACCCCGTACCGAAGCAGGTGCCATACAGGTCTACTCGATCGATCCCGTATTGATCAGCCGCACAGTGGACGTACCGTTGACCGCCGGTTATCTGCAGTTGACCGAAGGGCAGCCGGGCGCGCTCGGAGTGATCTCGCTGCCGCAACTCGAGACCGGGCCCTATCTTTCCTACGGATTACAGTGGCTGGCCTTCGGGTTGATGGCCCCCCTCGGACTGGGCTACTTCGCGTGGTCGGAGATCAAGCAACGTCGCGCGAACGCAAGCGGCACCGACGTGCCGCCGCGCAAGCCGCGTGAACGGGGCAAGCAGACGAGGGAGGCGCTCGCGGCCTCGTCGACGCACCGCGAGAGCGCGTCTGCGCGGGGTGTCATCGGTTCAGGACCGACGGGCGACAGCGGTTCGAACCAGAAGCTGACCGATCGCTACGGCCGCGAGCGCACCTAGCTGCACCTGGCGTGACAGCGTCGTCGCACGCTGCACATCGCGAACGGTCGGCGCCGCTCCCCGGCCCAGGACGGGTCGCGAATCCGTGCCGTGCCGGTAGACGGTGATCCCTCCCAGACTCACCCCCAGGACGCCGGCGAACGACGCCTCCACCACGCCGGCGTTGGGACTCGGATGGGCCGCGGCATCGCGTCGGACGGCTGTCGTCCCGGACCGGCGGTCGGGCCCGATGGCGAGCACCAGGACCATGGTCAACCGGGCCGGCAGGTAGTTGGCAACGTCATCGAGTCGGGCACTGGCCCACCCGAATCGGAGGTACCGGTCACTTCGGTAGCCGACCATCGCGTCGAGGGTGTTGGCCATCCGGTAGCCCAGCAGTCCGGGCACGCCGGCGACGGCACCCCAGAACAAGGGTGCAACAGCGGCGTCGGAGGTGTTTTCTGCGACGGACTCGATGGTCGCCCGCGCCATTCCTGCGCTGTCCAGGCTCGCCGGGTCGCGCCCGCACAGGCTCGGGATCAGTGCACGGGCAGATTCGACGTCGTCCGCCGCGAGCGCCTCACCGAGGCGCTCGCCGACCGCAGCGAGCGAGGTTCCGCCGAGCGCGATCCATGTCGCCACCGCCACGGACACGGCTCCGCCGCGTCGGCACAGATATCCGGTGCCGATCGCCCCGCCTACGCAGATCGTGGTGAAAGCCGCACCGGCCCAGCGCGAATCGCGGTAAAGCAGCTTCTCGAGGGAGCCGGCGACGTTTCCCATGCCGGCCACCGGATGCAGGCGCACGGGATCACCGAACACGCGGTCCAGCAGGTAGCCCGCGCTCAGGCCCGCGGCCCGCGTCCACACATCTGATGCCATGTAGGTCAATATCTCAGACGGCGAACACCTGCGACGACCGCCACGGGTGCCAGCGGCACCGACAGCTGGTGAGGGTACCCTCATCCTCGCCAGGTGCCGCTTCAACGTCGCAGCGGTGCCCGGCCCACTGCAGATGCGGGCGAGCACATCGAGAACAATGGCAGGCATATGAAAACTTCCAATCTGCCCGGCGATGCCCAGTACACCGGGGACCAGCGGTTGTGGCTGTCGGGATTCCTGGCAGGTTTCGATTCCGCAGTCGCCGGGACCACGCGTGACGACGTGCTCGCCACCGCGCTGGAGGCACTCCGCGAACTCGACACCGTCACCGCTCCCGAGGTACCTCCTGCCCAGGAGGCTCCGGGCACGTCGGACAAACCGAAACGATCACCCTGGACCCGGAAGAATCCATATGGTGCCAAGCTCGTGGCCAACCGGCCATTGCGTGGCTCCGGATCAGGCAAAGACGTGCGTCACGTGGTGTTCGACCTCGGCGACAGTGACATCGACTACGAGGCCGGCGATGGACTCGGTGTCCGGCCGGTCAACGATCCGGAACTCGTCGCCGCGCTGATCGAGCGCATCGGCGCCGATCCCGGTGAGTCGATCACGACACGGACGGGCGAGTCGACACTGCTCGATCTGCTGACCTACGAGTACGAGATCTCGCTACCGACCCGTGAGCTCCTCGACCACGTGGCCGACCGGACCGGCGACGCCGAGTTGGTGCACGTGCTCTCCACCGAAGAACGCGAAGCCCTCGAAGGCTGGCTGTGGGGCAAGGATGTCCTCGACCTGCTGGACCTGGATCCGAACCTGGAGATCACCGCAGCCCAACTCCTCGAGTTGCTGCGTCCGCTGGCCCATCGCGTGTACTCGATCTCGTCGTCTCCGCTCACCCACAAAGGCATGGTGCATCTGACAGTGGCCGCGGTGCGGCATCGTTCCGCGCAGCGCGACAGACGCGGACAGTGCTCGACGTATCTCGCTGATCGGGTCGGCGCAGGCAACACCGCCGGTGTGTTCTTGTCCAAGAACCGTTCGTTCCGCCTGCCTGCCGACGATGCGGCGCCGGTGATCATGGTCGGGCCCGGGACCGGTGTCGCGCCCTTCCGCTCGTTCCTCTACGAACGGAAGGCCCGAGGGGCCACCGGAACCAACTGGCTGTTCTTCGGGGACCAGTACCGCGCAACAGATTTCATGTACGAAGACGAGCTCGTGCAGTTTCAGCGCGACGGTGTCCTGCACCGCCTGGATCTCGCGTTCTCGCGCGATCAGGAGCAGAAGATCTACGTGCAGGACAGAATGCGGGAGCACGGGCAGGAGCTGTTCCGCTGGCTGGACGTCGGCGCCTACTTCTACGTGTGCGGTGACGCCGCACAGATGGCGCGAGACGTGGACACCGCGCTTCATGACGTGATCGCCGAGCACGGTGGCCTCGACGAGGAAGCCGCAGAAGACTACGTGAACACCCTCAAACGCGAAAAGCGTTACCTGCGCGACGTGTACTGATTCCCGGTGGCAAAAGGACGCAGGCAGACACGATCGCGAAACGCCGGTGCCGGCAGCGAGGCCGCTGCCGGACCCGAGGCCGGCACGTACGCGATCGACACCGGTACCTGTGAGCTGATACGCGACCACCTCACCGACGGCTGGATCATCACCGTCAACGGGGCGCAGAGTTCACACATCAACCTCACCGACCCGGCCCAGCTCGATTTCGAGTACATGCAGTGGATCGCCGAGATCGCGAAGGAACACTGGGACCCCGACGCCCGGTTGCGGGTCCTGCATCTCGGCGCCGGGGCGTGCACCCTGGCCCGGTACTTCGCTGCGACGTACCCCGCAGCGCGGCAGGTGGCAGTCGACATCGATCAGCGGCTGACCGAACTCGTCCGTGAGTGGTTCGACCTGCCGCGTGCCCCACTGCTGCGGCTCCGGGTCGGCGACGCCCGCGCCGTCACAGAATCGCTGACCGAGTCCACCCGCGATCTGATCATCCGCGACGTCTTCGCCGGCACACAAACCCCACCAGCCCTGACCACTCTCGAGTTCACCCAGCAGGTGCGCAGGGTCCTCGCACCCGGCGGCATCTACGTGGTCAATTGCGGTGACACACGAGATCTCTCGCTTGCCCGCTCCGAGGCCGCGACCCTCGGCACCGTCTTCGAGCAGCTGACCGTCATAGCCGATCCCGCCATGCTCAAAGGCCGCCGGTACGGCAACATCGTCATCGCGGGCAGCGACGTGCCGTTCGGCGACTCCCCCGCGCTGACACGCAATCTCCTCGGCGGTGTCCCCGCCCAGGTCTGGCTCGATCCCAAGGTGCGCAGCTTCGCCGCGGCAGGCAAGGTCCTGCGGGACTGACGGGTCATGGGGCTACGGTGGAAGCCGTGCTACCAGTGATAGATCTCGATGAGCTGGCCACCGCCGAGGGCCGGGCACTGCTCCGTGATGTGACGCACGAGGTCGGCTTCTTCTATCTGGTCGGCCATGGCGTCGATGAAGAACTGATCTCGCGGGTGCGCGCTGCCGCCCGGGCATTTTTCGCGCTGCCCGAGCGCGACAAGCTCTCGATCGCGATGATCAACAGTCCACATTTCCGCGGCTACAACCGACTTGGTGGCGAGTTCACGAATGGCGAGATCGACTGGCGAGAGCAGATAGACATCGGTCCCGAACGCGAACCCGTCCCCGATGCCGACGGGTACATGCGCCTGCAGGGCCCCAATCAGTGGCCTGCCTCGCTTCCCGAATTACGCAGTGCGGTGAGCGAATACAACGATGCACTCGCGGGGGTCGCGCTGCGGCTGCTGCAGAACTGGGCGGCGGGCCTCGGCGCTGACCCGCACGTCTTCGACAGCGCGTTCGCCGAGTTACCCGCGACCCTGATCAAACTCGTTCGTTATCCCGCGCGGACGGAGGCAACGGTGGCAGGCGATCAGGGGGTTGGCGCGCACAAGGACTCGGGCGTGCTGACACTCCTGCTCCTCGAACCAGGGTCGGCAGGACTGCAGGTCGAGGCCGGCGACGGCAGCTGGATCGACGCACCGCCGCGGGAAGGAGCGTTTGTGGTGAACGTCGGCGAGATGCTCGAAGTGGCCACCGGCGGTTACCTCCGGGCGACCAAACACCGGGTACTCACCCCACCGGGTGCGGCCGAACGTCTGTCGATCCCCTATTTCTACAGCCCCGCCCTCGACGCGGTGATTCCCACCATCCGATTGCCGAAGACGTTGGCGGACAAAGCCCGTGGCGTCGAACAAGATCCGGCCAATCCCCTGTTCACCACGTACGGCGAGAACACCTGGAAGAGCCGGACCCGCGCTCACCCCGACGTGTTCGAGCGGTGGTATCCGGTAGAGGCCGCCGCCCGCACGGCGGATGCGCGAACCTGATGCGGGTATTCGTCACCGGCGGTACGGGTGCCATCGGGCGATACACCGTCCCGGCGTTGATCCGTGGCGGTCATGCCGTGACAGCGCTGGCACGGTCAGCTGAGAAAGCCGACTGGCTCACCCGCCAGGGCGCTACACCCGTCGCCGTCTCCCTCTTCGAACGGGAAGCTCTCGCGCGAGCCTTCGCCGGTCATGACACCGTGGTCAATCTCGCCTCCGCACTACCCAGCACGACGCGCTTCGCGAGTTCGAGGGCGTGGCGCGACTGCGCACGAGTCCGGGGCGAGGGTTCGGCGACCGTCGCGGCGGCCGCAACCGCGGCCGGGGTCGAGCGGATCATCCAGGAATCGGTCACGATGATCTATCGCGACAACGGCGCGAACTGGACCGACGAGGACGCTCCGGTCGAGGCCTATCCGATTGCCCGTACCAATCTCACGGCGGAGGCCAATATCCGTGGCTTCGCGCGAACCGGTGGGACGCCGATCATCCTGCGGTTCGGGCTGTTCTACGGTCCGGGCGCAGCACACAGCGAGCAGATCTTCGCCCTCGCCCGGCGGCACATCGGATTCGTGTCTGGACGCCCGGATTCGTACCTGTCGTGCATCCACGTCGCCGACGGCGCCGATGCGGTCGCCGCGGCGCTCGGCGCACACCCGGGTACCTACAACATCGTCGACGACGAGCCACTGACGAAGCTCGACCACGCTCAAGCCTGCGCTGATGCCGCAGGCGCGGCGATGTGGGTCCGGGGACCGGGACGGGCAGGATTGTTGGCCGGCGACCGGCTCACCTCGCTGACCAGGTCGGTGCGGGCCGCGAACACCCGATTCCGCGACGAAACGAGCTGGCGTCCCACCCACCCGAGTGCTCGCGAGGGCTGGGCTGCCACAGCCCGGGTGCTGACCGGCTCGCGAGCAAGCTCAGCCTGACAGGTGCCAGGCGAGCGCCGCGGCCAACGCCCCGCTTGCGTTGACAGCCCAGTGCAGTGCCATCGGGGCGAGCAGGCTGTTGCTGCGCCGCCGAAGCCAGATGAACAGCAGCCCCGACGCTCCCGTCACCACCACCGCTCCCGCGATCCCCGCAATCTGGGCAGCGATTCCCGAACCCAGCAGATCGGTCAGACCACCGTTCCCCGCGGTGAGCCCGGTGGACGACGCGACATGCCACAGCCCGAACAAGCCGGCGCCCGCGAGATAGACCACCCGCACCGACGCCACCCTGACGAGCGTCGCGTTGAGGACTCCGCGGAACAGCAGTTCTTCCGGGATCACCGTTTGCAGCGGAATGATGACGAGGGCGCCCCACAGTGCCACGGACACACTGTCGTACCGGTCGGACAGGTACAGCGATCTGGTCAGCGGCAGCAGCGCACCGCCGATCGCGATGACAACCACCGGGACCAGGATCACTGCCGCGTACCTCAGTCCTCGGCGGTGCTGACTGCGCGCAAGACCGAGTTCGGCCCACGAGAACCCCCGCCGGCGCGCATAGAGCAGAGCCACGAGTGCGCCGAGAGGCACCGCGACCGAGATCGCATGCTCGACGGTGAAGTGCGCCAGCACGTTGATCAGTGTCAGTAGCCCGACCACCACCGCCACATCGCGCATCAGAAAACTGTATCGGCACGTGAGCGTATGGGTGGGCCGCGCGTGATGCAGTGAGGAACGCGAGCGCGCAGCGCCCGTGAGCGCAGGGGTGGGCCGCGCGTGATGCAGTGAGGAACGCGGACGCGGAGCGCCCGTGAGCGCAGGGGTGGGCCGCGCGTGATGCAGTGAGGAACGCGGACGCGGAGCGGCCACGTGACGAGCGAAGAACGCGCAATAAGGCCCACGACGGAGCGAACAATCAAACACTGTCGGTGGCTCGGGCTAGCCTCCCGTCACAGTTGATTTCTGCACCACCAGCCACAAGGGGGCATCATGCGCACACAGTCCGATCCCGTCGAGTTCGCTCATCGGGCGATCGCCAAGCGCTACTGGACCGTCACCGCTGTCCGCGCAGCTCAGCGGGTCGGGTTCCCGTCGTTTGCCTACACCACCGGACTGACCTCGCTGGGTCATCCCGAGCTGATCATCTATGGTCTCGAGCCCGGTGTCGCCGGGTCGATCCTCAACACGGTGGGTCATCGAATCGCCCGCGCCGGTGGGCGTCTCGTGGTCGGTGAGCTCCTCGCCGGGTTCATCGACGGTGAGCGGGATCTGATGGTGATCGAAGCACTGACCACCTCCGATCTGCGGGTCGCCCTTTCCGTGTATGGGTCGGTGTCGGCATTGCAGCTGGTGTGGCCGGATGCTGCGGGCCAGTACCCGTGGAGTGCCGGCTATGGCATCGCGAAGACGGTGCAACCGCTCGCTGGTCTGCCTGCCGCCTGAATGACATCGCAGGTGCACCGGTCGATTGCCGATAGATAATGGGGCAATGGTCTCTCTGTCGCGCGGCGCCAACGCCACCATTCCCACTGGCCTCCTCGATGTCGCGGTGTCGGGTGCTGCGCCCGGTTCCGTGGATGTGATGGCGTTTCAGTTGGCGGGCAACCGCAAGACTCGTACCGACGCCGATTTCATCTTCTTCAATCAGCCGCAGTCGCCGGAGGGTGGTGTGGTGCTGTCTGCGGGGACCACGCTGTCGGTCGATCTCGCGCGAGTACCTGCGGACGTCGAGACCATCGCGTTCGCGGTCGCCTGCGACGAGGGCTTCGGTTCGACGTTGGCAGCGCTCCCGGGGCTGGGGTCATCGATCACCGGCACCGGCGTCGTGGTCGAGTTGCCGGTCAGCGGTCTGACCACCGAGCGGGCGGCGGTGCTGGGTGAGATCTACCGGCGGGGCGGCGAGTGGAAGGTCCGCAACGTCAGCGCCGGTTGGGATCGGGGTTTCGCGGATCTGGTCCGTGAGCACGGTGTCAGCGTCGACGACGATCCCGCGCCGGCCACGGCGGCGTCGCCGTCATCTGAACCGGCCGTGAGAACTGTTGCCGGAGAGGAGAAGCTCTCCCTCGAGAAGCGTCAGCGCCTCGACCTGCGCAAGCGCGAGGTCCACAAGGTCCTGCTGAGCAAGAACGCGACCGGAGTACGCGCCCGGGTGGTCATCGTCATCGACAAGACCGGCAGCATGACCCAGCAGTACTCCCGCAAGGTGGTGCACCGGGTCGTCGAGCGCATGCTGGCGGTCGCCACACAGATCGACGACGACGGACAACTCGAGCCGTACATGTACGCCCGCGGATTCGCGAAGGTCCCCGACATCAGCGTCGAGAACGTGGAGTCGTGGACCGAGGAATATCTGCATCTGTCCGGCACGCACGGTCGTTTCGACTACGACTCGATCGGCCTCTCGAACGACGAGCTGCCGATCATGAACGAGATCCTGAACTCGGCGGTTCCCGGTCGACCCGTACTGGTCCTGTTCTTCACCGATGGCGGTTTCCGCAAGAAGGGGCCGATCAGTCAGTTGATGCGCGCGGCGTCGACGGCCCCTGTGTTCTGGCAGTTCGTCGGCATCGGCAGGGCCAATTACGGTGTCCTCGAACAACTCGACGAGATGGAGGGCCGCACCGTCGACAACGCGGGGTTCTTTGCCCTCGACGACATCGATCAGGTGTCCGACGACGAACTCTACACACGCCTGCTCTCTGAGTTCCCCGATTGGCTCAGCGCAGCGAGACGCGCAAACATCCTCCCCTGACACCGATGATGGGGCCTTCTGGCGACGCCCACCTGGGCATTTGTTCGCCAAAAGGCCCCACTATCGGGGGGTGGGGTCAGGCGCGGGAGGCCTTGCCCATGGCCCGGACACCGACGGCGAGGCCGGCGCACGCCATCAATACCGCGGCGAGTACACCGCTCAGGATCGTCTGGGTGTCGAAGTCCCCGACGAACAGCACTCGTTCGGCTTCCACGACGTAGTGGAGGGGATTGATGTCGACGAGGAGCTGCATCCACCGCGGCGCGTCATCGAGCGGCAACATCGTGCCCGACAGGATGAGCAGTGGGAACATCAGGGTCTGCTGAACGGTCCAGAACACCCAATCCTGTTCGCGGACGGCCAATGCCAGGCTGTAGGACAGCGCGCCGAGGCCGACGCCGAACACTCCGAGGATGATGATGCCGATCGCCGCGCCGCCGATGTTGATGTCGAAGCCCAGCGGCAACCCGATGAGCAGGATGATCACTGCCTGTGCGGCCAGCGGCACCATCTCCTTGAGCGCTCGGCCGAGCAACAGCGAACTGCGGCTCAGAGGTGTCACCAGCATCCGTTCGTGCGATCCGGTGTGCATCTCGTCCAGCAGATTCGCGCCGGTCATCGAGGTTCCGAAGATGGCGATCATGGCGAGAACGCCGGGAATGAACCAGTTCCAGACGTTGCCCGAATCCCCGGCGCCCGGAACATCTTTGAGGAGCGGACCGAACAGTGCCAGCAGAATCAGCGGTTGTACCAGAGAAAAGATGACGGTGAAGGGGTCGCGGATGGTGGGCCGCAGTTCGCGGACCAGGACGATGGAACTGTCTCGAACGATGGTGGTTGCCATGAGGGGGTTCTCCTGAGTCTCTTGCTCGAGTGGGTATGGATGAGGTCAGGCCGCTGCGGTTTCCCGCAGACTGCGACCGGTGAGGGTCAGGAAGACATCGTCGAGAGTCGGCCGGGAGGACCGGGCGGAGCAGATGGTGATGCCGCGTTCGGCAGCCGCGGTGATCAGGGTCGGCAGCATGATGTCGGCGCCTGCCACCTGCAGATTCACCGAGGTTCCGGTGATATCCGCTCCGTGGACACCGTCGAAACCCGAAGTGAGGCGCACGAGCCCGTCGGCGTCGGAGGCCGACTCGACGGACAATTCGACACGGTCGCCCGCCAGGTTGTCTTTCAGCGCTGCCGCCGAGTCATCCGCGATCACCGTGCCCTTGTCGATGACCACCACCCGTTCGGCCATGGCGTCGGCCTCATCGAGGTAATGCGTGGTGAGGACGATCGTCGCGCCCGTCTCGGCACGCAGCCGCTGGATATGGGTCCACAGGTTTGCTCGACTCTGCGGGTCCATGCCCGTGGTCGGTTCATCGAGGAAGATCACCGGTGGACGGTGCACGATGCCGAGCGCGATGTCGAGGCGGCGACGCTGCCCGCCCGACAGCGTGCTCACCTTCCGGTTCTCCATACCCGTCAGATCCAATGCGGCGATCAATTCGTCAGCACGCGAGGCACTTTCAGACTTCTTGATGCCATAGCACAGGCCCTGGGTCACCAATTCTTCACGAACGCGCTGATTGTTTCCGCCGCCGTTACCCTGGCCGACGTAACCGATCTTGCGGCGGACGGCGTCGGGGTCCTCGGCGATGTTGTGGCCGGCCAACCACGCTGATCCCGAGGTGGGCCGGAGCAGCGTGGTGATCATCCGGAGTGTCGTCGACTTACCGGCGCCGTTGGGGCCGAGAAATGCCACCAACTCCCCCTCCGCCACCGCCAGGTCGATGCCCTTGAC
This sequence comes from Williamsia sp. 1138, assembly GCF_002095435.2. Taxonomy (GTDB): domain Bacteria; phylum Actinomycetota; class Actinomycetes; order Mycobacteriales; family Mycobacteriaceae; genus Williamsia. The sequence continues at coordinate 40,679 of NZ_MJEJ02000031.1, forward strand.
GGCTTCCACAGTGTTCTTGCCCTGCTTGAAGGTCTTGGTCAGTCCGGCGACCTCGATGGCCGGCGTGGTGGTGCTGGATGTGATTGTCATGATTTCCGTCCGTTGAGTGCCCATGAAATGCAGTGCCCTGAAGCTATGACCCATTGAGGACAGTTACCGTCCTCAATCTCTGGCATTGTGGAAAACATGTTGGACACCTCAGCGCGACTGCTCCGCCTACTGAGCCTGTTGCAGACACGTAAGGACTGGTCAGGTGCAGATCTGGCGGAGCGGCTGAACATCACGACGAGAACGGTGCGGCGCGACGTCGACCGGTTGCGCGAGCTCGGCTACCCAGTAGAGGCAAGTGTCGGAGTCGGCGGCGGTTATCAGCTGGGCGCCGGCGCGGAGATGCCGCCGCTCCTGCTCGACGATCAGGAGGTGCTGGCCGTCGCCCTCGGGCTGGGTGCGGGAGCCACCGGTTCGGTGGCCGGACTCGACGAGGCATCGGTACGGGCCATGTCCAAACTCCGCCAGGTGATGCCGTCACGACTGCGCCACCGGCTCGACTCGCTCCAGGTGGACGCCACCCCGTCGCGGACGCCGGTCTCTCAAGTCGAGGCCGCGGTGCTGGCCGACGTCGCTGCGGTCTGCCACCGGCACGAGCGACTTCGCTTCGACTACCGGGCTCGTGGTGGCGCGGAGAGTCGTCGGGAGGTCGAACCATATCGACTGGTGCGCAGCGGTTCACGATGGTATCTCGTGGCATGGGATCTGGGTCGCGACGACTGGCGGTCGTTCCGGGTCGACCGGCTCACGCCGAAGATCCCGACCGGACCCCGCTTCGTTCCACGGGAGCTGCCGGACGGTGGTGCCGCCGCGTACGTCGCCAGGAGCCTGGGTTCGGTGTATCGGCAGGCCACCGCGCGCGTCGAGATCCACAGCCCGCTCGAGCGGGTGGCCGAGATGGTCGACGCGGAGTGGGGCGTGGTCGAGTCGGGTGATGTGAACAGTTGCGAGGTGTCACTTTTCGGACAATCTGTGAGCTCGATTGCGCGATGGCTTCATGCTTTCGACGCCGACTTCACCGTGATCGGACCCGCCGAACTCCGCGAGGAGTGCTCAGCTCTGGCTGACCGTCACCTCGAGATCGCAGAGCGCTACCGAAACGCCTGAGAATGCTCCGTTGCCACCGCGACCGTCGTCGGTCCGGGGTCAGACCAATCCTTCTCGCTGCGCCACGGACTGCCGGTCCTTTCGCGTGAAGACATCGAGACGGAAGTCGGTGTCGAGATATCCGGCCGTGTGGGTCAGTTCCGAGTCTCGCAACCGATCATGCACCTGATCGCCGGTTTGCGGATACTCCTCGACCGGCCATCGCCAGTGCACCGCGATCAACTCGCCGTCATCGGTCAGCGCTGCCGCCGCATTCGCGATGACGGTGTCGAGTTGCGCGGGGTCGAGATAGTAGAGGACCTCGCTGAGAACGATGAGATCGAAAGTCCCTGTAGGCCAGTCGGCCACGAAATCACGCGTCTGGACGACCACTCGCTCACCGAGCGGCTCCAAACGCTCGGCGGCGATCTGCACCGCCTTGTCACTGAGGTCGACCGCCAGCAACTCGTCGCATCGAGCCGCCAACTGCTCGCTGAGCACGCCGATCGAACACCCTGCCTCGAACGCCGTGCCGTATCGCGGGGCCGACAAGGCCGCCAACGTCAACTGGTATTTGCGCTGCTCGTACCAGCGACTGGTGAAACCCCACGGATCGTCGCTGTCGCGATACATCTCGTGAAAGTAGCTCTCCTCCATGGGCGTCACCGCGAGAACACGTATTCGTGTCGGCGAAGCAGCCGTTCGAGTATGTGCGCAGGCAGTACCACCTGATCAGCCTCCGCGTCGGACAGCGGGTGAATCTGCGACGCAAAGGCCTCCACGGCTGCCTTCTTGGTTGCCATCGCGCCGTCGTCGAGGCGATGCGCCCGCAGTGCGTCCCATTCGATCGTGTCCTCGCCAGGAATTGCCCAGTGCCACATCCAGATCGGATAGCGCCACAGCGGCAGACCGCGTTCCCTGGTGATCCGGGAGGCGCATCGGCCCACGGCCTCGTGATCGGGATGGCCGTCATGCTCCCAGACCGAGAGCACCCCGGTGATAGTGTCCGGACGCTCGTCGAGAACCGATTCGACGATCCGCGTCATCGCGCCGTCAGCGGTGGTGAGCGCGCCGTCGGGCAACCCGCCCCAGACCGAATGTTCCACACCCAGGATGTCTGTCGCGGCGTCCAATTCGCCGCGCCGGATGGCCGCCAGATCCTCAGGAGAATGGGTGGGCGACCCCGGGTGCGATGCCGAACCATCGGACAGGCACACGGTGACCACCTCGATACCGGCCGCGGCGGCGGCGATCATCATCCCGCCCGCTCCCAGGATCTCGTCGTCCGGGTGCGCGGCGAGCACCACGAGGCGTTCTACGTCGACCTCGAGCATCGGGATCTCACCGCGTGTCGAAAACCACTGCTGCCAGGTCGATTCGCTGGTGCCGACGTCGGCCACGGGGGCAGCCCCGAATCGCTCGGTGCTGGTCATGATCGGTCCCCGAACACGTCTGGAGTGTTGCCCGCGACAAGCCGACCCAGCGCCGCGAGGTCGCGGTCCGCGTGCGATTGCCTGATGTACACGGCGAGGTCGGCGACCGCTTGGGCGTGGTCACGAGAGAGCACCAGCGGTGCCGGTCCCAGCGCCCTGTTCACCCGATCGATCACCGCGGTCGCGATCTGCTCGATACCCCACCGCACGCGGAACGCCCGACGCTGCGCCGAGGCGACATCACCCGGGGCCTTGTCGATGGCATCAGCGGCACACAGCAACTGTGCCCAACCGTCGGCGAGCAGAGCGTCGACCGCACCGAGATGCATCATCAGGATGTCGTCGCTGCCGGCCTCGGCCTTGCCATACAGCGCGTCCGCAACCTTTGCCGCGCCGCCGAGCCAACACGACGCGACCCCTACTCCGCCGTGCCAGAACCCTGCGCGCTCGAGGTAGTCGCCCGGCTCGCCGATGGCCTGTGCGGCGGCGTTCTCGAATTCGACTGTCTCGGTGTCGGTTGCGGACATACCCGTGTTGTGCCACCCGTCCGATTGTGGATGGACACCGTGCTGGGCCAGGTCCACGGAGAAGAGTCGACGTCGCTCGCCGTCGCGGGCTGTCACCAGCGCATGCGTACAGCCGACAGAACCCGAGCACCACGGCTTGATTCCCGACAGCTGCCACCGGTCACCGTGTCGGCGGGCCCTGAGCACGTGAGACGGCGGCTCTGCGGCCCACACGCCCCACAACTCGCCGTTGCCGGTCCCGGCCCCGATGATCTCCGAGAGAATCGCATCGGCATCGAGGTGGGCTTCGACCATCCGCCCGACACTGATGTCCGATCGGGTGAGTTCTGCCAGGGTTCGGAAGCGGGTCGCCGTGTCACCATGACCCGGCAGGGGTGCCGCGAGTTCGCCCGAGTCGACGATCTGCAGGGCCCGGTAGGCCGCCGATGGTGTCACGATGCCTCACCTGCACTCTCCAGACCGCGCAGGTGGTCGGCGAACCCACCCGCCAGGCGCCCAAAAGGACGTGTCGAGGTGATCACCGGCGCCCGCGCGCTCCACTCGATCGACATTCCGGCGATGCGTAACCGATTCACGAGATCGACGTCTTCGTCGTGGTCGACAAGCGCAAAACCGCCGACGCCGAAGTACACCGCCGCCCACATTGCGAGATTGGCACCGTGGACATGCCGGTGTCCGTCACTCGCCTGGTATTCCGCGGAGAAGCGTTCCGCCACTTCGGTGGGCCACCGCGCCCAGTCGTCGCCTACGACGGTGCCGGCGAACACGTCAGCGCCGTCGAACGCAGCGTCGATCTGGGTGGTGAGCCAATCGGCCGGGACAACCGAATCCGCATCGGTGGTCGCGAACCACGTCGACTCGTCCCACGTACTCGACTCGAAGCCGACCTTCCGGGCCTGACCCACAGATCGTCCCGAGACCGTGACCGCCGTGGTCGGCGGTGACACGCACGCCGCAGTGCCGTCGGTGCAGTCGTCGAGCACGACGATCACCTCGACAGGACAGCTGATCTCGGCAGACGCGGCGGTGATCGACTCCAGGCAGGAGGGCAGTAGTGCCTGCTCATTGTGAGCAGGCACCACGACGACGATCTTCTCAGGTCTTCGACCCTTGTCCATCAGCGTGAACTTCGTCCGGGCTGACCGGTCAGGCTCTCCACTGTCGCGTCGAGATCGTGCGCGAGATGCAGGCTGTCCTGGAACACCCGCTTGGCTCCGGCTCCGCGCAGTGCGTCGCCACTGATCCCACCGGTCAGCACCGCCACCGAGCGAGCCCCCGCCTTCGTGGCAGCGATCGAGTCCCACGTCGCGTCGCCCACCATGACAGCATTGGCGGGTGAGACACCCGCGCGGTCGATGGCGATCTTCACGACCGTCGCATCCGGTTTGGCGGTGTCGACATCCTCGCCTGATGTCACTGCGTCGACGTGTTCTTCGACGTCGAGCAGGTCGCGGAGCAACTTGAGCTCATCCTCCGGTGCAGAGGTTGCCAACACCGTGACGAATCCGAGTTCCTTGGAACGTCGCACGACCTCTCGCGCGCCGGGCAGGAGCGCAAGCGTGTCGCCTCGTGCCAGATAGATCTCCTTGTGCTTCGACGATGCCGCATCCGCGATGTCCGAACGCCCGGGGGCGTCGTCGTTGACCCCGGCGATCTGCAGCAGCTCATCGATCAGCAGCGACCCGTCCATACCGATCCGCCGATGCACCTCCCACAGGGGTACGGTCAGGCCGACATCGGACAGGGCATCACGCCACGCAACCACGTGCGCGTACACCGAATCAACCAGGGTGCCATCGATATCGAAGAGAATCGCGACCTGCTCGCCCACGTCTACGCCTTCTCTTGCATGCTGCTCCGCGCAGAGTTCCCCTGGTCCGCGGCCTTCGGATCGGTTTCGTCGGCCTTCGCTCGGACGCCTTCCTGAATGGTCTTGCCGAGGTCGGGATCGACACGATTCCAGTACTCGAAGGCCCGCTCGAGGACGGGTTCACTGACAGCGTTGAGCAGATGGCCGATGATGTTGTCGGCCAGCCTCTCCCGCTCACCATCATCGAGCACCTCGCGCACCAGCGTGCCTGCCTGGCCGAAGTCGTCGTCCTCCGGGTGATCCACATACGCGCTGCGGACGATCTGACCGTCGGCAGCCCAGCCGGGGTCCACCTGGTAAGCGTGCGTCGCCGCAGGGCCACCCTTGGAGTTCGGGGCGTACACCGGGTCGGAGACCGGCTGCACTCGCATGGCGCCGTCTTTCGAGTACGAGTGCACCGGATACTTCGACGCGTTCACCGGAATCTGCTTGTAGTTGACGCCGATTCGGTAGCGATGGGCATCGGCATAGGCGAATCCGCGGGCGAGCAGCATCCGGTCCGGACTCAGACCGATACCCGGGACGAGGTTGTTCGGCTCGAACGCCAACTGCTCTATCTGGGTGTGGTGATCGGTCGGGTTCGCGTTGAGAGTCATCTTGCCCACCTCGACCAGCGGGTAATCGCCATGCGGCCACACCTTGGTGAGGTCGAAGGGATTGAACCGGTACGAGGCCGCATCGTCGAAGGGCATCAGTTGGACCTTCATCGTCCACGACGGGTATTCGCCTTTGTCGATGTGCTCGAACAGGTCCCGCGTGTGGTAATCGGTGTCGGCCGAAGCCATCTGGTCGGCTTCGTCCTGTGTGAAGAACTGATGACCCTGATCGGTGATGAAGTGGTACTTCACCCAGTGTTTGACGCCTTCGGCATTGACCCAGAGATAAGTGTGCGAGCTGTACCCGTTCATGTGCCGCCAAGTACGCGGAATACCGCGATCACCCATCAACCACGTGACCTGGTGCGCCGACTCCGGCGACAGACTCCAGAAATCCCATTGCATGTCATGGTCGCGAAGGTTGTTGTCGGCGCGACGCTTCTGGGATCGGATGAAGTGCTGGAACTTCAGAGGATCCTTGATGAAGAAGACCGGCGTGTTGTTGCCGACCATGTCGTACACGCCCTCGCTGGTGTAGAACTTCAACGCGAAACCGCGCGGATCTCGCCAGGTGTCGGGGCTGCCTCGTTCACCGGCGACCGTGGAAAATCTCGCGGCCATCTCCGTGGTGGTGCCGGGCTGGAACACTGCGGCGCTGGTGTAGCCCGACACATCGCCCGTCACCTCGAACGAACCGAAGGCACCGCTGCCCTTGGCGTGCGGTTGGCGCTCCGGGATCCGCTCGCGGTTGAACTGTGCCATCTGTTCGATCAGATAGTGGTCGTGCAGCACGATGGGTCCACCGGCACCCACGGTCAACGAGTGTTCGTCGCTCGATACAGGCGCTCCGGCATCCGTGGTGGTGTAGAACTGCTCATCTGACATGTTGGCCTCCGACCGTCATCGTCCAGTTGTGGAACCGCCGGCGATTGGGCTGTGGGCCGACGTCTCCCGCAGCCGGTTCGGCGTGTAACTCAAGACACGCCAGAATCAGCCGCCACGTGCAGTGGTCTTACCCGCAGACGCTTGAGTCGAAACCGCGTCGAACTTTACGGCGTGGGACCGTCGGCCACCGGCACCCCAGGATCATCGGCCGACGCGCTGGTTCCCGGTCCGCGCGCGAGGTCGGCGCGCAACTCTCTGATCTCAGAATGCAGGGCGTTGATCTGCTCGCGAGTGGCCACCATGTTGGCCTCGTCTTCTTCGTTCACCCGCTCGACGATCCAGGTCGCGATCGTCGCGGTGACCACACCGATGAGGCTGATCCCACCGATCATCAACCCGACCGCGATGAACCGACCGGTGAGTGTCGTCGGGGAATAGTCGCCGTATCCGATCGTGGTGATCGTCGTTATCGACCACCACAGCGCATCCCCGAACGTCTGGATCGTTGCATCGGCCTGCTCACGTTCGGTATCGAGGATGGCGAGCGAGGCGACAAAGATCAGCACGAGGACCGTCACCACTGTGAACATCAGAACGCGCCCACGAATGGCACGTCCGGTCACGCGATGAAGTACCGCCAACACCGCGAGCAGTCTCAGCAGCCGCAATGGGCGCAGTACCGGCAGCGCAACGATCAACAGCTCCGGCAGATGTCGGACAAACCACCGAGTCCGGTTGGTAGACAGCACCAACCGGATCAGGTAGTCGACCACGAAAGCGGCCCACGATGCCCAGATGGTGAGTTCGAGCAGCCGTTCGTTGACACCGACCGGTTCGTCGAGCACCTCGACGGCGTACGCCGTGATGAACACGACTCCGACAACGGCCAGCGGCCACTCGGTGAGTGAGATCCACCGCTCCTGGGTCATCGCCGGCCGCGTGTGCGAGACACGATCGGTGTCGGTGCTCATCGGTCTTCCCCTCGGTTGTCGATGCGTCAGTTAACCGCAGCTCAGGGCCTTTCTGCCGATGATCGGCGAAGTGAACGTCCGAGACAGCACTGTGCCGCGGACCCCTGGGGGATCCGCGGCACAGTGGAGCTTCGACTAGGTGGCGGCGACCGTCTTCTTGTCGTCGGTCTCGACCTTGTCCCACCGGTCGTCTCCGTCGTCGACCATGGACAACTCGTCGAACGGATCCTTGCCGGCGAGAACGCCGTTGACCTTGTCCATGTCGACTGTCTTGGTCCACGAACCGACCAGCATGGTGGCTACGGCATTACCCGAGAAGTTGGTGACCGCGCGAGCCTCGGACATGAACCGGTCGATACCGACGATCAGTCCGACGCCGTCCAGCAGTTCCGGACGGTGGCTCTGCAAACCGCCGGCCAGGGTGGCCAGCCCGGCACCGCTGACCCCGGCTGCGCCCTTGGACGCGACGATCATGAACACCAGCAGCGAGATCTGCTCACTCAGCGACAGCGGGTCGCCCATCGCCTCGGCGACGAACAGCGAGGCCATCGTCAGGTAGATCGCGGTGCCGTCGAGGTTGAACGAATATCCGGTGGGCACCACGACACCGACGGTGGTGCGCTCGACACCGAGGTGCTCCATCTTCGCGATCAGTCGTGGCAGGGCCGACTCGGACGACGAGGTGGCGAAGATCAGCAGGTACTCGCGGGCCAGGTAGCGGACCAGCTTGAAGATCGAGACACCCGACACGAAGCGCAGCAACAGGCCGAGGATCACGAAGACGAAGATCGCGCAGGTCACGTAGAAGCCGAGCATCAGCGTCAGCAGCTCGGTGATCGCGCTCCAACCGGTCTGCCCGACGACGTTGGCAATGGCACCGAAGGCACCGATCGGCGCCAGCCACAGGATCATGCCGAGGACCTTGAACACGACCTTCTGGATCAGCTCGATCGCTCGCAGGATGGGGTCGCCACTCTTGGTGGGCAGAGCCTGGATGGCGAAGCCGACGAGCAACGCGATGAACAGGGTCTGCAGCACGCTGCCCTCGGTCAATGCAGACAGCATCGAGGTGGGGATGATCCCTTGCAGGAAGTCGAGGGTGCCGCCGGCCTCATGGGCCTTGTCTGCCAGCTCTTCGCCGGTGCCCATCTTGGACGGGTCGATCGTGAGTCCACTGCCCGGGCTGAGCAGGTTGCCCACCACCAATCCGATGGCCAGGGCGACGGTCGACATCAGCAGGAAGTAGCCGAAGGCGAGTCCGCCCACCTTGCCCACCGTTGCGGCCGCTCGTACCGACCCGATACCGAGCACGATCGTGCAGAAGATCACGGGACTGATCATCATCTTGATCAGACTCACGAACATGGTGCCGAGGACGCCGAGGTCCTCGCCCACACCCGGGGCCACCAGCCCGACGATCACACCCGCGACGACCGCAACGATCACCGCTATGTAGAGCCAGTGCGTACGGTCTCTCTTCTTGGGAGCCGGCGGCTGCGCGGCTGTCGAACGATCTGCTGCTGTTGTCATGATCGACTTCCTTTGTGAAGGCGGAAGGAACGGGGTCTGAAAGAATGGTGTTCCCCAGAGTGAGCCAGGTCACGCTTTAGTTCATTTCGTTCAGACGGAGTTGTTCATGACGAAGTTCGTGCCCCGCTCGCTGGCCGGCCAGGCATTCGTGCTGCAGCTCGTGGTGGTCGCGGTGATCGTGATCGCAGGCAGCACGCTGGCCCTGCTCGACGCTCGTCGCGACGGCGACTCCGCCGCCCGCCAGCAGGTCATCGGAATCGCGAGTGCGTTGGCGCAGTCGCCGGCGACTGCTGCCGCCATCGAGGACGGCACCGCACCGCAGGTGCTGCAACCCGTCACCGAACGTGTCCGGGAAGACACCGACGTCGCCTTCATCACGATCATGGCGCCCGACCGCACCCGCTTCACCCACACCAACCCCGCTCTCATCGGGCAGGACTACCTCGGCACCATCGAACCGGCGTTGGAGGGCAGGGCGTTCACCGAGGTCTACACGGGAACCCTCGGACCATCCGTCCGCGCCGTCGCCCCGGTCCGATCGTCCTCCGGCGAGATCATCGGTCTGGTGTCTGCCGGCATCACCCAGCAGACCCTCGCCCAGCGCTGGCAGCATGAGCTCCCGCAGATCATCCTCATCGCCCTTGCCGCGCTGGGGGTCTCGTTGGTCGGCATCTGGGCGATCCGGCGCAGGTTGCTTCGGCAGACCCACGGCCTCGGACCGACGGAACTGCAGGTGATGTACGAGCATCACGACGCCATCCTGCACTCGGTGTCCGAAGGTCTGATCGTGCTCGATCGCCGTGGTGTCGCGCTGGCGAACGACGAAGCGCGCCGACTCCTGGCGCTACCGGAAGGCGACATCGACAAGGACGTGCTGCCACCGTTCTTGCGCTCGTACTCCCCCGGCGCGCGCGACGAAGTCCACGTGACCGGCGACCGCATTCTGGTGGTCAACCGGTCACACGTCCCGGGCGAGCGATCCCCCGACACCGAGGTCGTCACGATCCGCGACCGAACCGAGTTGCAGGGTGCTCTCGGTGAGCTCGATTCGATGAAGGTGTTCGCCGAATCGCTGCGCTCGCAGGCGCACGAATCCGCCAACCGCCTGCACACGATCGTCACTCTCGTCGAGATGGGCCGCGGCGACGAGGCCGTCAAGTTCGCGACCACCGAACTCGAGCTGTCCCAACGCCTCGTCGACCGTATGTCGGAGGCAGTTCGCGAGCCCGCCCTGGCCGCGCTGCTGCTCGGCAAGAGTGCCCAGGCCGATGAGCGCGGGATCAATCTGACCATCACCGACGACACCGAACTGTCCGCGGACGCGCAGGACGTGCCGTTGTCGGGACAAGAACTGATCACTGTGGTCGGCAACTTGATCGACAACGCACTCGACGCCTGCGACCGCGACGACCCGTGGGTCGAAGTGACTGTGCGACAAGACGAAGGCGACCTGCTGATCCAGGTCGCCGACAGCGGACACGGAATGGATCCCGATGAGTTCGCCCGGGCCATGCAGCGTGGGTACTCGACCAAATCCGGAGGCGAACAGGGCCGGCGAGGACTGGGACTGGCGCTGGTCGCGCAAGTGGTAAATCGCCATCACGGCACGCTCACCGCCGAGATGACCTACGGTTCGGTCGTGACTGTGAGAGTTGGTGAGGAGCACCGGTGATCAACGTCCTCATCGTCGAAGACGAGCCTCTGATCGCCGAGGCACACCGGACCTATCTCGGCAGAATCGCCGGTTTCACCGCCGTTGCGACGGTCAACACCGCGCAGGAAGCAATGCGCGTCGCGGCCGGCGCGGCAGCGAGCGATGCCCCCGTCGATCTCGTCCTTCTCGACATCGGGTTGCCCGACGCGAGCGGGATCGACCTCGCGTCCGCACTGTCGGGACTGCGGCCCGCGCCCGACATCATCGCCATCACCTCCGAACGGGACCTCGAAGTCGTCCGGGCCGCAGTGTCCAACGGCGCACTGGCCTATCTGCTCAAGCCATTCACGTTTGCGGCGTTCCGTGATCGGCTCGAGCGCTACCAGCGATACCGTGAAGCCCTGCCCGCCGGAACAGATGCCGCCAGCCAGGCCGAGGTCGACCGCGCGTTCGCCGAATTACGCACCGGGACAGATCGATCCGCCGCACCCAAAGGCGCCGCACCCGGGACCACCGACGAAATCGCGCGAGTTGTGCGCGATACCCTCGACGGCATCACCGCCGCCGACGCAGCCAAGATCGTCGGCGTGTCCAGGGTGACCGCCTGGCGCTATCTCGAACGCCTCGCCGACGACGGGACACTCCTGCGCCACACCGACTACGGCAATGCCGGGCGGCCAAAAATCCGTTATCAGTGGCGACGCTGACCGAAACGCCCTGAGATCGTCCGATTCAGTGGGGTCGGATGGCAATACGCCCTCGGTGGGTGCTCAGGTGGACGATCCCAGGGGGTTTCAGAACTGGTTGACGTCGTTTGATCAGCCCATTTCAATAACGCCGGTTATATTCAGGCGGTGTCGACTACGAACTCAGCCACCAACGATTCGCTACGCAGAAACCTCATCTGGATAGCAACCATCATCGCTGTCCTGCTGACTGCGATGGCCATCTACGACATCGCCAACGGCGAGCGCAATGTCAGCGTGTGGCTGTCCATCGTGTGCTGGCCGATCGTGGCCATCCTCAATGCCGTGCAGCTGTACCGGTTGAACCGGCGAGGCTGACGTCGGCACCGAATCTCCTGTGTACGCAGACAACCCGTGAGCGCTGAGAAGCCCGCCCCGCGGCCCTGGTGGGAGTGGCCTGCGCAGTGGTTCCGGGACGACTCGTTCTGGCGCGATGTCGCAGCGCGATCCTTGGCCACATTGGTGGCGGGCGGGTTGGCGTATCTGTTCGCTCTCGGATCCGGGTACATCAGCCGACCCGAGACGGTCGAAGTCATCCGCGGGGTGCTGATCGCACTGATCCCGTTGGTGATCGTCTACGTTGCGTATCTTGTGTTCCGCCACGTCCTCGTGAAGCTGCCGCCCCGGCCGCGGGTCGCCGCCGCAGTCACACTCGTTCCGGTGCTCGGGGTGATCGCATGGCTCCTCAGCGACGCCATCGTGTCACTAGTCGCGAGGCTGTAGGAAATACGGTGCGCGCAGAGGGATTTGAACCCCCGACCGCTGGTGTGTAAGACCAGAGCTCTACCGCTGAGCTATACGCGCGGGGCGACTGAACGAAGGCGAGTTCGCCAGCCGCGACGGCGAGAGAAAACGTTAGGACTCGCCGCCCGTCCGACCACCCGAAGGCGTCAGACACCTTCAAGAATCTAGCGCGGCCAGAGCTTTCTCCCAAAGCGACTGGTCACGGACCTGCCCGGCACCCATCATCTCCGAAAAGGTGATGATGCCGTTCTTGTCGATCACGAAGGTGCCGCGGTTGGCGTAGCCCTTGTCGTCGTTGAAGACGCCGTAGTTCTGTGCCACCTCGCCGTGTGGCCAGAAGTCCGAGAGGATCGGGAAGAGATAACCCTGCGCCGACGACCACACCTTGTGTGTCGGCGAACTGCCCACGGACACCGCCACGAACTCCGAGTTCTCGTTGGAGAAGTCGGGCAGGCGATCGCGCACCATGCTCAGTTCGCCCTCGCACGTCCCGGTGAACGCCATCGGGAAGAACACGAGCAGCACGTTCTTCTTGCCCCGAAAATCCGAGAGGGTGAGCGGTTGATTGTTCTGATCACGCAACGTGAAGTCGGGAGCTTCCGTACCCACCGGAAGCTCCCGTCCTACCAGAGTTGTCATGCTTTCTTGCCGGCACGCGTCTTCGGTTGCACCAACCGAGACCCCAGCCAGTCACCGAAGCTGACCGCACTGGTCTGGGTGAGCCCCGCGGTGGGAGCCGCCTCGGCGACCTCACTCGGGTCGACGTATCCGTCACTTCCGGTCTTCGGAGAAAGCACCCACACAAAGCCGTCGTCGGCGAGCGGGGTGATGGCGTCCATCAGAGCGTCCACGAGATCGCCATCGCCGTCGCGCCACCAGAGCACGACCATGTCGATGACCTCGTCGGTGTCCTCGTCCACCATCTCGGCGTCGATCACATCCTCGATGTCGGCACGCAGGTCGTCATCGGTGTCCTCGTCCCACCCCAGCTCCTGCACGATCATGCCCGCGCTCACACCTAGCTTTTGGACGCGATCACCATCTGAAGCGGCAACCAACGCGACGACCTCCTGTCAAAGAAATTATGCGAACACTGTTCGTGCCCGCTTTGATCACTCAAGCGAACAGGGTAAACCCCCAAGTTGCAAGCCGAATGCCGGATTTTTCAAGGTGCAAGTTTTCCGCACGCCTGAACTGCCTTGTTCCTCGCGTCGATCCACCGGTCTGCGGGATCGTTCAAACCGGACCGCAACTCCCCGCGTACGGCGGCGATGAGCTCGGTGTTCCTGGTCAGAAATGTACGGACCAACGCCTCGACGGGAGCTTCGACGCCGGGCACCAGTTTGGCTGAGATGGCCTGCTCACCGGCGGTGAGCTGGTCGATCACCACCTGCCCTCCCCCGTCGGTGGCCGAATACGACTGCACCTCATTGAGTTTGGTAACGAACTGGTTGTAGCTGTTGAGCATGGTCACCACGGTGGTCGTGAACTGTGAACAAAGGGCGAGGGTGATCGTCCGCGCCGCCTGGGCGGCCCGCGACGACTCTGCGATCCGCGATTGTTCGGCCGTGACAGATACATCGCTCTGATACGCGCTCACCTGACCGGCGTCCACCGTGCTCGAGCCGTCGATGGTCGTCGCACAGCCGGTGAACAACAGCCCGCACACGGCAGCCGCGCCCACCCACTTCCAGTTCACATGCCGATCTTGCACGAAATGTACGAAAACCCTCGCGCGAAACGCCCGTGAGTAGGGTTACTTTGCCGTGCCCATCCCCGTTTGGGAGGTTGCCGATGCCAACACACATCACTTACGGCACGATTGGGGCAACGCCGACACCACACCCCGGTTCCGGCGCAATTTCGGTTACGGCAGCCACCGCTGCCGAGTGACTCGAGGAGAAAGAGCAGCGCAGTGACTGACAGCACGCAAGCACCCAAGAATCAGCCGCGGGTCCGGGTGATCCGAGAAGGGGTGGCCTCCTACCTCCCCGACATCGACCCGGACGAGACGAACGAATGGCTCGAATCATTCGATGGTCTCCTCGAAGATGCCGGCCCTGGCCGGGCCCGCTACCTCATGCTGCGTCTGCTCGAACGTGCCGGCGAAAAACGCGTCTCGATACCTGCGCTGACCTCCACCGACTACGTCAACACGATCCCCACCGAGAGCGAACCCTGGTTCCCCGGTGACGAGGAAGTCGAACGCCGCTTCCGCGCGTTCATCCGCTGGAATGCCGCGATCATGGTGCACCGCGCGCAGCGTCCCGGCGTCGGCGTCGGCGGCCACATCTCCACCTATGCCTCGTCGGCCGCGCTGTACGAGGTCGGCTTCAACCACTTCTTCCGCGGCCAGGAGCATTCGGGCGGCGGCGATCAGATCTTCATCCAGGGTCACGCCTCCCCCGGCATCTACGCCCGCGCATTCCTCGAGGGCCGTATCGACGAGAAGCGGATGGACGGGTTCCGCCAAGAGCACTCCCACGCCGGGGAAGGCGGCGGATTGCCGTCGTACCCCCACCCTCGCCTGATGCCGGACTTCTGGCAGTTCCCCACCGTCTCGATGGGCCTGGGACCGATGAACGCGATCTACCAGGCGCGGTTCAACCACTACCTGAACGACCGCGGCATCAAAGACACCAGCGATCAGCACGTGTGGGCGTTCCTCGGCGACGGCGAGATGGACGAGCCGGAGTCACGCGGTCTGGCGCACGTCGCCGCAACCGAGGGCCTCGACAACCTCACGTTCGTCGTCAACTGCAACCTGCAACGCCTCGACGGACCGGTGCGCGGCAACGGCAAGATCATCCAGGAACTCGAGTCCTTCTTCCGCGGAGCCGGCTGGAACGTCATCAAGGTCGTCTGGGGTCGCGAGTGGGACTCCCTGCTGCACAAGGACCGCGACGGCGCCCTCGTGAATCTGATGAACAGCACCCCCGACGGCGACTTCCAGACCTACAAGGCCAACGACGGCGCCTACGTCCGCGACCACTTCTTCGGCCGTGACCCGCGGACCAAAGAACTCGTCAAGGATCTCAGCGACGCCGAGATCTGGAATCTCAAGCGCGGCGGTCACGACTACAAGAAGGTGCACGCCGCCTACGCCTCGGCGCTGGCGCACAAGGGCCAGCCGACCGTGATCCTGGCCCACACCATCAAGGGCTACACCCTCGGCAAGCACTTCGAAGGCCGTAACGCCACGCACCAGATGAAGAAGTTGACGCTCGACGACCTGAAGGATTTCCGCGACAGCACGCGCATCCCGATCAGCGACGCCGAGCTCGAGAAAGACCCCTACCTCCCGCCGTACTACCACCCCGGCAACGACGCGCCCGAGATCCAGTACATGCTCGACCGGCGCAAGACCCTCGGCGGTTTCCTGCCTGCTCGCCGCACCAAGAGCAAGGTGCTCAAGCCCGACACCGCGCCGGCGCTGAAACTGGCCGCGAAGGGATCGGGCAAGCAGCAGGTCGCCACGACCATGGCCGTCGTCCGCATCTTCAAGGAGCTGATGCGCGACAAGGAGATCGGCAAACGCCTGGTGCCGATCATCCCCGACGAGGCCCGCACGTTCGGCATGGACTCGTGGTTCCCGTCGCTCAAGATCTACAACCGCAACGGTCAGCTCTACACCTCCGTCGATGCCGAGCTCATGCTCGCGTACAAGGAGAGCTCGGTCGGCCAGATCCTGCACGAGGGCATCAACGAGGCGGGTTCGACGGCGTCGTTCACCGCAGTCGGCACGTCGTACGCGACGCACGACGAACCGATGATCCCGCTGTACATCTTCTATTCGATGTTCGGATTCCAGCGCACGGGCGATGGTCTGTGGGCGGCGGCCGATCAGATGGCCAGGGGATTCGTCCTCGGAGCCACTGCCGGTCGTACCACGCTCACCGGTGAAGGTCTGCAGCACGCCGACGGACATTCGCTGCTGCTGGCGGCATCGAACCCGGCCGTCGTGGCCTACGACCCGGCATTCGGTTACGAGCTCGGGCACATCATCGCCGATGGCCTGCGCCGAATGTACGGGGATGATCCCGAGAACATCTACTACTACATCACCATCTACAACGAGCCGATCAGTCAGCCGGCGCAGCCCGACAACCTCGACGTGGCCGGTGTCCTCAAGGGTCTCTATCGGTACGCCGACGCCCCGGAAGGGAAGCAGTATCCGGCGAACATCATGGCTTCGGGCATCACGATGGCGAGCGCACTCAAGGCGCAGGAACTGCTCGCCGAGGATTGGAACGTCGGAGCATCGATCTACTCGGTCACCTCGTGGAACGAGCTCTCCCGCGACGGAATCGAGTTCGAGAAGGCATCGCTGCGTGAACCGGGCGGCGATCACGCCCAGCCGTATCTGACCGAGACCCTCGCGGACGTCGAGGGACCGTTCGTGGCCGCTACCGACTACATGCGCGGGGTACCGGAACTGATCCGGCCGTGGGTGCCGGGCACCTATCTCACCCTGGGCACCGACGGGTTCGGATTCTCCGACACCCGTCCAGCGGCGCGCCGGTACTTCAATGTCGACGGCGAGTCCATAGCGGTTGGCGTCCTGTCGGCGCTGGCCCGCGATGGCCACATCGACATCAAGGTCGCGGCCGAGGCGGCAGAGAAATACCAGATCGACGACGTGCTTGCCGCACCCAAGCAGACAAGCGACCCGGGACCCGGCGCGTAGCGCTCACGACCTCGCCCGCCACCCACCCGTTTTCGCAGGATCCACCGGATAGCTCCGCCGGACCTGGAGAAAACGGGTGGGTGTCTGCGTCATCGAGCACCGACGATGTGCCTCCACCTGGTCGGCTCTGGCATAGATTGAAGCAATGACTGAGTCACGCGGGGCAGAGTCGTCCGCGGGCGACCTCTTCGGGCCACGTGGTGCGCACGTACCGGCACCGGCCAACGTTCATGACGCGCTACCGGATACGTTGCTACGCCGCGTCAAGCAGTACAGCGGTCGCCTCGCGACCGAGGCCGTGCATTCGATGGAGGAGCAACTCCCTTATTTCTCCGACCTCGAAGCCGGCCAGCGCGCCAGCGTCCAGCTGGTGGTGCAGACGGCCGTCGTCAGCTTCGTCGAGTGGTTGCAGGACCCCGAGGGCAACGTCAAGTTCACAGTCCAGGCGTTTCAGGTGGTCCCCCAGGACCTGGCTCGCCGGATCAGCCTGTTGCAGACGGTGGAGATGGTCCGCGTGGCCATGGAATTCTTCGAGAAGTGGCTCCCGCTGCTCGCCCGCAACGATGCCCAACTGCGCGCACTGACCGAAGCGGTGTTGCGCTACGGCCGCGAGATCGGATTCGCGGCCGCCTCGATCTACGCCTCGGCGGCAGAGTCACGCGGCGCGTGGGACTCACGACTCGAAGCCCTGGTCGTCGACGCGGTGGTCCGCGGTGACACCGGCCCCACCCTGTTGTCCCGTGCGGCCGCCCTGAACTGGGACGCCGAGGTGACAGCGACCGTGCTCGTCGGCATGCCGCCGCCCGAGCGCAATGTGTCGGTCCCGCTGGCCGTCCACAACACCGCCCGGCAGCACGATCGCGCGGCGCTCTCGGTGGTGCAGGGCAGCCTGCTCGTCGCCATCGTCAGCGGGCCGGTCTCCCTGGACGAGCCGTTCATCATCGATCTGCTCAACCTCTTCGCCGACGGACCCGTCGTCATCGGACCGACGACACCGAACCTCGGCATGGCGCACACGAGTGCGATCGACGCGATGGCCGGTGTCGAAGCGGTCGCCGGCTGGCCCAGCGCTCCCCGCCCCGTGCATTCCTGGGAACTACTCCCCGAACGTGCGCTGCTCGGCGATCAGGCAGCGATGGCGACACTCAATGACGTTTTGATCAAGCCTCTCGAAAAGGGCGGCGACACGCTGACCACCACACTCGACGCCTACCTCGATTCCGGGGGGTCGGTGGAGTCGTGCGCTCGCGAGCTCTTCGTTCACCCCAATACTGTTAGATATCGACTAAAGCGGATTTCGGACATCACGGGCCGCGACCCCATGAATCCGCGAGACGCCTACGTTCTGAGAATCGCAACGACGGTAGGAAGACTGACACGAGTTAGACACGACATGCGCACAGTTTTCACAACAGTCACTCGCGCAACAGGCTCCGAAGGCGACAGGTGACGGTTGTGCATCAATTCACAGTGGGGTAACGGATATCGGTGCGGTGACGATGCAGCCACACTGTCGTGCAATTTTGTGGGAACCCTACAAAGGCATTGCTTGAGGTTTAACGCGTCCAACACCCTCACCGACCCTCAATAGGGTGTTCTCTTGTCAGGTGCTCTCCTTGCTTGCGCCCGGACAGGGCTCCCAGACCGTCGGCATGCTCATCCCTTGGCTCGAGCTACCCGGCGCACGCGATCAGGTTGCGACCTGGTCGAAACTGACCAAGCTCGACATCGAACGGCTCGGTACGACGGCGACGGCGGAAGAGATCACCGACACCGCAGTCACCCAGCCCCTGGTTGTCGTGTTAGCTCTGCTGGCCTACGACGAGTTGGCCAAGCGCTCGCCGCTACCGGCAGACACGCTCGTCGCGGGTCATTCGGTGGGCGAACTCGCAGCAGCCGCGATCGCCGGTGTGTTGACTGCCGACGAGGCCGTCTCGCTCGCCGCAGTTCGCGGGGCCGAGATGGCAAAGGCGTGTGCGCTCGAGCCCACCACCATGGCCGCCGTCCTCGGTGGAGACGAGACAGAGGTTCTGGCCCGGCTGGCAGAACTCGACCTCGTCCCGGCCAACCGCAATGCCGCGGGGCAGATCGTTGCCGCCGGCTCCGTCGAGGCCATCGACGAGTTGATCGCCAACCCACCCGAGAAGGCCCGCATCCGCAAGCTCGCAGTGGCAGGCGCCTTCCACACCGCGTACATGGCGCCCGCGCAAGACGCCGTTGCCGAGGCCGCCTCCGGCATCACCCCTGCGCAGCCCGGCAAGACGCTGCTGTCGAACTCCGACGGCCGTCCGGTCACCTCCGGCCGCGACGCACTCGACAAGCTCGTAGCGCAGGTCACCAGCCCGGTGCGCTGGGATCTCTGTTCACAGACGATGCGCGAGAGCGCCACCACCGGCCTGATCGAACTACCGCCGGCCGGTACCCTCACCGGTATCGCCAAGCGCGAACTCAAGGGAACCCCCACCCGCGCGCTGAAGACCCCCGACGATCTCGAGGGCATCACCGAACTTGGATAGCGACGTCGACGCGCCTGCGTCGACGTCCCCGGAAAAGTGCGACGACCGCGTCACCATCTGGTCTGCACCCGTCCAAAGCGACGCGAAAGCGTCGTGATTCCGGAAACACCCGAAACATGAACAAGAAGGGAGCCACATAGTGGCCGCCGCCCAGGAAGAAATCATTGCCGGACTCGCTGAGATCATCGAGGAGGTCACCGGCATTGAACCCTCTGAGGTGACTGTGGAGAAGTCTTTCGTCGACGACCTGGACATCGACTCACTGTCGATGGTCGAGATCGCCGTGCAGACCGAGGACAAGTACGGCGTGAAGATCCCCGACGAGGATCTCGCCGGATTGCGCACCGTCGGTGACGCCGTGTCCTACATCCAGAAGCTCGAAGCCGAGAACTCCGAGGCCGCTGACGCCATCCGCGCCAAGCTGGACGCCGACAAGACCGGTGAGTGACCAATAGTGACTGACTCTCTTCGCGAATACTCCACCCTCGGCGGGAATTTCCCGAACGTGGTCGTGACCTCCATGGTCGCGACGACTTCAGTCGGCGAAGACCTCGATTCCACGTGGAAAGGTCTGCTCGCCGGAGAGAGTGGCATCAAGACGCTCACCGATGACTGGGTCGAGGAGTTCGATCTCCCGGTCCGGTTCGGTGGGCGGCTGGTCAACGATCCGACCAACGAGGTCACCCGGGTGCAAGCCCGGCGAATGGCCTACGTCGAGCGGGTCGCGTACGTCATGGGCAAGCGCTTGTGGTCCCAGGCCGGTGAACCCGAGGTCGACAAGGAGCGTCTCGGTGTCGTCATCGGCACCGGGTTAGGGGGCGGCGACGCCCTCATCGAGGCCTACAACTCGATGCACAACACCGGCAACTACCGCAAGGTGTCGCCGTTGGCTGTACCGATGGCCATGCCGAACGGACCCGCCGCGGTGGTGGGTCTCGAGATCGGTGCCAGGGCCGGCGTGATCACCCCCGTCTCGGCGTGTTCGTCGGGGTCGGAAGCCATCGCGCACGCCTGGCGGCAGATCGTCATGGGTGATGCCGACATGGTCGTCACCGGTGGCGTCGAGGGTCACATCGACTCGGTGCCCATCGCGAGCTTCGCGATGATGCGTGCGATGAGCACCCGAAACGAAGATCCGAGCTCGGCGTCACGCCCGTTCGACAAGGATCGCGACGGATTCGTCATGGGTGAGGCCGCCGCGCTCATGGTCATCGAGCGCGAAGACCATGCCCGAGCTCGCGGGGCGCACATCCACGCACGCCTGCTCGGCGGAGGGATCACCTCCGACGGCTATCACCTGGTCGCACCGGATCCCGAGGGAACCGGCGCGGCGCGCGCAATGACTCGGGCCATCCAGACCGCCGGTCTGGGCAAGTCCGACATCACGCACGTGAATGCGCACGCGACCGCGACCTCGGTCGGCGACACCGCCGAGGCCTTGGCCATCAACATCGCGGTGGGCAACCACGCCGCGGTGTACGCACCGAAGTCTGCCCTCGGGCATTCGATCGGCGCGGTGGGCGCACTGGAATCGGTCCTGACGATCAAGTCCATCGAAGAAGGGGTCATCCCTCCGACGCTGAACCTCGACAATCAGGATCCGGAATGTGACCTCGACGTGGTTCACGGTGAACCGCGTTACGGCCAGATCGACTACGCCATCAACAACTCGTTCGGATTCGGTGGGCACAACGTTGCGCTCGCCTTTGGGCGCTACTGATCCCGTCGCCTCTGAACTCGTTCAGCAGGGCGCTTGCAGATCTACCTTTAGGAGATTCCATGACCACCATGGCCCCGATCACCAAACACGAAGAGTCCATCGATCCCCGGGACCCCTTGCTGCGGTTGACCAACTTCTTCGACGAAGCGTCGATGTCGTTGCTCCACCCCCGAGACAAGTCCGGTGTCCAGGCCGCCGTCGGTCGCGTCAACGGTGTTCGCACCGTCGCTTACTGCACCGATGGCACCGTGATGGGCGGGGCCATGGGGATCGTGGGCTGTAAGCACATCGTCAACGCCATCGACACCGCCATCGCGGAGCAGGCACCGGTTGTCGGTATCTGGCACTCCGGCGGTGCCCGACTCGCGGAGGGCGTCGAGGCGCTCCACGCGGTCGGTGAGGTGTTCGAGGCCATGGTGCGTGCCTCCGGTTACATCCCCCAGATCTCCGTCGTCGTCGGCTTCGCAGCCGGCGGCGCCGCGTACGGACCGGCCCTGACCGACATCGTGATCATGGCTCCGGCCGGTCGCGTTTTCGTCACCGGTCCCGACGTGGTCAAGAGCGTCACCGGCGAGGTCGTCGACATGGAGTCGCTCGGCGGGCCGCTCACCCACGGCAAGAAGTCCGGCGTCTCGCACATCACCGCCGACTCCGAGCCCGACGCCTACTGGCGGGCACGGCGTCTGATCGGCACGTTCGGTCAGCAGGGACACTTCAGCAGGCAGAAGGCAGAGGCCGGCGACAGCGACCTGCGCGCCCTGATGCCGGAGTCGAACCGGCGCGCCTACGACGTGCATCCCATCGTGCGGGCTCTACTCGACACCGACATCGCAGCCGACGGCGAGACCGAGATCTCGAGTTTCGAAGAGCTGCAAGCGAAATGGGCTCCGAACATCACCATCGGATTCGGCCGGTTGTCCGGCCGCAGCGTCGGCGTCATCGCTAACAACCCGCTTCGCATGGGCGGCTGCCTCAACTCCGAGAGCGCCGAGAAAGCTGCTCGCTTCGTGCGACTGTGCGACGCATTCGGGATCCCGCTCATCGTCATGACCGACGTCCCGGGTTACCTGCCCGGCGTCGGGCAGGAATGGGACGGCGTGGTCCGCCGCGGCGCCAAACTCCTGCACGCCTTCGCCGAGTGCTCGGTCCCCCGCGTCACCCTGGTCACCCGCAAGATCTACGGCGGCGCCTACATCGCGATGAACTCGCGCGCACTCGGTGCCACCGCCGTGTTCGCATGGCCGGGTTCTGAGGTCGCCGTCATGGGCGCCAAGGCTGCCGTCGGCATCCTGCACAAGAAGGCACTCGCCGCAGCGCCCGATGACGAGCGCGAGGCACTGCACGAACGCCTCGCCGTCGAGCACGAAGCCATCGCCGGCGGCGTGGGTCGAGCACAGTCAATTGGTGTCGTCGACGAGATCATCGATCCCGCGAAGACCCGCAGCATCGTCGCCGAAGCCCTGGCATCGGCACCCGCCCGACGTGGCCGTCACAAGAACATACCGCTATAACTGTTCGCTTCGTCGTGGGCCTCATTGCGCGTTCTTCGCTCGTCACGTGAGCGCTGCGCGCTCGCGTTCCTCACTGCATCACGCGCGGCCCACCCCTGCGCTCACGCGCGGCTCGGCACCAAAACAGAAAGCGGGCCCGGACAATGTCCGGGCCCGCTTTGTTGTTCTCTGGATCTCAACCCACGCGCTGATGCAGCCAGGTGACCTCGGCGCCGTCGCCACCCATGCGGAAGTCTTCGAGCGCTTCGTCCCACGCGGTACCAAGCGCGGCGTCGAGCGCTCCCGCCAGTTCTGCGCCGTTGGAGTGCGCTTCCATCAAGGCCCGCAACTGCATTTCGGCGATGATCACATCTCCGTTGGCGCTCATCGAACCGCGCCACAACCCCAGTCCTGGCACATAGCAGAAGCGTTCGCCGTCGACACCATCGCTGGCGTTCTCGGTCACCTCAAAGCGAAGCGTCGACCATTCACGCAGGGCGTTGGCCAGACGGGCTCCGGTCCCGACGGGTCCGACCCAGTCGACCGTGGCACGCTGCAACCCCGGCCCTGCATCCTGCGCGGACCACTTCAGGTTCGCGCGAGCATCTAGGGTCGACGAAAGAGCCCACTCGACATGTGGGCACAACGCGACAGGCGCGGAGTGTATGAACACCACACCTGCTGTCACGTCCGCAAACTGGTTAAGGTTGCGCACTTTCCACCTCCGGTTTCGACGAGGAACGTCTTCCCCAACGGCCTGGCGAAACCAACGGCAGATATCACACTCTTGTTGTTTATTGTGCCTTAAGTGACCCGTGTTGCGCTAGTGGACGATGATTTCAATGTGACAACGCCTCGACCACTGCATTGTTGAAGTCGCTCCACAACGGCTTTGCCCACGCGCCGAAGGCCCGATCCGTGAGCACCACACACGCCACGTTCAGCGCCGGATCCACCCACAGGAACGTGCCGGACTGACCGAAGTGCCCGAACGTCTGCGGGCTGTTCTGCGACCCCGTCCAGTGGGGGCTCTTGTGGGCCCGCAGCTCGTAGCCGAGTCCCCAGTCGCAGGGGCGATGCTTCCCATACCCGGGTACAAATCCGTCGAGTCCCGGGAATTGCAACGATGTGGCCTCGGACAACAACTCTCGGGATACGAGTTTCGGAGACAACAGCTCCCGTGCGAATACGCTCAGATCGGCCGCCGTGGACTGTGCACTGTGCCCGGCGGAGCCTTGGAGCGATGTCGCGATCATCCCGAGCGGCTCGCAGATGGCCTGCGTCAGATACTCATCGAAGCCTATATCGGTCTCCGCGGCGATGAGGTCGGCCAGCACCTCGAACCCGGCACTCGAATAGATCCGCTGCTCCCCCACCCCGGCCGCCACGTCGAGTCCCTCGAACGGCAGGCCTGATGCATGGGCCAGGAGGTGCCGCACGGTCGCACCCGGTGGACCGGCCGGTTGATCGAGCTCGATCGCGCCCTCCTCGACAGCGACGAGCGCGGCGTGCGCCGTGAGCAGCTTCGTGACCGAGGCGAGCGGGAAGACCCGCTGCCCATCGCCGAACTCTTCCGCCACATCCGTGTCGGAAACGATCGCCGCGGACACGTTGTCGACCGGCCAGTTCTCTAGTTCTTTCAGCACCGGTTCATCGCATCACGGGCGGCACCGGCGGAGCAAACACAGCTTGTCGAGCGCGAGCACAGACAGCAAAGCCGGCGAGCACCCAATTGCTCGCCGGCTTCGCTGGGACACCGATAGATCAGTCGATCGGCTCAGTGATCTTCGTCGGTGAAACGGATGACTCCGCGGATGTTCTTGCCGTCCAACATGTCCTGGTAGCCCTCGTTGATCTGATCGAGGCGGTACTGCCGGGTGACCATGTCGTCGAGGTTCAGCTTTCCCATCTTGTACAGCGACAGCAGCTGCGGGATGTCGAGCTTGGGGCTTGCTCCACCGAAGATCGTCCCCTGCAGGTTCTTCTGCAGCAGCGTCAGCATCGCCAGGTTGAGCGTGACGTCGGATTCCATCATGCTGCCCATACCGGTGAGCACGCAGGTTCCGGCCTTGGCCGTGATCCCCATCCACAGGTCGACGTCCTTGCCGTGGACCTCGCCGACGGTGACGATCACCTTCTTGGCCATCTGCCCCTCGGTGAGCTCCGCGATGGTCATCGCCGCCTCTTCGACACTGGCAAACGCATGCGTCGCACCGAACTTCAGCGCCTGCTCTCGTTTCCACTCGATCGGGTCGATGGCGAAGATGTACCGGGCGCCCGAGATGACGGTGCCCTGGAGCGCGGAGATCCCGACGCCGCCGATTCCGACGATCGCCACGTCTTCACCCGGCTGCACCTTCGCGCTGTGGGTCGCCGAGCCGAAGCCGGTCGGCACACCGCAGCCGACCAGGCACGCCACCTCGAAGGGAATCGACGGATCGATCTTCACCACCGACGTCTCGTGCACCACCATGTACGGGGCGAAAGTGCCCAGCAGAGTCATCGGGTAGACGTTTTCGCCGGCGGCGGTATGGACGCGGAACGTGTGGTCCGACACCGCTTCACCCTGCAAGAGCATCGCACCCATGTCGCACAGGTTGCTCAGACCGGATCGACACGATGGGCATTTGCCACACGACGGGATGAACGAGAGCACGACGTGGTCGCCGACCTGGAAGTCGGTGACACCCTCACCGAGTTCCTCGACGATGCCGGCGCCTTCGTGGCCGCCGAGCACCGGGAAGCCGGCCATCGGGATGCCACCGGTCATCAGGTGGTGATCCGAGTGGCACATGCCGGCGGCTTCCATCCGGATCTTGACCTCGCCCTTGCGCGGGTCACCGATCTCGATCTCCTCGACCGCCCACTTCTCGTTGAAATTCCGGAGCAAAGCGCCTTTTGTCTTCATCGAAACCCTCCACTCGCGGCACGTGAGTCACGCACCGACAACCTGCGTCGCCGGCGAACAGCTCACCGGGATTATGAGTTCGCAGTGACATCGGTCACCGCTCACCAGAATTGTAACGTGTTTCAGTTTTAACTCCAACGATCGGACCCGATCAACACGCGAGCGAGGTCCACCCGGCGTCGGTCAGACCGGGCAACCGCCCCGCTCGCGAGGCGGAGCGGCGAAGGTATCGAGGGAGACACTTCGGTGCATGCGCACCAACTTCTCGTACTGAAGCCGGTTATAGGCCAACGGCGCCAACAAGATCCAATCGGGAAATATCCGCCAGATCGTCTGCAGGGCCACCACGTAGAGCGCGAACTCGGCGTCGTGCCGTGGCTTGAGCCGGTATCCCGTCATCGCTTGAACCCGAGGGTTCATGGCTTTCGACGAGCAGACCTGGATGACGTGTCCGGCCACCGGTCGCACCATCCACCACAGCGGGGTCAGCGCCGTGCGCGCGACCGGAGGCAGCAGCAGCGTGGGCAACGGAAGCCGGTTCAGGCCCGCGAACTGTTCGACGAGGAACGGCGTCGACGCCAACCGGGTCTCGACCATCGTCTCGTAGTACTCCTCGGCGTCGGCGAGAGTATCGGGAAGTTTCCCGGCCCGGCTCTCCAACTCGAGGTCCGCGAAGCTCTCTCGCACCATCTGGTACGCCGCTTCCTCTTCGCTGCGGCGCATCTCGGTGCCCGTGCAGAAGGTGAACGTGTTCAGTATCAGCATCATCCCGCTGACCGCGATCCACTTCCAATTATCCGGATCGAGCGCGCTGTAGCGGACGTCGCTGTAATCACCGGTGCCGCGGCCTCGGACATCGCGATGCCGCATCTTGAGCCATCGCGCTTCTTCTGCTCGATCGGCCGGATCGCCCCACACGGCCAACAACGCCGAGAATCCGCTGCGCACCGCCCTGTCCGCGAAGTTCTCGGCGAAACGCCCGGTGCGGTCGACCGCGGCGGCGACGGGCGGCAGAGCCACTTGATCGAACGCAGCGCCACCGAAGATTCCGGCGAGCACGCTTCCCGTGTGTTTCCGGAACTCGGCGATGACCTCGGGACGAACATCGGTCGTGCGCCGGGCGCGCCCGCGCGATTGTCCGGTCCGCGACGCGGCCTGCGTGACCATGTTCGCCTCTCGATCGACCGATGCTGATACCGGACCCGATTCTATCGGCCCACCGATCACCTTGGAACAGATTCGCTCTTTTATTCCACACTCGGATGCGACGAACAAAACGGGCCCACTCCCCTTGCGGGAGCGGGCCCGAATCGCGTCGCTTCGGGCCCACTCCCCTTGCGGGAGCGGGCCCGAATCGCGTCGCTTCGCTGAGTTTCCGGCAGACCTAGTGCCGCAGACCGGCATCCTTGCCGCCGTACTCCTTGCGCAGTGACGGTTTGACCACCTTGCCGGACGCGTTGCGCGGCAACTCGTCGATGACGATCAATTCCTTGGGCTGCTTGAACCGCGCGAGATGCTCGTTCAAGAACTCGATCAGTTCCTCGAACGCCAGCTCCTCACCCGGGTTCAGAACGACGATGGCCACCGGCACCTCACCCCAGCGATCGTCCGCCTTGCCGACCACTGCGGCTTCCAGGATCTTCGGATGCGCGAAGAGAGCGTTCTCGACCTCGGCGCAGTAGATGTTCTCACCGCCGGAGATGATCATGTCCTTCTTGCGGTCGACGACATACACGAAACCCTCGTCATCCATCCGCACCAGATCGCCGGAGTGGAACCAGCCGCCGGCGAAGGCGTCGGCAGTGCCCTGCGGGTTCTGCCAATAACCCTCCATCATGTTCGGTCCGCGATAGACGATCTCGCCGATCTCGCCCGGCTTCACGTCGTTCATCTCCACATCGACGACTCGCGCCTGTACCGATGGGATGACCTGACCGACCGAGCCCAGCTTCCGGAGCGCGTCCTTGCCCTCGAGAACGCAGGTGATCGGCGACATCTCTGTCTGCCCGAAGACGGCGACGTTGATCGCGTCCGGGAACGTCTCCGCCATGGCGCGCAGCACGGTATCGGAGGCCGGCGCCGCGCCCCAGGAGATGACTCGCAGTTTGAGGTTGCGCGGCTTGGCCTTCTGGACCGCGCACACCACCTGCCACTGGGCGGGCACGAGGAAGATCGACGTGATCCCTTCTGCCTCCAGCACATCCAGCAACGCTTCGGGGTCGAATGCGCCGAGCGGGTGGATGACGGTCGGGACCCCGAGGTAGAAGAGCGGCGCCATCGCGCCCATCGCCGCGATGTGGAACATCGGTGCGACGCAGGAGCCCACGTCGTCGTTGCGAATCTGTAGCGCAGAGATACAGGTGACGGCCTGGGCCTGCATATTGGTGTGAGAAAGCATGGAACCCTTCGGATTTCCGGTGGTTCCCGACGTGTACATGATCATTGCGATCGAGTTCTCGGGCACGTCGATCGGGGGAAGGTCGGTGGCGTCCTCGGCGACCAGGGTGTCGTAGTCCAGCGCATCCTCGACATCGGACGCGCCGACGATGATGAGGTTCTCGACCCCCTCGGTGCTCTTGCGGACCGCATCCGCCAACGGCGCCAGGAGAGATTCGGTGACGATCACCTTCGCGCCGCTGTCCTTGACGAGAAATCCGACCTCGGGCGGCGTCATCCTGATGTTGACCGGGACCGCGATGGCGCCGATCAGGTTGGCGCCGAAGATGACCTCGACGTATTCGCTGCGGTTGAGCATCAGGACCAGAACCCGATCGCCGAACCGCACCCCGCGGCGATACAACGCGGCGGCGAACGCGGTGGATCGGTCGTTGAGCTGCGACCAGGAGGTCTCATTCCCCATGAATCGCAACGCCGGGGCGTTCGGCTTCATCGTCGCGTGCCTGCGGATGTGGGTGTTCCAGTTGTTCCGCCGTGAGCGGAAAGGCTCTTCCAGGAGGGGATCGGACTGGGTCAGCGTGGTACTCGTCATGGTGCGCTTCCTTGTTGTTGACCACCCGCGCATGAACGCCGGTGATGAGTCGAATGCTACGGAGTGGCGGGTGTCGGTTTTGCCGTTTTACCGCGAGCGAATGCCGCGATCAGCGCAGCGAACTCAGGCGACTGCAACAACTCGATCTGGCCTTCTCTCTCGAGTTCCAGCGCGAGGTCGAAGCCTGCCAGCGTCTGCGCGTCGAGCGCCTTCTTGGTGATCTTCAGAGCCCGGGGCGAGGCCGCGAGCAACTTGCCGACAACGTGATCGACCTTGGCGTCCAGGGCATCTGCGTCGACGACGGCGGTCACCAGACCGTCGGCGTACGCCTGCGCGGCGGGCAACCGCTCACCGAGTAACGCCAGCTCGTTCGCGCGGGCGCGGCCTACCGCAGCCGCGACTGTTGCCGTGGCCGCTCCATCCGGCATCAGTCCGATGTTGACGAAGGCCAGTAAAAAATACGCATCGGAAGCGGCGTAGATCAGATCGGATGCGAACGCGATCGATGCCCCGATCCCCGCCGCGGGACCGCCGACCGCCGCCACAACAGGCACTTCGAGCGCCCGGATCGCCCGAACGACCCTGCACCCGGTGTCGATGGTCTTGGTCGCCCGATCCTCGCCCTCGGCCGCCGATTCCGGCGCGGGTGCGCTCGCCATGTCGACGATGTCGGCACCGGTACAGAAATCCCGGCCTCCCGCGCCGATCACCACCACCCGGATGGCCTCGTTGTCCGCCCATTCACCGAGCAGCTCGATGAATGCGTTGCTGGTTGCCGTGTCCATGGCGTTCTTACGGCGCGGGCGGTCGATCTGCACTCTGGCGACGCCCCTGTCGTCAACCGACGCGATGAGACCATTCAGCGCTTGCATGTATGCCACCCTCGGCTCAGATCTGGCTACTGCGACACAGATCACGTGAATGCACATTAACTTGTCAGATTCGGACGCGTTGCGTCAAGTGCTCACCGAACGTTCACTCGGCGGGCCGCGCCGGCATTGCGGACCACGCTGCGAGCCGCGGCGCACTGCCGCTAACATGGACAAATGGCATCTGCCGACGGTCGCGCGAATGGCGGCCACACGACCACCGGCGCGCCGCCGAAACCTCGCCAGCGTCCCAAGGACCGGCGTGAGCAGATCATCAAAGCTGCGGCCGAGTCATTCAGTGAGCAAGGATATTTCGCTACCGGTGTCGACCAGATCGCCGGCCAGGTCGGCATCAGCGGACCGGCCCTCTATCGTCACTTCCCGAACAAGTATGCGCTGTTCTCGGAGACGGTGCGCACCCTCGGCAGCGGCCTCGAGCGTGCGGTCGCAGGAGTCCCGGAACTCGTCGATGATCCCGAACGAGAGCTTCGCACCCTGATCACCGAGTTGACCCGGAACACCATCGAGAACCGGTCCCGCGGAGCGCTCTACCGGTGGGAAGCGCGTTATCTCAATCCCGAGGACCGGCACGCCCTCGGCGACCTCGTGACCCGGCTGCACAATCGATTCGCCGCGCCGCTCGGCCGTTTGCGACCCGAACTGACCACGCCGCGACACACCCCGGGCGGGCGCCTCGACAACGACGCCAAATACCTGGCCGGTTCCATTCTCAGCGTCATCGGGTCGATCACCACTCACCGGGCATCGCTCCCGCGCAAAAGGATCGAGGCGGTCATCCTCGGAACGAGCATGACGGTCGCGTCCACCCGGCTGCCACCGGCCGACGATGCGCCGACCACCGCGGTCGCACCCGGATCCGTCGGCCTGCAGATGGCCTCGAAACGCGAAGCGCTGCTCACCGAAGCCATCAGGCTGATGCGAGGTCGCGGCTTCCACGACGTGACGATGGAGGAGATCGGCGCGGCGGTCGGGATGAATCAATCCGGCGTCTACCGGCACTTCGACACCAAGGTCGCGATGCTGACCGCAGCCTTCGCCCGCGCCAGTGAACGGATCACGACGAGCATCCATGATTCGCTGGCGGAATCGGCGACCCCACGCCAGGCTCTGGACAACTTGGTCGCCAGGTACGTGGAGTTGTCATTCGCCAACAGCGACCTGCTCAACCTGTACCTGTCGGAACTCGGCAGTCTGCCGGAGTCCTTGCGGGTCGACCTTCGCGACCAGCAGCGGCGAAACGTCGAGGAATGGGCTCAACTGGTCGTGCAGGTACGCCCGGGGATGAACTCGGTCGAAGCCCGGTACCTGGTGCACGCCGCGTCGAACGCCGTACTCGACCTCGGCAACTGGGAGCGCTACGACCCGAGACCATCAACCCGCGACCGCATTCAGGCCGTCATGTCCGTGATCCTGCTCGGCGAGGACGCCGAGGTCAGATGACCTCGAAATCCGCGATCACCCACCGGTCGCCGTCGCGTGTCAGCGTGATCTTCACCCTCGACTGATACGGGATCCCGTCCGGGAGGTCGCGGGCGGTCTGCGGCGAGGTGATGGTCTGGTCGAGAGCGACGATGAGCACCGCCTCGGTCGACGAGATGGACACGACGCCCGCATCTTTCACGACTGCGGTCGCGACTGCCTCGGCATTGGCCGAACCTTCACGCGCCTGCCGCGAACCTTCGATGAAGTCCTTGGCGAACTCGGGGGTCGAGATGTCTGCGATGCGGGAGTCGAGGGCGCCGAAGTCGGCCGAGTCGTAGGTCATGAGGTCGCCGGCATATTGTTTCGCGCTCTCGACCGCCGCGGGGCGGAGTTGATTGACCTGATCCGCGGCGTTCGCCCGGTCGTCCGCCTCCCGGTAGAGGTACGCGAAAACACCTGCTGCCACCAGCGCCGCGACGAGCAACACGGACAGCGCGGGTACCACCCACCCGGAGCGGGTTGCGGTGGGAACATCGTCGACCGGTGGCGCCGTGGCCGCGTCGGCATCGCGGGCCGGCGGCTGCGATTCGACGGCCTCGGCGACGACCGCGGGGGTCCGCCTCCACCAGGGTGTCTCACGCCGTCTGGCTCGCGCCTCTTCTTTCGCACGCCTGGCCGCAGCTGCGGCTCGCATCTTGTCCCGGTTTCGGCGGTTTGCTTCGAGAAACTCCTCGGCATCGAACGGCGACGGCTCTCCGGTCGACTTCTTCGCGGTCTCGACGACGGGTTCAGGCTCGGCCGCGTGGGCATCAGGGCTGGTGGACGCCGCGTAGGCCGCGGTCGCGTCTTCGCTGTCCCGGGCTCGCCCCAACTTCGCTTTCGGACTCATGACAGACAATGTAGGCGCTGTGCCCTGGACCACAACCCTCGCAGGTACTGAGACGCCGGCTAATCATAGCAAGAATCCCATCACATATATGTGATCTGATACCTTCGGCAGCGAGCCACACTTTTCATTGAGGAGCACTGTCATGACCACTTTCACTCCCGAACAGACCGACTTCGCCAAGTCGGTCGCCGACTTCTGTCAGCGCGAGGCCGGAACCCGCGAGCAGCGCGACGCACTCACCGCAGGAGGCGCTGAACTGCACTCCGTCGAGCTGTACAAGAAGATGGCCGAACTCGGCTGGGCCGGGATCCTGGTCCCCGAGGAGTTCGGCGGCGCCGGCGCCGGGAACGTCGAGATGTGCATCCTGCTCGAAGAAGCGATGCGCGGCAACGCACCCATCGGAGGCATCGGCCCCACCCTCATCGCCGCGGGCGCGTACCAGAAGTTCGCCGACGACCAGCTCAAGAAAGAGGTCCTCGGTGATGTGGTGGCCGGTGAATCCCTGTCGATCTCCATGTCGGAACCCGAAGCCGGATCCGACGTTGCTGCGCTGACCTGCCGGGCCGAGAAGGTCGACGGTGGCTGGGTCATCAACGGCCAGAAGACCTGGTGCTCCAACGCCCACTTCGCCAAGAGCATCCTGCTCGTGGCACGGACCGACCGGTCCGGCAAGAAGCACGAAGGGCTGACGTTCTTCCACATCCCGGCCGGCACCGAGGGACTCTCGATCAACGGGATCGACACCCTGGGTGGTCGCGAGGTCAACGACCTGTTCTTCGAGAACGTCAAGGTTCCCGACAGCGCCGTGGTCGGCGAGGTGGGCAATGGATGGACCCAACTGATGAGCGGACTGAACACAGAACGCCTCATCCTGGCGGCAATGCAACTCGGGGTCGCCGAACGATCCTTCGCGAACACCCTCGAGTTCGTCACTGAGCGCAAGCAATTCGGAAAGCCGATCGGGACATTCCAGTCGCTGCGGCATCGGCTGGCAGACCACGCCACCGAGATCGAGTGCACCAAACTCCTCGTCTACAGCGTCGCCCAGAAATCCGACGACAACCCACAGAAGATGCTGCCGCGCGAAGCATCGATGGCCAAGCTCAAAGCCACCGAGGTGTCGAAGGCGATGACCATCGACGGCATGCAGATGATGGGTGGATACGGCTATGCCACCGAGTTCGATGCGGAGAGTCTGATGCGGGGTGCGATCATTTCCACCGTGTATGGCGGAACCAACGAGATCCAGCGCGACATCATCGGCAAGACCTACGGTTTGTAGACCTTGACGTCCCTACCGCGCGCGGCGATGCGCCGGCGACCTCAGCTGTCCGAGGAGGTCGCCGGGCTGCTGCGTAACCGCATCATGTCCGGCGCGATCCGGCCGGGAGAGTTCATCAGGATGGATGAGACCGCCGTCGAACTGGAGGTCAGCGTCACACCGGTCCGGGAGGCGCTGCTGACGTTGCGCGGTGAGGGCATGGTCCAGCTTGCTCCCCATCGTGGGTACGTGGTCGCGGAGCTGAGCCGTCAGGATGTTCGCGACATCTTCTGGCTCCAGGGCGTCATGGCGGTCGAACTGGCGATCCGGATCGCTGCCATCATCACCCCCGCCCAGCTCGACCAACTGACGCGGCTCAACGAGGAGTTGCACGACGTCCTGGCCACCGGGCGGGCGTCGGACATCACCACCGCCGAGTTCGAGTTCCACCGAGTTCACAACCGCATCGCCACCGACGGCAAGCTGGCCTGGTTTCTGCTGAACGCCACGCGGTACACCCCCCACGACCTGTACGCGAACGACCCGGAGTGGGGTCAGGTCGCTTACGACAGCCACGTCAAGCTCATCGACGCCTACCGGCGCGGGGACCGCGACGAGGTCGTCGAACAGACACGCCGGCAGTTCACCGACGGTGCGCAACGCCTAATGGCACACCTGGAGAGCATCGGGTTGTGGGCTGACCCGGAGGGTGGGCCGCCTTGACGGTTGTGCGTTGATCGGACAGCCCGATTCGAGATCGTGAACTCGGATACCGCGGAGCGTCCGATTTCTTTATCGTCTTTCTATGCCTGACATCTCGGTGCGAGTCCTCGGCGCGCTCACAGTGATCCGGGACGGTGAACCAGTCGCACTGGGCGGACCGCTCCCCCGAGCCCTGCTCGCCAGACTGATCATGGCTCGAGGCCAGATGGTGCCCGACGCAACCCTCATCGATGAGCTGTGGCGAGACAGGCCCCCACGCTCGGCGCAGTTGACCTTGCAGGGATACGTGGCGTCCCTACGCAAGGCCCTCGAGCCCGAGCGGGGCCGCTCGGCGCCGCAGATCCTGATCCGACAGGGCACGGGATATGCCCTGGTCGTCGACCGCGAGCACGTTGACTCGGGCAGATTCGAGACGCTTGCCACCTCCGGTCACGACCAGCTGATCACAGGGGACGCGGACGGAGCTCGGCGAACGCTGACCGAAGCACTCGAGCTGTGGTGGGGTCCCGCCTACGCGGACGCGGCCAACTGGGACTTTGCCTCCATCGAGGCCACCAGGCTCGAGCGTCTGCGTGCCGACGTCATCGAAGACCAGCTCGCCGCACGATCGGACTGCGGCGAGTTCACCGCCGTGATCGCGCAGCTCGAAGCCATCACCACCGCCGATCCCCTGCGCGAGCGAGCCTGGGAACTGTTGGCACTGTCGCACTATCGCGCGGGAAACCAGGGCGACGCGCTGGCGACCCTACGATCCGCGCGTGACCGGATCGCCACCGAGCTCGGCGCCGACCCTCGGCGGAGTCTGCTGGATCTACAAGACGCGATCCTGCGCCAGGACCCCACCCTGATGCCCGACACCGACATCGCCATCCACACCGGCGCGCCCGCGCCGACGGCCAACCCGGAACGGCCGACCGGGAACATCCCGTTGGCGTTGACCTCGCTGGTGGGCCGAGAAGAGCAGATCAACCAGATCGCCGAATTGATGGCCACCCGTCGTATGGTCACACTGACCGGACCCGGCGGCATGGGAAAGACCCGCGCCGCAATGGAGGTCGCCCGCGACCGCAAGGATGCAGACGGCCCCTGGGTGATCGAACTCGCGGGCGCGCACAACGCCGCTGCCACGCTCGACACGGTGGTCTCGTCGCTCGGCTTGACCATCAACGGCGGAATCCCGGTACTGACCTCCCTACTCCACGACCGCAGCTTCGTCCTCGTACTCGACAACTGCGAGCACCTCCTCGACGAGGTGGCCACGCTGGCCACCGCGATCTTGCGGAGCTGCCCGAAGATCCGGATCCTGGCAACCAGTCGCGAAGCCGTCGGGGTCGCCGGCGAGACGGTCTTCGAGATGCCGCCGCTCGCGGACTCTGCGCAGTTGTTCCTCGAACGTGCCGGCGCGGCAGCCGCGGATGCGAACCGCGAGGACGTCGAAAAGCTGTGTGCGGCGCTCGATCACATGCCCCTGGCGATCGAACTCGCTGCCGGTCAATCGTCGGCGCTGTCCGTTCGCCAGATCATCGACATGCTCGACGATCGTTTCGAAGTCCTCCGAGGCGGGCCCCGCACCAACGCACGCCACGCCACCATGCAAGCGGCCATCGACGGTTCGTACCAGTCGCTCACCGAGAGCGAGCGGCGTCTGTTCTGCGACCTCGCGGTGTTCCAGGGCGGCTTCGACCTGGAGGCGGCGCGCCTGGTCACCGGACATCGCGGTCTGCTCACAGACCTGAGCGCGCTGATCGCCAAGTCGATGCTCACAGCAGTCGGAGGCGACCCCCGACGCTATCTCATGCTCGAAACCCTGCGCAGTTATGCGGCGGTGCAACAGGACCCACAGCGGCTGGGAGAATTGCGCGCAGCGCACACCGAGTGGGTCGTCGGCATGGCGACCGAGGCCTATCTAGGGCTCCGGGGTCCGCAGTGCCTGGCATGGACCCGCAAGCTCGACGCCGACATGGCCAACGTCCGGGCAGCGCTCGATCGCGTCGATCCCCACTCCGAGACATATCTCGAAATCGTCGGGAACGTCTACTGGTTCTGGTTCCGCCGAGGATTCGCCGATGAGGGTATGCGGATGCTCGCGCCCGCTCTCACGGCGCCGCCCGAGGTGCCGATCGCGACCCGGGTCCGGGCTGTCGCGGGCAGTGCCATCACCAGCTATCTGGGCGCCGATCTGCCCGCACTGTTCGCCGCTCTCACCCGGCTCGGTGAGATGTACGCCGAGTTCGATGTCGACGCTGCCGATCCGGTGGTGCAGATCGCGCGCGGCGACGCCGCGGTCACGCTGGCCTTCTTCGAGGCCGGATCCGGGCTCGTCGAACCTGCCCGTCAGCACGCGCACGACTCCCTCGACATCGCCCGCCGATACAACTCACCGTGGACTGCTGCCGAATCACTGATGTCGTTGGGTACGGCTGATTTCCGGTCCGGTGACCACGCCTCCGCGGGCGAGTACTTCGATTCCGCGGTTGAGGTCGCACGCAGCTGCGGATACGACTGGTGCGCCGCGTCCATCCTGTGGATCCACGCGAAAAGCGATATAGCGCAGGAAAAGTGGGACGGACCGGCCGAGAACAAACTCGCGCGGATGGTCGGCTATTGCGAGCGCGCCTACGATCTGACCTCCTGGATGGTCGCCCTGTTCACACTGTCGTACGTCCTTTTCCGTCGCGGTGAGCACAGGCCCGCGGCCAGGCTGATCGGTGTGGTCGACGGCATGACCGACCTGACCGGGTATTCGCCCGAGAAGATGGACGTGGTCGAACTCGCGGGATTCGGAGCCTCCATGCGCAGGGAGATCGACCCCACCCTGCTCGCCGAGGAAGGCAGCCAGGGCCGCGCTTTGTCCCGCGACGAGGTCCGCGAGCTCGTCGTCGAATGGGCGGGCCCCACCGACGTTCGGTGAACAAGGCTTCCCTGCGGCCTCCCAGTGCATTCCCAGTGAGTCACCTCACAGTGATCGCAGTACCGACCACTGACCAAGGAGCTCTCGATGACCACAAGCCTCACTTCCGGAACCACCTTCACGGCAGGCACCGCCGCCGTCCACCCCACCCGCGCGGTCGGCATCTCGCTGACCGTTGCCACCCTCGCCTGGCTGACCGCGACGACGCTCTGGGCCGACGATGAGGGGTTCGGCCTCGGTTCGATCGTTGGCGGGGCTTCCGCACTCGCCTTTCAGGCTGCGCTCATCGGTCTGCTCACGCTCCAGGTTCGCACCAGGGCAATGGGGGCGGGCAAGGTAGCGCGCGGTTTCTACCATCTGCAGTTCGGCCTGACGGGCGGCGCCATCGTGTCGTCGATACTCGACATGTTCTGGCTCGCACACGGGTCCATTGTCTGGGCCGTGTTCGACGTGTGCTGGCCGCTGTCGATGCTCGGGATGTTCGGCATCGGGATCCGGATCGCCATCGCCGGCCGCTGGACCGGTGCCCTGCGCTGGCAGACTCTGTTCGCACAGAGCTGGCTGTTCTGGGCGATCCCTCTGATGGCGGTGCCGGCGGTCGGACAGATCGCGCCCGCAGCGCAACTGCTGCTGGGATACAGCGTCCTGGGAGTTGTTCTCTACCGCCGCGGCACACTCCGCACCGCGGCCTGACCAAGTCCTGCCTGTACCACCATTCGGGCGAACCCGTTCGAGTGGACAACCATCGTCCAGCGTTCCATCCTGTTTAGGTAGTGACCCAATAGCGGTCCTCGAAGGACAACAAGGGTGGGGATTTCGATGGGCACATCACAGACAGAGTGGGATCTGTCTCGATGAGCATTCACCGGGTTGACGTGGCAATCGTCGGTGCCGGACTGATGGGGTCATGCGCCGCTTGGCAATTGGCCTCCCGAGGGTTGTCCGTCGCCGTCCTCGAGGCCTACGAGGTCGGACATGACCACGGCAGTTCGCACGGCCGTTCGCGCAGCTTCCGGCGCGCGTATGCCGATCCGTTGTATGCAGCCATGACCGGACTCGCCCTCGAGCAGTGGCGACGGCTGCAGGACGAGTCCGGAACGCACCTGCTGACCGGTACCGGCGGCATCGACCACGGTCCGGACTACGACGCCGAGACATTGTCATCGCTGATGACCGCGCACGGGGTGACCAACGAACTGCTGTCCGCTCGACAGGCCGAGATTCGCTGGCCGGGAATGCGATTCACGACCGACGCGATATTTCATGCCTGCGCTGGAGTGTTCGATCCGGAGAGCACCATCGTCGCGGCGACGTCGCTGGCCGCAGCCGCAGGCGCCGAGATCATGCCGATGACCAGGGTCGTCGACGCCAACGTGGCACCCAGCGGCGAAGTCGCCCTCCACAGCTCCGGCGGCGACCAGATCATCGCCGACTTCGCGGTCCTGACCACCGGCGCGTGGCTCCCCGACTTCTCCTCCGCCGTTGCCGAGTTCGCAGGAAACTCCGAGCCAGTGTTGCCGCCCTTGACTATTCGACAGCAGCAGACGTTCCATTTCGCACTGCGACCGGGCGAGGACTCGCTCCCCACCTTTGTCCACAAGAACGGCAAGCAGATGTACGGCATGCCGTCAGGATCCGATGTTCCGGTGCCCGCCATGAAGGTCGGGTGCTTCCACGACGGCGACGTCACCACCACCGAGGTCCGCGACCAACGCATCACCGACGAACAGCGGCAGTCTGTCGTCGACTACGTATCCGAATGGATGCCCGCCCTGGACCCGACGCCTCTGGCCGAATCCAGTGGCCTGATCACGATGACCCCCGACGGTGACTTCATCCTCGACCGCAGTGGTCCGCTCGTCGTCGCAGCGACGTGCTCGGGTCACGGCGCCAAGTTCGCACCTCTCATCGGCAGCATGATCGCCGACCTGGTCACCGGGACCGCGCAACCCACTCCCCGGTTCCAGATGGATCGCGGGGCCTGGGCCCACTGAAGTCGGAGGAATTCTCACTTCCTCCGACATTCGCCACATCCTCCGACTGCTACGGGAGGAAGTCACCGATGTCGGAGGAAGTGTCGCTACTGTCGCCGGGCGATCACCGCGTGTGGTGCGTGACGTACTCATCCACAGCTCGGCGAATGAGTTCGGACTCAGCGACGCCCTCTGCCTTGGCCTGCTGAGCGACCTTCTGGCGCAAGTTGTCTGGTAGGCGTAGCGACATCGTCGGGGTGCGACCACCCTTCGTTGCCCCTTTGCGGGGGCGGCCAGTCTTGAGCGCGAACGGGCTGACTTCTACGTCGACGACTTCATCAGCCGTCGGTGGATGGTCGGCGTAGTCCGCGGCCATGGCGTCGTAATCAGGCATTGTGGGCACCTCTCTGCGTTCCGTAGTTGATGGTGATCAACTCATCGAGTTCGAGATCGTTGGCGAGCTTGCGGCGAAGAACCATTGCGTGGAATGCGACATACACATCGGCGGCGACGTCGGCAATGACTTCGAGGTGTGGCTCGTTGGGAGTGACGGCTCCGACAAACAACACGGGCTGGGTGCCGGAGAAGCGCGGCTCGAGGACAACTCGCAGCACGGGGAACGCGATGATGGTCTCGATCTCATGGGCCGTGATCCCCCACTTGAGGGCGCTGGTCTTGACCTCGATCCGCACAACTAAAGTGTAATACCCTTTTCAAAAAAGGCAACACCGTTTTGCCTCCGGTGGCTTGTCGACCTCGGCGTCAGGCGGCTGGCCTCATACAATTACGTGACATGTCACGTGAATAAGTTAGGGCGAAAAAGCTGAGCTCGCGGCTTTTCGAGGGCAAGAACACGTATGTGGAATGGTGGGGCGGGCGGGGCTCGAACCCGCGACCAATGGATTATGAGTCCACGGCTCTAACCAACTGAGCTACCGCCCCAGTCATGGCGGATGACCGCCACAAACCTCGCTGATGCTACCGAGCCGAGTTGCTCTCGGCGAAACCGGCCCTACACCGGTTTGGCGAGGGCATCGCCCGGCGGCGCCTCGCCGTCGGCCTTGTCGGCACTGTCATCGGGCGGCGATGCGTCGTCCTTGGGCGGGGCGTCACTGAGCAGTACATCCGCCCAGCGGGTCGCGGGATCCATGTCGATCAGCAGCGCCTTGCACATCAACGTCAGCGGGATGGCGAGGATGGCTCCCAGCGGGCCGAGCACCCACGCCCAGAACACCAGCGACAGGAACGTCAGCGTCACCGACAGTCCCACGGCGTCGCCGACGAACTTCGG
The DNA here is from genome assembly GCF_002095435.2 of Williamsia sp. 1138. GTDB lineage: Bacteria > Actinomycetota > Actinomycetes > Mycobacteriales > Mycobacteriaceae > Williamsia. The sequence goes on from NZ_MJEJ02000031.1 coordinate 80,439, forward strand.
CTGGATGATGGATTGGATGATCACGTTGATGGCGGAGTAGATGATGATCACCCACAGCATCAACGCCCAGCCTCCGTCGAGCAATGCGAGCAGCGCCGGCGGTACGAGACCGATGACGAAACCGATGTTGGGGATGTAGTTGGTGATGAACGCCAGCAGCCCCCAGAGGAACGGCAGAGGTATCCCCATCGCCCACAGGACCCCGACATCCAAGACCGCGACGATGAGACCGAAGATCGTCGACACGATCAGGTAGGTGCGCGTACCGGACGCAAAGCCCTGGAACGCGGTGACGACATCCGGGCGCACGTTGCCGAGAATGGTCATGCGCTTGTCGTACGTGATCGCGTCCACCGTCATGAACAGCAGAAGCACCAGGACGAACACCAGATTCGAGAAGACTCCGAGAGCACTGCCGACGATGTCGCTGACGATGGAGATCACCTTCGACGAATCGACATTCGACAGCAGTTTGTGGATCTGGTCGGATCCGATGCCGTGGTCTTTCAGGGTGGCTTGCAAGTCGTTGACGATGTCATCGAACTTGTCGCTGTACTGCGGCAGGATCGTCGACAACCTTGCGACGGAGTACACGAGCGAGACCACCAGCGCCACGAGGATTCCCCACACGGCGAGCAGCGTCGTCAGCAGTGCCAGCCAACCGGGAAAGCCTTTGCGGCGCAACCAGCCCGGGAGCGGATGCACGGCCACGGTGAGCATCAGTGCGAGAAAGGTCGGGCCGACGACCCCTGAGAAGCTCTTGATCCCGGCGACCGTCACCACCAAGGCCGCGATGGCGAGCAGGACGATGACCCCGCGCGGCATGCTCCACTGCGGAATCGGGGGCGGCGACGCTGTCTCTGACCTCAACTGATTCCCCTCCGGAAGCTACGTGTTGAACCTAGAAGAGCCCGCGATCAGGTGCCTCACCCACCGCGGATGAGTCATGACCTCAGGAGAACCATAAGCGAGTTTCGTGCCGGGCACCCGGCGTTCGGCGGTGTCGACCTGCGGGCTGGCATCCAGCGGGCAGATGCAGAAACGGCACCCTCCGAAGTCTCGGAAAGTGCCGTTACGCTGGTAATTCTTGCTCCCCCAACTGGACTCGAACCAGTAACCGTCCGATTAACAGTCGGAAGCTCTGCCAATTGAGCTATGGGGGAATATCTGACCCTGGGGCCGGTGAATGACTCTAGCGCATTGGGGCGGCCCGATGCCAAATCGCCCTGGTGGCGAGGCTCCGAACGGGCGAGATTCCGCGGTTCCGGTTTCGATCAGGCAGGATGGGGAAACCACATTTGCGGGCGCCACGTCGGTGTCCGTCACGCACAGCAACTGGAGGCCTGAGTCCCTATGGTTCGATTCCTCGCCGCCCTCGGCGTCGGCTACGTCCTCGGGGCCAAAGCCGGGCGCAAGCGCTACGAGCAGATCAATCGCGCCTACCGGTCCGTCGCAGAGTCTCCCGCCACCAAGAAGGCCGTGGACGTCGGCAGGCAGAAGCTGTCCGAAAAACTCAGCACTCAGCCCAAGCTGACGGAGCTGCGGGAGATCGATGACGCCACCACTGTGCTCGGCCCCGAGGAGAGCCGCAACAACTGATCGGACTAGCCGGTGTTCTCGTCCGGGCCCACGGCCAGTTCGAGAAGGCTACGGCGGTAGGCCTCAAGTGCCACCAGATCGCCGAACAGCGCGTTGTAGGCATCAGGGTCGTCGCCCGGCGACATCCGCCGCAGCTTTGATTTGAGGTCCGCTATCTGCGAGCCGACCCAGACTTCCTGCAGCCGTGCCAGGACGCTACCGATGTACCTCGGAATCATGTACTCCGACACCGACATCGGTTCGACGGCCAGTTCGGTCATCAAGGACTCCAGAACCGCGCCCTCCACCAGCTGACCGACGTTGTCGACCCACTGCGCTCCCCCGTGGGAGGCTCCGGTGCCGCCGGCGGTCGCGATCGCCTCGCGGATCACCTGGTAGGCGGGCTCGGTGAAGCACTCGGGTGGCAACGAGTCGAACACGGTGCCCGCGATGGCCGGATACTGCAGTGCGGCCTTGAGCGCCTCGCGCTGCGGCCACAACTGCGGATCCGAAGGTCGCGGTCGCAACACAGTCGGGGTCTTGGAGTCAGGATCGACGACGGGGGCGACAGGCCCGACCGACTGCACCCGGCGGTCCCGTGACTTGGAGGTGTCCGGGCCACCGCTACGGGCGTTCCTGGCTTGCTTGCCTGCCTCTTCGCGCACCCGTTTGAGGACCTGCGCCACCTCGTCCCAGCCGACCCAACCGGCCAGCTGCCGGGCGTACTCGTCCCGCAGCGCGACGTCCCGGATGCGGGCGACCACGGGCACCGCTTCACGCAGCGCGTGCACCCGCCCCTCGGCGGTGTCGAGGTCGTAGTTGTCGAGCAGCGCCTTCACCGCGAACTCGAACATCGGTATCCGGCGCGCGACCAGGTCGCGGACCGCCGCATCGCCATGGTTCTGGCGTAGCTCACACGGATCCATCCCGTCGGGTGCGACGGCAACGAACGTCTGCCCGGCGATGCTCTGCTCGCCCTCGAAAGCCTTCAGCGCCGCCGCTTTTCCCGCGTCGTCGCCGTCGAAGGTGTAGATGACCTCACCGCGGAAGTAACTGTCATCCATCATCAACCGCCGCAGCAATGCGAGATGGTCCTCACCGAATGCGGTACCGCACGACGCGATGGCGGTGGTGACCCCTGCCAGATGCATGGCCATCACATCGGTGTACCCCTCGACCACTACCGCCTGGTGGCCCTTGGCGATGTGCTTCTTCGCATGATCGAGCCCGAACAACACCTGAGACTTCTTGTACAGCATCGTCTCCGGGGTGTTCATGTACTTGCCCATGTTGTCGTCGTCGAACAGTTTGCGGGCGCCGAAACCGATGATGTCGCCGCCCAGGTTCTTGATGGGCCACAGGAGCCGACGGTGGAATCGGTCGATCGGGCCGCGCTGCCCCTGCTTGGAGAGGCCCGCCGCCTCGAGCTCGGCGAACTCGAATCCTTGGGCCAGCAGCGCTTTCGTCATCTTGTCCCAGCCGGCGGGCGCGTAGCCCAGGCCGAACTTCAGGGCCACCGCGCCGTCGAAGGAACGCTCGGTCAGATAGTCGCGGGCGGTCTGCGCCTCGGGAGTGGAGAGCTGTTCGGCGTAGTACTTCTGCGCTGCGGCATTCGCGGCAACCAGGCGGGCCCTGGTCCCTCGGTCGCGGGCAACGCTGGTGCCACCGCCTTCGAAGCTGATCGAGTAGCCCACCCGATCGGCCAGCTGTTCGACGGCCTCGACGAAACTGACGTGCTCGACCTTCTGCAGGAACGTGTAGACGTCGCCGCCTTCACCGCATCCGAAGCAATGGAAGTGCCCGTGGTTGGGACGCACGTGAAATGACGGCGACTTCTCGTCGTGGAACGGGCACAGGCCCTTGAGGGAATCGGCACCCGCTTTGCGGAGCGCAACGTACTCGCCGACGATCTCCTCGATGTGCGCGCGTTCACGAATAGCCGTGATGTCACGATCGGGAATTCGGCCTGCCACACCTCAAGTCTAGCCGCCCGTCGATCCCTGTCCCGCATCCCCGAAAGTGGTGGCTCTTGGCGAGCGCGACCTGCGGAAACAGTCGCCGGAAGCCACCAAAATCGGGCTAGCCCAGGTGTGCGGAGGCACCCATGCTCTGCCGGTCCATCCGTTCGAGGCGGCCTTCGGTCATCGAGGCGATCTGATCGATGATCACGCGCATCCGAGCGGCGTCGTCGTCGGCGGCATGCCAGTCGGGTACCAGAAGCGGATCGAGCCCGCCCGGGGCGGCATGGCGTAGCCAGTTGGCGACACGGTGGATCCGGTCCCGCTGGCGGGCCTGATGGGCACGGTGTCGGGCATCGGAGAAGATGAAGCGCAGGGCCAGCGTCTTGAGGACAGCGACCTCGGCCGCGACCATCGGTGGGATCACCAGGTCCGCCTGGTAGCGGCTGATCCCACACTCCCCCGCCTCCCGTCGGGTCATCGTGATCGCCGCCGACGCAAACCGGCCGACGAGTTCACTGGTCAGACGTTTGAGCGCGACCAGCCGGGTCAGGGTGCCGTCATAGTCGCCGACGTCGTGGACGATCTCCATCTCCCAGAGTCGTGCGGCAGCCTCGATCAGGACGTTCTCCTCGAGACCCGGGAACTCTTTCACCCCGACCGCGGCGAGGTCGCGCTGCTCGGTGCGATCCCCGAGACTCCGCAGATCGATGCGCCCGGCCATCACGCCGTCTTCGACGTCGTGGACCGAGTACGCGACGTCGTCCGACCAGTCCATCACCTGGCATTCGAGCGATTGCCTGGTGTCGGTGCGGCCATTGCGAATCCAGGCCAGCACTTCCGAATCATCGCCATAGGCACCGAACTTGGCGCCCGGTTTCGGGCGGGTCCACGGGTACTTCAGGGTGGCGTCGAGCGACGCGCGGGTCAAGTTCAGACCGACGCTGCGGCCTTGCGCATCAAGGAGTTTCGGCTCCAGGCGGGTGAGGATACGCAAATTCTGCGCATTGCCCTCGAACCCGCCGAAGTCGGCGCCGACCTCATCGAGTGCACGTTCGCCGTTGTGTCCGTAGGGCGGATGGCCGATGTCGTGGGCGAGCCCGGCCAGATCGACCAGGTCGGGGTCGCAGCCGACACCGATCGCAATACCGCGACCGATCTGCCCGACCTCGAGCGAATGGGTCAGCCGGGTACGCGGGGTGTCGCCTTCGTGCGGGCCTACCACCTGGGTCTTGTCCGCGAGACGACGCAGCGCAGCACAGTGCAGCACCCGCGCACGGTCGCGCGCAAAGGCACTGCGGTAGTCGTTTCGGGTTCCCGCCAACCCCGCGACCTTCGCCCCTTCGGGTACGAGCCGTTCGACGTCGGACTCGTCATACTCGGCGCGAAGGACCTGCGGCGGCAACCCCGCGGACACGTCGGTCACCGGACGGTCAGTCAAACACCCAACCCCGGGCGATGGCGAAGTCGGTGACGCGCTGCCGGATCGCAAGGATCTGTGCCGCGGTCAGGGTGCCAGAGGCGTCGAGGAGCAGTTCGGTGATCTCCTCGGAGAACGTGCCGGAATCGAGTGTTGCCGCGTCGCCGCTGCGAGCAGGCTTACGCCGATCGTCACGGGCGCTGCCGCGATCATCATGCCGACGATCCGGGCGTCCGCCGTCGCGAGCACCTTCGGTACGCCGAGGGCGATCGGGTGCGCCGGCCGGTGCCCCACCGGTCACGACCAGATTGACCGCCTTGGAACCGCGGTCCGTCTCTTCGATGTCGAATTCGACTGCGGCACCGGGCTTGAGCGAATGCTCGTCGATGTCGATGTCATTGATGTGCAAGAAGACATCCGAGCCACCGGCGTCGGGTGCCAAGAATCCGAAGCCCTTGTTGGCATCGAAATGAACGATCTTTCCACTCACGGACACGATTTACCCACTCTCTCGCCGCCACTGGTGGCCACACCCCATGCGCGACCCGACGACTTACAACGAAAGCCGAGTATCCCAGACTTGACCGGATTGAGACAGTTCAACTGGTCAGCGGTTGTCTTTCTTGGCCTGCCGACGCTTGCCTGCCGCTTTCGACGACGCCTCGTGCTTCTTGCGTCCCGGCGACTTGTGGGTGGCATCGACCCGGTCTTTGCCTGCGGAGATGACCTTGCCCTGCCCCTTGGCGCCGGAGCTCGGCTTGCTCGACTTCCCACTCGCCGCCTTGAGCCGCGCGTCCTTGAGTTCTGCGGCACTGCGTTTGGCAACAGCGCTCAGCCGCTTGCTCACCCGACCCAGTGCCGCCTCGAAGGCCTCCGCTTTCGCGGCGTTGTGCTTGTTGGCGGGTCGAGCAGCACCCCGACCGCCCTTCTTCGCGACCTTCGCGGCACCGGCCTGGCGGTAGTTGGTCACATGCTTGTTGCGAGCCCGCCGAACCCTGGTGTGGAGCTTGATCAACCGCTCTTCATCGAGATCGGCCAGCTGCTTCTTCTTGGTCTTCCGAATCAGCACGTACTCGTCTTCGGACAAAGACTTCAGAACTGCGTTCATCTACGCTCCCGACTCACCAAGGCACCGTTGCCTATGTCCGATCATAGGCAACGGTGTGGGTGATCAGCAGCCGATCAGCCGCGGCGCGAGGTATTCGACGACCTTGTCGAGCGCCACTCGTTCCTGCGTCATGGTGTCGCGTTCGCGGACGGTGACGGCCTGATCATCGAGGGTGTCGAAGTCGACGGTCACGCAGAACGGGGTACCGACCTCGTCCTGGCGGCGATACCGCTTGCCGATGCCCTGCGCGTCGTCGAAGTCGACGTTCCAGTACTTTCGCAATTCCGCTGCCAGATCTTTTGCCTTCGGCGACAGCTGCTCGTTGCGAGAGAGCGGAAGGACCGCGACCTTGACCGGCGAGAGCCGTCGATCCAGCTTCAGGACCGTGCGGGAGTCGGTGCCGCCCTTGGCATTCGGAACCTGTTCCTCGGTGTATGCGTCGCACAGGAATGCCATCAACGATCGGGTCAGGCCCGCAGCCGGTTCGATGACGTACGGCACGTACTTCTCGCCGGACGCCTGATCGAAGAAGGACAGATCCTCGCCGGAGTGCTTCATATGAGTACTGAGGTCGAAGTCGGTGCGATTCGCCACGCCCTCGAGCTCGCCCCACTCGCCACCGGCGAATCCGAACCGGTACTCCACGTCGACCGTGCGCTTGGAGTAATGAGAGAGCTTCTCTTTCGGGTGATCGAAGAGACGCAGGTTGTCGGGGTCGATTCCCAGGTCGACGTACCACTGATGGCGGTAGTCGATCCAGTACTGGTGCCAGTCTTCGTCGTCGCCGGGCTTGACGAAGAACTCCATCTCCATCTGCTCGAACTCACGGGTCCGGAAGATGAAGTTGCCCGGGGTGATCTCGTTCCGGAAGCTCTTGCCGATCTGGCCGATGCCGAACGGCGGCTTCTTGCGCGCCGTCGTCATCACGTTCTTGAAGTTGATGAAGATGCCCTGCGCGGTCTCGGGACGCAGGTAATGCAGTCCGGCTTCGTCGTCGACGGGGCCGAGGAAGGTCTTCAGCAGACCGGAGAACGCGCGCGGTTCCGTCCACGAGCCCGGCTGACCGGTGTCGGGGTCGTTGATGTCGGCCAGGCCGTTGGGCGGGAGGTGGCCGTGCTTGTTCTCGTACGCCTCGATCAGATGATCGGCGCGGTAGCGCTTGTGAGTGTGCAACGACTCCACCAAGGGGTCACTGAAGGTCTCGACGTGACCGGAGGCCTCCCACACCTGACGGGGCAGGATCACCGACGAGTCGAGTCCGACGACGTCGTCGCGCGAGGTGACCATGTTGCGCCACCACTGTTTCTTGATGTTGTCCTTGAGTTCGACGCCCAAGGGGCCGTAGTCCCACGCCGATTTGGTACCGCCATAGATCTCGCCGCACTGGTACACCAACCCCCGGCGCTTCGAGAGGTTGACCACGGAATCCACGAGATTGGTTTTGCCTGCCACGGACCCAGCCTATCGGTCCCCACGGGCGCACCTTGCGCCCGCCGGACACTTGCCCGCGAGCAGGCACGCGGGCCACGCGTTTGACATAGCTTCGAACGCATATGAAAATGGTTACCAACAGCCTGCTCGATCAAACAGTTCCCATTCTGGAGTGCCCGTGACCACACAGCCAGTCCACAGCGAACCGCCGACCGATGTCTCGGGATCGGCTGCCGTCGACAGGAAAGCCCTGGACGCAGCAGGCGATCTCCTCCGGGCGTTGTCCGCTCCGGTCCGGATCGCGATCGTGCTGGAGCTGCTGACCGGCGGGCGGTGCGTCCACGAATTGGTGGGGGCCCTGTCGGTGCCACAGCCGCTGATCAGCCAGCACCTTCGGGTCCTGAAGTCCGCAGGTGTCGTCGAGGGTAGGCGCTCAGGTCGTGAGGTGCTCTACACGCTGGTCGACGACCACCTCGCCCACATCGTCACCGACGCCATAGCTCACGCCAACGAAGAGCCCAAGTCATGAGTTCGGGGACGCAACAGCGGCCGGTGACCGGGGTACGTTCCACCCGGCAGCGCAGTGCGATCGCCGAATTACTCTCGGGCAGTGACGAGTTCCGCTCGGCGCAGGACCTGCACGACAATCTCAAAGCTGCCGGACAGTCCATCGGGCTCACCACCGTCTACCGCAATCTGCAGGCTCTCGCCGATGCCGGCCAGGTCGACGTACTGCGCACCGATTCCGGCGAGTCCCTGTATCGGCACTGCTCCACCGGACATCATCACCACCACCTGGTCTGCCGCCTCTGCGGGAACACCGTCGAAGTCCAGGCGGATGTGGTGGAGAAATGGGCGATCGACGTCGCCGCCGAGCACGGGTTCACCGAAATCAGTCACACCGTCGAGGTTTTCGGGCGCTGTAACTCCTGCGCCTGAGGGCGTTGATTTCGCCCGTCCCGGCACAGCTAGCCGCGGATGCTCACACCCACATCGGCACCAGCACCGAGCACCATCAGCAGCATCGTGGCCAGGGCCTCGTCGCTGAGTGTGCTGGCAGGAAATGTGTAGTGCAATAGCACATCCGCCGTCACCTCGTTGACCGCGAGTTTGATGGTCCCGAAGTTCGACGCGCTCGAGGCCACCTCGACGTCGGATCGCAATTGTTCGGTGACGGGTAGATCCCAGGCCAGCACCTGGGTCAGCGAGAGCACCTCGAGGCCGGGAGCGAGCGCCAGCGCACGGATGGAGACGACGGTGCCCTGGTGGTACACCGTCAGCGAATCGTCCTCGCCGGCCTGTACCGACATCTGTGGGGACAGCACCGCCGCCGTGCGGGCGATCAGGCCTGGTCCGTCGTCGACATCAGCCACCGGATGACCCCGGTACTCCACCGAAGCGTCGGTCGCGACTGGCGTACTCGATGCAGGCATCCCACAGGTCGCGGCGATCGAAGTCGGGAAACAGCTTGTGCTGGTACACCATCTCGGCGTAGGCGGACTGCCACAGCAGGAAGTTGGATATGCGCTGCTCGCCCGACGGACGCAGGAACAGGTCGACATCGGGCATGTCGGGTTCGTCAAGGTAGCGCGCGAACGACGCCTCGGTGATCCGCTCGGGGTCGAGGGTGCCCGCAGCAGCCCGGCGAGCGATCTCCTTGGCCGCGTCGGCGATCTCCGCTCTGCCGCCGTAGTTGACGCACATCGTCAGGGTCATCACGGTGTTGTCCTTCGTGAGCTCTTCCGCAACCTCGAGTTCGCGGATGACACTGCGCCACAGTCTCGGCCGACGGCCCGCCCAGCGGACGCGGACACCCATCTCGTTCATCTCGTCTCGCCTACGGCGGATGACATCGCGGTTGAAGCCCATCAGGAACTTCACCTCATCCGGGCTTCGACTCCAGTTCTCGGTGGAGAACGCATAGGCCGACAGCCACCCGACCCCGAGTTCGATGCAACCGCAGACGGCGTCCATCAGGACCGCCTCGCCGCGTTTGTGCCCCTCGGTGCGGGGTAGCCCCCGGTCGGTGGCCCAGCGACCGTTCCCGTCCATCACCAGTGCGACATGCTTGGGCACGAACTCGGCAGGGATGGCAGGTGGACGCGCACCGGATGGATGTGGATCGGGCGGCCGAACCTGACGTACCCCCGGTTCAGCTCGCTGCGCCGTGGTGCGCCGTCGCTGGATCACGTGCGTCCTTCCTTCCGATGTCGGCGTTCACACCGGAGAAGGTGAGACCGCGGTGCGGCGCCTCGCGCTCGATCAGCGGCAACGTGCGCAGTTGGCGCTCCAGATGCCACTGCAGATGCGCCGCGGTGAGACCGCTGGCCTGCCGACGAGCAGACTCGGTCACCTCGGTGGTGTGTTCCCACTGGCCACGGTAGAGCGCATCCATCAGATCCAGGACCCCGGGTGACGGTGTGGCCGCGCCGGGAGGCCGACAATGCACACACACCGCTCCCCCGACGGCGACGTGGAAAGCGCGGTGAGGCCCCGGATCGCCACAGCGTGCGCAGTTCTCCAGAGCAGGCATCCAGCCGGCGAAATCCATGGCCCGCAGCAGGAAGGCGTCGAGGACCAGTTCTTTGGGACGTTCGCCGCCTGCGACCGCGCGCAGGGCGCCGACCGTCAGCCGCTGGAGTCGGGCGGCCGGGGCCCGTTCTTCACCGGCAAGCCGCTCCGCGGTTTCCAGGATCGCGCAGGCCGTGGTGTATCGGCCATAGTCGGACACGATGGCAGAGGCGAAGGTGTCGAGGCTGTAGACCTGCGTGACGATGTCGAGGTTGCGGCCCGGATGTAGCAGGACGTCGACGTGGGCGAACGGTTCGAGGCGCGCCCCGAACTTCGAGCGCGTACGCCGCACACCTTTGGCGACCGCGCGGACGAGTCCGTGCTCCTTGGTCAAGAGCGTGATGATGCGGTCGGCCTCCCCCAGCTTGTGCTGGCGAAGCACGACACCCTCATCCCGATACAACCTCACCGGGTCATTCTTCCACCGACCACCGACGAAGTGGTCCGCGACATGCGTCCTCAGGCGTCCGCGGCGTGGGCCGGCGCTGCGACCGGCTCCGGTGGCCGCCGGATCAGCCCTTTGCGGTCGTAGAAGATGCAGGCGATCGGACCGATCACCAGCCCGACCACCAGGAAGATCGAGAACATGATCAGGGCGTCGCCCAGGCCTGCGGCGGCGTTGGCGTCGAAGAAGAGAATCGAGCGCGCACCCATGAATGCCTGATGTAGCGGTTCGATCACCGCCAGTCCGCGGAAGAATCCGGCCTCGGCTTCCAGCGGCACGGTGCCACCGGAGGTCGGCAGGCCGAGGATCACGAAGAACACGAGATTGATGATCAGCCCGGCACTGCCGAAGATCGCGATGATCGACGTCGCCATCACCCCGACCGCGGTGATGACCAGGACACCGAACATCCACAAGGCCATCTTGTTCGGGGTGTACATGCCCACCCACGTACAGATGCCCACGAAAAGCGCCGACATGATCAACGCGACCAGGAAGACGGTCCACCACTTGACCACCAGCGTCCCCAGCCTGGAGATGGGTATGCGCTTTCTGAGTTCGTAGACGGGGCCCAACTCGATGGGGCCGAATCCGAGTCGCCCGTCGATGATGGTCTGGATGATCATGGTGCCGGTGAAACCCGCCAGGATCAGCAGCAGGGCGTAGTAGAAGGCAGTCAGACCGCTACCGGCGTTGTCGGGCAGCGGATTGGCCGCGCTGACCTGCACGTCGATGGGGTTCCCGATGGCCGTCAGACCCGCCCCGGTGATCGTCACGCCCGCCGCGTCGGTCTGCGCGGTGAGTGCCGCCGTCAGCTGCTGCCCGAACTGTTCGTTCAACTGCGGCATCGCCTGGGTGAAGAAGGTCGCGGTGATCTCGTTCGCGATGGCACCGACCCCTGGATTGGTCAGCACCTCGATCACCGGTTGAGGGACCTTGTCGTTGCCGATGGCAGACCCGAGGAAGGCGAAGCTCGACGCGCTGAAGTCGCTCGGAATCATCATGGCGCCGTAGGCCTGCGCGTTGTCCAGGCGGGTCAGTGCGGTGTTCCGGTCGACCACCTCGAGGTCGAACTTCCCGGGATACTGCTTCTCGACGCTGCTCGTGAAACCGTCGATCAGCTGGGCGCCGAGGTTCTGCTCCGCACCGCCACCGGGTTGCGGCGCCCCGACGTCGTCGTTGACGATCACGATCGGATAGTCGGTCAGGTGCTCTTGTGGATTGACGACGGGTGCCATATACATCGCGCCGAGCAGTCCCATCACACCGATGACGACTGCCAACGGCAGAATCCACAGCTTCCACGACCGCAGCGCCGCCTGGACACCAAGATCCAGGGCACCCGGCGGCCGTTCGTGTTTGTGCTGTGTCGCGCCCCGCTCAGGATCTCCCATACTGAGATATTGAACCCTGCCGATATCGGCCCTGTACTACGCCCCGCCGGATTCAGAAACCGAGCTTGCCCATCTGCTTCGGATCGCGTTGCCAGTCCTTGGCGATCTTCACGTGGAGATCGAGATAGACCCTCGCGCCCAGCACCTTCTCGATCTGCTTGCGGGCAACGGTGCCAACCTCTTTGAGCCTGGCACCGTGCTTGCCGATGATGATGCCCTTCTGACTGCTGCGCTCGACGTAGAGAATCGCGTGGACATCGATCATCGGGGTCTGGTTGTCGTCGCGCTCGCGCTCGATGACCTCTTCGATGACCACGGCCAGAGAATGCGGCAACTCGTCATGGATGCCCTCGAGTGCCGCTTCCCGGATGAACTCCGCCATCAACGTCTCTTCGGGCTCGTCGGTGAGTTCGCCGTCCGGGTAGAACGCCGGGCCCGGTTCCATCAGGCTGCGGAGCACATCCACGACGACGTCGAGTTGCTTGCCTTTGACTGCAGAGACCGGCACCACCTCCGCGTCCGGTCCGAGCAGGGCCGAGATCGCCATCAGCTGCTGCGCGATGCGCTCCGGCTTCACCTTGTCGATCTTGGTGACGAGCCCGACAATCGGGGTCTTGGGCGCCATCTCTTTGAGCTGCTCGGCGATCCAGCGGTCCCCGGGGCCGATCTTCTCGTCGGCCGGGATGCAGAGCCCGATCGCGTCGACCTCCGAGTACGTGTCCCGCACCAGGTCGTTGAGTCGCTTGCCCAGCAGGGTCCGGGGTCGGTGCAGACCCGGGGTGTCGACCAGTATCAATTGGGTGTCATCGCGATTGACGATGCCGCGGATCGTGTGCCGGGTCGTCTGCGGGCGACTCGAGGTGATCGCGATCTTCTCGCCCACCAGTGCGTTGGTCAGCGTCGACTTGCCCGTGTTGGGCCTGCCGACGAAACACACGAAACCTGACCGGAACTCGTTGTCGCTCATACGGCGACCATGACCGCGTAGGCGTCGGCGCTGACCTCGGTGAGCGCGGCCAGGCCCGGATCGCCGGCGTCTTCCGCAGTTCCCACCAGCACCGCGGCTTCGAAACCGGGGGCCCCGCTCGAGACGGCCATCGCCACGGCCACCTGCAGGGCGGACAGATCGAGCGCGGCCAGCGACACCGGGCCCGCAGCGTAAGTCCGGCCGTCGGTGTCGCGCACCGCGGCGCCGGTCTTCGCCTCGGCGCGACCCATCGCGCCCTTGGCAAGCGTCAACAGCTTTCGGTCCTCGTCATCGAGCTCTGGTGCGGCTGTTTCGGTGCTCATGACGCTTCCTCGTGTAAGTGCGTGGTTCGTTCGGCTGTCCCGGTGGTGTCCGGCTGATCGGAACTCGCCGGCGCCGCGGAGTCTTCATGCTCGTCCGGGCTGCTCGATTCCTCATCGTCCGCAGCGTCGGCATCGGCCTTCGCGGCCGCGGCTTCGTCGGCACGCTCCTCGCGCTTCTTCTTGCGTTTCTTCTTCTTCTCTTGTTCCTTCTCGACCACCTTGTGCACGATGACCGACGTGATGCGCACCCGCCCTTGGCGATTGGGGCCGCCTTCGGCCAGCAGTTGCAGTCCGTGCAGGGTGACAGTCGCGCCGGGCAGCGGCACCCGGCCCAGCACCAGGCCGAACAGGCCCCCGACCGTCTCGACCTCGTCTTCGTCGATCTCGACGTCGAACAACTCGGCCAGGTCATCGATCGGGAGGCGCGACGACACCCGATAGCCACCGGATTCGTCGTCGAGTGCCTCGATGGGCGGAACCTCGTCGGTGTCGTACTCGTCGTTGATCTCGCCGACGATCTCTTCCAGCACATCCTCGATGGTCACCAGTCCGGCGATGCCGCCGTATTCGTCCACCAGCAACGCCATGTGGTTTCGGGTGCGCTGCATGTCGGCGAGCACCTTGTCGAGCGGTTTGGAGTCCGGGATGAACTCGGGCTCACGCATCAATTCGCGTACCTCGACAGCGCTCGGCTTCGCCGGCGGCAACCCACGCTCGACGAGGTCTTTGAGGTAGACGACGCCGAGGACGTCGTCCGGGTTCTCACCGATCACCGGCAATCGCGAATGGCCGGAGCGCACCGCGAGCGAGGTCGCCTGTGCGGCCGTCTTGTCCGCCTCGATCCAAACCATCTCGCCGCGGGGCACCATCACCTCCCGAGCGCTGGTGTCGCCGAGGTCGAACACCGACTGGATCATTCGTCGTTCACCTGCAGCGACCACACCGGTGAGTTCGGCCATGTCGACCACCTCGCGGAGCTCCACTTCGGTGGCGAACGGTCCGTTGCGAAACCCCTTACCCGGCGTCACCGCGTTACCGATCATGATGAGCAACCGGGTCAACGGCGTCAGCAGCACGCCGATCGCCTGCAGCACCGCTGCGGAGTTCACCGCGATCGAATACGCGTGCTGACTGCCGAGAGTGCGCGGACCCACGCCGATGATCACGTAGCTGACCACCGCCATCGCGGCTATCGCCACCACGATCCCCCAGGGCGATCCGAGCACCCCCATCGCGTACACCGCTGCGAATACCGTTGCTGCCGTTTCACATCCGATGCGTAACAGGACCGTCAGCGCCACATATTTCGGCCGGTCGGAGAGCACTTCGCGCAGTCTGCGCGCACCCGGCCTGCCGTCCTTGATGAGGTCGTCGACGCGAGCGGGCGACACGGTCATCAAGGCGTTGTCGATGGCGGCGAACAGCCCGCCGATAGGCACGAGCGCCACTGCGGCAAGCAGTGGTAACACGTCAGACAGCACGGTTGATCAGCTCTCCCCGGCGTCCGGGTTGTTCTCTCCGAAACCAGTACTGTGCAGCAGTTTTGCGTCTTTTTCCGCCATCCGTGCGGCGCGGGCGCGGGCGCGACGGTCGTCGTACCAGTCCTCGATGATCTGCCCCTGCAGGCCGAACATCGCCTTCTCCTCTTCGGGTTCGGCGTGATCGAAACCCAGCAGATGCAGGACGCCGTGCACGGTCAGCACCGACAGCTCGTGATCTGTCGAGTGCCGCGCCGTCGCGGCCTGCTCTGCCGCGAACTCGGGACACAACACGATGTCGCCGAGCATCGACGGCCCGGGACTGGCGGTGTCTGGACGGCCGCCGGGACTGAGTTCGTCCATCGGGAAACTCATCACGTCGGTCGGACCGGGCAGGTCCATCCACCGCATGTGGAGTTCGGCCATGGTCTCGTTGTCCACGAGCACCATCGACAGTTCCGCGGCCGGGTGTACGTCCATCCGACCGAGGGCAAAGGTCGCGACGTCGATCAACATCTCCTCCGGCACGTCCACACCGGATTCGTTGGAAACCTCAATACTCAAGGCAGCCTCCTGGCGTCGGCAGGGATACTCATCGGCCGCGTCCACCGCCGGCACGCCGCTGGGCGCGATTGCCGTGCAGCTCGTTGGTGGCCTCTTCCCTGCCGTACGCGTCGACGATGTCGGCGACCAGGCGGTGCCGCACCACGTCGGCACTGGTCAGTTGCGAGAACTGGATGTCCTCGATGCCCTCGAGGATGCGCGCCGCGGCTCGCAAGCCACTTTCCGAGCCGCCCGAGGGGAGGTCGACCTGGGTGACGTCGCCGGTGACGACGATCTTCGAGCCGAATCCGAGCCTGGTGAGGAACATCTTCATCTGCTCGGCGGTCGTGTTCTGCGCCTCGTCGAGGATGATGAAAGCGTCGTTGAGGGTGCGGCCACGCATGTAGGCCAGCGGGGCGACCTCGATGACACCGGCCTCCATCAGCTTCGGGATCGCCTCCGGGTCCATCATGTCGTGCAGGGCATCGTGGAGCGGCCGCAGATAGGGGTCGATTTTGTCGTGCAGGGTGCCGGGCAGGAATCCGAGGCGCTCGCCCGCCTCCACGGCCGGCCGGGTCAGGATGATGCGGCTGACCTCTTTCTTCTGCAACGACTGCACGGCCTTCGCCATTGCGAGATAGGTCTTACCGGTGCCCGCCGGTCCCATTCCGAACACGATCGTGTTCTTGTCGATGGCGTCGACGTAGTGCTTCTGGTTGAGCGTCTTGGGCCGAATGGTCTTACCGCGCCGGGACAGGATGTCCAGGCTCAGCACCTCGGCCGGAGACTCCCCGGAGCCGTCGGTGAGCATGCGGACGCTGTGCCGCACGAGATCGGGGTTCAGCTCTGTACCGCGACGGACCACAGACACCAGTTCGGACACGACCCGCTCTGCGATCGCCACATCAGCCGGTTCGCCGGTGAACTTCACCGCGTTGCCGCGCACGTGGATGTCGGCCACGAGATGCGACTCGAGTTCTCGGAGGTTCTTGTCGCCGGCACCGAGCAGTCCGAAAATGACATCGGGCGACACTTCGAGCGTTGTGGTCACCGCGCCGCGCACCTGAGTCCCGGCCGCGCTGTGATCAGCCCGGGTTGCGCTGTTGTCATCTCTCACGAAAGTTGCTTCTCCTGCTCTGCCAGTGATGCATGTGTCACGATTCTACGTCCACCGAACGCCCTGTTTCGCCTCAATATTTCGTCCGACGCGGCAATCCGAGTACACGGACGGTTTCGAGGTGGCCCCGACTGCGCGGATCGACGAACACGTCGTGGCCCTCACCAGTGACGATGATCAATTCCGCCGACTGACCGGCGGCCGATGCCCGGCGAACATAGTCCTGGCTGATCTCGACCGGGAGAGAAGTGTCGAGGTCACCGTGGATGGCCACCACGTGGGCGGGAAACGGTGGCTGATCCACCGGTGAGGCGTCGGCGTAGAGCTGGGGCGCCTGCGCGATCGAGGCCCCCATGAGTGCCCGCAGCGATGGCCTGGCCGGACGATCACCGAAGCACAGGTCCAGCGCCGCGGCCTGAGCGATGACGGTTCCGACCGCGGCCCGCTTCGTCTTCGCCCCCAAGCGGGACACCGCCCAGACGGCCAGCTGCCCGCCTGCGGAATGACCGATCACGCTGACCTCCGACCAGGCCACCCGGCCGGCGATGTCCTCCGGCAGGGAATGTCGGACGGGCCCGTCGAGGGCCGAGAGTGCGGCGATCACGTCGTTGCCGGTGCGCGGCCACCCGCCGCCGTCCTCCCCCACCCTGCGGTACTCGATGTTCCAGACGACCGCCCCGCGGTCGGCGAGGTCCCTGGCGATGGCGGACTCGATCGTCAGGGCGAACTCGGTACTCCAATACCCGCCGTGCACCAACACGATGAGCGGCACCGGTCCGTCAGCAGGGGCGGGCGGGAGGTAGAGATGCCCGAACTGCGAGTTACGTTCGCCGTAAGCGATTTTGATGCGTTTCACGGCGCCCGCCAGCCTGGCCCGACGTCCCACCTGGATGTCAGTGCGCCGATCGCCCCCAGGGCCACGGCCCCCGCACTGGAGGTACGCAACACCTCGGGACCGAGCAGGACCGAGGTCGCGCCGACCGCGGTCAGAGCTGCGATCTCCGAATCGTCCAGTCCACCTTCCGGTCCGATCACCAGCATGATCTCGGTCGCCGTCGCCAATGGGAGTGCGGACAAACTCGTCGCCGCAGCCTCATGGAGGACAGCGACCACACCTCCGCCGCCGATCACGGAGTGCGCTCGCGCGGCAACGTCTTTGGTGGTGGCAAGCGGTGAGATGTCGGGGATGTAGGCGCGTCGGCTCTGTTTGGCTGCCGCCCTGGCGGCGAGCTGCCACTTGGCGACGCCTTTATCTGCCTTGGGACCAACCCATTTCGACACACAGCGCGCACTCTGCCACGGCACGATCGCGTCGACACCCGCCTCGGTGGCGAGCTCGACCGCCAGCTCTGAACGCTCCGACTTCGGCAGTGCCTGCACGATCGTCACGGCCGGTTTCGGCATCGGGGTCACCACGACCTCGAGAACCCTGGCCTCGAGTGAGCTCTTCCCAGCGGTGTGGACCACTTCGCAAAGCCCAGCGGTACCGGCACCGTCGGAGACGATGATCCGTTCTCCCGCAACGAGTCTGGTCACCGTCACCGCGTGCCGACCCTCGTCCCCGTCCAGTTGCACCGATGAATCCGCACCGGGAACCGCGTCGACCCAGAACACCGGTGGGCTCATCGACAGTGGTCAGCGCCCGGCGAAGGCGTTACGCAGCCGCGAGAACAGTCCACCGGTGTTGGACGATCCTGCGGTCACCAACTCGATCTGTTCGCCGACCGCGAGCTTCTGATACTCCTTGAGTTTCGCCACCTGCTGGGCGTCGAGGCGCGTCGGCACGACAACGTCGAGATGCACGTGCAGCGCCCCTCGGACCCCGGTGTGCAGATGCGGCATGCCCTGCCCACGCACCTTGGCGATCTGACCGGGCTGCGTGCCCGGGTCGATCGTGACGTTGGTGGACCCTCCGAGGATGGTGTCGATGTCGATCGATCCGCCGAGCGCAGCGTCGACCAAGGGAACCCGGACCGTGCAATGCAGGTCGTCACCATCTCGGACGAAGACCGGGTGCTGTTTCTCCGCCACCTCGACGTAGAGGTCGCCGGCGGCACCGCCACCAGGGCCGACCTCACCCTGACCGACCAGGCGCACCCGCATGCCTTCACCGACGCCGGCGGGGATCTTCACCGTCAGCGTGCGCTCGGACCGCACGCGTCCGTCACCACCACATTTGTGGCAGGGATCCGGAATGGTCTCACCCGCACCGTTGCAGGTCGGGCACGGGCGCGAGGTCATGACCTGACCGAGGAACGACCGCTGGACCGATTGGATCTCGCCTGCACCCTTACAGGTGCTGCAGGTCACCGGCTTGCTGTTGCCGTTGGTTCCCTTACCCGTGCACACGTCACACAGGACCGCGGTGTCCACGCGGACCTCTTTGCTGACGCCCGCGGCACATTCGTCGAGATCGAGCTTCATGCGCAGCAGCGCGTCCGAGCCGGGTTGTACACGACCCCGGGGTCCTCTGCTGCCTCCGCCGGCCCCACCGAAGAATGCCTCGAAGACGTCTCCGAGGCCGCCGGTGCGACCGCCGTTGCCGAACCCACCGAACCCGCCGGCGCCGGCCGATTCCAGCGGATCCCCGCCGGCGTCGACGATGCGGCGTTTGTCCGGGTCTGTCAGCACCTCATATGCGGCCGACACATCCTGGAATCTGGTCTGGGCAGACTCGTCAGGGTTGACGTCGGGATGCAGTTCGCGGGCGAGCTTGCGGTAAGCGCGTTTGATCTCCTGATCGCTCGCGCCCCTGTCCACCCCAAGAATCCCGTAGTAATCACGTGCCACGGCGGTGTGTTGTCCGTTCTCTCTTCGTAAGCGTTTTGTGTTTCTGCGGCGTACGTGCGGCTCTGCACGTCACCGGTCGGCCAGGACCTCGCCGACATATCTGGCAACGGCGGCGACCGAGGCAATCGTTCCCGGATAGTCCATTCGGGTCGGGCCGAGTACCCCGAGACCACCGAATACTGTTCCCGAGGCACCGTACCCGGTGGAAACCACCGCGGTTCCCCGCAGGTTCTCTTCGCGGGTCTCCTCGCCGATCTGCACCGTGACGGTCCCGGAGTTCTGGGTGGCGGCCAACAGTTTGAGGACCACCACCTGCTCCTCGAGGGCTTCGAGCACCGAGCCCATCGCACCGGCCATGGGCGCGAAGTCCGCGGCGGCCCTGGTCAGATTCGAGGTGCCACCGAGCACGAGGCGGTCGGCCGACCGCTCGACGAGCGTCTCGACCAAGACGGTCGCGACCCGGATGAACGGCTGCCGGAGGTCTTCGGGAGCCTGGTTCGCCAGCTCTGCCACCGCGTGCGACGCGACCTCGAGGCGCTGACCGTTCAGCGCTGCCGAGAACATGTCGCGCAACCGTGCGATGTCGTTGTCGCCGAGGTCAGCGCCCAATTCGACCATGCGTTGCTCGACGCGCCCGGTGTCGGTGATGACCACCAGGAGCAGCCGGGACGGGGTCAGCGCGACGACCTCGAGATGCCGCACCGCCGACGACGAGAGCACCGGATACTGAATCACGGCGACCTGCCGGGTCAGCTGCGCAAGCAGTTGCACCGAGCGGCGGAGGACATCGTCGAGATCGACACCGGAGTCGAGGAAGCTGAGGATCGCCCGGCGTTCGACCTGCGAGATCGGCTTGACCTCACTGATCCGGTCGACGAACAGTCGATACCCCTTGTCGGTGGGAACCCGACCCGAGCTCGTGTGCGGCTGTGTGATGTATCCCTCGGCCTCGAGCACCGCCATGTCGTTGCGGACTGTGGCACTGGACACGCCGAGATGGTGACGTTCTACGAGAGCTTTCGATCCGATCGGCTCCTGGGTCGCCACGTAATCGGTGACGATCGCGCGCAAGACCTCGAAGCGACGTTCATCAGTGCTCGACATGAGCAGTTCACCTCCAACCCTCAGTGTTGATCCAGTCTACGGCGACCCCGAACGGATACGGTGAACCGGTGATCTTCAAAGGTGTCCGCGATGGCAAGCCGTACCCGGACCATCAGCTGTCGATCCGCGACTGGGCCAAGATCCCGCCGCGGCAACTGCGACTCGACCAACTGATCACCGTCACCACGGTGCTGGCTCTGGACAAGCTCCTCTCCGAGGACTCGACGTTCTACGGCGACCTGTTCGCGCACGCGGTGCGCTGGAACGGCGACATGTACCTCGAAGACGGTCTCCACCGAGCCGTCCGTTCTGCGCTGCGTAACCGGCACGTCATCCACGCCCGGTTGCTCGACCTCGACAACATGTCCGCCCTCACGCAACAGAGCGCGTCACCGGCGCTTCCGGCCGACGATTTCGCTACCCCGCCAACAGGTTTCGAACCACCCCATCGGCGAGCAGACGACCACGGCTGGACAGAACCAGGGACTGTCCGACGAGTTCGGTGAGCCCATCGGCGATGGTCTGTCTGGCGCGCCCCTGCTCGGCGGCGTCGAGTTCATCCCAGGGCAGGCCGGTGGAGCGGCGCAAGGTCAGCATCACGCGTTCGGTGTGCTGATCGTCTGTGGTCAACTCTTCGGTGCCGGCGACCGGTAGCTCGCCCGCTGCGACCGCCGCGGCATATTTCGCCGGGTGCTTGTGATTCCACCAGCGGATACCGGCAACATGTGAATGCGCTCCCGGGCCCGCGCCCCACCAGTCCGCGCTGTCCCAGTAGCCGAGATTGTGGCGGCACAGAGCGTCGGGAACGGCGGCACTGGCCCAGTTCGACACCTCATACCACTGCATGCCGGCCGCGGTGAGGGCTGCGTCGATCATCTCGTAGCGCGAGGCCAGTACGTCGTCGTCCGGCGCCGGTAGCTCGCCGCGGCGGACCTTGCGGGCCAACGCCGTGCCGTCCTCGACGATCAGCGCGTAGGCGGACACATGGTCCACTCCGGCCGCCAGGACCGCATCGAGTGATGCGCGGAGATCCTCGTCCCGCTCCCCCGGCGTTCCGTAGATGAGATCGAGGTTCACGTGCTCGATGCCTGCGGCACGTGCCTCGAGGGCCGCGGCCACCGCCCGGCCCGGGGTGTGCGTGCGGTCGAGGACCTTGAGCACGTGACTCGCGGCCGACTGCATTCCCAGGGAGACGCGGGTGAAACCGCTC
Source organism: Williamsia sp. 1138 (assembly GCF_002095435.2). Lineage (GTDB taxonomy): Bacteria > Actinomycetota > Actinomycetes > Mycobacteriales > Mycobacteriaceae > Williamsia. The sequence goes on from NZ_MJEJ02000031.1 coordinate 101,876, forward strand.
GCGGCGATCCCCTCGAAAAACTCCGGTGATGTCGACTCCGGATTCGATTCGGTGGTGATCTCGGCGCCCGGCGCGATGTCGAAGTACCGCCGCACCGAGGTCAGGACCTCGCCGAGCCCCTCGGCGCCCAGCAGCGACGGGGTGCCGCCGCCGACGAAGATCGTGGACACCGGACGCACGGGCACCAATTGGCGCGCCGCCATGGCCAGCTCACCGTCGAGCGCGGTCAGCCACTGGTCGGTCGACGCAGCCGAGCCGAGTTCGCCGGCCGTATAGGTGTTGAAGTCGCAGTATCCACAGCGCGTCGCGCAGAACGGGACGTGAATGTAGAGCCCGAGAGGCGTCGCGGTGTGCGATCGCGGGATCAGAATGTTCGACATCGTGGTTCGATCATCCCAGCAGAGCCGTTCGCAACGCCAAATGCGCCGGCCGCGATCGACCGGGGGTCAGTGATGACAGTGTCCAGCGGGGCGAATACGAAGATCGAATGGCCGAAGCGGCTTCTCGTGCTGACGTCGCTGCGATCGCTCGCCACGGTCGTCGTGTATCTCGTGGCGTACTTCGCGCTGCCGTGGAAGTCCTTCGACGACTGGGCGGGATTGGCCATCGTGGTGGCGTTTCTCGGGGTTGCCCTGCTGACCGCGGTGTGGCAGATCGGTCAGATCATGCGGTCGGCCACGCCTGCGGTCAAGGCCATCGAGGCATTGGCGATCATCGCGCCGATCTACCTGCTCGCGTTCTCCCTCGGGTACTACATGCTCTCGATCAACGACCCGGCTCAGTTCAATGAGCCGCTGTCGCGGATGAGCTCGCTGTACTTCACGATCTCGGTGTTCGCGACCGTCGGTTTCGGCGACATCACCGCCTCGGTCGACCTGTCGCGCGCGGTGGTGACCGTGCAGATGGTGCTCAACCTGATCGTGGTGGGCGTAGGGATCAAGATCATCCTGGCCGCGGTGAAGTGGGGGCGCGACCTCAAGAAGTCACAAACTCCACCGCCCGGGGAATGAGCCTCACAGCGTGGTTGTTGGAAATGCAAAGACCAGCCGGCAAAGCACTTCGACTCGCCATGAGTCGAACTAAGCCCAAGTAGACGCATCAAGGGAGGCCGTGGCACTATGGGCGACGTGACTTCTCAAGGGGTGTGGCTCGCGATGCGGCGGCACATTGATCTCAAGCGCGCATGCAGCGCGCTGTGTCTTAACTAGTCCGTACGTTCCTTAGCGACCCGCAGCCCGGGTTCGCGCAGGTCTGACCACGTACGACTTCCGCCCTCCCCTTAAATCCATTTGCAGGATCCCGGGTGCCATCGGCACTTGTTCGCGGCTGCCCCGGGTCCGCCAGACAGGAGCATCCATGACGTCGACTGCCGACGCCCCCGGGAAACCGGCCAAGCGCGCACGACCCGCGAAACGGCGCGCAGAAGGGCAGTGGGCTCTCGGATATCGCGAGCCGCTCAACGCCAACGAGCAGGCCAAGAAGGACGACAATCCGCTCAACGTCCGGGCCCGGATCGAGAACATCTACTCCAAGCAGGGTTTCGACTCCATCGACAAGGGCGATCTGCGCGGCCGGATGCGCTGGTGGGGGCTCTACACGCAGCGCGCCGAGGGTTACGACGGCACGTGGACCGGCGACGACAACCTCGACATCCTCGAGGCCCGGCACTTCATGATGCGGGTCCGCTGCGACGGCGGCGCCCTGAGCACCGAGCAGCTCCGCACGGTCGGGCAACTGTCCACCGAGTTCGCCCGCGACACCGCTGATCTGTCCGATCGCGAGAACGTCCAGTACCACTGGATCAACATCGAGAACGTCCCCGAGATCTTCGAACGTCTAGAGGCCGTCGGGCTCAAGACCACCGAGGCGTGCGGCGACTGCCCCCGCATCATCCTCGGCTCACCGCTGGCCGGAGAAGCCACCGACGAGGTCCTCGACCCCACCCCCGCGATCGACGAGATCGTCCGCCGGTACATCGGCGACCCGAAGTACTCCAATCTCCCCCGCAAGTTCAAGACGGCGATCTCCGGGCTGCAGGACGTTGCGCACGAGATCAACGACGTCGCCTTCATCGGTGTCAACCACCCCGAACATGGTCCGGGCCTGGATCTCTGGGTCGGCGGCGGATTGTCGACCAACCCGATGCTCGCGCAACGGGTCGGCGCCTGGATCCCCCTCGATGAGGTCCCCGACGTGTGGGAGGCCGTCGTTTCGGTCTTCCGCGACTACGGTTACCGCCGGTTGCGCACCAAGGCGCGCCTGAAGTTCCTGATCAAGGACTGGGGCATCGAGAAGTTCCGTCAGGTGCTCGAAGACGAGTACCTCGGCCGCAAACTGGTCGACGGTCCCGCCCCGATCCCGCTGACGGCGCCGCGCGATCACATCGGTGTCCAGAAGCTCAAGAGCGGACTGAACTCCGTCGGGTTCGCCGCGATCGCAGGCCGTGTCTCCGGGACGAAGCTGACTGCGGTGGCAGACGCCGCCGAGCGTGCGGGCTCGAATCGGATCCGCTTCACCCCGTACCAGAAGCTGGTTGTCCTCGACGTTCCCGACGACAAGGTCGAGCAGCTCATCGAGGAGATCGCCCCGCACGGACTCGAGGCCCGGCCCTCGCCGTGGCGCCGGAACCTGATGGCCTGCTCCGGGATCGAGTTCTGCAAGCTCTCGTTCACCGAGACCCGTAAGCGGTCGCAGGTATTGGTGCCCGAGCTCGAGAAGCGGCTTGCCGACGTCAACGAGCAACTCGACGTGCCGATCACCGTGAACATCAACGGCTGCCCCAACTCGTGTGCCCGCGCACAGATCGCCGACATCGGCTTCAAAGGGATGTTGGTCGAGGACGGCGACGGCAATACCGTCGACGGCTTCCAGGTCCACCTCGGTGGCAGCCTCGGACAAGACTCGGCTTTCGGCCGAAAGTTGCGCCAGCACAAGGTGCTCTCGGGCGAGATCGGCGACTACATGGACCGCGTGGTCCGGAACTTCATCAAAGAACGGAACGAAGGCGAACGGTTTGCCGAATGGGCGGTTCGCGCCGATGAGGAGGAATTGCGATGAGTACCGCTATTCGCGACGAGGCGAAATTGCGTGACCTGGCCGAACAGGGTGCGGCTCAACTCGGGCCGGACGCATCGGCGCAGGATCTGTTGCGGTGGACCGCCGACACGTTCGGCAGCGACTTCATCGTCGCGTCGAACATGCAGGATGCCGTGCTCATCGACGTCGCGGCCGCGGCGATCGACTCCGAGCAACTCGGAGGGGACAAGCTCAAGGTGCTGTTCCTCGACACGGGATATCACTTCGCCGAAACCCTCGGCACGCGCGACGCCGTCGAGCATGTCTACGGCGTCGAGATCGTGAACGCGAAAGCCGAACAGTCTGTCGCGCAACAGGATGCCACCGTCGGTCGCAATCTGTTCGCCACCAATCCCGGAGAGTGCTGCCGCCTGCGTAAGGTGGTGCCGCTCAAGCGTGAGCTGTCCGGCTACCAGGCCTGGGTCAGCGGTATCCGCCGGGTGGAGTCGCCCACCCGCGCCAACGCACCGCTGATCTCCTTCGACGACGCCTTCGGACTGGTGAAGATCAATCCGCTCGCGGCGTGGTCGGACGAGCAGTTCCAGGAGTACATCGACGCCAACGGCGTCCTGGTCAATCCCCTTGTCGATGAGGGCTACCCCTCCATCGGCTGCGCGCCGTGCACCAGCAAGCCGGTGGAAGGCGCCGATCCTCGAAGCGGCCGTTGGGCCGGTCTTGCCAAAACAGAATGCGGGTTGCACGCCTCATGACCGTTGAACAGAGCACCGATCTGCTGCCGGTGGACACAGACGACGAGTTCACCACCCTCGACGCACTCGAGTCCGAGGCCATCCACATCTTCCGCGAGGTCGCCGGCGAGTTCGAGCGCCCCGTGATCCTCTTCTCGGGCGGTAAGGACTCCACCGTGCTGCTGCACGTGGCGCTGAAGGCGTTCTGGCCCGCGCCACTGCCCTTCGCCTTGCTGCACGTCGACACCGGACACAACCTGCCCGAGGTGCTGGAGTTCCGCGACGCCGTCGTCGAGCGCCACAACCTACGGCTACATGTCGCGAAGGTCGAGGACTACCTCGCCGACGGGCGTTTGTCGGAACGTCCCGACGGCATCCGCAATCCGTTGCAGACCGTGCCTCTTCTCGACGGGATCACCGAGAACCGTTTCGATGCGGTGTTCGGTGGTGCCCGCCGCGACGAGGAACGCTCTCGCGCCAAGGAGCGGATCTTCTCCCTACGCAACGCGTTCGGCCAGTGGGACCCCAAACGTCAGCGGCCCGAACTGTGGAACCTCTACAACGGCAAGCACGCACCGGGCGAGCATGTCCGCGTCTTCCCGCTGTCGAACTGGACCGAGCTCGACGTGTGGCGGTACATCGCCCGCGAACAGGTGCTCCTTCCCTCCATCTACTACGCGCATGAGCGGCCCGTCTACTCGCGCGACGGTATGTGGATGACCCCCGGCCCCTGGGGTGGTCCCGCCGAAGGCGAAGAGCTGAAGACCCTTTCGGTGCGTTACCGCACCGTGGGCGACGGATCGACCACCGGAGCCGTGCTGTCCGATGCCATCGACAACGAGATGGTGCTGGCCGAGGTCGCCGCATCCCGCCTGACCGAGCGCGGCGCCACCCGCGGCGACGACCGGGTGTCCGAGGCTGCCATGGAAGACCGTAAACGCGAAGGCTATTTCTGATGAATCATGCTCCGGATCTACTGCGTCTGGCCACTGCGGGCAGCGTCGACGACGGCAAGTCCACCCTGGTGGGTCGGCTGCTCTACGACACCAAGTCTGTGCTCGCCGACCAGATCGACGCGGTCACCCGTGCCTCCGTCGACCGGGGGCTGGATCAGCCTGACCTGTCTCTTCTGGTCGACGGCCTGCGCGCCGAGCGTGAACAGGGCATCACCATCGACGTCGCCTACCGGTACTTCGCTACGCCGACAAGGTCTTTCGTACTCGCCGACACTCCCGGACACGTGCAGTACACCCGCAACACCGTCTCGGGGGCATCGACCGCCGGGCTGGTGATCCTGCTCGTCGACGCACGTAAGGGTGTCATCTCCCAGACCCGTCGCCACGCCGCGGTGATGGCGTTGCTCGGCGTCCCGCGTCTCGTGCTCGCGGTCAACAAGATCGACCTCGTCGATGATCCCGAGAAGGTCTTCGGCGAGATCCGTACCGAGTTCACCGACATGACCACCTCGCTCGGGTGGAGTGCCGACCGGGTCGTGTCCATCCCGGTGTCCGCTCTGCACGGTGACAACGTCGCGATCCGCTCCGAGAACACCCCGTTCTACGACGGTCCAACACTCATCGAACACCTCGAATCGGTTCCGGCCAGCGAAGATCGCAAGCCGGTCGGCTTCCGCTTCCCCGTCCAGTACGTGATCCGTCCCCGCACCGCCGAGTACCCGGACTACCGCGGTTACGCCGGTCAGGTCGCTGCCGGCCGGGTCACCGTCGGCGACGAGGTCGTCGTATTGCCCTCGGGTACGCACACCACGGTCGAGCGCATCGACACCGCTGACGGATCTCTGCAGTCGGCACACACCGGCCGCAGCATCACCGTGGTCCTCGCCGATGACGTCGATGTCTCCCGCGGCGACGTGATCGCAGCGGTCGCCGATGCGCCCGAACCGATCTCACAGTTCAGTGCCACCGTCTGCTGGCTCGGCGACAAGCCGCTGCGCCCCGGTGCACGGCTGCTGCTGAAGCACGGCGCCCGCACCACGCAAGCCATCGTCGGAGGACTCGAGGTCTTGTTCGACGAGCAGGAACTGGTGCTGCGTGACGCGCCGGACGCGTTGGAGCTGAACCAGATCGGCCGCATCTCGGTCCAGACCGCGCAACCGGTCAGCGCTGACGATTACAACACCAATCGTGAGACCGGTAGCTTCCTGCTGATCGATCCGCAGGGCGGCAACACCCTCGGGGCCGGACTCGTGGGTGATGCACTGTCGTCGCTGCACCTGAAAGAACTTGTGTGACAACACTTGTCCTCGCCGCTCACGGGAGCCGTGATCCGCGGTTCGCGGTGACCGTCGAGCGCATCGCGACGGCGGTCGGTGAGCAACTCGCCGGCGTCGACGTGCGCCTGGCATATCTGGACCTCAACAGCCCGACGGTGCATCAGGTGCTCGCCGATTGCGAAGGCGACGTCGTGGTAGCTCCCCTATTGCTGTCGGCCGCGTTCCACAGCAAGGTCGACCTGCCTGCGATCATCGATCAGGCCTGCAGGGCGAACCCGGCGATCAGCGTCCGACAGACGCCGACGCTGGGTAGCGACCCCCGCCTGATCGGCGCCTTGGCCGACCGACTCGATGAGGTCGGACTGCGGCCCACCGATGGGGTGCTCTTCACCGCCGTGGGCTCGAGTGATGACGCCGCGGACGGCGGAGTCCACCAACGCGCAGCCGAACTCGCTGCTGCACTGGGCAATCCGCTTGTGCAGACAGTCTTCGCCACCCGATTGGGCGCGGACAACGGCAACCTGCGCGCAGCCGTTCGCCGCTTGCGGCGCGGTGGGGCACGGCGCATCGTCGTGAGCCCGTACTTTTTGTCGGCAGGCCTGTTGACCGAACGCGTCGACGCCGCCGTCGATGCGCTCGCCCCGGGGGCACAGATCGCCGGTCCCCTTGGCGCACATCCGCAGCTGGTGGATGTCGTGTGCGACCGCTACCGCGCGGCTGTTCACGCCGTGGTCTGACAGAACGCCCTTTTCTACGCGGGTCCGTCGGACTGATGCGTCCGATCGCGAAAGATACTGTGCACGCCGGTCAGCGCCTGGAGGTCGCGGAAGTTCACTCGGTGGCGTCCGCCGCCTTGGCCATTGACTTCTCGGTTGTCGTTGCCGGGCTCGTATCGTTGAGATCAGGGTCGTTCGGGGCGGTGGGATGAGCGGGCAGATAGATCAGGGTGAGCACCGCCGCGACGGCTGTCACCACTCCCGCGACCACGCAACCGGTGGTGAAGCCGTCAACAAAACTCAGGCGTGCGGTGTCGGCGAGGCGCGCCCCCACGTCGGCGCCGAGTTGGCCGAGCATCGCGGCGGCCTGGTCCGACGCAGCAAGTGCCGCTCCCACCGACTCGCGCGCCGGTTCCTGCAGCTGCTCGGGAAGTGACTCGGTGTGCAGGTGGTCGCGATACACCGACAGCGCCACCGACCCGATGACCGCCACTCCCAAAGTTCCACCCAGTTCGCGGGTGGCATCGTTCACCGCCGAGCCCATGCCTGCCTTCTCCGGCGACACGACACCCATGATCGCTTCCGTTGCAGGCGTACTCGTCAGTCCGATACCCGCACCGAGTAACACCATCTGTCCGACGATGCTCCAATATCCGGTGTCGACGGACAGCGTCGACGCCCACCCGAAGGCCGCGCTGAGCGACACCAGACCCAACGCGACAACCACCTTCGAGCCGATGAACACCGCTAGGCGCGGACCGAGGATCGATGCGACCGCGATCGACCCGGCGACGGGCAACATCCGTATGCCGGTTTCGAGCGCCCCATAGTCACGGACGGACTGAAAGTACTGCGTCACCAGGAAGATGAAGCCGAAGAGCGCGAAGAATGCACTCGTGACTGCACCACTCGCGGCGGTGAAGCGCAGGTTCGTGAACAGTCGCACGTCGAGCATCGGGTGCTCCACGCGAATCTCGTGCAGCACGAACACGATCATGACCAGTGCGGCGACCGCGAACCCGACCAGCGTTGGGATTGACCCCCACCCGCGATCAGGCGCCTCGATGATGGAGTAGACCAGGGTCCCGAGCGCAACGGTCGACAACACCAGCCCCACATAGTCCAGCGGCGGGGTCGCCGGGTCGCGGGAATCGGGCACGAACCGCAATGCGAACAGCAGCGTCACCGCTGCGGCCGCGCCGTTGAACACGAGAATCGAACCCCACCAAAACGATTCGAGCAGCGCGCCACCGACCACCGGTCCCACCGCGACGGACAGGCCCGTGGCAGCGCCCCACAGGCCCAGCGCTTTGACTCGCTCTGAGCGGTCGGTGAACACGTTGGCCAGGATCGACAGGGTCACCGGATACACCATCGCTGCTGCAACGCCTGCCACCGCGCGCCACGCGATGAGTCCCGTGGAACCGCTGCTCAGCGCCCCTCCCACCGACGCGATCAAGAACACGCCGAGTCCGATGAGCAGCATCGGCCGGCGGCCGAAGCGGTCGCTCAGCGAACCGCCTGCCAGCACCAGAGCCGCGAACGCCAAGTTGAATGCGTCGACAATCCACAGCAGATCCCGTGTCGACGCCCCGATCTCGGTGGCCAGCGTCGGCAGCGCGATATTGATGATCGTCGTCGAGACGTTCACGACGAATACCGCCATACAGAGCGTGATGAGCACAGCAGTCTTGTTCACGGACCCGGTTGTCGACCGGCGAAACATTAGCATAATGAAGTTATAGCACGGCGTCAGGTTGTTTCGCGCCGCCTCCAACGTCGTGATACCTCAGCAAGAGGCGCTTCACCGGCAGTGTGAAACCATGACCTGGTGGCAGGCGCACAGGAGCAACAGGAACCAGCAGCAGGCCAAACAGTGCGCGAACGCCTCATCCGCTCGACCGTCACCCTGCTGGCCGAGTCCGGCCCCGAGCAACTCAAGGTCCGGACCATCACCGATGCCGCCGGGGTCTCCACCATCGCCGTCTACCACCACTTCGGTGGACTGAAGGAGTTACTGCAAAACGTAGTGGCGCAAGGATACTCAGAGCTGGCGGCCGTCCTGACGGCCGCAGCCCAGGCCGATCCGGACCCCGGGGTGCAGTTGTACGCCATGGCCCTGTCCACACGCAGCATGGCGCAAAGCAACGCCCACCTCTACGACATGATGTTCGGGTTGTCGACGCGAGGTACCTATCGATACGTCGAATCCCCCGTCCAGAACACAGCACGCGGATTCGCCGTCGCATACGCCGTACTCGCCGACGCCTGCGAAAGATTGCTGCAGTCCGGACGGGTCTCGGTCACCGACAGCAACCAGATCGCGGCCGAACTATGGAGCGCAGTACACGGTTTCGTCACCCTCGAGATGGCCGGCCACTTCGACCACTTCGCCGATCCCGTGTCCATGGTGCTGCGGCCCATGGCTGTCAACCACTTCGTCGGTATGGGCGACGAACGCGCTCGCGCCGAATCAAGCGCCGACCGAGCCATGCTGTGGTGGTCACAGCAGTAGTGCGAGGTGGTTCATGGTGGAGGATGAGCTCGGACGAACGACTACGAGCCAACGCGCGATCCAAGATTTGCACCCCATATCTACCTCATGAACGGTGCCCCATGTGTCCCATAGACGGCGATGCCCAAGGGGCCAGCTGGTCGCGCGATTTTTGGCGGATATTAGAAGAGCAGTGAGACAGATCGCTGGAATCTTGGGTCAGCTCTACCGTCACCCAAAGGGTCCGGGCATGACTACGAGCCAAGCAAGCGCTTGGTAGGATTCGTGAAAGTCGGGCACTTTTCAGAGCCCGCAGTCAGCAGAGGTGATATCGCCTCAGTTCAAGGGAGTTTTCATGCCAGAGGCCGTCATCGTCGCCACCGCCCGCTCACCGATCGGCCGAGCCGGTAAGGGCTCACTCAAAGATGTCCGTCCGGACGAATTGGCCCGTCAGATGGTCGAAGCCGTGCTGAACAAGATCCCCGAACTCGACCGCGCCGACATCGACGACCTCCACCTCGGGTCCGGACAGCCCGGCGGCCAAGCCGGCTTCAACATCGCCCGCTCCGTCGCCGTCCAGGTCGGCCTCGACCACGTCCCCGGCGTCACCGTCAACCGCTACTGTTCTTCGTCACTGCAGACCACCCGCATGGCCATGCACGCCATCCGCGCCGGCGAAGGCGACGTCTTCATCTCCGGCGGCGTCGAATCCGTCTCCAGCTTCGGAACCGGCAACGCCGACGGCTGGCCCAACACCAAGAACCCACTGTTCGCCGACGCCATGGCCCGCACCGCCAAGGCCGCCGAAGGCGGCGCCGGCACGTGGTCCGACCCCCGCGAGCAGGGCCTGCTCCCCGACGTCTACATCCCCATGGGCGAAACCGCCGAAAACGTCGCCTCCTTCACCGGCATCTCCCGCGAAGACCAGGACCACTGGGGCGTGCGCAGCCAGAACCGCGCCGAAGAGGCCATCAAATCAGGCTTCTTCGCCCGTGAGATCGAACCGATCACCCTGGCCGACGGCACTGTCGTCGACACCGACGACGGCCCCCGCGCAGGCACCACCTACGACAAGATCAGCCAACTCAAACCAGTCTTCCGCCCCGACGGCACCGTCACCGCCGGCAACGCCTGCCCCCTCAACGACGGCGCTGCCGCACTGGTCATCATGAGCGACACCAAAGCCAAAGCCCTCGGACTCACCCCGCTGGCACGTATCGTGGCCACCGCCGCGACCGGCCTGTCCCCCGAGATCATGGGCCTGGGCCCCATCGAAGCCGTCCGCAAAGCCCTCAAATACGCCGGCCTGTCCATCGCCGACATCGACCTGTTCGAGATCAACGAAGCCTTCGCCGTCCAGGTCCTCGGATCAGCCAACGAACTCGGCATCGACCACGACAAACTCAACATCTCCGGCGGCGCTATCGCCCTGGGCCACCCGTTCGGCATGACCGGAGCCCGCATCACCGCAACGCTGCTCAACAACCTCACCACCCAGGACAAGACCCTCGGCGTCGAAACCATGTGCGTCGGTGGCGGTCAGGGCATGGCCATGGTGCTCGAGCGCCTGAGCTGAACCTGACCCCAATCAAAAGAGCCCGCGACCAGATGGTCGCGGGCTCTTTTGGTGGAATCGCTAGTCCGAGTTGAAGTAACTCAGCAGGCGCAGGATCTCGAC